>NZ_SNWD01000001.1 GCF_004361835.1 Stakelama pacifica
GCTCCTCGCTGAACCTCGATCGCTTCATTCGTCCGTCTCCTTGTCGAAGGCCGGACTCTACCTATCAATGGAGGAAATCTAGGGGCTCAGACCAATCAGCTTGATGGTACGGCAGACGCGCTGTGGCGAGAATATAATGGCGGCAGCGACAGCCATCTTTCCCAGAATGTCTGGGAGGGCATGGTCGAAGTGCAGGCACCGCTGGTCGAGGACAAGCCATTTGCCGAACTGCTGCAGTTCAATGGTGCGTTCCGCCTGTCGAAATACAGCACCAATCCCAGCACCTTCTCCACTTGGAAGGCGGAAGGAATCTGGTCGCCAGTCCGGGACATCACGTTCCGCGGATCGATCAATCGTGCGCAGCGCGCGCCGACTGTGATCGAATCGTATCAGGCAAGCAACACGAGCTATGGGCGCATCGATCCGACCTACAATGATTTCTGTGCGCCGACGATCATACGCTACGATACCGGTCCGAACGGACAGCGCATTCCGGTATATGGCGATCCGAAGGCGTCGCAGGCGGTTTGTGCCGCGACCGGTCTGGCACCCGAAAAATACGGGAGTTCGGACCTGTTGTGCGACACCGATGTCGGCTGCACCTATCGCAGCGGCGGCTTCACGGTTGACCCGGAAACCGCCTATACCAAGACCTTCGGTGTCGTCGTCAGCCCGCGCTTCATCCCGGGCCTGACCGTGTCGGTGGACCGCTTCCTGATCGATCTCGATCAGTCGATTGGGTATAATAACTATCAGTATTTCTCTGATGGTTGTCTTTCGACCGGCAGCGACTTCTTTTGCAAGATGTTCGTTCGCAATGCCAATGGACAACTATTCAGCGATCCGGGCAGCAACCCGACCTCCGGTTATATCCGGCAGGGTACGACCAACTATTACAAAGCGAAGTCGCATGGCTGGGACTTCCAGGCGCAATATGCGCTGCGGATGGGTAAAGCGGGTCGTCTCGACTTCGATTTTGCCGGATCGTTGACCACGCTGGCGGGTGCACAGGATTCTCCGATCCTCGCAGAGCGTAATTGCGTCGGATATTATGGCGGCGCCGGCTGCGGTCAGTTTATCTCGAAATGGTCGCACACCTTGCGCACGACCTATACGACATCGGATGATTTCTTCAGTGCGTCGCTCAACTGGCGCTATCTGGGACCGCTTACCCGGGTATCGAATTCGGGTGATCCGACGCTGGGTTGGAGCGAAGGCGATGATCGCACGACCTTCTACCGGATCGAAGGGTATAATTATTTCGATCTGGCACTCAGCTTCCGGGTGAACAAGGCGTTCTCGTTGCGGGTTGCGGCGAACAATATTCTCGACAAGGGGCCGCCGGTTTTCCCGAACTCGCGTGATGTTACAGGCCTGTTCCGCAACAACACGATTGCCCCGCGCTATGACTCGCTCGGGCGGCAGATCGCGATCGGGACCACGGTCAACTTCTGATCTCCCACCCTGGAGTGCTTGGCCCGTCCTTTCCTTGTGGAAGGGCGGGCCTTTTTTATGCGATCGCGGAAAGTGCGGTCATGGCGAGGAAGCCGATGACCGGCGCGATCAGCCCTGAGCGCAGATGCCCGGCATGAAGGTTCGCGACGATATGCGCGGTGCCCAGATAGATGAACGTCCCTGCGCCCAGCGCCATGACGATGGGCGATGCGATTTCCCAGCCGGGATGGTGGAGAACCGATTCCCCGATGGCCGCGCCGAGCGGCAGCGACACGACGAACGCGCCGTGCAGGAGCAGCGCGGAACGGCGGGAAAGCGGGCTTTCGATGAGCAGTCGGGAAAGCGCGAAGGCAGCCATGCCCTTATGCGCGAAGAGCGCGGCGGTGAGGGTGAGGAGCGCGAGCGTGCCGACGGTCGCGCCCAGAACCGCGCCTTCCAGCAGGCTGTGGACCACCAGAACCAGTGTGGCGATAATGGGAAGGCCGGTGCGGCTTTGATGGCGCTGGCCGAACTGGGAGAGGAGGACGAGCGCGAGCAGGGTCGCGGCGACAATGGCAAAAGCAAGCGGGAAGCCGGGATGGAGGTCCGCCAGATCGTGCGCGGCATGGGGGAGCATGTGGACCAGCCCGGTGGCGATGAAGACCCCCTTGGCGAACTGATCGCCATATTCGGCGAGACGCCCGGTTCCCGGGGCTTTTCGGGCCAGGAAAGAGGGAAGGGCGGCGAGCAGCGCGACCGCGGTCAGCGCTGCGCAGCACAGGATCAGGAGCAGCAGAGGGGGCAAGCAGGGGGCCTTTGGACAAAGCGGGGCGAAGGTTACGAAGTTGGCGCCGAACAGCGCCTGCCGGAGGTTAGATGATATAGTGTATCATCTACCATAGGCAAGTCGCGACGCGGATGGTTTTTCTGCCGCAGGCAGCGACGGGTCGCTTTGGCCATAGGGTTCTGTCCAGCTTGCCTATCCGGTCGATCTTATGCCGATCTGCGTTGATCCGGACCTGTTGTACCAGCGTAAGGTAATCCGAGCGCCACAGCGGGTCGCAGCCTGGCATCGAGCCGCACCCGTCTGCCGTCACCCCGACCCAAGCCCGCCCTTGCGAGGCCGCAAGGCGCGCGGCAATCCGGAGCGGCGCGCACATCGCCGGATCGCCGCGCGGTTTGCGGAAGCTGCGATGTCGCATGGCCGCTCGGAATGTGTCATTGGCTGCGCGAGAACCATTGTGCTGTCATCGAAATGAGACATTATCTCCTTAGGCGATGCCGCAGAAAATCAGGCAAGGGACGCATATGAGCAAGGGTGACAAGCCGGGAACGGGGCCGCAGGACATCGAAAATCCCCGGCGGCGCCAGCTTCTGGGCGGAGCGGCGGTCGCTGCCGGGCTGGCCGCGATCGGCGGCGCGGCGGGCGGTGCCGAGGCGCGGCAAAGCGAACCGAAAGCGACCGGCGCCGCGATCCCCGATGCGCTGCTTCGCGACAAAGTTGACACGGTGGTCGTCATCTTCGCCGAAAATCGCAGCTTCAATAACCTGTTCGGCGATTTTCCCGGCCTTGAAAAACCGCTGTCCGCCGTGCCGCCGGAGCAAAGTTTGCAGCGCGACCGCGACGGCAGCGTCCTGCGTCAACTTCCGCCGGTCTGGGAAGGGATGGTCCCGAACAAGCAGGTGGTGCGCCACCGCGAATATCAGATCGGTCAGGACGATCTGCCGATCTTGCCCAATGCGCCCTTCACGCTGAAAACCCCCGACGGCGATCCTTTGCCGCAGGGGCTGGTGACGCGTGACCTGATCCACGCTTTTTACAACAATCAGTTGCAGATCAACGGGGGCCGCAACGACGGCTTCGTCGCATGGGGCGATAGCGGCGCGCTGACCATGGGACGCTATGGCGACAACAGCGCCAATTTGCGGCTGTGGCAGATCGCGCGCGAATTCACGCTGTGCGACAATTTCTTCATGGGCGCTTTCGGCGGATCGTTCCTGAACCACCAATATCTGATCGCAGCGCGTCCGCCCTTTTATCCCGATGCGGCGAACAGCCCGGCAAAGGGCCGGATCACGGTGCTGGAGGGGAGCGACCCGCGCGGCATTATGCCCAAACAGACGGCGAAATCGCCCAAAAGCGCGCTGGACGGGCCGGTGCAGTTCGTGCCGACATCGCTCAGCCCCGATTTCTACGCGGTCAACACGATGCTGCCGCCTTATGCGCCGACATACCGGCTGGACCCGGCACGGCCCGGATATTCCGACTGGAGCGATTCGCACACACTGATCCCGCAAAAGCACGAAACGATCGGCGACAAGCTGTCAAAGCGCGGGGTGGACTGGGCCTGGTATGCGGGCGGTTGGGAAGCCGCGCTGGAGGGGCACGGGCAAAGCAACAGCTTCCCGTCGGTCCCCAATTTTCAGCCGCATCATCAGCCGTTCAACTATTACGAACAATTCGCGCCGGGGACGAAAGCGCGCGCGCAGCATCTGCGCGATGCCGGGCTGGGCGAAACCGCACGGACCAACCATTTCCTTGCCGATGCAGAGGCCGGGAAGCTGCCCCCGGTGAGCTTCTACAAACCGCAGGGCAACCTCAACATGCATGGCGGATATTCGGATGTCGATGCCGGCGACCGGCATATCACCGGCGTGCTCGAAACGCTGCGCGCCAGCCCGCAATGGGACAAGATGCTGGTCGTCGTGACGTTCGACGAAAACGGCGGATGGTGGGACCATGTCGCACCGCCCAAGGGCGACCGCTGGGGCCCCGGAACGCGCGTGCCCGCGCTGATCGTATCGCCCTATGCCCGGCGCGGGGCGGTGGATCACAGCGTCTATGACACCGGGTCGATCGCCCGGTTCCTCACGCGGCGCTTCGGGCTGGAGAAGCTGCCCGGTCTGGCGGAACGCGAACGCGCGATGGTCGCGGCGGGCGGCGTTGCACCGGGCGACCTGACCGGGGCGCTGGAACTGGGGTGAGGGCAGGCGAACATAACTGCCGGCCTTCGAAGGGTACCCCCATTACCGTTGTTACAGGCTCAGCCTTTGCCTCTGTTGCTACAATGCCGTGCACTGCGACCGTGCATGCCGCAGTAAGGTAATCTGAGCTGAACCACCTACGATCCAGACCATAGCTAATCAATGTATCTGTGCTGTGGAGGCCGCAAAAGCTGGATTTCGTCCAGATCCATACCACGATCGTGGTACGATAGGGGGGCACGCGGGAATCTGTTCGTTGAAGCGCAGGATTCGATGGAGCACTGCTAAGATTCTTTAGCTAGAGGTAGAGGCGCGGCACTTTCCGTTACTGGGATAACATGGCCGCGGAGAAAGACGCCTTGGCCGGAAAAGCAAGGCATTTCTCCGACCCATCGCTGCGTTGTTCGATATTGGGAAGAAGCGGGCATGTGTGGCAAAAACTATATTTCTTGTCTTCAATAACGGCGGGTGATATTTAGAATCGACTCGTGGCTATTGGGGGGATGGCGATGAAAAATAAGCGCAATATATTTGGCGCTGCTGCAGTTGTGGTTGGCTTTTGTACCATCGGCTCTGCAGAGGCCGTAGCGCAGACTCCTTGCAACCCGTCGTCCATGGCATTGATGGTTCAGCATTTCCAAAGCGGTAGTGCCTATCTGCCGGCTTTTGCATGGCCTGTTCGACAGCTTATTCTGCAGCAGACCGGAGGGACCACGTATTATCCCCAGCTTGCCGCGCTTGGGCCGTTGCAGAATGTGAGCGTTATAGGCGCGCAGCAGCTTCCCAATGGCATCGTATGTGGTTTTGCAACGCAATTCGCCAATGTGAACCTTTTCTGGCAGGTGGCATATGGTGCCGACGGACTTATCTATGGTCTGAACTACACGCCCGCTCCCGCTCCCTCGGTTCCGCGCAGTGGCAGTCCCGCGCCGGTGCCGTCTGCCGGACCGACAGGCGGCACGACACCCAGTCTTCCAACCCCCGGAACCTCCCCGGTTCCCCAGGGGCAGGAAGAGGGTTGCGACCTATATCCTAATCTATGCTGACCGGGGGCGTGACATCGCGCCGGTCGCTGTTCGGCATTGCAGGCGGGGTTGTTGCCTGTTCGCTGTGCGGCATGGGACCGGTCAAGGCGCAGACCAACCAAGCCCGGAGCGTGTCGGGCGGATGCTGGATGGCAAAGGAAGAAGCCGCGCCGCTTCTTTCCGCTGCGCAGGACGTAATTTCCTATGCCAGCGGTAATGAGCCGATTGTGCTGAAATCGGGCAACGCGGTGTTTGATCGCAGCCTTGCCAAATCGCTCGCGCGAATGACCGCGCTGTTCGGCGTATTGCCAGGTTTCGCGTATTTCGATGAGCCGATGGGCGAAGGCAGCAATGCATATGCGACCTCCGCCGTGCGACTTGATCGCGACGATGGAACGGTGTTGTTCGGCACGCGTATGCTCAAAGGTCTCTTGGGACGCCCCACCGCGCCCGATGCCGCCGTTCTGGCGGTCTGTGCACATGAATATGGCCATATCGTGCAATATCGTCGCGGGCTTTCCGCACGATTAAACGCCGGTCAGTCGACGGTCAAACGGCAGGAATTGCATGCCGATTATCTTGCCGGCTATTTTGCAGCCGTGCGCAAGATAGAGAATGCGAATTTCTCCTCGGTCACCTTCGCAACAACCATGTATGACTTAGGCGATACAGCCTTTCACTCCCGTAATCATCACGGTACTCATGATGAGCGCGCCGCCGCAGTGATGGCGGGATTTAGCGCTCGAAAGGAGCGGGGGCTGACTGTAGATCAGGCGATCGCCGATGGGCTTAATTATGTAGGCGCGTAACAGCCCGCCGTTCGTGTGCCGGTCATGAATCGTTTCCGGTTTCATTGCCAATACCTGCGCGCCTTTTTCTATTTCGTTATTAGCCGAACAGGGCGCGCGAAAGCGTTGGATGAACCGTCTCCTAGCGGGGGATTCCCGTTCTTATTGGTGCGCCGATCGCGGTGGCGGCGCTTCGCTGATCGCTCCCCGCCCTATCCCAGCCGTGCTTCGATCCTGCCGAGCTGGTCGAGTATCCGTGCCTGTTGTTCGAGGATCAGGTCATGCTGTTCGCCGCGCAGGTGGTCGAGCTTTTCCTGCATGCCGAGGATTTCGAGTTCGGAGCGCAGATTGACTTCATAATCATGCGCGGCGGCGAGGCGGTCTTTTTCGGCCTGCCGGTTCTGGCTCATCATGATGATCGGTGCCTGAATCGCCGCCAGCATCGAAAGCATCAGGTTGAGAAAGATATAGGGATAGGGGTCGAACACCTCCCCGCGGGTCAGCACGACGCTGTTGAGGCTGGTCCATGCCACCAGGAACAGGAAGAAAGCGCCGATAAAACCCCAGGAGCCGCCGATCCTTGCCACCGAATCGGCGAGGCGATCCCAGAAATTGTCCTGCGCGTCGGAGAGGTCGCCGACATCCTGACTGATCGGTGTGCGGCGTTCGATATGATCGACGACGCGCTGTGCTTCGGGATCGTCGGGGTGGGGGCCGAGACTTTTCCGTGCAAGTTCAAGGGTGATACGCCGGGGGGACTTCATGCAGCCATTCTCTCCTTCGGGCGAGGCGGCGTCGATGGTTCGATTCGCCCCTCGCCAAGCCGGAGTCTGGCTTATACCATGTTGCAATACGCGTGAATCGCTGACCTGATCGTGATCGCGAGAAGCGCAGCGACGCAGCGATCCGGCGATGACCAGGCAGCTTCCGGATTGCCGCGCCCCTGCGGGGCTTGCAATGACGATTCTGTCATACGTTCAGGCAGTTTGTCTTGCTATCATAGTCGGGAAAACGGCCGGACAAGCGCGGCGTGCGAAGGAGTGCGCGTTCGCGTGATCGGCCCGCCGCGCCTCCCGATGGGAAACGCGGCGGGACCGGGTCAGGCGGCGTCGACCAGCACGATCTCGCTATCCTCAATCGCGGTGACGGTGAGCGTTTCCACATCCTTGATCGCCGCGCCGTCGCGGGCGTTGACGCGGATGCCGTCAATCTCCACCGCGCCCGTAGCGGGGACGAGATAGCCGCGCCGATCGGTGCCGAGGCGATATTCGGCGCTCTCCCCGGCGCGCAGCGTTGCGCCGATCACCCGCGCATCGGTGCGGATGGGGAGGGCGTCGCCATCCTCTGCAAAGCCCGAAGCCAGGGTGATGAACCGGCCCGACCGCTCGCCTTTGGGAAAAGGTTTCGCGCCCCAGCCGGCGGCTTCGCCGGTGCGGGTGGGGAGAATCCAGATCTGGAAGATCTGCGTCTCCTGATCCTCGCGGTTATATTCGCTGTGCGCGATTCCCGTGCCCGCGCTCATCACCTGCACATCGCCCGCTTCAGTACGGCCGCGATTGCCGAGATTATCCTCATGCGTGATCGCGCCTTTGCGGACATAGGTGATGATCTCCATGTCGCGATGCGGGTGCGGGGGAAAGCCGGTGCCCGGCTGGATGGTGTCGTCATTCCACACGCGCAGATTGCCCCATTGGGTGCGGTCGGGGTCGTAATAACCGGCGAAGGAGAAGTGGTGCTTCGCGTTCAGCCAGCCATGGTCCGCGCCGCCAAGGGTCGAAAAGGGACGAAGGTCGATCATGTCATATCTCCCGCATATCGGGGGCTGATGTGCCCGCCGGTTGCTGTGTTGGGGGCGATATAGGCCGGGCGGGGAGGCGCGATCAGGGGTCCAAATGGAAATGCAGCGTTCGCGAATGCGCGCCGGTCAGGCGGCGAGCGGTAACCGGATGCGCCGGGGGCGGCGGAGGAAATGGAGCGCGGAGAGGATCGTGAACAGCGCGACGATCAGCGCGGTCGCTTCGCTGCACAGGGTGAAAAAATGCAGCCAGCGCATATCGGGCGCTTCGAAATGGCGGATCAGCAGCAGCGCGACGCTGCCCATATAGCCCGATGCATCGGCGATGTAGATCAGGAATCCGGCATTGGCGGCAGTGCCGATCGCCGCGATCATGCGGTCGAACAGCATTGCGTTGAACGGCGTATAGGCAAGATAGAGGCCCGTGCCGGTGAGGGTCATCCACGCGATCGGCCCGATCAGCCCGGCATGAAAGGCAAGCGTCGACAGGCCGAGCAGCAGCGCGCCCGACAGGATCATGCCGTGCATCGCCAGCAGCGCGCGGCGATTGTCGCGCACCAGCATCAGCAAGGCGAGCGCGGCGAGGACGAGCAGCGCGACCGGTATCTCGCTTGCCGAAAACATCGCCGGTTCGCCGCCATGGCCAAGCGACGCCCATAGCTCCGCCGCGAAATTGTCGCGGACATCGCGCAGCGCGGTGAGGAGGACATAGCCGGTGATGAGGAGCAGCAGCGTGGCGCCGTGCGCGCGCAGGAACGCCGCGCGATCGGCCGCCCGCATCGGCACGCGCGCGACCCGCTCCGCCTCGTCGCGGGCATCGGGCGGGGGGAGGCGCTCGAGCTGCCAAAGCGAGACGAGCAGCAGCGGCGTAAAGGCAAGGCCCGTCGCAGCGGGCATCCAGAATTCGGGCACCCCCGCCTGCAGCAGCAGCGCGGCGGCGGACTTCACCACGCCTGAGGACAGGATGAAGCTGGCGCAGAGCATCGAACCCAGCAATTCGGTCGCGCGCCGCCCCTCAATATAGCTGAACACCAGCCCCCAGATCAGCCCGAGCGGCAGCCCGTTGAGGAACAGGCACGCAATGTTCCACGGCGGGGGCACGAGGGGGAAGAGCAGCAGCGCGAGCCAGGACGCAAGGATCAGCGACAGGATCATCCGCGCGCGATGGCTGCGCCCGACCTCCGCAATGACGCGAACGCCGATCAGTTTGGACAGCGCATAGCCGATGACCTGAGCGATCAGCAGCGCGCTTTTATAGTCGAGCGCGAACGGCCAGCCGACGATATCGGCATAGGTCGCCGCAGCAAAGGCTTTGCGAAAGGCGTACATCGCGAAATAGGCGCCGAACGCGGCCAGCCCGCCCAGAAACAGGGTGAGGCCGGACGCCGATGCCCGCCTTCGCGCCGTATCGCCGCCGATCATCCCGATTCCCCGAACCACGCCGGGGCCTTGTGCGCGATGCGCGCGACGAATTGATGACAGGGGGGCTTAGCAACCGTCTTGACGAGCGGCATTCCTGAAGACGGTTTTCGGTGCCGACGCGGTTTCCGCCGCTTGACTCTTAAATCTACATATGTTGAAAATAAGAAATGATGCGACAGCGGCGCCCCTCCAGACAAATGATTGCGCTTCTTCATTCGCTTGCCGATCGCCAATGGCACCATGGCTATGATCTTATGAAGGATACGGGACTGCTGTCGGGCACGTTGTATCCGCTGCTGATACGGATGAGCGAACAGGATCTGGTCGAGGCGGAATGGCGCGAACCCGCCATGACCGGCCGGCCGGCGCGGCACGCTTATCGTCTTACGCAAAAGGGAATGGCACTGGTTCAGGACCTTGCGCGCAACGATCCTGCACTATCGGGAAAGGCCGTTCGGATATGAAGCTTCTGCTTTCCCGCGCATTGATGACGCTCGCATGCCGGTGTCTGGGAGAAGGACGGCGAGAATGGGCGCAGGCGATGCTGGCCGAGTTCGATGCTGCGGTCGATGACGGCCGCCCGCTGACCTTCGCCGCCGGATGTCTGGCCGGGGCGCTTTGCCAGATGCCGGTTCGGGATGAAGGCCGGTTCATCCTGACGAGCTACGCGCTGGCGCTGATGATAATGGTACCGATCGCAGCGGTTGAAATCAGCTCTGCGGCGCTGGGAATACCTCATCTGTTGGGCGGGCAGGCGAACATCGGCGCGACCTATGCGCAAAAGCTGTTGATGGGCGAAGCCATTCGGGCGGCAGGGCCGTCGCTCGCCCTTTTGCTGCTATTGTCCGGCATCGTGCAGATGCGTCTGGCATGGCTGACGCTTGAACGTGACTGGGTGCGCGCCGCCGCAACGGGCACTGCCGTACTTGCCGCGATCACTACCATGATACTCGTTCTGGGCTGCCTGTTTCTCGATATCGGACAGGCCGTCACGCTTGGCGGAGCGCTCGGGATCGAACTTGCGCTGATCGCCGGACTCAGAAGCTGGCACGCTGATCTTAACCTGCCGCCTTATTAGCGAAACGTGCGACTGTCGCGCGCTTCCCCGATTTATCGTCGCCTCAATGTCCTTGCCGGAGACCCGAACGATGCAAAACGCACGAATGATCCTCTGTGCCCTGTCGCTTAGCGTCGTCGCCTGCGGCCCAGCACTTGCACAGACCGGGCCGGCGCGGTGCGTTGCGCCTTCCCTCACCGACGGCGGCCCCGTCAATTCGCATACCCGCAATGTCGAGACGAACCTGCGCCCGCCCGTCATCCGGCCCGGCGACCAGCCACGCACGCTGGCCGAGGCGATGCGCCGATACGACGTGCCGGGGATCAGCGTCGCGGTGATTCATGACGGCAGGATCGCCTGGGCACGGGGCTGGGGAGTTCGCGATCTCACCAGTTGCGCGCCGGTCACGCCCGATACTGCGTTTCAGGCGGCGTCGATCAGCAAAATAGTGACCGCGACGGTCGCATTGCGGCTGGTCGAACGGGGTACAATCGGCCTTGACCGGAATATCAACAGGTCGCTTCATTCCTGGCGGTTGCCGGAGGATGCGAAGCTGGCCCCCGATGGCGTGACGCTTCGCGAGCTGCTGAGTCATACGGCAGGGCTGAGCGTGCACGGCTTCGATCACTGCTACCCGCCGGGTGCGCCGCTGCCCACGACAGTACAGACTTTGGACGGCATGCCGCCAGCCGCCAATCCGCCGGTCCGGAGCATCTTACCCGCAGGCGCGCAGTTCGAATATTCCGGCGGCGGCTATATGGTAACGCAGCTTGCGCTGTCCGATGTGACCGGCGTCCCGTTCGCCCAGCTTGCGCAAACTGAGATGCTGGGCCCGCTTCACATGACACGCAGCGGATTTGCCATGCCGCTCTCCCTGGCGATCCGCAGCGACATGGCATTCGGTTCTGCGCACGGAAAAGCGATGCCCGGAAATTATTGCGTCTTTCCCCAGCTTGCGGCGGCAGGGTTGTGGGCGAGCGCAAGCGATCTGGCGCGGTTGCTCATCGATCTTCAGGCTTCCGCCGCAGGCAAGACAGGGCACCGCCTCTCGCCCGGGATGACGCATGCGATGATGACACCGGTCAAGGATAATTGGGGGCTTGGCGTCGCGCTTTACAGGGACGGCACCCCCCGCTTCGGCCATGACGGCGTCAATCCGGGATTCGAATCGTTCATGGAAGCCTATAGGGATAGAGGCGACGGCATCGTCGTGCTGACCAATGGCGGCGATGGCCGCCGATTGATCAACGAAGTCGTCCGCGCCGTTGCGAGCGATTATGGCTGGCCCGACATGGTTGTGCCGGCAAGTAAGGAAAAGCCGCTGTCGCTTGCTCAGCTTTCCAAAGCTGCGGGGCATTTCGAAGGCAGCGGGCTGAACATTGTGCTCGAAGCTCGTTCGGAAGGATTATTCGCACGGTTCGCCGGTGCTCCCGCCGCCACGTCCGAACGGCTGATCCCGCTCTCGCCACGGCGTTTTCGGTCCGAAGCCCTCGGCATCACCGTCGAATTCTCTCCTGATTTTGCGAGCTTCACCTTCATCGACGGCGCTCCGCCGATGAAGGTGCTTCGCGTCAATGGTGCGCCGCCTGTGGCGAAATCAAACGGATCCTAAAAAAGCGAACAGGGCGGCTTGCCGTGGCATATCGCCGTGCCCGTCATTATTCCTACCGCTCCTCGTCCGGGTATGGGCCTTTGCCGCCGTCGGCGATGAATTTGTCGATGCGGGCGGTGAGGACAGGGAGGGGGACCGATCCGGTTTCGAGCACCGCATCATGAAAGGCGCGGATGTTGAATTTGGGGCCGAGCGCTTTTTCGGCGCGCGCGCGGTCGTTTCGGATCGTCATTTCGCCGATATAGTAAGACAGCGCCTGACCGGGCCATGCGATATAGCGGTCGACTTCGGTCTTGATCTCCTGATCGGCGAGCGCGGTATTGTCGTGGAGATAGCGCTGCGCCTGTTCGCGGCTCCAGCCCATCGAATGGATGCCGGTATCGACGACCAGCCGCGCGGCGCGCCACATCTGATAGCTGAGCATCCCGAACCGGTCATAGGGCGTTTTGTACATGCCCATTTCCTGCCCCAGCCATTCGCAATAGAGCGCCCAGCCTTCGCCATAGGCAGAGATGTACGTGTTCTGGCGAAAGGCGGGCAGGTCCTTGTTCTCCGCTGCCAGCGGCATCTGAAACGCATGGCCGGGCGCGCTTTCGTGCAGGGTCAGCGCCGGCAGCGAATAAAGCGGGCGTGAGGCGAGGTCATAGGTGTTGACCAGATAGATTCCGGGGCCGCCGCGCCCGCTGGTATAATAAGGCGCGATATCGGCAGGCACGGGTTCGATGGCGAAGCGGCTGCGCGGCAGATGGCCGATCCATTTCGATGCGATGCCGTCAAATTCCTTCGAAATCCACGCGGCATCTTTCAGCAATTCTTCCGGCGTTTTCGCATAGAATTGGAGGCCGGTGCGCAGGAAGTGCAGAAATTGCGGAAGCGTGCCGTCGAACTTCGCATCCTTCATGGTTTGCAGCATCTGGCTGCGGATTTCCGCGACCTCATCCAGCCCGATCTGATGAATTTGCGCGGGCGTCATGTCGAGCGTCGTGAATTCGCGGATCTTCGACTGATAATAGGCCTTGCCGTCGGGCAGATCATAGGCAGCGATCGACGCCTGCGCGTTCGGGATATAGTCTTTGGTAAGGAAGGTGAGCAGCTTTTGATGCGCGGGAATAACCGACCGGGTGATTGCCTCTACCGCCTCGGCGCGCAGCTCGGCTTTGGTCGCATCGGGGATGTTCGCGGGCATGGTGGCGAACGGCTTGTAGAAGACGCTGTCCTGCGGCGTCTTCACGTCGATCACCGAGCGGACGGTATCGTCGCGTCCCTGCAGCGTGATCTTCGGCGGGGTGAAGCCGCGGGCGAGGCCGGCGCGCATATTCGCGATCTGCTGATCGAAATAGCGGGGCATCTGATTCAGCTGCGAGAGATAGTTGCGATAGTCGGTTTCGGTCGTGAAACTCTGCCGCGCGGTGGAGGCGAGATTTCCCCAGAAGGACGTGTCGGAATTGAGCGGGCGCTGATAATCTTTGAACTGCTGCTGCCCGATCAATACGCTGATCTGCTGCCGATAGACATCGTAATTGGTCCGGTTGGCGGGTGAGAGGGCGGAGCGGTCGATCGCGTCGAGCGATTTTTCGACCGATTGCCAGCGGGCGAGGCGCTTTGCCTGTGCCTCTGGCGATACATCGGGCAGGTCGGGGCGGATGGCAGCGTCGCCGCTGTCCTCGTCACCCGAGACCTGTTGCTGTCGCCAGCTCCATTCGTCGGTATAGAGTTTGCGGAACGCGGTGTCGGCCGGAGATTGCGCAGGCTTTGCGGCGCATTCGCATGCGGACTCGTCCTGCGTGGCGGCGGCGTGCGCCAGAGGGCTGGTCACGATGAAGAAGCCCAGTGCTCCCAGCTGGATCGAACGCCGCATAGCCTTGTTTCTCCTGAAATTTCCTGATTAGTATACCGTATAATCACAGGGCGCAACCGCCCGGTGCAGGGCCGGCAGGGGAAAGCGGGCACAAGCTGCCGGTTTTCACGCTGCGCCGATCCGGTGTTTATGGAAATCGATGCCATAATGCATCGTCCTTGCCCGTAGGCAGATGCCTTGCGCCATGGGCGAGAGCGATGTTCAGGCGCATCGGATGATCCTCCTGCCGGGCGAACCGTGAAAATAACGGGCCGTGCGTCTGGCACGGCCCGTCAGTTCCGGGGAAATACC
The DNA here is from genome assembly GCF_004361835.1 of Stakelama pacifica. Classification (GTDB taxonomy): domain Bacteria; phylum Pseudomonadota; class Alphaproteobacteria; order Sphingomonadales; family Sphingomonadaceae; genus Sphingomonas; species Sphingomonas pacifica. Next base: position 14,268 of record NZ_SNWD01000001.1, read on the forward strand.
GGCCCGGATCAGAATTCGGCGGTCAGCCCGGCAAAGATCCGGCGGCCGAGCGCGTCGTAAAAGCCGGGGAACGTATTGCCGTTGCCGAAGGCGCTGTTCTGCCCTTCGTAAAAAGCGGGCGGATCGCGATCGAACAGATTGTTGATGCCGGCGCGCAGCGACACGCCGTCGAGTACCTTCACCGTTCCGGCAAGATCGAAATAGTCATAGGATTTGATCTTCGCGCCATAGACATAGGGTGTGCCGGAAAGCAGCGAATTATCCTGGTTGTTGGTAATCTCCGCCGGGCCTTTGTGCCGCCAGTTGATCGAAAGCGTCGCATTCGACCAGGGCATCTGCCAGGTGGTGCGCATCGTGTGGCGCCAGTGCGGATTGGGCTGACCGCAGCTCGGCCCGAACAGGCCGACACAGTCATAGGTGCCGAGGCCGGGTAGCGGTTCGGTGATCTGATGCAGCACATAGCTTCCCACCAGATCGAAGGAGAGCCTGCCCATGCTGCCGACACCCACCGCATAGTTGGCGTTGATGTCGATACCGTCGGTCTTCAGATAGCCGGTATTCTGCGTCGTCGCGACGACATAGCCGTCGGTGCCGAACAATACGCCCGAACGCGGATCGCGGTGGAACAGGTCGCAGAAGAAGGGATTGCCGGTCGCAACGCATTGTTTGATCGTCAGCGCCGGATCGATGCTGCCGATATAGCCGTCGACCTTGATCCGGTAATAATCGAGCGACATCGTAAAATCGGGCAGGAAGGTCGGCGTGAAAACCGCGCCGATCGTATAGGTGTCGGCCTTTTCGGGCTTCACGTTCGGATTGCCGCCGAATTGCTGAACGCAGGTTTCGGCCGGACATTCGGGGATTTTGCCGTATAGCGCCTCAGTAACGCCGCTCGCCTGACACGCCTGAAAGCTGGCCGCCGGAGAAGCGCCCGCGCACGGATCGCTTGCCGAGATGTTGCCGAGCCCCTGCGACTGGAAGAGTTCGGCGATATTGGGGGCACGAACCGCGCGGTTATAGCTTGCGCGCAACCGGATATCGCGGGTCGGCGCATAGTGGAATTCGAGCTTGTAGGTCGATGTCTTATATTCGGATTTCGAGGAAACACCCTTGTTCGTATAGTCCGAAAAGCGAAAACCGCCGTCCACGCCGAGCGAATGGATCAACGGTACATCGGACACGATCGGCAGATCGAGTTCGCCGAACACTTCGTTGACGTCGATCGTGCCGTGCGCGTTCTGGCTGCCCTTCGACAAAGCGACAAGATCGGCCTGGAAATCGAGATATTCTTCACGATGTTCGACGCCCAGTGCGACGCCAAGGCCCTGATCCGCCCATGGGGTCTTTATGCCATAGCTGGTGAGATCGGCGTTGACCGTGCCGTTCAGCACCAGCTGCCGATTGACGCCATGGGTGTAGCTTGGGACGTAGAGATACTGGAACGCTTCGTCCGAGATCGTGCCGTACCCGAAAACATCGACCGGGGCGCAGGCCGGATCGCTGCCGTCGATCACTGATTTGCAGGTCGGCGTTCCGTCGACATTGACGACCTGAAGCGCCTTTGCCGCACGCGTCTGATCGATATCGTTCTTGTAGCTTTCGTCGAAGATCACCTCGGAGCGCAGCGCGCTGACATCGAAGGAAATGCCCTTTGCGACATCGCCGCGAAGTCCGGCGGTGAAGCGATAATCGGTGTGGCGAAGGTCGTCACGCCGCGGGCTCGCACCGCCCGCCGTCGGGCGATAGCCGATGAATACGTCCGCATTTTCGGACGTGCCCGCATCGGCCCCGCACAGCGTCGATGCCTGCGATGCGCTGAGCAGCGGATTGTCGCAATTGATCGCGAAGGTCGTTCCCTGCCAGATCGCCGAGGGCGCGACCTGCGACCATGTATGGTCGTCCATGAACATCGCGCTGCCATAGAGCGTCAGAAAGTCCGTGACGTCATAATGGGCGAATGCGCCCGCCGTGTAGCGATTGTCCGAGCGCTGAAAATAATTGGTCGGGGCGTAATTATAGGCGAAAGACGGGTCATAAGGCTGCCAGTTTTTCGATCCGTCCTTGGCATTGACCAGCGTCTGGCCCTGATTGGGGCCGGAGAGCAGCGTGAAAAGACCATATTGGTTGTTGCTCGATCCGCCGCAGCGAAGCTGGCTTCGCGCCGCATCGGCGGGGCTCAGCGCGCAGGCGGAAACGTCGCGCTGCGATTGCAGCACCGGGTTCGAATGGCGGTTGCCGATGAACATGGTGACGTTGCCGCGATGATCGGCGAAATCGGTGCCCATCGCCACGTTGATTTCATAGGTGTCGCCGTCGGTGACATGTTTCGGCGCGACTTCATATCCGCTGCCCGATACGAGATCGCGAAGCGTGCGGTTGTCGTTATTATGCTGGAAGAAGCTGTACGTGGAATCGATCCGGACGCCGTTCAGATCGTCCTTCAGGATGAAATTGACGACACCTGATACCGCATCGGCACCATATACTGCCGAGGCACCGCCGGTCAGGACATCGACCCGTTCGACCAGCGAGGCGGGAATGAAGTTGAGGTCCATCGCCTGCGTGGGGAGCAGCCGCTTGCCGTTGAGCAGCGTCACCACGCGGTTGGACCCCAGATTGCGCAGATTGATGTTCGCGGTCCCGTCCGACCCGTTGGAGACGTTCGAATTGGCGTCCGGGGTGAACTGGGGAAGGCGGTTGAGCGTGTCCTCTACCGCAGTCGAACCCTGATACTGGAATTCCTTGCTATCGACCATGGTGACCGGGCTGCTGCTTTCCAGATTGGGACGACGGATCAGCGAGCCGGTGACCAGAATATCGTCGGTGGTTTCGCTGGCAGAGGTCTGCGCAGCGGCGTCGCTTTGCGCGCGCGCAGGAGCGGAAATCATGATCGTCGCGAGCGCGATTCCTGCCGAACCGAGCAGTGCAGACTTTTTATTGCGCATGAACTGCATATCAAACCCCCTTTTCATCTTGTGACCCGATGAAAAGAAAACATGATTCCAGATGGTTATCAAATAAATTATACGATATCTGATATTCAATAATTATCGATTTGTTTCCAAACGGTTACGCGTTTTTGACAGTGATGGTCTTCAGCGCGGATCGAAGGCGATGCGGTTCGTGATTCATATCGGCGCGAGTCGCGGGCAAAGATGATGGGACATACAGACACGCCCGGCATCGTTCCGACTCACGATCGAACCTGTTGAAATCCGATAAAGAAGTCCCGCAGGCGGGCGGCGGTCGATCAGCCGGCAGCGTCGACCATATCGCGGGCAACCTGGCTGCGCGCGCGGCCATAAGCGAAATAGACCGCCAGCCCGATGGCGTTCCAGAGAACGAAGCGAACCAGCGTCTTTTCGGGCAGGCTGATCAGTAGATAGATACAGCCGAGGATCGCTGCCGTGCCGACGATATAGGGGGCCGGGCAGCGGAAGATGCGCTCCAGATCGGGCGCGCGGCGGCGCAGGATCATCATGCATGCGCCGACAGCGATAAAGGCCAGCAGCGTGCCCGCATTGGCGAGCTCGGCGATTTCGCCGACATTGAAAAAGGCAGCGATCAGCGACACGAACAGGCCGGTGATCGCAGTGACGAAAACCGGGGTTCCGCTGCGCTTCGACACACGGGCAAGCCGCCGCGGCAACAGGCCGTCGCGGGCCATGACGAAGAAGATGCGACTTTGCCCGTACATCATCACCAGAATCACCGAGGGCAGGGCGACAAGCGCCGCGCCCGCCACCAGCCAGGACGTCACCGGATGGCCGAGCTCGCGCAGCGCGAGCGCGAGCGGTTCGGGCGATCCGCCGAGAATCTGATACGACACCGCACCGACCGCCGCCACCGCGACCAGAATATAGATGCCGGTCGATACCGCCATCGACCCGATGATGCCGATTTTGAGATCACGGCCCGGATTGCGCGCTTCCTCTGCCGAGGTTGCGACGGCGTCGAAGCCGTAAAAGGCGAAGAACACGATTGCCGCCGCCGCCATCACCCCGCGCTTTTCGCCGTCGATAACATGGCTGCCGAAGCCATAGGGCATGAAAGGGTGCAGATTGGCTGAATCGAAGGCAGGGAGGACGACCACCACGAAGATCGCGAGCGCCACCAGCTTGATGATGACGAGCAGGATGTTGACCGTCGCGCTTTCGCGCGTTCCCGCCATCAGCATCGCGGCGATGCCCATCGACACCAGAACCGCGGGAAGGTTGATCAGCCCGCCCGCATCGGGACCGGCGAGCAGCCATTGCGGCGGATGTACGCCCGCCGACTGGATCAGCCCGACCAGATAGCCCGACCAGCCGACCGCGACGCCCGAACAGGCGAGCGAATATTCGAGGATCAGGCTCCATCCGACGATCCATGCGGCGACTTCGCCGAGCACCGAATAGCTATAGGTATAGGCGCTGCCCGCCGCCGGGATTGCGGTCGCCAGCTCGGCATAGGCAAGCGCGGCGCAGGCGCAAACCGCACCGGCTATGGCAAAGGCCAGGATGACGGCGGGGCCGGCGCGATCGGCGCCCACCCCGGTGAGCGTGTAAATGCCGGTGCCGACGATGGCACCGACGCCAAGCGCGATCAGGTGAGGCCAGGAGAGGCTGGGTTTCAGCCGATGTTCGCCGTTACCGGCACCGCGTTCGATCGGCTTGATCCGCCCCAATAGCCCCATGCGATTCCTACCCCTTTTGCATTGATCCGGTCATTTAACGGTGGCCGTGCCGCGCAGGCGCGGCCATGCTGGTCAGACCCGTTCGGTTTCGCGCAGGCTTGGCTGCGTCGCGCGGCATTGTTCGACCATGCGCGTAACCTCTGCCCTGCGTTCGCCGGTGAGCGGCATGCGCGGCATGCGCACACGCTCGCTGCCCCGGCCCATGATCGCTTCAGCGAGCTTGATCGACTGGACCAGATCATGTTCGGCATCGAGATGGAGCAGCGGCATGAACCAGCGATAGATTTCGCGCGCTTCTTCCCAGTTGCCGGCATCGGCCGCTGCGACAAGGCGGACGGATTCGCGCGGGAAAGCGCTGGTAAGGCCCGATACCCAGCCGCTGGCGCCCAGCATCAGCCCTTCGAGCGCGATATCGTCGAGGCCCGCCATCACGGTATAGCGGTCGCCGAAACGATTGATGACATCGGTGATGCGCCGCGTGTCGGGCGCGCTTTCCTTGACCGCAACGATGTTCGAAACATCCTCAAGCGAGGCGAGCGTGTCGAAATCGATCGTCGTGCGATAGGCGGGAGGATTGTTGTAGAGCATGATCGGCAGCGAAGTCGCTTCCGCCACGGCGCGGAAATGTGCGGCCAGTTCCTCCGGCCTGGGAACATAGACCATCGCGGGCAGTACCATCAGCGCATCAACGCCGATCTTTTCCGCATCGCGGACATAGTCGATAGCGGCTGCGGTCGTGAATTCCGACACACCCGCGACCAGCGGCGCACGACCCTTCAGCGCCTCGACTGCGCCGGAGAGTACCGTTCGCTTTTCGTCGGCGGTGAGCGAATTATTCTCGCCGCACGTACCCAGCAGGATCAGGCCGTCGACCCCGTCATCGACGAGCGCGGTTTGCATCCGCTGCGTTGCGTCGAGATCGATCGAATCGTCCGCTGCGAACTGGGTCGTCGCGGCGGGGTATACGCCTTTCCACAAGGTCGTTGGCGCGGTCATTGCTCGTAATTCCTCCAGATAAGATATCTTTGTATATGGTATAATATTCACACCGGCAACCGGATTATCAGTCCGATTCGGCGGAAAGGCGCGCCGTCTCCGGCCTGAGCGTGATCTTTGTCGGACGCTCGCCTAGGGCAATGGCATGGGCACCGCGTTCGAGCCGATCATCGCCTTGCATTGCATAGACCGGGCCGTCTGCGGTCTGGTCGAAGCGAAGCAGCGCGGTTGCGGTATCGGCGGTCGCAGGCGCGAGGGTGAGCGTCACCATGCCGGTTGCGGTGTCGTAATCGACCGTGTCGAACTTTCCGGCATCGAGCGTCATCCACAGGCCCGCCGGAGCGATGAAGAATCGGCTGCGCGCGCTGTCCTTCGGCGCGACCTTAATGCGGGTGCCCTGCTGAGTCAGATTGCCGCCGAAGCTGATCCAGCCGAAACGCGGATCGTTCACGAGATAGGTGGCGGTTGCATAGGCATGGGCGAAAAACCCCATGCCGTAATCGCCGCTATACGGGTCCCAGCGCATCATATCAGGCCAGCTGTGAAAGGCGGCTGATCCGAACCCTTTTTGATCGATATTGGTGATCCCGCCCATCAGGCCGCCATAGGCGACGCGCAGCAGGTGCAGGTCTTTGGGATTCTGCCGATAGGCTTCGAACAGGGGAATGGCGTTGTTGGTTGATCCGTAATGATGGATCTGCCGCTCGATACGCGGATATTTCCCGGCATAGAGGAAATCCCAATAGCGCCGCGCATTGCCGTTATAACCCCAACTTGGGATCGTTGGATCATAGCCGAGGATCACCTCGCGCGTTTCGTCGGCGAGCTTTTGCCGGCCGAAATAGCGCATCCATGCATAGACTTCGGGCTGGCCCGTCGAATCCCACGCCATTTCGCTGCCGAACGGATAGGGGAGTGTCGCCCAGTGATCGGCGCGCGCTTTCATCAGCGCTTCGATCGTGTCCGCCTGCTGCGTCATGCCCTCGCGCCGCAGATCGGCCATGATGTCGAGGAACACCTCGCCCTCCATCTGACCGAACTGCGCATAATGCGGCGCGTCGCGCATCATCGCCACGATGGTCTGATATGCGTGGTTCAGATACCAGCGCCAGGGATGCGCGCTGACCAGCCCCTGATGATCGCGCGCGAGGCGATAGAGCACCCAATGGCCGATTGCGACATGCGGATAGTTGAACGAACGGCCGAGGTCGTCCGCCTCCTTTTTCGGCCATGACGTCCAGGTCGACCAGTCGGTATCGGCGTTATAATAGCCCGGAAACGCCTTTGGGTCGTAATAGAACAGGCTCTTCTTAACCCCGCCCGCATGGGCACCGTCCGCGACCTGAAGCTTGCCGACCACGGTTTCGTCGACCATGCGTTCGAGCTTCGCGACTTCCTGCGGATCGGGATTGTCGAGCTGCTTCATCATCGCGGCGACCCATGCGCCCGCGCCACCTTCATCGCTCAGGCCCGCAATCCAGACGCGCGGTTCCTGCGTCAGGATCGCGCCCGCTTCATCGTCATAGCTGAGGACCGAAGGCGCGCGGTGGAACGGGTCGCTCCTGTCGTCGAACCATTGCTGATCGGTGGTGAAACGGCCCAGATCGGCGACCGTCCGGTCGAGTGCTTTGGTGAGGAAATAGCTAACCGTCTGCGCGCTGCCGTCGGCATAGGCGATGGTGAGGCGCGCGCGTCCGAAGCCGTGCCCCGTCACCGCATAGCGTTGCCACATGCCGCGCCCCGGCATCGGCGTTACGTTCAGCGCGCCATCGGGATAGCTGGAAAAGCCGGTGACCTTTTGCGGCGCTTTCAGGAACAGCGAAACATGCATATCGGCGGGGACGACATAGCCGGGGATTCCGATCGCGACCGGTCGGCCATAGGCGGCCAGCGTGTCCTCTATTCCTCGGATGGTCGGCGACTGGACGAGACGCAGGCCGAAGCGGCGCGTTTCATGCGGGGCAAGCGTGATGCTGGTCGGCTCGTTCCACTGGCGGCCCGCTTGCTTCCATTCGCGCTCCGCGAACCCCTTGCTGGCGACGGTCCAGTCGTAAAAGCCTTCCGAGGTCTGATTGCGCGGGGTGCGTTCGGTGAAAATGTCGGCGTCATGGTCGCTCGCCCCCGCGTGACGCAGCGGGCGATAGGCTTCGAGGGGGGTGCCCTTTTCGGGCAGGACCAGCAGCGCCGGTCCCTTGCCATTGAGGCGCGTGACCTGAAGATAGCCCGCATCGCGGCCGATATAGGGATCGACGAAGCTCGCCTTGGCATGCGCTTGCTCCAGCGTGCGGTCCTGAATGATATTGTCGAACACCATCGGCATGCCGAATGCGCCGATCTCGATCGGTTGATCGGTGGGATTGGTAAGGGTGAAGCGCACGATCAGCGCCTCATCGGCCGCGATCCAGTCGCGCCGGACGGTGAGCGGGAAGCCGGTGCCCATCGTCGCGGTGATGTCGGCAGCGGCGATGATGTCTCCATGAATCGGCAGTGCACGGATCGGGGCACGATCATGCGCCGAGGCGAAGTCGCGCCATTCGCCGCCAGTGGTGCGCAGGCGCAGGTTAAGGTCGCCGATATGGTTATAGCCGTCGCCGCTTCGTTCAGCTTCCCGGCTGGTCGGAACGAAGCTGAAACCGGGAAGCGCGCGCGGCGAGAGGCGGACGAGCGTCTGGGTATCGCTGCGCAATCCGACCGCAAAAGCGGGAAGCTCCCGGTTCATCATGCTGACCCTCGGAGCGGAGCCTGCTCGAAGCTCCGCCGGACAGGCCGGGCCGGAAAGGGCGGCTACCGTTAACGCGGCGATACTGATGATGCGGTTCGCTTTCACGGCAATCCCCCTTACTGCCTTTCTCGCGGTAGCGGTATCGGCCGCGCATTGAGGTGCATACAACCGGGTCGCGTTCCTCAGGTCAAGTATATTATATCGTATACGTATCGGAAGAGCTGTCGCACAGCCAGGCAGGCATTTTGTGCGAGATGGATTGACCCCGGCTCAAAAACACATATCGTATACGATATCCAAGGGGAGAGGTTGATCGTGACGACGCGCAGGACATTGCTCATCGGTGCCGCAATGGGCGCTTTGATCGGACGAGGCGGGGCCGCATTCGCTTTTTCGCCGCTCGCTTCCCGCCTGCCGAACCGGGCCGCGCCCCTACCGTTATCGGCGGTACGCCTGCTCCCTTCCGACTTTGCGACTGCCGTAGAGGTCAATCGCGGCTATCTGATGCGGCTCGAACCCGATCGGCTGCTCCACAATTTCCGCCTTTATGCGGGGCTGAAGCCCAAGGGGAAAATCTATGGCGGGTGGGAAAGCGATACGATCGCCGGCCATACGCTGGGTCATTATCTCTCCGCCCTCGCACTCACCCATGCGCAGACCGGCGATGCGGAAGCGTGCGAGCGGGCGAATTACATCGTCGATGAACTTGCAGAAGCACAGGAAAAGCGCGGCACCGGCTATGTCGGCGCGCTTCAGCGTAAGCGCAAGGACGGGACCATCGCCGATGGTGAGGAGATTTTTCCCGAAATCATGCGCGGCGAAATCCGTTCGGGCGGCTTCGATCTGAACGGTTCCTGGTCGCCGCTTTATACGGTGCACAAGCTGTTCGCCGGGCTGCTCGACGTTCAGGCGATGTGCGGCAATGACAAGGCGATGGCGGTGGCGCTTGCGCTGGGCGGCTATTTCGAACGCGTGTTCGCCGCGCTCGACGATGCGCAGATGCAGGAAGTGCTGGCGTGCGAATATGGCGGGCTGAACGAAAGTTTCGCCGAAATGTACGCGCGTACCGGCGACAAACGCTGGCTGCGGCTGGCCGAGCGTATCTATGACCGCAAGGTGCTCGACCCGCTGGTTGCGCGGCAGGATCAGCTATCGAACCTGCACGCCAATACGCAGGTGCCCAAGCTGATCGGGCTTGCCCGGCTGCACGAACTGACCGGCAAGGAGGATCAGCGGGTTGCGCCACGCTTCTTCTGGGAAACGGTGACGCGGCATCACAGCTATGTGATCGGGGGCAATGCCGATCGCGAATATTTCTCCGCGCCCGATACGATCGCGGAGCATATTACCGAGCAGACGTGCGAGCACTGCAACACCTATAATATGCTGAAGCTGACCGGGCATTTGTTCGGCTGGAATCCCGATGGTGCGCTGTTCGATTATTATGAGCGCGCGCATCTTAATCACGTGCTGTCGGCGCAGAATCCGCGCACGGCGGGCTTTACCTATATGACGCCGCTGATGAGCGGTACGGCACGCGAATATTCGAAACCGGACGAGGATGCATTCTGGTGCTGTGTCGGATCGGGGATGGAAAGCCATGCCAAACATGGCGAGGCGATATTCTGGGAAAGCGGCGACACGCTGTTCGTCAATCTCTATATTCCGGCCGAGGCGCAGTGGCAGGCGCGCGGGGCGCAAATAACGCTCGACACCAATTATCCGTTCGAACCTGAAACGCGGTTGCGTTTCGATCGGCTGGCAAAGCCGGGACGGTTCGCGGTGGCGCTACGTATTCCCGGCTGGGCAGGCGATGGCGCGCAGCTTGCCGTAAACGGCAAACCGGTGCCGGTGACGCCCGACCGGGGCTATGCCGTCATCGAGCGCGACTGGAAAGCGGGCGACAGCGTGGCTATCGTGACGCCGCTCGACCTGCGCATCGAAGCGACGCCGGGCGATGAAAAGACGATTGCCGTGCTTCGCGGACCGATGGTGCTGGCGGGCGATCTGGGGACGGCGGAGAACCCGTTCAATGCGACCGATCCCGCGATGGTGGGCTCCGATCTGCTCGCTGGTTTTACACCGGTCGCCGCCGATCGCGGCCTGTACAGCACCAAAGGGATCATCCGGCCTGAAAACCTGAATTTCGTGCCCTTTTACAGCCAGTATGAGCGGCGCAGTGCGGTGTATTTCAAACGGTTCACCGAGCCTGAATGGAAAGCGGAGGAGGCGGCCTTCCTTGCCGCGCAGGCGCGCGCAAAGGATATCGCCGCCCGGTCGGTCGATGTCATGCATCTGGGCGAGATGCAGCCCGAGCGCGATCATGACCTGACGTCGGAAATTTCCTACCCCGTAACCTATCGCGGGAAAAACGGGCGTGATGCGCGTTCGGGCGGCTTCTTCGCCTTCGATATGAAGGTGAAGCCGGGGCCGCTTATCCTGCAGGCGACTTATTGGGGCAGCGAACGTTCGCGCGATTTCGACATCATGGTCGATGGCGTGAAGCTGGCCACGCAGCACCTGGACGCAGACAAGCCCGGCGAATTTTTCGACGTCGAATATCCCCTGCCGCAGGCGCTCACCCACGGTAAGCAGAAGGTGCGCATCACCTTCCTTCCGCACGACCGCAGCAGTGCCGGGCCGGTATTCGGCGTGCGCCTGTTCACCGCCCGGCCCGCACCTTAACCGACCGGCCGGTCGATCGCCGCTTGCGGCGGGGTGAACCAGGCTGCGCCGGTTTCGGTGACGTGGAAATGGTCCTCCAGCCGGATGCCGAAGCGATCGGGCACGACGATCATCGGTTCGTTCGAAAAGCACATGCCCGGTTCGAGCACGGTCCGGTCGCCGCGCACCAGATAAGCGGGTTCGTGGATCGAAAGGCCGACGCCATGGCCGGTGCGATGCGGCAGGCCGGGCAGCCTGTAATCGGGACCGAGGCCCGCTTTTTCGATCACGCCGCGCGCCGCCGCGTCGATTTCCTCACAGGTGCGCCCGGGGCGCACGGCGTCGAATGCCGCCTGCTGCGCCTCTGCCTCAACAGCCCAGATGCGGTGTTCGTCCGCGCCCACTTCGCCAAAAGCATAAGTGCGGGTAATGTCGGAATTATATCCGTCGACCAGACAACCGGTATCGACCAGCACGAGCTGATCGTCTTCCAGCGCGCGGTCGCCGGGCAGGCCGTGGGGATAGGCGGTGGCATGGCCGAACTGGACGATGCAGAAGCTCGACCCCGACGCGCCCAGCGCGCGGTGCGCCGCGTCGATGAAGCGGACGACCTCGCTTTGCAGGATGCCGGGGCGAAGGATGCGCGCGGTGCGGCGATGCACTTCCAGCGTCATCGCCTTTGCCTGTGCAAGGAGCGCGAGTTCGGCGGGCGATTTGATGATCCGGCACTCGTCGATCGCGGGGCCGCCGTCGATCAGCCGCCAAGGGGTCGCTGCGCGCAGCCGCTCGCCCCACTGAAACGGAAAGAGCGGGTCCACCGCCAGCGTTTTGCCCGACAGCGAAGCCAGCGTATCGGCGATCAGCGCGATCGGATCTTCATCCTCCTCCCATAGCCGCATATCCGCGGCGATGCAGAGATCGGCTTCGAGCGAGCCGAGTTCGAAGGCGGGACAGATCATCACCGGCTGCCCCGATACCGGCACCAGCATGGCGACGAGCCGCTCGGTCGGCCGCCACGGCACGCCGGTGAAATAGTGCATACTGGCCCCGACATTCACCAGCACCGCGTCGGCACCCGAACCGCCGGCGAGCGCACGCAGCTTTTCGATCCGCTCGATCCGCTCCTGCTGCGCAATGGCCGGTGCGGGGTTTTGCCAGCGTTCGAGGTCGGCCAGTTCCGCTTCGGGGGTCGATCCGCCGATCATGAAATTCTCCCATTGGTTTGGAAACGTTCGATATCGAAAGGGGCGAGGTCGCGTTCGGGCGGCGCATCGCCGATCATCGCAGCGACAATCTCTGCGGTGACGGGCGCGAGAGTCAGGCCGAGATGCTGATGCCCGAAAGCGTAAAAGAGGTTCGACGCCCGGCGCGACTTGCCGATCGCCGGAAGATAGTCGGGAAGCGTGGGGCGGCATCCCATCCAGCGGCGATAGGGCGGTTCGATCGGCAGGCCGAGTTCGGCGACATGGCGTTCCAGCCGTCGCCATTTGCGCGGATCGGGCGGGGCGGCGGGATCGCCCAGTTCGACAAAGCTCGCCGCCTGAACGCAATGTTCATAGCGCGTGACGATCATCGCGCGATCTTCGAACACAACCGGCGGCAGGTCAGCGGGCCAGCGGTTCGCGCTTGCGCGAATATGATAGCCCCGCTCAGCGATCAGCGGCGTGCGATGGCCGGTCTGCTCCATCAGGAGACGCGATCCCGTTCCCGCCGCGATCAGCACCGCATCGGGCGCGACGCCGTCGATGGACGCACGGCCGTTGGAGAGCGCCAGATCGGCATGGCGCTCGCGTACCTCGACGCCTGCGTCGACCAGCGCGGTGCGCAAGCAATCGTGCAGGCGGGAGAGGTCGCGTATCTGGCCGCTGCCGGTGAACGCGACCGGCCCGAATAATCGCGCTTCGGTCAGCGCGGCGAGCTTCGCTTGCGTTCGGGCATCGGCGGGCGCGAGCGTCGCGGTGCCGAGCGCTGCGGCTTCCCACGCGCGCTGTCCCGCTTTTGCCGAAGCGGCGCTTTCCCATGCCACCAGATGCCCGTTTTCGCTGAGCATATCGGGCGCATCCAGCGTTTCGACCAGCCGCCGCCAGGCGGGCATCGCACCGGCCATCAGCCCTTCCAGCGCAGCCTGTCCGGCAAGAAATCGCCGCGGCGCCGTCGCGCGCAGGAAGCGCCAGGCAAAGGGCAGCCAGTGCCGCGCCATGCCGGGGGGGAAGTCCAGCGCCCCGCCCACGGCGAACAGCTTTCGCGGCGCGGCGAACAATGCAGCGCGCGAGGCGAGCGGGGCGATCTGCTCCACCGCGATATGCCCGGCATTGCCCCAGGAGGGCGCAGCATCGTCGCGCGGGGCGTAAGCGATGACGCGTTGTCCGGCACGCGCCAGCGCCAGCGCGCTGCTCAGCCCGACAATCCCTCCGCCGATTACTACCGTCATGTTCGCATTCTTCGCCCGTTGCACCGCAACGGCCCCTATAGTATACGGTATAATAGTGCAATTGCAGTGCGGTCGTTGCCGGAAACATCTGGTACGATCCGACAGGACGGTGCAAGGGAGAAGGTGCTGGAATGACGGTTTTTCGGCTCCTCAGCGACGCGTCGTGCCGCATGTCGCTGCACTCCTGACCCCATCTTCTGACACGAACGATCATGCGACACACATTTTTCTGCATCGACGGCCATACGGCCGGAAACCCTGTGCGGCTGGTCGCCGGCGGCGCGCCGCCGCTAAAGGGAGCGAACATGTCCGAACGGCGGCAGGATTTCCTTGCCCGGTTCGACTGGATTCGCACCGGCCTGTGTTTCGAACCGCGCGGGCATGACATGATGTCGGGCGGGTTTCTGTACCCGCCGACGCGTGAGGATGCCGATGTCGGGATTCTGTTCATCGAAACATCGGGATGCCTGCCGATGTGCGGGCATGGCACGATCGGTATCATCACCTTCGGGATTGAGCACGGCCTGATCCATCCCGCTGAACCGGGCAGGGTGCGCGCCGAGGTTCCCGCCGGGCTGATCGACATTCGTTATGAGCAAAGCGGCAATCGGGTGACGTCGGTCCGGATCACCAATATCGCATCCTATGTCGCGGCACGCGACATCCGGATCAATGTGGAAGGCATCGGGCCGCTGACCGTCGATATCAGCTATGGCGGCAATTTCTATGCAATCGTCGAACCGCAGGGCAGCTATGCGGGGCTGGATGCGATGGGGGCGGCGCGACTGCTCGACCTAAGCCCGAAAGTGCGGGCGGCGGTTCGCGAACAGGTAACCCCGGTACATCCGGTCGATCCGACGATTCAGGGCGTGAGCCATGTGTTGTGGGCGGACACTCCCAAAGGCGAGGGTGCACACGGTCGCAATGCGGTATTTTACGGCGACCGGGCGATCGATCGCAGTCCTTGCGGCACGGGCACTTCGGCGCGTATAGCGCATCTTCGCGCCGCCGGGCGGCTGAGCGTGGGCGAAAGCTTCGTCCATGAGAGCTATATCGGCAGCCGCTTTACCGGGCGGATCGAGCGTGAGGTGATGCTGGGGGACCACCCCGCCATCATCCCCTCGATCGAAGGATCGGCAATCGCCACCGGACTGAACACGATCTGGATTGACGAGGAAGATTTGTTCTGGCGAGGGTTTCAGGTCACATGAGGGCGAAAGCTTTCGCAGGGGAATCGAGAAGATGAGCATCGTTGTCCGCACGCTTTCGGAGCAGGTGTTCGAAATTATCCGCGAACGGATCATCTCAGGCCAGTTGCGCAAGGATGCGCCGATCCGTCAGGATGCGCTCGCCGCTGAACTGGGGGTCAGCAAGATCCCGCTGCGCGAGGCGCTGGCCCGGCTGGAGCAGGAAGGGCTGCTGACCAGCCATGCCAATCGCGGCTATGCGGTGCGCGCGATGAGCGCCGAAGAGGCCGATGAGATTTTCGCACTTCGCCTTGCCATCGAACCGACCGCGGCCAGTGCCGGGGCGCTCGCCGCCGAGGACGAAGATCGTGCGACGGTAGAGCGGCTGTTCGAGGAACTCGACGCCGCGACGCTGGAGGGTGGGGCCGATGTCGCCGAGCGTAACCGTCGATTCCACACAGCGCTGGTACGTCCCGGCGGGCGATTGCTCACCACCCAGCTGGTCGAACGGCTGGCGATCCTGTCCGAACGCTATGTCATCGCGCATCTGCAGCCGGCGGGTCGTGAAAGCCGGGCGCATCAGGAGCATCGCGGCCTGCTTGATGCATGGCTGGCGCGCGACGGTGATCTGACCGCGAAACTGCTGGGTGGCCATATTCAGGGAACACGCGACGATCTTCGCGAACAGCTCGCTGCCGAGCGTCAGGGCTGATCCTCGCCGGATAAGGCCGGCCCGGCCGGTACAACATCATCGCAACGTTGCATTTTTGTCGCGCGCGGCTTTTCAATTGCGCGGGCAACGGGCGGCGATCTTGACAGTAAGCACGTCCCGGCACACTTCCTTCGTTACAGGGAGAGAGAACCCGGCGAGGCAAGCCAAAGATGCGCTGCCGGCCAGGATGGGTCCGCACCGGCAGCGATGTCGGTTCGACGCGCAAATTGCGCCCCGATGGACGGAACCACTCCCCTGCAGATGGCCGCGCGCGGCATCGTGATCCGCGCAACGGTCCGGCAAAACCGCACCCGTTCCGGCGTTTAGGGACAGAGGATGCGGCAGTCAGGAGGGAGAAGGCGATATGATGAAACCGGTCTGGATGGGAGCGAGCCTTTTCGCGCTCGCACTGTCGGCAAGCCCTGCATTCGCGCAGGACGCGGCCGGCGCGAATGACGATATGGCGACGCCCGAGGCGCAGGATGCCGCGCAGGATATCGTCGTGGTTGGCACCGCAGGCGCGGGCACCCGGCGGCAGGACGCGGCCTTTGCGGTGACTTCGCTCGATGCGCAGGCGATTGCCGAGGCAGCACCGGCGAGCACTGCGGACATCCTGAAAATGGTGCCGGGCGTTTCGGTCGAAAGTTCGGGCGGGCAGAACGGCGCGAATATCTTCGTTCGCGGTTATCCTTCGGGCGGCGATGCGCAGTTCGTGACGTTCCAGTCGTCGGGCGTGCCGATCTTTCCGCCGCCGACCTTGTCCTTCCTCGAAAATTCGCAGCTGATCCGGATCGACAATACGGTCGAGCGGATCGAGGCGGTGCGCGGCGGCACCGGATCGCTGTTTTCGAACGGTCAGCCGGGCCTGACGGTCAATCTGGTTCAGCGCGAGGGCGGGCGGACGCTTGCCGGAAAGATGCAGGGCAGCATCACCAATTACGGCGAATATCGCGCCGACGGCTATGTTTCCGGCCCGCTGGACGAGGACACGGGCTTCATGGTCGGCGGTTTCTATCGTCAGGGCACCGGTGTGCGCGATCCGCAGTTCGATTCCGAAAAGGGCGGGCAGATCACCGCCAACATCCGCCATGATTTCAGTCCGGACAGTTCAGTGCTGCTCTATGCCCGCTATCTGAACGATCGCGGTCAATGGCTGCTTCCCGTGCCGGTCATTCAGGACGGCAGCGATATTTCGGCCTTTCCCGGGTTCGATCCGAATGACGGCACGCTGGCGAGCGAGGATGTGCGCTACACCACGCTCAATACGGGGCAGCGAGTCGATCTGGCGCGCGGGCGCGGCGCGAAAATCGTCAATGTCGGCGCCAATTTCAATTTCGGCCTTAGCGATAGTTTGAGCTTTCGCGACCGGATCGGCTTTCTGGGCGGCAGAGCGTTCACCACCGGGCTGGTCCCTGACGGTCCGCCGACCAGCGCGCAGGCCTATGCCGAGCGGCTGGGCGGCGCCGGATCGGTGATCGGGTCGCTCACCTATGTCGATGGCGGGGCGGCGGTATCGCCCGATCAGCAGGTCATTCAGGCGGGCATCTGGACCGTCGACAAAAAGATCAACAGCGTCGTCAACGACGCCTCGCTACAGCTGGAGACGGGCAGGAACACGCTTACCGGCGGCTTTTATTACGCCAATTATTTCACCCACGACATGTGGAATCTCGGTAACGGCATGATCCTGACTGCCGAGGATAATGCGCGGCGCATCAACCTGACCTTTGCCGATGGGCGCGTGGCGACGCGCGACGGCTTCATGCAGGGATCGTTCTACCTGATCGATGCCGCCTATACGGGCGAAGATGTCGCATTTTACGCAGTCGATGAGTTTCAGGTGACCGACAAGCTGCGCATCGACGGCGGGCTACGCTGGCAAAAGCACCGGATCGAGGGCTATGTCGTTCAGCCGGTGACGGTCGACAGCGATAATGATCCCAATACGCTGTACAATAATAACGATGCACAGCGCGGTACCAGCCAGACGCCGATCGATTATTCCGAAGACAAATGGTCCTATACGGCGGGCGTCAATTACGATCTGACCTCGCAAATCGGGTTCTTCGGGCGCTACAGCAAGGGACACAGCTTCCCGCAATTCGACAATCTGCGCGAGGGCGTCACCGATATCGCGTCGGTCGATACCTGGGAGGGCGGCCTGAAGGTTTCGACCAATATGGTGAACCTGTATGCAACGCTGTTCCATAACAAGTTCGAGGGGCTTTCGAGCGTTCAGTTCCTGCCGGGCGGCAATGTCGCGCAGGTCGGGGGCGCAAAGGCGACCGGTGTCGAGGTCGAGGGTGCGCTGCGCCCGACCAGCTGGTTCTCGCTCAACGGATCGCTGACCTATCTCGATGCGACCTATGAGAATTTCTTCTCCGCCGGGGTGGATCAGAGCGGCAACCGGGTGCAGCGTCAGCCGAAATGGCAATGGCGGCTTATGCCGACGCTGAAGCCCGATTTCGGCGGCGTGAAGCCGACCATCTATGCCACGCTGCAATATTATGGCGACCGCTTCTCCGATCCCGAAAACCAGCAGCTGCTGCCGTCTTTCTATCAGCTTGACGCGGGCGTGTCGGTGAAGGTGATGGACCGGATCGACCTTCGGGTTACCGGCACCAATCTGACCAACGAAATCGGGCTGACCGAGGGCAATCCGCGCGTGATCGGATCGCAGGGGACGGGAGCGATCCTTGCCCGGCCGATCCTCGGGCGGTCGTTCACTTTCTCGGCGGCCTATTCCTTCTGACGCCGTGGCGCTGCGCCTGTCGTTATGGCGAGAGGCGCAGCGACGAGGCGATCCGGCGGTGTGCGTGACGCTGCTGGGTTGCCGCGCCCTTGGGGGCTCGCGATTGTTGCTGTGGTCCTCGCAAGGGGGGGCAGACGATGACGGCCCCGGCCTTCGCCGGGCGACGATTGTGTGAATCGCGGTGCTGACCCTATGCGTCGCCCCGGCGGAGGCCGGGGCCCTTGCCGTATGGCGCTATGGCGCCGCGGAGCGGCGTGCTGCGCGGTTGCGGGCGGAGCGGCGCTCAGGATAGCCTGACATTGGCACCATAGGTTCGATCAACACAGGCCGGGATTATTTCTCCGCACCGTCCGGATCGAGATCGGGATAGCGCGCGAGCAGCGCACTGGTGACGCCGTTGGTCCAGCCGAACCCGTCCTGCAACGGATATTCGCCGCCGCCGCCGGGCAGCCGTTCCTCGACATCATATTTTTCGAGCATCTTCCCGGTCCCGGAATAGGTGCGCGCGACGGTGTCGATCCAGCGCGCGGCAATGTCATGCGCCAGCGCGCGATGGCCGTAGCGGGCGAGGCCGTCGATCGCGATCCATTGCAGCGGCGCCCAGCCATTGGGGCTGTCCCATTGCTGCCCGGTACGGTTGAGCGTGGTGCGCAGCCCGCCCTGCGCGACCAGCTTCGCTTGCGTGAGCGCGGCGACTTTCCCGGCCTGCGCCGGCGAGGCCATGCCGACGAACAGCGGATATAGCGTCGCGGCGGAGAGGGTGGGCGTCGGGGCGGCGGCCACACGGTCCCAATCGGCATAGCGGCGCTCGCCTGCCTGCCACAGATATTTGTCGACTGCCTTGTGCCGCTTCGCCGCCGCCTGCGTGAAGTCGCGGAAACAGGCGTTGTCGCCGCTGTCGCGGCATCCGCGCGCGATGCGTTCCTCCATGGCGTAGAGCAGCGCGTTGAGGTCGACGGGAACGATATCGGTGGTGCGGATCGTGGTCAGCGCTTTCCCGTCGCGCAGCCAGCGCGAGCTGAAGTCCCAGCCGCTTTCGGCGCCCGCCCGCAGGTCGCGATAGGTTTGCGCGGCGGGCCGGTCCGTGACCTTCGCCGCGGTGGCGCGATCCTCGGCAAAGGATTCATCGCGCGGCGTGTCGCGTTCGTCCCAATAGCGGTTGAGGCGGCTGCCGTCGGGCATGACGACGACATTGGCGCACGGTTTCGCCCGCGTCGCGCACGCAGCGCCCGCCATCCAGTAACGATATTCGGTGCGCAGCGCCGCGAGCCGTTTTGCCTTCACGGCGCTGTCGTCGCTATCCGACAGGTCGAGCATCAGCGCGAAAAAGGGCGGTTGCGACCGGCTGATATAATAGGTCCGGGTGCCGTTGGGGATATGGCCGAACCGGTCGATCAGGCTGACAAAATCGTCGAGCATCGATTCGACCAGCTTCTGCTCGCCATCGACCTTCAGGCCGAGCATCGTGAAATAGCTGTCCCAGTAATAGATTTCGCGAAACCGCCCGCCGGGCACGATATAAGGTTCGGGCAGCGGAATCTTTGATCCGCCGGCGACCTGCGGCTCGGGCTGGCGGACGAGCTGGGGCCAGAGCGCGCGGATATGCGCGCGAAGCGGCAGCTGACGCGTGTCGTTGACCCCCGGCACGGTGAAATTGGCGAGCACGAAGCGGCGCAGCGCTTCGGTATCGCCGGGCGGGGAGCGGCGATAATCGGCCATGATCGCATCCGGCGCACGGTGCGGCACGGCATCGGCGAACGCCTTGCCATCGTCGAAAACATGCGCTTCCTGCACCCGGACGAACAGTTCGCCATAGAGATCCGCCGGGGTAAGCGGGCCATTGGCGGCGAGCGCGAATGCCAGCCCCAACGCCAGCAGGAACCGCCCCCGACGATTGGCAGGATGATGGTTCGCCGTCATTTTCCCCTCCGGACACAGATCTCGTTTTGACCCGGATCATCCCGGGCATCGCCTGTACAGTCAAGATCGGGCACCTCGAAGCCTTGCCGGACTGTGCAGATGTCGCATCGATGGCGCGATGCGCGGCCGTTATTCACGGGCGTCGGTTCGCATATTGACGGTCCGTAAGCAGAACAGATACGTTGCAACATATCATATCTGGAGAAGTGAAGTTGAAACCCAGTCGGTTCGCCACCCTTTTGGCATCGGGCGCCGCCAGCGCGCTGTTCGCCGTTCCCCCCGTTCATGCCGATGAAGGCATGTGGACGTTCGACAATTTTCCCGCCGCTAAGGTTAATGCCGAATATGGCACGGATATCAATCAGGCATGGCTCGACCATGTTCGCGGCGCGGCGGTTCGCCTGTCGGTCGGTTGTTCGGCATCGACGGTCAGCGATTACGGGCTTGTCCTCACCAACAATCATTGCGTCGTGGGCTGCGCGCAGAATCTGTCCTCGTCCGATGACGATTATTATACGCATGGCTATACCGCGAACGGCCTGTCGGAAGAGCGTAAATGCCCCGGCATGAACGGCGAAATCCTGATGTCGATCAGTGATGTCACCAACCGCGTGACCGCCGCCGGTGCCGGCAAGAGCGGCAGCGATCTGGTCAAGGCGCGTAATGCGGTGACGAGCCGGATCGAAGAGGAAAATTGCGGTGACGATCCCAAATGGCGGTGTCAGGTCGTCAATCTTTATCATGGCGGCCAGTATAAGCTGTACAAATATCGGCGCTATTCGGACGTGCGGCTGGTATTTTCGCCCGGCGTGCAGACCGCGTTTTTCGGCGGCGATCCGGACAATTTCAATTTTCCGCGCTACGATCTCGATAGCGCTTTTGTGCGCCTGTACGAAAATGGCAAGCCGGTTGCGACGCCCGACCATCTGGTCTGGAACCCGGCACCGCCAAAAGCGGGCGAGCCGGTCTTCGTCGCGGGCAATCCCGGCGGCACCGACCGGCAGCTTACCGTATCGCAGCTGGAAACGCAGCGCGACCTGACCCTGCCGATCACCGCGCTGCAATTGTCCGAACTGCGCGGCCGCCTGATCCGGTTCAGCGAGGAAAGCGCCGAGCATAAGCGGATCGCGCAGGACCTGCTGTTCGGATTGCAGAACAGCTACAAGGTCTATTTCGGGCGGCTCTTTGCGCTGAAGGATGAAAGCTTCATGGCGAAGAAGCAGGCCGAGCAGACGGCGCTGCGGCAAAAGGTCGCTGCACTGGGGCCGAAGCTGCCGAAGGATTTTGGTACGCCATGGCAGACGATCGATACGGCGCAGTCGTCGGTCAAGGCGATGTACCTGCCCTATCGCTTTGTCGAGGGGGGCCCGATGGGTTCGGAACTGTTCGGCTATGCCCGCGAACTGGTGCGGGCAGCGGCTGAGCGCGAAAAGCCGTCGGCCGACCGGCTGCCCGGCTATGCCGATGCCGATCTGCCGCGCCTGCAAAAGAGCCTGTTCGACGAAGTGCCGGTGCATGCCGACCTGGAGGAAGTGACGCTGGAATTCTGGCTGTCCAAGGCACGCGAATATCTGACCGCGGATTCGCCCGAGACGAAGCTGTTGCTGGGCAAGGAAAGCCCGGAAAGTCTCGCTGCGCGGCTGGCTACGTCGAAGCTGGGTGATCCTGCCGTCCGCAAAGCGCTGTATGATGGCGGGATGGCGGCGATCAAAGCGTCGGACGATCCGATGATCCAATATGCGCTGCGCATCGACCCCGAAGCGCGCAAGCTGCGTTCGGCATGGGAGGAACAGGTTTCGGGCCCGCTGACCACGGCATCGGAAAAGATCGCAAAGGCACGTTTCCTTGCGCTGGGCGACAGCATCTATCCCGACGCGACCTTCACGCTGCGTCTGTCTTACGGCAAGATTGCGGGCTGGACCTATCGCGGGACCGAGGTGCCGCCGTTCACGCACTTCGCCGGACTATATGAGCGGGCAACGGGGCATGAGCCGTACAAGCTCGACCCGCGCTGGATCGCGGCGAAGGATAAGCTCGACCTGTCGACCATCTTCGACATTTCGACCACCAACGACATTATCGGCGGCAATTCGGGATCGCCGCTGATCAATGCGAAGGGCGAGGCGATCGGGACGGTGTTCGACGGCAATATCCACAGCCTTGGCGGCAATTACGGCTATGATGCAAAGCTTAATCGTACCGTTGCCGTATCGGCGGCCGCGATCAATGAAGCGCTGCGCAAGGTCTATGGTGCAGACGCCATCGCCGATGAGCTGACGGGCAAGCATAAACCTTCATAAGGAGTGCGCGGGCGGGGCCACAGCGTCCCGCCCGGCGCTTTCGAAGGTTAAAGATCGGCCTCGTTGATCGGATCGATCGCGAGAAGCAGGCGTTTCTGGCCGCTGTCGCCGAGCGGCGGCGAGCGATGCAGGATCGTCGGTTCGTCGGTGAGCAGCCGCCCCTTGAATATCCCGACATCGCCGGGGCGGAGCGTTCCGGTGGGTTGCTCGCTTCCGCGATGCGTCCATTGGGTGCCCGGCCCGACGAGCGGCGTCAGCAAGCGGAACGTCACATAATCGGCGTGGAAGCGTCGGCAGGCATCGGTTTCGATCACTTCCAGCCGGATGCGCAGCGTATCGGCGGCGGTCAGGTCGGCGAAGCGCCGGGCCAGCGCGACGATCTCACCCGCCAGCGCGACGCGGTTATCGGGATAGCCCGCCGTTTCGAGCAGCAACGGCAGCGCAGCTCCAAGCGTCGCTACCTGCACCGCCGAGTCCACATCGTCAATCGCCCGCCAGTCGAGATCGGCAAGACCGGCAAGCGGTGCGGGCAGGGGGCGACGCCACACCGCGAGATGGACCGCGCCTTCGCGCACCGAGTTTAGCGCCGCTGCGTCCTCCGCCTCGATGACGGGCGAAACGCCGAGAAGCGTGTCGGCGATCATGCCATCACCTCCGCCTGCGGTTCCCAGCTGGGGAAGTGATCGGGAAGATCGGCCCAATGCTGCGGCGTGAAAGCCTGCGCGGGCAGGAGGCATGCATCGAGCCTTGCGCGGATATGCGCTTCGTCCATGCCGATCCCGATAAAGACCAGTTCCTGCCGCCGGTCGCCCCATTCGCTGTCCCAATGCTGTGCCACGAAGCGTTCGAACCGGTCATCGTCAGGCCAGTGATTTTTGGGCACCGATCCCCACCAGCGGCCCATGCGCGCGGTCATCACCTGCGCGCCTGCCACCGCGAGTTCGCCGACCCAGTCGGGGCGGGTGGCGATCCAGAAATGGCCCTTGGCGCGCACGACATGGTTGAGGCCGCCATCGGTCAGAAATGCGCGGAACTTCTCCGGTTCGAACGGGCGGCGGGCGCGATAGACGAAGCTTTCAATGCCATATTCCTCCGTCTCCGGCTGATGACTGGCATAGCCGTAGAGTTCCTTTGCCCAGAGCGGATGCTGGCTTGCGCGTTCTTCATCGAAAAGGCCGGTGTCGAGCACAGCGTCGAGCGGTACCCGGCCACGGTCACAGGTGAGGATGCGCGCATCGGCGTTGAGCGAGGCGACGAGCTTCTTCACCACGCCAAGCTGATCCGCCGATACCGAACTCGCCTTATTCACGACCACGACATCGGCAAATTCGATCTGTTCGACCAGCAGCCCGACCAGACTGCGTTGATCGTCTTCGCCCAGGCTTTCGCCGCGATCGACGAGGAAATCCTCGCTCGAATAATCGGCGAGCAGGTTCATCGCGTCGACCACGGTGACCATGGTGTCGAGCCGCGCGACATCGCCCAGCGACTGCCCCGCTTCGTCGCGAAAGGAAAAGGTCGTGGCGACGGGCAGCGGTTCGGAAATGCCGGTGCTTTCAATGACCAGGCTGTCGAAGCGGCCAGCCTCTGCCAGCGCGCGAACCTCCTGCAACAGATCGTCGCGCAAGGTGCAGCAGATGCAGCCATTGGGCATTTCGACGAGCGTTTCCTCCGACCGGGCAAGCGTGGCATCGCCGCCGCGCACCAGATCGGCGTCGATATTCACTTCCGACATGTCGTTGACGATCACCGCGACGCGACGACCCGAGCGATTCGAGAGGATGTGATTGAGCAGTGTGGTCTTTCCCGCGCCCAGAAAGCCGGAGAGCACGGTAACGGGTAGGCGGTCATGAAAAAGCATGTCTGTCCCTGATGCATGATACAATATATCATTATGTAGCGTATCGATGATCGAGCGTCCAGAAGGTTGCGAATGAACCGCGCCAGCGGGCGTCTCGCGTCCAATGCGACCGGTATGCGGTAATTGCATCGGATTCATGATTTGCTAATGATATTCGTTCGCAGTAATAGGGGCTGGCCGAATGCCGAGGAGGAGCCGTTCATGGCCTATTTCGAACCCGTCACGCCCGCCGATAGCGATGATGTCGTGGTGGAGGCGCTACGATGCTATTGCGCGAACCGGCGTGCGCACCTTGCAATCCTGCCCTCGATGCTCGCTTTTGCAGAGCGCAGGCAGTTCGGCGCCCATGCGATGATCGCGCTGACCAGCGTATTCGAGCTGGCCGAAGCGTGTCTGGGCCGCCCGCTGGAGGCCGAAACGGATCAGGATGCGCCGTTGTCGAGTGATGAACAGGCGATGCTGATGCTGCTCGCCAGTGTCGGCGATGTCGGTGCGTATTGTGGCAGCGCCGCGCTCCCGCACGGGCTGCCGGGCACGCTCGCCTGGGCGGTGCGGACCGCCAACCGGCTGTGCGGCCGGCGCTGCATCGACATGGCGCTGAGCCCTTCTGCCTGTCCGTTCGACGGCTGATATTGTACGAAGCGGAGACCAGTTCTTTATGTATGCCTATCTCGACCGGCGATGGCCGGAGCTTGCCGACGCGGACCGGTTCATGCTCTCGGCCATGCGGCAATGGGTGACAGCCGCGCGTCAGGGCAAATGTCTGTGCGCCACGCTTATCGCCGGATTCGCCGCGCGCCGCGCCACGGATGCGCTGCGCGACTTTGCGGGCGCGATGGCGATACTGGATCGCAGCGGGACGATGCGGTTCCGTTTCGCGCCGCCCTGTTGCGTCCGGATTACCGATGACGAAGCCCGGCTGCTCGCGCTTTTCGCGCTGGGGCGCAGCGGGGAGAGCTACCGGCTCTGGCAGGTTTGCGCGACGCTTGTTTTCGACGAAGCGGTCGCGTCGCTTCACGTAGCGGTTGAGACGGTCGGCGCCGTGCTTATAGAGGACCCCGCATGAACATGGAGTGCCTTTTGCCTGATACGATTCCTGACAGTCCCGCGTTCCATACCGTCGCGGTGACAACGGTCCGTCATTGGAACGACCATCTCTTTTCCTTCTCGGTCGAACGGCCGGGCAGCTTTCGCTTTCGTTCGGGCGAGTTTGTGATGCTCGGTCTGCCGCAGGACGGGGGCAAACCGCTGCTGCGCGCGTATTCGATCGCAAGCCCGGCATGGGCCGATGAGCTCGACTTTCTGTCGATCAAGGTGCCGGGCGGTCCGCTGACCTCGCGCCTGAAATCGGTTCGTCCCGGCGATCAGCTGTATCTGGGGCGCAAGCCGACCGGTACGCTGGTCGCCGATGCGTTGCTGGGCGGCAAGCGGCTGTTCCTGTTGTCCACCGGAACCGGACTGGCGCCGTTTCTCAGCATCGCCCGCGATCCCGAAATCTATTCGCGGTTCGAACAGGTGGTGGTGGTGCATTCGGTGCGGCGGGTGAGCGATCTTGCCTATCATGATCAGCAGACCGCCTTATGGGCCGACGATCCGCTGATCCACGAAGAGGCAGCGGTGCAGTTTTATTATGTGCCCACCGTGACGCGCGAGCCGTTTCACACGACCGAGCGGATCGGAACGCTGGTGGAGAATGGCGGATTGTTTCCGAACACGCTGGACGGGCCGCGCCGGTTCGATCCCGAACAGGACCGGATCATGCTTTGCGGTTCGATGGCGATGATCCGCGAAACCTCCGCGATGCTCGAAAAGCTGGGCTTTGTGGAAGGCTCCAATTCGCGACCGGGAACCTATGTGATCGAGCGCGCTTTTGTCGATTGATTGTGCGCGGCCATGGTGGAGACGCCATGGCCCGCAGCTTTGTAGCGCACAGCCACTATCCCAACAGTATAGTGTACCGTCAGACCATTTAAAATTTAGATAATGTCGATTCAGGTATTGCTGCGTAAGTTAGCTTTCAGGGTAAATGAACCGCACTGCTGATAGCTATTGAAAACCTCTGCTCCGGCGCAGAATTTCCGATTTATTTGAAAAAAATCCTGATAAAATAGCTGCTTTGCGAAGTGCGGTACAAAAAGTTCCGCAGAGCACCGTGCATTACGTATATCCTCTACAATAGTTCCCGGAACCCGATCGGTGGTTCTGTACGGCGAATTGCCAGAACATGAGAGGGTATTCCTGTGAACTGCGCGGGCAATAGTTGGAAATCACTTGAAAATCTGACCATCTCCGAGGTCCGGGATGCAACCGAAGCCTTGCGCGCGCTGGTCCGGTCGGAAGGCGATATCGAAATCGACCTGCGGCCCGTTGAGGACATCGACACCGCAGGGGTCCAGCTGCTGGTCGCGCTGCGTCGAAGTGTCGAACGCGCGGGAAAATCGCTTCGCATCCATGCGAACCATAACGGCGCGCTTCAAAAAACACTGATCGGCATCGGCCTTCTGACGGCCGAGGGAACAACTCGCAGCGCCGGAGAGCAGCTGTGGGCGGGCTATATTGAAGAAGGGGCAACTCCGGCATGAGCAAAACGATTTTGACGATCGACGATTCCCCGTCGGTCCGTCAGCTGGTCGCACTGACGCTTTCCACCGCAGGCTATTCGGTGATCGAGGCAGGAGACGGTGCCGAGGGATATGAGAAGGCGACCACCAACCGCGTCAATGCGGTCATCACCGACCTGAACATGCCCGTCATGAACGGGCTCGATTTCATTCGTAAATATCGCGCGCATCCGTCGAGCGCGGGCATACCGATCATCTTTCTGACAACCGAATCCGATGACGCACTGAAGACCGAGGCACGCGCCGCCGGTGCCACCGGCTGGCTGGTGAAGCCGTTCAAGCAGGATCAGATGCTCGCGATTATGCGAAAGGTCGTCGGCGCATGAGCCGGCCTGACCCCGCCGAAACCTTTCGGCAGGAGGCGCGCGACCTTCTTGAGGCGCTCGAGCAGGCGCTGCTCGATCTGTCGGAAGATCATGGCGATCGCGAGCTGGTCGATACCGCGTTTCGCGCGCTTCACACGCTCAAAGGATCGGGCAGCATGTCCGGTTTCGATGAAGTGGCGGCCTTCGTCCATGATTTCGAAACCGCATTCGATCGCGTTCGCAAGGGGCTGGCCCCGATCAGCGATGCGCTGGTCCGGATCGCGCTGAACGCGAAAGACCATGTCCAGTTGCTGATCGCCGAACCCGGCGTCCATGCCGCCGCCGGGATGCCGATCCTCGCGGCACTTCACGCGCTGGTCGCTGAAAATGGCGTGGCCGCGCCTCCGCCGGGCGACGCCGCTATGGCGCGCCCCGCCAAAACTGTAGCGGAAGACGGTTCGGCAAGCGGATGGCGAGTTCGTTTTCGCCTGCCCGGCGATGCGATGGCAATGGGCACCAATCCGCTGTTGCTGCTCGAAGAGCTTCGCGATCTTGGTCCGTGCGAGATCGTGGCGGATGACGAGGCGGTGCCGCCGCTCGACGATTTCGACCCGCTGGTCATCTATCTGGGCTGGGACGTGACGCTGCGTGCCGATGTGCCGCGCGAAGCAATCGAAGATGTGTTCCTGTTCCTGCGCGACGCAATGGAGCTGTCGATCGATCCGCTGGCCGATGAACGCGCTGAGGCCGGGAGTGACGGTGCGGACGAGCCTGCCGACGTTCCGGTCGAACGAGCCGCGCCTATAAAGGCTGCGGCTGCATCCGCGTCGAAAAGCGGGGGCGCATCGCTGCGCGTCGCTGCCGAACGGCTCGACGAACTGATGGATTGTGTCGGCGAGCTCGTCATCGCGCAGGCGCGACTGTCGCAGATCGCCGGCCATAGTCAGGATGTCGGCCTCAGCTCGGTTGCCGAGGATATCGAACGGCTGGCTGCGACGCTGCGCGACACGACGATGAGCGTTCGCATGGTGCCGATCGGCAGCCTGTTCGGACGATTCCGACGGCTGGTCCATGACCTTGCCGACGATCTGGGCAAGGAAGTCCAGTTCGTCACGATGGGCGAGGAAACCGAGCTCGACAAGACGATGGTCGAACGGCTTGCCGATCCGCTGGTCCATATCATCCGCAACGCGATCGACCACGGCATGGAAAAGCCCGACAAACGGCTGGCCGACGGCAAATCGACATGCGGTACGGTCCGGCTGACCGCGGTACATTCGGGCGCGGAAGTCGCGATTTCGGTGTCGGACGACGGCGCCGGGCTCAACGCGCAGCGCATCCGCGCCAAGGCGGAAGAGGCGGGGCTCATTACGCCCGAGGCGCGGCTGTCCGACCATGAACTGTTTCAGTATATCTTCCACCCCGGCTTTTCGACCGCGCAGGAAATCACCTCAATTTCGGGGCGCGGGGTCGGCATGGATGTCGTGAAGCGCGCGATCGAAGGATTGCGCGGCACGATCGAGCTGACCAGCAAGGCTGGCGAGGGGACGAAGGCGACGCTGCGCCTGCCGCTCACCCTGGCGATCGTCGAAGGGATGCTCGTGCGTGTCGGCGACGGGCGCTACGCCATCCCGCTATCGGCGGTGGAGGAATGCCTCGAACTGCCTGCATCGGAAGTGGCGGGGACGAGCGGGCGCAACTTCCTCGACGTGCGCGGCACGCTGGTTCCCTATCTGCGCCTGCGCGAGATGTTCGGCACCGATGCGCCGCCCGATCTGCACCAGAAGGTGGTGATCGTCGGTTCGGGCGATCTTCGCGTCGGGCTGGTCGTCGATCAGATCATCGGAAATGCGCAGACCGTCATCAAGTCGCTGTCGCGGCTTCATGCCGGGATTGGCACCTTTTCGGGCGCGACGATCCTGGGCGACGGCGAGGTCGCGCTGATCCTCGACGTGGCGCAGCTGGTGAGCTCCGCCGAACAACAGCAACGCCGCGTATCGGGGCGAAATCTGGGGATTGCAGCATGACCGAGACGCTTCTCGAAACCGAGGCTGTATTGCGCGGCGCAAGCCGTCCCGCGCTCACCTTTGCGCTTCAGGGCGAAATTTTCGCGATCGACGCGGATACGGTGCGCGAAATCCTCGACATGCCTGCGATCACGCGGGTGCCCAATGCTCCGGCCTTCGCCAACGGGCTGATCAATGTGCGCGGCCGCGTCGTGCCGCTCGCCGATCTGCGCGTGACCTTTGCGATGGACCGGCCCGAACCCGATGCCGACACGCGCATCATCGTGATCGAGACTTTGCTCGACGGTGAGGAGAACATCCTCGGCATCGTGGCGGACAAGGTCCTCGACGTTTGCGACCTGGAAGATGTCGCGATCGAGGATGCGCCGCAGGTCGGTATGCGCTGGCACCCCGAATTCCTGCTCGGGATCGGCCGCTATGCCGGAGACTTCGTAATCCTCCCGAATATCGGCCAGATTTTTGCCGATCACCTCAACTCGCTGAACCGCGAAACCAACTGAACCTTTAGGAAAAGGTAGAGCCATGAAGATGACCCTCAAGCTGAAACTGGCGGCGGCATTCTCCGCCATCCTGTTGCTGACCGCCATACTCGGCACGGTCGGCATCATGAAAATGGGCGCGATCAACGATAAGTCGACGGAGATCGCGAGCAACTGGATGCCGAGCATCGATGCGATCCATAGGCTGAATACCGAGACGTCGAACGTTCGGGTGAAGGAATATCGCCATGTGATGCAAACTACGCCGGACGGCATGCGTCAGGCGGAGGAGCAGATGGTCCCGATTTTCGCCAAGATCAATGCTGGCATGGAAAAATACGAAAAGCTGATCTCTTCGGAAGAAGAGCGGGGCATTTTCAACCAGTTCAAGGAAAAATGGGCGCGCTATCTGCAGGATCACGAGCAGCTTCTCGCCATTTCGCGCTCGAACCAGAATGAGGCGGCTACCGAAAAGCTGGGTCAGATGACTCAGTTGTTCGACAGCGCCCAGGCGGATCTGATCAAACTCGTCGACATGAATGTGTCGGGCGGAGACACTGCCAGCAAAGAGGGCGACCAAACCTATACCAGTGCCCGCTTGCTGTTCATCGGCATGATGATCGCCGCTATGCTGGTCGGCATCGGCGCGGCAATCCTCGTGACCCGCAGCGTTATGAAGCAGATCGGCGGCGAACCTGACTATGCCCGCGATGTGATGCGCGAAATCGCAGCTGGCAATCTGACCGTCGACGTCGAAACGAAGTCGAACGATCGCCATAGCCTGCTCGCCGGAACGCGCGACATGGTGGCGAAGCTGCGCGACGTGATCGGTGAAGTGTCCGGTGCAGCACGCAATGTCGCATCGGGCAGCGAACAGATGGCCGCCGGTGCCGAACAGCTCTCGCAGGGCGCGACCGAACAGGCCGCATCCACTGAGGAAGCGTCGAGCTCGATCGAAGAGATGGCGGCGAATATCAAGCAGAGCGCTGACAATGCGGCCCAGACCGAGGAAATCGCACGCCAGTCCGCCGCCAATGCGGAAGTGTCGGGCAAGGCGGTGGCCGAAGCCGTCGCCGCGATGGAAACGATCGCTGACAAGATCATGATCGTGCAGGAAATCGCACGTCAGACCGATCTTCTGGCGCTCAACGCAGCGGTAGAGGCGGCACGCGCCGGTGAACATGGCCGCGGCTTCGCGGTGGTGGCAGCCGAAGTGCGCAAGCTTGCCGAGCGCAGTCAGGCAGCGGCGCAGGAAATCTCCGGCCTGTCGGGCAATACGGTGAAGGCGGCGCAGAGCGCGGGCGAAATGCTCTCCAAGCTGGTGCCGGACATCCGCAAGACCGCGGAACTGGTCGCTGAGATTGCCGGTGCGAGCAACGAACAGAATGTCGGTGCCGCTCAGATCAATCAGGCGATCCAGCAGCTGGACAAGGTGACTCAGCAGAACACCTCCGCATCGGAGGAAATGTCCTCGACCGCCGAGGAACTGTCGAGCCAGGCCGATCAGCTCAATAGTGCGATCGCTTATTTCCGGGTCGCAGGCGGCGATAGCCCGAACCGTGCGCCCGCGCGGGCCGCATCGGGTAGCGCTGCCCGCAATCCGGTCGGTGCGATGCACGCACGGCTGAAATCGGCAGCGTCCACCATGCGACCGAATGGCGGCGGCTTCGACCTCGATATGGGTGATATGGGGGACGAAACCGACCTTCAGTTCAGCCGGAACCGCGACGCGGCCTGACAGAGGAAGCGCATATGGCCGACTCGGCACAATATGTAACGATGGGCGTGGCGGGCGAATGTTTCGCCCTCCCCGTCGAGCGGGTGCGGGAAATTCTGGAAAATCGCCAGGTTTCCCGCATGCCCCACGCGCCGGCAGGCTTTCTGGGCCTGATCGATGTGCGCAACCAGAGCGTGCCGGTGTTTGACCTCAGGGTGCAACTCGGGTTCGAAAATGGCGAGGACAATGACGCGACCCGCATCGTCGTCCTCACCATGGTTGCCGAAGATATGGGCGAAATGGTGGTGGGGTTGAAGACTGACCGGGTCTTTGAAGTCACTGTGCTCGACGATGACGGTGCCATCGATCCGCCGCCTTCGGTCGGACCGGCAGGCAAGACGAAATGCGTGCTCGGCCTTGGCCGGCGCAACGGCGCGTTCGTGAAGCTGCTCGACATCGACCGGCTCTTTTCCACTCAGCAGATCGGGGCGATCGGCGACGGCCAGAGCCTCGCCGCCTGATCCCGCCAAGGCGACACCTATGTCCACCGCCCTTGCCAGAGCCCGGCCCCACGGCGCTTCGTTCGAATCCGAACTCAGCGCAGCCGATTTTTCGCGCGTCGCCGCATTGGTCAGCGACCATACCGGCATCAAACTGCCCGCCGCCAAGCGAGTCATGGTGGAGGGTAGGTTGCGGCGGCGTGCGTCGTTGTGCGGTTTCGCCACGGTATCCGATTATTGCAGCCATCTGTTCGATTCCGGCGGGCTCGATCAGGAATTTCAGCACCTCGTCGATGTCGTCACGACCAACAAGACCGACTTTTTCCGCGAACCCGGCCATTTCACGTATCTCGAAGAGGTGATCGTGCCGACTCTGATGGGAAAGGCGGCAGTACGGGGAAGCTCCGGTCGAACGATCAAATTGTGGAGCGCGGCAAGCTCGAACGGTGCCGAAGCCTATACCACCGCCATGGTGATGGCCGATCTTGCCCGCAATCACGGCGGGCTGCGCTATGCCATTTTGGGGACCGATATCTCCAGCGCGATGATCGATCAGGCGCGGCTTGCCATCTATCCGCAGGCGATGCTCGATCCGGTATCGGACGAACGGCGCAAACGTTATGTGATGGTCGAACAGGGCAAGGGCGCTTCGGGCCGTGCCCGCATCGTTCCCGAACTGCGTCGGCAGTGCAATTTTCAGGCGATGAACCTGATGGACGATGTCTATCCCTATGATCACGACGTCGATGTCATCCTGATGCGCAATGCGCTCATCTATTTCGAAGCGGATGTTCAGGATGCGGTGGTCCGGCGTTTATGGTCGCATTTGCGGCCCGGAGGTCACCTGATGCTCGGTCATTCGGAATCGATGATCGGCACGCGCGCAGGCCTGCCCCAGGTAAGCAATGCCGTTTTTCGTAAAGGGGGCGCGTAACAGTGAACAGCATGACTCCGGATTTCCCGCCGGTGCGGGGACGAAAGAAACGCATTCTGATCGTCGATGACTCCGCAGCGGTGCGTCAGGCCCTGAGCTCCATCATCGAAAGCGATCCTGCGCTGGAAGTGATGGGCGTCGCGGCCGATCCCTATGTCGCCGCGCAGCGCATTCGCGACGAGGTGCCCGATGCAATTATTCTCGATATCGAGATGCCGCGGATGGACGGGCTGACCTTCTTGCGCAAGCTGATGGCGCAGCGGCCGATTCCGGTGGTGATTTGTTCGACGCTGACCGAGGACGGATCGAGCGCGATGGTCGCGGCATTGGAGGCAGGCGCCGTCGATGTCATTACCAAGCCCCGCGTCGACACCGCGCACGCATTGCACGAGGCGACCCTGCGGATTTGCGACGTGGCGCGCGCCGCCGCGCATGCAAGGCCCGCGCGCGCCCGCGCTGCCGCAAGACCGGTGAAGGTGGAGGCGAAGCTGAGCGCTGATGTCATGTTGCCGCCCGCGATGCGTGCGACTGCGCGACGAGGCGCATCGGGACCGCTGGTCTGTATCGGCGCATCCACCGGCGGTACCGAAGCGCTGCGCGAAGTGCTGATGGCGCTTCCCGCCCAGTGTCCGGCAACGGTGATCGTGCAGCATATGCCGGAGAAATTCACCGCTGCCTTTGCCGGCCGGCTGAACGGCATCTGCGCCCCGCATATCAAGGAAGCGGCGGATGGCGACGCGGTCGTGCCGGGGCAGGTGCTGATCGCGCCGGGCGACCGCCATCTGCTGCTCGAACGGCTCGGCTCGGGCTATCGCGTGCGGATCAAGGAAGGGCCGCGCGTTTCGCGCCATCGCCCCTCGGTCGATGTACTGTTTCGCTCGGCTGCGCAGACGGCGGGCGCATCCGCCCTGGGCATATTGATGACCGGCATGGGCGATGACGGCGCGCACGGCCTGCTGGAGATGCGCAATGCGGGTGCGTTGACCATCGCGCAGGACGAAGCCTCCTGTGTGGTTTTCGGCATGCCCAAGGCGGCGATCGATCTGGGCGGGGCGGCCCGGGTGACAGCGCTTCATCGTATCGCCCGGGAAGTTATGGATTTCGCTGCTCGATCAAGTCTGGAAACGCAATGAAGAACGAACCGATTTCGCAGCCGGATGCGGCGCCGCTCGACCCTGCGGCTTCGATTGCGCTTGGCCTCGCAACGCAGCTTGCGCAGAGCTGCGCGACGATTGAATCGCGTTTTTCGGGCACGGGTGACCGCCTGACCGAATGCGCGATGCGCCTGAACGAAGTGTCGGCCGCGCATGAAGGACTGCCGGGCGCACTGGACAGTGCGGATTTCGCGAGCGCTGAAGCCAGCCTCGCCTCGATATCGCGCGAACTGGCGCATTTCGGGGAAAGCGACGGCAGCGAGGATACCGCGATCGTGGAGTTGCGCGATCTTGCCGCGCGTATGGGCGAACCGCTGGTCGAATTGCGCAGGGTCATGCTGCTGCTCGAAATCATTTCGGCCAATGCGGGGATATTGGCGGCGGAATTGTCCGGCACGAACGGCGAACTGAGCGCCTTTACTGGCGACATGGTCTCGCTGGCGCATGGCGCGCTGAACGGGATTGCGGGCTTCGAACATCTGCGTCTGGCGTTGCTGAGCCAGTTGACGGGCGCAGCGGCGGCGGGCGATCGCTTTGCCCGGACGCATGCCGATACGCTGACGCATGTTCGCGAACGGCTGGACGGCCATGTCGAGGCGATCCTGCGCCATCGCCGGTCCGGCGGAGAACAGTATTCGGACAATGCGGCGGCGACGCGGCGGATTGCGGCGCGCGTTGCCGATGTCGTGTCGGCGATGCAGATCGGCGATATTACGCGCCAGCGGATCGAGCATGTCCAGCAGGGACTGGAGCGGCTTTCCGAGCAGCTGCAACCGCAGGCGGAGACCGGCGACGCAGCGGGGGATACCGGCGACGACACCGACGCCCGGCGCGCGGCGACCGCTGCCCGGCTGCGCAGCCTGCAACAGGCGCAATTGCGCAGCGCGATCGAGGAATTCGGCGAGCGTACCGGCTTTATCGCCCGCTCGCTTCCTGAGCTTGCCGCCGATACCGAACAGGTGCTCGCCGATGGCGACCGGCAGGCGCGCGCGCTCACCGATACCAGCAGCGACACGCTGACCGCGATGCTCGAAGATCTTCGCAAGGTCCGCCGCCTGTTCAGCGATTTCCGCGCGGTTCGCGGGGAGGCCGACCGCATGTCGGCAGCGGTGGCCGAGGGAATCGAGAATATGGTGGCGCAGTTGCGCACGATCGACCGGATCGAACGCCAGATCCGCGTGCTGAGCTTCAACATGGCGGCGCAGTGCAACCGGCTGGGCGAGGAAGGGCGCGCGATGATGGTGATTACTCAGCAATTGCGCGAACTGGCCATCCGCACCGAACAGGCGTCCGAACTGGTGCGCGCCAATCTGGGCAAAGGTGCCGAGGCAGCGGTCGGTATCGCGGGTGCGAAGGCGCGCAGCGAAAAGCTGAGCGAACTCGACGGCGCGACCGAGGACGCCATCACCCGGATCGAAGCGGCGAGCGAGGAAATGCGCGGCCATGCCCGCACGCTGAGCGAGCGCGGGCCGGGTGCGCTCGATATTTTGCGTAAAGCCGCCGATGCCGCTCAGACGCTGGATGAAGCCGAGGCGGCGTGGAATCAGGTACTGCACGAACTGGAAGCCGGGCAGGGCGCCGCGCCTGAGGCGGATGCGGAAATCGACCACATCCTGTTCGCCGATCTTCGTCGCGCCTACACGATGGACAGCGAACGGCGCATTCATGATGAGATGATCGGCGGCGGGACGAGCGGCACCGATAGCGAAGGTAATGAACCCGCTGTGGCGGCCGACGACAGCGACGACGATTTTCTCTCCGCGCTATTCTGAGCTGACGGAGGAGGAGAGGCGGGGCTGGCGCCTGCCCGAGGCACGGCCCGCGTCGATCGACATGTGTGTGGAGGCCGAGCCGGAATCGAATTAATAGATATTTATCATTTAGTATCAGGCGGTTGATTGATTGTATCGAGCGCAAAGGCCCCCAAAAAGGCCCCAGTAATTTCAGCCTGCGATTTCACTCGGGCCGCAAAGGGAGATGACCTTCCTTTTTCACCACTTGTTCTGTCGGTAAAACAAGCGAACACGGCGATAGGACATCTTACGGCGCATGAACGTCGCGGACTTGTCGAAGTGCTCGATTGAAAAAGTGGCGTGTGGCCTTGTCCCGCGCCTCTGCGTCCGTCAACACGATGTTGCGCATCTCATTATCGCGCTGGAACATGCGGACCGCGCCTTGGAAGAACGCTTGGGCGAAGGCAGTGTAAACAACGTCCGGCGGGTTGTTGCGCAACATCTCCGCAAGGTTGTCGCCCAAAATCTCTTCGTTTACCTGCTCGAAACGGATCATGTCGCCTTCGGAGAATTGCGTTCCGTGACGTTCGTTGAACGCGTTGACGATCTCGGACAACTCCTTCTGCTCGTCCTCAGTGTAGGGCTTAGCCCCAAACTCGCTGATTGCTTTGAGCGCCGCCCTGTCGCCAGCGGCGAGCGAGGCGTCACCCTGCTCCTTCTGCTCGACCTTAAACTTTTGTAGCCGGAGCATGTCGTCGGTGATTTCAATTTCGGGTGGAATCTGCCGGTTGGGAAGGAGGCGCGCGAGCCATGTGACGTATGAATAGAGCTTTTCCAAGCCCGTATCCTCCAGCTTCATCACCTGCGCTATGAAGCTGTAGAAACGCATGTAGCTGCGCAGAAGTTGGCGGAACTCCTCCTGCCGCCCCTCATCTTCATCAAATTCAAACCGGGCGACGGCCTGACGGACAAGCCCTTCGAGCCGTGCGCGGTCCCCGCCGTCGAGCTGCCCCTTATAATAGGTCGCTGCGAACCGCTCGATTTCCTCCTTGTCGAGATAGGTGAATTTGAACAACCGTCCTTCAAGATCGTAAACGAGATTGGGGTCGGAGTTGGCTTCGAGCGCCGACACTTCGAAATATGGGCGAAAGGCATCCCGTATGTCCTCGATGGTATTTTGGAAGTCGAGGATGTAAGTCTGGTCTTTGCCGGGCCGGGTGCGGTTCAGACGCGACAGGGTTTGAACCGCCTGTAGGCCCGCCAGCTTGCGATCCACATACATGGCACAAAGCTTGGGCTGGTCGAAGCCAGTCTGGTATTTCTCGGCGACGATCAGGATTTGATACTGCTCGGGATAGGGTGTGCCGTCCGGCTTGAAACCGTCGAAGCGGCCCGGCAGCTCGGTTTCAGCAAAGCCCGTCAGGTCGGCTTCGGTGTAGGTTTGACCATCGAAGGTAAGTTCGCCCGAGAAAGCGACCAGCGCACGAAGATCGGCATAGCCCTGCGCCTTGATGTAGTCGCGCACGCCGAAAAAGTAGCGCAGCGCATGATCGCGGCTCCCGGTGACGATCATTGCCTTGGCCTGTCCGTCCAGCATCTTGGCGACATGGCGGCGGAAATGCTCGACAATGATCTCGACCTTCTGACCGATGGCAGTGGGATGTAGATTGGCATAGCGCGCAACCCGGCGCTGGCCGCGCCGCCCGCTTAGCTGCGGGTCATCCTCGATGGCCTTTTCGAGCTCGTAATAGGCTTTGTAGGTCATGTAATTCTGGAGAACGTCCAGAATGAAACCCTCCTCGATGGCTTGGCGCATCGAATAGAGATGGAATGGGTGCGGGAGTCCGTCAGGGCCTTTGGTGCCGAAGCGTTCCAGCGTGACATTACGCGGGGTCGCGGTGAACGCGAAGAAGCTGATGTTCGCCTGCGGACCGCGCGCCTTCTGATAGGCAGCGATAATGTCTTCGATGTCGTCGCTGGAGTCCCCCTCGCGCGTGAGCGCGTCGGTCATGGCTTGGGCTGATTTGCCGGACTGGCTGCTGTGTGCTTCGTCCACGATGACGGCGAAGGTGCGATCGCCCTGACCGGAAATCTCTTTCAGGTGCTCGGTCGAAAATTTCTGGATCGTTGTGACGATGATGCGCGCGCCTTTGGCGATGGCCTGCTTAAGCTGCTTCGATGTGCCCTCGATTTTGCGCACGACGCCCTGCGTCTGCTCGAACTGCGAGACGGTGCTTTGAAGCTGGCGGTCCAGCACGATACGGTCGGTAACGATGATCGCGGTGTTGAATACCGCCTTGTCATCCATGTCATGAAGGTTGATCGCGTGATGCGCGAGCCAGCCGATGGTGTTGGATTTGCCTGAGCCTGCGGAGTGCTGGATCAGGTAGTTGCGTCCCGCGCCGAACTGGCCCGCGTGCGCCATGAGCCTGCGCACGGCGTCAAGCTGCTGGAAGCGCGGAAAGATCAAGGCTTCCGTCCTGCCGCTGGTGTCGAGGTGGATGAAACGCCCTATGATGTCGAGTAGCACGGCGCGGGAGAATATCGCCGCACCCCATTCACCAAAACTGTAGAGATAGGCGACCCGGAACTCATCCTCAATGTCGGGATTTCCGGCCCCGCCATCGCGGCCCCGGTTGAAGGGCAGGAAGCGGGTGCGGCCATTTTGCAGCCGCGTGGTCATGGATACGTTGTCCTCGTCCAGCGCGAAATGGACCAACGCCCCGCGCTTGAAGGTCAGCAACGGTTCGCCCGCTGGCGAGCGATCCTGCCGGTATTGCTTTTCGGCATGACGGAAATTGGAGCCGGTGAGGAGGTTCTTTGCCTCCATCGTGGCGACGGGCAGTCCGTTGAGGAAAAGCGCAACGTCCAGCCGCCCGCCGTGCCGCTCGCTGTATTCGACCTCCTTCATCACCGAGAGGATATTAGCCTCGTATTCGGCGACGCGCTTAGGTTCCAATCCGCTGGCGGGGCGGAAGTAGCAGAGCGCAAACGTGATGCCGGGGACAATCTTGATCCCCTGCCGCAGCACGTCCAGCAGTCCGCGATCTTTCAGGGATTTTTCGAGCTGTTTGAAAAACGTGTCCTCCGCCGCTGTGGTGTAATGCCCTTCCAGCTTGGTCCATTCTCCGGGCTGGGTGCTTTGGATGAAGCGCAGGACCAAAGCCCTATCCATCGCCAGCGCCCGGTCATAGTTGGCCTTGGCATCGCGCAATTCATAGCCCCCACCCGCGATAAGCCGCGTAATCAGGTGATCCTGCACTACCTGTTCCTTGTGGGCGTTATGGGCGGCGGTACTCATGCTGATGCCCCTGCAATGCTTCTAGGGTCAATATTGAACCCGGAACCTTGGAGTCGCTGTGCCAGCTTCGGAACAATCTCGCGAACGTGATCATTGAACTCGATGTAGAGTATGCCCGCCGCGTCAGACGGCATTTCAAGTGCGCCCTTTTTAAGAATCACCATTTTGTCGCGCCCTAGCGCGGCCATCACCATTCCCATTTCGAGTATGACGTTCTGACGGGCGCGGGCCTGCTTTTCGGTTTCCCCGGCCACCTTGGAATAGCCGAAGTCATCGGGCGTAAGGAGGATAATGCCGAAGGCGGCCTCGCGATAAATGTTCTTCTCCAACGCTTCGATGACGGTTTTGCTCTCACCATCGGAATTTTGCAGAATGAAAGGTTGCAGACCGAGCCGCATGAGTACCAGTTCCAACTGGTCCCGTGCGTCACGGTCGTGACCATGCACTAGAAATATTTTGGCACTTGCCGCGACAGCTACAGCACTTGGGGTCATGCTCCCATTTCCGTTTAGTGCTGCTTGTAGAGATATCCGAAAGGCATCCTGATTTTGGCCCTGAAACTGGATCGTGCCTTTGCTCGGCCACCAATTCAAGATTTCGCCGGTGCGTC
This sequence comes from Stakelama pacifica, assembly GCF_004361835.1. GTDB lineage: Bacteria > Pseudomonadota > Alphaproteobacteria > Sphingomonadales > Sphingomonadaceae > Sphingomonas > Sphingomonas pacifica. Next base: position 53,869 of record NZ_SNWD01000001.1, read on the forward strand.
CCCGGAAAGAATGGTTATTCGCCTTAGCATTATCAGTCCAAGCCCCTACCAATCCGCATGAATCGATCGCAGTTTTTAGCTCATCGATACTCCCATGAAACTTGTTCATGCCTGAATGACCTCCCCTATTTTATCCAATCGGCGCTGTGTTTCACCGAGCCTACCCCAGGTCGCCACGTCGATCTGGCCGGTTAAGGCGGCAGTGATGAGAGCGGCGCGGAACTCTCCCAGTCGCGCAATCGACTGTTCTGTTTTCCCTTTCAATCGTCGCTCGAAATCAACTGCTTGCTCAACAGCCTTCTGCAACGCTGATCCGGGGACGGGGATTTTTTCTTTTCCAAGGCGGCGCACGTTGAGGGGCCTGTTGCGACCCGCCGAACCTCTCGATGCCTCGTTGAGAAGGAAATCACCGTAGCTGCTCCGCAAGAGCCCAAGCAAATAGGAGGTGTTAACCCCGGACTTGCCCCGATAGACAGGATAACGGTGCGAAACGACGCAGCCTTCTTCATCGGCGGTGGCGAGAGCGACTGCACCCTCCCATGCGAACTGACCGCTAAGGATAAGATCGCCAGCCTCGACGAAGAAGAACTCGGAATCACCCATGCCTTCTTCGTCGGCGGCGGGCTTTCTGAAAATACCGCGCCCCCGGTTGTAGAGGCCAAGCCGAACCAACTCATCGTGCTCGGACAACGTGACAGGGCGTGAAACGCGCTGCGTCAGGTGTTCAAATCGTGTGCGTGGCACATTGGCGTCTGCAATCGCTTGGTCAACAAGCGCCTCTATCCGACGTGCTACGCCCGTCACAAAGAGACGTTTTTTCTCGATCAATTGTTCAATGCGGGCAGTTTCGCGGTCAAGGAAATCAGCGATGAGCAGTTGAATATCGATAGAAGGCAGCCAAAGCTCTGTTGAGAGAAATTCTCGGGGATTTAGCCGTAGAAACCCCGTTCCCATCCCTTTTGATCGGCAATGAAACTCGGCTGCGTATAGAGTCGTCCTACATAAGTATTCTATAAAACGCGGAACAACTTGGTCCGAAAATTCGTAAACAGCATAGTCAGGACTGGTAATACCGTTGTAGGGTGATATGCCAAACATGCCGTTCCATGCTTGCATCTTGTTCGAGATGAGCTGACCTTCTCGGACGTGTTTGTATCCGACATAAGAGGACGCTTCTGACGCTCGTTGTCCCATATCGGATCGCCGAAGCACACCCCGACTTCCAGAAAGTCCTAAAACTTCTTCGTCCCCGGTTTCTGAACGGGCATCAATTTCACGCAAGAAGTGCTTCGCACGGACACGAGGCCAATCAAGGCTCTGGTTTCGCCCATAATAATCTTCGATCAAGAAGCCGGTGTTGCTCACGCCGCCACCTCTCGCAGCAGCCCCGCAATTTCCGCTTCCAGCGCCTTTAGCTCTGCGTCGATCTCATCCAGCGGACGCGGCGGGGTATAGCGGTAGAAATAGCGGTTGAAGTTGATCTCGTAGCCGACACGACCAATTTCGCGGTCGCGGGCGTCGCGGTAAGATTCGTCCACCCAAGCATCGGGAGCAAAGGGCGTCACCTCGCGCGCAATATACTCGCGCCAGTCCTCCTTGAGCGGCACAAGTTCGTGGTCACGCAGGTCGGTATCCGGCTCAGGGTTGCCGTCCTTGTCGGTGCAAATGTCGGCGTCCTCGTCGCGCTCGGAAAGGCCCGAAAGGACCGCCTTCCTGACTGGCCCCGCGATCTTCACGCCCTCGACCTTGAACGCCTTGGCCAAAGCCTTGTTGAAGGCATCGCGGTTGGTGAAGAGCGTATCGCCCATCCCCAGCAAAACGACTTCGATCTCTTCCTGCTCGTCCTCGGGCAGGCGCGCAAACACTTTCTCGTCGGCAAGGCGGGCGATCCGTTCCCGACTGGCCTGAAAATTCAGGCGCAACGGGCGTTCGACGCGGACTTCGCGATGGCCGAAGTCCGCAACGTCGAAGATTTTGGCAACGTCGCCTTCGCCGCGACCGCCGTTCAGGAGGCCTCCGTAGATGCGCACGATGTCGGCGCGGGCTTCTTCGGGAATCTCCCGGCGCTTGGAGCCAAGCGATTTCCGCATGGACTTCCAAAACCGTTCGCTGCTAGCGTCGATCAACTGCACCTTGCCCCGGCGATCGGCGGGCTTGCGGTTGGTCAGCAGCCACACATAGGTTTGGATGCCAGTGTTGTAAAACAGGTCTGTAGGCAGAGCGACAATCGCCTCCACCCAATCGTTCTCGAACATCCAGCGGCGGATTTCGCTTTCGCCGGACCCGGCCCCGCCCGTGAACAGCGGCGAGCCGTTCATGACGATGCCGATGCGCGAGCCGATTTCATCGTCGCGCATTTTCGAGATCATGTGTTGGAGGAAGAGAAGCTGGCCATCGGAAATGCGCGGCGTGCCCGCCCCGAAACGGCCGTCGAAGCCCAAGGTGTCGGCTTCGCCCTTGATCGCGTCCTGATACTTTTTCCAGTCCACGCCGTAGGGCGGGTTCGATAGCATGTAGTGGAATTTCTTGTCCTTATGGGCATCCTGCGTGAGAGTGTTGCCGAAGGCGATCTGTTCGGGATCGTGGCCCGTCACGAGCATGTCGGATTTGCAGATACCGAAGGATTCCCCGTTCAATTCCTGTCCGAACAATTCGACGCGGATTGAGGGGTTAAACTCCTGCAAGGCGGCTTCGGTGAGGGCGAGCATACCGCCCGTGCCGCAGGCCGGATCATAGACCTGCCGGATGATGCCGCGTCCGGTCAGCTTGGTATCGTCGTTGGCGATCAGCAATTCCACGATCAGGCGGATCACCTCGCGCGGGGTGAAGTGTTCGCCCGCTGTCTCGTTGGAGATTTCCGAGAAGCGGCGGATCAGCTCCTCGAAGAGATAGCCCATCTCGATATTGCTGACCGTATCGGGATGCAGGTCGATCTCGGTGAAACGCTCAAAGACGTTCCAAAGGATGCCCCCTTCCTTGAGACGCTTAAGCTGGTCGGTGAACAGAAATTTGTCGAGAAAGATGTCGCGGACGTTGGCCGAAAACTTGGTGATGTAATCGACCAAATTGGCGTGAAGCTGGCCGGGGTCTTGGCCCTGGAGGGTGGTCAGCGTGAAGCGGGACAGGTTGTAAACTTTCACGTTCCCGCCCACCGCGCTGAACAAAATCATATCGCGGGTGGCGTCGTCCACGCCCTCGGGAACCGAATTGGCGGCTTCAAGAACGGCAGCTTTGGTCGACTCAAGGATGCAGTCGAGTCGGCGCAATACGACAAAAGGCAAAATAACCTTGCCGTATTCAGACTGTTTGAAGTCGCCGCGTAAAATCTCGGCAATTGACCACACAAACCCGCCAAGGTTGCGAACTTCTTCTCGTTGCATCAGTTAATATCCCGCCGGTATCGAATGTATAAATGTGACCTCTGCTTCACCCGATCTGGGTGGCTTAGGCCAATTTCTGTTAGTCGTCTCGTAGTTTGCCTTTGAAAGGAAAAACCTTAATTTCCGCTTCCCGTTTGCGAGTTTGCGCAATGTCGTAGCTGCTTTGCATCTGCATGAGGGTATCCATCGACACGCCGAATCCCTTCTCGATACGCAGCGCCATTTCAGGCGACAGGTTCGCGCGCTCATTGAGCAACGTTGAAAGCGTCGCGCGCGTAATGCCCAGCACGGCCGCTGCCGCTGTAACCGACAAGCCCAGCGGCTCTATGATCTCATGCTTGATGAAACCGCCGGGGTGAGCCGGATTTTTCAAGCGAATATCTGCAATCGCGATCATAGTTACCCCCCTGCATCGTGCGCCGTTGGGCGACGCTATACAGTTGTCGGCGAGCGGATAAACCCCATCTTTATCCCAACCCCGCGCCAAAATCCTTGCGGGCGGCTGGGTTGGGCGCGGCGTGCTGCACAAGCGCGGTCTGCTTCTCGCCGGTTCGCTCGGCAATCGCGCCCTCCAGTCTGGCGCGGTCGTTCGTGAACAACGTTACGAACGCCTTGGCGCGGGACAGTTTGGTGTAGAAGCTCTTCTGATCGACGAGATTGGTGGCCGCGCTGTCCGCGTGAACGATGATATGATCGACCGTGCGGCCTTGGGCGGTGAAGGTGGTGGACACGTAAGCATGGGCGATGTGCCGGTCACGGGCAGCGTCAAGATCGAGCGTCTGGACCTTGCCGCGCTCGGTGCGCACCGTCGCGGTGCGGTTCTGTGCGTCGAGCGCTATTACCGCACCGAGCGTGCCATTGTTCCGTCCGGCCTCGCGGTCATTGCGCGTGAACCGGATGGCATCGCCGGTTTTGAGGTCCATCGCCTGCGGGGCGAACGCCTGCACATGGCTCGCACCCCATTGGCGCAGACGCCAGTCCACTTCGCGACCATCTTCCGATCTGAGCATGATCGCCGCCTTGGCCGCATCGATGGATTCAACCGTATAGGCTTCGCCGCGCATCACCCCCTTATGCTGATAGTCTCGGAAGAACCGGATCACATCACCTTTATTGTAGGACATGGGGTCATGCGCATCGGCACGAGTTAGCCCCTTGCTGTCGAGACGCTGAATGGGAACCGCAGGCCCGGTGATCGCACCTGCTTCGCTCAGGGCTTCGCGTATGTCCGCAATGAGCCTGTCACGCCCCTCGCGGGAGGGCTCGACTACTAGTGTACGGGCACGCGCCACCTCGTCCATCGCGGTATAGCGCGTGGCCATCATGGCGAACCGTGCTGCCCGCTCTTCATGCTCGATGACTGTGCCCCCGCCCCGGTCGAGCGCGGCCAGTGCCTTTTGGGCGTCTCCTTGGATAGACGCCAGCACAGCCTCCTTTGTTGCCTCGTTGGTCTGTCGGACAATCTCGGTCAGCTTCGCCGTCTCCATGCCCGCCTGCTGTAGCTGCTCGAACGCCGCACCAGCTGCGACCGATCCAAGCTGCTGCACGTCACCCACCAGCACGATGCGGGCGTGATGCTTTTCAGCCAGGTCGAACAGTTGCGCCGTGTCCTGTGCCGAGAGCAAGGACGCCTCGTCCACGATCCATAGGACGGGCCGCGTCGGGTCGGGTCGCTCGGGCAGGCGCAGGTGACGCGCGACCGTATCGGAGCGCGTCTCCAGCGCCTCTCCGAGCACCATCGCCGCTGATGATGTGGGAGCCAAGGCGACGACCGACAGGCCTTTCGCCCCGGCCTCGCGGGCGAAGGTAGCCAGAACCGTTGTGGTTTTGGCCGTCCCTGCAAAACCTTGGATAGCCGTGATGCGGTTGCGGCTGGTCAAAAGCTGCGTGGTGGCCTCCCGCTGCTCGACATTCCACGCGAACCCGGCCCGCTCGGCCTGCATGGCGGCGCTGCCGACCGCCTTGGCGGCTTCAAGCGGTGAAGCAATGGGCGCACACGCGCCGCGTCCTTGCGCCTCGACGCGCAACAGGGTGGTTTCGGTTTCGACATTACGGCGCGTGGTGAACCCGTCGAACTTTGCGCCGCGCCGATCAAGAAAGGTCCGGTCGATCAATGCCCCGCCTCGCGTTTCCTCCGCGATAGCGCTGGCGATCTGCGCATGGCTAGCCTTACCAAGACTGAACCGGCCGGCCTCCGCTTGCAGGGCAGCGTGCGAGAAGACCGATTGCCGTTCGCCAAGATGTGCGCTGGCCTGTGCGATGGCCCGGAAAGCGGCCTGATGGCCCTGCCGCGCAAGGGCGGCGAGATAGGCCGGATCGGCTGCCTTGGCCTCGGCCGCTGCGACGATCGCCAGACGCTCGGACGCCCGGAACCCGGCATCGCTCGCCGTCTCGCGCCAGTCGGCGACAAGCGCGCCCTGATCTACGAAAAATTTAGTCTCGCGCGTGTCGAGCGCGATAACCTGCTTCTGAGCAGCGCTGGCCGTATCGCGGGAAGCGCCGCGCTCTGCCAAGGCCGCTTCGATCTGCGCGCTGCGGGTGCTAAATGCCTCAAGCACCTCGGCGGGCACGCCTGCAATCTCGAACATCGAGCCTTTGGCCGTCTCGATCTGATAGCCAAGCTCGCGCACCTTCACGCTTAGTTCCTGCCGGTAGATTGAACCGATCTGCTTCTGAAGCTGGTAGATCGCTCTCGGTTCAAGGCTGCGCCATTCGCCATCGGCGCTTTGGGTCGCGTTCATCACCACATTATGCGTGTGCAATTGCGGGTCCTGAGCTCGGCTGGTCCCATGTTGAAAGCTGGCGATCACCAGATTGCCGGTGGACTCGCGGGCAACGCTTCCGCCGTCCCGGATACGGGTGGCGGCCATGTGACGTTCGACATGAGCCATGGCGATGCTGACCGCTTCGTCATGGGCGGCGATCAAACGCCGGTCGCCTGCCACCTCGGCCATGATCGACACGGATTTAGGCGCGCTCAGCGTCACGTCCCAGCCGGGGCGATGTTCCAATTCGCCGCCGCGCATGGTGCCAAGCATCTGATTGCCGATCTTCCCGTCCAGCGCCTCGCGGAAGCGCTCCCGGTCCACTTCGCCGGACAGGCCTAGCGCCTGTGCACCTTGGCCCCGCCATTGCGATGGGGCGAGCCCGTCTTCCGAATAATAGTCATCGGCCTCGTAATAGCTCGCGGCCTGTGCGGCGCTGGTCAGCGCGGAAACGGACGCGACCATCAAACCGGCCCCTGCCCGGCCGGCCCGGCAGGCGATGGCGGCGGTGCTGACGAAGCCGAGGGCTGGCCTGCGGGCGGAGCGGCAGGCGGTACGGGCGCGATGCGCGCTGCTTCCTTCCACAAGGTCGCGTCGGGATCGCCCGCGATATATCCGGGCTGGCGGGGTGCCCCTCGCTGCGCGATATGGTCGGCGGTTAACTTGATCCGCGCCACGGGCAAGCCATCCGGCAGCAACAAATAGCCGGCATGCGGTGGCAGGCGCAATTCGCTTTCAAGCACGGCAGGGCGGGTCTGGCGATCACGGCTCAGGCTGGGACCGCCTGCTGTGGTGCCGGACGGCAGCGTGTGGTTCATCGTGGCGATTTCCACCTCTTGGGTGCCAATCGTCTCGCTGGCCCATTCGCGCGTTTCCGCATCGACGAGTTGCAGGAACAGCTTGCTATTGCAGTTGCCCAACATCGCTTCGGCGATCTGCGGGCCGTAGCGATGGCTCATCTGGCCGATCGCCTGAAAGGTCAGCACGACCGCCGCCCCGAATTTGCGACCCTCGGGCAGGAGCCGCGCGAGATTATCGACGCGGGGCAGGTCGGCGAGCTCGTCGAGGATGAACCAGACGCGCCGGGAGCCCGATGGCGAGAGGCCCAGCACGGCGCTGGCCGCGCATTCGAGCCAGCACGCTAAGAGGGGCTTGGAGGCCTCGAAGTAATCTTCCTTCCTCGGCACAAATATCCACGGCTTCGGGCCATTGCGCTGGTCCAGATTGCGGAAGTACGTCCGAAACGCGAAGGGCTCGGCCCCGCTTTCCTCGGCGCGCAGGAACTGGATGAGGTTCGCGGTCTTGGCCAGCATGAACAACACGCTGCCCGTCGCGCGATCGGCATCATCCGCGAAGGTCCGCGCTGATGACGTATGCGCCAGCCGCTCCCGCAATTCTTCCTTGCTGCTCATCTGGAGCATAGTCAGCAGGCCGGTCAGCGTAGGATTGCCGCGCTGCGACAGATCACGCAGCATGTTGGCGACCAAGATGCGGGTGGTCTGGAGCCACACATCATGGTCATGATCGCCAGTCTGCGGAACAAGCTGCGTGGCGATCCGGTCCGCGTCCGCCGGGTGGCCGATTTCGGCGAACGGGGACCAGAAGGCGCACCGGGCATCGAAGGAGTTCAAGATCACGTCACCCCGAGCCGGATTGTAGTAGTTTTCGATGAACTCGCCTGACGTGTCATAGACCAAAGCGGCTTCGCCCCGTCCCTCGATCCTATCCAGCATCTGGCGCAGGACCGTCGTTTTGCCCGATCCGGTGGTGCCGATCATGGCAATGTGGCGTGTCTCCAAGCGGGCCGGGATTGGCACGGAAGCGATGGTGAGCGTGTAGGGTCCCGCCTCGGCGCGGAGCCGCTTGGCAAGCGCCGCCTCGGTCGTAACGACCGTCCCGCCGATGATTCGGTCTTGCAGCGCTTGCGCCCGTCGCCGCGCCATGACCTTTCGCAGCAACAGCAGGCCGGCGAGCCAGCCCGCAAGGCCAAGACCGCCCCCCGCCATAGCGTGAGCGAGCGTCGTATCGACCGCCCGATGGTAATAGGGGTGCGCAATCACGGCGCGGGCCAATGCATTATAGCCTTGCCCACCATCCTCGATCCGCAAGACCGGATCGCGAACGAGTCCCCCAAGCAGCGCAACCTTCGTTTCTGCAAGCATGTAGGTCGAAATCGCCTCGGCATCGCCCGGAGCTCGCAACACATAGGACGTAGTGGCGCCCCCCAGCGCGCAGGACAGGAGCATGAGGCCGCTATGCAGTTTGAATTGGGCGAGAAGATTGTTGCGGCGCTGGCGCGCAAGCGCGCCAGCATGGATGTGGTGATCATGGGCGTGGATCATGGCTTCGTCTCCCGCGCCAGCAGACGCTGACGCTCATAGGCTTTGTGGATTTCTTCGGTGATGGCTTCGTCGCTCGCCCGTGCGGCCAGCGCCGCGCTGCGGGAATATGCATAGGCTGCGCAGGCGGTGAACAGCGCCCTGTCCAGCAGCCGCTCGACCTCCGTCATGCGAACGCTGAGCGCGGCCAGTTCGGTGACAAGCTCGCGATTGCCGGCGTCCGGGTCGGGCGCGTCGGTGAGCGCCGCAAGGCCCGCCTTCACGCAACGCTGGAGCATCGCATAATGACCGACGCCATGGCGCTCGGCGAGGTTCCTGAGCACTCTATCGAGCGGCTGGGACAGACGGATGGAGTGGTGCGCCTGCTTCATGCGGCGCCCCCTGCGAGGGTGCGCGGCGCACCCTCGACAAGCGGCGGAACCGCGTGACCGACACCCCCCGCGCACCCTCGGCGCACCCTCGCGCAGGGGCGGAAAACCGCCATGCACCCGTGCGTGAGGTGTGATCCCTTATTGCAGGCGCGAGGCAAAGCCTCGTCGCCCCGCGAAGCAGCGATCCGGGTGGAGGGCTCAGTCATGCTCGGTGCCTCCCACCTGCGGGTCTTGTGCGGCGCTAGACGGCTCGTAACTGGACATCCATTCCGGCACGCCAGCCGAGATCCAAGCCATTGCTTGCGCATCGGCGGTGGCGCGATCAAAATCCGCAAGGACCGGCGGGCGTTCGTGTAGACGATGCTCCTCCACCCACTCGACAATTTGGACCTCGATGGCCTCGCGGATGCGATCTCGCAGCGCGTCCGCCTCGAATGGGGTGAGGTGTGCCGTAACACCGGGGGACTGGATTAACCCGCCCATCGGCAGGAACCACCCATGCGGATAGTCAAGCGGCGCCTCGACCAGCGGCCCGTCAATTCGGCACAGGCTGACCGAGCCCAGATAATAATCGAGCGGCGGGCGCTCAGCGCGGAACCAGTGCGCCACCGCGACGCGGTAGGTCTCGCCGTCCTTGCTGCCGTCAAGCAGCTTGCGAATGAGCGGGACCGCATAATCAGCCGTCCTCGCATCGGTCTGGAAGCGTAGGGTGACGGGGGCATGAGGCGAGAGACGGAAGCCCAGCCGGGCCTTGAAGCGACGGAAAAAGGACATAATTCTTCCTTTCGTGAAATCACGAGTGACGTGGATTGGATTGTCGGAGTGTGACGGGCAGGATTAGCCCGCCGATCAATCAGACCGGATCAGGACGCCTGCGTGCCGTCCTTGTTGGTCTGGATCAGGCGGGCGATGGATGCGGTCGTGACCAGCGTGCGCGTGCCCATTTTGACGGCATCGAGCTTACCGGTTTTGATCAGCGCATAGGTCAGCGATCTGCCGATGCCGAGCGCCTTGGCCGTGTCGTTGATAGAAAGCGCAAGTGGCTTCATGTGCGTCTCCTTGGTTGCCGATTGGCGGCGGGAGACATGTCCATATCCACGGGACTGCGGGCATACGAACGGTGGTCAATACTGAGGAAATCAGCCACTCACAGCACCTTCCCGGTAATTGCCCGGCAACCGGAATGCCTGATTTCCGTCATTTATCGGTAATCCGGATCGGAATTACCGCGCACGATTTTTCCGAATGACGTCCAAGATCATCTTTGCATAGAGGGCAAGCTGCGTCTCGCCCGGCGGGGTCTGGCGGTTACTTTCATACCAATCGTGCAGAAGGCCCTTGACGAGCATCTGGCTGCCACGCTTGTTCGGGTCGAGTTCTCGGATCGCGGGATGCTCGATCAAGGACATGGCCGCATCGGTATAATCGTAGGTCTTTTTCACCCCGGCGGCATTCGGCTTGGCTTTGGCCTTGACGATCAACGCAGAAACATCGACCTCCATGAAAAGCTCTCGGGAAAACCAGACACCTATCGGTGGGAAAAACATGTCCCGCAGTTCCGGATTCTTGGACACCAGCGCCACGCGCAACGCGCCGAAGAAATAGCGCTCGTCAACATATCGCTTCACGCCATTCCTCGACCGGTAGAAAGCACGGGGAGTGCTTTCCTTTTGAAGCTCGGTGAATAGCCGTTCCAGATTCTGCGCTGCCGGGTCCTCGGGGTTCGCGTAGATCGCAGGTTGCGGCTTACCTACGGTCAAACCGCCATATTGGAGACTCCGCCAATAGCTCAGAATACCGATCACGATTGCGAATTGCAGAAGCGCGATGACGCCAGCAACATGGCCATATTCTTCATTTACGAAGACAAGCGTAATCGCCGCCAGAGCGAATATCAGAAAGAAGGACGTCGCCAGCATCAAGGCGGCCCATAGGATTAAATATTGCATGGCAACCTGCGAGCGCACGCCGCGAGCAATGCGATCGATTTCAAGGACGCCTTCGTCTTCATTCTTATGAATGAACCGTGCCGCCACGAGTCTCAAGGCAATAGTTGAAAATTTACCTTCAGTTATAAATTCGTTTTTCATTAGCGCTTCTTTCGCAATGAAGGCCAGTTTAGCCTACATCGTAAAGATAGACAGGCGGGTGGCTCATGTTGCGCAAATTTGACCATCTTCAGCTATTTGCCGTCGTCAGCAGCGCCATCCCGCTTTCCTGACCGCAGCTGCACAACATTGCCTCCGTCCCGGAGACTGCCTAAATAGTCGCTCCACCACTGCGCCATCTCGACGCGTTCACCCCAATAGGCGGACTGGTTGTAAATGCGCCGAACGCTCCCTGCGACCATATGTGCTAAGGCACGCTCGATGGCGTCGGGATTCCACTTGCCGGATTCGTTCAGCAGCGACGATGCAGACGTGCGGAACCCATGTGCCGTCATCTGGTCTTTCGCATAGCCCATGCGCCGCAAGGCGGCATTGACCGTGTTGTCGCTGATCGGTCGCGCCCGCGACCTGATCGACGGGAACACATAGCGCCCCGAACCGGACAAGGCGCGCATCTCATCCAGCAGGGCCAGCGCCTGTCGCGAAAGCGGCACCGAATGCGACTGACGCATCTTCATCTTGCCTTCCGGGATGATCCAGACCGCCTTGTCAACGTCGATCTCCCTCCATTCCATTTGCCGGATTTCGCCGGGGCGTTGGAACAAATGTGGGGTCAGCTTCAACGCATACATGACAGCCGGGTCGCCCTGATAATCGTCAATCGCCCGCAACAACGCCCCAAAAACAACAGGGTCCGTGATGGCCGCGAAGTGCTTGACCTTGGGGGAGGTAAGCGCCCCAATCAGCAATTGAGCAGGATCGCGCTCGGCCCGCGCGGTCGCCACCGCATAGCGAAACACCCGACTCGCGAACGAACGAAGGAGATTGGCCGTTTCCAGTCGGCCCCGCCGCTCATGCTTGCGCAGTTCGTGCAACAGTTCCTGCGGTGTGATTTCGGCGACAGGACGCTTGCCGAAATCCGCGCCCAACAGCGTCACGAACCAGCGCAGCTTGACCAGCGTCGGTTCTGCCAGCCCTTCACGGGTCTTTTTCTCGATCAGCTCTTCGGCCACGCTGCCGAAGCTGTTGCTCGCCCGAATGCTGGCCTCAATGCGCGCCTGCCGTCTGGCTATGTTCGGATCGATAGCATGGGCGACTTGCCTGCGTGCCGCATCGCGCGCCGAGCGGGCCTCGGCCAGCGTGATTTCAGGATAGGAGCCCAACGCCAGCTTTCGCTCAACACCGTTGATTCGGTATTTGAGCCGCCACAGCTTGCTGCCCCTCGGGTTGACCAGCAGATAAAGCCCCTGCGCGTCCGCCACCTTATAGGGTTTGTCCTTGGGCTTGGCATTTCGGATCGCGGTATCGGTCAATGCCATTTGGGGGCCTCGCTTCTGGGAGGGGCTTTTCAATGCCCCCAGATTAGGCCCCCATCTTCTGTAACTACAGGCGAACAGAGGCAGCCACCGGCAACCGGTGAATGCCTTAAAACTAGCTGAAATCAGGGATTTTTCAACCGCCGACAGTCACTGTCAGACGAGAATTTGGAGGCCCGAGCCGGAATCGAACCGGCGTGCAAGGATTTGCAGTCCTCTGCGTAACCACTCCGCCATCGGGCCGAGGGGCACGCAAATGCGCGGAGAGTGCTTCGCTGTCAATATGCGCGGCGAAGAATAATCGCCCGCGCGGCGATGGGGGCATAAGAAAAGCAGGCACAGCTTGCTTGGCGAAGCGACAGGGGCGCGATAAAAGCCGGTTGCAACCGTCAATGTGTATTGCATCCATAACACAGCCGTGCGACAGGAACGTCATGATGAATAAAAACCCCGATTCGAACAGCTTCGAGGCGATGCGCCGATCGATGGTCGCCAGCCAGCTTCGCACCAGCGCGGTCGACGATGTCCGCGTGATCGAAGCGATGGCAGCGGTGCCGCGCGAACGCTATGTCCCGGAGGGGGTTCGCGATGTCTGTTATCGCGACACGCAGCTTGCTTTGGGCAACGGACGGTTTCAGAACACGCCGCTCGCGACCGGACGGCTGATCAATGAGGCATGGCTGGAGCCGACCGACAAGGTGCTGCTGATCGGTGCGGCGGGTGGATATACGGCGGCGGTGCTTGCGCTGATCGTCGACCATGTCGTTGCGCTGGAAGAAGACGAGGCGCTGCTTGCCATGGCGCGCGAATCGCTCGCCCCAATCCGCAATGTCGAGCTGGTCGCCGGGCCGCTGCGCGATGGGTACGCCAAAAACGGGCCGTATAATGCGATCATCCTCGACGGTGCGGTCGAGCAATTGCCCCCCGAAATCGTTGCTCAGGCGTCGCCGGGCGCGCGGATTTCGACTGGCCTTGTCGATCGCGGCGTTACCCGGCTGGCGGCGGGAAGCAAGACCGAGGGCGGTTTCGGTCTGTTCGATTTCGCGGATAGCGATTGCTGCGTCCTGCCCGGCTTTGCCAAGCCGCACGGCTTCCGGTTCTGAGCGCCATGGGGGGGCGGTTTTCAAAGGTAGCGGCGGGGGTCGGCCTTTTCGCCTGTGCGGTTCAGTCGGCGCAGGCGGACACGCTTCGCGACGCGCTGATGCGTGCTTATCAGACCAACCCCTCGATCACGGGTGCGCGCGCCGAGTTGCGCGCGACCGACGAGAATGTGCCGCTCGCCAAAGCGAACGGACTGCCCGCGCTCGATGCGAGCGGCGGATATAGCGAGACGCTGGTCACGCCGACGAACAGCTTCCTCGCGCCGCCGCGCCAGCTTACTGCCGGAGCGCAGCTGAGCGTCCCTGTGTTTCAGGGCGGTGCGGTGAAGAACAGCGTCCGCGCGGCCGAAACCCGGGTCGAGGCGGGGCGCGCGGGACTGCGCAGCACCGAATCGGATCTCTTCACGCGGGTCGTCGCGGCCTATATGGACGTCATCCGCGATGCGGCGGTGGTCCGGTTGAATCAGGAAAATGTCCATGTGCTGGAGATTAATCTTCAGGCAAGCCAGGACCGGTTTCAGGTCGGCGATCTGACCCGCACCGATGTCGCCCAGTCCGAGGCGCGGCTCGCACAGGCCAAGGGGCAGCTTCGCGACGCACAGGCGCAGCTGATCACCAGCCGCGAAACCTATATCAGCGTGGTCGGCACCACGCCCGACAATCTTCAGTCGCCGCCCGATTTGCCCAACCTGCCCGATTCGACCGAAGTTGCGGTCGACACCGCGCTGCGCGAAAATCCGCAGCTCGATCAGGCGCGAGAAGCGTTGAAGGCAGCGGGTTTCGATGTGGATGCGGCAAAGGCGGGTAAATTGCCGAAGCTGAGCGTCGTCGTCGGCGGGCAATATTATAACTATCTCGGTTCGCTTCCGCCGCTGGCGCAGGCGCAGGGGGTGCGGAATACGGGCAATGGCGCGACTGCGGGCGTGCAGCTGACCCTGCCGCTGTTTCAGGGCGGGCGCCCCGCCGCGCAGGTGCGTCAGGCCAAGGCGCGTCGCGGTCAGGCGATCGAGCAGGCGACCGCTGCCGAACGGCAGGTGGTCCAGAATACGCGTTCGGCCTATGCCGCATGGCAATCCTCGCTCTATCTGATCCGCTCGTCGCGCGCGGCAGTGAAGGCCAACCAATTGTCGCTGGAGGGCGTGCGCGCGGAAAACAGCGTCGGTACGCGTACCGTGCTCGACATTCTGAATGCCGAGCAGGAACTGCTCAATTCGCAGGTCCAGCTCGTGACGGCGCAGCGCAATGCCTATGTCGCCGGTTTCGCGCTGCTCGCCGCGATGGGCCGGGCCGAGGCCAAGGACCTTGGGCTCGACGGCGGCGGCCTCTATGATCCGGTGGCGCATTATGACGATGTGCGCGGGCAGATATGGGACTGGAGCGAGGGCAAGGATGCCATGCCCGTCGCCACCACGACCACGGGCACACCCGCCCAGACGTCGGATGTCGCGCCGCTGGGCGAGGATGAGACGCTGGATCTCGGCGTCGGCGATGCGGGCGAATAGTGCGATAGATGATTGACAGTGCGCCGAGTTTTCCCGCACGTGTCATATATCTGTACGAAATCCCGAGGACGTCATGAGGGATATCAGCAACGAGACATCGATGGAGGATATTCTCTCCTCCATCAAACGCATCATCGCCGATGATGGTGAGGGTGCGCCTTCGCGTTCGGCCTCGCGTCGCCAGCGACGCTCCGCCGATGCGCCGGACGAGGACGAGCGTGCGGGCGGACGCGACCCTGCCGATGCGGTGCTCGAACTGCGCGAAGCAATCGCCGAAGCCGGTGAAGATGCGCTGGCGCGATCGCGCTTTCTGATCGACGAAGGCGTTGGCGAACGCGCGGCGAACCGTGCGCTCGGCAAAGACGATGCAGCGGGATCGGGCGCCGATAGCGGCAAAGCCGAAGAAGAGACGATCGTTTCGCGGCAGGCAGCCGATGCCAGCCGGGGCAAGCTGGAATCGCTGTCGCGCATGGTGGTGAAACCCGAAACGCCCGGTTCCGACACGCTGGAGGGGATGGTCCGCGAAATGCTGCGCCCGATGCTGCGCGAATGGATGGATGCCAATCTTCCCGGTCTGGTCGAACGGATGGTCCAGCGCGAGATCGAACGCATTACTGAGCGCGGTTCCTGAATTCGCGAAACCTCGCGGCCCTTAGAAAGTTTGTATGCGTATGAGTGAGGACCGCGAAACCCCGCTAAAGGCGCAGCCGGAGATTCCGCCGGCTCCGCATATCGCGGACGACACCATGCCGGGCGAAGCGCGCGCGGATATCTTCTTTGCTGCCGTCAAGACGACGCGAATGCCGATGATCGTCACCGATCCGCATCGCGAGGATAACCCGATCATCTTTTGCAACGCCGCGTTCGAACGGATGACGGGGTATAAACAGTCGGAGATCGTCGGATCGAATTGCCGGTTCCTGCAGGGACCGGAGACCGATAAAGATTCGATCGGGCTGGTGCGCGATGCGATTGCACGCAAAGAGGAAGTCGCGGTCGAAATCCTGAATTACCGCAAAAACGGATCGACCTTCTGGAACGCTCTGTTCGTGTCGCCGGTGTTCGGCGACAACGGCGATCTGCTTTATTATTTCGGCAGCCAGCTCGACATTTCGCGCCGCAAGGAAGCCGAAGAAGCGCTGCATCAGGCGCAGAAGATGGAAGCGGTCGGCAAGCTGACCGGCGGCATCGCGCATGATTTCAACAATCTGCTGCAGGTCATTCTCGGCTATGTCGATCTGCTCGAATCGCGGGTGGATGACAGCAACCGCGCGGCGCGGCGGGCGATCGAAGCGATCGGAACTGCGGCGGATCGCGGTGCGAAGCTGACTCAGCAATTGCTCGCCTTTGCCCGTAAGCAGGAATTGCGCGACCGGTTGCTGAACCTCAATACGCTGATCGGCGATTTCCGCCCGATCATCGACCGCAATCTGGGCGACGGGGTGGAGGTGCGCACCGACCTTGCCGACGATCTGTGGAATTGCCGGCTCGACCCCGTTCAGTGCGAAATGGCGCTGCTCAATATTCTCAGCAATGCGCGCGATGCCATGCATGGCAAGGGCGTGGTGCAAATGAAGACCGAAAATCTGGTTTCCACCGAGGAGGAGCCGCTCGCCGCCGGGCTGGCGCCGGGCGAATATGCCTGCCTTTCGATCCAGGATCAGGGCGACGGCATTGCCGAAGAGACGATCGACCGGATTTTCGATCCTTTCTTTTCGACCAAGGAGGTCGGGCAGGGGACGGGGCTTGGCCTGTCGATGGTCTATGGCTTTGTTCGCCAATCGGGCGGCGGCGTGGAAGCGCGCAACGTCCCCGATGGCGGCGCGCGCTTCGCTCTATATTTTCCGCGTGCGCGCGGCATGGTCGAGGCCGATCATGTTCAGCTGATCCATGAAGGCGGCGGCGGCGAGCATATATTGATGGTCGAGGATCAGCCCGAGGTCGCCGAGCTGGGCAAGGCGATCCTTGAGGATCTCGGCTATTCGGTGACTCATGTGTCCAGCGCGTCGAAAGCCTATGATCTGTTGCAACACAAACGCGATTTCGCATTGCTGTTCACCGACATCGTGATGCCGGGCGGGATGAGCGGCGTCGAGCTGGCGCGGCAGGTGCGCCAGATGATCCCGTCGCTGCCGATCCTGCTGACCACCGGCTATTCGGATCGTGCGCTGGATGAGGACAGCCGTTCGTTCGAACTGGTGCGCAAACCCTATCGCCGTGCCGATCTGTCGGGAAAGATCCGCGCGCTGCTGGAGGGACCGAACGGCATCGCCTGAACCGCGCATCGCGCTCTTGCACCATGCCATGGGTGCGCTAAGTGCGGATGCTATGAGCGAGCTGCCAAAGACATTCGACCCCGCCGCTATTGAACAGCGCTGGTATGAACATTGGGAAGATAAGGGATTGTTCCGGCCCGACCGTCCGGGTGCCGAGCCCTGGACGATCGTCAATCCGCCGCCCAACGTCACCGGCAGCCTGCATATCGGCCATGCGCTCGACAATACGCTTCAGGACATTCTGGTGCGCCACGCCCGGTTGCAGGGCAAGGATGCGCGCTGGGTGGTCGGCACCGACCATGCGGGCATCGCGACGCAAATGGTCGTCGAGCGGCAGCTGAACGCGCAGGGTGAGAAGCGCACCGATTATGACCGCGACGCCTTTGTCGACAAGGTCTGGGAGTGGAAGGCGGAGAGCGGCGGACAGATTACCCGCCAGCTTCGTCGCCTCGGCTGTTCGATGGACTGGGCGAACGAACGCTTCACCATGGATGAGGGCTTTTCGAAGGCCGTTATCAAGGTGTTCGTCGACCTGCACGAACAGGGGCTGATCTATCGCGACAAACGGCTGGTGAACTGGGACCCCGGCCTCGGCACCGCGATCAGCGATCTTGAGGTGGAGACCCGCGAAGTTCAGGGCAAATTCTGGCACCTTGCCTATCCGCTCGCCGACGGGTCGGGGCATATCCGGGTGGCGACGACGCGGCCCGAAACCATGCTCGCCGATATGGCGGTCGCGGTGCATCCTGACGATGACCGCTACAAGGCGCTGATCGGGAAGATGGTGAAGCTGCCGATTACGGGCCGCGAAATTCCGATCATCGCCGATGAACATGCCGACCCCGAACTTGGCTCGGGCGCGGTGAAGATCACGCCGGGGCATGACTTCAACGATTTCGAAGTCGGGCGGCGTTACGGGTTCAAAGCGGCCGAAATGTACAACATGCTCGATGCCAAAGCGCGGGTGGTACAGACGGCGGATGGGCTCATCCCCGACGCCTTTATCGGCCTGTCTCGCGAAGATGCGCGCGCTGCGGTGGTCGAGGCGCTGAAAGCGGCGGGCGCTCTGATCCCGCATGTCGACAAGGACGGGGCGGAGCATGACGCCGAGCCGCGCACGATCCAGACGCCCTATGGCGACCGATCGGGGGTGGTGATCGAACCCTGGCTGACCGATCAATGGTATGTCGATGCCGAAACGCTTGCCGGTCCCGCGATCGAGGCGGTGCGCTCAGGCGCGGTCGAGATCGTGCCCAAAGCCTGGGAAAAGACCTATTTCAACTGGATGGAGAATATCCAGCCCTGGTGCGTGTCGCGTCAGCTCTGGTGGGGGCACCGGATCCCGGCATGGTATGCCGAGGATGGCAGCATCTTCGTCGCCGAGACCGAGGAAGCGGCGCAGGCAAAGGCGGGCGAGGGCGTTTCGCTTCGGCGCGATGAGGATGTGCTCGACACGTGGTTCTCCTCGGCGCTCTGGCCCTTCGCGACGATGGGCTGGCCCGACGAAGACGTCCGTGCGGCGGGGCGCTATCCCAATGACATCCTGATTTCCGGGTTCGACATTCTGTTCTTCTGGGATGCGCGGATGCTGATGCAGGGGATGCATTTCCTGAACGAAGTGCCGTTCCGCAAACTCTATCTGCACGGGCTGGTGCGTGCTGCCGACGGCTCCAAAATGTCGAAGTCGAAGGGCAATACGATCGATCCGCTCGGTCTGATCGACCAATATGGCGCGGACGCATTGCGCTTCTTCATGGCGGCGATGGAAAGTCAGGGCCGCGACATCAAGATGGATCAGGGCCGGGTCGAGGGCTATCGCAACTTCGCGACCAAGCTCTGGAATGCGGCGCGTTTCTGTCAGGCGAACGGGATCGGCGGCAGCGATACGATCGAGGCACCTGAGGCCAATCTGTCGGTCAATCGCTGGATCATCGCCGAAACGATCAAGACGGTGCAGCAGCTTGACCTCGCCTTTGCCGATCTGCGCTTCGACGGGGCGGCGAACACCGTCTATCATTTTGTCTGGGACCGGTTCTGCGACTGGTATCTGGAACTGATCAAGCCGATATTGCAGGGCGAGCGCGGACTGGATTCCGCCGAAACGCGCAAGGTTGCGGGCTGGGTGCTCGACCAGATTCTGGTGATGCTCCACCCGTTCATGCCGTTCATCACCGAGGAACTGTGGCACGCGCTGGGACCGCGCGAGCATGATCTGATCGTCGCGAGGTGGCCGATCGCCGATGCGCGTGCGCTCTATCCGGAAGCGATGAAGGAGATGGACTGGCTGATCCGTTTCATCTCCGAACTTCGCCGCACGCGCAGCGAGCTGAACGTCCCGCCGGGCGCGCGCACCCATTTGTGGATCGAAGCCGAGGTTGCGGACCGCGAGGCGCAAGCGGCACCGCCGGTGACCGATGTCGAAGGCCGCATCCTCGCCAATGCCGTCTATATCAACCGGCTGGCGCGGGTGGACTGGGTCGAATTCTTACGCTCCGGGCTGGTGTTCGACACAGCGACCGGTGAGCGGCTGGAGCGACAGGGGGTCACGCATGAAGCGCAGGGGTGTGCGACATTCGTGGTCGATGATCAGACCTATATGCTCCCGCTGGCCGATGTCATCGATTTCGATGTAGAGCGTACGCGGCTGACCAAAACGGTGGCAGCGATCGAGAAGGAACGCGACGCGCTCGCCAAACGGCTGGAAAATCCCGCTTTTGTCGAAAAGGCCAAGCCGGAGGCAGTCGAAAAGGCGCGCAGCGACCATGCCGAAAAGGCAGCCGAAGCAGAGCGGCTGCGCGAGGCGCTGGAGCGGCTCGGCTGATCGCACCATTTCGGGAACTGTTAACCATGTTACGTTATGCGTAATTTTCGCTGCAGACGTTATAACCAGTCCGTTCAGGTATGGTTTTCGGGGGTATCAGGCTTGCTATCGATCTATCGCATTGCCGGACTTGCGGCCGCTGCCGCTGCTCTTGCAGCTTCGGCACCGGTATGCGCGCAAAGCATCAGCGGCATCGACGCGCTGCGCGAATGGAATCTGATCGTCCTGGGCAACCTGACTTCGTCATCGGAAGTAGAGGGGCGCACCTTTGTCGGCGGCAATCTCGGCGGTAATTCGTCCAATTATCAGATTCGGACGCCCGCAAGCTCTGCTTATGGCACGCCGGGGCTGATCGTTGTCGGCGATGTGCTGGGCGGCACCAAAAATCTGAATAACGGATCGGGCGCGCTGATCGGCGGTACCGTGTTTAGCGGGTTCAACCTGAACGGCGCGGCGCAGACGGTGAAGGTCGGCGGCAGCATTTTCAAAACCAATGTCAATCAGAACACGGTTCGGTCCGATCTTGCCGGCAGCGATCCGGCCTTTGCGCAAAACCTCAAACAGGAGCGCAGCCTGCTTACCAGCAGCCTGACCGACCTGTCGCGCGACATGGCGCATGAAAGTGCGAACAGCGTGTTCAGCGTGCAGGGCAATCGCGGCATTTTTACCGCTACGCCGGGGGGCGACGGCAAAGCAGTATTCAACATTTCCGCGGCCGATCTCGACCGGATCGGTGAGATCAGCTTCAATCTGAATGGCGCCGACACCGCGATCGTGAATGTGTCGGGCGGGTTCGTCCGGCTGAACGACAATTTTCTCGGCGGCACGGCGGGGCTGGGTGAGCATGTCATCTGGAACTTTCCGGATGCGACCAATATCGACGTGAGCACTGCCTGGGGCGGTTCGGTGCTCGCGCCGGGAGCCGCGGCTATCACCCGTAATTATATTCAGGGGTCGTCCGTATTCGGCTCGCTGGTGCAGAATGGCGAATTCCATCTCGGCACCTATACCGGCGGCTATGTCCCGCCGGTCACGCCGCCCGACAGCGGCGGACCGAAGCCGGTTCCAGAGCCATCGAGCTGGGCGATGTTCCTGATCGGGATGCTCGGTCTGGGCGTATTCGTGGCCCGACGCCGCCGTCAGCTGGCGGACTGACCGGCGGGCACCATCACCCGAATTGCGCCTGCCGCAACGCTGGCGGTGACCGGGGTGCGGGCCAGCACTTCGCCGTCGATCGAGATGGGGAGCGGCGGTTCGGTGCGGATGTGAATCGATTTGCCGGTAAGGTCGATCACATCCTCATGCCGCGCGTCGAGGCGGAGCACGATCTCCGCCCAGTTTTCGAGCAGGCGGCGGCGGACATTGCCCTGCACCACCTCGACGACGATTTCGCCGCTGTCGACCGAGGCGCATTCGACGATTTCGGTACCGCCATGATAGGGGCCGTTGGAAATGCGGACCTCGACCGCCTTCATCCGCTCCTCGCGCCCGTCCTCGCGAGTCGCGATCAGCGTGAAGGGCTGAAACTTCGCATATTGCAGCGCCGCCCAGCCGAGATAGCCCAGCCGCCCGAAATAGCGCTTCAGCCAGTGCGGCACGCTCTGCGCGATTTTGGGCGAAATGCCGATCGCGGCACAACTGGCATAATGATCGCCGTCGATCTTCCCGAGGTCGATGCGATGCGGCCTTCCGCTGGCGAGCACCTCGACCGCGCCCTCCACATCGAGCGGCAGGCCGAGCGAGCGGGCAAAGCTGTTTGCCGTGCCGAAGGGCAGCACGCCCAATATCACATCGGTGCCGACCAGATGATCGACCAGCCCGCTGATCGTGCCGTCGCCGCCGCCCAGAATGACAAGGTCGGGCTTTTTGGCGAGCGCTGCCTCCATTACCGCGTCAAGCGTTTTGGGATTGCGCACCGCATGCGGATCGACCGGGAAGGGCAGGTCCTTCATCGCGCTGCACGCGCGCTTGAACAGGTCGCGGCCCTTTCGCGACTGGGCATTGACGATCATGGCGGCGCTGCGGATTTCGTTCATCGCATTTGTAACGCACGAAAAGCGCATCCGGCCCAAAGCATATCCGCCTTGCGAAGCGGGCACGGGAAGCGCACTAATCCGCGCCATGAGTCACTATCCCGCGCTTCGCATGCGTCGCACCCGTTCCGCCCCCTGGAGCCGAGCGCTCCATCGCGAAACGGTGCTGACCCCCGCCAACCTGATCTGGCCGTTGTTCGTCACCGAAGGCTCAGCAGAAGAGCCGATCCCGACCTTGCCGGGGGTGTCGCGCTGGTCGATCGCCGGTATTGTCGAACGTGCGAAAGAAGCGCGGGACCTCGGCATTCCGTGCCTTGCGCTGTTCCCCAATACGCCGCCCGAATTGCGCAGCGAAGACGGGGCCGAGGCGTATAATCCCGACAATCTGATGTGCCGCACCATCCGCGCGCTGAAGGACGCAGTGCCGGAAATCGGCGTGCTGACCGATGTCGCGCTCGATCCCTATACCAGCCACGGCCATGACGGCCTGATCGACGATAAGGGCTATGTGCTGAACGACGCGACCAGCGAGGTGCTGGTGCGTCAGGCGATGGTTCAGGCAGAGGCAGGGGCCGATATCGTCGCGCCCAGCGACATGATGGACGGGCGCGTCGCCGCGATCCGCGACGCGCTGGAATCGGCGGGGCACAGCAATGTGCAGATCATGGCCTATGCCGCCAAATATGCCAGCGCCTTTTACGGGCCGTTCCGCGATGCGGTGGGGAGCCGGGGGCTGCTCACCGGCGACAAGAAAACCTATCAGATGGATTTCGCCAATCGCGAAGAGGCGCTGCGCGAGGTCGAACTCGACCTTGCCGAAGGCGCGGACAGCGTGATGGTGAAGCCGGGGCTGCCCTATCTCGACATTATCCGCGAAGTGAAGGACGCGTTCGCCGTGCCGGTCTTCGCGTATCAGGTGTCAGGCGAATATGCGATGATCGAGGCTGGCGTCGCCGCCGGGGTGGCGGATCGCGACGCGCTGGTGATCGAGACGCTGACTGCGTTCCGGCGGGCCGGCTGTGCGGGCGTGTTGACCTATCACGCAGCGCATGCCGCGCGGCTGCTCGCACGCTGACGGGATTCAGGCGGAGAGCGGGTTCAGGCAGGCGGGGCCATGGCGTCGATCGCCTGAAGCTGCTTCGCTGCCGCCGCATCGCCGGCCTCGGCTTTTTCGAGCGCGCTTTCCAGCGCGGGATAGGGCGGCTCGCCCGCCTGCGCCCGGTCGATGGCGAGCGCCTCCAGATCGGCGAGCGGCGCAAGGATCGCCGCGCGTCGCGATCCGAGATCGGCCAGCGCATTTTGCCCCGCAATCCATGCCTCGCTTCCCGTCGCTGCACCCCGCGCCGCGCGGACAGCAGGGCGCGCCTGCCCGGCCGCACGGTCAAAGGCTGCAACTGCCGAGTCAAATCGCTTCATGGCGGCGTCGATCTTTGCGTCCAGCGCGGGGGCGGGCGCGACCGGTTGCGGTGGCACCTCAGCCACCGGCGCGTCGGGCCGCTCAACATCGCGGGGAAGCAGCGAGGGATAATCGCCCTGGCGACCGGCGCAGCCGGTGGCGAAAGCGAACAGGGCAAGCGCGAGCAAAGGGCGTTTCATATTTTTTCTCTATGCGGCAAAAAAAGGTGGCGCAACGGGGTTGCCATACCCCGAATCCCCTTCTATCAGGCCCATCTCTTGAGCGCCCGTAGCTCAGCTGGATAGAGCACCAGACTACGAATCTGGGGGTCAGAGGTTCGAATCCTTTCGGGCGCGCCATTTCCCGCTTCATGAAAATGAACGGCTGGCGACAGGAGACCGGAGCGTTTGCCACGCGCACGCTCCGGTCTCCGCCGCGCTAAAAAATCTCAAGACATTTTGATAGTTTTCGGCTTCATCACGTTGCCTTGTGTCCAAAACGTTTCTGCGCGTGTCGCGATTACCCGGTTTCCGCGATAAGTGCTGAAAATGGATGGTTTGGGGAAAGCGAGTATGTGCCCGCTGCTTGCCCTGTCCGGGTACCAAGCGGTCAATCGACAGGCGCAGCCTTCGTCATTGCAATACGGTCGTCGCTTGGTTCCGACCTTGCAGCGTATCCGGCACGGAGTGGGAAGCAAGGGACAGAAAGCAGCATATGCGCTAAGACCTTAGCGCACCGAAGCCTTTAGTATTGTTGGAAAACTGCCAAAAATGCCTTTGGGCAGAAAAAATTCGTTACAAAAATCCCCGTTGTGCGGTGCAAGGCGCATAATTATCGGACCATATCAGCGATCCTGTTTCCGATCGCGAACGATTTTTGGGAGATATTGTGGCAACTCAGCGATACGGTTTTCGCGATGCTGCGGCCTGGCTTCGTGAAATCATCGGACCGGATTCGGCTTATATCAAGCTGGGTATTGTCTATACTGTGGCGATCAGCCTGCTTTCGTTGGCGACGCCGATTTCGGTGCAATTGCTGATCAACAGCGTGGCGCGAACCGCGCTGCCGGCGCCGTTATGGACGTTATCGGCAATGCTGTTTTTGCTGTTGCTGCTGGTCGCGGCGCTGAGTTCGTTTCGCGTATATGTGATGTATCTGTTCGAACAGAGACTGTTCGCCCGGGTCGTTGCGGAGATTACGGTTCGCGCGGTGCATGCGCAGAACCCGTTCTTTGCCGATGAAAACCGGGGCCATTTGTTCAACCGCTATTTCGACCTGACGGTCGTACAGAAAGCGGTGCCGAGTCTGGTGATCGGCGCGTTCACGATCCTGCTTCGCGCCGCAGTCGGGCTGGCCGTCACCAGTTTCTATCATCCCTTTTTCCTCGCGTTCAACGCGATATTGGTGCTGATCGTTTTCGGCATCTGGGCCCTGTGGCGGCGCGGGGCAATTACGTCCGCCGTGGCGCTTTCGCATGCCAAGCATGAGGCGGCGCGCTGGCTGGAAAGCGTCGGCGCGTCGAACGGCTTTTATAAATCCAGCCGGCATATGAACTTCGCGATGGACCGCTCGGAACAGGTCACCCGAAACTATGTGACGACGCACCAGCGCTATTTCCGCTACAGCTTCGCACAGACGCTCGGCTTTTTCCTGCTCTATGCCGTGGCGAGTGCCGCGTTGCTGCTACTGGGCGGCACGCTGATCCTTCGCATGGAATTGTCGCTGGGCCAGCTGGTCGCCGCCGAGCTGATTCTGTCGGGGGTGTTTTACGGCATTTATCAGCTCGGCTGGTATCTCGACACTTTTTACGATCTGGTCGCGAGCTCGGAAGAATTGTCGCTGGTGTTCAGCATTCCGCAGGAAAGCGGCGTCGCCTCCGGCACTGCGCCGCGCGGCGGTGCGGTGAAGCTGCGCGATGTCGAGATTTCGGGTGCACGGCTGAATTTCGAAATGGCCAGCGGCGAACAGATTGTCGCGGTCGTCGAACCGGGGATCGAGCGGGTCCTGGCGCTGACGCTGAAACGCCATGCCAGCCCGGAACGGGGTATCGTTTCGGTGGGCGGACGTGAGCTCGGCGAATTCGACATGTATCTGCTGCGCACCGACATTGTCGTGCTCGACCGGCCGACGATCGTAGAGGTGACGATCCGCGAGTATCTCTCG
This sequence comes from Stakelama pacifica, assembly GCF_004361835.1. Lineage (GTDB taxonomy): Bacteria > Pseudomonadota > Alphaproteobacteria > Sphingomonadales > Sphingomonadaceae > Sphingomonas > Sphingomonas pacifica. Next base: position 79,439 of record NZ_SNWD01000001.1, read on the forward strand.
CTTGCCGTGCCGTCCTCCGGCGGCGACATCATGGATGTGCTCGACGAGGTCGGGCTGACCGAGCGCATCGGCATGCTGCCCGAGGGGCTGGATACGCAGCTCGGCTCGTCGGGCGCACCGCTTTCGATCAGCGAGGTGATGTCGCTCAAACTCGCCAACGCCCTGCTTCGCCGGCCCAAGGTTCTGGTGCTGTCGCAGCTGTTCGACATGATGCCGACCGAGCGGCTGCAACGCGTGCTGACACTGTTCCGTGATACCGAAACGACGGTGCTGTTGTCGACGGTCCGTCCGGGCGCGATGGCAGCCGACGGCTATAAGTGGATCGGATGGAAGGAACAGCGCCGGTTCGAAAGCGAGCAGGCGCTGAGCGGCTTCCTTAAGGCGCGGGAGGCGCGCAATGGCTGATCAGCCGCTCTATCAGGAGCATTTCAGGACGCTGGCGGCGATGAAGCCGCCGCGCATCATGCGCGCCTTCGCATGGATGGTGGTGATCGGTATCGCGATCTCGGTCGCGATCCTGTTCTTCGTCCCCTGGGTCCAGACGGCGCAGGGTCAGGGTCAGGTGATCGCGCTCGACCCCGGCGATCGCATCCGGCAGGTGTCGTCGCTGGTCCCCGGCCGCGTCACGCAATTCTATGTGCATGACGGCCAGCATGTCGAGAAAGGCGATCCGATCGCACGCGTCGTCGATCTCGACCCCAATCTGATCGATCGGCTGGAGGCGGAACGGGCGCAGATCCGGGCGCAGATTGCCGCGATCGAGCAGGCGCGATCGGTGGCGGGCATCGATGTCCGGCGAACGCGGCAGCTGCTCGCCGAAGGGCTGGGGTCGCGCCGCGATTATGAACTGGCGCAGATCAAGGTTTCCGAAGCCGACGCCAAGCTTGCCGAGGCGAGAGCGGGCCTCAACCAGATCAATATCGAACTCAACCGCAATTCGGCGCAGGTCGTGCGTGCCCCGCGCGACGGGCGGGTGCAGCAGATCAATGCGGCTGCCGGTGGCGCGCTGATTTCCGCAGGCACGGTCCTCGCCGTGATCGCGCCCGAACGAATCGAGCGTGCGGTCGAACTGTTCATCAACGGCCGCGACGTCCCGCTGGTGCAGCCGGGTAGCCCGGTGCGGCTGGAATTCGAAGGCTTTCCCGCGATTCAGTTCAGCGGATGGCCGTCAATCGCGCAGGGCGTGTTCGACGGGCGGGTCCGCAATGTCGACCCTACTGCGCAGCCTTCGGGGCTGGTGCGCGTGCTGGTCGAACCCGCGCCCGGCAAGTCCGCATGGCCCGACCGGCGGTTCATTCGTCAGGGCAGCAAGGTCATGGGCTGGGTTCAGGGCGATACCGTATCGATCGGCTATGAACTATGGCGGCAGCTGAACGATTTCCCGCTGAATTTCGGTCAGCAAGCGACGAACAGCGCCGGCGGCGAAGGCGGCGGCAATAGCAATGCGGGCAGCAAAAGCCCGGCCGAGAGCGGCGGCAAGAAGGGGAAGTGATGCGCACCTTGTTGCTTCTGTCGCTGGCATTGTGCGCCCCTGCTGCGTTGTCGGCGCAAACGGTCGAACCGCTGCCGCGATCCCCGGCCGAGCGCACCGATATGTTGACGCTGCAAGAGGTGCTGCGCTCGTCCGCGCGCATGTCGCCGCAGATTATTGAGGCGCTGGCAAAGGTGCGCAAGGCGGACGGCGCCGCGCTGACCGCCGAAGGGGCGTTCGACACCGTTTTCGATGTCGACGGCAAAAGCCGCGTGCTCGGCTATTATGACGGGACGATCATCGAAGGGCGTGCAAAGCGTCCGCTAACCGATAATGGCGGCTATACCTATGGCGGCTATCGCGTCTCGCGTGGTGAATTCCCGGTCTATGAGAATGAGAATTACACCAATCAGCTGGGCGAGATTAAGATCGGCGGTCTTTATTCGCTGCTGCGCGACCGGCTGATTGATGAACGCCGGTCGGGCCGCGCGCTTGCCGCGCAGGATATCGACATTGCCCGGTTCGAAGCGCAGGCCGCCGCGATCGGTGTGCAGAGTCGCGCGATCGATGCCTATCAGAGCTGGGTCGCGGCGGGGCTTCGTCTGCACGTCTATCAGGAGCTGCTCGACCTTGCCGAAAGCAGGCGCAGCGGCATCCGGCGGCAGGTCGAACTGGGCGCGCGGCCCGATATTCTGCTGGTCGAAAATGAGCAGAATCTGATTCGCCGCCGTGCGCTCGTCGCTCAGGCTGAGCAGAATTTCGCCATAGCTGCCAATAAGCTGTCGCTTTATTATCGCGACGCATCGGGCAATCCGGTCGTGGTCGGCCCGGAGCGGCTGCCCGGTGATGCCAGCGCGCTGGCGCCGCTTGCTCCCGATCCGCGATTTCTGGTCGAGGAGCGTCCCGATGTGCAGACGCTGCTCGCACAGATCGACCAGTCGATGCTCCGTCTTGCCGTGGCCGAAAATGCACTGAAGCCGCGGCTCGACCTTAGCGGCACAGTGGGCAAGGATTTCGGCGCGATCGGTCCGGGCGGGAGCAGCCGGACTCCGCTGGAGGCGATTGTCGGCGTGCATTTTTCGGTGCCGCTGCAAAACCGCGCCGCGCGTGGAAAGATCGCGCAGGCTCAGGCGGAGATCGACGCGCTTACCGCGCGGCAGCGCTATCTGACCGATCAGATTCGTACTGAGGTGCAGAGCCTGAATATCGCGGTCGACGGTGCCGAAAAGCTGGCCGGGATCGCAGAGCGCGAACGCGACCTTGCCCGCCGGCTTGCCGCTGCCGAACGGCGCAGGTTCGAACTGGGGTCAAGCGACTTCTTCCTCGTCAATCAGCGCGAGGAAACCGCCGCTGATGCGCAAATCCGGCTGATCGAAGCGCAGGCCCGCATTGCCGGGGCGAAGGCCGAACTGTCCGCCGCCACCGCTGACGAGCGCGCGCTCGGACTGGAGGAACGATAGGGACCGGCGCTCAGGACGATCAATCGACGCGATCGCTGACCGAATCGATCAGCCGCCCGCCCGCCATGAACACCGCGACGGGGCAGGCTGCGAACATGATCCAGCCGGGATAGCCGGGCATTTGTTCCACATAATGCAACCCGCGTTCGACCGCGCCGGTGGCGAGCCCGTAAATGACCAGATAGGCCTCGAACTTGGTCTTGATGACGAAGAGGCGTTTGATGCGGGTCCACATGGCCCGAACCCAAGCAAGGTCCGGGCCAGGGGCGGAAATAAGGGCTATGTCCGCCGCGACAAGTGGTTAACTGTCAAGTAACCCGACAAGGTCGAGCGTTTCGAGCAGCGTGCGATGCGCCCGTTCGATATCGGCGATGAGCGCAGGGTCGCCGATCGAATCATGGTCGATCGCTTCGGGCCAATGCGCCTCGACCACCTTCGCGATCGCGTCGAGCTTTTCGTCATCGACCAGAAAGCGCGGATCAATCGTCGCGGGATCGGCGACGACGCGCAGCCGCAAACAGGCGGGGCCGCCGCCATTCGTCATCGACTGGCGGACATCGACGACCTCCAGCCTTCGGATCGGGCCGTTGCCGGCGACCATTTCCTGAAGCCAGTTCCACACATTGGTGAGCTCGCGCGCTTCTGCCGGAAGGACCAGCGCCATGCCGCCTTCAGGCAGGCTCACCAGCTGCGCATTGAAGAGATAGGAAGCAACGGCTTCGCGCAGCGACACCCGGTCGGCGGGCACTTCGACGACCTGAACACCGGGCATTTTCTCGTATAGCGCGACCTGAAACTCGGCTGGTTTCGCAAAGGCGAGCTGATGGGTGAAAAGGACATTTTCGTTGGCGACCGCCACCACGTCATTGTGGAACGCGCCAGCCGCAATGGCTTCCTCGGACTGCTGGACAAAGATCGTCTGATCGGGGTTCAGCCGATGCGCGCGCGCAATCGCTTCGCTGGCTTCGCGATGCTGGCGCGCAGGGAAGGGGCCGCCCGATACGCCGTACACGAAGATTTCGACGCCCGGCCGGCCATGCTGCGGACACAGCCGCATATGGTTGGCCGCGCCCTCATCGCCAAAGGGTGCCGGAACGGGGTCGTGCACCGCAAAGGCGGGATTGGCGAAGGCGAGGCGAAGCTGCGCCAGCGTGAAGGGCCATTCATGGCTGCGATGCGGCATGGTGACGAGATTGGCGGGCGTCAGATGGCACCGGCCGTCCAGCGTGTCCGGGGCAGGGGACACCGTCGCCGCATTCGCTGCCCACATCGATGACGCGGAGAGCGCCTGTGCTTTCAGATGCGGCGGCGCATCGGCATAATTGGTGGCAAGCGAGGCGAGCCAGCGATGATCGGGACGCGGCTGCGGCACGAAAATGCCCTGAGAAAGGCCGAGCGCGAGATTGGCGCGCATCTTGCCCACCCCCTCCAGCGCGGCGGCGCGCGGTGATGAGGGGCGACCGCGATTGGTCGTCGCGGCCAGATTGCCGAGGCTCAGCCCCGCATAATTATGGCTGGGGCCGATCAGGCCGTCGAAATTGATTTCCATCAGCGCCATAAGATCACCGTTCGATATAAGAGAGCGTGTCACCGGCCGCGACGCCCAGCGCCTGCGCCCCGGCGACGTCGAGCGTGATTGCGCCGTCGTCCTCGGCCGAGACCCGGCCATATGCGGCACGGAAATCGGTCAGCCTGCCGGTGGCGAGCAACACGTCCTCGCTGCCCTCCCCGATATGCGCAATTTCTGCATCGCGCGCATTTTCGATGGTACGGACGCGATCGGTCGGCGCGATCATGGTCGGGCCGCCGTCGAAAATATCGACATATTTCTCATACTGAAATCCTTCGCGCTCCAGCATCCGCATCGCGGCGCGACCGGTGGGATGGGGCAGGCCGATCACCTGCCGCGCGCTGTCGGGCAGCATCGCGATATAGATCGGATGTTTGGGCATCAGATCGGCGATGAACTGATTGCCGTGCACGGCATTGAATTCGTCGGCTTCCTGAAAGCTCATGCCGAAAAACCGCCCGGCGACCCCGTCCCAGAAGGGCGATCCGCCGCCTTCATCGATGATCCCGCGAAGCTCGGCGAGCACCCGGTCGGCGAAGCGGGCGCGATGCGCGCGGATGAAGAGATAGCGGCTGCGCGCGAGCAGCATGCCCAGCCCCCCGGCACGTTCATTGGGGTGGAGGAACAGGCCGCCGACCTCGGAACAGCCTTCCAGATCATTGGTCAGGTTGAGCAGTTCGGCGCGAAAGGTGCGGCCCAGCTCCTCGCTATGTTTGGTCAGTGTGCCGATGCGATAGCTGTAAAAGGGCCAGCGCTGCCCTACCTGGGTGAAAATCTGGCACGTGCCGCGCACCTCGCCGGTTTCGATATTTTCGAGGACGAGGACGAACAGTTCGTCCTCGATCCCGTCATCGGTGCGGGCAAAGGCGGCCTCGCTGCGCGTCAGCTTGCCGCGAAGTGCGTCGCGGTCGGGCGGCAGGTTGGTGAACCCCCCGCCGGTCAGCTTCGCCATTTCATACAGATATTGCAGATCGTCCTGCCGCGCGGCGCGAATGCGAAAGCTCATAGCTGCCCCCGTTCGGCAATGCGCAACATGGTGACGGCGGAAAGCGCCGCGCGTTCGTTCAGGCTTTCGGGGATCATGAACTCTTCCGAAGAGTGAATGGCGCCGCCGCGAACGCCCATGGTGTCGACCACAGGAACCCCGCAAGCAGCGATATTGTTGCCGTCGCACACCCCGCCGGTGGCTTTCCACGCGACCGGGATCGAAAGATCCTGGCCGACCTGTTTGACCAGCCCGAACAGCCGCTCCGCCCCCGCATCGATCGGTTTGGGCGGGCGGTTGAAGCCGCCATGGACATGGATGCGGACATCGTGGCGCGTCTCCGCTTCGCCGACGATCCGGTCGATAAAGCCTTTGGCGCGTTCGATCTCCGCCTCGGCTCGCGGGCGGAAATTGACGCGCAGCACGGCAAGGTCGGGGACGACATTGTTCGGTCCGCCGCCGTCGATCCGGGCGGGATTGACCGAAAGCTCAGGCCCCTTTTCCGCCATCAGCCGAACGGCGATGTCGGCGGCAGCGACGATAGCATTGCGGCCGTCATCGGGATTGCGTCCGGCATGCGCGCTCTTGCCATGCACCACGATCGAGAAATTGCCGGTCCCGCCGCGCGCTCCGGCAAGCGTGCCGTCGGGAAGCGCAGGCTCATAGGTCAGCGCCGCGACCTTGTTCTTCGCCGAACGGGCAAGCAGCGCGGCGGAGGAGAAGGAGCCCGTTTCCTCGTCCGAATTGATCACCACTTCATAGCCGATCCGATCGGCGAGCGAGGTCGCCTCGACCGATTTCAGCGCGGCGAGCAGCAGCGCAAGCCCCCCCTTCATGTCGGCAGCGCCCGGTGCGTTCAGACTGCCGTCATCCAGCCAGCGGCTGTCCTGAAAGGGATGGTCGACCTGAAACACCGTGTCCATATGGCCGGTGAACAGCATCTGCACCGGGGCGTCGGGGCGCACAGTCAGGTGGAGATGCCGGCCATGGTCGAGCGGGTGACTTTCCCCCGCAACATCGACTGAGTCATGCGGGTCGGGTTCGACCAGCTCGACCTCCCCCGGCAAGGCCGAAAAGGCATCGCTCAGCATACGCGCCATCGTTGCCAGCCCGTCGATATTGCGGGTGCCGCTGTTCACCGCGACCCATTTTTCGACATTCGCCAGCATCGGTTCATCCGCGATTCGTTCGATCGCGATAGTTTCATCTTTTGAAAGCGTCATGGGCCGGGTGTAACCCCAAGGCGCGACGGGGTGAAGGGTCAGAACTCGTAGACGACCGATGCGCGGCTGATCGTATCCATCGACTGCACCTTGTCGCGCGGCTGGCTCTCATACTGAATCTGATAAGAAAGCTGGCCCGATACCGGTCCGAACAGTTTCGCGTTCAGGCCGGTGTTGGTCGAAACCGTGCTGTTGCCGCGCTGAAGATAGCCCGATGCGTCCTGCGAAAAGGAAACCGCCGGGCTCAGTTTCCAGCGAAAGCTGGCCGAACCGCGCAGCGCCGGGCTGCTGTCCAGACCCTCGGTCACATAATCGGTGCGGCGATAGGCGGGGCCGAGTTCGAGATCGAGACTCATCCCCGGCCGGTTGATCGCCGAATAACCAGCACCGGTCGATGCCGAATAGCGATTGTCATAGCCGAGGAAATGATCGCTTTCATACTGAAACGCGCCATAAATATAGAGGTCGTCGTGCAGCTTGTAGTTCGGCTCATAGGCGGCGAGATAATGGCGACGCGTGGTGGTGCCGGCGCTGCGCTGATAATCGGCGACGAGCTTCAGCCGGTGACGCCAGTCAAGCCCTTCGCGCGTCAGATTGGCCTGGCCGCTGAGGCCGGTATTGTTGGTATTGCCGGTGGTGAAATAGCCGCCGATCTGCACCGATCCTTTGACCAGTTCGAAGAAATCGGCCTCTTTCAGATGCTTTTTGCGCTGTGCGGTGCGTGCCGATTTCCAGTCGCTGACGAGTTTGTTGATCTCATCGGCGCTGTCGGGATCGGCGAGGCTCGCATATTTGGCAACCGTATTCACTTCTCCCTCATTCCCCGAATCCATCGCGGCGCTCAGCATCGCCTGAATCCGCGGAGAGATCGGCAATGGTTCGGGCGGCAATGCCGCCTGAGCCGAGGCGATGGCGGGAAACCCGGCAAGGGCAATCAGAAAGGAGAAAAAAGTACGCACGGCGAAACTATTAAGTCCGGTTTAAGGCGATTTGAAGGACGCCGTTTCGCAAGGCGGCGCTATCCGCCGATCCGGGATAGCGGTTCGTCGAAAAGTTCGAACAGTCGGCGATACAGGTCGCGCTTGAACGTCACGATCGCTTCCGGCACCTCGCTCGGTTCGGCCCAGCGCCATGCGCGAAATTCGGGATGTTCGGTCTGAATATCGATATCGCTGTCCTCGCCGGTGAAGCGGAACAGGAACCAATGCTGCCGCTGACCGCGATATTTGCCGCCCCAGATCTTTCCTACCAGCTCAGGCGGAAGGTCATAATAAAGCTCCTCGCCCGCATCGGCGATGAATTCGACCTTCTCGGGGGCGATACCGGTTTCCTCCCGCAATTCGCGAAGCGCGGTGTCGCGGGGACGTTCGCCCGGATCGATCCCGCCCTGCGGCATTTGCCACGCCTCCAGCGTCGAATCGAGCCGCTGTCCGACAAAGATATTGCCATGCCGGTTCACCAGCATCACGCCCGCACATGGGCGATAGGGAAGGTCTTTGGGGTCGGTCATCGTGCAGCCTGTTCCATGACGCGCTCACCCTCAGCCTCGGCGAGCATCTGTTTGAGTGCGAGCAGCGCGCTTCGATAATCGCTCTGGCTCGACGGGATCGCCTTTCGCAGCGTGATGAAGCCGTGGATATTGCCCTTCGCCTCGCGATAGGCGGTAGGGATGCCCGCCTCGATCAGCGCGGCGGCATAGGCTCTGCCCTGATCGCGTAAGGGGTCGAGCCCGGCGGTGAGCACCAAAGCGGGCGGAAGCCCCTCAATGCTGCCCTGCATCGGCGATCCGCGCGGATCGTTCACATCGGCCTGATAGGCGCGGTCGAACCAGCGCATCGAATCGCGGGTGAGCAGATAGCCCTCGGCAAATTCGCGGAAGGAAGGATATTCCTTGGCCATATCGGCGGCGGGATAGATGGGGAATTGCGCGATCACCGGAACGGCGGCCGGGACATCGCGAAGCGCCATCGCGGTGATGATGGTGAGCGAACCGCCCGCGCTGTCGCCGCTCAGCACCAGTCCGGTGACCGATCGGCCAAGCGCTTCAGGGCTGCCCGCGACCCAGCGCGCCGCTGCCTCGCAATCGTCCGGGGCGGCGGGCCAGCGATGTTCGGGCGCGAGCCGATAGTCGATCGAAATCACCGGCAGGTCGAGCGTGCGCGCCATCTCCGCACAGGCGGGTGCATGGGTGTCGATATCGCCGATGACGAACCCGCCGCCATGGAAGAATACGACCGCCGGGCCGGGTACGCGCTCCGCACGCGCATCGAACAGCTGCGCGCGAAGCTCGCCGGCAGGGCCGGGCAGGGTCAGGTCGCGGACCACCGCCAGTTCGCCCGTCGGCAGATCGGCCAGGTCGCGCATGCCCAGATATTGCTTGCGCGCCGCAGGGGCGTCGAGCTCATGCATTTTCGGTGCCGGGACATTTTCGACAAAGTCGAGAAACGTTCGGACATCCTGGCGGACAAACGGATCGCTCAACTGCTTCTCCTGATCTGACGGTCGGCATGGCGAAAGCCGGGCCGGGCCCCTAGATAGGGGCGGTGATCGCCATCGTCCATCACCCCGATTATGTCGCTCCGGCCCCGGCGCGCAGCACCTATCAATGGAATAAGAACGGCCTGATCCGCGACCTTCTGCATTGTGAAGGTGAGCGGATCGACTGGCACGAACCGCAAGCCAGCCCTGTCGAATGGCTGGAGGCAGTGCACGACCCCGATTATGTCGCTGAGGTGCTGGAGGAGCGGATGCCGCCCGAAAAGACCCGGCGCATCGGCTTTCCGGTAACGGCGCAGGTGGCGCGCCGGTCGCAGGCGGTGGCGGGCGGCACCTATCTCGCCGCGCGGATCGCCATGGCGCAGGGCTTTGCCGCGAACAGCGCGGGCGGAAGCCATCATGCGCTGCACAGCACGGGAGCGGGATATTGCGTGTTCAATGATCTGGCCGTCGCCGCGCATCGGATCGCTGAGGAGCGCCTCGCCGAACGCATCCTGATCGTCGATTGCGATGTGCATCAAGGGGACGGTACTGCATCGCTGCTCGCCGGACGATCGGATATCGCCACCTATTCGATCCATGCCGAGAAGAATTTTCCGGCGCGAAAGGCGCAATCGACACTGGATATCGCCCTGCCGGACGGGACCGGGGATGACGCGTATCTCGCCGCACTGTCGGACAGCCTGACCCCGATGATCGATATGTTCGCACCCGATCTGATCCTGTATCAGGCGGGCGTCGATCCGTTTGCCGGGGACCGGCTGGGGCGGCTGTCGCTGACGCTGGACGGGCTGGTCCGGCGCGACCGTTGGATCGCGCATGCGGCAATTGCGCGCCGGGTGCCGCTGGCGAGCGTGGTCGGCGGCGGATACGGCATCGACGCGCTGGAAGTCGCGCGCCGCCATGTCGCGACGATCCTCACCCTCGGCAGCGCCTTTGAAAAGCATTGGTTGCAGGGGGAGAGGGGTTTTCTACCTTTAGGTCGGTCCGGGAGAGGCGTAGAGATTCCCACGATTACAAAAACGTGACTACAGGAAGATCCGCAATGGCAACTGCCGTGCATAAGGTAACTCCGCAGGACGCCGGGGCCAGTCCGCCGCCCGAGGCCGTCGTGGTCCGTTTCGCCGGCGATTCGGGTGACGGCATGCAGCTGACCGGCGGCCAGTTCACGCTTTCGACCGCGCTGACCGGCAATGATCTTGCCACCTTTCCCGACTTTCCGGCGGAAATCCGGGCGCCGCAGGGCACCTTGTTCGGCGTGTCTGCCTTTCAGATCAATTTCGGTTCGACCGCGATCGAAACCGCGGGCGATGCGCCCGATGTGCTGATCGCAATGAACCCCGCCGCGCTGAAAGTGAATGTCGAGGCGCTGAAGCCCGGCGGGCTCATTATTGCCGATGAGGGCGAGTTTTCGGACCGCAATCTCGCCAAGGCGAAATATGATGCCAATCCGCTGGAGGATGACAGCCTCGCCAGATGGCAGCTGATGAAGCTCAACATTTCGCAGCTGACGCTCGACGCCGTAAAGCCGTTCGGCCTCGGCAATAAAGAGGCGCTGCGTTGCAAGAATATGTGGACGCTGGGCCTTGCGCTCTGGATGTTCGACCGCGATCGCCAGCCGATTATCGATTGGCTGAAAGCGAAATTCGCAAGGGCGCCCGAGCTTGCCGAGGCGAACATTGCAGCGCTGAATGCGGGCCATGCTTATGGCGAGACGGCCGAGCTCGGCGGTCAGGTCGGGCAGATGTCGGTGCCCGCCGCTGCGGTGGAGGCGGGGCTGTACCGCACGGTCACCGGTGCGGAATCGATCAGCATGGGGCTGGTCGCGGGGGCGCAGCTCGCCCGGCTGCCGATGTTTTTCGGCGGCTATCCGATCACGCCTGCCAGCGCGATCCTGCACCATCTGTCGCGGCTGAAGGAGTTCGGCGTCACGACCTTTCAGGCGGAGGATGAGATTGCGGCGGTCGCTGCGGCGATCGGCAGCAGCTATGCCGGGCAGCTCGGCGTTACTTCTTCGTCCGGGCCGGGCATTGCGCTGAAGACCGAAGCGATCGGCCTTGCCATCATGACCGAATTGCCGCTGGTCGTCGTCAATTCGCAGCGCGGCGGCCCTTCGACCGGCCTGCCGACCAAGACCGAGCAGTCCGACCTGTATCAGGCGGTCTATGGCCGCAACGGCGATGCGCCGATGCCGGTGATCGCCGCGCGCTCCGCAGCCGATTGTTTCGATGTCGCGATCGAGGCGTGCCGGATCGCCACCCAATATATGACCCCGGTGATGCTGCTGACCGACGGCTATATCGCCAATGCCGCCGAGCCGTGGAAGGTGCCCGATATGAGCACCTATGAAGCTTTCCCGGTGCAGTTTCTGGAAGAAGCGCCCGAGGGCGGGTTCCAGCCCTATGCCCGTAATGACAGGCTCGCACGGCCCTGGGTCAAACCGGGGACGCCGGGCCTGCTCCATCGGATCGGTGGGATCGAGAAGAAGGCGGGCAGCGGCAATATCGATTACAGCCCCGAAAACCATCAGGCGATGACCGATCTTCGTGCGCGCAAGGTCGCCGGGATCAGCGTGCCCGATCAGGCAATCGAAATCGGCGAAGCGGGCGGCAAGCTTGCCGTGGTCGGCTGGGGATCGACCTTCGGCCCGATCACGCAGGCGGTGCGCCGCGCGCGCAAGCGCGGGCTGGACGTCAGCCATATCCACATCCGCCATATCTGGCCCTTGCCCGCCAATCTGGGCGAATTGCTGAAAAGCTACGATCAGGTGCTGGTGCCGGAAATGAATACCGGCCAGCTCAAAACATTGCTGCGCGATCAATATCTGATCGACGCCCGATCGCTGAACAAGGTATCGGGCCAGCCCTTCCGCATCGCCGAGATCGAGGATGCGATCGGGGCGGCGCTGGCATGATCCGCAACGCCCATAACCGCATTGCTGCGAATGCAGGAATCCAGTGCACCGGAATATAGCGACTGCTGCTCTGGGCTCCTGCTTTCGCAGGAGCACCGGGGCGGGACGACGACAGTAAACCACGAAGGCAAAGCGCCATGAACGAGATGACCCCCGTCAAGACGACGCTGAAGGATTGGGAAAGCGACCAGGAGGTCCGCTGGTGCCCCGGTTGCGGCGATTATGCGGTGTTGAAAGCGGTGCAGCGGACGATGCCCGATCTGGGCGTGGCGCGCGAGAATACCGTGTTCATTTCAGGGATAGGCTGCTCCAGCCGCTTTCCTTATTATATGGAAACCTATGGCTTCCACACGATTCACGGTCGGGCACCCGCCGTGGCTACGGGCGTGAAGCTCGCCAATCCCGATCTCGATGTGTGGATCATCACCGGCGACGGCGATGCGCTGTCGATCGGCGGCAACCATATGATGCATTTGCTGCGCCGTAACCTGAACACGCAGATCCTGTTGTTTAACAACGAGATTTATGGCCTGACCAAGGGGCAATATTCGCCGACCAGCCGGGTGGGCACGCGCAGCCCCTCAACCCCCTTCGGATCGGTCGACAGCCCGGCAAGTCCCTGCGCCTTCGCGCTTGGTTCGGGCGCACGTTTCGTTGCGCGCGGTATCGATGTGCACAAGAATTTGCCCGACGTGCTGAAAGCCGCGCATGCCCATCAGGGCGCTGCCTTTGTCGAAATCTTCCAGAATTGCATCGTCTATAATGACGATGTCTTCGCGCCCTTCACGGCAAAGCCCAATGCAGCGGCGAACCAGCTATGGCTCACGCACGGCGAACCGATGCTGTTCGACAAGGGCAGCAAGGGGATCGCGCTCGATATCGCCAGCCTGTCGCTGAAGGTCGTCGATGTGGCAGACCGTGACTGGAAATCAGCGGGCGTGCTGGTGCATGACCGGACGAACCGAACCATGGCGCATATGCTGGTCGAAATGACCGATGGTCCGGTCGCGCTGGGTGTGCTGTATGATGACCCCCGACCGACATTCGACAGCGCAGTGATCGAGCAGAACCGCGCGGTGAGCGAGGGCAAGAAACCGGACCTGCAGAAGCTGGTGTCGCAGGGCCAGACCTGGCAGGTAACCAAGCAGCCGCACGAGATGTGACCGGGCACCGCCCTTCGATGCCACGGAACAAGCACCGGCGGGCGGACATTCTCTCCTAACGCGTTGAACGATTAGGGAGAAAATAATGCGTATATCCTATCTCGTCGCCGGATGTGCGGCAGCGGCACTGCTGAGCGGCTGTGGTGATCCGGACAACGAAACCGCCACCAATGCGAACGGGAATATCGTTGCTGCGGTGCCGGTAGAGACGGTCGCAGTGGTCGATTACGACCTTACTCCCGAACAGCAGACACGCCGCGACGCGGTAGATATGACCGCCTATCGCACCGAGGTGCAGAAATATCAGGACGAGGATCGCAGCGGACGGAACGGCGATTCCGGAATGTCGGGCGATCAGGCGATGGGCGATAGCGGCGCCGACAACGGCACGATGGGCAATATGCAGAGCGCCGCCGGGCAGGGGCAGGCGGCAACCATGAGCTTCGACCAGCTCGACCGCAATGATGACGGCAAGCTGTCAGTCGCTGAATTCGCTATCTATTCGGTCGGTCTCGACGCCGATGCGCAAAAGCCGAACGATCAGAACAAGCCCTATGCGACCGACGATCAGCTCAATCGCGCGGCGGACGGGTTTTTCCACTTCGACACCAATGGCGACAGCTATTTGCAGCCCGGTGAATTTGCCGCTGCAAAGACTGCGATGGCTTCCGGGGGAAATCGCTAGCACCTGACGACGGGGTGTCGATCCTCTGCGCCCCTTCTCCCTTCCCGGCAGGGGGAAGGGGCCGAATTGCGATCGGAGCGGGATTTGCTAGCGTGCGCGCCACTGGCGTGAACACAGGAATATCTGAATGAGCGACCCCGTTTTGCTGTGGCTGCGGCGCGACCTCCGCCTGTCGGATCAGCGCGCGCTGGTTGCCGCCGCGCACGAAGGACCGGTGGTGCCCGTCTATGTGCTCGATGACGACACCGCGCAGCATCGCAAAATGGGTGCTGCTTCGCGCTGGTGGCTGCACCATAGCCTGAAAAGCCTCGATGCGTCGCTGCGCGAAAAAGGATCGCGGCTGATCCTGCGGCGCGGACGGTGCGAAGAGGAGCTGGCACAGGTGGCCGAAGCCATGGGCGCGACACGTGTGCACTGCATCCGTCATTACGAACCCTGGTGGCGCAACGCCGAACGTGCGGTGGCAAAGGTACTCGACCTGTGCTGCCATGACGGCAATTATCTCCGCCCGCCCGGCATGGTGACAACCCAATCGGGCGATCCGTACAAAATCTACACGCCGTTCTGGCGCGCTCTGAAAGAGGTTATGCCGCCGGACGAACCGCTCGAACGGCCGCACAGGATCGACGCGCCGGACCAGTGGCCGGAGAGCGACGATCTGAATGAATGGAAGCTGCTTCCGACCAGTCCGAACTGGGCAAAAGGGTTTTCGGACTGGGAGCCGGGCGAGAGCGGCGCGCGCAAGCGGATCGATGCGTTTCTGAACGCGGCCGCCGAATATGACGGGCAGCGCGATCTGCCGGGCGTGGAGGGAACGTCGCGCCTGTCGCCGCATCTCCATTTCGGCGAGGTATCGCCCGGCTATGTCTGGCACCGCACCGCTGATGCCGGCGGATCGGTCGATGTGTTTCTGGGCGAGCTTGGCTGGCGCGATTATGCGCAGAATGTCATCCTGCAATTCCCGAAATATGCGTCGGAAAATGCGCGCGAACGCTTCGACGATTTCAACTGGCGCGACTTTCGCTCCTCGACCGTGCGGGATGAGTTCGACGCCTGGAAGGCGGGGCGGACCGGCTATCCGATCGTCGATGCCGGGATGCGGCAGCTATGGGCGACGGGATGGATGCACAATCGCGTGCGGATGATCGCGGCGAGTTTCCTCATCAAACATCTGCTGATCGACTGGCGCGAGGGTGAAAAATGGTTCTGGGACACGCTGGTCGATGCCGATTACGCATCGAACGCGACCAACTGGCAATGGGTGTCGGGGACGGGGATCGATTCGAACATGTTCGGGCGGATCATGGCGCCGCTGAAACAGTCAGAGAAGTTCGGTGCGGCGGACTATATCCGCTTATGGGTGCCCGAGCTTGCCGATCTGTCGGACGACGCGATCCACGATCCGGAGGCGGCGGGGTGCAGGCCGGACGATTATCCCGAAAAGCTGATCGGGCATAAGCCGGCGCGCGAGCGGGCTCTGGCGGCGAATAGTAAGATACGGTGAGGGGGGCGGAAGAAGGACCGTGCTTCGACAGGCTCAGCACCAACGAGGGTCTACAGGCAGTGACATTTGTGCGCCCGCCCGTCGTCACCCCGGACTTGTTCCGGGGTCCACCGTTCCGCACAGCTATCAGCTGTTTTCCAAGTCGCACCGTAGATGCCGGAACAGGTCCGGCATGACGATGGCCCGGAGTAAGTACCGCTTGCCCTGACCTGTCGAAGCGCCGTACCTATCCCTCGACGCGTTCGAAATGGCCCGGTTCGAACTCCCCGGCCAGCAGCGCGGCAATACGATCCGCCACCACTTCCGGGGTCTTCAGCGTGTTCGGATCTTCACCCGGAAATGCGCGCGCGCGCATTTTGGTGCGAGTGGCGCCGGGATCAATCACCGCGACGCGGACGGCGGCGATATTCTCGACTTCCTTGCCATAGCTGAGCAGCAGATTTTCGAACGCCGCCTTGGACGCACCATACATGCCCCAATAGGCACGCGGATCGCGGGCGACACTCGACGTCAGGCCGATGACGCGCCCCGCCACCGATTTGCGCAGCATCGCGTCGAACGATCCGATCAGCGCTGCCTGTGCGCTGACGTTCAGCGTGAGCACCTGCGCCAGTTCCTTCGGGTCGAACGCATTCACTGCGCCCAGTGAGCCGAGCGAAGCAGCGTTGAGCACCAATATGTCGAGCCGGTTCCACCGTTCCTCGATCGCAGCGGCGAGGCGAGCGACGCTGTCGCCTTCGGCCAGATCCATCGGCGCGATCGTGGCGGTGCCGCCCGCATCGTGGATCGCCTCCTCGACCGCTTCCAGCCCGCCCGCCGTCCGTGCGGTCAGAATGACATGCGCGCCTGCCTTACCCAGCGCGATGGCGGTGGCAGCGCCGATCCCCCGGCTGGCACCGGTGACGAGCGCGATTTTATCGGCGAGCGGACGGTCGGTCATCGAAGCTCCGAAGACGAATTGGCTGTTCGTAGGGAAGGGTGCGGATCAGCCGACCCGCTCTTTCAATACCGCGAACTGGTCCACCGCAGCGACATCGTCCTGATCGGTGAGGTTCGTCGGATAATCGCCGGTGAAGCAGGCATCGCAATATTTGGGGCGCACATCGGCGCGCGCCGCTTCGCCCAGCGCCTTGTACAGACCGTCGATCGAAATGAACGACAGGCTGTCGGCATGGATATAGTCGGTCATTTCCGGCGTGTTGAGCCGCGCCGCGAGCAGTTTCGCCCGTTCCGGCGTATCGACGCCGTAATAGCAGCTATGCCGGGTCGGCGGGCTGGCGATCCGCATATGCACTTCGGCAGCGCCCGCATCGCGCATCATCTGCACGATCTTCAGGCTGGTCGTGCCGCGAACGATCGAATCATCGATCAGCACCACCCGCTTGCCGCTGATCAGCGCGCGATTGGCATTGTGCTTCAGCTTCACGCCGAGATGGCGCACCTCATCGCGCGGCTGAATGAAGGTCCGGCCGACATAATGCGAGCGGATGATCCCCAGTTCGAAGGGAATGCCCGATTGCTGGGCATAGCCGATCGCAGCTGGAACGCCCGAATCGGGAACCGGAATGACAAGGTCGGCCTCGACCGGGCTTTCGATCGCGAGCTGCGCACCGATTTCCTTGCGTACCGAATAGACCGAGCGGTCATCGGCAATCGAATCGGGGCGTGAGAAATAGACCCATTCGAAGATGCACGGCCGCGAAGGCTGTTTGCCGAAGGGGTGAAGCGAACGCGTTTCGGTGCCCTGCACGATGATCAACTCGCCCGGCTCCACCTCGCGTTCGAACGTCGCGCCGCAGACATCGAGCGCGACCGATTCGGATGCAAAGATCACCGAATCGCCCAGACGCCCCATCACCAGCGGCCGGATGCCCAGCGGATCGCGGCAGGCGATCATGCCTTCGGGCGTCATGCAGATCAGCGAATAGGCGCCCTCGACCCGCTTCAGCGCGTCGATGAACTTGTCGAGCAGCGTGCGATAGCTGCTTGTCGCGACGAGGTGGATGATCACCTCGGTATCGCTCGTCGACTGGAAGATCGATCCCTGCCGGACCAGATCGCGGCGCAGGCGCATCGCATTCGACAGATTGCCGTTATGCGCCACCGCGAATCCGCCGCTGGCGAGGTCGGCATAAAGCGGCTGCACATTGCGCAGTGCCGTTTCGCCGGTGGTGGAGTAGCGGACATGCCCCACCGCCGCTTCGCCGGGCAGCGCGCGGATCACATCGTCGCGGTCGAAATTGCCCGCGACATGCCCCATTGCGCGGTGAACATGGAATTCGCCGCCGTCGAAACTGACGATCCCGGCGGCCTCCTGCCCGCGATGCTGCAGCGCGTGCAGGCCAAGCGCTGCGAGGGCGGAAGCGTCCGTTGCGCCGGAGATGCCGAATACGCCGCACTCTTCGCGCAGCTTGTCGTCGTCAAATGGATTGGTGGTAAACATGCGATCCCATCGCGTTACTGCCTTGGCGCGGCATATAGGGATTGTTGAGCGCTTTGTCGCCCTTTTGTCATATGTTGTTGAACTCCCCCGTTTTCCGCGCGTTTTTGGGGCAGGAAAGCGAAGGAGACGGGCAATGACGAAGAATCATGGCAGCCAGATCAAGGACGATAAGCTCTACGAGGATCTGCGCGAGGACGGCGCGTCCAAGGAAAAGGCGGCGCGAATCGCAAATGCCAAATCCAATGACAATCTGGACCATAAGGGCACCAGGCTTGAGGACCGGACGAAAGACGAATTGTACGAAGAGGCGCAGGAAATCGGCATTGAAGGCCGGTCGAAGATGAGCAAGGACGAGCTGATCGACGCCATCCGATCGCATTGACGGCGTTTCCCTCCGCCCCGGGCTGGCCTATGTCCTGACCATGAACAAGAATCGCGAAACCGGGGCGGTGCTCGACCCCAAATATGATGCCTCCGGCCTGATTACGGCCGTTGCGACCGATGCCGTCACCGGTGAGGTGCTGATGGTCGCGCATATGGATGCCGAGGCGCTGGAGCGGACCCGCGAAACCGGCGAGGCGCATTTCTATTCGCGCAGCCGCGCCCGGCTTTGGAAAAAGGGCGAGAGCAGCGGCAATGTGCTTCGCGTGGTCGAGGCGCGCATCGATTGCGATCAGGACTCGGTATGGCTGCGCGTCGAACCTGCCGGACCGACCTGCCATACCGGAGCGCGCAGCTGCTTCTATCGTCAGATACAGCCGGACGGACTGCACCGCGTCGATTGAGGCGCATGTGCGGGCCGCATTGCAAGGCCCGTGCTCGCGCATCGCATTGACGTTCACGTAAAGGGAAGCTATATCCGGAATATGGCTTCGAATCATGCATTGGGTGCGGCGCTCGCACCGATCGCGCAGCGGACCGACCGCGAGACTTTTTCGATTTCCGACCTGTCGAGCGAATTCGGCGTCACCGCGCGGGCGCTGCGTTTTTACGAGGATGAAGGGCTGATCTCGCCCGAGCGGCGCGGCCTTTCGCGTATCTATTCGCATCGCGACCGGGCGCGGCTCGCCTGGATTTTACGCGGCAAGCGGGTGGGGTTCAGCCTCGCCGAAATTCGCGAAATGATCGATCTCTACGATGTCGGGGATGATCGCCGCGTCCAGCGTGAAGTCACGATCCAGAAATGCCGCGAGCGTATCGACACGCTGCAGTCGCAGCGCCGCGACATCGATGCGGCGATCGCAGAGCTTCAGGAATTTCTCGAGCTGATCGACCAGAAGGCTTCGCAAAACCACTAATCACAAAATCACAGGCAAGGATCATAAAGGCATGCCGCAATATACTCCCCCCGTCCGCGACACCCGCTTCATCCTGGATGAGGTGATCGGGCTCGAAAAATATTCCAGCATTCCCGGTTTTGCCGGTGCCACGCCCGATATCGTGAACGCGGTTCTGGAAGAAGGCGGCAAGTTCGTCGCCGAGGTGCTGTTCCCGCTGAACCAGAGCGGCGATCACGAAGGCTGCACCCGGCATGACGACGGCAGCGTCACCACGCCCAAGGGGTTCAAGGAAGCCTACAAGCAATTCGTCGAAAGCGGCTGGGGCACCTTGTCCGCGCCCGAGGAATTTGGCGGGCAGGGCATGCCGCACACCGTTTCGACCGCCTATCAGGAATATATGATCTCCGCGAACATGGCCTTTGCCATGTATCCCGGCCTGACGCATGGCGCGATTGCCGCGATCCTCGCCACCGGCTCGCAGGAGCAGAAGGAAAAGTTCGTTCCGAAGATGGTGTCGGGCGAATGGGGCGGCACCATGAACCTGACCGAGCCGCAATGCGGCACCGATCTGGGCCTGATCCGCACCAAGGCTGAGCCTCAGGCGGATGGCAGCTACAAGATCACCGGCACGAAGATTTTCATCTCGTCGGGCGAGCATGACCTTACCGACAATATCATCCATCTGGTGCTGGCCAAGACGCCGGGCGCGCCGGATACGTCGAAGGGTATTTCGCTGTTCATCGTGCCCAAATTCATCGTGCACGACGATGGTTCGCTGGGCGAGCGGAACGGCGTTAGCTGCGGCTCGATCGAACATAAGATGGGCATCCACGCCAATTCGACCTGCGTCATGAATTATGACGATGCGACCGGATATCTGGTCGGCGAGGAGATGAAGGGGCTGGCCGCGATGTTCATCATGATGAACGCGGCGCGTCTGGGCGTTGGCCTTCAGGGGCTTGGCGTTGCGGAAACCGCCTATCAGAATGCGGTGCAATATGCACAGGACCGGCGTCAGGGCCGTGCACTGACCGGCCCAAAAGAGCCGGAGGAAAAGGCCGATACGCTGTTCGTCCATCCCGATGTCCGCCGCATGCTGATGGAAGCAAAGGCGCTGACCGAAGGCTTACGCGCGCTGTGCCTGTGGGGTGCGCTTCAGGTCGACCTTTCGCACGAAGCGGAGGACGAGGAAGCGCGTCAGCTCGCCGACGATCTGATCGGCCTGCTGACCCCGGTCATCAAGGGCTATGGCACCGACAAGGGCTATGACATCGCGACCAATGCGCAGCAGGTCTATGGCGGCCATGGCTACATCGCCGAATGGGGCATGGAGCAATATGTCCGCGATGCGCGGATCGCGATGATCTATGAAGGCACCAACGGCGTGCAGGCGATGGACCTTGTCGGGCGCAAGCTGCCCCGCAATGGCGGCCGCGCGGTACAGGCGTTCTTCAAGCTGGTGACCGATGAAGTTGCCGAGGCGAAGGGCAATGCGAAGCTGAACGATATCGTCGAAGCGCTGGAAAAGGCGCTGGGCCAGCTTCAGGCGGCAACCATGTGGTTCATGGCGAACGGCATGAAGAATCCCGATCAGGTCGGCGCGGGCGCGCACAGCTATATGCACCTGATGGGTATCGTCGCGACCGGGCTGATGTGGCTGCGCATGGCGACCGCCGCGCAAAAGGCGATCGATGCGGGCGAGGGCGATACGGCGTTCTATGAAGCCAAGCTCGTCACTGCGCGCTTCTTCGCCGAGCGGGTGATGCCCGATGCCGGCGCGCTGCGTCGCAAGATCGAGGGCGGCTCGGACAGCATCATGGCGCTCGAACCCGAAATGTTCGTTCGCGCCTAACCTTTGTCATCGCCTCTGGTGCCCGCCGCGCTGGTCGCGGCGGGAACCGACGGGGTTTCGGATTTCCGCCGTACGCCCGACAAGACCGGGCTGTCCGGCACGGCGTCTTTCGGCGTCCCGGCAAGCGGCTGCGCCTCGGCCGGCCGCTTTTGTGCATTTTTGCCATCGTCGGACAGCATATCGCCGGGTCTGCGCACCATGCAGGTTGCATCGGCGATCGTCGGATAGATGCGGCAATTCCATAGCGACTTTTCATATCCCAGCGACCGGTCGCGCAGATAGCTGAACGCCATGCCGTTGAGTGCCGACGGCGATAGCGGCAGCGCCGAGGGCTTTTGTCCGTCGGGCAGCCAGGCGAGGAATTTGCAATATTTTCGGGCACCGCAGGCCCTTAAGGCCAGTGTCGACAACGTGGCCGGATCAAGCTTCGGGTCGAGCGTGACGAGGAACAGATCGTCATTGGTCGCGGTCGGTCTGGGAAGCTCCGCATCCGCGAGCGTTGCCGCGTCCTGTCCGGTCGCGCCCGACGGATCGGTCGCCGCGCCTGCATCATCGCCTGCATGGGCGGGAAAGCGATCGCCCAGCGCAGCGATGCGCGGTTCGCCACCGCTATAGACCATGCGGAAGGCGGGCGGAGTTCCCCACCAGCCGGTCCAGCGGAAGAAGAGATGACTGCCGACCCTGGCGATCTTGTCAAGGCTGGCGCTCCAATAAGGGACTACCCAGTCGGTGTGATAATGGGTCGCGGTGCCGACGCGGCGGTCCACCCGGCCCGAAAGCGCCTGTTCGGCGACCGTGCGGGCGCGCTTCCACGCTGTATCGCTCCAGACATGCGCCAGCGCACCGTCGCAGGTGAAAGTGAACTGACATCCGGTGCTGCGCTCCGACCCTTCGAACACCACCCCGCAAACCGTGCGCTGAAATGCCGGATGGCGGACGCGGTTGAGGACGACCTGCGCCACCGCACGTTCGCCGTCGCTGTCATCTCCCGCCTCATAGAGTTCGGCGGTGGCGAGGCAGTCGAGCGCACGCTGGCGGTCGAGATCATTGCCTTTGAACCGGAACGGGCGTGCGGGCGGTGTTGGACCGCGCACAAAGGGGATGGAGGCGTTATAGGCGCGTGCCTCGTCCGGCGTTACCGGCTTCATCTCGACCGGCTCGACCGGAGGAAGCACGGTCGGCGGCACGACCTTGCCGTGCCGGACCGGCGCGCGGCTCGGCTGCATCGGCACGTCCGGGCCATAAGCGACCAGCAACGCGGGCAGGGCGACGGCGGCTGCCCCCAGCATCCAGAGGACAGCGCGCAGCCGCATCGAATGCAGCCGCGCGCCATTACCGGGTACGCCGCCCCCCACCGGGACCGAAGGCGAGGACGCCATCGGCGATGCGATCAGTGTTCGGGCAGGAAGTCGGGCACCGACAGATAACGCTCGCCCGTGTCATAGTTGAAGCCGAGCACGCGGCTGCCCTCCGGCAGATCAGGCAGTTTCTGAAGGATAGCGGCGAGCGTCGCACCCGAACTGATCCCGACCAGCATTCCCTCTTCGCGCGCGGCGCGGCGGGCCATATCCTTGGCGACTTCGGGCTCGACCCTGATCGCGCCGTCAATCGCCTGGGTATGCAGGTTGCTGGGAATGAAGCCCGCGCCGATCCCCTGAATAGGATGCGGGCCGGGCTGGCCGCCCGAAATTACCGGCGACCCTTCGGGTTCGACGGCATAGACTTTCAGGTCGGGCCATTCCTTTTTCAACCGCTCGGCAACGCCGGTGATATGCCCGCCGGTGCCGACCCCGGTAATGATGACGTCGATCGGCGCATCCTTGAAATCATTGAGGATTTCCTGCGCGGTCGTTTCGACATGCACCGCGACATTGGCCGGGTTTTCGAATTGCTGCGGCATCCATGCGCCCTCGGTCTGTTCGACCAGTTCGGTCGCGCGCTCGATCGCGCCCTTCATCCCGCCCTCGCGGGGGGTAAGGTCGAAGGTCGCGCCATAAGCCAGCATCAGGCGGCGGCGTTCGATCGACATGCTTTCGGGCATGACGAGGATCAGCTTATAGCCCTTCACCGCCGCGACCATGGCAAGGCCGACCCCGGTATTGCCGCTGGTCGGTTCGATGATCGTCCCGCCGGGTTTCAGGCTGCCGTCCTTTTCCGCAGCCTCGATCATGGCGAGGGCGATGCGGTCCTTGATCGACCCGCCGGGGTTCGAGCGTTCGGATTTGATCCACACTTCGGAATCGCCGAACAGCCGCTGTACGCGGATATGCGGCGTGTTGCCGATCGTCTCCAGGATCGTGTTCGCCTTCATGCTGGTTTCTCCTCCTGATCGGTAAATTCAAAACTCTTCGGGGGGTCAAAGGTCCGCGCGCTTCTGAGTTCCGGGAAAATCCGCGCCCATAGCCCGGTAACGATGATTGCGCCCACCCCGCCTGCGACAACCGCCGCAACCGGACCGATCAGCGCGGCGAGAAACCCGCTTTCCGCTTCGCCCAGTTCGTTCGAGCCAGAAACGAACAATGTCGACACCGCGCCGACGCGGCCGCGCATCTCATCGGGCGTGTACAGCTGGATCAGCGACTGGCGGATATAGACCGACACCATATCGGCAGCGCCCAGCACGAACAAAGCGGCGAGCGAGACGAGTACGGCGGGCGCGAAATCGCTGCCGATCATGCCCGGGCCGAACAGCGGCACCAGGACCGGCGCGGCAAGGCCGAAGACAATGGTCGCCGCGCCGAAGGCGGCGACGCCCAGCAGCATTTTCTTGCCCACTTCGGTCTTTAAGGGCTTCCATGAAAACAGCGCAGCCATCGCCACCGCGCCCAGCGCCGGCGCGGCGCGCAGATGGCCGAGGCCGTCGGCGCCGACCTGCAAGATATCGCGCGCATAGACCGGCAGCATCGCCGTCGCTCCGCCCAGCAGCACCGCGAACAGATCGAGCGAGATCGCGCCGAGAACCAGCCGGTTGCGGCGGACATAGGCAAGTCCGTCGATCATCTGCGCCCATGGATTGCGCTTGCCGCGAATATTGCTGCGCACTACCGGCGTCACGAGCAGCAGCATCAGAAAGGCGAAACCGAACAGCCCGGCGGAGACTGCATAAGGCAGCCAGCGTGCTCCGGCATAGAGATAGCCGCCCAGCGCGGGGCCGACGACCGATCCCGCCTGCCAGGCGATCGAGCTGATCGCGATCGCAGTGGGGAGGAGCGGTGCGGGTACCAGATTGGGGGCGAGCGCCTGAAGCGCCGGACCGGCAAAGGCGCGTGCGACGCCCAGCAGCGCGGCGATCGCGAACAAAGCGGGAAGGGTGATCGTCCCGCTCCAGGTGAGCCAGCCAAGCGCCGCCGCACAGCCGCATTCCAGCGCCACCGATCCGCGAGCGATCCAGCGCCGGTCAACCCGGTCGGCGACCCATCCGGCGAACAACGTGAGCAGCAGCAGCGGCACGAATTGCGCGACGCCGATCAGGCCCAGCTGGAAGGACGCTTCCTTCACGCTCATCGTCCGGCGGGCAATGTCATATACCTGCCAGCCGATGACGATGACCATCGACATCTGAGCCAGCGTGGTGGCGAGGCGGGCCAGAAAATAGGCGCGGAAATTGTGGATGGCAAAGGGATGGCTGGGCATGCGACGGGTCTATGGCCAATTGTCGGCGATTGGCAATCTACGAACGGTGATGCGGTATAAAGCCCGGCTATTTTCCGCTGCGAAAAAGCCGCTTTCGGGGCTGGCGCGGGGCGGCGCAACCTGCCAAAGTCCCGTTATGGATCGAACCGGAGGGAGTGGATGCGTTTCAGGCTGTTGACGGCGCTGGTGGCACTTGGATGCGCGGCATGTTCTCCCGGCGGCGATACGATCGTCGGCGGCAATATGACGGCGCAGGCGACGATGAGCTGGGACGATTTCGTTAAGAACAGTATCGAGCAATGGTTCAAACTCGATCCGGCCTTCGCGGTGTATCAGGGGCGGCATGATTTCGACGGCAAACTGCCCGACTGGAGCGAAAAGGGGCTCGATGCCAAAGCGGCGTTTCTGAAGGAAACGGTTCGCAAGGCGCGGACCTTCAACAATCTTAACAAGCAGCAGCAGTTCGAGCGCGACTATATCATCAAGGTTGCCGAGGGGCAGCTCTTCTGGCTCGAAGATGCCGATCTGCCGCATCGCAATCCCAGCTATTATGTCGGCGGCGGGCTCGATCCCAATGTCTATGTTGCGCGCAATTATGCCGATCCGAAGGTTCGGATGCGCGCGATGATCGAATTTTTCAACGCCGTCCCGCAAAGCGCGCAGCAGATCCGCGCCAATCTTCAGATGCCGCTGCCCGAAACCTTCATCGATTACGGTGTGGCTGCGTTTAACGGCTTTGCCGAATATTATACCGGCGATGCGCGCGCTGCCTTTGCCGATGTGAAGGACGATGGTCTGCACCAGCGGTTCGACGAATCCGCGATGCGTGCTGCCAAATCGCTGCAGGGGCTGGCGCAGTGGCTCGACAATAATCGCGGCAAGGCGACGCAGCATTTCCAGCTGGGGCCGGAACGCTTCGCGCGGATGCTGAAAACAACCGAGGCAGTGGACATCCCGCTCGATCAGCTCGAAGCGATCGGCAGAGCGGACCTCAAGCGCAATCAGCAGGCGCTTGCCGCTGCCTGTGCCGAATATGCGGCGGGTAAGACGATCCCCGAATGCGTGGGCAAGATGAATGCCGACAAACCCGAAGGCGGTCCGGTCGCGGCTGCGCGCAAACAGGTGGAGCAGCTTCGCGCCTTTGTCACCAGCCATGATCTGGTGTCGATCCCCGGCACCGAACAGGCCCGGGTCGAGGAGGCGCCGCCCTATAACCGGCAGAATCTCGCTTATATCGATCCGCCGGGGCCGTTCGAAAAGGGCATTCCGTCGATCTATTATATCTCGCCGCCCAACCCCGAATGGTCGAAGGAAAAGCAGCAGGCCTATATTCCGGGCAAGGACGATCTGCTGTTCGTGACCGTGCATGAAGTGATGCCCGGCCATTTCGTCCAGTTCCTCCATGCCAATCGGTCGGATTTCCTGTTCGGTCGCCTGTTCGTCGGCTATGCCTTTGCCGAGGGCTGGGCACATTATGCCGAAGAGATGATGTGGGATGCGGGCTATGGCGACGGCAGCCCCGAAGTGCATATCGGCCAGCTTTCGAACGCGTTGCTGCGCGATTGCCGCTTCTTGTCGGCGATCGGGCTGCATGCACGCGGCATGACCGTCGCTCAGTCGCGTGAGATGTTCGAACAGCAATGCTATATTGATCCGGGCAATGCCGAGCAGCAGGCGGCACGCGGCACCTACGACCCGGCCTATCTCAACTATACGCTGGGCAAGCTGATGATCCGCAAGCTGCGGGACGACTGGACGGCGAGCCGGGGCGGGCGCAAGGCGTGGAAGGCATTCCACGATCAGTTCCTCAGCTATGGCGGCCCGCCGATCCCGCTGGTCCGTCAGCAGATGATGGGTGAAGCCAAGCCGCGCGCGGTTTTCTGATCAGCGCATGGCGATAGCAGGGCAGGACGAGGGTCGGCCGCGCAAAGTCGCGCGGCTGGTTCTCGCCGTCCTGTTTCTGGCGGCGGGGGTGCTGCACCTTGCTATCCCTGAGCCCTTTATCGGCATCGTTCCCGACTGGGTGCCGGTACCGCGCCTGACTGTGCTCGCGACCGGGCTTTGCGAGATCGCAGGGGCGGCGGGGCTGATGCTGCCGCCCCTGCGCCGTGCGGCCGGGATCGGGCTTGCGCTTTATGCTGTATGCGTCTGGCCCGCCAATGTACATCACATGGTAATGGACCTGAGCAGCGGCACCGGCCTTTCCGCATGGTATCATATCCCGCGCCAGTTCGCGCAGCCGCTGATCATCTGGTGGGCCTTATGGGCGAGCGGCGCGATCGACTGGCCGGTCAGGCTGATACGGTGGCGGGGCAGGCGCAACTCACCGACCAGATCGTCATCGCGAGGAGCATAGCGGCGAAGCGATCCGGCGATGTGGACGCTGCTCTGGATTGCTTCGCCCTGCGGACTCGCAATGACGATCGTGCCCCCGGTTCCGATCAATGCACCGCGCTATAGCAGCGAGCCTTAGCCCGCCGCTTTCGCCAGCCCCCGCGACAGTTTCAGCGCTGCGTTGAGCCGCGATTTCGGATCGCCCCATGCGCGGGTAATCACCAGCTTCATATCGGGGCGCAGCTTCGCCGTTCCCTCCAGCCGGTCGACATAAGCGAGCAGCCCTTCGACATTGGGGAAGGTGTCGTTGAAGAAGGTGACGAGCGCGCCCTTTGGCCCGACATCGAGCTTCGCGATATTCGCTTTCTTCGCGGCGAGCTTCGCCTCGATCAGCTTCAGCAGATTCTCGGTCGGTTCGGGCAATTTGCCGAACCGGTCGATCAGCTCTGCCGCGAACGCCTCGATCCCCTGACGATCCTCGACTTCGTTCAGGCGGCGATAGAGCCCCATGCGCAGGTCGAGATCGGGGACATAGTCTTCGGGGATAAGGATGGCCGCATCGACGGTGATCTGCGGCGAAAAATCCTGCTTCGCTTCGTCGCGCAGGCCGCCCGATTTCGCGTCGAGGATCGCGTCCTCCAGCATCGACTGATAGAGTTCGTAGCCGACCTCTTTGATGTGCCCCGATTGTTCGTCGCCGAGCAGATTGCCCGCGCCGCGAATGTCGAGGTCATGGCTCGCCAGCTGAAACCCGGCGCCGAGGCTTTCGAGATCGCTCAGCACCTTCAACCGCTTTTCGGCGGCATCGGTCATCATCCGCTCGGGCGGCGTCGTCATATAGGCATAGGCCCGCGTCTTCGCCCGGCCGACGCGACCGCGAAGCTGGTAGAGTTGCGCCAGACCAAATTTGTCCGCGCGGTTGACGATCAGCGTGTTCGCCGACGGAATGTCGAGGCCGCTTTCGACGATGGTGGTCGACACCAGCACCTCGAACTTCTTGTCGTAGAAGGCACTCATCCGCTCCTCGACCTGCGCAGGGCTCATCTGGCCATGCGCGACGACATAGCGCACCTCCGGCACCTCTTCGCGCAGGAACTGCTCGATATCGGGAAGGTCGGCGACGCGCGGCGTGACGAAATAGCTTTGCCCGCCGCGATAATGTTCGCGCAGCAATGCCTCGCGCAGCACCACCGGGTCCCAGGGCATGACATAGGTCCGCACCGCGAGCCGATCGACCGGCGGCGTCTGGATCACCGACAATTCGCGAAGGCCGCTCATCGCCATTTGCAGCGTGCGCGGAATCGGCGTCGCGGTAAGCGTCAGCATATGCACATCGTTTTTGAGCGCCTTCAGCCGCTCCTTGTGCGTCACGCCGAACCTTTGTTCCTCATCGACGATCACCAGCCCCAGCCGTTTGAATTCGACCGATTTGGCGAGCACGGCATGGGTGCCGACGATGACGTCGATATCGCCCGAGGCAAGCCGCTCCTTCGTCGTCTTCATTTCCGAAGCCGTGACGAGCCGCGACATGCGGCCGATATGGATCGGAAAGCCTTCGAACCGGGCGGTGAACTGGTTGAAATGCTGGCGCGCGAGCAGCGTCGTCGGGCACACGACCGCGACCTGCATCCCCGCCATTGCAGCGACGAACGCAGCGCGCAGCGCCACTTCCGTCTTGCCGAAACCGACATCGCCCACGACCAGCCGGTCCATCGGCTTGCCCGCAGCAAGATCGTTCAGTGCATCGTCGATTGCGCGATCCTGATCGTCGGTTTCTTCATAGGGGAAGCGATCGACAAAGGCGGGATAGCCGGTATCACGCTCGGCGACCTCTGCCGGGCGGAGCGCACGTTTGGCGGCGGTCGCGATCAGCTCACCCGCAATCTCGCGGATGCGCTCCTTCATCTTCGACTTGCGGCGCTGCCATGCCTCGCCGCCCAGCTTGTCGAGGCTCGCGCCTTCCTCGCTCGACCCGTAGCGCGAAAGCACTTCGAGATTTTCCACCGGAACGTAGAGCTTGTCGCCGCCCGAATAGCTCAGCGCCACGCAATCATGCGGGCTCTGGCCGACCGGAATCGACATCAGCCCTTCATAGCGGCCGATGCCGTGATCCGAATGCACGACCAGATCGCCGGGCGAAAGCGTCGCCAGTTCGTTAAGGAACGCGTCGGTCGATTTCTTGCGCTTGCGCCGCCGGACCAGCCGGTCGCCCAGCATGTCCTGTTCGGTCAGCAGCGCGATATCGGGCGCGGTAAAGCCATGGTCGAGCGGCAGGACGATCAGCGCGACGCCCTTATCCGCAGCGCCCAGCGCCTCCTGCCAACCATCGGCGGGGCGGATGCCGGTCAGCCCATGGTCCTGCAGCAAGCCGGTCAGCCGCTCACGCGCGCCGGGCGAATAGCTCGCCAGCACCGGCTTCTTGCCCTGCTTCCGCACCGTGGCGACATGCTCGGCCACGGCTTCGTAAATATTGGTGCCGCTCGCGCGTTCGGGCGCGAAATCGCGCGGTCCGTCGACGCCGAAATCGAGCACCGTATCGCTTTCCGGCTCGTGGAAAGGCGAGGTGAGATGCGCTGGCGCTTCGTCCAGCTTCGCCTTCCACTCCGCGCTGAGCAAATAAAGCTGATCCGCGCCGAGCGGGCGATAGCTGCCCGCATCGCTCGACTGGGCGCGCACGCGGTTCGCCTGATAATCGGCGATGCCTTCGAACCGTGCATCTGCGGCGCCGGGGGTATTGGCGTCGCGAACGACCACCGCGCCGTCGGGAAGATGGTCGAACAGCGTCTCCATCTTCTCTTCAAACAGCGGCAGCCAATGCTCCATCCCGGCAAGGCGGCGCCCCTCCGAAATCGCCTGATAGAGCGGATCGCCGGTCGCGGTCGCGCCGAACTTCTCACGATAGCGCGCACGGAAGCGCTTGATGCTGTCCTCATCGAGCAGCGTCTCGCTCGCCGGCAGCAGGGTGAAGCCGTCGATCCGCCCGGTGGTGCGCTGATCGGCGGGATCGAAGGTGCGCACGCTTTCGATCTCGTCGCCGAAGAAATCGAGCCGAAGCGCTGCTTCCGACCCGCTGGGGAACAGATCGACCAGTCCGCCGCGCACCGCGAATTCGCCTGCATCGTTGACCGTATCGACGCGGGTATAGCCATTCGCGGCGAGCAGCGTGGAAATCCGGTCGAGCGAAATCCGCTCACCGGGCGCGAGCCGGGCGACCAGCTGGCGAATGCGAAAACGGGTGAGCGTGCGCTGCGTCGCTGCATTGACCGTGGTGAGGATCAGCCGCGGCTTTTTCGCGGGCTGTTGCAGCGCGTGGAGCGCCGCGAGCCGTTCGGCCATAACGCGCAGCGTGGGGCTTGCCCGGTCATAGGGCAGACAGTCCCATGCGGGGAAGCTGATAACCTCCAGCTCGGCGGCGAAATAGGGCGCGGTCGAAGCCATCGCCCGCATCGCATTTTCGTCCGGCGCGATGAACACCGCGCCGCCTTTGCTCCCGCGCGCCAGATCGGCGAGCAGCGGGGGCAGAAAGCCGGTCGGAACGCCCGAGAGCGTGAGCGGGCGGGCGGCGGTGAGGACGGTTTTCAGATCGGGCATGGCGTTACGCCTCGCAAACCCGCTGGTGCTGAGCCTGTCGAAGCACGGTCTTTCTCTTTCTGGTCGGGAAGAAGGCAGTATGGCCCTTCGAAGGTCAGGGCGAACGGGGAGGACTTATCTGGAAATCGGTACGAAATTCAGTTGCTTCATTTTCGCGATAATCTCGCCGTCAAACTTTTTGGGGACCGGCTGGGTTCCCAATGCCCAGGCCATGATATCGACATCCTGCTCTTCCAGCATTTCCTCGAACAGCGCGATCTGCTCATCGGTAAAAGCCAGATGGTGCGCGTCGAAAAAACCGCCGATCATCAGGTCGGCTTCCTTCGTGCCCCGATGCCATGCACGAAAACGCAGGCGTTTCAGGCGGGTTTCGCGGTCCATAAGCGTCGCTTTCCAATAGCCAAAGGGCCGGCGGCGCGAGGATGCGCTGTCGGCGGAACGGTTCGGGAGAACAGATAGGGTGCGAGCGCGGAAAAGGCCAGTGGCGAGTGCGCACAGCCCGGAGCGAGCAGAGATGCTTTTCGCCGGGCCTTGCTTTGGCTAGGTCGTTTCCATGCGTCCCGAACTGCTCAATCCGTTATTCGCCGAGGTCACGGCCCTGAAAGGGGTCGGGGCGCAGCTTGCCAAGCCGCTGGAAAAGCTGGGGC
Source organism: Stakelama pacifica (assembly GCF_004361835.1). Lineage (GTDB taxonomy): Bacteria > Pseudomonadota > Alphaproteobacteria > Sphingomonadales > Sphingomonadaceae > Sphingomonas > Sphingomonas pacifica. The sequence goes on from NZ_SNWD01000001.1 coordinate 110,690, forward strand.
TGGCGCGCGTCGTGGACGTCGCCTTTCATTTGCCCACGGGATGGGTGGACCGGATGCCGCGCGACGAACTCGACATGGCCGATGCCGGGCGGGTGATCGCGATTACCCTGACCGCGATCGATTACCGCACCAGCGGCGCGCGCCGGTCCCCGGTGCGGGTGCATGCGCAGGACGAGAAAGGCAATGTGGTCAGCCTCGTCTATTTCGGCGGCAATTCGGGATGGGTGAAGAAATTGCTGCCGCTCGGCGAAAAGCGCCGGGTGTCGGGCAAGCTCGAAACCTATGGGCAGGAATTGCAGATCGTGCATCCTGACTATGTCGTGCCGTTGGATGAGGCGGAAGATCATCCTACGCGTGAGGCGATCTATCCGCTGTCGGAAGGGATGACCTCGCGCCGCCTTGCCGGGCTGGCAGCGCAGGCGGTCGAGCGTGCGCCCACACTTCCCGAATGGATCGAGCCGGGGCTGAAGGCGAAACATGGCTGGCCCGACTGGCGCGACGCACTGGCGCGAATCCATGCCGATCCGGCCGATGCCAAAGCGCGAGAGCGGCTCGCTTATGACGAGATTTTTGCGACCCAGCTTGCCCTGTTGCTGGTGCGCGGCGCGGCGCGGGCGAAGCGGGGGCGTCCGCTGACCGGCGACGGGCGGCTACGCGACATGCTGAAACTGCCTTATTCGCCCACCGGTGCGCAGGCGCGGACGATAAGCGAGATTGAGGGCGATCTGGCCCAAAGCCGCCCGATGCTCCGCCTGCTGCAGGGCGATGTCGGGTCGGGCAAGACGCTCGTCGCGCTGATGTCGCTGCTGATGGCAGTGGAGGCAGGTGCGCAGGGCGCGTTTCTTGCTCCCACAGAAATCCTTGCGCGGCAGCATTATGAGACGCTGCGCAAGCTGCTTGCCGGGCTGCCGATCGAAATCGCGATCCTGACCGGGCGCGACAAGGGCAAGGCGCGCGAGGCGACGCTGATGGGGGTGGCCGACGGGTCGATCCATATTCTGGTCGGCACCCATGCGATTTTTCAGGAAGGGGTGCGCTATCACGATCTCGGCCTTGCCGTGGTCGATGAACAGCATCGTTTCGGCGTCGCGCAGCGGATGATGCTGCAGGCGAAGGCCGAGCGCCCGCCGCACCTGTTGGTGATGACCGCGACGCCGATCCCGCGCACCCTGACACTCGCGCAGTATGGAGAGATGGATACCAGCCGCCTCGACGAAATGCCCCCCGGTCGTGAGCCGATCGAAACGCGGGTGGTGTCGGAGGAGCGGCTCGACGCGGTGGTCGACGGGCTTGCCCGGCATTTGTCGAACGGCGGTCAGGCCTATTGGGTCTGCCCGCTGGTCGAGGAGAGCGAGAAGAGCGATCAGGCGGCGGCAGAGGCGCGGGCGGAGGCACTGCGTCAGCGTTTCGGCGAGCGCGTCGGGCTGGTTCATGGCCGGATGAAGGGACCGGCCAAGGATGCAGTGATGGAGGCGTTTCAGAGCGGCAAAACCGGCGTGCTGGTCGCCACCACGGTGATCGAGGTCGGGGTGGATGTGCCCAACGCAACGCTGATCGTGATCGAAGGCGCCGACCGGTTCGGGCTGGCCCAGTTGCATCAGCTTCGCGGGCGGGTAGGGCGCGGCGGCGGGCATTCGATCTGCCTGCTGCTGCGCGGGCAGCATCTCAGCGAAACCTCGCGCGCGCGGCTTGCGCTGATGCGCGAGACCAATGACGGTTTCCGTATTGCTGAAGAGGATTTGCGGTTGCGCGGCGCTGGCGAATTGCTCGGTACGCGGCAATCGGGGGAGATGCAGTTCCGCCTCGCCACGCCGGAAAGCCTAGGCGCGCTGCTTCCGGCTGCGAACGGCGATGCGCGGTTGCTGATGGACCGCGACGGCGGGCTGGAGGGCGATCGGGGGCAGGCGGCGCGGCTGGCGCTCTATCTGTTCGAACGCGACGCGGCGGTCGGCTTGTTGCGATCGGGATAGCGCCGGACAGGGCGGCTATCGGATACGCATCACGGTCAGCACGGCCTCGAAATCCCGAGGCGCAAATTCGGTGTCGAACCGACAGCCGATCCGCCCGTCCAGCGACCATTTGATCCGTGCCGAAACCGTCCCTGCGACCGGAAGGTCGATCCCGATGCATTCGCCGGGCGCGATATCCCGATCGCATCGCGCCATCAGGCCGCCCGGCGAAATATTGATTATGCGCAGCGCCAGCTCCGTACCTTTGGGAAGCACCGCCCTTGCGCGATGATCGACCATATCGCGGACTGCATAACGACGGTCGTAAACGCTGTCCTTCGCGTCGCCTTCGGTCACCTTATCTCCTTTTCGAACCGGATCGGTCGGGGGCGCTTATGCCGGGTTGAGCAGGCCGTGATTCTTTTTACCCGCCGACACTTTCAGGCTTTCGCCGCCAATCGCGATCATATGCGCTTCGTCGGAAATTTTCTCGCCCGCAACGCGCGCGCCGCCGCCCTTGATCAGCCGCTTCGCCTCGCCCTTGGACGCGCAGAGGCCGAGGCCGACCAGCGCGTCGAGAATATTGATCTCGCCCGATACGTTCATGCTCGGCAAGGCATCGCCCGCGCTCCCCTCTTCAAAGGTCTTGCGCGCGGTTTCGGCGGCTTCGCGCGCCGCATCCTCGCCGCGGCACATCGCGGTGGCGGCATCGGCGAGTATCTTCTTCGCTTCGTTGATTTCGGCGCCCTGCAGCGCTTCGAGCCGGGTGATTTCGTCGAGCGGCAGATCCGTGAACAGGCGCAGGAACCGCCCGACATCGCGGTCGTCGGTGTTCCGCCAGAATTGCCAATACTCATAAGCAGGAAGCTGATCTTCGTTCAGCCAGACCGCGCCCGCCATGGTCTTGCCCATCTTGCCGCCGTCGGCCGTGGTGATCAGCGGCGTGGTGACGCCATAGACTTCGGTCCCGTCGACCCGGCGCGACAATTCGATGCCGTTGACGATATTGCCCCATTGATCCGATCCGCCCATCTGCAACCGGCACGCCGCGCGGCGCGACAATTCCAGAAAGTCATAGGCCTGAAGGATCATGTAATTGAATTCGAGGAAGCTGAGCGACTGTTCGCGGTCGAGGCGCAGCTTCACCGAATCGAAACTCAGCATCCGGTTGACCGAGAAATGCTGGCCAATGTCGCGCAGGAACGGGATATATTCGAGCCGGTCGAGCCATTCGGCATTGTCGAGCATCACTGCATCGCTCGGACCGTCGCCAAAGGTCAGAAAGCGTTCGAAGACGCGTTTGATCGACGCGACATTCCCGGCAATGACGTCGTCGGTCATCAGCTTGCGCGCTTCGTCCTTGAAGCTCGGATCGCCGATCTTGCCGGTCCCTCCGCCCATCAGCACGATGGGCTTATGCCCCGCCTGTTGCAGGCGGCGCAGCAGCATGATCTGGACGAGGCTGCCGACATGGAGCGAAGGCGCGGTCGGATCGAACCCGATATAACCCGGCACCACCTGTTTCGCAGCAAGGCGGTCCAGCCCGGCGGCATCGGTGAGCTGATGGATATAGCCCCGGGAATCGAGCAGGCGGAGGAGGTCGGATCTGTATTCGGTCATGATGAAGTGCCGAATAATCGCTGTCCGCGATATTTGCACCCCTGTTTGCGCGTGATGGTGGCGAGGGTTGCTTTTTATCAAACAGGAAGGACGGCACTTCGACGAGCTCAGTGTCAACAGGTGTGGCAAGGTGCCGTTTTTTCCCGCTGGGCCTGAGCTTGTCGAAGGCCCGTCCTTTCTTCTACGCCGTAAACATGCAGTTAGCTCTTTCCTGTCATCCCGATACGCCGCAAAGCGCGCTGTCCGGCATCACTGTCACCATCAGCCCGCGCCGGGGCGCATGCCTCAGCCTGTCGTTCCGCGCGCGCGGCGAGGTGGATGCGATATGCTGGCCCGGCACGGAGCCGCGGGGCGAGGGGCCATGGACGCGCGCGGACGAACTGTGGCGGCACAGCTGTTTCGAAGCCTTTATCGCACGTGCCGACGCGCCGGGTTATCGCGAGATCAACCTCGCCATGTCGGACAAATGGGCGGGCTATCGCTTCTCCGGATATCGCGCGGACACGGCGCGTGCCGACGACGTCGCGCTGCTTGCCGGAAAATGGCGGCGATTGCCGGAGCGCGCCGAGTTGCACGCTTTGATCGAACTGCCGCCCGAATATCGCCGCTCCGATCTGATGGTCGGCCTGTCTGCGGTGATTGAAGCGAAAGACGGGGCCAAATCCTATTGGGCGCTTCGCCATCCCGCGGGTTCACCCGATTTTCATCATGCCGATTGCTTTGCGGCGCGGATCGCGGCACCTGAAGCGGCATGAAATTCGGTATCGATCGCCTGCTCGAAGACGCTGCCTTACGCAAACCGCTGGAGGGCCAGCGAGTCGCGCTGCTTGCGCATCCTGCATCGCTGACGGCGGACCTCACCCATTCGCTCGACGCGCTGGTCGCATGCGGCGTGAACATCAGCGCGGTGTTCGGGCCGCAGCATGGGGTTCGCGGCGACCTTCAGGACAATATGATGGAATCGCCCGATTTCGCCGATCCGGTGTACGGCGTTCCGGTGTTCAGCCTGTATGGCGAAGTGCGCCGCCCGACCGCGCAGTCGATGCAGAGTTTCGATACGATCCTCATCGATCTTCAGGATCTGGGATGCCGGATCTACACCTATGTGACGACGCTGCTCTACATGCTCGAAGCGGCGGCAGAGCATGGCAAGAGCGTGTGGGTGCTCGACCGGCCCAACCCCGCCGGGCGCCCGGTCGAGGGGCTGACGCTGCTCCCCGGCTGGGAGAGTTTCGTCGGCGCGGGGCCGATGCCGATGAGGCACGGGCTCACATTGGGCGAAATGGGGCATTGGTTCATCGATCATTTCGGCCTCAACCTCGATTATCGCGTGGTCGAAATGGCGGGCTGGCAACCCGAGGCCGCGCCGGGCTTCGGCTGGCCGGCTGACCGGCCCTGGATCAATCCAAGCCCGAATGCAGCGAACGTCAATATGGCGCGTGCCTATGCCGGAACGGTGATGCTGGAGGGGACGACCTTATCGGAAGGGCGGGGCACCACCCGGCCGCTCGAAGCGTTCGGCGCCCCCGATATCGATGCCCGCGCCGTCATTGCCGAGATGCACGCAATCGCACCCGAATGGCTGACCGGCTGCACCTTGCGCGATTTCTGGTTTCAACCGACCTTTCACAAGCATGTCGGGCAGCTTTGTTCGGGCGTGTTCATTCATGCCGAAGGGCCGGGCTATGACCATCAGACCTTTCGTCCCTGGCGGTTGCAGGCGGCGGCGTTCCGGGCAGTGCGCAACCTGTACTCCGATTATCCGCTCTGGCGCGACTTCGCCTATGAATATGAATTCGACAAGCTCGCGATCGATGTCATCAATGGCGGCCCGGCGCTTCGCCAATGGGTCGACGATCCCCTGAGCGCTGCGGGCGATCTCGACAATCTGGCGAAAGCCGATGAAATGGCGTGGAAAGAAATCCGGCTTGCCCATATGCGCTATTGAGCGTCGGCCCGTGAGGCCGTAAGCGCCGAAAATGCTTACAGGGCTGATTTTCGCCACCGAGGACGCGGAGGACCGTTCGGACACGCTGGCGGCCACATTGCCGTTCGGCGGAATGACTCTGCTCGAATATCAGGCACGCCTGCTGATCGCGGCGGGCGCCGGGCATATCCTCGTCGCGGTGGGACGGGTCACGCCCTCGCTGCTGGGCGCGGTGAGCCGCATTTCGAAGCGCGACATCCCGGTCGATATCGTTCGTTCGGCAGAGGAAGCTGCGGCGAAGGCGCATCCTTTGAGCAATGTGCTGGTCGTCGCCGACGGGCTGGTCAGCACCGATGTGGCGGTGCTCGCCATGGCGGATCAGGTGCCCGACTCGCTGCTCGTCACCCGGGACGACCATGTCTCTGCGGCGGTCGAGCGGATCGATGCGGAGCGCTGCTGGGCGGGCATGGCGCTGATCGGTGCCGACCGGCTTGCCGAACTCGCCGCGATGCCGCGCGAATATGATTTTCAATCGACGCTGCTCCGCCTGTGCGTTCAAGATGGCGCACGTCCGCTGGCGCTGCCCATGTCGGCGATCCGGGCAGGGCACGGCGTTGAGCGCAGCGCCGATGCGCTGGCCGGGCGCAGCAATGCCGTGCTGGCGGCGCTCGCCAATCAGCGGATCGGCTGGGCCGACCGCTATATCTTCACGCCGGTCACCCGGTTCGTCCTGCCCTGGCTGGTGCGAAAGAGCGTTCCCGACTGGTCGGTGCTGCTGTCGGGGATCGTTTCGGGGCTGCTCGCGCTTGGTCTGTTCGGCTATGGCCTGCCCGGCTGGGGTGCGGGCGCTGCGCTTATCAGCACCGCCTGTTTCTCGACCGGCGCATTGCTCAGCTGGCTGCGCGGCGATGACCGGCGCGCGCGCTGGCAGGAAGGGGCGATTATCGGGCTTGCTGCGCTTGCCCTGACCATGGCCGCAGGCGTGACGGTTCTGGAAGGGGCGGGCTGGCCGGTCCTTGCTCTGGCGCTCGGCGCGATCGCGGTGGCGGCAATCGCGCAGCGCATGCCGGTGCGCAGGCGTGCATGGTACGGCAATGCCGCCTCGTACCTGCTGTTGTTCTTTCCCTTTGCGCTGTTCGGGGCAATCGCTCCGGGCGTCGCGGCCGTACTCGGCTACGCACTCGCGACGCTGGCGGCGGCGGTGGAAAACCTGCGCAAGGGCGCTTAATCCAAGTTTAACCGCGGTTGCATATGCTCGCCGTATGTCAGCGACCCATGATGATAGCAATAACGAGCACCCCGATACGGGCTCCGATCTGATCGCAATCGCGATCGCATCCGACCTGCGCGACCGCGCTCGCGCGGCGGACAGGATTGCTGATCTCATGCTTGATGACCTGCATCGGCTCGACGATCGCGCGCGCTTTTCGGTTCGCAGCCGGATCGACGCGATCATCACCGCATTGCAGTCCGATCTTCGCCGCCATGCGGTGCGCGCCCTTTCGGCGGGGGGCGATGCGGAGCTGGCGGAACGTATGAACAAGGCGCCGGACCTCGCCGGGCGGCTTCGCAGGAGCCGCGCGCTGCGCAACAGCGGATTGCTGGAGGACGTTCTTGACTGCACCCGGCTTGACCTTCTGGCGGCGAAACTGCCCCCTCAGGCGCTGACGCATCCTGAGGATGTCGGTCTCACCGCGCGGCTCGCCCGGTCGGACGATCATTCGGTGGCGGCGTGCGCCGTGGCGATGCTGGCATCGGAGGGCAGGCGGCGAGCCTCGCTCGACAAGGACCGGTTGAGCGGCAGCGACCTTCGCGGCGAGCAATATCGTTCGCTGGTCTGGCTGATCGCGGCTGCGCTGCGTCGTTCGGCGGGTATCGTCCCGGATCGCAGGATGATGGCGCTCGACCGGGCACTGATCGACGCAGCGCGGCGTTCGCTCGCTGCCTATGATGAGGGCGAGCGGCTCGAAGCATCCGCGATGCGGCTTGCCCGGGTGATCGATTTCGGCGCGGACGATCTTGCACCCCTGCTCGAAGCAGCGCTGGGCGAGCGGCGAATCGTGCTGTTCACGGCGCTGTTCGCGCATGGGCTGGGCGTCGGATATGAAACCGTTCGCGAACTGCTTCTGGCGGATCGTCCCGAACGATTCTGGATCGCACTGCGGGCGCTTGGCCTCCCCCGCGATGCGCTGACGCGGATCGCGAGCGCGGTCGGTGAGGCAAAGGGCGGCAACGAAGTCGAAGCGCTTGCCGACCGCATTGATGACGTCAATGGTCTGGACCGCGAACGGGCAATGAGTCTATTCCTCCCTGCCCAGCTCGACGATCAATATCGGGCTGCGCTGACCATAATGAAGGAAGAATGGCCCGAATGACGACCAGCGTCGCGGCGCAGGTCGCTCTGGCAACGGTGGATGCCAAGGGGTGTTTGCTCCATGCCGATCCGCGCCTTGAGCAGCTGAACCGTCGCGCCGGTGGCGATATCGGACGGCCTTTCGCCGTGCCGCAACTTGCCGTTCTGGTCCGGCTTGCCCGGCGGCTCAGGATCGGATTGTCGCGTCGGATCATCGCGGCGGATGAAGAGGGCGATGTCGAACTGCACGTCCATGTCGAACCGGAGGGGGACGCCTGGCAGGTTTCAGTCGCCGGTTGGGACTTGTGCGAGGCATGGCAGGACGAACATGACGAAGCGCCGGACCACCGGTTCGATGTCGATGCCGCTGACTGGTTGTGGGAAACCGATGCTGCGCTTCGCATCACCGCGCTCGCGCGGGAGGATGGCGCGCGGTTCGGCTTCGACGCCGATTCGATGTTCGGAAAACCACTCACCGATCTTTTCCTGTTTTTCGATGATGCGGGCGATTTTCCGATTCTGAACGCGCTTGCCGGACAATGCGGCTTTCAGGATCAGTCCGCCCGGCTGCGGGTAAGCGGGCGCGAGGTGAGTCTTTCGGCGATCGCGCGCCGCGATTCGATGGGCCGGTTTGGGGGCTTCGAAGGCTGGACGATTGAGCCGCGTGGATGCGAATTGCCGGACGACGATGCCCAGCAGCAGCCGGAGAGCGTTTCCGTCGGGTCTGCCTTTGGCGTACGGCTGGAACGGGCGCTTCGCGGGCCGCTCGGGCGGATCATCGCCAATGCTGACAGCATCCGTGCGGGTGGCGAGGCTGAACTGTCGCCTGAATATGCCGATTATGCGGGCGACATCGCCAGTGCCGGTCGTCATCTGATGGGGCTGGTCGAGGATCTGGTCGATTTACAGACGATCGAGAGCGATGATTTTGAAACCGAATCGGAGACGCTCGACCTTGTCGATATCGCTCGCCGGGCCGCCGGACTGCTGAAGCTGCGCGCGCAACAGGGAGATAGCGTGATCGACACTCCGAATTCAGGGGAATCGCTTCCCGCAATCGGCGAATTTCGGCGGGTGTTGCAGATCCTCGTTAATCTGATCGGCAATGCGGTGCGCTATTCGCCTGCAGGAGGCACGATATGGGTGCGCGCCAGCCGCGACGCGAATCGCGCCTGCCTGATCGTCGCGGATCAGGGCAAGGGCATTGCTGAGGCGGATCAGGCGCGGATTTTTGAGAAATTCGAACGGATCGACTCGACCGAAAGCGGCGGTAGCGGGCTTGGTCTTTACATTGCCCGCAGACTTGCCCGGGCGATGGGCGGCGATATCGTGGTCGATAGTGCGCCGGGCGAGGGCGCGCGGTTCATTTTCTGGCTGCCTGCATCCGTTGACGCCGACGAACAGGCAAAGGCGACCAGTCGCTGAAATCGAATTTAAGCCGTGTCGCTGCGGCCCATCTTCCGACTGACGATCAGCAAGGCGATGCCGGCAATCATCAGCAGGGCACCGCGCACCGACCATTGCCGCTGTGCGATCATGAAACTTTGCGCGGGCCAGTCGAGTATCCCCAGCCCCTGAAGGACCCATAACAGGCCGATCAGGAGGCAGAGGACGCCCGCAAGCCGCAACAGCCTGCGGGCGATCATCGATCAGCGCTTGTCGAGCGGGACATAATCGCGCTGCGTCGGGCCGGTATAGAGCTGACGCGGACGACCGATCTTCTGTGCGGGGTCGGAGATCATTTCGTTCCACTGCGCGACCCAGCCCACGGTACGGGCAAGCGCGAAGAGCGCGGTGAACATTGCGGTCGGGAAGCCGATCGCCGACAGCACGACGCCCGAATAGAAATCGACATTCGGGAACAGCTTCTTCTCAACAAAATAATCGTCGTTGAGCGCGATCTCTTCGAGCTGAAGCGCGACGTCGAATACCGGGTCCTTGACGTTCATCGCCTTGAACACTTCGCGTACGGTCTGCTGCATCACCGTCGCGCGCGGATCGTAATTCTTGTACACGCGGTGGCCAAAGCCCATCAGGCGGAACGGATCGTCCTTGTTCTTCGCACGGGCGATATATTCCGGGATACGTTCCGGCGTACCGATTTCGCGCAGCATGTTGAGCGCTGCTTCGTTCGCGCCGCCGTGCGCCGGACCCCACAGGCAGGCGATGCCCGCCGCGATGCACGCAAAGGGATTCGCGCCCGAAGACCCGGCAAGCCGCACGGTCGAGGTCGATGCATTCTGCTCATGATCGGCATGCAGGATGAAGATACGGTCCAGCGCCTTTTCGACGACCGGATCGACTTCATATTTCTCCGCCGGCACGCCGAACGTCATGCGCAGGAAATTGCCGGTGTAGGACAGGTCATTGTCGGGATAGAGGAACGGCTGACCGATCGAATATTTATACGCCATTGCCGCGATCGTCGGCATTTTCGCGATCAGGCGGTGGCTGGCGATCATCCGCTGCTGCGGATCGGTGATGTCGGTCGAGTCGTGATAGAATGCCGACATCGCGCCGACAGCGCCGCACATGATCGCCATGGGGTGCGCGTCGCGGCGGAAGCCGCGGAAGAAGGTGGCGAGCTGTTCATGCACCATGGTGTGGCGCGTGATCGTCCAGATGAATTTGTCCAGCTCGTCCTTGTTCGGCAGCTCTTTGTTGAGCAGCAGATAGGCGACTTCCATGAAGCTCGACTGTTCGGCGAGCTGGCCGATCGGATAGCCACGATGGAGCAGAACGCCTTCGCCGCCATCAATATAGGTCAGCCCCGAATCGCAGCTCGCGGTCGAGGTGAAACCCGGATCATAGGTGAACATGCCGGTATCCGCATAGAATTTGCGGATGTCGACCACCTGGGGACCGACGCTGCCGTCGAGAACGGGATATTCCGCGTCCTTCCCAGGTACCTGGAACTTTGCATTGTCGGTCATCGGGTTCATCCTTTCGTTTTTGTCATTGTCCTTGGCCGGTCATGCCGCCTGATCGGCGATACGACCGAGGCTTTCCTCGCGACCCAAAAGCAGGAGCACGTCGAAAATGCCCGGAGATGTCTTGCGACCGACAAGCGCGGCGCGAAGCGGCTGGGCAACCATGCCCAGCTTCGCACCGGCCCCATCGGCCACACCGCGAACCGCGGCTTCGAGCGACTGACTATCCCAGTTTCCGAGCGCGTCAAGCGCCTGATGCACCTTACCCAGCAATGCGGGCGCATCGCCTTCGAGAAGCTTCGCCGCCGCTTCGTCCATGTCGAGCGGGCGGGTGCGGAACAGGAATTGCGCGCCATCGGCAATCTCGTCGAGATTCGCCGCGCGAGTCTTCAGAACCGGCATGGCACGGGTCATGAGGTCGCGTTGCTCGTCATCCATGACGAAACCCATGCGCGGGGCGACCAGTTCCGTCAGCCGGACATCATCCGCCTCCCGAATATAATGGCCGTTGAGATTCTGAAGTTTTTTGAGGTCGAAGCGCGCGGGCGAACGGCCCACGCCCGACAGGTCGAACAGCTCGGTCGCGCGTTCGCGGCTGACGATCTCCTCATCGCCATGGCCCCAGCCGAGGCGAAGCAGATAATTGCAAAGGGCTTCGGGGAGAATACCCATTTCGTCGCGATACGCATCGACGCCCAGCGCGCCGTGCCGCTTCGACATCTTCGCGCCGTCGGGGCCGTGGATCAGCGGAACATGCGCATATTCCGGGATGTCCCAGCCCATCGCCTTCATGATCGGGATCTGACGGAAAGCATTGTTCAGATGGTCATCGCCGCGCACGACATGGGTGACGCCCATATCATGATCGTCGACCACTACCGCGAGCATATAGGTGGGCGAGCCGTCCGAACGCAGCAGGACGAAATCGTCGAGCTCGCTATTCTGCACGGTCACGCTGCCCTGAACATGATCGTCGATCGTCATGCTGCCTTCGCGCGGGGCTTTGAGCCGGACGACGAAGGGAGCACCCGCCGGCGCATCGCCGGGATCGCGGTCGCGCCAGCGCCCGTCATAGCGAAGCGGTTTGCCCGATGCGCGCTGCTCCTCGCGAAGCGCAGCGAGTTCCTCGGCCGAAGCATAGCATTTATACGCCTGACCCGATTCGAGCAGCTGATGCGCGACCTCGGCATGACGCGCGGCGCGCTCGGCCTGAAACACCGTTTCGCCGTCCCAGTCGAGCCCGAGCCAGCGCATGCCGTCGAGAATCGCGTCGATCGCCGCCTGAGTCGAACGGGCGCGATCGGTATCCTCGATCCGAAGCAGGAATTTGCCGCCGTGTCGCCGCGCGAACAGCCAGTTGAACAGGGCGGTACGCGCGCCGCCGATGTGAAGGAATCCGGTGGGTGAAGGCGCAAAACGGGTGACGACCGGCTTTGCGTTCGCAATATCTGATGTTGCGCTCAAGCGCACGAGCTCCCAAGCTGGAAAAACAATGGCAAGTTCAGCCGCGCCCGCCCGTAGCACGGGGCAAACGCCGCTTCAAATGACGGTGCTGCGCCATATGGGGCGCGTTGGCTCCGCTGTCGAGCGCTGGCTTGAGGCAGAGCGCGATCAATTGCCCTTATGGGTGCCGGTGCTGGTCGGTTTCGGAATAGCTGCATGGTTCTGGCTGCCCGATCCGGCGCGCTGGGGCGGCTTCATTCTGGCGATGCTGTCGCTCGCACTGGTGGCTGTCGCCACGGCACGCGGCGGGCGATTTGCGCGGATGGTCGCGATCGGCAGCGTTGCGGCGGCATTGGGGTGCGGCGTGATCTGGCTGCGTGCCGAGCGAGTGGCTGCGCCGGTGCTTGCCCGGCCTGCTGTCGTCCAGCTCACCGGCGAGGTGCGGGCAGTCGAGCCGCTTCCCGCGCGGGGGCTGGTGCGCGTGCGGATCGCGGTGCAGGCGCCGCAGCCGATGCCGGCGATCGTTCGCGTGAACGTGGCGGAAAAGGACGTGCCGCCGGGGCTTTCGCGCGGCGCTCTGATCGGGATGCGGGCATGGCTGATGCCGCCACCCCCCGCTGCGCTTCCCGGTGCCTATGATTTTGCGCGTGTGGCGTGGTTTCAGCGGATCGGCGCGACGGGCCGTGCCTTTGGACCGGTGAAAGTGATGCGCCCCGGCATCGCTCCGGCGGGCGATTTGCGGCGGCGGATCGCCCAGCATATCCGGTCGAGGGTGCCGGGCGGGGCGGGGGCGATCGCGGCGACGCTGGCGACCGGCGATCGCGGGGCGATTGACGATTCGGATGCGGAGGCGATGCGCCGGTCGGGGCTGGCACATCTTCTGTCGATCAGCGGGCTGCACGTCACCGCAATCGTCGGAGCGACCATATTGCTGAGCTTGCGGCTGCTGGCGCTGATCCCCGGGCTTGCGCTGCGCGTTCGCCTGCCGCTGGTCGCCGCAGCGTTCGGAGCGCTGGTCGCGATCGGCTATACCTGGCTGACAAGCGCATTATAGGAGTCAACACCAGAGTTTTTCGCAGTTTTCTGCGACTTTAGCGTTCAGCGAGTCCGTCTAGGCATTCGATGTAGGCTTCACCGTAATCGTCCCATTCGAACGCTGGAAGTATCGTAGTTCGAACGAGGGACGGACCGTCCTCTTGCTGAACGCGCTGAAGCATCCAGCTCAGAATTTGGCCGCCGATAAACGCGCGCTCTTCGGGGGGAAGGGCATCTTGCTCTTCACGCTGTTGTCGCATGTGGGCTACGAAGTCTTTAGGAAACTCCCGCATTTCCATTTCAATGCCGATGCCGGGTTTTTGATGAAAGCCGTATTCAAGCGGCTCGCTTACGAAGTCATCCTTCGATCGGTAGGCGAAGCCGACAAAGCGGTCCTGAGCCGTGTCGAACCCGAGGTGATATATCGAAGTCGTGCAGTTAGCCTGCTCTTCCTTAGGTCGATTATCAAAGAGGTCTCGCATTATCTGTGGCGCGAACTCGTCCGTATGAACCAGATCGAGAGCGAGGGTGCTACCAAACGCCTGCATCACCCAATCTAGAATCAGTCCGTGCGAGCCTCTACCGCATATTAGGCCGTTCCAATGCGGAACCGTGAACACCTTGGTTGTGAAGTATGCTGGTTTGTGTTCGAAGGTCACGAGGGTGTCAGCAACCACGTAAACCGCGTCTTCACTAAGAACGAAATTAAGTGCTGTCATACCGACACCATGACCCGGTTGAACTACCCCCGCAAGCGACGTTGAATCCGTTTCCAGTCCCTCTCGTTGTCTGGAAAGATCATCGGCCCGTTATGAGGCTCTCTACTCGGTCTCAGGTTGTCGGGACGACGATGGCACTTCACGCAATAGAGGTGCTGCCTCACCGCTTCGGTTGCGTCATTCCAGCACCGGAGCCGAAACCACATTGCGAGCTTATCGGCGGCTAGGGTCGTAGATCGTCGGCAGTTGAAACACTCGGCCCTGATGTTCGCTTGGCGCTTCGTGAAATCGCTAAGCCGCCGCCATCTGAGATTGTGCGCCATGCGTCATATCGGGAGGTTCAGCTGGTTGCGGTCTTGGAAGCGAGGCTCTTCGGTCAGGCTTTTCGCGACGCTCTGCGCCAACTCCAATGCGGCTTCTTTCCGCATGTGTTCGTCAGCCACTGTTAGGCCAACGCGCGCCCAACCGGGGGCAGTCAGGATCGCTTCGGATAGGTGGTTGAGGTCGATTCGTTCCATATGGCGATATGAGAACATATAAGGAACGAAGGCAAGGGGGCTTGCGGTGAGTCGATCATGGTGAGCCCCGCCGTTTCGGCGGGGCTCACTCTTTGTGAGCACTCACTCGGACAGGAGCACTCCGTAGGGCGTCAGGTCCGCGCCGATGCTCTCTAGAAGCTGATCCGCATTCATCGCGGCTCGCTCAGATTCGCTCGTTGACCATTCAAACATGCCGTCATGGCTCGTGATGGTAGGCTGTGCGATCTGGATACCAGCCGCTGGACCGGAAGCCTCAAAACGCTTTGGGTCCATGTTCTGGTAACGCATACGATGCGGGAAGGAGATAGCAGATGTTTAACCAGATCTACCTTTCCGCCCTCGCTAACTTCGTAGAGTCCACGTTGGACTTCCATCCCGACTTTGAGGATGATGCCTTCGCTTTCGACTTTGAAGGCGAACGCATCTACTGCGAGCGGAAGCGAAATTGCTTCGATCTGTATGTGGGCAACGAACGCTTTCAATTGCCCCGCTGCTAAGCCAGAGACGCCCGCTCAACGCCAAAGCGCCCCCGATTGTGTCAGGGGCGCTTTCGCTCTGTCTGACGCTTAGACAGGCGCTGAGAGTTCAATATACACCTAGCTTACGCGCGCGATCAGCCAATGCCTCGTATCTGTTACCACGGGTTGCGCCAAAGTGCTTACACCATGCCGCTAGGAAGCGGCCTTCTTCGTCCTTGCGCTTCGCCTTGCTCAGAATCACTGCGATGCGCCAAGCGTAATATGGTGGGGGCGCTTCGCCTTTAGTGAACCACTGATCGAGCGCATCATTGACGATGCCAATCTGCCGACCAAGATCATTGTCGATGGACTTCAATTCAGCACGAAATGCGTCTTCGGGTTGATTTAGGATCGAGAGGCCACCCATCGCCTGTCCGAAGGTCTGCCCCTGCAACATCTTCGGAAAGGCTTCTTCAAACGCGGCGCGGTGCAACTTGTGCGCCGTCCCCCGATCTAGAAGCGGCGTCTCGCAAAGCCTCGCGATCAGCGCTGCGAGTTCAGGCTCAAACTCCATAGCTTCCCCCTGCTTACCAGCTATGCCCCTTGGCGCAGTAGGAGCGGCAGCTGTCTACAATCGTGACGAACTCGGTTTTCACCTCAACACCCCCGCATTCAGGACATCTACGGCGCGTATCCGGGGCCGACTTAAACAACGCTTTCAACCACCCCAACATGGTTCTGCTCTCCCTCTCTTAGTCCGCTGCCTGCTCATCAGCGAGTTCTAGATCATCGACCGGGTGCCAATCGGGTTCACCGTCCGGCCCATAGATCGTCTCATTCATAAAGGCCTGGTAGAGTAGGCTACCATCAGTGTCATACACGCTACGCAGGGCGTTCCCGTATTCCACACACGTCATGCGATTGTCGTGACAGGTCAGGCGCGAAATGTAACGACCGAGAGCCTGCTTAACCCTGATGCGGGCCGAATTGCGTTCCTCGGCATCATCGCTCTCGATGCTTTCCAGCAGCGCCTTCAAGCGGGCCTCGTATTCCTCAATTGAAGTGGCATCCGCCCCTTGGGTCAGCCCCTTCTCCAACTCTCGCAAAGCGGCCTGATCGTCCAGCAACTCCTTCTCCATCTCCAGCGCCATGCGCTCAGCAGTCTGGGAGCCGGATTGTGCGAAGGCCCGAAAGAGGTTGTCTACCTGCTTCCGCTTCTCTTCAATGAATCGCTGCTTATCCGCTATTTCGATCTTAAGGGCTTGTTGTTGGCTGTCTGACGCAACGTCCGCGTTGACCACAACGAACTTCATCGCAGATTCGAGGATCACTCTTTCGAGCGTTTCGTATCGAAAACTGTTGCGATTGGTGCAACGAAGCTGATCTCGCTCTTCGTCCCAAACTCGATTCAGAGCGTTATGGCATTTGAGGTAGCTGAACGTCTGACCCGCTGGATAGCGACCGTTCTTGTGGCGGCGCAGTTGGCCCTTTTTGACCGTCACCTCCTGCTTCATCCTGCCTCCACACTCACCGCATTTCGCGATGCCGCTGAACAGGTTGTTATGAGTGATCTGCCACGCACCACTCGTGCCCTTCCGCGACTGTCGCGCCGCATGAGCCTTCGCGAACATGATTGGGTCTATCGCTTGAGGGAAGTGGTTCAGGACCACTATTTCCTTGCTCGTCTCCTTCCCGCCCCGAGGTCGATTTTTCGGGTGATATTCTCCCATCACTGCTCGATTGAGCACGAGCTTCGTGAGGTAGCCCACTGTCCAGCCATTGTTGCTGCGCTGTCCCAGATGGTTCCAGACCGGTTCGCCGCGTTCGTTCAGCTTCTTCGCAATCGCCGGTGTTCCATAACCGTCGATAGTAAGCTGAAATATCTCGCGGAGGACTGATGCTCGTTTCTTGTTAAGCGTCATCCGATAGAGAGGGCGCTCTGAAGACTTGCTGATCCGCTCAGCGTCTATCCAAGCGGGAATGGTTCGCGTCATACTGAGGTGCTGACCGTCTGCTGCGCTCTTCTGCGCTGCCGCCACTCGTTCGTTCTGGGCAGCTTTCAGACGCTTGCTCTTATTGTCGCTTTCTTCCCGCGCGAGTTCAGCGGCTACAACCGCCTCGATGACCGCTCCGAGCGTTACGCGCTCATATGCGTTATAGATGCGGCGACCGCTTGCCACGGCAACGGTGACACCGGCCTGTGTGAGCTTTTTGACGAGGGGCAGAACCTCATCGTGCCCCTGACGGCTGATGCGGTCGATATGCTCAACCACGAGCACATGACCGGCTTTGAACAGTCCGGCCTCTGCCTGTTGTTCAAATTCGTAGAGTTGGCCACCGGGCTGTCGGTTAGCGCCACTAAATGCGGACAACCCTTGGTCGATCAATATGCGATCTTCTGAGATCTCCCATTCCGGTCGATCCGAAAGGAATTCCCTACACACTTTTAACTGGCGAGTCTTAGAACTGCCCTGTGACTGTTCTTGGTTCGAAAAGCGTGCGTAAATCGTAGCTTGTAAGGTCATCGCCCCTCATCGCCCCGAAGGGCTTAAAAACCTCTAACTCCTATAACAGTATGACCGGGGCGCAGGTGCCGACGATCCGGTCGTGCATCGCAGCGCTGCTGGTGCTTGCCGCGCTGGCGATGGGACGCGAGGCGATCACGCTTCGCCTGATCGCGGCGGGAGCGCTGATCGTGCTGCTGATCCTCCCCGAATCGCTCGCCGGGCCGAGCTTTCAGCTCAGCTTCGCCGCAGTCGTGGCGATCGTCGCGCTGCACGAAGATCCGCGAATCCGGCGCTGGTTTTCGCGGCAGGAGGAGGGGGCCGTGAAAAGGACGGCGCGGGGAATGCTGTCGCTGCTGCTCACCGGGCTGGTGGTCGAAACCGCGCTGATGCCGATCGCGCTCTACCATTTTCACAAGACCGGATTGTACGGGGCAGGCGCGAATATCGTCGCTATCCCGCTCACCACCTTCGTCATCATGCCATCAGAGGCGCTCGCGCTGCTCTTCGACCTGGCGGGGCTGGGCGCGCCCTTCTGGTGGGTGACGGGAACGGCGTTGCGATTGTTGCTGAGCCTCGCTCATGCTACCGCGAACGCGCCCGGCTCCGTCGCGGCGCTGGCGGTCATGCCCGAAGGCGCGTTCGCAGCGATGATCCTTGGCGGTCTGTGGATCGCGCTGTGGCGGACGCGCTGGCGGTGGCTGGGCGTCGGGCCGCTGATGGCGGGCGCTATATGGGCATCGGCAGCGCCGTCGCCAGACATGTTGATTTCCGCCGACGGCAAACATCTTGCGATACGCAAGGCCGATGGCGGCATGGCGTTGCTGCGCGAACGGTCGGGCGATTATATCCGCGATGCCTTTGCCGCCAGCGCCGGGGTGGAAAGCGAGCTGACCCCGATCGCCGAGCTTCCCGGTGCGCGGTGCGGTAAGGATAGCTGTATGTTTCAGCAACGCGCGGCAGACCGCGTCTGGCAGATACTCGCCACCCGAAGCGACTATTTCATCGAACGCGCGGCGCTGGAGCCTGCTTGCCGGGCGGCGGACATCGTCGTTTCCGACCGCCGCTTGCCCGGCTGGTGCCGCCCGCGCTGGCTGAAGCTCGATTCGCGCACCCTGAGGTCGACCGGCGGCGTCGCGCTGAACCTCTCCCATGCACGCCTGCGCACCACCCGGCTCGGTTCCGGCGAACATCCCTGGGCAGCGCCGCCGACCGTGATGCCGCCCAGGCAACCACGCAGAAACGATGCGAGTAACGCCAGACCGAAGAATCGCCCGGCCATACAGGACCGGAGCGAAACCCGGAGCAACGCCGCAGCCGATCAGTAGCGGCGCAAAAGTCCCGACAGACGTCCCTGAATACGCACCTGATCCGAAGCATAGCGCTGCGGATCATAGCTGCGATTGGCGGGATCGAGCCGCACCATCGCGCCTTCGCGGTGGAAATATTTGAGCGTCGCCTCATGATCCTCGATCAACGCAACGACGATCTCGCCGTCGCGCGCGACATCGGTGCGGCGGATCAGCGCATAATCGCCGTCCAATATTCCGGCATCGACCATCGAATCGCCCGCGACTTCCAGCGCATAATGTTCGCCCGAACCCAGCAGCGCGGCGGGCACGGGAAGCATCTGCGCGCCCTCCAGCGCCTCGATCGGAACGCCGGCGGCGATCCGGCCGTGCAGCGGAATTTCGACGACATCATTCGCCGGTTCGGGCGCTTTGGCCTTGGGCGTTGCTTTCGAAACCACCGCAGCCGAACTGCGCGCAGCCCCGGAACGTTCGGGCGTCTTGATCACTTCCAGCGCGCGGGCGCGATTGGGCAGGCGGCGCAGAAAGCCCCGCTCTTCCAGCGCGCTGATCAAGCGATGCACGCCCGATTTCGACTTGAGCTCAAGCGCGTCCTTCATCTCTTCGAACGAAGGCGATACACCCGTCTCGTTCAGACGGTCGGCAATGAAACAAATCAGCTCGTGCTGTTTGCGGGTCAGCATAGCGCCCTCCGGTTGGAACAGACGCAGAACTTCTAGGCAACTATTCGGAACAAGTCAAGCGATCGGCAGGATTTCCAACGAGTCGCCTTTTTTGCGCGCCGGATCATGCGGTTCGCGTACGATCAGGCAGTCCGCCCGCGCCAGCGCGCGCAGCATCGACGAGTCCTGAATCGCCGCCGCAAACACCCCGCCGTCGATCCGCGCGGCGCGCATATAGTCGGTCCGCTCGCCATTCGCAGGCAGATCTTCGCCCAGCGGCGCGGTGATCGTGCGATGCATCACGCCGCGCGCGCCGCTCATCGCCGCGATCAGCGGGCGCAGGAACAGCGTCGCGGTTACAAACGCCGATACCGGATTGCCCGGCAGGCCGAGCAGCACGGTATCACGCATCCTGCCCGCCATCATCGGCTTGCCCGGCCGCAATGCAATCCGCCAGAAATCGATCGTGCCGCCGCATGCTTCGAGCGCCGGCCGGACCAGATCGTGATCGCCGACCGACGCGCCGCCGGTGGTGACGAGGATATCGGCATCGACGCCGGAAAACGCTTCTTCGAGCCGTGCGCGATCATCGGGCAGGATGCCGAGGTCGATCGTATGGCAGGGCAGGTCGCCGATCAGCGCGGTGAGCATCACCCCGTTCGATTCGGGCAACTGCCCCGGTGCGATTGGTTGCCCGGCCGTGACCAGCTCGTCGCCCGTGGCGGCGATGGCGACGCGCACGCGCCGCCGCACGGGTACCGCCCCGTGGCCGCCGACCGCCGCCAGCGCGAGCCGCGCCGGGGTCAGCCGCTCGCCAGCCGCAACGAGTATATCGCCTTGCGCAAAATCCAGTCCGCGGCGCCGGACATTGCGGGCCAGATGCGCCGGGCCTTCGCCGTCGAGATACAGCATCTCGCCCTCGCGCCGTGCTTCTTCCTGCACCAGCACCGTGTCGGTACCGGCAGGAAGTGCCGCGCCGGTAAAGATTCGCACCGCCTCACCCGCATTCACCGGCCGATCATGGCGATGCCCCGCCGCGCTTTCGCCGACCACGCGCCAGGGGCCGGGCATATCGGCGAAGCGGATGGCATAGCCGTCCATCGCGGACAGATCGGCATCGGGCTGGGTACGCAATGCGCCGATATCCGACGCTGCCCAGCGCCCGGCTGCCTCACGCAGGGGTAGTTCCACCCGGTCAGTCGAATGCCCCAGCGCGAGCAGGCGCTGAAGCGCTTCGGAAAGGGGGAGGAGCGGTGATCGGGTCATGCCGTCACAGCGTCCGGCGGCGCGCTGCGTTCCCTGCTGCGGGTCACGCAGCGGTCCAGTCGCCCGACTTTCCGCCGCGCTTCGATAGCAGGCGAATATCTTCGATAACCATGCCCTTATCGACTGCCTTCGCCATGTCATAGATGGTGAGCAGCGCCACGCTGGCAGCGGTCAGCGCCTCCATCTCGACCCCCGTCTTGCCGTCGGTCGCTGCCGTCGCCGTCGCCGCCACGCCGTTCTCGGTAAGCGTCAGGTCGATCGCGACACGGCTAAGCGGCAGAGGATGGCATAAGGGTATCAGCTCGCTGGTCTTTTTCGCCGCCTGAATCCCTGCCACCCGCGCCACCGCGAAGACATCGCCCTTCGCCACCGAGCCGTCACGAATCGCGTTCAGCGCGTCGGCCGACATGCGGATGTGCCCGGCCGCGACCGCTTCGCGGCTCGTCACCGCCTTGCCGCCGACATCGACCATATGCGCCGCGCCGCGTTCGTCCAGATGGGTGAGATCGGCCATGTCTCTTTATCCGATCAGCGCGCGGGTAGCCGCTTCGACATCGTCCTGCCGCATCAGCGCTTCGCCGATCAGGAAGCAGCGAACGCCGTGCTCGGCCATCGCGTCGAGATCGGCGCGGGTCGTCAGCCCGCTTTCGGCAACGAAGGTGCAATCATCGGGCGCGCTGCCGACCAGCTCATAGGTGCGCTGAAAATTGACCGAGAAGTCCTTGAGATTACGGTTATTCACCCCGATCAGCCGCGATTTCAGCTTCAGCGCGAGCTCCATCTCGGCGGCGTCATGCACTTCGACCAGCGCGTCCATGCCGTGATCGATCGCCGCTGCCTCAATCTCCGCCATTTCCGCATCTTCCAGCGCGGCGACGATGATCAGGATCGCATCGGCACCCATTGCGCGCGCCTCGGCGACCTGCCAGGGATCGATCATGAAATCCTTGCGCAGCACGGGCAGCGCGCATGCCGCCCGCGCGGCCTTCAGATAGTCGGCGCTTCCCTGAAACCAGCGCGCATCGGTCAGCACCGAGAGGCACGCCGCCCCCCCAGCTGCATAGGCGCGGGCATGGGCGGGGGGATCGAAATCGGGACGGATCAGCCCCTTGGAGGGCGATGCCTTTTTCACCTCGGCGATCAGCGCATAGCCGTTCGCTGCCTTAGCATCCAACGCTGCGCGAAAGTCGCGGGGCGCGCTTTGCTCCGCAATGGCGCGGTCGAGATCGCCGAGCGAGACCTGCGTCTTCGCCGCCGTCACTTCCTCGCGCTTGGCCGCGAGAATCTTGTCGAGCATCGTCGTCATCAATGGGCAATCCAGCAATCGAGCAGCGTATTGGCCAGCCCGTTATCGAGCACTTCGCGTGCTTCCTCAACGCCTTCCTCAAGCGTTCCGGCTCGTCCCGCGACCATCAGCGCCGCTGATGCGTTCAGCAGCACTGCATCGCGATACGGCCCTGTCTCCCCCCGAAGCAGCGCGCGCAGCGCCTTCGCATTATGCTGCGCATCGCCGCCCCGGATTGCGGTGAGCGGATGGGCGGGGAGCCCGGCATCGGCCGGGGTCACTCGCACGGGCAAGCGCGCCTGACCGATATTGGCGATCACGCTCTCGCCCTCGCACGATAATTCGTCGAGGCTTTCGGCGCCCGAGACGATTGCCGATGCCTCGGTCCCCAGCGCGGCGAGCGCATCGGCATAGACCGGGACATAATCGGGCCGGGCAATGCCGATCAGCTGGCGCGTCACCCGGGCAGGGTTAGCGAGCGGCCCCATCAGATTGAAGATGGTGCGCCGCCCGATCTTGTGCCGGATGGGGGCGATCCGCCCCATTGCCGGATGATGGTTCACCGCGAAGAGGAAGGCGATGCCGAGATCGTTGAGCGTCGCCTCTGCATTAGCGGCTGCCCGGTCCAGATCGAGGCCCAGCGCCTCCAGCGTATCGGCCGCACCCGATTTGCTCGATGCCGCGCGATTGCCATGTTTCGCGACCGGCACGCCGCACGCCGCGACGACCAGACTGACCGCGGTCGATACGTTCAGCGTATGATGCCCGTCGCCGCCGGTGCCGCACACATCGATCGCCCCCACCGGCGCATGGACCGGGATCATCCGCTCGCGTAGCGCGCGTGCCGCTTCGGCAATCTCGATCGCGCTTTCGCCGCGTTCGGACAGCGCGGTGAGGAACGCGATCACCGCTTCCTCGGGCGCGGTGCCGTCGAGGATCGCGGCGAACGCCTCGGCCGCGCTTTCATGCGATAAGGGGCTCGCCGGATCGGGCAGTATCGCGAACACGCTCATGCCGGGGCCTTCGGCTCGATCCCGGCGGCCTTCAGGAAATTGGCGAGCATGGCATGGCCATGTTCGGTCGCGATGCTTTCCGGGTGGAACTGGACGCCATGGATGGGAAGATCGGCATGGCGAAACCCCATGACCGATGCATCGTCAGCGGTCGCATTCACGCGCAGCACATCAGGAATATCGGTGACGATGAGCGAATGATACCGCGTTGCGGTGAACGGGCTGGGAAGTCCTTCGAACAGGCCGGTACCGTCATGGTCGACCGGGCAGGTTTTGCCGTGCATCAGCCCGCCGCGCACGACCTTCCCGCCGAAATGCTGGCCGATCGCCTGATGGCCGAGGCAGACGCCGAGCAGCGGCCTTTTCGCCTCGACACAGGCAGCAACCAGATCGAGGCTGATCCCCGCTTCATTCGGCGTACACGGCCCCGGCGAGATCAGGAACGCCTCCGCTCCGCTTGCCAGCGCATCGCGGGCGGTGAGTGCATCGTTACGCTCGACGCGCACCTCCACCCCCAGTTCCATCAGATAATGGACGAGGTTCCAGGTGAAGCTGTCATAATTGTCGACGACCAGGATCATGCCGCTTGCCATAACGCCGCCGGATTGTGGCGCAAGTCCCGGCTGCATTGGAGCGAGACGGGACATGGTGCGTTCAGAAATCATGTCACACATATCGGCGGAAGAAACGAAAGGACGAACGATGCGGCGCATGGCGTTTTTACTGATGGCGGGTCTGATCCTGCCGGTCGCCGCATCGGCGCAGGAAAAACCGGGCGAGCCGCCGCGCGTGATCCGCAGCATCACCCTGCATGGCGACGAAAGCTGTCCGAAGCCGAAGGATGACGATGAAATCATCGTCTGTTCGAAAGAGGATGAATCGCCCTATCGCATTCCCGAGGATTTGCGGCGCAAAAAGCCCGATGTGCCGCATCAGTCCTGGGCCAATCGCGCGCAGATGGTCGAGGAGGCAGGGCGGCACAATACGCCCAACAGCTGCTCCCCGGTCGGCAGCGACGGTCAGACCGGCTGCACCCAGCAGATGCTGCGCGAATGGTGGGCTGCGCGGCGCGAGATCGAGGCCGACAATAATGCCGGCCGCTGATCCTTCACTGCCCGTATCCGGCCTGAGAAGCGCGTAGCACCGCCTCACGCGCGGCGGCGAGCAGCGCGCCGGATTTGGCCTCGCATTCGCGCTGTTCATAGGCGGGGTCGGAATCGGCGACGATGCCCGCGCCCGCCTGAACATGCATCACGCCGTCCTTCACGATGCCGGTGCGCAGCACGATGCACGAATCCATTGACCCGTCGGGGGAGAAATATCCGACCGCGCCCGCATAGGGACCGCGCTTTTCCGGCTCCAGCTCGGCGATAATCTCGCACGCGCGTACTTTGGGCGCGCCGCTCACCGTACCCGCCGGAAAGCCCGCGAACAGCGCATCGAGCGAATCGCGATCCCTGCGCAACGTGCCGACGACGTTCGACACGATGTGCATGACATGGCTGTAGAATTCGACCGTATAGCTTTCAGTGACCCGAACGCTCCCCGCTTCGGCGACCCGGCCCGTATCGTTGCGACCAAGGTCGAGCAGCATCAGATGTTCGGCGCGCTCTTTGGGGTCGGCGAGCAGCGAGGCGCGGTTCGCCTCGTCTTCGGCCGCCGTTTTGCCGCGCGGGCGGGTGCCCGCGATCGGTCGGATCGTGACCTCACCGTCGCGTGCACGGACCAGAATTTCGGGGCTCGATCCGGTGAGCGAAAAGCCCGGCAGGTCGAGATGATAGAGAAAGGGCGAGGGATTGATCCGCCGCAACGCGCGATACAGTTCGAACGGCGGCAGCGGGAAGGGCGTGGTGAAACGCTGCGCCAGCACGACCTGAAAGATATCGCCTGCCGCGATATATTCCTTCGCCGCCGCAACCATCTCGCCATAGCGCCCTTCCGGAAGCTGCGGCGTCAGCACGGTCTCGCCGTGCTCGATGCGCGGCGCGGGCGGCAGCGGCGTGTTGACCAGCCGTGCAGCAATGTCCCCGATCCGGTCGACCGCGCGCGCCACCACGCTCCCGGCATCCTCGCCGCTATCGGGCCATGCGGGCGCGACGATATACAGCGCGTCGGCCAGCCGGTCGAAGACCAGCAGGATCGTCGGGCGAACGAACATCATATCGGGAACGCCGAGCGGGTCCTGTTCGGGCACGGGCAGCTTTTCGACCAGACCGACCGTCTCATAGCCGAAATAGCCGACCAGACAGGCAAGTGCGCGCGGCAGGCCGTCAGGCACATCGGCGCGGCAATCAGCGACCAGCCGGCGCAGCGCGGCCAGGCTCGGCTGTTCGCACGGTTCGAATGCGGTCCGGTCGTGCATCCAGTGCCGGTTGATCTCCGCCCGGTTACCGGTCGCGCGGAACATCAGGTCGGGGGCAAGGCCGATCAGGCTGTGGCGCCCGCGCACCGATCCGCCCTCGACCGATTCAAGCAGAAAATCGCCGCGCTCCGGCTCCATCAGGCGAAGCGCCGCCGCCACCGGGGTTTCGGTGTCGGCGATCTGCCGCTGCCACAGCAAAGCGGGCTTACCCGCTGCCAGCTGCGCCAGCGCCGCTTCGCGTCCCTCGATCATCGCGATCAGTTCGCGGCGGCGGCGCCGCCACCCAGTTCGTCGCGAAGCTTCGACACGGCCGAAGGATTTTCCTTCACCCCGACCTGGCGGCGCACCGCGCGGGCGAACTGTTCGGTCAACTCATTGCCGACCACGCTGCCCAGCCCCTGCTGCGTGCCGGCAACCAGCTCCTTATCACCCGAAGCATCCCTGGCTTCGACCTTGTCGAGCTTCACGACGAAATAGCCGGCATTTTGCGGTGCCGCGATCAGCTTCGCATCGCCCTCGCTCATCGAGAACATCATGATGACTGCGGGCGGTACATTGCCGCGCTGCTGCGCGATATCGCCGCGCGTCAGGCTGACATTTTGCGGGGCAGGGGCGGCGATGCCGGTACCCTTCATCGCATCGGCGACCGATGCGCCCTTTTTGATCTTCGCGACCGCTTCGGCAGCGAGCTTGCGAGCCTTTTCAGAGACCCGGTGCGCGATCAGATCGGCGCGGACCTGATCGCTGATCCTGGCGAGCGGACGCGCCTGTTTCGGCACCACCTTGCCCAGCGCGACCAGCGCGAAGCCGCCGTCCTGACCCACCTGCACCAGTTGCGGCGCATCGCCCGGTTCGGCGGAGAATCCGGCTGCGACCACCTGCGACAGGTCCGGATCGGGCTGCGCCTGCGGGTGTTCGGGATCAGTGCCGTTCGACACGACCGGCGGCGTCGTCTTCGCGCTTAACGTGCCGCTGTCCTTCACCAACTCGTCAAAGGTCGAACCGTCAAGAATGCCGTTGTTGATCTTGTCCTGAAGGTCGGCAAGCGCCTGTTGCAGCTTTTTCTGCTTCAGCTCCTGGGTAAGTTCGGGCGTCGCTTCGGCAAGCGTCTTGCCCGCGACCTGGGTAATCCCCTCGACCTTGCCGACATACCACCCGAGCGGTGCCTTGACCGGGCCGATGACATTGCCCGATTGCGCCTTGAATGCCGCCGATGCGAATTCGGCCGAGCTTTGCCCGGCAAGATCGGCCGAATTCGCGGTTTCGAAGCGCGATGCTTCCAGCCCGGCCGCCTTTGCGACCTCAGTCACCGAGCTTCCGGCCTTAATCTTCGCGGCAGCCTGTTTCGCCTGATTCTCGTCGCCGATCACGACCGCTTCGATCGTCCGCTTCTGCTTTGCCTGAAATTTCGCCGCCTCCGCCTTATAGGCCTGCGCGATCTCGGCGTCAGTCGGCTGCGCTTTGGCCGCCACGCTTTCCGGCGTGACAATCGCATAGCGGATCACCCGGCGTTCGGGCAGCGTGTAATCGGCGATATTGGCCTTGTAATAGTTCTGGATTTCCTGACCGGTCGGGACATCGCCGGCGGAAATCGAACGTGCCGGAATGAAGCCGATCGTGCCGGTGCGCTTTTCGAGCAGCAGCGCGGCATAGGGCAGCGCGATCTGTTTGGGGAACTGGCGCGCGCCGGAGATGGGCGAGACCAGCCATTGCGCCATCAGCTCGCGGCGAATGTCGCTGCGCACCTGATCGGCGGTCAGGCCGCGGGCTTTGAGAAGCTGATCGAACTGGTCCTGACTGAACTTACCGTCGAGTCCCTGAAAGGCGGGAATGCTGGCAATCTGCCCGTCCACGACCTTTTGCGAGACGATCATGCCCGAATCATGCCCGAATTTGTCGAGCGCGACCGAATTGATCACCTGATTGAGCACCTGATCCACGCCGCCCTGCGCGATGAACTGCGCCATGGTGATATCGGGGTTGTTCTGTCGGGCGCCGTCGACCGCCTGCTGAACGCGCTGGCGCAGTTCATTGGCGCTGATTGTTTCGCCGCCGACCTTTGCCGCCGTATCCGCCGCGGGGGTGCCCCCGGTCATCGATGATCCGATGCTGGTCAGCCCGAATGCGAGCGCAATCAGCACAAGGCCCGTCATCGTGACGATCACGCCCACTTTCGAATGGGTCAGGCGGCGAAGAAAACTGAGCATGAAGTGCCTTTGATAAGGAATCCGGTTCGGTCCGCCGCTTTAGGGCGGTGTGCGCCCGTCTTCAAGCTTGTGCCGGCTGCGCGGCACGTTACGGATGGGATGAGGCGTTCAGGGGGAGAATATATGGCACGTCGCAAATTCGTCGTCGGAAACTGGAAGATGCACGGGCTGCACGCCCAATTGCCCGAAATCGGCGCAATCGCGAAGGCGGCGGAGGCTGCGCCGGGAGTCGACACTGCGCTGTGCGTGCCCTTCACGCTGATCGAGCGGGCCGCAGCGGTGGCGGGCGCGATGCCGATCGGCGCGCAGGATGTGCATGCGGAGAAACAGGGCGCGCATACCGGCTGCATCTCCGCGGCGATGGCGTACGAAGCCGGAGCGCGTCTGACGATCGTCGGGCATTCGGAACGCCGCGCCGATCAGCATGAGACGAGCCATGACGCATGGGCCAAGGCAGTGGCTGCGCATGGCGCGGGGCTCGACGTCATTCTGTGCGTCGGCGAAACCGAAGCCGAGCGCGATGCAGGGCGTGCCGAACGCGTGGTGCAGGCGCAGATCGAAAAATCGGTTCCCGACCTCGCTCAGGCGAGCTGGTTCACGCTCGCCTATGAACCGCGCTGGGCGATCGGCACGGGCCGCACGCCGCAACCCGAAGAGATCGCATCGATCCACGCGATTGCGCGTGCCAAGCTGCGCCGGATGGTGGGGGAAGAGGCGGACGGTATCCGCATCCTGTATGGCGGATCGGTCACCGGCGCCAATGCTGCCGATATCCTCGCGCTCGACCATGTCGACGGCGCACTGGTCGGCGGGGCGAGCCTGACCGCCGAAAAATTCGTGCCGATTATCGAAGCGGCGAAAGCGCGCGGGTAATGGCGGTCGCGGCGGACCGGCGCGGGCCTACCCGCCGCCGGTCCGTCCGATCAGCCGCCATAGCGCTGTTTCAGCATGGCAAAGGCAGCCCGCAGGCCATAGGCATCGCCGCCCTTGGGCCGTCCCGGCTTCGCATTCGGGCGCCAGGCGAAAACATCCAGATGCGCCCATTGCACCGTGTCGGGAACGAAGCGGCGGAGGAACAATGCCGCCGTGACTGCGCCGGCAAAGCCGCCCTCGGGGGCGTTGACCATGTCGGCGATGTCCGATTTCAGCATCTCGTCATAACCGTCCCATAGCGGCATCCGCCACAGCGGATCGCTCTCCTCATCCGCTGCTTTCAGCAAAGCCGCGGCAAGCGGGTCATCGTTCGCAAAGGTCGCGGGCAGATCGGGGCCGAGCGCGACCCGCGCCGCGCCGGTCAGCGTTGCGAAATCAAGGATCAGCTCCGGCTCGCCTTCACCCGCTTTGGTGAGCGCATCGCCAAGGATCAGCCGCCCCTCGGCATCGGTATTGGTGTTTTCGACCGTGAGCCCCTTGCGGGTCTGGAGCACGTCGCCGGGCCGGAACGCTTCGCCCGAAACCGAATTTTCCACTGCCGGGATCAGCAGGTGCAGCCGCACCGGGAGCTTCTCCGCCATGATCAGCCCGGCGAGCGCCAGCGCATGGGCAGCGCCGCCCATATCCTTTTTCATCAGCTTCATCGACGAGCCGGTCTTGATATCGAGCCCGCCGGTGTCGAAGCAGACGCCCTTGCCGACGATCGCGATTCGCGGATGCGCTGCATCGCCCCATTCGAGTTCGATCAGCCGGGGTTCGCGTCCCGGCGCAGCAGCCTTTCCGACCGCATGGATCATCGGATAGCCTTTGGAGAGGCTCTCGCCCGAAGTAACGGTCAGCGTCGCGCCGCGTTCGACGCTCAGCGCCTTCACCGCCGCCTCAAGCTCGGCGGGGCCGTGATCGCCCGCCGGGGTGTTCACCAGATCGCGCACCTGCGCGGTGGCTTCGGCAAGCCGCACCATGGCGTCGATCCGCGCCGGTTCGCCGGTGAGCAGCACGCGCGGCCCCGCTTTGCCCGCTTCCTCGTGATAGCGTTCGAAGCGATATTGGCCGGTCATCCAGCCGAGCATTGCCTTGCCCGGTTCCTTGCCCTCGACGCGATAGGTGCCCTCGGGCAGCGTTTCGGCGAGCCGGGCAAGGCACCAGGGCGACAGGTCATCGACATTAGCCACCACCGTCACCACCGACCAGTCGCCGGGCCGCTCGCCCGGCAGGATCGCGCTCGCATAGCTGGTGGGACGCAATCTCTGTGCCTCGACCGCGACGCGGTGCCGCTGCGGCTGAATACCGAGCCAGCTTTCGAACGTCGCCTTGTCCACCAGATGGATGGGGTGCGCGGGCTGGCCGCGATCGGGGAGAAGCAGCGAGGCAAAATCGGTCATAGCTGCAATCTAGGCGCTGTCGGTTCACCCGGCAAACGCGAAGAATAATATTTATGATCTTGGGAACCCGTGGCGTCGCGCCGCCGTTCGTCGCGGCAAAGCATCGTTCTATCCGCTGCAGCGGAACCGACCGGAGACATTCATGACCGCTTCCCGCCTGACCGCCAAAGGTTCACCGAGTATCGCGGGATGGATTGTCGGTCTCATCATCGCGCTGATCGGCGTGGTGCTGGGGTTCGGCGGCGCATGGCTGGCGGTGCTGGGCGGATCGATCTATTATTTCCTTACCGGTGTCGCGATGCTGCTCGCCGGTTTCTGGCTGGTGCGCGGGCGGATGATCGGCGGCTGGGTGTATCTCGGCATTGTGGCGCTCACCATCCTCTGGTCCTTCTGGGAAGTCGGCGGCGATGCGTGGGCGCATGTCCCGCGCGACGTTGCCCCGCTGGTGCTGGCGGTTGCGGTGGTGCTGACCATGGCGACGCTGACCGCGCGTGCAGCACGCTGGCGCTATGCGGGCATCGGCGTCGCTGCGATCCTTATCTTCATGGCGGGTGAATTTACCATTCTTGGCACCAGCGGTCCCGACGGTCTGCTGGCCGCGATGCCTGCACCGTCGGGGCAGGGGATGAGCGATCCTTCCGAAGGGCAGGTCGGTGCCGACTGGCCCGCTTATGGCGGCACCAATGCCGCGCGCCGCTATTCGCCGCTCGCTCAGATCAATGCTGCGAATGTCGGCAAGCTGAAGCGCGTCTGGGTGGCGCATACCGGCGATCTTCCCGAAAATATGGCCGATAATAAATATGGTGCTGAGACGACCCCGCTGAAGATCGGCGACCGGTTGTTCCTGTGTTCGGCGACGAACAAGATGCTGGCGCTCGATGCTGCCACCGGAAAGACGATCTGGACCTATGATCCCAAGGTCGGCCAGAACTGGATTCCCTATACCGCTGCGTGCCGCGGCGTTGCTTATTATCGCAACCCGGCGGCGCAGCCAGGGGCGCTTTGCGCCGAGCGGGTGATCGAGGGCACGCTCGACGGGCGGCTGATCGCAGTCGATACACGGACCGGACGGCCATGCCCCGATTTCGGGCAGAACGGCTCGGTCGACATCAAAAAGGGCATGGGCGAGGTCGTTCCCGGCATGGTCGCGATCTCTGCGGTGCCGACCATCGTGGACGGCGTGGTCGTGACGGGGCACGAAGTGCTCGATGGCCAGAATGCGAAGGCGCCGTCGGGTGTCATTCAGGGTTTCGATGCCGTCACGGGCAAGCTCGACTGGGCGTGGGACATGACTCACCCAGACTGGACCGGCTATCCGCCCGAGGGCCAGACCTGGACGCGCGGCTCGCCCAATAGCTGGACGACCTTTTCCGGCGATAATGCGCTTGGTCTCGTCTATGTCCCGATGGGCAATGCGGGCGTCGATTATGTCAGCAGCTATCGCACCAAGCCGATGACCGAATTTTCCTCGGCACTGGTCGCCATCGATGTGAAGACCGGCAAGCCGCGCTGGAAATTCCAGCCGGTGAAGAAAGATGTGTGGGACTATGATCTCGGCGCGCAGGGGACGCTGGTCGACTGGCCCGTCGGATCGTCGGGCGGCGGCAAGGTTCCGGCGATCATCCTGCCTTCGAAACAGGGCGATATCTTCGTCCTCGACCGCCGCACCGGCAAGCCGCTCACCCCGGTTGCCCAGTATCACGCGCCGCAGGGCGGCGTCGAACCGGCCGAACGGGCGAAGCTGCAACCGGTGTCCGGATGGCATACGCTGCGCAAAGCGCCGCTTACCGAGCGCGATATGTGGGGCATGTCCCCCATCGATCAGATGGTGTGCCGGATCAATTTCAAACGGGCGAGCTATAAGGGCTATCTGACCCCGCCGACCGTCGACCGGCATTTCATCGAATATCCCGGCTATAATGGCGGCACCGACTGGGGCGGGATTGCGGTTGATCCGCTGCGCGGCGTCATCATCGCCAATTATAACGACATGCCCAATTACGATAAGCTGCTGACCCGCGAAGAAGTGAATGAGCGCGGCCTGAAGCCCCGCGGTGCCGGACCGAGCAAGGGCGGAGCAGGCGAAGCAGGGCCGCAGGTCAACACCCCCTATGGCATTGACGTCAATGCAGGGTGGCAGATGCCGACGGGTCTGCTGTGCAAGGAACCTCCTTATGGCGGCATTCGCGCGATCGATATGCGCACCGGCAAGACGATCTGGGACCATCCGCTGGGCGAAGCGCGCAATAACGGCCCGTTCGGCATCCCCTCGCATCTGCCGATCACGATCGGCACGCCGAACAACGGCGGTACGGTAGTGACGGCAGGCGGTATCGCTTTCGTTGCCGCGACCACGGACGACCTGATCCGTGCCGTCGATATGCAGACCGGCAAGGTACTTTGGGAAGATACGCTTCCCGGCGGCGGTCAGGCAACGCCGATGACCTATCAGATCGACGGCCGCCAATATCTGGTCATCATGGCGGGCGGGCACCATTTCATGAAGACGAAGGTCAGCGACGCGCTGGTCGCTTATGCGCTTCCCGGCTGAGCGGAAGCGCGCCATTTGAAAAAAAGGCCCGGCGGATCGACTTCGCCGGGCCTTCTTCATTGCGGTTTCGCCGGGGATCAGCCCGCGGGCATCACCAGATATTGTTCGAACTTCCCCTCGCTGCCCGGCTCGGCATAGGTGACGAGCAGCAGCTTCTGATCGGGATAGCTGATCCGGTAATTGCGGTTCACATAGCCGCCGCGAAGTCGCGGGCCGCCGAGCGCCTCAAAGCTTTGCGGCTTGCCGAGCGGACCCAGGCTCGATCCGTAATCGCCGACTGCCTCTTTGGTGAAATAATAATCCGCATCCTTGGTCAGCATCGACCGGTCGACCTTGCCCGACTGCAACTCAGCGTAAAGTTTTTTGGCAAGATCGAGCCGATGCGCCTCAAGCGCAGCATCGCCGCTCGCGGGGAGCAGCAGGTCCATTACCTCGCCGGTGATCGTATCGGTCGCGCGGCCGAAATCGGCATTGTCGAGTGCTACGACCGCGAATTTCTCATCCGGGATCACGGTATTGCTCGACAGGAACCCGACCGCCTCGCCGCCATGGCTGACGACTTTGTGCCCGTCGCGCTCACCGATCGACACGCCAAGGCCGTAATGCGTCGAATCACCGTTGGTCAGGCGCACCGGCGTTTCCTGCGCTTCCCAGTCGGAGGCGGGAAGCAGCGCACGGTTCATCCGGGCAATGTCCCATCGGGCAAGGTCGCTGGCGCTCATCGACAATTCGCCCGCCGCCCAGAGCCAGCCGCGCCCCGGCGCTGCTTCGGGCCGCACGGGGCCGAGCGCATAGCGGTGATAGCCGGTCGGAAAGCCCGGCCCATAGGCATCGTCCTGATTGACCGGATGCATGTCGAGCGGCTGAAAGATGTTCTTGCGCAGGAATGTCATCAGGTCCTCGCCCGACACCTTTTCGATGATCATCCCGGCAACGACATAGCCGGTATTCGAATATTGCCACTGCGTACCCGGTGCGAAATCGAGCGGCTTTTTCGCCCATTGATCGACGATCTGCTGCGGCGTTACGTCATGGCTCATCTGTTCGGGGCTGTAATCCTGCGGCCAGTAATCCTGAATCCCCGATGTGTGGCTCAGCAGCTGGCGCAGCGTGATCTTGTCGCCATCGGTAATGCCGGGAAGATATTTGGAGACATGGTCATCAAGGCTGAGCTTGCCCTGATCCTCCAGCAACAGCATCGCGGCGGCGGTGAATTGCTTCGATACCGACGCGATCTGATAGCGGGTGTCGGCGCTCGTCCGCTTAACATCCGGCCCCTGATTGCCATAGGCTTTTGCGTACACAATCCTGCCGCCCTGCACGATCGCGATCGAGGCGGACGGCACCTTGCTCGATGCCAGCGCATCGGCGACGATCTTGTCGATCTTTGTTTGCTGATCGGCGGTGAGCGCCTGAGCCAGCGCGGGAAGGGGGGCGAGGGCGAGCAGAGTCGCGGCGATACGCGCACTTTTGCGCGCGGCGGGGAGGAGATGTGCGGTCATGCCCCGCATCATGCAAAGCATGCGCGGTCATGGCAAGACGGCGGCTATCGCGCCAGCCGGTCGATCAGCGCGGCAGCGGCGGCATCGACCTGCTCCCACGTGGTTTCGAACCCTTCCGGCCCGCCATAATAAGGATCGGCCACCGGCCGCCCTTCGAGCCGCGGAACCATGTCGAGCAACAGGCCGAGATGCGCCTCATGATGCTGCGGCGCGATCCGGCTCAGCCCCTCGAGATTGTCCTCGTCCAGCGCAAAAATATGAGTGAAGCGGCTAAAATCCGCTGCCGACACCTGCCGCCCGCGCAAAGCGGAAATATCGACCCCATGGCGAAGCGCAGTTTCCTGCGCGCGCGCATCGGGCGGTTCGCCGACATGCCAGCCGCCGGTTCCGGCTGAATCGATGACGATATCCAGCCCCGCCACCTTCGCCCGGTGGCGAAGTGCGCCTTCGGCCATGGGCGAGCGGCAGATATTGCCGAGACAGACGAACAGAATGGCGGGCGTTTCGGACATGGGAAAGCGATAGCGGATCGGGTCAGCAGGTCAAAGCGCGATGCTTAAACGAGGAAGGGCTGTTTGCATCGAGCGCTTCGGCCAGCCACCACCCGTTTGCACTGAGCTTGTCGAAGTGCTGCACTTCTTCTTCGAGAGCCGCAGAAGGAAATACGGTGCTTCGACAAGTTCAGCACCAACGGTTCCGGCTGAGGCTCAGCACCGACGGTTTGGGTTAGTATCCCACCGGCGCTCCGAACAGATCATGTTCATCGGCATCCTCGATCGCGACGCGAACGATATCGCCCTCGGTCAGATGGCCCGCATCGCGCAGATGCACTTCGCCGTCGATTTCCGGGGCATCCGCCTGACTGCGCCCGGAAGCGCCGCCGGTCTCGCTATCCACCACGTCGATAATGACTTCCAGCGTGCGGCCGATCTTCGCCTGAAGCTTCGCCGCCGAAATCGCCGCGGTCTTTTCCATCAGCCGCGCATAGCGCTCTTCCTTGATCTCCTCCGGCACGGCACCGGGAAGGTCGTTCGCGGCCGCACCCTCGACGGGTTCGAACCGGAACGCACCGACCCGGTCGAGCTGCGCCTCGTCGAGCCAGTCCATCAGATACTGGAAATCCTCCTCGGTCTCGCCGGGAAAGCCGACGACGAAGGTCGAACGGATCGCAATATCGGGGCAGATCTCGCGCCATTGTTTCAGCCGTCCGAGAACCTTCGCATC
This sequence comes from Stakelama pacifica, assembly GCF_004361835.1. Lineage (GTDB taxonomy): Bacteria > Pseudomonadota > Alphaproteobacteria > Sphingomonadales > Sphingomonadaceae > Sphingomonas > Sphingomonas pacifica. The sequence continues at coordinate 145,864 of NZ_SNWD01000001.1, forward strand.
ATTGGCCGGGCGCTTCATCGCCTTCAGCACATCGCGCGAAGCATGCTGGAACGGAATGTCGAGATAGGGGAGCACCAGACCCTCGGCCATCAGCGGGATGACGCTATCGACATGGGGGTAGGGATAGACATAGTGCAGCCGCACCCATGGCGCGATCTTGCCCAGTTCGCGGGCCAGGTCGGTCATGTGCGGCACGACTTCGCTGCCCTTCCACTGGCGCGGCTCCTTGCGGATATCGATGCCGTACGCGCTGGTATCCTGACTGATGACCAGCAATTCCTTCGTGCCCGCAGCGACCAGCTTCTCCGCCTCGCGCAGGATCGCATCGGGGCGGCGGCTGACCAGATCGCCGCGAAGTGCCGGAATGATGCAAAACGCGCAGCGATGATTGCAGCCCTCTGAAATCTTCAGATAGCTGTAATGGCGCGGCGTAAGCTTCAGTCCGCTATCGGGGACGAGGTTCAGATAGGCGCTGGGCGGCATCGGCGCTGCGGTATGCACGGCGCCGACCACCTCTTCATATTGATGCGCGCCGGTGATCGCGAGCACGTCAGGGAAGCGGGTGCGGATAACCTCCGCCTCTTTGCCCATGCAGCCCGTGACGATAACGCGGCCATTTTCGGCCATTGCCTCACCGATCGCCTCAAGGCTCTCCTCTTTCGCGGAATCGAGAAAGCCGCAGGTGTTGACGAGAACGACGTCCGCGCCGGAATAATCGCCCGACAGCTGATAGCCGTCGGAGCGGAGCTTGGTCAGGATCCGTTCGCTGTCGACCAGATTCTTGGGACAGCCGAGCGAAACCATCCCCACCTTGGGGGCCTCGGGAAGTTTGGTTGCCATGGGTGGCGAGGCACATAGCGATTTCTTCGCAAAAATCCAGTGGCGTTCGAATAGCCACTGCCGTCATTGCGAATCCGGCCTAGGGCCGGGTGAAGCAATCCAGAGCGTCACGCGCGCCGCTGGATTGCCGCGTCGCTTCGCTCCTCGCAATGACGACGCGTGACCGGTTCGCGCTTTGCCCTAAAGCGAATCGCGGAACAGGAAGAATGCACCGCCCGCGATCAGGGCGAACCCGATCGCATGGTTTATCGTAAAACGCTGCCCAAGATAGGTCACCGTGAAGATCGCGAAGATGCTCAGCGTGATGACTTCCTGAATCGCCTTTAACTGCGGTGCCGAATAGACTGAGCTGCCGATCCGGTTCGCCGGAACCGCGAAGCAATATTCGAGCAGGGCGATGCCCCAGCTCACCAATATAATCGCGATCAGCGGGCGGTCCTTGAACTTCAGATGGCCATACCATGCGAACGTCATGAAGACGTTGGAAATGCACAGCAGCAAAATGGGTGCGACGCGCGGCGAAATGAGGTTCATGGCAATGGCTTCGGGCGGAGCGGGTGCTTCGTCAAGCTGGTCGTGTGCGCCGCACCACCTCGACGATCAGGTCGCCGGGTTGCAGCGCCTCGCATTCGGGATCAGTAAAGCCATAGGGCTTGCCGTCGCGATAGATGCGCATGCCCAGCCCGGTGGCGATCGCGGCAAGCGGCTTGCCCACTTCCTGCGCCGTCACCGCGCGTTCGTTCAGCGCGACGCTGCCGCGCACCGAGGCGAGGTCGGTGATATAATTGGCGATATGGCGGCTGCCGGACGAATTGGCGAGGAGGAGCCCGGCAAAGCTCACCGGATTGATGACCGTGGTCGCGCCTGCCTGCCGGGCGGGAAGTTCATTGTCCTCGGCCTTCACGATCACGCTGACCGGCAGCTTTTCGGCGAGATGGCGCGCGGTCAGCGTGATCAGGATCGAGGTGTCGTCGCGCCCCGCCGCCACGATCATTGCACTCGCCCGCGACAGCTTTACGTCCTCCAGCGTGGCATCGCGCGTCGCATCGCCCTGCAGCACGTTGCAGCCCAGCGCTTCGGCACGGGCCGCCGCATCGCCATCGCATTCGATCACCACGATCTGCCGTGGATCGGTGCCGCGCGCGATCAGCTCGTCGACCGCCTCGCTTCCCGTCGTGCCGAACCCGGCGACGACGACATGATCTTGCAGGTTCCGCTGGATCAGCGACATGCGCCATTTCTCCCAGGTGCGCTTGAGGACGAAATTATAGGCGCTGCCGAGGAACAGCAGCACCGCGAACACGCGGATCGGGGTGACGACCAGCGCGTCGAACATCCGCGCCCGCTCGGTCACCGGAGCGATATCACCATAGCCGGTCGTGGTGATTGAGATCATCGTGAAATAGATGACGTCGAGAAAGCTGACATTCCCGTCATAGGAATCGCGCAGCCCCTCGCGATCGAACCAGTGCACCGCCACGGCAAGGCCGAGCAGCGACAGCACCCCCAAAGTCCGCCAGCCGATCGACAGCCAGACCGGCATCGACGATTTGCGCTTCAGCGTCGCGGGGGTGCGCACATTCGACATGATGGCTCTAACCGCCTGCGGTCAGCCGCTCCAGCCCGCCCAGATAGGGGCGCAGCGCTTCGGGCACCGCGACCGATCCGTCGGCCTGCTGATAATTTTCGACGACCGCCACCAGTGTCCGGCCGACCGCCAGCCCCGATCCGTTCAGCGTATGGACGAAACGCGTCTGCTTCTCGCCCTCGGTGCGGAAGCGGGCGTTCATTCGCCGCGCCTGAAAGTCGGTGCAGGTCGAACAGCTCGAAATCTCGCGATAGCGATCCTGCCCCGGCAACCAGACTTCGAGGTCATAGGTGCGGGCCGCCGAAAAGCCCATATCGCCGGTGCACAGCTTCATCCGGCGGAAGGGCAGGCCGAGCTTCGTCAATATGCCCTCGGCGCAACCGGTCATCCGCTCATGCTCGTCTTCGGACGTTTCGGGCGCGGTGATCGACACCATCTCGACCTTTTCGAACTGGTGCTGGCGGATCAGGCCGCGCGTATCTCGCCCCGCTGCGCCTGCTTCGGAGCGGAAACAGGGGGTGAGCGCGCAGAAGCGCAGCGGCAGCGCCTCGGCAGGTAAAATCCGGTCGCGAACGATATTGGTGAGGCTCACCTCGGCGGTCGGGATCAGCCAGCGGTCATCGGTCGTGCGGAACAGGTCTTCGGCGAATTTGGGAAGCTGGCCGGTACCGAATGCCGCATCGTCGCGCACGAGCAGCGGCGGCACCACCTGCTCATAGCCATGCTCGTCCGCCAGCGTGTCGAGCATGAACTGCCCCAGCGCGCGGTGCAGCCGTGCCATGGCTCCCCGGATCAGCGTGAAGCGCGCGCCCGCAATCGCCGCACCGGTTTCGAAATCCAGTCCCAGCGCAGGACCGATCGCGTCATGCTCTTTCGCATCGAAATCGAACGCGGCGGGTTCGCCATGCGTCGCGACAAGCTGATTATCGTCCTCATCGGCGCCGTCGGGCACATCGGCGAGCGGCAGATTGGGAATGGCGGCGAGCCGGGCGTTCAGCGCCTCGGTCAGTTCGCGATCCTCCGCCTCCAGCCGGGGCAGCCGCTCCTTCAGCTCCGATACCTCGGCCATCAGCGCCTGCGCCTTGTCCTCATCGCGCTGTGCCTTGGCAGCACCAATGGCTTTCGATGCTTCGTTGCGCCGGGCCTGACCCGTCTGCAATTCGGTGATGACCGCGCGGCGCTTTTCGTCCAGCGCGATCAGCGTTTCGGCAAGCGGTTCCGCGCCGCGACGGGCAAGGGCTGCGTCGAACGCTTCGGGATTTTCGCGGATGGTTCGGATGTCGTGCATGACGACAGGCTATGGCGGCGGCGCGGCCGGTGCGCAACCCGGCAGGCATGCGCGCGTTGATGGTGCAGACAAAAACGATCCAAGGAGAAAGCGATATGCGGATTCCCCATGATGCCTTTGTGGTTATCGCCGATGGGCGCAAGATGCTGTTTCTACGCAATGAGGGCGATACGGAGCACCCGAACCTCGTCGTGGAGCGCAAACGGACTCAGGATAATCCGCCCGATCGCGAACAGTCGACCGACGCGCCGGGGCGCAGCTTTTCCAGCGTCAGTCAGGGGCGCAGCGCGTATGAAGAAACCGATTTTCACCAGCTGGAGGAAGACCGTTTCGCCGCGGAAACCGCCGAGCTTCTGAAAAAGCGCGCGCTGCAGAATGATTTCGAATCGCTGATCATCGCCGCACCGCCCCGGACGCTGGGCGAGTTGCGCAAACATTATCACAAGGAGGTTGAGCAGCGGCTGTCAGGCGAGATCGACAAGGATCTTACCGGGCATCCGATCGGAGATATTGAGAAGATTCTGACCGACAGCTGATTCGCGGTTTCGATCCGCATGAAGGAAGACCGTCGCGCGGCAGGTGCCGCGCGGCGGTCTTGCTCTGTCAGGCTCAGCCGCGCAGAGCGGTTTTTCGCATGAACCTTTTGCGAAACGGTCGACGCGCGATAAGGACGAGCGCGGCAGCGCCGAATAATAACGTCGTCGGCGGCGCAGGGACCGGTTTGGGATTTCCACCCGGATCACCACCCGGTGTTCCCGGCGTGCCGCCACCGCCACCGCCACCGCCACCGCCATTGCCCCCGCTGGTGCCGTTTCCGCCGCCGCTGCCGTCGCCGCCACCTGTGCCGCTGCCGCTACCATTGCCGCCGCCCGCGCCGCCGCCGCTACCGTTGCCGCCCCCCGTGCCGCTTCCGCTTCCGCTTCCGCTACCGTTGCCGCCACCGGCTCCGTTGCCGTTGTTTCCGCCAGAGGTTCCCGAAGGCACGACGACCACCGAACTGCCATATCCCCCGACGCTGCCGATCCCGCCCGAAAAGCCGGTGTTTCGATAGCGGGGCGCATCGCGATCATTCGTGATGTCGGGCGCATCATGAGCCTCGATGGGCTGATAGCCGGTTGGGGGAAGCGCCACGTCGTTGCTGGCAATTTGTACGGGCGCCGGGTCGCACGGCACCCCGGCACGCTGGACCAGCTTGCCCGGATTGCGCAACAGACGCTTGCCCGCAGGCATCAGCTTGGCATATTCCTCCGGAGCGCGGGTCTTGGTAACTTTTTTGACCGCGATATGCTGGGATTGCGGCGCGTCGATCGCATGAACCGCCCCGCCGCCGATAACAGCGCCTCCCAAGGTGCAGGCCGCCATACGGGCCATGTTCAGTTTGATAGACATCCGCTCATCTTTATACATCGTGACGCAAGAGGGTTCGCTGCGCAGACCGCATCGACACGACCTTGCCACATGCTGCAAAACAAAGTGTTAAACGTGCACGATGCTATCATCCTGACACCGCTCCGCCAATGTAAACCCCGTCGTTCATATGGCTGATGCAGCGTTTTACGTCCCGCATTCGCACAAAATCACCGGTTCTTTTCTATAATGGATATCATGCATCCGGGCAGGCGAGCGGCGACGCCGTCCCGACGTGCGGATCGTGCCGGATCTCCGGTTCGCAATGGCAGCGGCTTTCAAGGGAAATTCGCTGCTTGTGAAGGGGCATCGGCCCAAGTATATGCGCCGCGGGCAAAAGTGATCCGCTGGTGCCCGGGAATGGGGCCCGGATCGGATTGGAGAGCTGTATGGCAACGGTTTTGGGCGAACGCGGAAAATCTGCGAAACCCGCATCAACACAAGACGCGCCGACGGATGGTGATGACGGCTATCGGCCCAGCGCCGACGAGCCGTTCATGAATCCCCGGCAGCTGGAATATTTCCGCAACAAGCTGCTGGCGTGGAAAGACGCCATCTATCGCGAAGCACAGGACACCTTGTCGCAGCTTCAGTCGGATTCGCTGCGCGAGTCGGACCTGACCGATCGCGCGTCGAGCGAGACCGACTGGTCGATCGAACTTCGCACCCGCGATCGCCAGCGCAAGCTGATCGCAAAGATCGATGCGGCGATTCGCCGGATCGAGGAAGGCGAATATGGCTATTGCGAAGTGACCGGCGAACCGATTTCGCTCGGGCGGCTGGAGGCGCGGCCGATCGCGACGATGACGGTGGAAGCGCAGGAGCGGCACGAGCGCAACGAGCGCGTCTCGCGTGAAGACTGAAAGCTGCACATTAAGGCTTTTGGTTACGATTATCGCGCTATACTATCGTCCCTACGTTATTTCATGTTCGGGCGTTTAGATGGATAAGATATCGGGCGATCCCTATGCGGACCTGACGCAGGAGGATTTCACGCAGAAGCGCAGTTCGGTGCGCGACAGTTTGCTGCTCCGTGCGAGCATGCGTCATGAAGCGCTTTCCGAGCCGGTTCAGGTTCGCGTGCGCAATCTGTCAGCGGGCGGATTGATGGCCGAATATCCGGTGGAACTCGATACCGGCACGGTGGTCGAAATCGATGTTCGCGGGATCGGTTGGGTACGCGGGAGCGTGGCATGGGCAACCGACGGGCGCATCGGAATTGCATTCGATCATGACATCGACCCGAAAGCTGCTCGTAAACCGGTGGGCGGCGGCGAGCATACGCCAAGCTATGTCCGGCCGCCCCTGCGCCGCTTTTGATCTGCGGCGCGGGGGAAACCGCTTTGGGCGAACGCGCCGTTACAGACGCGACATTTCCTCTTTCACCCGCAATTTCTGGCGTTTCAATTCGGCGATCAGAAGCTGATCCGGCATCGGGCGGTGCGATTCGTCGGAGATTCGACGATCAAGAACCGAATGCTTGGTCTCGAGTGACGAAAAATGCGGATTGTGCATCATGAAATTCCCTCCTTCGTCCAGTTGGGAGAAGGAGTAAATCACGTTCCTGGATAAAAGTCGCGCGGGAAAATCGAGTGGCGCGACAGGCCGTGCAGAAACGGGTTCGGGGCGCAAGGAAAGGGCGGGCAGGCATGACAGACAGCGAATTGCGCGAACGACTGGCGCAACTGCGGATCGAGCACCGTGATCTTGATGCCGCGATTGAGGCGATCGCTTCTTCCGCTTCGCCCGATCAGCTTCGCATCGCCAGGCTGAAACGTCAGAAATTGCGCCTTCGCGACGATATCGCGGCAATTGAGGATCGAATCGTTCCGGATATCATTGCCTGATCCCTGCGGTGTCGGTTCGGCCAGTGATCCGCTGTGGGACAGTCCTGAATTCACCCCGTTTTTCCGTTCCGAAATGACCCGGGTTCTGCCAGACTGGCACCTATGAAGGAACCTGCGCCGACCGTTCGTATCGATAACCATCTGATCAATTCGCTCTATACCGATGCGATGCTTCTGGCCGATGAAGCGCGTGCCTATTTCGACGAGATAGGACGGCAGGATCAGAGAGGCCTCGATCCGATGGCCCGCGTTTCCTTTTCGTGCGAATCGCTGAAGGTCACCACGCGGCTGATGCACATCATTGCCTGGTTGCTCGCTCGTCGGGCGGTTCTGGCGGGCGATCTTACCGAGCAGGATGCGCTTGCCCCGTCGCGCCGCCTCGGCCCCGGTCCGGTCAGCGATGGCGAGGCGGTCGCGCGGATGCCCGATGCAGCGCAGGCGCTGGTTCAGGCGAGCATTGACCTGCACCGCCGCGTGGCGCTTCAGGATGCGGCGCTCGCCACGGCGCCGGAGGCCGCGCCCTCGAACATCAGCCCGGCCCGGGCGATGCTGGACCGGCTGTCGGGCGCTTTCTGACCACGTCGACGGGTCCGGCTAATCGCGAAAGCAGACAGTTCAGCCGGTGATCCGCTGTTTCGCCGCGTCATATTCGCGCTGCAGCCGCGCGACCATATCGGCGACCGGCGCGACCTTGTCGACCAGCCCGATCCCCTGACCCGCGCCCCATATGTCCCGCCAGGCCTTTTTGTCCGAATTGCCGCCCGACCCGAAGTTCATCTTGCTCGGATCGCTTTCGGGAAGATTGTCGGGGTCGAGGCCCGCCCGCTCGATCGAGGCGCGCAGATAATTGCCGTGTACGCCAGTGAACAAATTGGTGTAGACGATGTCGTCGGCATGGCCGTCGACAATGCCCTGTTTGTAATCGGGCGCTGCATTGGCTTCTTCGGCGGCGATGAACACCGATCCCATATAAGCAAGGTCGGCGCCCATGGCCTGCGCCGCCAGCACCGCGCCGCCATTGCCGATCGCGCCTGACAGGATGATCGGCCCGTCGAACCAGCTGCGCACTTCCTGTACAAAGGCGAGGGGGTTCAGCTTGCCCGCATGGCCGCCTGCGCCCGCGGCGACGAGGATCAGGCCGTCCGCGCCCTTTTCGACGGCCTTATGCGCGAACGTGTCGTTAATGACATCGTGCAGCGTGATGCCGCCCCAGCCATGCACCGCCTGATTGACTTCCTCGCGTGCGCCCAGCGAGGTGATGACGATCGGCACCTGCCATTTGGCGCAGGTCTCCATATCGGCGTCGAGCCGGTCGTTCGAACGATGGACGATCTGATTGACCGCAAAGGGCGCTGCCGGCCGGTCGGGATTGTCGCGGTTCCACTGCGCCAGTTCCTCGGTGATCCGGTGCAGCCATTCGTCGAGCTGGCTTTGCGGCCGCGCGTTCAGCGCCGGGAAGGATCCGACGATCCCCGCCTTGCACTGAGCGATGACGAGTTCCGGGCCCGACACGATAAACATCGGCGAGGCGATGACCGGCAGGCGGAGCGAGCGGAAAATCTCTGGAAGTGCCATGATGCGTTTCTGACCGAAACCTATCCCCCTGTCCAGCGCCCTGGAACGGTTTGCGATCTGATTGCACCAGATCGACCGCTCCGGATTAATGCTGAACGGTCAGGCGATTCGGCCTGACTGGAGAATGCCCTAATCGACGCGCTTCAGGCCCTTTGCGCAAACCGCTGCTTTTTCGACATAATGCGCCGCTGATATTTTCAGCATCGCGATAGCATTGTCGTCGAGCGTCCGTACCGCGCGCGCCGGGCTGCCGATGATGAGGCTGCCGGGATCGAAGGTCTTGCCTTCGGTCACCAGTGCGCCTGCGCCGATGATGCAGTTTTCGGGTATCACCGCGCGGTTGAGGATGATCGCCCCCATGCCGACCAGCACCCGGTCGTGAAGCGTGCAGCCGTGCAGGATCGCGTGATGGCCGATCGTGCAATCCTCGCCCAGCGTCAGCGGCACGCCCGCGTCCGAATGCAGCATCGCCCCTTCCTGAATATTTGTCCGTGCGCCGATTACCATCGGCGTATTGTCGCCCCGGATACAGGCACCGAACCACACACTTGCCTGTTCACGCAAACGGACATCGCCGATCAGGTCCGCACTCGGGGCAACCCATGCGCCGCTGCCAAGCGTGGGGCGCTGTCCATCGAGTTCGTATAGCGGCATGGTCGTCTTCTCCTGATGTCGGTTGCATCCTCGCGAGCCGGCGGGAGCCTGGCAAGCTGCACCTGCCAAATAAAACGCATTGTATTTCAACGGCACGGCACCTTTTGCCGCGCGGCGCATTGTCTGGATGAGGCCGATTGCATCGATCGGAAGGGGAAAGGCCACGAGACGATGACTCAGAGCGACTTGTTGGAACAGCGTATCCGAGACCGCGCCTATGCCATCTGGCAGGAAGAAGGCGAACCCTCCGGCCGTGCTGAGGAGCATTGGGCGAAGGCCCGCGCGGAACTGATGCCTGCTAAGCCGTCCAAAGCAGCGGGGGCAAAAAAGCCGAAAGCACCATCGGAGCCGAAGAGCGCGCCGAAAAAGGCAGCGACCGGCAAGGCGACTGCGAAGAAGCCTGCGGCCAAACCCAAGGCCGCACCGAAAACCCGGGCTCGAAAAAGCGCGCCGTCCTATCCGTGATCCGAAACGCCTTCGCCTTTGACTGGCCGGACCCGTTCCACCGAAATATATCCCGGAGTTGACCTTGGTTTTTCCCGCCCGCCGCACCTTGTCCGCTCCCTTATATCAGGTCGATCCTGATCGGATCGGCACCACGCTTTCCGAGACCGGTGCCGGGATGCTGCTGCTCACCGGCGTGATCCCGCTATTGGGCGAGGAAAGCGATTCCGCGCTTCAGCATATTCCGGACATCGCTGCGCAGGTTCCGGCGCTCGCGATCGAGATCGATCTGGCGCGTTTCCCGATCGATCATCCGCTGGTCGACGCGCATCCCGATCTCTTCACGCTGCGCCGGTCGGGCGGCGCGAGGGCGGTGGTCGATCCGCGCCGCCCGATGGCTGCGACCGGTCAGGCGATGGCGCGGCTGCGGGCAAGCGAGACTGCCGACCGCCTCGGCGATGCGATGATCGACCGGCTCGGCGAGTTCGTGGCGGCGGGCGTTCGCTGCTTTCGGCTAATCGGGGCCGAGCGGATCGCCGATCCGCTGCTTCAGTGCCTGCGCGCCGCGCTCGATAGTGACGTCGCGCTGATCGCCGGGGCGGTCGGCGACCGCGCGCGCGCCGCTGCGCTGGGCGCTGCCGGGCTGGATGCGCTGATCGCCTCTTATGGCTGGTGGGATATGGACTCGCGCTGGATGGTCGAAGAGGTCGAGGCGCTGCGGGGGCATGTGCCGCTGATCGCCGAATTCGCGCCCGAGCGCGGGCTATCGACGGCTGCGCTCGCGCTTGCGCCGCTCGCCACCGATGGGTTCATCGTTCCTGCGGGATGGGCGCGGCAGGAGGGGGGCGTCGATGCGATCCGCTCGGCGTTCGGTACGCTCGATACGATTGGCACCATAAGCGGTGAACTGCGTCAGGCGAGCGCGCCCGGAGGCCCGCTGCTCGTACTCGTCCGCAGCGAGACGAGCGATGCGCGGCAGGCTGCTTCAGTGCTTGTCGGCATCGCCAATCACACCGACAGCGATATGGTGCTGCCCTCCGCCGCCGCGCTGCTACAGGCGAGCGGCGCGCCTTCGGGCCATTTTCAGACGCTGGACGGTGGTGTCGTGCCGGACGTGCTCGGCGCGGGCGAAACGCTGTTGCTGCGTGTCGCTGCCGCCGGGCCGGTCACTGGCGTACGAAGCGGCGGCGATGCCCGCCGCGCGCGCGAATGGCCGCGGCTGGTGGTGGACGAGCTTTCGCCCTCGGTCACGGGCGGCGACTTCGCGGTCAAGCGAGTCGTCGGCGATACCGTGCAGGTCGAAGCCGATGTCTATGCCGACGGCCATGAACAGCTCGCCGCCGAGCTGCACTGGCGCGCGGCCGATGAGGCCGAGTGGCGCAAGCGCCGCATGACCGCGCTTGACAATGACCGCTGGCGGGCGAGCTTCGTGCCCGAACGCCTGGGCGCGCATGAGTTTCGCGTGGCCGGCTGGCTCGACCGGTTTCACGGCTTCACCCGCGATTTTCGCAAAAAGCTGAACGCCGATGTCGCACAGCCGGTCGATTATCGCGAAGGCGTCGAACTGGTCCGCGAAGCGCAGGCGCGGGCAGAGGGCGAGCTTGCCCGTTCGCTGTCGGCGCTGCTCGCGAAGCTGGACGGTGCGGAGCAACAGGCGCAGGCGGCGCTGCTCCTCGATCCCGAAACCGCAGCGCTGATGGATCGCGCCGATGATCGCCCGCACCTTCATAGCTCGCCGATCCAGCGGCTCGACGCCGAACGGCTCGCCGCGCGCTTTTCGAGCTGGTATGAACTCTTCCCCCGCTCGATCACCGACGACAAAGCGCGGCACGGCACCTTTGCCGATGTCATCGAGCGGCTGCCCGCGATCCGCGACATGGGATTCGACACGCTCTATTTCCCGCCGATCCATCCGATCGGAAAGACCAACCGCAAGGGGCCGAACAATACGCTGACGCCGGGCCCGAACGATCCGGGCAGCCCCTACGCAATCGGTAGTGAGGCGGGTGGGCATGACGCAATTCATCCCGAACTGGGAAGCTTCGACGATTTCGACCGGCTGGTTGCCGCCGCGCATGACCATGGTCTCGAAATCGCGCTCGACTTCGCCATCCAGTGCGCGCCCGACCATCCCTGGCTGAAGGAACATCCCGGCTGGTTCGCATGGCGTCCGGACGGCAGCATGAAATATGCCGAAAATCCGCCGAAAAAATACCAGGACATCGTCAACGTCGACTTCTACGGCCCCGACGCTGTGCCCGATCTGTGGATCGCGCTGCGCGATGTCGTGCTGCTCTGGGTCGATCACGGCGTAAAGACGTTTCGCGTCGACAATCCGCACACCAAGCCGCTCCCCTTCTGGGAATGGATGATCGCAGAGGTGCGCGCGGCGCATCCCGACGTCATCTTCCTTGCCGAGGCGTTCACCCGCCCGACGATGATGTATCGCCTTGCCAAGGTCGGCTTCTCGCAAAGCTATACCTATTTCACCTGGCGCGACACCAAACACGACCTCACCGAATATATCACTGAGCTGACGACCACGGCCCCTCGCGAATTTTACCGCCCGCATTTCTTCGTCAACACGCCCGACATCAACCCGACCTTCTTGCAGCATTCGGGCAGGGCAGGCTTCCGCATCCGCGCCGTCCTCGCCGCGACGCTGTCGGGGCTGTTCGGCGTCTATTCGGGCTTCGAACTGTGTGAGAGCGCGCCGCTCGCGCCGGGGAAAGAGGAATATCTCGACAGCGAGAAATATGAGATCCTCCCGCGCGACTATCAGGCGCCGGGCAATATCATCGCCGACATCACGCTGCTCAACCGGCTGCGCCGCGCCTATCCGGCACTCCAGACGCATCTCAACACCCGCTTCTATGCGGCCTATAACGACAATATCCTCTGGTATGCGAAGCCTGCCGAGGGTGGCGCGTCGATGATCATGGTGATGGTCAATCTCGATCCGCACCATGCGCAGGAATGCGATTTCGAAATCCCGCTCTGGGAGTTCGGCCTTGCCGACCATGACGCTGTCGCGGTCGAAGACCTCGCCGCCGGCCACCGCTTCAACTGGCATGGAAAGACCCAGCACATCACTATCGCGCCTGACGAGCCCTATCGCATCTGGCGTATCGCACCGGAGGAGAGGGCATGAACGCGCCGGAAACCATGCAGGCCACAATCAGCACCGGCGACGACCCGCTCTGGTACAAGGATGCGGTGATCTATCAGGTTCATGTGAAATCCTTTTTCGATTCCAATGATGACGGGATCGGGGATTTCGCCGGACTGATGGCGAAGCTCGATTATATCGCTGACCTTGGCGTTACTGCGATCTGGCTGCTGCCCTTCTATCCCAGCCCGCGCCGCGACGACGGCTATGACATCGCCGAATATCGCGACGTCAGCCCCGATTACGGCACGATGGAGGAGGTGCGCGCCTTTATCGACGCTGCGCATGATCGCGGCATCCGCATCATCACCGAGCTCGTCATCAACCACACGTCCGACCAGCACCCATGGTTTCAGGCAGCGCGCAAGGCACCGCCCGGAAGCCCGGAGCGCGATTTCTACGTCTGGTCGGACCATGACAAGCTCTATTCGGGCACCCGCATCATCTTCCTCGACACCGAAAAGTCGAACTGGTCGTGGGACGAAGAGGCGGGCGCTTTCTACTGGCACCGGTTTTATTCGCACCAGCCCGACCTCAATTTCGACAATCCGGCGGTGCTGAAGGAAGTGCTGTCGGTCATGCATTTCTGGCTCAATGCCGGAATTGACGGACTGCGCCTCGATGCCATTCCCTATCTGATCGAGCGCGACGGCACCTCGAACGAAAATCTTCCCGAAACGCATGACGTTCTGAAGAAAATCCGCGCCGATCTCGACGCGCATTATCCGGGGCGGATGCTGCTCGCCGAAGCCAATATGTGGCCCGAGGATACGCAGGCCTATTTCGGGGACGATGACGAATGCCACATGGCGTTCCACTTCCCGCTGATGCCGCGCATGTACATGGCGGTGGCGCAGGAAGACCGCTTCCCGATCACCGACATCATGCGCCAGACGCCCGACATTCCGGAAAAGGCGCAATGGGCGATCTTCCTGCGCAACCATGACGAGCTGACGCTCGAAATGGTGACCGATGCCGAGCGCGATTATCTGTGGAACACCTATGCCGCGGATCGGCGCGCGCGGATCAATCTGGGCATTCGCCGCCGCCTTGCCCCGCTGATGGAGCGTGACCGCCGCCGGATCGAGCTGATGCACGCGCTGCTCCTCACCATGCCCGGAACGCCGGTGCTCTATTATGGCGATGAGATCGGGATGGGCGACAATGTCTTCCTTGGCGACCGCGACGGGGTGCGAACGCCGATGCAATGGTCGGTCGACCGGAACGGCGGCTTTTCGCGCGCCGACCCGCCGACGCTGGCGCTGCCGCCGATCATGGACCCGGTCTATGGCTATCAGGCGGTGAATGTGGAGGCGCAGGAGCGTGACCGCCATTCGCTGCTCAACTGGCTGAAGCGGATGCTGGCCGTGCGCGGCGCGCATAGCGCGTTCGGTCGCGGAACGCAGCGTTTCCTGCGCCCCGCCAACCGCAAGGTGCTCGCCTATCTTCGCGAACAGGATGGTGAGACGATCCTGTGCGTCGCGAACCTGTCGCGTACCGCGCAGGCGGTCGAGCTTTCGCTGCACGAATTTGCCGGGCGTACGCCGATCGAATTGTCGGGCGAGGTCGCGTTCCCGAAAGTGGGTCAGCTTCCCTATCTGCTCACGCTGCCGCCCTATGGCTTTTCGTGGTTCCTGCTGTCGGAAGGCGCGGAAGCGCCGGAATGGGCGAGCGCCGCACCGGGCGAAGCGGTCGAGCGTTTCACCTTCGTCCTGCGCCCCGGCCTTGGCGATATCGCGCTGGGCGCCAATCGCGGCGTGCTGGAGGGCGATGTCCTGCCCGACTATATCGCGCAGCGCCGTTGGTTCGCTGCAAAGGATGAAGCGATCACCGGCGTTACGGTCGACCGTGTAACCCCGCTACCCGGCGCGCACGACCTGCTGCTCGGCGAAGTCGCGGTGGCGACCGATGGTGGCACCACCCGCTATATGCTGCCCTTCGGTATCGCTTGGGAGGGCGAGCAACATGGTCGTTTCGCCTCGAACCTCGCCATTGCGCGGGTGCGGCGCGGGCGCAATGTCGGCCTGTTGACCGACGGGTTCGCGCTTGCTCAGTTCGCCGATGCCGTATTCGGCGCGATGCGAGAGGGCGTGACGCTCGGCGACGACGGCGGTGATCTCCGCTTCGCGTCCGAGGGCGAGTTCGATGTCGAAGCGGGCGATGAAGCCGAATGGATCGCCGCCGAACAGTCGAACAGCACGATGATCGTCGGGCACAAGGCGGTGCTGAAACTGCTGCGCAAGGTCGCGCCCGGTGTGCATCCCGATGTCGAGATGGTGCGCTATCTAACCGACCGCGGCTTCGCCAATGTTCCGCCGATCCTCGGCACCGTCACCCGGCATGAGCAGGGTGAGGAAATGCTGCTGATGCTGGCCCAGCGGTTCGTCTTCAATCAGGGCGATTGCTGGCAGTGGATGCTGGGTGCGCTCGAACGCGCAACCAGCGATGCTGAAGCGAGCTTCGCGAATGCGGAAGAGTTTGCCGGCAATATCGGACGCCGTCTCGCCCAAATGCACGCCTGTCTGGCGCAGGGCACCGATAATCCCGACTTCGCACCGGTCGCGATGGATGGTGAAGAGGCGCAGCGACTGGGCGAGCGCGTGCTGGCGCAATTCGACGACGCGCTGTCGCGACTGTCCGCCACCACCCGCCTTGACGAGGTGCAGCAACGTCGCGCCACGTTCCTGTCGGAGAACCGTAACGCGGTTGCCGAACAGGTGGCAGCAATGGCGGAACAGGCGGTCGGCAGGCAGCGGACCCGCATCCATGGCGACCTGCATCTGGGACAGATCCTCGTTGCCGGGAACGAAGCGATCTTCATCGATTTCGAAGGCGAACCGGCGCGACCGCTGGCCGAACGCCGCGGCAAAGACATGCCGCTTCGCGATGTGGCCGGGGTGCTCCGCTCGCTCGATTATGCAGCGGCGGTGGTCGAACGCGATCTGCCCGCCTCGGCAGAGCCATGGGAGCAGCAGGCGGGCCGCGTGATCACCGATTTCCGCCTGCGTACCGTTTCCGCATTCACAACCGGATATTTCGGGGAAGGTGCGCAGCCCGATCCGCTGCTCGACCTCTTCCTCCTTGAAAAGGCGGCGTATGAGGTCGGCTACGAAGCCGCCAATCGCCCCGACTGGATCGGCGTGCCTGCGACCGCGCTTGGCGAGGTTGCCGCACGGCTGATCGGAAAGGAATTGCCATGACGCTTCACGACACGATGCTTGCCGGAGCAGCCTCCGCGCTGCTCGAAGGACGGCTCGACGATCCCTTTGCGTTGCTTGGCCCGCATGGCGAGGGGAAAGACCGCACCGTGCGCACGTTCCAGCCAGGCGCGGAGAGCGTCACGCTGATCGACCGCGAAGGTGCCGAAATCGCAGCCATGGAGCAGGTCGCAGACGGCGTGTTCGTTGGAACGCTGGGGGAGGCGGAACACTATCGCCTGCGCATCGTCTGGCCGGGTGAGACGGTACAGGAAGTAGAGGACGCCTATGCCTTCGGCACGCTGCTCGGCGATCTCGACCTGCACCTTTTTTCGGAAGGGCGGCATTTCGATCTTGCCCGGGTACTTGGCGCCAATCGGCGTGAGGTGGACGGCGTAGACGGCGTAGCGTTCGCCGTCTGGGCGCCCAATGCCCGCCGCGTTTCGGTCGTCGGCGATTTCAACAACTGGGACGGGCGCCGCCATCCGATGCGGCTTCGCCATGGCGCGGGCGTATGGGAATTGTTCGTGCCCCGGCTCCGCACCGGCGAGCGCTATAAGTTCGAGGTCGCGGGTGCCGATGGCGGCATTGTGCAAAAGGCCGACCCGATGGCGCGCCAGACCGAAGCGCCGCCTGCGACCGCCTCAGTTGTCGCAGCCGATCCCGATTTCCGCTGGACCGATGAAGACTGGATGACCGAGCGTGCGGTCCGCCATCGCGACGATGCGCCGATTTCGGTCTATGAGGTGCATGCCGGTTCCTGGCTTTCGGCTGCGGACGAACAGGCGGGCACGCTCGACTGGGCGGGACTGGCCGACCGGCTGATCCCCTATGTCGCCGAGATGGGCTTCACCCATGTCGAATTGCTGCCGATCATGGAGCATCCCTTTGGCGGGTCATGGGGCTATCAGCCGCTGTCGCAATTCGCGCCATCGGCCCGGTTCGGCACGCCGGAGGATTTCGCGCGCTTCGTCGATACCGCGCACCGTGCCGGGATCGGCGTGATCCTCGACTGGGTGCCGGCGCATTTCCCCACCGACGTGCATGGTCTTGCCCAGTTCGACGGCACGCATCTCTACGAACATGCCGATCCGCGCGAGGGGTTTCATCAGGACTGGAACACGCTGATCTATAATCTGGGTCGGCGCGAAGTTTCGGGCTTCCTGCTCGCCTCGGCGCTGTGGTGGCTCGAAACCTTCCATGTCGACGGGCTTCGCGTCGATGCCGTCGCCTCGATGCTCTATCGCGATTACAGCCGGAAAGCCGACGAATGGGTCCCGAACGTCCATGGTGGGCGTGAAAATCTCGAATCCGTCGCCTTTCTTCAGCATATGAACGCGGTTGTTTCTGAACGCTGTCCCGGTGCGATGACGATTGCCGAGGAATCGACCGCATGGCCGGGCGTTACCGCTCCGGTTCCGAATGGCGGCCTGGGCTTTTCCTACAAATGGAACATGGGGTGGATGCACGATTCACTGCAGTACATTGAAGAAGACCCGATCTACCGCAAATGGCATCATGACGAGCTGAGCTTCAGCATCGTCTATGCCTATTCCGAAAAATTCGTCCTGCCCATCAGCCATGACGAGGTGGTGCATGGCAAGGGTTCGCTGCTCGCCAAAATGCCCGGGGATGAATGGCGCAAGCGGGCCAATCTGCGCGCCTATCTCTCCTTCATGTGGACGCATCCGGGCAAGAAGCTGCTCTTCATGGGCTGCGAGCTGGGGCAGGAGCGCGAGTGGAACCATGACGAGACCCTCCCCTGGGACCTTCTCGATCGTGAGGAGCATGCCGGTATCCAGCGGCTCGTGCGCGACCTCAACCGGCTCTATGCAGATGAGCCTGCGCTGCATGCGAAGGATTGCGACCCGTCCGGCTTTACATGGATCGTCGGCAATGACGCCGAAAATTCGGTCTATACCTTCGCCCGGTTCGCTGATGGGGATGCGGCGCCTGTCGTCGTGCTGATGAACCTCACTCCGGAACCGCGCACCGGCTATCGCACCGGCATGCCGCGCGCCGGAAGTTGGCGGGAGGTCTTTAACAGCGATGCTGCCCTGTATGGCGGCACCAATATGGGCAATGGCGGTGCGGTTCAGGCGGTGGCCGACCCCGCGCATGGCCAGCCCGCAAGCGCCTTTGTGACCCTGCCGCCGCTATCCGCCACCATCCTTCGATTTGACGAGGTATCTGCTTGACCAGCTTCCCTGATCGGCTCCTGCCGGGCTCTCCCTATCCGCTTGGCGCCAACTTCGATGGGCTGGGTGTCAACTTTGCGGTGTTTTCCGCGCATGCCGAAAAGATCGACCTTTGCGTCTTCGACCCCGCAGGAAAGCGGGAGATTGCTCGCTTCGAACTGCCCGAATGGACCGACGAAATATGGCACGGCTATCTGCCCGATGCGCGTCCCGGTCTCCTTTATGGATTCCGCGCCCATGGCCGCTATGCCCCGCATGAGGGACATCGCTTCAATCCCAATAAGTTGCTGGTCGATCCCTATGCAAAAGCATTGTCGGGCCAGATCCGCTGGACCGATTCGCTTCACGGCTATCGGCTGCGTTCCTCGCGAAAGGATCTGAGCTTCGACCGCCGCGACAGCGCCGGTTCAATGCCCAAATCCATGGTCGTCATGGATAATTTCGACTGGTCCGGTGATGTCCGCCCGCGCACGCCCTGGTCCGAAACGGTGATTTACGAGGCGCATGTCAAAGGCCTCACCAAGCTGATGCAGGATGTCGCGCCGGGCGAGCGCGGAACCTTTACCGGCCTGTCGCATCCGCGCGTCATCCATCATCTGAAGACGCTGGGCGTTACTGCGGTGGAGCTGCTTCCCATCCATGCCTTTGCGCAGGACCAGTTTCTGATGGAAAAGGGTCTGCGCAATTATTGGGGCTATTCGACGCTCGGCTATTTCGCGCCCGAACAACGCTATGGCGAGGCTAATGACTTCCGCATGACCGTGCGGCAACTCCATGCTGCGGGAATCGAGGTCATTCTCGACGTCGTCTACAACCATACGTGCGAGGGCAGCGAACTTGGTCCGACCCTCTCCTGGCGCGGGCTCGACAATGCGACCTATTACCGGTTGCAGCAGGAGGACGCTCGCTATTGCGTGAACGATACCGGCACGGGCAACACGCTGAACCTGTCGCATCCGCGCGTGATCCAGATGGTGGCGGATTCGCTGCGCTATTGGGCGACCTCGTTCGGCGTCGACGGATTCCGCTTCGATCTGGGCCTGACGCTCGGCCGCACCGAGCATGGTTTCGATCCCGGTGCGGGGTTTTTCGACGTGCTGCGGCAGGACCCGGTGCTGGGCCAGCTGAAGCTCATTACCGAACCATGGGACATCGGCCCCGGCGGCTATGCGCTAGGCGGCTTTCCGCCCGGTTTCGCCGAATGGAACGACAAATATCGCGACACGGTACGCCGCTATTGGCGCGGTGATCCGGCGCAGCGCGGCGATCTTGCCGCTCGGCTATCGGGGTCGGGCGATCTGTTCGATCGGCGCGCTCGGCGGCCCTGGGCAAGCGTCAATTATCTTGCCAGCCATGACGGCTATCCGCTCGCTGACATCACTGCCTATGAAGAGCGCCACAACGAGGCCAATGGCGAGGATAATCGCGACGGCCATGGCGAGAATTATTCACGCAACTGGGGTGTCGAAGGCCCGACCGACGATGCGGAGATACAGGCGACGCGCGAACGGGTGCGCCGGTCGATGCTGTTAACGCTGTTTTCCTCGCTCGGCACGCCGATGTTGCTTGCAGGCGATGAGTTCGCCCGCACACAGGGCGGTAATAACAACGCTTATTGCCAGGATAATGAGATCAGCTGGCTCGACTGGTCCCGCCTCGACAGCGAAGAGGGGCGCGCGATGTTCGATTTTACCCGCCGGGTCATCGCGCTGCGGCAGGAATTCCGGATGCTGCGCGCGCCGGCATTTCTATATGGCGAGGATTCGCCCGGCCATGGCGTCAACGATATCGAATGGTTCGACGAGCGCGGCGAACAGCTTTCGATCGACGACTGGCATAATCCTGAAGGGCGCGCGCTGTCGATGCGCCGCGCGATCCGGCTGGAGGATGGCCGGGTCGAGGCACTGACCCTGCTGCTCAACGGATCGGAAGCGCCGCTCAAATTCCGTCTGCCGCCCGCGCCCGATGTGCCCCGTACCGTGCTGGTCGACAGCAGCAAGCCCGATGCCGAACGGTTTGAAACGGGGCATGACTACGAGTTGGAGGCGCATAGCGCAGCGCTGTTGTGCTGGACGACCGAGGGCGATCCGGAATGATCCGCTGGGGGCCGGAGATCATCGCATCGGACCGGGTTCGGTTTCGGCTATGGGCGCCTGATCGTAAGGCCGTCACGCTGCTCCGCGACGGCGTTCGGCCGATTCCGATGGCCGCAACCGGGGACGGCTGGTTCGAGGGCGAAGCCGATGCCGGGCCGGGCACCCGCTACCGCTTCGATCTGGGCGATATGGTTGTGCCCGATCCTGCGTCGCGCGGGCAGTCGCGGGGGGTGCATGGCTGGAGCCTTGTAACCGATCCGACCGGCTATCGGTGGCAGTGTGAAGGCTGGCGCGGGCGGCCATGGCGCGAAGCAGTGATCGAGGAAGTCCATGTCGGGCTGGAGGGTGGGTATGCCGGACTCTCTGACCGGCTGTCGGAGATTGCGGCGGTAGGGGTGACGGCGGTCGAACTAATGCCGGTCGCGGCGTTTTCGGGCACGCGCAACTGGGGCTATGACGGGGTGCTGCCTTATGCGCCGGTCGAAAGCTATGGCACGCCCAATGAACTAAAGGCGCTAATCGACCGGGCGCATGGCCTCGGCCTGATGGTGTTTCTCGACGTGGTCTATAATCATTTCGGGCCTGACGGTAATTATCTGGGGGCCTATGCCAGCGGGTTCTTCGATGTGGACCGCCATACCCCATGGGGCGCGGGGATCGATTTCAGCGCTGAGGTCGTAAAGCGCTTCTTCATCGACAATGCGCGCATGTGGCTGGAGGAATATCGCTTCGACGGGCTGCGGTTCGATGCAGTGCATGCGATCGGCGATGACGCGTTTCTCGACGCCATGGCGCGTGAATTGCGGGAGAGCTGTGCCGGTCGGCATATTCATCTGATCCTTGAAAACGAACGCAACGATGCCGATCGGCTGCGCGAGGGCGGATATGATGCGCAATGGAATGATGATTTTCACAATGTGCTGCATGTCCTGCTGACCGGTGAGGACGAAGCCTATTACGCCGATTTCGCCGACCGCCCGACCGAGCGGCTCGCGCGCTGCCTTTCCGAAGGGTTCATCTATCAGGGTGAGGGGTCGCATAATCATGACGGTGCGCCGCGCGGGAAACCGAGCGGTGACCTGCCGACGACGCGCTTCGTTTCCTTCCTGCAAAATCACGATCAGACGGGCAATCGCGCGTTGGGCGAGCGGCTGACCAGCCTTGCCGATCCCGACAAGCTGCGCGCGGCGACTGCCTTGCTGCTGTTGTGCCCGCAGGTGCCGATGCTGTTCATGGGCGAGGCGATGGGAAGCGAGACCCCGTTCCTGTTCTTCACCGATTTTCATGACGAACTTGCCGATGCCGTGCGCAACGGACGGCGACGCGAATTCGCGCGCTTCGCGGCATTTGCCGATGCGAGCGATCGGGCGAAGATACCCGACCCCAATGATCGCGCCACGTTCGAGGCATCGCGCCCGCAGGCCGGGCCGGATGCTGAGCGCTGGAGGGCGTTGTATCGCGAGCTGATCGCGCTTCGTCACGATGCGATTGTGCCGCGGCTGGAGGGAACGAAAGGAACCCCCGCACGGATATTGGGCGAGGGCGCACTCTGCGCGCAGTGGCGCATGGCCGATGGCGCGATGCTCACCATTGCGATCAATCTGGGTGATGCGGCCGTCACATTTCCGGAGGAGCCCGGTGCGCCGCTTTTTGCGCTGGGTGAGGGCGGTGCGCCGGCGAGCTTTGCCGCATGGCTTTCGACATGAAGGCGCTGCACAGGCTCTGCGCCGCGCTCGGCGTCCAGATCGACTGGGAGAATGCCGAGGGCAAGGCGGAGCATGTCAGCGATGACTCGCTTCGCCGCATCCTGTCCGCGCTCGGCTATCCGGCGGAGGATGATGCTGCGCTTCGGGAAAGCGTCGCGCGGCTTCAGGAACGGCAGCTACCCGATTTTCTCACCGGCGATCAGGACGAGATGCTCCTGATCCCCGGAGACGATGCCGGAGGTATATTCTCGCTGGAGCTGGAAAACGGTACCGTGGTGCCGATCGCGGGCGAGCGGACCAGCCGGGGCCTGCTGCTCGATCCGATCGACGTTCCCGGCTATCATCGGCTGCGCGTGACTGAGCGCGAAATTACGCTGGCAATCGCGCCGCACCGCTGTTTCGGGATGAGCGATGTCGCGCCGAAACGCAGATTATGGGGACCGTCGGTTCAGGTGCCCGCGCTTCGCGGCGAGGCACCCGGGGCTTTCGGCGATTTCGCCACGCTGGAGGATGCCGCTCGCGCGTTCGGGGCGAAAGGCGCGGACGCAATGGCGATCAGCCCGACCCATGCACTGTTCCCCGCCGATCCGTCGCGCTTCAGCCCCTATGCGCCGTCGAGCCGGATGTTTCACAATATCCTGTTCGGCGATCTGGCGAGCATCGAACCGCAATTGCGGGAGGTCGCCGGGGGCGAGCTGATCGACTGGGCAGGCGCCATCCCGGCGCGGCTGGCGGCGTTGCGTCGCGCGTTCGACGCGCGAGGCGATACGGTGCGCGAGGCAGTCGAACGCTATCGCGCCGCGCAGGGGAAGGAACTGGAGCGACATGCGCTGTTCGACGCGCTGCACGCCCATTTCTTCGCTCAGGGCGCGCGCGGCTGGCAGGAATGGCCCGAACGATATCGCGACCCCGATAGCCCGGCGGTGGCGGCATTTTCGGACGAGCATCGCGGGCATGTCGATTTCTACATCTTCGCCCAATGGCTGGCGGAATCGAGCCTGAAGACAGCGCAGCGGGCAGCCACAGACGCTGGAATGGCGATCGGGCTGATCTCAGACCTTGCCGTCGGCATGGATATGGGCGGCAGCCATGGGTGGAGCAGGCGCGAGGATTTGCTGAACGGCCTGTCGATCGGCGCGCCGCCGGACCCGCTCGGACCCGCCGGTCAGGACTGGAGGATTACCAGTTTCGCGCCCGATGCGCTTCGTCGCACCGGCTTTCGCGGGTTTATCGATACCTTGCGCGCTGCGATCCGCAACACCGGCGGCATCCGCATCGACCATGTGCTGGGTCTCAGACGGCTCTGGGTGGTTCCGCACGGCGCGTCGTCGGCGCAAGGGGCGTATCTCACCATGCCGCTCGACGATATGCTGCGGATCATCGCGCTGGAATCGCAACGTGCAAAAGCAGTCGTGATCGGTGAGGATCTGGGTACCGTGCCGGAGGGGCTGCGCCCGCAACTGGCGAAGCGCGGACTGATGGGGATGCGCGTGCTCTGGTTCGAACGGGATGCAAAGGGCGCGTTCCTGCCGCCCGAAACATGGGCATCCGACGCAGTGGCGATGTCCGGCACGCATGATACGCCCACCGCCGCCGGTTGGTGGCAGGGGCGTGATATCGACTGGCGTGAACGTACCGGCCAGTCGACCGAAGCGGCGAATAAGGACCGACTGCAGCGCAGATGGGAGCGCAAAAGGCTGTGGGACGCCTGTACCCGCGCCGGGGTCGCCGAAGGACCGCAGCCGGCACCCGAAGCGTCCGATCCGATCGCCGATGCGGCGCTCGGGTTTGTCGCTGCGACTCCGTGCAACCTTGCCATCGTGCCGCTGGAGGATGTCGCTGCGCTGGTCGAACAGCCCAACCTTCCCGGCACCACCGACGAACATCCCAACTGGCGCCGCCGCATGCCGGAGGCGACCGATACGATGCTCGCCGAACCGCGCATCGCCGCGCGCATCGAACGACTGAACAAGGAACGGCGATCATGATTCCGCGCGCGACCTATCGCCTGCAATTCCACCGCGATTTCACTTTTGCCGATGCACAGGCGCTGATCCCCTATCTCGACGATCTGGGGATCAGCCATATCTATGCATCGCCGGTCACCACTGCGCGCAGTGGATCGACTCACGGCTATGATGTGGTCGATCCCACCCGGATCAATCCCGAACTGGGCGGGGAGGCGGGGCTTCGTGCGCTGGTCGATGCGCTGCACGCGCGGGGCATGGGGCTGATCATCGATATCGTGCCCAATCATATGGGCGTGGCGGGCGGCGAAAACCGCTGGTGGAACGATGTGCTCCGCCGTGGCCCGGAAAGTGAATTTGCGGGCTTTTTCGACATAGACTGGCGCGAGAAGCTGGTTCTCCCGATCCTCGGAGCGCCGATGCCTCAGGTGCTGGCCGACGGGCATATCGGCGTTGGGCAAGACGGCGACGGCGCGTTCCTCAGCATCTATGGCGAACATCGCGTACCGATCCGGCCGGAGGATCAGGAGGCGGCAAAAGCGGTTACCGACGCGGACGATCTCTCACCCCTTATCGGACGCCAGCATTACCGGTTAGCCTGGTGGCGTTGCGCGAATGACGAACTCAACTGGCGGCGCTTCTTCACGATCAACGATCTTGCGGGCCTCAGGGTCGAGGATGAAGCGGTGTTCGAAGCGACGCATGCGCTCTATTTCCGCCTGTTCGGCGAGGGGCTGATCGACGGGGTGCGGATCGACCATGTCGACGGGCTGAGCGATCCCGCCGCTTATCTTCGCCGCCTGCGCTCGCGCTTCGATGCATTGGCGCGCCAACATCGCGGCGCGCGCGACCCTGCCTATATTGTGGTGGAGAAGATATTGGCGCCGGGCGAGCCTTTGCCCCGCGACTGGCCTATTCACGGCACCAGCGGCTATGACTTCATGGCGGATGCGACCGCGCTGCTCCATGATCCGGCAGGTGAAGCACCGCTCACTGAGCTTTGGGAAGCGATGAGCGGCGAAACCGGCGATTTCGAGCCATATGAGCTGCGCGCCCGGCAGGAAATGCTCAGCTGGGGCTTTGCCGCACAGATGGATGGCTGTGTCGAGGCGTTCGCCGAACTGGCGGCGAGCGGTCAGGCTAGTGCCGGATGGACGCGCGCGATGCTGCGCCGCGCGATCGAACGCGCGCTCTGGGTGTTTCCGGTCTATCGCACTTATGGTCCTGATGCCCCGCCAGGCGATGCGCCGGTACGCAAGGCGGTGCGCGAGCGTGCCGCGCGTTTCACTCCGCCGGGCGAAGCAGAGATGCTCGATACGCTGCTCGACTGGCTGGCAGGGACGGGGCCGGGCGATTCTGTCCTTCGCGCTGAGGCGGTCCGGCGGTTCCAGCAACTGTCCGCGCCGATCGCCGCAAAGGCGGTCGAGGATACCGCTTTTTACCGTTATGGCCGGTTGCTCTCGCTGAACGACGTCGGATCGGATGCGGGGCGGTTCGGGCTTTCCCCGGACGGCTTTTTCCAAAGGCTAGAAGCGCGGGCCGAAGCCTTTCCCGATGCCATGCTGACCGGCGGCACGCACGACCATAAGCGCGGCGAGGACAGCCGGGCGCGGCTCGCTGTGCTGAGCGAACTTCCCGAGCGCTGGCGGACATGCGTGGTCGATTGGGAGCAGACGCTGGGCGATTCGACGCGCGATGTCGCGCCCGCCGACCGGCTGATGCTGTATCAGGCGCTTTATGCCGCGCTGCCGCCCGACCTGTCGGCAGACGATGCGAAGGGCCTCGCCGCATTCGCTGAGCGGGTATCGGCCTGGCAAATCAAGGCTCTACGTGAAGGCAAGCGTCGCTCCTCCTGGGAAGCGCCCGATAGCGAATATGAGGCGCATTGCACGGCTCTGATCGAGCAATTGCTCGACCCTGCGCGCTCGCCCCGATTTCTTACGGGGCTTACCGGCCTTGTGAGGGACCTTTCCGCGCCCGCGCTGGCGGCGAGTCTTGCCCAGACCGGGCTTCGCTATCTGCTGCCCGGTGTTCCCGATTGCTATCAGGGGGCGGAGCTGCTCGATCTTACGATGGTCGATCCCGATAATCGTCGGCCGGTCGATTATGCCCATCGCCGGGAGGTGCTGGCCGGAAGCGCCGAGGGTCCGGGCGCGGCCAAGCTGCACCTGATCCGCAGGCTGCTCGGTTTGCGGCGTGCGCATCCCGAGCCGTTCCTGAACGGCACACTGGATCGGGCGAGCGTCATCGGCCCGCGTGCCGGTCATGTGCTCGCCTTCACGCTGCCGGGCGGTGGTGACGCGATCGATGTCGCCGTTGCATTGCATCTCGGCGCTGAACTTGCCGGTGGCGACGCGCTGGTCCCGGGCGCGCGATGGTGGGGGGATACAAGCATCGAATTTCAGGGCGGCGCGCGGTGCGAGGCGCATGCGTGTTTCGAAACCGGCCCGGTTTACGCTACGGTTCGGGAGAGGTGAGCCAGATTTCCAACGCTCGCTTGCGGTTACCTGAACCGCTGATGTACCTTGTGCCCATGTCTATAATCGAACTGAGGCCGGTCATGGCGTTTTTCCCGCGAACGGAAGGAATGATCCGATGAGCGACAATGAGCATTTCTCCGTTTCCCGCCGCGAGGTGATGGCAGGGGGCGCGGCAACCGCCGCTGCCACCGCGATCCCGGTAGCCAGCGCGCGGGCAGCCGCTGAGCAGGCGGGTCAGGTTCCGACCATGCCGGTAGCGTTCGAAGTGAATGGGAAGAAGGTCGAACTGAACCTCGACACGCGCACCACGCTGCTCGACACGCTGCGTGAGCATCTGAAGCTGACCGGCACCAAAAAGGGGTGCGATCATGGCCAGTGCGGCGCCTGCACCGTGATGGTGAACGGAACGCGGGTGAATAGCTGCCTCAGCCTCGCCGTGATGCATCAGGGCGATACAGTGACCACGATCGAGGGATTGGGGACGCCCGACGATCTGCACCCGATGCAGGCGGCGTTTGTCAAACATGACGGCTATCAGTGCGGTTACTGCACGCCGGGACAGATTTGTTCGGCGGTGTCGGTGCTGGAGGAGATCCGGCAGGGCATTCCAAGCCACGTCACCGAAGACCTTACCGGCACCATGCAGCCGACGCGCGATGAGATGCGCGAGCGGATGAGCGGTAATATCTGCCGTTGCGGCGCCTATTCAAACATCTCGGACGCGATGTCCGAAGTCGCGGAGGGCTGAAACCATGCGAGCCTTTACCTATCAGCGCGCCGACAGCCCTGCCGCCGCCGCTCAGGCGGTCGCCGCGACGAAGGGCGCGAAGTTCATCGCCGGCGGCACCAATCTGCTCGATCTGGTGAAGCTGGAAATCGAGGTGCCGACGCATCTCGTCGATGTGCAGGACCTCGGCCTCGACACGATCGAGGAAACCGATGAGGGCGGTCTGCGTATCGGTACGCTGGTCAGCAATACCGCGCTGTCCGCGCATCCGCGGGTGCGGCGCGATTATGCCGTGCTCACCCGCGCTATTCAGGCCGGGGCGTCGGGTCAGCTGCGCAACAAGGCGACGACGGGCGGCAACCTGCTTCAGCGGACGCGGTGCAGCTATTTCTACGACACCAATCTGCCCTGCAACAAGCGCCAGCCGGGAAGCGGATGTGCGGCGATCAACGGTGTGTCGCGCCAGCTCGGTGTGATCGGCACGTCGGACAAATGCATCGCCACCTATCCCGGCGATATGGCGGTTGCGATGCGGCTGCTCGATGCAGTCGTCGAAACGGTGAAGTCGGACGGCATGACCCGCTCGATCCCGGTCGCCGATTTCCATCGGCTATGGGGCGATACGCCGCATATCGAAACGGTGCTCGAACCGGGCGAGCTGATTACCGCCGTCACGCTGCCGCGCCCGCCGGGCGGCAGGCATTTCTATCACAAGGTTCGCGACCGGCGTTCCTATGCTTTTGCGCTGGTTTCGGTCGCCGCGGTCATCCAGCCCGATGGAACGGGCAGGGTGGCGTTCGGCGGGGTTGCGCCCAAACCATGGCGCGTCGAGGCGGCGGAAGCGCTGCTGCCGCACGGTGCCAAAGCGGTGGTCGAGCGCGCCTTTGCCGATGCCCGGCCGACGAGGGACAATAGCTTCAAGATCCCGCTTGCCGAGCGTACGCTCGCGGGCGTCATCGCCGAAGCAAGGAGCTGACGCCATGGAATTCAACGCACCAGCAGGCGAGAATCTGTTCGACAAGGCGCGGATCGTGGGCAAATCCACGCCGCGCATCGACGGCCCGCTAAAAACGACCGGTACCGCGCCCTATGCCTATGAACGGCACGATGTCGCGCCCGATGCCGCATATGGCTGGATCGTCGGATCGGCGATCGCCAAAGGACGGATCACATCGATGGATGTCGAGGATGCCCGCAATGCACCCGGCGTAATCGCTGTGATCGCTGCGCCGGAGACGAAGCCGGTCGGCACCTCGCCCTATAATCATGCGCCGCTGTTCGGCGGGCGGGAAGTCGCGCATTATCATCAGGCGATTGCCTGTGTGGTGGCTGAGACGTTTGAACAGGCGCGCGCGGCGGCGCATCTGATCCGCACCCGCTATGACCGCGAAGCAGCGGAATATGATCTGGCCGAGCTCGCGCCGCAGGCACCCCTTGCCGATGGCGGAAAGGCGCTCCACAAGCGCGGCGATTTCGACGCCGCCTTCGATGCCGCGCCGGTAAAGATCGACGCCACCTATCATACGCCCGATGAAAGCCATGCGATGATGGAGCCGCATGCGACCATCGCGTCATGGAAGGGGGAGGAGCTGACGCTCTGGACCTCGAACCAGATGATCAACTGGGGCAAGGAGGCGCTGGGTCAGATCCTCGGCATCGCGCCCGAAAAGATCAGGCTCGATTCGCCCTATATCGGCGGTGGGTTCGGCGGAAAGCTGTTCATCCGCGCGGATGCGGTGCTTGCCGCGCTGGCATCGAAAGCGGCGCAGCGTCCGGTGAAGATCGCGCTGCAACGCCCGCTGATCTTCAACAATACGACGCATCGGCCCGCGACGATCCAGCGGGTGCGCCTTGGCGCGACGCGCGATGGGCGCATCACGGCGGTCGGGCATGAAAACTGGTCGGGCAATATCACCGGCACCGATGGCGAGGACGGCACGGCGCAGACGCCGAAACTCTATGCCGGGGCCAATCGGATGACCGCCAATTATACCGCCACGTTGCCTTTGCCCGAAGGCAATGCGATGCGCGCGCCGGGCGAGGCGGCGGGGCATCTGGCGTTTGAAGTGGCGATGGATGAGCTCGCCGAAGCGCTTGCGATGTGTCCGGTGGAATTGCGGATCAAAAACGATCCGGGCGCCGAGGTGCCGGGCGACCCGTCAAAGCGCTTTTCCGAACGGCACCTTACCCGCTGCCTGAAAGAGGGGGCGGAGCGGTTCGGCTGGTCGAAGCGCAAAGCGAAGCCCGGTCAGGTGCGCGAAGGGCGCTGGCTGATCGGCATGGGCGTTGCCGGCGGCTATCGCGGTGCGCCGATCCAGAAATCAGCGGCGGGGGTGCGGCTTTCGGGCGACGGGATGCTGATCGTAGAGACCGACATGACCGATATCGGCACCGGCAGCTACACGATCATCGCGCAGACCGCGGCGGAGACCATGGGCCTGCCGCTTGACCGGGTGCGCGTCGAGCTTGGCGATTCGCGCTATCCGGTGTCATCGGGATCGGGCGGCCAGTGGGGTGCGGCGAGCTCGACAGCGGGCGTCTATGCCGCCTGTCTCGTGCTGCGTCGCGCGATCGGCGAGAAGCTCGGCTTTGACGGCGACAGCGCCGATTTCACGGACGGTGCGATCCGCGCCAACGGCAAGAGCTTCGCGTTGAACGACGCAGGCGAAATGTCCGCCGATGGCGAGATGACCTATGGCGATTTCCAGTCCGATTATGATCTCGGCACCTATGCCGGCCATTTCTGCGAAGTGGCGGTCGATGCCTATACCGGCGAAACGCATATCCGCCGGATGCTGTCGGTGTGCGATGCGGGGCGGATTCTCAACCCCCTGTCAGCGCGCAGTCAGGTGATCGGCGCAATGGTGATGTCGGCGGGCGCCGCTCTCACCGAGGAGCTCGCGGTCGACAGAAGGTTCGGCTATTTCGTCAATCATGATCTGGCCGGATATGAAGTGCCGGTGCATGCGGATATCCCGCATCAGGATGTCGTGTTTCTCGACACGCTCGATTCCGTAATATCGCCGCTCAAGGCGAAGGGCGTCGGTGAGCTTGGGATTTGCGGCCCCGGTTCGGCGGTAGCCAATGCGGTGTACAATGCGACGGGCGTCAGGGTGCGCGAATATCCGATCACGCTCGACAAATATCTCGATCGCCTGCCCGCTATCGGGTGACGGCACGGGACCGGCGGAGGGTCTGTCTGATACCCTCCGCCGGTCTTTCCGTTCAGGCCCCGGTCTTCGCGGTCTGGCCGAACAGGATTTTCTTCTGTTCGTCGGTCATCTGGCTCTGCGCCTCGGGCCGGATTTCCTCGCCCTTCGCATAAGCGCGCCTGACGGCGGGCCGCTCGGCCATGGCTTCGAACCAGCGCTTCAGATCGGGGAAGTCGGCCAGAGCCTGACCCTGCGCTTCGTGCGGCACGATCCAGGGATAGATCGCCATATCGGCGATCGAATAGTCCCCGGCGACATAGTCCCGCCCGGCGAGGCGACGGTCGAGCACGCCATATAGTCGATTGGTTTCCTTCACATAGCGATCGATCGCATAGGGGATTTTTTCAGGTGCATATCGATTGAAATGATGGTTCTGGCCCGCCATCGGGCCGAGGCCGCCCATCTGCCACATCAGCCACTGGATCACGTCATAGCGCTCGCGCAGTGCTGTGGGCAGAAAGCGACCCGTTTTTTCAGCGAGATACATCAGGATCGCACCGGATTCGAAGATGGCGATCGGTTCAGTGCCGTCCGAGGGCGCGTGATCGACGATCGCGGGCATGCGATTGTTCGGCGCAATTTTAAGGAAGTCGGGCCTGAACTGGTCGCCCTCACCGATATTGACCGGCCGGATCGTATAGTCGGCTCCGGCCTCCTCCAGAAAGATCGTGATTTTATGGCCGTTCGGTGTCGGCCAGTAATGAAGATCGATCATTGGCGCCTGCTTTCTCTCAACATGAAGAAAAGCGATAGGTGGGGGCAGGGATGGGGGTTGGCAAGCGGCCGCCGGACGGCCGGGCGCGCGACCGGATCGGCAATTTGCATACTATATATTCTAATCGCCGCAAAGGCGGAACTTCGATGGGATGCCAGGACAGCGCGACGTGTGCGAAAAAGCCGGCCGGCGCAGGCAGTAGCTCGCCCCTGTTTATCGAGCGGACGGATTCATTTCGGATATGCGGTTTTGCGACCTACGCAATTCTACAATGCTGTAACTTTTGGAGCACAGCCCGGATTAAGTGGTGTTTTGCAACTTTAACTCTGCTTGACGAAACCGCCATTCAAGGTTCTATTCGAGTTTACGGTATGGGATCGATAGCGTCCCAGTCGGATGGAGAGGAAAATGACCAAGAGACACCTTCTCGTCGCTTGCGCGGTCCCTGCGATGATTTTCGCATATGCCGTACCGGCAAGCGCGCAGGACGTAAGCGCCGCGGATACGACCCAGGATCAGCCCGATACGCCGGCCGCGGGGACCTCGGCCGAGAATGAAATCGTCGTCACCGCACAGGGACGGTCGCAGGTTCTTGCCGATGTGCCGGTGGCGATTTCCGCCGTGACTGCGGAGAGCCTTGAAAAATCCGGTGCGACCGACATTCGTGAGCTGAACCAGCTGGCGCCCTCGCTTCTGGTTTCCTCCACCGGCAATGAAGCGAACGGATCGGCCCGTATTCGCGGTATCGGCACGGTGGGCGACAATCCGGGACTGGAAAGCTCGGTCGCGGTGTTCATCGACAATGTCTATCGTTCGCGCAGCGGCAATGCGCTCGGCGAGCTCGGGCCGATCGAGCGGGTGGAAATTCTGCGCGGGCCGCAGGGCACGCTCGGCGGCCGCAATTCCTCCGCCGGTCTGATCAGCATCTTCACCGCGCCGCCTGAATTCAAATTTTCGGGCTATGGCGCCTTTACCTATGGCAATTATAATCAGGTTCGCGCCGAGGCGGGGCTGAACGTCCCGATCAGCGAAACGCTTGCCGCCCGCGTCGACGGCGTCTATCTGAAGCGCGACGGTTTCTACCGCGATGTCGTGAACGATACGGATGTCAATGATCGCGACCGCTATCTGGTGCGCGGCCAGATGCTGTTCGAACCCAATGCCGATGTCACCCTGCGGCTGATCGGCGATTATTCGAAGAAGGATGAGGCGTGCTGCGGCGCGACCTTTGTTCAGCCGGACTTTGCGCCGCTGGCGACGATCAGTCCGGGCCTCGATCCCTATAATCGCCCCGTGCCCGGATCGCCCGCGCTCACCAGCACGCAGAACCCGATCGTTCCGGTTCTGCTTGCGCTGGGGCAGGACCCGCGCGCGCTCAACCAGAGCACCTTCAATCGCGACCTGTATATCACGCCGGGCCGCTCTTATGACGGCCGGACCGAGGATTACGGGCTTTCGCTTCAGGGCGATTTCCAGCTCGGCGATATCAAGCTGACCTCAATCACTGCGTATCGCGAATATTCCAACTATCAGGGGGCGGATACCGACTATACGCAGGTCGACATCATCTATCGCGCGCCGAACGAGGATGCCGGTGCGCGCGGATTCCATACCTTCACGCAGGAATTGCGGCTGCAGGGTTCGGCGTTCAACGACAAGCTCGACTGGCTGGTCGGTGGCTTCTACGCCAATGAAGACCTGACCGTTCGCGATAATCTGCGCTTCGGTACGCAATATGGCGCGTTCGCGCCGTGCCGCATCGTCAATGCGATCAATCCGGCGCTTGCCTCACCGCTCAGCACCGGGTGTCTGAGCGCGTTCGGGCGCGGGGCGTTGCGCGCAGCGAATGGCGGCGCGGGCGCCTTCGGTCCGGCCACAGGACTGATTTTCGCCGGTCTCGACAATCTTGCCCAGATCAACGATCGCGGCACCATTCGCGATGTCTTCAAGCAGAATAGCGAGAGCTTCGCGATCTTCACGCACAATATCGTACATCTGACCAGCAAGCTCGATCTGACGCTCGGGCTTCGTTATACGGATGAGACCAAGAAGCTCGACGCTGCGTTCCAGAACGATAATACGATGTGCGCGACCAATCGTCAGCTGATGTCACCGCTGCTGGCCAGCGCGCCGCTCGCCGGCCTTGCGGGCGGCATCATTGCGCTATCATGTCAGGGCAATAACTCGGCGGAACTGAACGGTGTCACTCTGAACGATCGCCGGCATGAGGATGAATTCACCGGTACCGCCATCCTGTCGTACAAGCCCATCGACGATCTGATGGTCTATGCCAGCTATTCGCGCGGCTATAAGGCGGGCGGGTTCAACCTCGACAAATCGGCGCTGACCGGCACTGCCGCCAATGGCGTCATCCTTGGCCCCCTCGTTGCCGGCAGCACCGCCAATCTGCAATTCGGCGCAGAGACGGTGAATGCGTATGAGGCAGGCCTGAAATATGCCACGCGCAATTTCTCCGCCGGTCTGACCCTGTATCGGCAGGAGTTCAAGAACTTCCAGCTCAATACTTTCAACGGCTCCGTTTTCGTGGTGCAGAACGTCAATAGCTGCTCGACCGATCTCGGCGGCGGCGATACCGATGCCAGCGAGACCACGGGTGGCTGCGATGCCGATAATGTTCAGGCGGGCGTGGTGGCGCAGGGTGTCGAATTCGAAACGTCGCTCAACCCGGTCCGCTACGTTAATATGACGATGGGCCTGACCTATGCTGATACCAGCTATAAGAATAATCTGATCGGCAGCGACAATGGCGCACCGCTTGATCCGGCGCTTCGGCTGCTCCCGGGTCAGCATGTCTCCAACGCGCCCGAATGGGTCGGGACGTCTTCGATTTCCTATACCCCGCCGATCGGCGACAGCGGTCTTTCGGGCCTGATCTATCTCAATGCCCGTATGGTCGATAACTACAACACCGGGTCCGACCTGCTTTATGGCAAGGAACAGGACAGCTATGTTCTGCTGAATGCTCGTATCGGTATTCGCGGCCCCGACCAGCGCTGGTCGATCGAGGGCTGGGCGCAGAACCTGACCAATACCCAATATACGCAGGTTGCGTTCAACACGCCGTTCGTCGCGTCGCAACAGACCTATTCGGCCTATCTCGCCGAACCGCGTACCTATGGTGTGACGTTGCGCGGTAAATTCTGAAAAAGCGCCGATCCCCTTGGCGAGTAAGAAGGGCGGGGTGCCGGTGGCGCCCCGCCTTTTTCCTGGTTTGAAGGACGATTTACGGCGCGCGGGCGCTGTCGGGATGCGTCAGGCGGAACGTTCAGGCGTCGAGCATCCGGTCGTCGAACATGCCGAACAGGATCGTCGATGCATACATGGCGATGGCGCGTTCGCGCGGCATGGTGGATGCCCATTTGTGCATGTCGAACGCGGCATTCTGTATCGCCATCAGCATCTGGCTGGCGACCAGCGGATCGACGGCGCGGATCGACCCTTCGGCGATGCCGTCGCTGATCGTCCCCGCATAGCGACGCGCAATCCGGTTCGATTCATCGAGCATCTCCAGCCGCACTTCACCCGGCAGGCCGTGCAGCGCAGTGGTGCGCAGCAGCGGCATGCGTTCGGAAAACTGCATGTCGAGCAGCGTTGCCATGGTGCTGGAAAGGCGATGCCAATAGCTTCCCTCGCCACTGTCGGCCTCTCGCTGGGCAGTCGTAATCGCCTCAAAACTGCGCCGATAGCATTGCAGGACCAGATCGTCCTTCGCGTCGAGATGGTGATAGAAGCTGCCCTTGGTCACCTTCAATTCGGATGCGATCCGCTGCACCGATGCGCCGCGATAGCCCAGTTCGTTGATCAGTCTGGTGGCAGCGAGAAGGAATGATTCGCGCCCCGGCTGCGGCTCCCAATGCGCGATCTGAAGCAGCTCGGGCTGCCATTGCGCATCGGCGGGCGCCAGACCGTTGCGGAAAATTTCCATGAACCGCGCCTCTACCCGGTCATATTGATCGGCGGCATATCGGCGCAGCCATGCGGGCGTCCAGAACAGATTTTCGAGCAGAACGTGCGCGCGCGCGCTCGCCAGATCCTTTTCGGCGCGGCTAGGATTTTCGCCCCATAAAGCCCGCGTCATGCGAAAGGTTTCGCGCCATTTTCCCATCAGGAACGCTTTTGCCTTCCCGTCGGTCGCGCGCAGATCGGACAGCAGCGCGAATTCGCTCTCCTCGCCCGCCTCGATCCTGGCAAGCCGCGCCATATTGAGCGAGACGACCTTTGCGACCCGCGCCTCGGGCGTCGACTCACCGCCTGCCTCGCTCAGCATGTTCTGCAGATAATCCAGCGTGTTTGAGAAGCACGCGGTCGCAAGGTCCTCCTTGCGCTGAAAATAATAAGTGACGCTGGTTGTATTGAGCCCGACCCGGCGAGCGACATCGGCGAACGTCATGCCCTTTGCCGATTGTTCGTTGATCACCGCCGCCGCGGCCGAAAGGATCGCTTCGCGTTTTGCCTGAAAACGGGCGGTGCCCTGATCTTTGTCGGCGAAGGCAGGAGTCATTAACGTGTCCGAAGAAAGGTGAATTCGAAAGCTAAGTTTTATCCAATGCGGGGGTGAACGCAAGCGATCACCAGTGAGTCGTAGGGATAATTTTGCGCTGTATCTGCTTTACCGAAAAACGGGTACGGTCTACAAATCATGCCGACGATAATGATTCCGCATGAGGGAGGATGGCTGATGGACTTCACGCTGAACGAGCGCGAAACCTGGTTTCGCGACCGCGTGAGAAGCTTTATCGACAGGAATATCCGGCCGCGCAACGCGCAATATCATGCGCAGGAGGCGGAAGGTGACCGCTGGAAGGTGATTCCGGTGATCGAGGAGGTGAAGCAAATTGCCCGCGCCGAAGGCCTCTGGAATTTCTTCATGCCGCCGCATTCGGGACAGCCGCCGGTCGATGACAGTTTCGAGTTCGAAGGCGAGCAGCTCACCAATCTCGAATATGCGTTATGCGCGGAGGAAATGGGCCGGATAAGCTGGGCCAGCGAATGCTTCAATTGTTCGGCGCCCGATACCGGCAATATGGAAGTGCTCAACCGCTATGGCACGCGCGCGCAGAAGGATCGCTGGCTAAAGCCGCTGATGCATGGCGAAATCCGGTCGGCGTTTCTGATGACTGAGCCTGCGGTCGCTTCCTCCGATGCCACCAATATCGAAACATCGATGGTCCGTGACGGCGACCATTATGTCATTAACGGCCGCAAATGGTGGTCGAGCGGGGTGGGCGATCCGCGCTGCAAGATCGCGATCGTGATGGGCAAGACCAGTCCGGATGCGCATCGGCATCAGCAGCAAAGTCAGATCCTGGTGCCGATGGACGCTCCCGGTGTGCGGATCGAACGGATGCTCAGCGTTTATGGCTATGACCATGCGCCGCACGGCCATGGCGAAGTGGTGCTCGACAATGTCCGGGTGCCCGCGGAGAATATCATTCTGGGCGAAGGGCGCGGCTTCGAGATCGCACAGGGGCGGCTCGGGCCGGGGCGGATCCACCATTGCATGCGCACCATCGGCATCGCCGAAAGCGCGATCGAGGCAATGGCGAAGCGACTCTTGTCGCGCGTCGCATTCGGCAAGCGGATCGCCGACCATTCGGTATGGGAGCAGCGGATCGCGCGCGCGCGGATCGATATCGAGATGACCCGACTGCTCTGCCTTAAGGCTGCCGATATGATGGACAAAGCGGGCAATAAGGCAGCGCGCGACGAGATCGCGATGATCAAGGTGCAGGCACCGACCATGGCGCTCAACATCCTCGACGATGCGATACAGGCGCATGGCGGCGGCGGTGTGTCGGGGGATTTCGAACTGGCAAGCGCCTGGGCCAATGTCCGCACGCTTCGCTTTGCCGACGGTCCGGACGAAGTGCACAACCGCGCCATCGCCCGCGCCGAATTCGGCAAATATCCGGACGCCAAGGCGGAGGTGCCGGGGCGGGGCTGATCGCGGCTGCGCTCCGTTCGGGTTGAGATTGAAAGAGGATACATGGTGAAGGCAGCAATTCTGCACGAGGCGAACCAGCCGCTGGTGATCGGGGAGGTCGCGCTTTCCCAGCCCGGCCCGCGCGAGGTGCTGATCCGCACAAAAGCGTGCGGCGTGTGCCGGTCGGACCTGCATTTCATCGATGGCGCGTTTCCCCATCCGGTTCCCACCATTCCGGGCCATGAGGCGGCGGGCGTGGTCGAGGCAGTGGGGGAGGGCGTGCTGAGCGTGAAGCCCGGCGATCATGTCATCACCTTCTTCACCGTGTTTTGCGGTTCGTGCGAAATGTGCGTCACCGGGCGGCCGTCGCTATGCGTCAACCCGGCGACGCGGCGGGCGAAAGGTGCGCCGCCGCGCATTGCGTCAGACGATGGAACGCCGATCGCACAGTTCCTGAACCTGTCGGCCTTTGCCGAGAAGATGCTGGTGCATGAAAATGCCTGTGTCGCGATATCGAAGGAGATGCCGATGGACCGGGCGGCGCTGCTGGGCTGCGCGGTCATCACCGGTGCGGGATCGGTGTTCAACGACAGCAAGATGAAACCGGGCGAAAGCATCGCAGTGATCGGGGCAGGCGGTATCGGTCTTGCCGCGATCAACGCCGCCAGAATTGCCGGGGCGGGGCAGATTATCGCGATCGATCCGGTGCCCGAGAAGCGCAGTCTCGCCACCAAAATGGGGGCGACGAATGTGTTCGACGCAGGTGCCGACGATCTGGTCAAGCAGGTGCTGGCGCAAAGCGATGGCGGCGTCCATTATGCGATCGAGGCGGTGGGTCGCACCGAAACCGCGGAGCTTGCCTGGAACATCCTGCGCCGCGGCGGCACTGCGACCGTGCTTGGCATGATCGCGCCCGGAAAGCGGGTCAGCATTCCCGGCCACACCTTCCTCACCGGCAAGAAATTGCAGGGGTCGCTGCTGGGCTCGACCCAATTTCCGATCGACATGCCGCGACTGGTCGACATGTATCTCGACGGACGGCTCGATCTCGACACCATGGTGGCGGAGCGGATTGCGCTGGAGGATATCAACGACGCGCTCGAAAAGCTGCGCAAGGGGGACACGGTGCGATCCGTGATCGAATTTGGATGAGCGATAGTGAAAACAATTGCTGCGATCTGAATATGGCCCGTCTGACCGACTGGATGGCGGATCATGTCGACGGATTTCAGGGGCCGCTTGGATGTCGGAAATTTCCCGGCGGGCAGAGCAACCCGACCTATCGGCTGACATCACCGAGCGGCACCTATGTGCTTCGTCGCAAGCCGTTCGGCGATATCCTTCCTTCCGCGCATGCGGTCGAACGTGAATATCGCGTCATCGCGGCGCTGCACCCCAGCGGCTTTCCGGTCGCGCGGCCCTATGGCCTGTGCGAAGACAGCGATGTGATCGGCGCGCCTTTCTACATCATGGAAATGGTCGAGGGCGAGACGATCTGGGACGGTGCGATCCCGGCGGTCGAGCCGCTCAGCCGGACTAGGCATTATGAGGCTATAGTCGATACGCTCGCGATGCTTCACTCGATTGAGTATGAAGGCATCGGGCTTGGCGATTACGGTAAGCCCGGCAATTATTTCGAGCGTCAGGTCGCGCGCTGGACCAAACAATATCGGCTGAGCCAGACCGACGACATAGCCGACGTCGAGCGGCTGATCGAATTCCTGCCCGCCACCGTCCCGCCGCAGACACGCACCTCGATCGTGCATGGCGATTATCGCATCGATAATATGATCTTCGAAACGGGCAAGCCGCGCATTATGGCGGTGCTCGACTGGGAATTGTCGACACTGGGCGATCCGCTCGCCGATTTCGCCTATCTGGCGATGAACTGGGTGACACCGCCGGACGACGCCCGTTCGGGCGTGGCGGGGCTTGCCGGGTCGGAAACCGGTATTCCGACGCTGGAGGCAATCACTGCGCGCTATTGCGAAAAGACGAACAGGGACGGCGTGCCCGATCTCGACTGGTATTTTTCGTACAATCTCTTCCGGCTGATGGCGATCGTGCAGGGGATCAAGAAGCGCTGGATCGACGGCAATGCGTCCAATGCACATGCCGAGGCGATGGCAGCGCGTGTGCCGGGGCTGGCGCGCGCATCGTGGGACTTCGCGAAACGCGCCGGTGCGGAATAGCAACATACATCATGCCTGTACCGGTGCAACGACCGGGCAGCTATCGGGAGAGAGAGATGCGCTTGTTCGATCTGGCCGGTAAGGTCGCCATCATCACCGGCTCGTCGCGCGGCATCGGCCGGGCAGCGGCAGAGCAGCTTGCTGCGCATGGCGCGAAGGTGGTGATTTCGAGCCGTAATCAGGAATCCTGCGAAGAGGTTGCCGAGGCAATCAATGCCGAGCACGGCGAAGGCAGCGCCATCGCCGTTGCTGCCAATATTTCGGACAAGGCAGCACTCCGGAATCTGGTCGATCAGGCGCGCGCCCAGTTCGGCCGGATCGATATTCTGGTCTGCAATGCTGCGAGCAATCCGTATTACGGACCGATGGCGGGGATTTCCGACGATCAGTTTCGCAAAATCCTCGACAACAACATCCTTTCCAACCACTGGCTGGTCCAAATGGTGGTTCCCGAAATGCGCGAGCGAAAGGATGGCGCAATCGTCATCATTTCCTCGATCGGCGGGCTGAAGGGATCGCCGGTCATTGGCGGCTATAACATCTCGAAAGCGGCCGATTTCCAGCTCGCGCGCAACTATGCGGTGGAATATGGCGCGGACAATATCCGGGTGAACTGCATCGCGCCCGGCGTGATCCGCACCGACTTCGCCCGCGCCTTGTGGGAAGACCCCGAAAAGGAAA
This sequence comes from Stakelama pacifica, assembly GCF_004361835.1. Taxonomy (GTDB): domain Bacteria; phylum Pseudomonadota; class Alphaproteobacteria; order Sphingomonadales; family Sphingomonadaceae; genus Sphingomonas; species Sphingomonas pacifica. Next base: position 185,791 of record NZ_SNWD01000001.1, read on the forward strand.
AAGCGCTTTCGCGGACCGCACCGCTGCGCCGCATCGGCGAGCCGGACGATATTGCCGGGGCGGTGGTGTTTCTCGCGTCCCCGGCGGGCGCGTTCATGACCGGGCAGGCGATGGTCATCGACGGCGGCATGTTGAGCTGAGCGGAGGGCGATATGGGAAGCTTTACGGGAAAATCGGTTATCGTCACCGGCGCGGGATCGGGCATCGGCCGCGCAACGGCGATGGCGTTTGCTGCGGAGGGCGCACAGGTGGTGGCCGGCGACCGAAGCGAGGCGGTGCATGCGACGGTCGAGCTGATCCGCAGCGCCGGGGGCAGCGCATATGGCATTCAGGGCGATGCAGGCGAAGAGGCCGATGTCATCGCGCTCGTCGATACGGCATGCGACCGCCATGGCGGGCTCGATATATTTCACGCCAATGCCGGGATTTCAGGCGGTCTGACGGGGCTTTTCGACTGCACGGTCGATCTGTGGCAGGATATTTTGCGGATCAATCTGATCGGACCTTTTCTGGCCATCAAATATGGCGCACTGAAAATGGTCGAGCGGGGCAAGGGGGCGATCGTCTGTACGGCGAGCGTCGCCGGATTGCGATCGGGCGCGGGCGGTGTGCCTTATTCGGCATCCAAGGCGGGGGTGATCAATCTGGTGCAGACCAGCGCGCAGCAATTGTCGGGCAGCAATGTCCGGGTGAATGCGGTCTGTCCGGGGCTGATCGAAACCGGCATGACCAAATTCGCGTATGAGCATGCGCGTGCGGCAGGAAAGACGGACCGGATCGGGCGGCTGAACCCGATGCGGCGCGGCGGTGAGCCCGAAGAGATTGCACGAACCGTCCTGTTCCTCGCGTCGGACGATGCCAGCTATATCAACGGACAGGCTATTGCGGTGGATGGCGGCCTGTCTTCGAGTCATCCGGTCACGCGGCAGGAGTTCGGTAAGACCGCCGCCTGATCGCGATGGCCTCTAAACTGTCTTGACGCTGTCACACCGCAGGAGGAAGCTGCGATCATGATGATCGTGATGCCTCACGCTGCTCCGTCCGGAGTCCCGCTCCCGCCGCGTTCTGCGGAGCAGAGGCTCATCACCTATACCAGCGGCGAGGTTCGCTGTGAGGGCAGCGCGGTAGTTCCGGTCTGGCGCGAACCGGTGGTGCCCAACGCTGGCTATATCGGATCGTCGCGCGATCCCGATATGGCGCCGCTTGCGATCGCCTTCCGGATCGATGCGCAGGGCAGACCGCTGGCGATCCATCCGCAAAATGCGACTGCGGCGGCGCGGCAGCCGAACGACGTGACCGCAGCGCTCGCCGTCTGGCGGTTCCCGGCCGGTCATTCGCTGCGTGGCTGCACCGTCACCTTCGTTCCGCAGGCCTATCGACCCGATGCGGCGCCGCAGATCGAGGCGATGCGCTATGCTGCGCTTCCCAATATGACGGGCGGGCGCGGCATCAATGTCTGGCGTTCCTTTGCACTGCCCGATTCCAATTGCGACGACGTTCGGCCGACGCGGCTGACCACGGTATATCCTGACTTTGCCCGGATCGATCAGGTGCCGGGACGGCTGTCGGTCAGTTTTTATCGCTTCGACGTCGATCGGCGCGGTGTGCCTGAGCAGGTGAGCCTGATGGATTCGACCGGCAATGAGGAACTGAACCGCGCCGGAGCGAAGGCGCTGAAGCAATGGCGGTTCACGAAAGCACAGGCCTATCGCGGCTGTCGTTATTTTTTCTGGCGCGGTCGCACGCCGCAGCTGGCCGCGCCGGACTTACCAGAAACGCTGATCGCTTCGGCAGCGACCTGTCCGAAAATGGGGGACTGGACCTATCTTCCCGCGCTCGCCGACTATTTTCCCCCTGCCTTTAACCGTCGCGGCATCGAAGGCTGGGCGGTTGTCCGGTTCGACGCTGCGCCCTGGGGGCAGACGGGCAATGTCGAGGTGGTGGCGAGCGAACCGGCAAGCGCTTTTGGCGAGGCAGCGAAACGCCTCGTTGCTCAGGCGCGTTTGCCGCAAAGCGACGCGCTTCGGGTGGGATGCGTCGAGCGCGTGCGCTTCAAAATGCCGGACCGGGAGGCTGGCGGGCCGGACTGACCGGGCCAGGCATATTCACTCGCGCAGGCGGATCAGCCCTTCCTGAGCAACGCTTGCGACGAGCTTTCCTTCTCGCGTGAAAATCTGCCCCCGATTGAACCCGCGCGAATGGCCGGTCCATGGGCTGTCACAGGCATAGAGCAGCCATTCGTCGGCGCGGAAATCCTCATGCAACCACAAGGCATGGTCGAGGCTGGCGCTTTGCAGCTTGTGCGTCGTCCAGTGCAGGCCATGGGCGAGCAGTGAGGTGCCGAGCAGCGTCATGTCGGATGCATAAGCAAGGATCGCGCGATGCATCGCCGGATCGTCGCCGGTGGGACCGACAAGCCGGAACCAGCAATGCTGTTGTGGCTCGCGCTTGTCATCGCCGCCGATCCATCGACGCGGTTCGACCGGGCGAATGTCGATCGGTCGATCGCGCAGCATGACTTTCCGGAACTTCTCCGGAATCCTGTCGGCATATTGGCGGCGCAGATCCGCTTCGGAGGCTAATGTTTCGGGTGGGGGTACATCGGGCATCGCATCCTGATGATGCCGCCCCTGTTCGGGCCGCTGGAACGATGCCGTCATGTTCAGAATGGGCTTGCCCTTCTGCATGGCGATGACCCGGCGATTGGCGAAGCTGCCGCCGTCAAAATCGCGAACCACGCGATAGACGATCGGAAAATTCTCATCGCCCGCGCGCATGAAATAAGCGTGGAGCGAATGCGCAGCCTTGTCGCTTTCGATCGATCGCTGCGCCGCCTGCAACGCCTGCGCCACCACCTGACCGCCGAACACCCGGCCTTCGCCGCCCGGCTGCTGCCCGCCGCGATACAGATCGGTATCGATCGTTTCGATATCGAGGAGCCGGGTAAGCTCCTCGACAAGGTCGGCGGGGGAACGGCGTTCAGGAACCTCAGTCGTTGTCATCAATATCCCGTCATTTCGGCAAGCAGATTGGCATGATAATTGGCATCGCCGAACATCTCTGCAAGCACCCGTGCGCGTTTCATGTAGAAACCGATATCATATTCGTCGGTCATGCCGATGCCCCCATGCATCTGAATGCCCTCCTGCACCGATAAAGTGGTGGCAAGGCCGGTCATCGCCTTCGCCACCGAGACCGCGCGCGACGCTTCGGCCGCGCCGCTGTCGAGCAATTGCTGCGCCTTCAGCACGGCAGCGTGGGCAACCTCCATTTCGGAATAGAGGTGCGCGGCGCGATGCTGCAACGCCTGAAAGCTGCCGATGCGGCTGCCGAACTGTTTGCGTTCTTTCAGATAATCGACGGTCAGCGTCATCGCGCCGGCGCCCACGCCCAGCATTTCCGCCGACGCTCCGGCGCGGCCAGCAGCAAGCAGCGTGTCGAGCACTTTATCGCCCTGATCGACCTCACCGATCACTGCATCGGCATCGACCTCTACGCCGTCGAAACGCAGCCGTGCAGCGATACTTGAATCGGCGAGCCGCTCGGCCTCGGCGGTCATGCCGCTTGCATCCTTCGGCACTGCGAACAAAGTGATGCCTTCGCGATCGTTCGCCGACCCGCCGGTCCGCGCGGCGACGAGGATGAGATCGGCGATATGGCCATGCGTCACAAATTGTTTGGCGCCGTTGAGGCGAAAGCCGTTGCCCGATCGCTCTGCCTGCATCGCGATGCCGGCGGTGTGCTTCGCTTTTTCGTCAATCGCGAGCGCGGCGACGGTTTCGCCCGACAAAATACCGGGAAACCAGCGTTCGCGCTGCGCCGATCCGTTCAGCGCGGCAACCGCTGCGACGGCGGTGGTCAGGAAGGGCGAGGGGGTTAGGTTGCGCCCGATCTCCTCAAGCACCACCCCCGCCTCGACATGGCCGAGGCCAAGGCCGCCATCCTCCTCAGCGATCAGGATTCCGGTGAAGCCCATTTCGGCGAATTGCTTCCACAGGTCGCGCGAAAATCCGTCGCTATTTTTGCTGTCGCGAAGCCCGCGCAAATGGCTGACGGGCGCGCTTTCGCCGATAAAGTCCTTGGCGGTATCGGCAAGCATGGTCTGTTCTTCGTTGAGATAAAGCGGCATCTGATCTCTCCTTGGCCCCGGGAGCCGCGGTCGGCCTTGCGGGGAAGATAAGGCTGCGTCCCCGGCCTTTGCCGGGGCGGCGATATTCGGGTTCAGCTCGACGGCAGTTCGAGGATGCGCTTGGCAATGATGTTGAGCTGAATCTCGCTCGTCCCGCCCTCGATCGAATTGGCCTTGGTACGCAGCCAGGTTCGCGCCTTCGAGCCTTTGTCCGAACGCTCGCTCTCCCATTCCAGCGCGTCCGATCCGCCCGACGCCATGATCAGTTCGTGGCGCGTCTTGTTCAGCTCAGTGCCGTAATATTTCATCATCGAGGGCTGGGCGGGATGCGCGCGGCCCCCCTTGAGTTCGTCGATAAAGCGTTCGGACATCGCCGAAAACGCCTGAGACCGCACCTCGTACAGCGCGATTTGCGCGCGCAGCACCGGATCGGCGAGGCGGCCCTGATCGTCGAGGCCGATCGTCGCGATCGCCCCGTCGATCAGCGGATTGCCGCCGGTGGTGCCGAGGCCCATGCCTGAGATCATCTCCCGCTCATGCCCCAGCAGATATTTGGCGACGTCCCAGCCCTTGTTGAGTTCGCCGACCAGATTTTCCTTCGGCACCTTCACATTGTCGAAAAAGGTTTCGCAAAAGGGCGAATAGCCGGAGATGAGCAGGATCGGCTTTGTCGAAACGCCCTCGCTTTCCATGTCGAACAGCACGAAGCTGATCCCGCCCTGCTTGGTGCTTTTGTCGGTGCGGACGAGGCAGAAAATCCAGTCTGCCTTGTCGGCATAGCTGGTCCAGACCTTTTGCCCGTTTACCAGAAAATGATCGCCCTTGTCCTCGGCCGAGGTGGCGAGTCCGGCAAGGTCCGACCCGGCATTGGGTTCGCTATAGCCCTGACACCAGCGGATTTCGCCGCGTGCGATTTTGGGGAGATGCTCGCGCTTCTGCGCCTCATTGCCATATTTGAGCAGGGCAGGACCGAGCATCGAAATGCCGAAGCTGCTCAATGGGATGCGCGCATTGATCCGGCGCATTTCCTCTTTCAGGATTTTCGTATGCGCCGCCGAAAGTCCGCCGCCGCCATATTCGACCGGCCAGTCGGGAACCGTCCAGCCGCGTTCGGCCATGCGGTCCATATAGAGCTTCTGCTCCGGATTATTCGCATAATCGGCGCGGCGGCCGCCCCAGTTGATATCCTTGTCGCCGCGCACCGGTTCGCGCATCGATTGCGGGACATTCGCTTTCAGCCATTCGCGCGTTTCAAGGCGAAAGCTTTCCAGATCATCGGTCATCGCGGCATCCTCATCTTGATTTCGTGGTGCTCAGGCTGCGGTTGGCTTCCGCAATTCTCTGAACTGCATCTCTGCGTTTGCGGGTATAACCAGAAGGGGCGGCGTACGTACCGCCGCCCCGGTCAGGGTCAGTTGAACTTTTCGCCCTTTTCGGCCTTGTCGCGCAGCAGCTTCGAAACGGTGAAGCCGTGTTTGTCGAGCGCCTCGACAATGGTTTTCAGGCCCACCGTATCGGCCCAGAACATCGGTCCGCCGCGATAGACCGGCCAGCCATAGCCATAGATCCAGACGACATCGATATCGCTCGCTCGCTGTGCTTTGCCTTCCTCAAGGATCAGCGCGCCCTCATTCACCATCGGGTAGAGCGTGCGTTCGACGATTTCCTCGTCGGTCACGTCGTGCTGCGGCGTGCCGGTCTTGGCGCGCCATTCCTCGATGATTTCCATCACGCGCGGCGACGGGCTGGGGTTACGCTTCTCGTCATAATCGTAAAAGCCAGCGCCCTTTTTCTGACCCCAGCGTTCCTCGGCGCATAGCTGATCGCGGATGCTTTCGATGCGATTGGGATCGCGGTGCCAGCCGATATCCACGCCGGCAAGATCGGCCATCTGGAACGGCCCCATGGGCATGCCGAATTCGACATGTACCTTGTCGATCTGACTGGGCGTTGCGCCCTCCATCAGCAACTGGTTCGCCTCGACCTGACGCGGCATCAGCATGCGGTTGCCGATAAAGCCATGGCACACGCCCGCAACCACCGCGACCTTCCGGATCTTCTTCGACAGCGCCATGACCGTGGCGAGCACGTCCTTTGCGGTTTTGTCGCCGCGAACCACTTCGAGCAGCTTCATGACATTGGCGGGTGAGAAGAAATGCATGCCAAGCACATCTTCGGGGCGCGACGTGCTCGCTGCGATCTCATTAATGTCGAGATAGCTGGTGTTGGAGGCGAGAATCGCGCCCGGCTTCGCGATCTTGTCCAGACGGCCGAAAATGTCCTTCTTCACGTCCATATTCTCATACACCGCTTCGATGATGAGATCGCATTCGGACAGCGCGTCGAAATCGAGCGTGGGATTGAGCAGGCCCATCGCCTTTTCGACCTGCTCGCTGGTGATGCGGCCCTTTTTCGCGGTGCTCTCATAATTTTTGCGCATCACGCCGGTGCCGCGATCAAGCGCTTCCTGCGCCATTTCGACGATCGTCACCGGAATACCCGCCGACAGGAAATTCATCGAAATGCCGCCGCCCATCGTCCCGGCGCCGATCACGCCGACGCGCCGGATATCGCGAAGCTGAATGTCGTCTGGCACATCGTCGATCTTCGATGCTTTGCGTTCGGCGAAGAAGATATGCCGCTGCGCTGCCGACTGATTGCCCATGATGAGTTTCATAAAGCCCTGGCGCTCGCGCTGAACGCCTTCGGCATAGGGCTTGTCATAGGTGGATTCGATCACCTGAATAATTTCTTCGGGCGCTTCGAAACCGCGAAATTTGCGGGCATTGGCCTTGCGGAAGGCGTCGAACGTGCCGGGCTGGGCCTCGACCTTTTTCTCGCTTGTTACTGGCAAAGGGCGCGCACCGGCGATTTCACCGGCAAAGGCGATCGCGTCTTCGGTGAGGCTGTCCTCGCCCGCCATCCGGTCGACAATGCCATATTCGGCGGCCTGCTTGGCCGGAATCGGGCTGCCCTTGGTCGCGAGTTCGAGCGCGACCTCGACCCCGGCGAGGCGCGGCAGCCGCTGCGTACCGCCGGCACCGGGAAGGATGCCCAGCTTGACCTCGGGAAGGCCGAATTTCGCCGACGGGACAGCGATGCGGTAATGGCACGCCAGAGCCACTTCGAAACCGCCGCCCAGCGCCGTGCCGTGGATGGCAGCGACGACCGGCTTTTCGCTCGCTTCGATCATGTCGACCAGTACGGGCAGGCTCGGCTCCTGCATCGGCTTGCCGAATTCGGTGATGTCCGCGCCAGCGAAAAAAGTTTTGCCTTCGCAGCGGATGACCACCGCTTTGACCGAAGCGTCCCCGGCAGCTTCCCTGATCCCGGCCTCAAGCCCCTGACGCACTGCCGCGCCCAGCGCGTTCACCGGCGGATTGTTCGCGGTGAGGACCAGAATGTCGCCTTTTCGTTCGGTGGTAACTGCGGACATTTGTTTCTCCTTATCTGCGGTGGGCACTGCGTCCGAAGCATGTACGCAAAGCGAATCGAAGGAATTTGCGCGTTGAAACACCTGCGACCACAAGGCCGGATTCGCATTTCCATACGGCGTTCCGAAACTTGCCTGCGTCCATACCCTTATTTCGAACCGTTTGCGCCCGATCAAAAATTCGTGACGGATTTTCTATTGCCTTGAGCCGCGCTTGAATCAAGACTAGCGTTACCGGAAACCGATAAAAATACCAAACCCGACATTCAATACCGGAGAGTTTGCCTTGGCTACCGAACCGCTCGTCGCATTGCCGCCCGACTGGCCGAAAATGACGTTGAAGGAGGTTGACGCGGCGCTGACCGCGCCGGGCAGCAAGTTCGAAATGGAGACGGTCGATATTCGCGGCGTTTCGACGCGGGTATGGAAGAACAGCCCGCCGACACTGGCGATGCTCGCTCAGGCCGCGCGCGCCTTTGGTCCGCGCGATTTCACCGTCTATCGCGACGAGCGGGTTAGCTATGAGGCGAATTATCGCGCTACCGCCGCTCTGGCCGAGCAGATGCTGGCTATGGGGATTGGAAAGGGGGACCGGGTGGCGCTCGCCATGCGCAACCTTCCCGAATGGCCGATGGCGTTTTTTGCGATCGCCAGTATCGGCGCGATCGTGGTGCCGCTTAATGCATGGTGGACGGGTAGCGAGCTGCATTACGGCATTGCCGATTCGGGGGCGCGGCTGCTGATCTGCGACGCCGGACGGCATCGGCGCCTCAGCGATCATTATGCTGATCTGCCTGATCTGGAACAGATATGGGTGACGCGATGCGACGAGCCGCTCGATGGAAAATTCCGGCGTCTGGAGGATATGATCGGGCCGACCGGTCGCTGGATGGACCTGCCGGAGGCGCCGTTCCCGCAGGTCGATCTGCTGCCGGACGACGACGCCACCATTTTCTACACCAGCGGGACTACCGGCAGTTCAAAGGGCGCGCTCGGCACGCATCGCAATATCACGACCAATATTCTCACGAGCGGCTATACCAATGCGCGCAGCTTCTTGCGGCGCGGGGAAATGCCGCCCGAACCCGAGCCCAAAGTCGCGCTGCTGGTCATTCCGCTCTTTCACGTGACGGCATGCAGCGCCGCGCTGATGACAGGAATCGCTACCGGATCGACGGTGATCTTCATGCACAAATGGGACCCCGTTGAGGCGATGGAGATTATCGAGCGGGAGAAGGTGTCCTTTACCGGCGGCGTCCCGACCATTGCCTGGCAATTGCTCGAACATCCCGATCGCGCGAAATATGATCTCTCCTCGCTCGACACGATTTCCTATGGCGGAGCGCCGTCGGCGCCCGATCTGGTGCGCAAGATTTACGAGGAGTTCGGCGCGCTTCCGGGCAATGGCTGGGGCATGACCGAGACCATGGCGACGGTCACTCAGCATGGCGGCGAGGACTATCTCAATCGCCCGACAAGTTGCGGTCCCGCGGTGCCGGTCGCCGAGCTGAAGATCATGTCCGAAGACGGATCGCGCGAAATGCCTGTCGGGGAGACGGGAGAATTATGGTGCAAGGGCCCGATGGTCGTGAAAGGCTATTGGAACAAGTCCGAGGCGACGGCTGAAACCTTTACCAATGGGTGGGTGCGCACCGGCGATATCGCCCGGCTCGACGAAGAGGGATTCTGCTATATCGTGGATCGCGCCAAGGACATGATCATTCGCGGCGGCGAGAATATCTACTCATCCGAGGTGGAGGACGTGCTCTACGCACATCCGGGCGTGACCGACGCTGCATTGGTCGGGATACCGCACCATACGCTGGGTGAGGAACCTGCCGCCGTAGTCCATCTCGCGCCGGGAAGCCATGCGAGCGAGGCGGAGCTTCGCGAATGGGTCGCCGCGCGGCTTGCGGCGTTCAAGGTGCCGGTGCGCATTCTGTTCAGCGAGGAGGTTTTGCCGCGCAATGCCAATGGCAAAATCCTGAAACGCGACCTGAAGGCGTTGTTCGAACCGGCCTGATCAATGTGGAGCGGCGTGCGCCGCAATGAAGATCGTCATCGCGAGAAGCGCAGCGACGAAGCGATCCAGCGACGCGCGCCTCGCTCTGGATTGCCGCGCCCCTTTGGGGCTCGCAATGACAAAATCAGGTTAGTCAGGGACCCATTCGCCCCCGATATCAGTCGTGCGCCTCGCCGATGACGCTGTGTACGGCGAGGTGCCAGCCGTCGAGCCGCTTCTGCCGCGCAGCCTTGCCCAGCGCCGGTTCGAACGAATCGACCGGCCCGCGCATGGCCGCTGCATCCTCCAGCGTGTCGAACCAGCCGCAGCCCAGCCCGGCCAGCATCGCCGCGCCCAGCGCCGTGGTTTCGGCAAAGCGGGGGCGCTCGACCGGCAGGTTGACGATATCAGCGAGGTCCTGCGCCATCCAGTTATTCGCCACCATACCGCCGTCGATCCTTAGCCTCGACCAGCTGATCTTGTCCGACACGAATGCGGATTTAAGGTCCTGAGTCTGGTGCGCCATTGCCTCCAGCGCAGCGCGAACGATATGCGCTCTGCCGGTCGCGAAGCTCAGTCCCGATATGGTGCCGCGCGCATCGGGCTCCCACCAGGGGGCGCCGATCCCGGCAAGCGCGGGAACGACATAGACGCCGCCATTGTCCGGCACGGCATTGGCCAGTTCCTCGGTTTCCGCCGCCGCATCGATCAGACCGACCGAATCGCGAAGCCATTGGATCAGGCTGCCCGCCACGAAGATCGAACCCTCCATCGCATAGGTGCGCTGGCCGCCGATCTGCCATGCGATGGTGGAGAGCAGGCGATTGCGCGATTTGGGCGGCGTGTTGCCGCTATTGGTCAGGATGAACGCACCTGTGCCGAAGGTTCCCTTGGTATCGCCGCGTTCGAAACAGGTCTGGCCGATCAGCGCCGATTGCTGGTCGCCGGCAAGGCCGCAAATCGGAATTTCGCCGCCGAACAGGCTGGTAGTGCCGAATTGCCCGGCGCAATCGACGATTTCGGGCAGCGCGGCGCGGGGGGCATCGAACAGCGCGACGAGCCCGTCGTCCCAATTGCCGCTGCCCAGCGCCATCAGCAGCGTGCGCGAAGCATTCGTCGCATCGGTGATGTGCAGCCCGCCGGTAAGCTTCCACACCAGCCAGCTTTCGACTGTGCCGATGGCAAGATGCTCGCCCGCTTCGCCGAGCTGCGGCCAATGCTCCATCGCCCAGGCGATTTTTGAGCCGGAGAAATAGGGATCGAGCAGCAGGCCGGTGCGCGCCTGAACCGTGCTTTCTTCGCCATTCTGGCGCATTTTGCGGCATATCGCGGCGGTGCGCCGGTCCTGCCAGACAATCGCCGGGGCGAGCGGTTCGCCGGTGCGCTTGTCCCAGAAAATGATCGTTTCGCGCTGATTGGTGATGCCGATTGCGGCCACCCGCTCGGGGCCGCCGATCTGTTCGATGACGGCGCGTGCGCAGGCAAGGGTCTGTTCCCAGATTTCTGCCGCATCATGTTCGACCCGCCCGGGCTCGGGATAGTGTTGGGAGAGTTCCGCTGCCCGCGTCGCAACGGCGGTGCCGGAGGAATCGAACAGAATTGCGCGGGTCGAGGTCGTGCCCTCGTCAAGGACCAGGATCAGATCAGCCATTGCATATTGCTAGGGCCTGACCTCCGGCTCGGCAATGGTGAGCAAAGCGTGTCGGCCGGGATTATCACGCCCGCGAAAAGACGCTAGACGATTGCGGTTGCAGTATAAGGACGCTTCATTTTGACCGATCAGCCGGTTTCCGATCCGCGTGAGGGAAGGGACAGCGAGGTTTCTTCGGAAACGCCGCGCAAGTCGCCGCGCGGCGGTCTGCTTCGTCCGCGGGGCGGGGCGGGCGATGGCGAGCTCGACGACGAGTTGCGCCGCGACCGGCTGCTCGCCGGGCTGACGCTGATCGCCGGGCTGGGGCTGCTGATCGCGCTGCCCTTCGCATTGCAGGCGGGGTCGGAATTCTTCCTGCCGCTTACCGCTGCGCTGGTGATCGCGATCGCGCTGGTGCCGGTACTCGAGTGGCTGGAGCGGCATCGCCTGCCGCCGCCCGCCGCCGCGCTGATCTGTGTGCTGCTGTTCCTGATTGCGGCGAACGTCGCGCTTGCCTCGATCGTTGTGCCTGCCTGGGGCTGGGCGCAGATGCTGCCCGAACGGATCGACCAGATTCAGCGCAATATCTCGCCGCTGATCGATTTCTATTCGAATCTGCAGCATTTCGTGAACAAGCTGATCCGCAATGTCGCCAGCGCGCCGCCGGTGCCCGAAACGTCGCTCAGCATGGCGCAGCCGCCCCGGTCGCTGTTCGACCTGTTCACGACGTCCGCGCCTTCGGCGCTGCTGGAGATGTTCTTCGCGATCCTGATCATCTTCTTCTTCCTGTCGGGCTGGACCCGACTCAGGCGCAAGGCGATCACCAGCCGGTCGAGCTTTGACGGTGCGATGGCGACCGCGCGGGTCATTCAGGATGTGGTCGACGACACCTCCGCCTATATCGGCACGATCACGGTCATCAATATTTCGCTGGGGCTGATCGTTGCGGGCGCGCTGGGGGCGATCGGCATGCCGACGCCGCTGATGTGGGGCGGTATCGTCGCGCTGCTCAACTATATCCCCTATCTGGGGCCGATCTTCGCTGCGTTCCTGATCGCGGTCGGGGGATTGATGACCTTTACCGACCTGTGGTGGGCGCTGCTTCCCGCCGCAGTGATGGTCGGCGCGCATCTGATCGAGGCGAATGTCATCACTCCCACGATCGTCGGGCACCGGCTGACGATCAATCCGATCCTGATTCTGATTTCGCTGAGCTTTTGGGGATGGGTATGGGGAACGCCCGGCGCGTTGCTGGCGGTGCCGCTGCTCATCATCATTCAGACGGTGATGGAGGCTGCCGGAAGCCCCGATATCGCGGGTTTCCTGTTCGAACACGGCACGCTGGTCCATGATCCGCATCGTGAGGAGAATAATCTTTCCTCGTCATCCCACTATTCCGGTTGACACCCCCTTATGCCCCCAGTATCAGCCGCCTCCTCGCTAGAGAGCGGGTGTAGCTCAGTTGGTTAGAGCGCCGGCCTGTCACGCCGGAGGTCGCGGGTTCAAGTCCCGTCACTCGCGCCATTTCTCCTGTTGATCGCAGGGCAATGGTTTCGGCGAAACCGGAGCGGATCGTTCGATCCGATGCTCTGTTTTCATGACATGCATTGCGCGGATGACCCGACAGGGTGTCGCTGATGCAGCGATATCCTTTTCGCAGGACGCGAAAGCGGATATGCAACAACGAAGCGCGGTATCAGCCGTTCTTCGCCAGAGTGCGGGTGTAGCTCAGTTGGTTAGAGCGCCGGCCTGTCACGCCGGAGGTCGCGGGTTCAAGTCCCGTCACTCGCGCCATTTTCCCCCTTCATTGACGGAAAATGGCGCATTTCCCTTTCACCGCCATCGCCCGGTTTCCATCCAGCGAAGCAGCGGCTTTAGCGGCGCGATCCAGATAATCCCCGTTACCAGATAGACCAGCGCCTGAAGCGGCCAGATAAGGCTGCCGATCTCGCCTGCGAAGGTCGCGACCAGAATCGCCCAGACGGCGATCAGCGCGAGAATCGCGAGCATGCCCGCCGGTTTGCGCCAGGTCGGTTCCATCAAATTCCATCCCCCCTTATCGCTTCGCGCTCGGTTATTACGGCATGAAGCGGCATATCCCATGGTTCGACCGGCACCCCGTCGATTTGTTGTACTGACCATGCCACCCCAATTCGCAGCGCATGGCGGTGCGCGGCAAAGGCGCGATCATAAAAACCGCCGCCCTGACCCAGCCGGTTCAGCTGATCGTCGAACCCGATCAGCGGCGTCAGGATGACGTCGGGTGTCGCTTCCGGGGCGTCGGCAAGCGGCTGCGCGATGCCGAGCGCATTGGTTTCGAGCGGATCATCGGGCCTCCAGCACAGAAAACGCATCGACTGACCCATGGCGGTGACGTGCGGCAAGGCGAGCCGCGCACCCAGCAATCGGCACTGCGCCATCATCGCGTGCGGGTCCGCCTCGAATCGCTGCGGCAGATAGCCCGCCACCATGGTCCCTTCGGCAATATGCGCCGCCAAAAATTCGGGAAGCGCGATCGGCGGCACATCGCCTGCCCGGACAAAGGCGCGACGACGCGCCCGAAGCTCGCTGCGAAGCGCAGCCTTGGCATCGGGAAGGGTCATGTGGCGGGAAGGTGGCGGGACCGCCATGGTCGTTTGCCTGAATATCCTCTGACGCCAGTAACGTCAGGTGGGCGCCGTGTGCATCGGGCCAGGGCCCGAACAGGGACAGCTCCCTTGGATGTCTCTATCGCCTCAGGGATAATCGCAAGGGCTCGTGCCGGGCAGTTCCCGCCGCACAATGATTTAGGATGTCGCGTCATCATCCTCAAGAGCCGATGCAACGGATTCGAGACGATCGGCGAGTCGGTCGAGCAGTTCGGGCGATAATCCCTGCGGCGGATTGCGCTCCATCTCGACGACTTCATCGGCCATCATCAGTGCGAGCAGCAGCATGGTGCGCTCAGGCGGGCCGCCGCCCGAGGCATGCAGTGCGGCAGCGGAATGGCGGCCCAGCCGTTCGGCGAGTGCGCGCAGATGCGGTTCTTCGCCGTCGCGACAGGCGATGATATGGTTGCGCCCGGCAATTTCAAGCGCGACCTCAGCCATGATCCTGCTCCCCGTCCGTGTCTGCGATCAGCGAATCGATTGCCGCGATCGCATCCTCGACTCGGTGGCGAAGGACTTCGTGGCGGCGATGGAGCCGCTCGCCGTGAAAGGCGCGGGCGCTCGACGCACGCTCAATCCGTGCGACGGCGCGTTCGATCCGTTCGATGGCTGGATGGGTCAGTCGTTCCGACATTGGACAGGAATAGGGACGAGCGGCCCCGACGGCAAGCCGCAGGAGCGGTTGACGAAGCCGGGCCTGCGCCCCAAAGGCGACGCACCATTTGATTCGCGCGAGGGCATGCGAACGCCCACGCGCTCAGGGAGAGCAGCATGAGCGTTTCCGACACCGATCTCGCCAACGCCATCCGGGCATTGTCGATGGATGCGGTAGAGGCCGCCAATTCCGGCCATCCCGGAATGCCGATGGGAATGGCCGATGTCGCCACCGTCCTGTTCACCAAATATCTGAAATTCGATCCCAGCGATCCCTTCTGGGCCGATCGCGACCGCTTCGTTCTGTCGGCGGGGCATGGGTCGATGCTGCTCTATTCGCTGCTCCATCTCACCGGCTATGCCCGTCCGACGATCGAGGACATCCGCCATTTCCGTCAGGTGGGCAGCCCGTGCGCCGGGCACCCCGAAAATTTCGAGCTTCCCGGCGTCGAATGCACCACCGGCCCGCTGGGGCAGGGGCTTGCGATGGCGGTCGGCATGGCAATGGCGGAGCGCCATCTGAATGCGAAGTTCGGCGATGAACTGGTCGATCATCGTACCTGGGTGATTGCAGGCGACGGGTGCCTGATGGAGGGCATCAACCATGAGGCGATCGGGCTTGCCGGGCATTTGCAGCTCGCCCGGCTGAACGTGCTGTGGGACGATAACCGCATCACGATCGACGGCGCGGTCGACAAATCGTCGAGCGAGGATATCGTTGCCCGCTATGCCGCAACCGGCTGGCATACGGTCGAATGTGACGGGCATGACATGGCCGATGTGGCGCGCGCGATGGAAGCAGCGATGGCGTCTGACCGTCCCTCACTGATCCGCTGCCGCACGATCATCGGCAAGGGCGCGCCAAACAAGCAGGGCACGGCCGCTACGCATGGCGCCGCGCTGGGCGCAGAAGAAGTCGCTGCGGCGCGTAAGGAGCTGGGCTGGGATTATCCGCCGTTCGATATTCCGGAAGCTATCCGCGCCGAATGGCTGAAAGCCGGCCAGCGCGGGGCAGCACCGCATAGCGAATGGAAGGCGCGGCTTGCCGGTCATGCCGACCGCGCCGAATTCGAACGCCGGATGGCGGGCGACCTCCCGCAGGATTTCAGCCTGAAGGACTATATTGCCGGGTTGATCGCCGATCCCAAAAAGGTCGCGACCCGCAAGGCATCCGAAATGGCGCTGGAAGCGGTGAACGCTGCGCTGCCCGAAACTATCGGCGGTTCGGCCGATCTTACCGGATCGAACAATACCCTGACCAAGGGGCTGGGGACGTTCGACAAGAGTGACTATAGCGGCCGCTATGTCTATTACGGCATTCGTGAATTCGGCATGGGCGCGGCGATGAACGGCATGGCGCTGCATGGCGGCGTGATTCCCTATGGCGGCACGTTCATGGTGTTCTCCGACTATGCCCGTCCGGCGATCCGCCTGTCCGCTTTGCAGCGGGCGCGTGTTGCCTATGTGATGACGCACGATTCGATCGGGCTGGGCGAGGACGGGCCGACGCATCAGCCGATCGAGCATATGATGAGCCTGCGCGTCATTCCCAACCTGGACAGCTATCGGCCCTGCGATGTGGTCGAAACGGCGGAATGCTGGGAGCTGGCGGTACAGCGCAAGGATGGCCCCTCGCTCCTCGCTTTGTCGCGGCAAAACCTGCCGCAGCTTCGCGAGGAAGCCGCCGAAAACCGGTCGGCGCGCGGTGCCTATCGCCTGCGCGCGGCGGAAGCGAAGCGCCGGGTGATCCTGATCGCCACGGGGTCGGAAGTCGAAACGGCGGTTACGGTGCGCGAGCGGCTTGAAGCGCGTGGCATCGGTGCCGATGTGGTATCCATGCCCTGCTGGTCGCGCTTCGATGCACAGCCGGCGGACTATCGCGAGGATGTTCTGCCGAATGTCGCGCCTGAAGAAATTCTGCGCGTGTCGATCGAGGCGGGAACGACGATGGGCTGGGAACGCTACACGATGGTGAACGGGCTGCGCTTCGGGCTTGACCGGTTCGGTGCATCCGGCCCGGCGGCGCGACTGTTCGAACATTTCGAACTTACGCCGGACCATATCGAAACACGGATTGTCGCCGCGCTGGGCGAATGAAATTTTAGCGAACGCTGGGAGAAAAGCATGACGAAGATTGCGATCAACGGGTTCGGGCGTATCGGTCGCCTGGTGGCGCGCGCCATTCTGGAGCGCCCCGATTGCGGGCTGGAGCTGGTGACGATCAACGATCTCGCCGACGCCAAGTCGAATGCATGGCTGTTCAGCCGCGACAGCGTCCATGGCAAATATCCGGGTGACGTGAAGGCCGACGGCAACGACCTCGTCATCGACGGCAAGCGGATCAAGGTGACCGCAGAGCGCGACCCCGCCAATCTGCCCCATGCCGAGAACGGCGTCGAGCTGGTGCTCGAATGCACCGGCTTCTTCACCAAGCGTTCGGACGCGCAGAAGCATATCGATGCAGGCGCGAAAAAGGTGCTGATCTCTGCGCCGGGCAAGGAAGTCGACCTGACCGTCGTTTACGGCGTCAACCATGACAAGCTGACCGCCGATCACAAGATCGTGTCGAATGCGTCGTGCACGACCAACTGCCTCGCCCCGGTTGCCAAGGTGCTGAACGATGCGATCGGTATCGAGCGCGGCCTGATGACCACGATCCATGCGTACACCAACGATCAGAAGATCCTCGACCAGATCCATCCCGATCTGCGCCGCGCGCGTGCCGCGGGCATGTCGATGATCCCGACCACCACGGGTGCCGCGCGTGCGGTCGGTGAGGTTCTGCCCGAGCTCAAGGGCAAGCTCGACGGGTCGGCGGTTCGCGTTCCGGTGCCGGACGGCAGCCTTGTCGACCTGACCTTCCAGCCGAAGCGCGACACGAGCGTCGAGGAAGTCAACAAGCTGCTCAAGGACGCGGCCGAGGGCGCGCTGAAGGGCGTGTTGCATTTCTCCGACGAGCCGCTGGTGTCGATCGATATCGTCCACACAGCGTATAGCTCGACCGTCGACAGCCTCGAAACCGCAGTCATCGACGGCAAGCTGGTCCGCGTCGTGAGTTGGTACGACAATGAATGGGGCTTTTCCAACCGCATGGTCGATACGGCTGCTGCGATGGCGAAGTTCGGTTAAGCCATGACCGGTCGGCTCGCAGGGATCGCCCGGCATGGGAGGCCCCGCGGGCCGATGGAGCTGCTCGATCGGGTCGCCGTCACACAGGACGGCGGCCTGACCGGCGATTTTCGTGGGGTGGCAAAGCCGGGCAGCAAACGCCGGCGTCAGATCACGCTGATGGAGGCTGGCGACTGGGCCGCCGCGATGCGCGAAACCGGCCATGACATTGGCTGGCAGGAGCGCCGGGCGAACCTGCTGGTCGAGGATTTTGACCTTCCGCAGCGGCTGGGGGCAAAGCTGCGGATCGGCGCTTCGCTGATCCTCGAAATCACCGGCGAATGTGATCCGTGCCACCGCATGGAGGAAATCGCCGAGGGGCTGAAAGCCGCGCTCGAACCCGACTGGCGCGGCGGCGCGCTCGCTCGTGTGATCGAGGATGGCGAAATCGCCACGGGGGACAAGATAGAGGTGATCGAATGACGCGCAATTTCAAAACGCTCGACGATATCGGCGAGGTGCGGGGCAAGCGGGTGCTAGTCCGCGAAGACCTGAACGTGCCGATGGCCGACGGTGAAGTCACCGACGCAACCCGGCTGAAGGCGACCATGGCGACGGTGACCGAGCTTGCCGATGCCGGGGCGAAGGTCGTCGTGCTGGCGCATTTCGGGCGGCCCAAGGGGCAGCGCAACCCGGAAATGTCGCTGGCGATAGTCACAAAGCCCTATGAGGCGGTGCTGGGCCGTCCGGTGCGCTTTATCGATTTTGACGGTGCGGGCGACGCGATCGCGATGATGCAGCCGGGTGATATCGCGGTGCTGGAAAATACGCGCTTTTTTGCGGGCGAGGAAAAGAACGATCCGGCGCTTGCCGAAGAATGGGCTAAGCTGGGCGATTTCTATGTCAACGACGCCTTTTCGGCGGCGCATCGTGCGCATGTATCGACCGAAGGGCTGGCGCATCGCCTCCCGGCCTTTGCCGGGCGAGCGATGCAGGCGGAGCTTGACGCACTCGATGCTGCGCTGGGCGATCCGAAGCGACCGGTCGCAGCGGTGGTCGGCGGAGCCAAGGTTTCGTCCAAGCTCGACGTGCTCAAAAATCTGGTCGGGCAGGTCGACCATCTGATTATCGGCGGGGGCATGGCGAATACCTTTCTCGCCGCGCGCGGGGTCGATGTGGGCAAGAGCCTGTGCGAACATGATCTGACCGATACCGCCGAAGCGATCATGGATGCCGCCGATACGTCGGGCTGCACCGTGCATCTTCCCTATGACGTTGTCGTGGCGAAGGAATTCCGCGCCAATCCAGAAACGCGCACGATCAACGTGCATGAGGTCGCGGCCGACGAGATGATCCTCGATATCGGTCCGGCAGCGACCGAGGCGCTCGCCGATGTGCTCAAAACCTGCCACACTTTGGTGTGGAACGGGCCGCTGGGCGCGTTCGAGACCCCCCCCTTCGATGCAGCGACGGTGACGCTGGCCAAAACGGCGGCGGCGCTGACCAAGGAAGGGTCGCTGACTTCGGTCGCGGGCGGCGGCGATACGGTCGCCGCGCTCAATCAGGCGGGGGTTGCGGATGAATTCAGCTTTGTCTCGACTGCGGGCGGTGCGTTTCTGGAATGGATGGAGGGCAAGGAATTGCCCGGCGTCGCTGCGCTGATCGACTGAGCGTTCTGGGCGAGGGGGGCGATAAACGCTTCCCTCGCCTGCATCTATTCCGCGCTGCTGGCACCGCGGTCGAAAAGCAGGAACGCCGCCAGCACCACCGCGCCAATGGCCGCGCCGGCAGCCGCGCTGAGCCGCCAGCCGCCCGCTTCGAAGGTCGCCGAGCCGAGCACCGAGCCCGACGCACCGACCACGAACATCGCCGTCATATAGGCCGCATTGACCCGGGAGCGAGCGTCCTGCGACAGGGCGAAGATGATTTTTTGCCCTGTAATCTGATTGAGTTGCACGGCGGCATCGATCAGGATCGCGGTGATCGCAAAGGCGATGAAACTCCCCGCCGCAGCCGCAAATCCAGCCCCCACAAAGCCCAGCACGATCAGCAGCATTGCGCCCAGCGTCGTCCACCAGATCAGCCCGTGATCGGCCAGTTTTCCGGCGAGCGGGGCGGCGAGCGCGCCGCCTGCTCCGGCAAGCGCGAACCATGCCACCTGCTGGTGCGAAAAGCCCATCGGGCCAAGCAGTTGCAGCGGAGCGGCGGTCCAGAACAGGTTGAATACCGCGAACATAGCCGATTGGTATAAAGCGCGCATCCGAAGCGAGCGATGTTGGCGAAATTGGCGCCAAACCGATGCGATAATCGCACTATAGCTCAGCCGGGTTTCGGGCGTTCGCTGAGGACAGAAATAAAGCAATAACAATGCTATAGCGGACATTGCTAAGGCCGAGGCGTAGAAGATAGAACGCCAGCCAGCAAGATCGGCGGCGAAGCTGGCCAGCGGGCGCGAGAGCATGATGCCGAACAGCAGCCCGCTCATGATCGTACCGATCACGCTCCCCTGCCGTTCGGGGCGGGCGAGGTGCGAAGCGAGCGGCAGAACGATCTGCGCTCCGGTTGCGCAAATGCCGGTAACCAGCGATGCGAGCAGGAAAGTTGCCGGGCCGGTCGATAGTGCAACGCCGATACAGCCCAATATTGTCCCGGCCACCGCGAGCAGCGCAAGCCGCCGGTTTTCGAACAGATCGCCCAGCGGAACGAACAGCGCCAGCCCCGCGCCATAGCCCAATTGGGTGAGCGTGGTGATCAGCCCGGCGCTTTGCGGCGACAGTCCGATCTCCGGCCCGATGGTGTCGATCAGCGTCTGTGCGTAATAGATGTTGGCGACCAGCACACCGCAGGTCGCCGACATCAGCAGCAATAGCGGGCGCGAAAGGCCGGAAGGATGCGCGTTTTCGGTCATGCAGCGCTCTCCACCCCATTTCGGCGCGTGGCGCAACCTTATGGCGCAACCTCGCGCGCAATCGTGCCGCCGTCCCCAATCCGGGCATTGAGAACGTTATCGAAAAAAATGCCGCATTGCGGCGTCTTTCGCGCTGTGGTTAACCGTTTGCCATAATCAAAACAGGCAAGAACGGGGTGGTAGCAATGCAAGACGGCGAAATGAAACGGAAGATCGGCGAGGGCAACGGCTTTATCGCGGCGCTCGATCAGAGCGGCGGTTCGACGCCCAAGGCGCTGAGCGGATACGGCATCGACGAAAGCGCGTATTCGGATGAAGCGGAGATGTTCGCGTTGATCCACGATATGCGCAGCCGGATCATCAGCTCGCCCGCTTTCACCGGTGACAAGGTGCTGGGCGCGATCCTGTTCGAACGCACGATGGACGGGACGGTCGGCGGCAAACCCACCCCGACCGCGCTGAAGGACAAGGACATTGTCCCCTTCATCAAGATCGACAAGGGACTGGAAGAAGAAGCCAACGGCGTTCAGCTGATGAAGCCGATGCCCGAACTCGACCAGCTGCTGACCCGCGCCAAAGGGCTGGGCGTGTTCGGCACCAAGGAACGTTCGGTGATCCACCATGCGAACCGCGAAGGCATTGCGGCGGTGGTCGCGCAGCAGTTCGAGGTGGCGCAGCAGGTGCTGGGCCATGGCATGATGCCGATCATCGAGCCCGAAGTGAACATCAGGAGCGATGACCGCGCCGAGGCTGATGCGATCCTGCGCGACGAACTGCTCTCAGCGCTCGACCGCCTGCCGGGCGATGTCGAGGTAATGCTGAAATTGTCGATTCCGGCCGAGGCGGGGCTGTTCAACGACCTGATCGACCATCCGCGCGTGCTGCGCGTCGTGGCGCTGTCAGGCGGATTTTCGCGCACCGATGCGTGCACCGAATTGTCCAAAAATCCGGGCATGATCGCCAGCTTCAGCCGCGCGCTGCTGTCCGACCTGCGAGCCCAGATGAGCGATGACGAGTTCGACAAGGCGCTGGGCGAAGCGATCGACGAGATTTACGCCGCGTCGACCTGTTGAGGTGAGGGAAAGGGGCGGACCCGGAGGTTCGCCCTTCCTAAGTATACTGCATTTTTTTGTGGTGCGGGCCGGGTTGTTGCGCTTTGCCCGGAGCAGCCCGGCTGCCTTCGCTACCTCCGTGCAACACGGCTATCGTGCCGGCCCGCATATGAAACGCCGCAGCCTCAAATGGCTGCCTTTCTCTTACAAAAAGAGCATATAGAGCGAACCCCTACACTTCCGCCCGAAGCTGTACGGTCGCACAACCATCCGGGTGCGATTTTTCACGCGAGTAAATATGCAATTTCGAGAGTTCGACATCGAAGGTTTCCTGCGTGATTATTGGCAGCGCAGGCCATTACTGATCCGGAATCCGTGGGTGGATTGGCGCAATCCACTCGACCCCGATGAACTTGCGGGCCTTGCCTGCGAAGACGGCATTGAGGCACGCCTGATCGAGCAGACAAGCGCCCAGCCGCAGCGGGCCTGGAATGTCGAACATGGGCCCTTGCCTGAATCGCGTTTCGATGCCCTTGAAAAGCAGCGCTGGACTCTGCTCGTTCAGGCTGTCGATCACCATGTTCCGGACGTTGCCGCTCTCATCACGCCGTTCCGCTTCATCCCCAACTGGCGGATCGATGACGTCATGGTGAGCTATGCCAAGGATGGGGGCGGCGTCGGTCCGCATTTCGATCACTATGACGTGTTTCTGATTCAGGGGGCAGGCCGGCGCCTGTGGCAGGTCGGCCCGATGTGCGATTCCAGCACCGAATTGCTGCCGCATGATGATTTGCGTTTGCTCGCCGATTTCGAGGCAAGCGAGGAGTGGATTCTGGAGCCGGGCGATATTTTGTACGTCCCGCCAGGCATCGCCCATAATGGCGTGGCAATCGGCGACGAATGCATGACCTATTCGATCGGTTTTCGTGCGCCCTCAAGCAGCGAGCTGATCGCGCATTATTGCGACGAAATGCTGGATAATCTGCAGGATGATTATCGTTACAGCGATCCGGACCTGAAGGTTCAGGCCAATCAGGGGGAAATTACCAGCGCCGCGATTGCCCGGCTAAAAGACATGATCGCTGAAAAAATGCTGGATAGCGCCGCGTTTGCGAGCTGGTTCGGTCGCTACAGCACCACCCCGAAATATCCCGATATCGACTGGCAGCCGGAAGAGCCTGTTGAAATTGAAGCGCTGCAGTCCGGCATCGCCAGCGAACTGCCGATGCGCCGAAATCCGGCCAGTCGGTTTTCGTTTTTCCGGCAGGGGGCGGGGTCGGTGTTGCTGTTCGTCGACGGGCAGAGTTTCGAATGTTCGGCCGAAGTGGCGGCCTTTGCTGAATTGCTGTGCTCGACCGATTGCTTCACGCTTGATCGCGGCATGGCGGCTTCGCGCCCTGTGCTCGAACTGCTCAGGACGCTTTTTGATCAGGGCAGCCTTGCCTTCGAATATGAAGCGTAGCCTGCCAGCGATCAGGGTATATCAATCTCGCGCCACTCACCCGGCGCTACATCGTCGATCGCCCAGTCGCCGACAGACCAGCGCACAAGCCGGAGCGTGGGATGGCCAACCGCGGCGGTCATCCTTCGCACCTGACGGTTTTTGCCTTCGCGTATCGTGAGGCTGAGCCAGCAATCGGGCACCGATTTGCGGTAACGGACCGGCGGATCGCGCGGCCAGAGGTTGAAATCGTCGATGCGTTCGACTTTGGCGGGCCGCGTCATGCCGTCTTTCAACCGTACGCCGGTTCGCAGCCTGTCGAGGCTTTTCTCGGCAACATCGCCCTCAACCTGCACCAGATAGGTTTTCGGCATTTTGAATTTGGGATCGGCGATCCGCGCCTGCAGTCGCCCGTCATCGGTCAGCAGCAGCAAGCCCTCGCTATCCAGATCAAGCCGACCCGCGGGGTATATGCCGGGAACATCTATGAACTGCGACAAGGTTGGCCGCTGTGATCCTGCGGTGCCGCGATCAGTAAACTGGCACAGCACGCCATGGGGTTTGTTGAAAAGGATTAGTCGCGGCATGGAGCCTCTGATGATGGGATTGGCGCGAGCGATCGCCTGCCCGGTTGTGGCGGTGCATGCTATGTCTTCGAAAGTACCAGCGAAAGCAAATGCAGGACGAAGACCGGGGCGCGGGTTCGGTCACGCCCGCTTGAAGCATGCCGCGCCCCACGCTAACCAGCGCTGGTGACTGACGATATCCACGCTTCGCCCGAACGCTATTTCGCCGAGGGGTTTCAGCCGCAGGGCGGCTCCGGCTCGTGTGAGCTGTATCTTATTTCTCCGCCCGCAATGGCGGACGGCTTTATCGACCGTCTGGCGCGCGCATTCGATGCCGGGCCGGTGGCGGCGTTCCAGTTTCGGGTGAAGGATATGGACCAGCATAGCGCGGCGCGGCTTGCCGAACCGCTTCAGGCGCTGTGCGCGGATCGCGATGTCGCCTTTATCGTCAATGACGATGTCAGCCTTGCCAAAAGGCTGGGCGCGGACGGGGTGCATCTGGGGCAGAGCGACGGTGATCCTGCCGACGCGCGGGCGATCCTTGGCCCCACCGTCCAGATCGGCGTCACCTGTCATGACAGCCGCCATCTGGCGATGGAAGCGGGCGAGGCGGGGGCGGACTATGTCGCGTTCGGCAGTTTTTATCCCACCACGACCAAGGTGGTGAAGCATCATCCCGACCCGGCGATCCTGACCTGGTGGTCGCAGGTGTTCGAGCTTCCCTGTGTCGCGATCGGCGGGATCACGCCCGACAATGCGCGCCCGCTGGTCGAGGCGGGGGCCGATTTCCTCGCGGTCAGCGGCGCGGTGTGGAACGGTGATGAGGCAGCGGCGGTGCGCGCCTTTACGCGGGTGCTGCGGGGCGAATAAGCGTTACGGCTTTGGCGGCGTGGGTATGGTGAGGCGGACGGCGAGGCCGCCGAGCGACGATGCGCCGAAAGCGAGTCCGCCGTCGAAGCGAGTCATCAGCCGGTGCGCGGTCGGGATGCCGAGGCCGAAGCCCGATGTGTCGCGGCTGCGCGCTTCGTCGAGGCGGAAGAACGGGTCGAGAATCGCCTCATAATGCTCCGGCGGGATGCCGGGGCCGTCATCCTCGATCACGATGACGGGGCGCTGCGCTTCGTCACGTTCGATATGGATCGTGACGCGCTCGCCATAAAGCATCGCATTTTCGATCAGCGCGAAGAGCGCGATGGCGAGCGGCTCGGGATAGGTGGTGATTGCGCCGCTATCGTCGGGACGCAAATCGATGTGGTGCGCCAGCGGGGCGATCACATCGCGGATAAATTCGGTCAGATCGATGCTACCGGGGTCGGCGGGCATATGCTGGGCGCGCAGGAATTGCTGGAGCGAGGCGAGCAGCGCTTCCATTTCATCGACATTGGCGTGCATCAGTAGCTTCACGTCTTCATCGTCGATCAGGTCGGCTGCCATTTTCTGCCGCGCGAGCGGCGTGCGCAGATCATGGCTGATCGCTTCGAACGACGTCGCCTGATCCTTGATGAGCCGCGCGATGCGCGCCTGCATATGGTTCATCGCATGGGCAAGGTCGCGCAGGTCGCGCGGGCCGAATTCGGGAATCGCGACCTCGCGCCCATGGCCGATCTGATCGGCGGCGCGGGTGAGGCGGCGCAAAGGGCGGTTGAGGAAATGGAGCGAGACAAGGCCGAGCGCGAGCAGGCTTGCCGTCATCAGCAAGGTCATCACGATCGCGCGCCACGCGACAGGCCACATCGACCCGATGCCGATCGATCGGAAATTGAGCCAGTTGCCGTCGGCAAGCCGGATCGACCCGACGAGATCGTCGCTGCCGCCGCTTCCCGCCTGCCGCGCGACGCGTAAGGAGCGACCGCCAAGGCTCGGCTCCCATGCGGTGATCGTGTGCGCGATGGCGGCGCTTTCGGACGAAGCGGGGCCGGAAGGGATGGCGGGGGCCGGGGTGACCGAGGCGGAGAGGAAGCGCGTGGTCATCGCACCCGAGGTGCGGTCCGGAGCGATGGCGTGCAGCCGGTCGCTGACGACGAGCAGCTCGGCAATGCGGCGGGCATGATCCTCACGCGCGGTTTGCCGGTCGATCGCCTGATAGAAGGACAGGCTGGCCCCGAGCTGAATCGCGCCGAGCGCGAGCACGAGGACCGCGATATAAGCGACCATGCGCGGGCGATGAGGTCGGATGGCGAACAGAGCGTCTCTCCCGTTGGGACGGACTGTCCATGGCGGGCGCTGCGCCGTCAAGCCGTTCGCGTTGCGGGGCGGGGCGGGGAAACAAGCGCGCGCACGCTTCGTTGAGAATCGATCCGCAGCAATGGCGAAAGGAATTGCGCGATTTCTGAGGGCGAGAAGACCGGGGCGCGTGCAGGCGCGCCCGCGCTGCTGTCGGGCTTTGGCTGGGTGATGCTGGTGCTGTTGCTGGGCGCGGTGGCGCTGTTCGCGGCGACGGTGCGGATCGGGCCGGATAAGCGCGCGGCGGCGGCTGAGCCTGCGCCAGATGCGGGCGCGAGGCCGCTCGTCCGGCTGAAACATCGCGAGCGCGCGGCGCAGGCGATGGCGGAGGAACCGGCGATGCCCGCGCCTGCGCCGTCGATTCCGCGCATCTCTCCTGCGGGTGAGCCGATGCTTTCCATTCCGGTGGCGGGGGTCGGGATCGATCAGATTACCGACAGCTATGGCGATCCGCGCGGCGAGAATGGCCGCACGCATGAGGGCACCGACATCATGGCGCCGAGCGGGACGAAGGTGCTCGCCGCCGCGCCCGGAACCATCGAGAAACTCTATTTCAGCAAGGGCGGCGGCGGAATCACCGTCTATCAGCGCTCGGCGGGCGGAGGATGGATGTTCTATTACGCGCATCTGGGCGGCTATGCCCCCGATCTGAAAGAAGGGATGCACGTCAAAGCAGGCGATGTCATCGGCTATGTCGGCGATACCGGCAATGCCGCGCCGGGGGTGCATCACCTGCATTTCGGGGTCTCGCGGCTCGCGCCGGGGGACGGATGGTGGCAGGGAGTGCCGGTCGATCCCTATCCGCTGCTTGCTCAAAACGCGCATGGCGGTTAAAGCCGCGCCCCACAGCTATTTCTCACATCCAAAAAGGTTGGTGGATCGCCATGAAGATCAGCGGCGTGGATATTCGTCCCGGCAATATTATCGAATATGATAAAGGCATCTGGCGTGCGGTGAAGATCCAGCACACCCAGCCCGGCAAGGGCGGTGCCTATATGCAGGTCGAGATGAAGAATCTGATCGACGGGCGTAAGACGAACGTGCGTTTCCGTTCCGCAGAGACGGTCGAGCGCGTGCGGCTCGACACCAAGGATTTCCAGTTCCTGTTTCAGGACGGCGAAATGCTGACCTTCATGGACAAGGACACGTTCGAACAGATCACGCTGCCCAGCGACATTCTGGGCGATGCCGCTGCGTTCCTGCAGGACGGCATGGACGTGGTGATGGAACTGCACGAGGAAAAGCCGATTTCGGTGCAGCTCCCCGATCAGATCGAGGCCGAGGTCGTCGAGGCCGACGCCGTGGTGAAGGGGCAGACCGCCTCTTCCTCCTACAAGCCTGCAATTCTGGACAATGGCGTGCGCATCATGGTGCCGCCGCACATCACCGCGGGAACGCGCGTGATCGTCGATGTCTATGAACAGGCTTATGTCAAACGAGCGGAGTAATATTTTGCGTTTTCCGATTCTTTTCGCCGCTGCCGCTGCGATGATCGCTGCCCCGGCCGCCGCCGCCCCCCAAGACAAGGCGCCGAGCAAGGCCGAGATCGACGCGGCGCAGAAAACCCTGGGCGTGATCGTCAGCGGGCTTCAGTCGGACAAGGTGCCCGCCAATGTGAAGTCGGCGATCTTCGGCTGTATCTACGAAAATTCGCTTTCCGCGATTTCGCAGGACGTGACCAAGGTGTTCGCGGCGAATAAGAAACTGGACGCGAACGATGCGACGATCCGCCTGACCGTGGTGGCGCGCGTGTGCGGCGTGCCGCCCGAAAAGGCGGTGCCCGCCGGTAAGAGCAAAGGACGCTGAATGGCTTCGCATTCGGGACTTTTGACGGTGATGGAACGGGCGGCGCGCAAGGCGGCGCCCCGGCTTCGCCGTGACTTCAACGAAGTATCGCAGCTTCAGGTGAGCCGGAAAGGGCCCGCCGATTTCGTTTCCATGGCCGATAAACGCGCCGAGGAAACGATCATCGAGGAGCTGCGCAAGGCACGCCCCGACTGGCGGATGCTGGTCGAGGAATCGGGTGAGATCGAAGGCGATCCGGACAAGCCGCGCTTCATCGTCGATCCGCTCGACGGGACGACGAACTTCCTGCACGGCATTCCGCATTTCTCCATCTCGATCGCGGTGGAGGACCCGCACGGGGCGCAGGGCAAACCGGAAATCACCACCGGTCTGGTCTATCAGCCGCTGACCGACGAAAGCTTCTGGGCCGAAAAGGGCAGGGGCGCATGGTTGCAGGATCAGCGGCTGCGCGTGTCGTCGCGGCGCGATCTGTCCGAATCGGTGATCGCCACCGGCATTCCGTTCCTGGGCCATGGCAATTTCGTCGAATGGAACCGGATTTTCGGTGCCGTCGCGCCGGAGATCGCGGGTATCCGCCGCTTAGGTTCGGCTGCGCTCGACCTGGCCTGGGTCGCTGCCGGACGGTTTGACGGCTTTTGGGAATCGGGGCTTCAGCCCTGGGACTGCGCGGCGGGCATATTGCTGGTCAAGGAGGCGGGCGGCTTCGTCACCGACTATCGCGGCACCGATATGGCGATCGAGCGCAAACAGCTGCTCGCCGCCAATGATGTGCTGCATTCGCGATTGCACAAGCTCTTGGCAGGCGCGCTTCGCAACCAGTGACGCGCTGTCGAAACGACGGTTCTAGAGGAAAGGCGCTGCCATGAGGTGGCGCCTTTCTTTTTTGCTCTTGCGGACGGCGTGGCTGGCTGACCCGGTCGTCATCGTCGGAGCGCGGCAACGACCTATCCGTTCGCGACTCCGGATTGCCGCGCCCTTTCGGGGCTCGCAAGGACGATGGTGCCGCTGCTCAGTTTCGCGCGCGCCGATATTATTCGGCGTCGTTCCAGCCGATATGCTTTTTGAACGCGGTGAGCAGGCGAATCCAGACGCGGAAATTTTCGAGGAAATTGCCGCGCGCGACTCCGCCTCCCGCCAGATTGAGGTCCATTTCGAGTCGGGGATCGTTCTGATCGTCGATATAGGCTTTGGCGAAGCGCTTCTGCTGATTCCAGCGATTGATCAGGTCGAGCCTGCGCGGCGTGGAAACCGAGAAACCGGCATAGAATTGCACCGTGCGGCACGATTTTCCCGCGATGCAATTGTTGAGGAAGATCGTGAAGGGCGTGCCGTCGACGTCGGTCTGAAGAAACGGATCGCCGTCATCGGTATGGTCGATCGTGACCTTATAGCCCTCCGAACGGACAAGCGCGGCCAGCACCTGCGGATCGGCGGTCACATTGGCATTCTGGCCCTGCGCCGGCAGCACGGGTTGTGCACCCGAGGCCGGGGCGAGCCAGAAGGCGCTGCCAAGGATCGTCGCTGCCGCCATAAGGGTACGCATATCGCCATTCATCCTTTCACTCCCGCGCCGCATACCGTGCCGACGCCCGCTTCGCCAAGCGACAAGGCGAGTCGCGTGGTGAAGGAGCATCGCGAGCGAGGATTTTACGCAACATATTGGGGCGAGGGCCTTGCTCATACGGGGCCTCCGTCCTAGAAGCGCGCCATATTTTTCCGCAAACGCGAGATGGACTTTGGTCGACCTGTCGCAATATCTGCCCATTCTGCTGTTCCTGGCCGTGGCGCTGGGGCTTTCGGCTGCCTTTGTCGGTCTGCCGATGCTGGTCGGTCGGCTGACCGGCGCGCACAATCCGTATCCCGACAAGCTGGCGGAATATGAATGCGGCTTTCCCGCGTTCGAAGATCCGCGCAACCAGTTCGACGTGCGCTTCTATCTCGTCGCGATTCTCTTCATCGTCTTCGATCTGGAGGCTGCATTCCTGTATCCATGGGCAGTCAGCGTTTTCGAGCTTGGCTGGACCGCATGGATTTCGATGATGGTCTTCATCGCTGAGCTTGCGCTCGGCCTTGCTTATGCCTGGAAAGTGGGAGCCCTGGAATGGGAGTAGAGCTTAGCCCGTCGCCGGCCGCCGGCACCGCGCCCGACCAGCGTTTCTTCGACAATCTGAACGGTGAGCTGACCGATAAGGGATTCCTCGTCACTTCGACCGAGGAGCTGTTCCAATGGGCGCGCACCGGTTCGCTGTGGTGGATGACCTTCGGTCTTGCCTGCTGCGCGGTCGAGATGATCCATGTGAACATGCCGCGTTATGACATGGAGCGGTTCGGCGCCGCGCCGCGCGCTTCGCCGCGCCAGTCGGACGTGATGATCGTCGCGGGCACGCTGTGCAACAAGA
The DNA here is from genome assembly GCF_004361835.1 of Stakelama pacifica. Classification (GTDB taxonomy): domain Bacteria; phylum Pseudomonadota; class Alphaproteobacteria; order Sphingomonadales; family Sphingomonadaceae; genus Sphingomonas; species Sphingomonas pacifica. The sequence goes on from NZ_SNWD01000001.1 coordinate 215,790, forward strand.
TGGCGCCCGCGCTTCGCCGCGTCTATGATCAGATGTCGGACCCGAAATATGTGATTTCGATGGGCAGCTGCGCCAATGGCGGCGGCTATTATCATTACAGCTATTCGGTGGTTCGCGGCTGTGACCGTATCGTGCCCGTGGATATCTATGTCCCCGGCTGCCCGCCGACGGCAGAGGCGCTGCTCTATGGCGTGATGCAGCTGCAGCGGAAGATCCGCCGGTCGGGGACGCTGGAACGATGAGAGCATCTGCACCGAAATATGCGCCCAATGACGGCGTGATCGATTCGGCAAAGGCTGCGCTCGGCGATATGCTGGTCGAGGCGGTCGATCGGGTGGGTGAGGTTTCGCTGACCGTGAACCGCGATTCGCTGGTCGCGGCGATGACTGCGCTGCGCGACGATCCGGCGCTGCAATATCAGCAGCTGATGGAAGTGGCGGGCGTCGATTATCCCGATCGCGAAGAGCGGTTCGAGGTGGTCTATCACCTGCTTTCGGTGACGAAGAACCACCGGCTGCGCGTCAAGGTGATGACCGACGAAGTGAAGCCGGTGCCGTCGGTGACCGGCATCTGGCCGGTCGCGGGCTGGCTGGAGCGCGAAGTGTACGACATGTACGGCGTGCTGTTTTCGGGCAATCGCGACCTTCGCCGTATCCTCACCGATTACGGCTTTCGCGGCCATCCGCAGCGTAAGGACTTCCCGCTTACCGGCTTTGTCGAGCTGCGGTATTCGGAAGAGGCGAAGCGCGTGGTGTATGAGCCGGTCGAACTGGCTCAGGATTTCCGCACTTTCGATTTCATGAGTCCTTGGGAAGGCGCGAAATATGTGCTGCCCGGCGATGAAAAGGCACCCGATGCGACGCCCGCGCCGCAGCCCGAGGCAAAGGGCGCGCCGACGCCGCTGAAAGCCGCGGAAATCGCCAAGGGGACGGAGGAGAAGACTCCGCCTCAGGCAGAGGAGCCCAAGACCAGCGACGATACGACCAAGACGGGTGTCGGTCAGCCGCATCCCGGCAATCAGCCGCAGGACAAGCCCGCCGATCCCGATGTCGTGCCGCCCAAGGATGGGGGGCAGAATCAGTGATGGCTAAGCACCGTGAACCGAATCCGTTCGCTATGAGCGGGTGGGAAAGCTGAATATGGCGGAATATGTAGAAGAGCTTCTGGAGCAGCATGAGCCGGGACAGGTTTCCGGCGATGTCGAAATCCAGAATTACACGATCAATTTCGGTCCGCAGCATCCGGCGGCGCATGGCGTGCTTCGCCTTGTCATGGAGCTCGACGGCGAGATTATCGAGCGGATCGACCCGCATGTCGGCCTGCTCCATCGCGGCACCGAAAAGCTGATCGAGTATAAGACCTATTCGCAGGCGCTGCCCTATATGGACCGCCTCGATTATTGCTCGCCGCTGTGCATGGAGCATAGCTATGTGCTGGCGGTCGAAAAGCTGCTCGACCTCGAAGTGCCGCTGCGCGCGCAATATCTGCGCGTATTCTTCGCTGAGCTGACGCGTATTTCGAACCATATGCTCAACCTCGGCAGCCATGTCATGGATGTCGGCGCAATGACGCCGAACCTGTGGATGTTCGAGCTGCGCGAGGATTGCCTCAACTTCTTCGAGCGGGTGTCGGGTGCGCGGATGCATTCGAACTATTTCCGCGTCGGCGGGGTGCATCAGGATGCGCCGCTCAAGCTGCTCACCGATATTGCCGACTGGCTCGATACGCGCCTGCCGAAGCTGTTCGGCGATGCGGTCAGTCTGGTCGCCGAGAACCGGATCTTCAAACAGCGCAATGTCGATATCGCGGTCGTGAGCCGCGAGGATGCGCTTGCGTGGGGCTTTTCGGGGCCGATGATCCGCGGTGCGGGCATTCCTTGGGATATCCGCAAGAGCCAGCCTTATGACGTCTATGACCGGATGGAATTCGACATTCCGGTCGGCACGCGCGGCGATTGCTACGATCGCTTCATGGTCCGGGTCGAGGAAGTCTATCAGTCGGCGCGCATCATGAAACAGTGTCTGGCCGAGATGCCCGAAGGCCCGATCATGACGACCGATCGCAAGGTCGGGCCGCCCAAGCGCGGCGAAATGAAGCATTCGATGGAAGCGCTGATCCACCACTTCAAGCTGTATACCGAGGGCTATCACGTGCCCGCCGGTGAGGTATATGTGGCGACCGAAAGCCCCAAGGGCGAATTCGGCATCTACATGGTGAGCGACGGATCGAACAAACCCTATCGCTGCAAGATCCGCCCCACGGCGTTTTCGCATCTGCAGGCGATGGATTTCATGTCCAAGGGCCATATGCTGGCCGATACGACCGCCATTCTGGGCGCGATGGACATCGTGTTCGGGGAGTGTGACCGCTAATGGCTGCGAAGACTATTCCAGATACGCCGGAAATCCGCGAGCGCTGGGGCGCTTTCGCGTGGACGCCGGACAATGCCGCCAAGGCGAAGGAAGTGCTGGGGCGCTATCCCGAGGGGCGTCAGCAATCGTGCACGATCCCGTTTCTCGACCTTGCTCAGCGGCAGGTAGGGGCGGAGACGCAGACGCAAGGCTGGCTGCCGGTGCCGGTGATCGAATTTGTCGCGCGCGAACTGGGGCTGCCCTATGTCCGCGTGCTCGAGGTCGCGACCTTCTACACCATGTTCAATCTGCAGCCGGTCGGCCGCTATCATGTGCAGGTGTGCGGCACGACGCCGTGCTGGCTGCGCGGGTCGGACGAAGTGTTCCGCGCGTGTAAGTCGAAGGGCATGAAGAAAGGCCATACGACCGAGGACGGTCTGTGGACGCTGACCGAAGTCGAATGCATGGGCAATTGCGCGACGGCACCGATGGTTCAGATCAACGACGATAATTACGAAGATCTGACCTATGACCGCACGGTCGCGGTGCTCGACGCGCTGGCCGAGGGCAAGCAGCCCAAGACGGGCACGCAGGAGCCGGGTCGCAAAACGAGCGAGCCGGTGGGCGGACCGACTACGCTGACCGCGATGGTGGATGAAAATCACGATTATCGCGATGAGTGGGAGAAGGCGGTTTGAACCTGCTGATCGCCATATTGGTCGGCATCGTCGCCATCGCGCTCCTCGTGCTGGTGCTTAAGGTCGCGCTTGGCCTGATCGTCGTCGCGATCGGGCTCGCGGCTGCGGTGGCCGTATATTTCTTCGCTGAAAAGCTGATCGGGAAGGGGCGTTAAGATGCTCGCCGACAAGGACCGCATTTTCACCAATCTCTATGGCTTTCAGTCATGGGGTATCGATGCCGCGATGAAGCGCGGCGACTGGGATGCGACGAAGACGCTGCTCGACATCGGGCAGGATGAGATTATCGACCGGGTCAAGGCGTCGGGCCTTCGCGGGCGCGGCGGCGCTGGCTTTCCCACCGGGGTGAAATGGGGCTTCATGCCCAAGGAGCCGAAGCCGGATCGTCCGAACTTCCTCGTCATCAATGCTGACGAATCGGAACCGGGTTCGTGCAAGGACCGCGAGATCATCCGCCACGATCCGCACAAGCTGATCGAAGGCGCGCTGATCGCCGGCTTCGCGATGCGTGCGCGGGCGGCCTATATCTATATTCGCGGCGAGTATATTCGCGAGGCCGAAACGCTGTTCGCGGCGATCGCCGAAGCATACGCCAAGGGTTTTCTGGGCAAGAATGCCTGCGGGTCGGGCTATGATTTCGATGTCTTCTGCCATCGCGGTGCGGGCGCGTATATCTGCGGCGAAGAAACCGCGATGCTCGAAAGCCTTGAGGGCAAGAAGGGGCAGCCGCGCCTGAAGCCGCCTTTCCCGGCCGGGGCGGGTCTCTATGGCTGCCCGACCACGGTGAACAATGTCGAATCGATCGCGGTGGTGCCGACGATCCTGCGGCGCGGGTCGGAGTGGTTCTCGTCCTTCGGGCGCGAGAATAACAAGGGCACCAAGCTTTTCCAGATTTCGGGCCATGTCGAACGCCCCTGCGTCGTCGAAGAAGCGATGGGGGTCACCTTCCGCGAGCTGATCGAAACGCATTGCGGTGGGATCAAGGGCGGTTGGGACAATCTGCTCGCCGTCATTCCCGGCGGATCGTCGGTGCCGCTGGTTCCGGCTGCCGAAATCATGGACGCGCCGATGGATTTTGACGGGCTGAAGGACCTGAAATCGGGTCTTGGTACCGCGGCTGTCATCGTCATGGACAAGTCCACCGACATTGTTCAGGCGATCAGCCGGATCAGCTATTTCTACAAGCATGAAAGCTGCGGCCAGTGCACGCCGTGCCGTGAGGGTACGGGCTGGATGTGGCGCGTGATGGAACGGCTTCGCACCGGCGATGCCGATATTTCGGAAATCGACACGCTGTTCGAAGTGACGAAGCAGGTCGAGGGCCACACCATCTGCGCGCTGGGTGATGCCGCCGCATGGCCTATTCAGGGCCTTATCCGCCATTTCCGCCCCGAACTGGAGCGCCGTATCACCGAAAAGCGTGGTGGTGCTGAACCGATGATGGAGGCCGCGGAATGATTAAGATGGCAGGTGCGAGCTTCATACTCGCGTTGACGGTGCCGGCGTTCGTGCCGGCGGCGCATGCTGATGACCATGACCGGGCCGCATATTATATGCATTCCTTCGCGAAATGTGTTGTTCGCGGAGACAAGGACAGCGTAGCTGCTTTGCTGAACGAAAAGCCGGGGAGCGCTGAGGCGAACGCCGCGATGCAAGCGATCGGCAAGCGGCGCAGCGGCTGTTTGAAAGTGGTCGGCGGGGGCGGTAAGCTGAAGATGAACTCGGCGAGCATGCGCGGCGCATTGGCAGAGCAGCTTTATACCGATGAATTTTCCTCTCCGCCCGATGCTCCAGTACAAGGTGAACAGCCGATACCGTTTCAGGGTAGCGGCGACCCCGATCTTGTCAGCTATGACGTGGCAGCATGCATGGCGACGCGGGATCCGGTAGATACGGATAGCTTTGTTCGTACTGACGTGAAGAGCGAGGCCGAGAAGGCTGCGCTGAGCAAGCTTGCTCCCACACTTGCGAACTGCGTTCCGACCGGTACGAAACTTGGTTTCGATCGCGAATTGCTACACGGCATGGCCGCAGAGGCGCTTTGGAAGATGCGCAAGGGCGTAAGCAGCGGACCCGCCGCCGGACAGAAACTGGATTAAGAGCAAGAAATGCCTAAGGTAACCGTCGACGGAACCGAAATCGAAGTCCCGCAGGGCGCGACCGTCCTGCAGGCTTGTGAGCTTGCGGGTAAGGAAATCCCGCGTTTTTGCTATCATGAGCGGCTGTCGATTGCGGGCAATTGCCGCATGTGTCTGGTCGAGGTGAAGCCCGGACCGCCCAAGCCGCAGGCAAGCTGCGCGCTTCCCGCGAGCGAGGGGCAGGAAATCCGCACCGATACCCCGATGGTAAAGGCCGCGCGCGAAGGCGTGATGGAATTCCTGTTGATCAACCACCCGCTCGACTGCCCGATCTGCGATCAGGGCGGCGAGTGCGATCTGCAGGATCAGGCCATGGCCTATGGCAAGGGCCATAGCCGCTATGACGAGAATAAGCGCGCGGTTACCGAGAAATATATGGGTCCGATCGTCAAGACGATCATGACCCGCTGCATCCATTGCACCCGCTGCGTCCGCTTTGCCGAGGAAGTTGCGGGCGTGGAGGAAATCGGCGCGATTTATCGCGGCGAGGATATGCAGATCACCAGCTATCTGGAAAAGGCGGTGTCGAGCGAGCTTTCGGGCAATGTCGTCGACCTGTGCCCGGTCGGTGCGCTGACGAGCAAGCCGTATGCGTTCGAAGCGCGGCCCTGGGAATTGAACAAGACGCTCGCCATCGACGTGATGGATGCGGTCGGCACCAATATCCGGCTCGACAGCCGGGGCCGTCAGGTGCTGCGCAGCCTTCCGCGCGTCAATGACGAGGTTAATGAGGAATGGGCGAGCGACAAGACGCGTCATGCGATTGACGGCCTGATCCGCCGCCGCCTCGACAAGCCCTATGTCCGCCGGAACGGCAAGCTGGAAGCGGTGACATGGGAAGCGGCGTTCGACGCCATTGCCGCCGCCGCAGAAGGCGCGGGCACCAGCGTTGCCGCTGTCGCGGGCGATCTGGTCGATTGCGAGACGATGTTCGCGGCGAAGGCGCTGGTCGGCAAGTTCGGCTCGACGATGCTCGAAGGGCGTCAGACCGGCATGGACTATGACGTGTCGAGCCTGTCGGCGGTCAATTTCAATACCGGCATCGCACGGGTCGAGGAAGCGGATGTTATCCTGCTGATCGGCACCGATCTTCGCTGGGAAGCGCCGCTGGTCAATACGCGTATCCGCAAGGCGATCCGCAAGCACGGCGCGAAAGTGTTCGGCATCGGCCCCGAGCGCGACCTGACGTACAAGACCGAATGGCTGGGCAATGACCTGTCGCTGATCGGCAATCTTCCGCAGGCGGTGAAGGATGCGTTTGCCGGTGCCAAAAAGCCGGTGGTGATCGTCGGCGGCGCGGCGTTGAAGGGCGGCCATGGCGCGTCGCTGGCGGCTGCCGCTTCGCTCAATCTGGTGCGCACGCTGGAGGACGGCACAAGCTGGAACGGCTATAATGTGCTCCATATGGCGGCCGCGCGGATGGGCGGGCTGATGCTCGGCTATGCACAGGCGGGCGGTCTGGCCGATATCGTATCGGCCAAGCCGAAACTGGCCTTTTTCCTCGGCGCGGACGAGGTCGATTATTCGGCATTCGAAGGCACGTTCAAAGTCTATATCGGTCATCATGGTGATCGCGGCGCGCATGCCGCCGATGTCATTCTGCCGGGCGCGAGCTATGCCGAAAAGCCGGGCACGTACGTCAATCTGGAAGCGCGGGTGCAGCGCGGCGACCGGGCGGTATTTCCGCCGGGCGATGCGCGTGAAGACTGGACGATCCTGCGCGCGCTGTCCGACCGGCTCGGCAAGACGCTGCCGTTCGACAGCTATGAACAGCTGCGCGCCGCGATGTTCGCTGAGGTTCCGGCGCTGGGCCATGAGGGCATTGCCCGGCTCGACTGGAACCCGCCGTCGCTCGGCAGCGAAGCATCGGGTTCGGTCGCCTATCCGATTGCCGATTTCTACCTGACCAATGCGATCTGCCGCGCCAGCCCGACCATGCAGCGCTGCTCGGCCGAACTGATCCATGGCGAAGACTTTGCGGAGGCCGCGGAATGACCGCCTGGTTCGAATCCCTGGGAATGATGCACGGATGGGCGTGGTTCCTGTCCACGATCATCGGCATTCTCGTCATCGCGCTGCCGCTGATGCTGGCCGTTGCGATGGTGATTTACGCCGACCGCAAGATCTGGGCGGCAATGGCGCTGCGCCGCGGCCCCAATGTCGTCGGCCCCTTCGGCCTGTTGCAGAGCTTCGCGGACGGTCTGAAGGTGTTCCTTCAGGAAACGATCATCCCGACCAGCGCCAATAAGGGGCTGTTCCTGCTGGCGCCGGTCATCACCTTCACGGTTGCGCTGATCGTATGGGCGGTGGTGCCGTTTCAGGCCGGCGTGGTGCTCGCCAATATCAATGTCGGACTGCTCTATGTGCTCGCGGCATCGTCGCTGGGCGTGTACGGCATCATCCTTGCGGGCTGGTCGTCCAACTCGAAATATCCCTTTTACTCGGCGATCCGCGCGGCAGCGCAGATGGTGAGCTATGAAGTCGCGATCGGCTTTGTCGTGATTTCGGTGGTGCTTTGGGCGGGAAGCTTCAACCTGAGTGCCATCGTCGAAGCGCAGCGCGGCGTGTACGGGATCAAGATTCTCAACGGCTTCGGGTTCAACATTCTGCTGTTCCCGATGGCGGTGGTGTTCTTCATCTCCTCGCTCGCCGAAACGCAGCGAGCGCCGTTCGACCTGACCGAGGCCGAATCGGAGCTGGTTGCAGGCTATCAGACCGAATATTCGTCGATGAGCTTCGCGCTGTTCTGGCTCGGCGAATATGCGAACGTCATTTTGATGTGCGCGCTCAATTCGATCCTGTTCTGGGGCGGATATCTGCCGCCGCTCGACATTCCGATCCTCTATGCGGTGCCGGGCATTATCTGGCTGTTCCTGAAGATGGGTTTCTTCTTCTTCGCCTTCAGCTGGGTAAAGGCGACGGTCCCGCGCTATCGTTATGACCAGCTGATGCGGCTTGGCTGGAAGATATTCCTGCCGCTCAGCCTGTTCTTCGTCTTCCTTATTTCCGGGTTCCTGATGCTGACCCGAGTGGGATTGTGAGCATATGAGTTTCGCACAGACCCTGAAAACCTGGACGCTTTGGGAGTTCGTGAAGGCGCATGCGCTGACCCTGCGCTATTTCTTCAAGCCCAAGGCGACGATCAACTATCCGTATGAGAAGAACCCGATCTCGGCGCGGTTCCGTGGCGAGCATGCGCTTCGCCGCTACCCGAACGGCGAGGAACGGTGCATCGCGTGCAAATTGTGCGAGGCTATCTGCCCCGCGCTTGCCATCACGATCGAGGCGGAGCCGCGCGATGACGGATCGCGGCGCACGACTCGCTACGACATCGACATGGTGAAGTGCATTTATTGCGGATTGTGTCAGGAGGCGTGCCCGGTGGATGCGATTGTCGAGGGACCAAATTTCGAATTTGCCAGCGAAACGCGCGAGGAGCTGATCTATCACAAGGCCAAACTTCTCGAAAATGGGGATCGGTGGGAACGCGCCATCGCTGCAAACCTTGCCGCAGACGCGCCCTACCGTTAAGCGGCTGCCAACCTAACGGGGGCTTCCTGATTCCGTGATACAAGCTATCGCCTTTTACCTGTTCGCCATCGTCGTGCTGCTTTCGGCGGCATGCACGATATCGTCGCGCAATCCCGTGCATTCGGTGCTCTGGCTGATCCTGGCGTTTTTCAACGCCGCCGGCCTGATGGTGCTGGTCGGCGCGGAGTTCATCGCCATGCTGCTCGTCATCGTTTATGTCGGCGCGGTCGCGGTGCTCTTCCTGTTCGTCGTGATGATGCTCGACATCGATTTTGCCGAGCTTCGCGCCGGGTTCGTGCGCTATTTCTGGATCGGCCTTGCGCTGTCGCTGGCGCTGGTGTGCGAAATCTTCATCGCGATCGGCGCATGGAGCGCGGGCGGGATCGATTTCGCGCGGCGCGCAGCGCCGATCGATGCTGCGACGCCGAATATCGAGGCGATCGGGACGCTGCTCTACAGCCGCTATCTGTTCCTGTTCGAGCTCGCCGGGCTGGTGCTGCTGGTCGCGATGATCGGGGCGATCGTCCTGACTTTCCGCCGCAGGCCGGATTCACGGCACCAGCGCGTCCATGATCAGATTTCGCGCCGGTCGAAGGATGCGGTCCGCAATGTCAACGCGCCTGTCGGCAAGGGGGTAGAGCTGTGATCGGCCTTACGCATTATCTGGTCGTTTCGGCGATCCTGTTCACCATGGGGGTGCTGGGCATCTTCGTGAACCGTAAGAATCTGATCGTGATCCTGATGGCGATCGAGCTGATCCTGCTCGCGGTGAACCTCAATCTGGTGGCCTTTTCCGCCTATCTTCAGGATCTGGTCGGACAGATATTCGCCATGTTCGTGCTGACCGTCGCTGCCGGTGAAGGCGCGATCGGGCTGGCGATCCTGGTGATCTATTTCCGTGGCCGCGGCACGATCGCGGTCGATGACGTCAACCGGATGAAGGGGTGATCGTTCGGTGACTTCGATTCAATTCATCGTATTCCTGCCGCTGCTGGCGGCGGCCTTTGCCGGGCTTTCCAATCGTGCATTCGGCACGCTGGTGCCTAAGGTGGTTACGACCGGCGCGCTGTTCATCGCATGCGCGCTGAGCTGGCCGATCTTTATCGGCTTCCTTACCGGCTCGAACGAAGCGGGCGTTGCGCCGGTCTTCACCTGGATGCAGTCGGGAACGCTCGACGTTTCCTGGGCGCTTCGCGTCGATGCGCTGACCGCGGTCATGCTGGTGGTGGTGACGAGCGTCTCGTTCCTCGTTCACCTCTATAGCTGGGGCTATATGTCGGAGGATCCGGATCAGCCGCGTTTCTTCGCCTATCTGTCGCTCTTCACCTTTGCGATGCTGATGCTGGTGACGGCGAACAACCTGATCCAGATGTTCTTCGGCTGGGAAGGCGTCGGCCTTGCTTCCTATCTGCTAATCGGGTTCTGGTTCCGCAAACCCAGCGCCAATGCCGCGGCGATCAAGGCGTTCGTCGTCAACCGCGTCGGCGATCTCGGCTTCATGCTCGGTATTTTTGGAACGTATCTGGTGTTCAACACCGTTTCGATCCCCGAAATTCTAGCCGCAGCGCCGGGCATGGCGGGTTCGACGATCGGGTTCCTTGGCGGCCGGTTCGATACGATGACGGTATTGTGTCTGTTGCTGTTCGTCGGCGCGATGGGCAAGTCGGCACAGCTCGGCCTGCACACCTGGCTTCCCGACGCGATGGAAGGCCCGACCCCGGTGTCGGCGCTGATCCACGCAGCGACCATGGTGACCGCAGGCGTGTTCATGGTGTGCCGCCTGTCGCCGATGTTCGAAACCAGCGCGACCGCGATGACCGTGATTACGGTCGTCGGTGCCGCGACCTGCTTCTTTGCAGCGACGATCGGCACGGTGCAGACCGACATCAAGCGCGTGATCGCTTATTCGACCTGTTCGCAGCTGGGCTACATGTTCTTCGCAGCAGGAGTCGGTGCTTACGGCGCGGCGATGTTCCATCTGTTCACACACGCCTTCTTCAAGGCGCTGCTCTTCCTTGGCGCGGGTTCGGTCATTCATTCGATGCACCATGAACAGGATATGCGCTGCTATGGCGGCCTGCGTAAGCATATCCCGGTCACCTTCTGGGGCATGATGGCGGGTACGCTGGCCATCACCGGCGTCGGTATCTATGAGGTAGGCGGCTTTGCCGGGTACCATTCGAAGGACGCGATCATCGAAAGCGCGTTCGCGGCGGGAAGCGGCGGAGCCTTCTGGGCCGGTGTGATCGCCGCGCTGCTGACCAGCTTCTATTCCTGGCGTCTGATGTTCCTGACCTTCTGGGGCAAGCCGCGCTGGGCGACTTCGGAGCATGTTCAACACGCCGTTCATGACGGGCATGGCCATCACGGCCATGAGGACGCGCATGTCGAGCCGGGTCATGGCGACGTCGCCGACAATCCGCGTGCCGAGGATGCTGGCAGCGAGCCGCATGTCCATGGTCCGGGTGAAGAGGACATGCATGAAGGAACGGGCGGCTATCATCCGCATGAGAGCCCGATCGTGATGCTGATCCCGCTGATCGTGCTGTCGATGGGCGCGGTGTTCACCGGCTATTTCTTCCACCCGTTCTTCATCGATCCGGAAAGCGCGGGTGCGTTCTGGAAGGGCAGCCTGTTCTTCAACGAACATCTCGCCCACGCGACCCACGAGATTCCGACCTGGGCAAAGCTGTCGGCGACGGTTGCGATGCTGCTCGGCCTTGTCACGGCCTGGTACGCCTATATCGTCAACAAGGAACTGCCGGCGAAGTTTGCCGATCATTTCCGGCTGCTCTATCGCTTCCTGCTCAACAAATGGTATTTCGACGAGCTTTATCACTTCATTTTCGTGCGTCCGGCCTTTGCTCTTGGCCGTCTGTTCTGGAAGGCGGGTGACGAAGGCACGATCGACCGGTTCGGACCCAATGGTTCGGCGGCGGTGGTGTCGTTCGGCAGCCGGCTCACCGGGCGCCTGCAATCGGGATATTTGTACAGCTATGCTTTCGTCATGTTGATCGGCCTGACTGCGGCGATCACCTGGGCTGTGACACGGTGAGGGGGGCAGGACGATGAACGGTTTTCCCATCCTCTCCGTCATGTTGCTGGTGCCCGCCGTTGCGGCGGTGGTGTGCCTGTTCCTCGACGCGAAATCGGCGCGCTGGCTGGCATTGGCCGCTACGCTGGTCGATCTGGCGCTGGGCATCGTGCTGTGGGCCAGTTTCGATATCGGCGGCGCGCAATGGCAGTTTGTCGAACATAGCGATGCGCTGTTCGGCAGCTTTTCCTGGGCGCTCGGCATTGACGGCTTTGCCCTGCTGCTGATCATGCTCTCGGTATTCCTGATGCCGATCTGCATCGGGGCGAGCTGGGAAGCGGTTCAGCAGCGGGTTCCCGAATATATGGCGGCATTCCTGCTCACCGAAGTGCTGATGATCGGTACTTTCGCTGCGCAGGACCTGTTTCTCTTCTACGTCTTTTTCGAGGCGGGCCTGATCCCGATGTATCTGATCATCGGTATCTGGGGCGGGGTGAACCGGATCTACGCCAGCTATAAGTTCTTCCTGTATACGCTGCTCGGTTCAGTGCTGATGCTGATCGCGATGCTGTGGATGACGCAGCAGGCAGGCACGACCTATATCCCCGATCTGATGAACCATGATTTCCCGGTTCATGCCCAGACCTGGCTATGGCTCGCCTTCTTCGCGTCCTTCGCGGTGAAGATGCCGATGTGGCCGGTGCATACCTGGCTTCCCGACGCGCACGTTCAGGCACCAACCGCCGGGTCGGTCATTCTGGCGGGCGTGTTGCTGAAGCTCGGCGGATACGGCTTTCTGCGCTTCAGCCTGCCGATGTTCCCCGAAGCTTCGTCGCAGCTGATCTGGCTGATCTTCGGTCTGTCGGCGGTCGCGGTGATCTACACCTCGCTCGTGGCGCTGGTGCAGAGCGATATGAAGAAGCTGATCGCTTATTCCTCGGTCGCGCATATGGCGATCGTTACGATCGGCCTGTTCGCGTTCAACCGGCAGGGGATTGAGGGCGCGATGATGATCATGCTGGGCCATGGTCTGGTATCGGGCGCGCTGTTCCTTTGCGTCGGCGTGATCTATGACCGGCTGCACACGCGTGAGATCGACCGCTATGGCGGGCTTGCCATCAACATGCCGCGCTATGCGGTGTTCTTCCTGCTGTTCACCATGGCCTCGATCGGCCTTCCCGGGACCAGCAACTTCGTCGGCGAATTGCTGGCATTGATGGGCACCTATCAGGTGTCGACCTGGACCGCGCTTTTGTGCACGACCGGTATCATTCTGGGCGCTGCCTATATGTTGTATCTCTATCGCCGGGTGGTGTTCGGCGATCTGACCAAGGACGATGTGAAGGCGATGCCTGATCTGAGCATGCGCGAAATCGCGCTGCTGGCGCCGATCGCGGCAGTGGTGCTGTGGATGGGCGTCTATCCCGAAAGCTTCCTTGCGCCGATGCGTCAGGACGTGGCGATCCTGCTCGAGCGTATCGACCGCGCGCAGCCGAAGGGCGATTCCATGCCGACCGCCGGTAACCCGTCCGCGGTGCCCGCCGCGCACCATGGTGCCGAAGGGGGGGCGCACTGATGAGCTATGCCCAGCAAATGATGATGATCCTGCCTGAGATCGTCCTTGCCGTCGGCGCGCTGGTGCTGATGCTGGTTTCGGCATGGGGCGGCCATTCATCGGCGCGCGGCGTGAGCTGGACCGCAGTGGCGGTGCTGATCGGCGCCGGTGTCGCGCTGCTCGGCCCGGCATCGCATGGCGGCGAGGCGTTTTACGGCCTGTACCGCGCCGATGCCTTTGGTGCCTTCGCCAAGCTGCTGATCTATATCGCCGCTGCAGTGTCGATCATGGTCGCGCCGCGCTTCTTCGCGACGACCAGCGGCGATAATCTGCGCCCCGAATATCCGGTGCTGATCCTGCTGTCGGCGATCGGCATGAGCGTGATGGTTTCGGCGAGCGATCTGCTGACGCTCTATGTCGGGCTCGAGCTGCAGAGCCTTGCCGCCTATGTGCTGGCGAGCTTCATGCGGCAGGACACGCGTTCGGCAGAAGCGGGGCTGAAATATTTCGTGCTCGGCGCACTGGCGAGCGGCATCCTGCTCTACGGCATCTCGCTGGTCTACGGCTTTACCGGCAGCACGTTGTTCGATGTGATTGCACAGGCATATGCGGGCGACCGCTCGCTCGGGCTGTTGTTCGGGCTGGTCTTCGTGTTCGCAGGGCTGGCGTTCAAGATTTCGGCGGTGCCGTTCCATATGTGGACCCCCGACGTCTATGAAGGCGCACCGACGCCGGTCACCACCTTCTTCGCCTCGGCCCCCAAGGTCGCGGCGATGGGGCTGGCGGTGCGCGTTGCCATCGAAGCGATGGGGCCTGCGGTCGATCAGTGGCGGCAGATCGTGATTTTCGCGGCGCTTGCCTCGATCATCCTCGGCGCGGTCGCGGCGATCGGCCAGACGAATATCAAACGACTGCTCGCTTATTCGTCGATCAACAATGTCGGCTTCGCGCTGGTCGGTCTTGCCGCGGGGACGCAGGCGGGTGTGTCGTCGGTGCTGGTATATATGGCGATCTATATTGTCATGACGCTCGGCAGCTTCCTGATCGTGCTGCAGATGCGCGATGCGGACGGCATGCCGGTCGAAACGATCGACAGTCTGTCGGGCATGTCGCGCACGCGGCCCTGGCTGGCGGCGGCGCTTGCCATGTTCATGTTCAGCCTTGCCGGTATTCCGCCGCTCTTCGGCTTTTACGCCAAGTTTGCGGTGTTCAGCGCAGCGGTGGAATCCGGGCTGTTCGCGCTGGCGGCCGTCGGCATCGCGGCTTCGGTGATCGGCGCTTATTATTATCTGCGCGTCGTCAAGACGATGTTCTTCGACGAACCGGCCCCGGCATTCGCGCCGATGGACAGCAAGGTCGAAGGCGGGCTGATCGCGATTACCGCACTGGTCATTTCGCCGCTCGGCTATCTGCTGATCCCGGCGCTGCTGTCGGCGACGAATATGGCGGCGCGCGCGCTGTTCTGATCCGCTTATGATCCGGACGGTCGGCGAAACCGGCTCGACCAATGCCGATATGGCGGCGCTCGCTCTGGCGGGTGCCGCCGAAGGCGACTGGCTGCGCGCCGAGCGGCAAAGCGCCGGGCGCGGGCGGCAGGGGCGGCAATGGGCGTCCGAGGCCGGTAATCTCTACGCCAGCACGCTGGTCCGTTTGCGGCCCTCCGACCCGCCCGCGCCGGGGCTTGGCTTCGTCGCCGCGGTGGCGCTGCACGATGCGGTCGCTGCCTATATCGGCGAGGGGCGTGCCGTGCTCAAATGGCCTAACGACGTGCTGGTCGAGGGTGCGAAGCTGTCGGGTATCCTGCTGGAGCGCACGGGCGACGCAGTGGTTGCGGGTTTCGGCGTCAATCTGGCGCATCATCCTCGCGATCTTGATCGGCCTGCGACGAGCCTTTGCGCTCTGGGAAGCGCAGTCGCGCCGGGGGATTTCCTCGAAACGCTGGCCGAAAGCCTTCGCCGCCGCCTGTCGCAATGGCGCGGCGAAGGGTTCGGCGCGATCCGCGAGGTGTGGATGGCCCGCGCCCACCCGGTCGGCAGCGCGCTGTCAGTACGTCAGCCGGAAGGGGCTGCCCTGCAGGGCCTGTTCGACGGGATCGACAGCGACGGCGCGCTACGCCTGCGCTTGGCGGACGGGTCGCGGCATGTCATGCACGCAGGCGATATATTCCTGATCTGAGCGAAAGGGGACGCCGTGCTGCTCGCGGTCGATGCCGGAAATACCAATATCGTCTTCGCATTGTTCGACACCGAATCGGATGCGCGGCCCTGGGGCGAGATCCGCACCCGCTGGCGGATCACCACTGACCCGCGGCGCACAGCGGACGAATATGCCGTCTGGCTGAGCCAGCTGCTCGCGCTGGAGGGCTTTGCCCGGTCCGATGTGACGAAGGTGATCATCGGCACCGTCGTGCCGCGCGCGCTGCATAATCTGCAGACGCTGGCGCGCAAATATTTCGACACCGAACCGGTGATTGCGGGAGAGGGGGGCTGGGACTTCCCGCTCGATGTCGATGAACCGCAAAATGTCGGTGCGGATCGTGCGCTGAACATGATCGCTGCGAAGGAAACGCATCCCGGCGACCTGATCATCATCGATTTCGGCACTGCCACCACCTTCGATCTGGTCGATTATCGCGGTGCGTATAAGGGCGGGATCATCGCGCCTGGGATCAACCTGTCGCTCGACGCGCTGGTCAGCGCTGCGGCGAAGCTGCCGCGCATGGCGATCAGCGAGCCGGACAGCGATTCGGTGATCGGCAGGAATACGGTCGATCAGATGCATATCGGCATTTACTGGGGCTATATCGCGATGATGGAGGGGCTGGTCGCGCGCATGCGGCGTCAGGCCGGGCGCCCGGTAAAGGTGATCGCGACCGGAGGCCTTGCCATTTTGTTCGAGAAACATACCGATATTTTCGATGCGGTAGAGGCCGATCTGACGCTTCACGGGCTGGCTATCCTGTGGTCGCGTTCCCATAAAGAAGGCTAAGCATTTCGACTTTTTAAAGAATGAAGAACAGGATTTCAGTGACCCCAGGCAAAGAACTCATTTTCCTCGCGCTTGGCGGCTCGGGCGAAATCGGCATGAACGTCAATCTGTACGGCACCCAGGGCAAATGGGTGATGGTCGATTGCGGTATCACCTTTGCCGATCCCTTTTATCCGGGCGTGGACGTGATCCTGCCCGATCTGCAATTTATCGAAGAGCGCGCCGACGATCTGCTTGGTATCGTCCTGACCCATGGGCATGAGGATCATATCGGCGCGCTGCCCTATCTGGCGGGCGATCTGGGCGTGCCGTTGTTCGCGACGCCGTTCACCGCCGGGCTGATCCGCGGCAAGCTGGAAGAAGAGGGCATTGCCGACCGGGTCGAGCTGAACGTGATCGATCGTGAGGGATCGTTCGACCTCGGCCCGTTCGGTTTTCGCTATGTTCCGCTGGCGCATTCGATTCCGGAAGGCAATGCGCTGCTGATCGATACGCCCTATGGCAGCATCTTTCACACCGGCGACTGGAAGCTCGACGATATGCCGCTGCTCGGCGAACCGGCGACGGCGAAGCAATTGAGCGCGATCGGCGATGCGGGCGTGCTCGCTTTGGTGTGCGATTCGACCAATGTCTTCAACGAACATGCCTCGGGTTCCGAAGGCGATGTGCGCAAGGGGCTGGACGAGGTGATTCAGGCGGCGACGGGGCGGGTGCTCGTCACCACCTTCGCCTCGAACGCTGCGCGGCTGCAGACGCTGGGCGAGGTGGCGCGCGATACCGGGCGGACGCTGTGCGTGGCCGGGCGCTCGCTCAACCGCATCCTGAGCGTGGCAAAGGCAAGCGGCTATCTGCGCGACTTTCCCGAAACGGTCGATTTCGACAAGGCGATGACGCTGCCGCGCGACAAGGTGATGATCGTTGCGACCGGCGGGCAGGGCGAGCCGCGCGCGGCGCTGTCGCGCGTTGCCGAAGGATCGCACCCGATCAAGCTGGAGGCGGGCGACACGGTTGTTTTCTCCTCCAAGCAGATTCCGGGCAATGAAATCGCGATCGGCCGCATTCAGAATGCATTGGCGGCGAAGGATGTGCGGATGGTCACCGACCGGCAGGCCTTTGTCCATGTGTCGGGGCATCCGGGGCGTCCTGAACTTGCCGAAATGTATAAATGGATCCGGCCCGACATCCTGGTGCCGGTGCATGGCGAAATCCGCCATATGGCCGAGCAGGCGCGTTTCGGTGTGGAATGCGGTGTGCCCAAAGCGCTGGTCCAGTCGAACGGCGAGATCATCCGGCTCGCCCCCGGCGAACCGAAGCGGATCGGCCATGCGCCGGTCGGGCGGCTTGTGCTCGACGGCGATGTGATTTTGCCCGCCGATGGCGGCACGATCAACGAGCGGCGCAAATTGTCGATCAACGGCCAGATGTCGGTCGCGGTCGCGGTGAAGCGGGACGGCACGCTGGTCGGGGTGCCGCAGGTCCGGCTGTCGGGCATTCCGGTCGAGGAAGAGCGCGAGCCGTTTCTTGACGAGGTGGAGGATGCGGTGGTTGCCGCGCTCAACGAAGGTGGTGAGCCCGATGAGCGGCTGCGCGAGCGTATCCGGCTTGCCGCGCGGCGCACCGCCACCCGCTGGACGGGTAAGAAGCCGGTGGTCGATGTGCTGATGATCGGGGTGTAGGTCGATGGGCCTGCCCTCGGCAGTCGCGGTCTATTTTCTCGTCTGGGTGCTGAGCGCCTTTCTGGTGCTGCCGTTTATCGGGGTGCGCAACCGGCGCGAAGAGGGCGATCCGCGCGTCCCGGGTCAGGCCGATAGCGCGCCGAAGCGATTCCCGATGGCGCAGACGGCGCTGTGGACCACCTTGCTGGCCAGCGTTTTGTTCGCGATCTTCTGGCTCAACTGGGAATATGGCTGGGTGACGGTCGATATGCTCGACTGGACGCAGTGGTAAGAGATGGCGGGAATGCAGTGATCTGAATTAGCAGTGATCTGAATTAATCGTCATTGCGAGCCCCGAAGGGGCGCGGCAATCCAGAGCGGTACGCGTCATTGCTCTGGATCGCTTCGTCGCTTCGCTTCTCGCGATGACGATCGGCATGCGGGTCGCGCACACTGCACCCTGGCGTGAGTGCGACGGCGAGGACCGGGGTTCGCGCCGGCCCTCCGCCTGATCAGCCGCGCAGGCGCTCGATCGCCTGAGCAAGCATCACATAGAGCTTGCCCATGTCGGACGACAGCATCGTGATGCCGAGCGGCGAACCGTCGCGCAGCGCCAGCACCTGACGCAACATCGCCTCGAAATCATGGATGTAGCGATTGACGAGTTCGTGGAACGAGTCGTCCTCGCCATAGAGTCGTGCAATCGCCTTTGCCTCGGGCGTGTCGAGCAGGCGCACGGCGCGCCGCGTGAAGATACCGCGATCGCCCTTCAGATAGGCCGACCATGCGGTGTCCGACACCTCGTCACTGAAATGCTTGCTGATATCGATAGAGGCTGAGTTGAGGGCATCGATGAGCAGCGAGACATGATGGGCAAGCGCGTCGCGGTCATTCGCCTGACGCTCGGCCAGCGCCTCTTTCAGCCGTCCCTCGATTTCCGCTGTCGCGCCCGAAAGCTCGCTCATCTGACGGCTGAGCCGTTCGGCGGCATCGTTCGCCGCGCCCAGCGCCTCGTCCGCAGAGCGATGCAGTTCGGCGATCTGGCGGTTGACCGACCGGTCAACCGCGCGTTCGAGCGCGTCAGAGCTTTCCTGTTCCAGCTTATGCGCAGCGGCAGGGATGATCGCGCCGAGCGTCTTGCGCGCCTGATCGCTCGCCGTGGCGGCGGTTTCGCGGATGCGCAGCAGCGTATCGACCAGCTGCGGCGCCGCTTCGTCCGAAAAGCGACGCGCCGAATCGATCGTCGTTTCGACCGAGCGATGGACATTCGCGATCCGGCTTTCGCCATGATCGAGCAGGTCGAGCAGCGTGTCGTTCATCGCCCGAACCGCATCGCGCTGATCAGCGATCAGCGTGGCGATGCTGCGAACGCTTTCCTGCGCTCCCTCGGCTGCGCGCAGCAGCGCCTCGACCTCAGGGGCCGCGCCGGCGATATGCGTCTGAGTTTCGTCGATCCGCTTGTCGAGCCGGGCCAGCGCCTGCGGCATGGTTTCGTCCATTTCGCGCGCGGCGGCATCGAGCGCGGTGAGCAGATGTTCGGCGGTGTCGATCACCGATTTGGCGGTATAATCGCCGCGCCGCATGGTTTCTTCCATGTCGTTCGCCGATCGGGTGAGCGATTCGATCCGTTCGACCATGTCGCGGGTGCGATCCATGCTGTCACCGTGCAACGTTTCGATCCGCGCATCGGCGGCGTTGACCGCAGTGTCGATCGACGCGAACAGATCGGCGCTGCGCTGATGCTCGGCGCCAAGCCGTTCGGTGATCCGCGCGAGCGCGGTTTCGATCGCATCGATCCGCCCGCCGAGCGCGGCGGCGCCTTCCTCGCCCGCGCGGTGCATCGCTTCCTGATTCGCGGTGAGCATCGCGACGAGCGCTTCGCTCTGGGCGATGATCGCCTGACGGGACTGGTCGACCGCTTCGGCCGCGCGATGCAGCACGGCATCGACCTCGCCGCTCATATCTTCGGCGACCTGCTCCAGCCGGGCGCCTGCGGCCTCGCTGGTTGCTTCCATGCGCGCGATATGCGCGGCAAGCCGCTCAGCAGCGCCGCCCGCAATGTCGTTCGCTTCCCGCCCGCGCTGCGTCAGCGCCGAAAGCTGCGCATCGAGCGCGGAGACATTCCGTCCGGCGGCAAGGCCGCTTTCGTCGATCCGGTCCTTCAGCCCGGCAGCCTCTTCCTGCGCTTTGGGAAGCGAGGCGAGAACCACTTCGAGCGACCGCCCCGTCCGGTTCGCGGTCTCGACAAGCTGCGCCGCCGACCGGTCGAGCGCTTTCGCCTGTTCGGACATGCCGTTGCTCACCGCATGCAGCCGCTCGGCGGCGTCATCGCCCATCGTGAACAGGGCGTTGGTCTGTTCGGCGAGTTCAACGCGATTCTGTTCGATGCGCTGCGACAGGCCGGTGACGATACGGTCAAGACTGGCTGCCTCTGCCCGCATGGCGCGCGCCGCTCCGCCGAACCGCGCCGCCTCGGCGCGCGGCGTGCGCAGCAGCAACAGCGCGATGACCCCGATCAGCATCGGGGGAATGCACAATGCGGCAATGAACTCGGCGAGCGCGACCGGTGCCATCCCCGCCTGCAATTGCGGCCAGCACAGTGCGGTCATGCTGAAGAGCCAGATCAGCGACAGCGCAATGACGGCGATCGCGATGATCCGGCCGACTCCTGCGGGCGAGCGGGTCGCCTCCGTCTCTTCGACTTCCGCTTCCCAGTGCATAGTTTCGCCGTCCAATCCCGTTTTTCCCCCCGCTGCCCCGGTTGGAACCGGTGCCGTGTCATGCGAATTGATTGCATATGCGGGCCGCAGCCCGACTATTTTTGATCCCCCGTTCATTCAGGGGGTTTATCATGTTTCGGTGTGTGGCAAAGACATTTGCGAAACCTTAACTATGAGCCGGCTAGGAGACAGGCATGGCATATGATCCCGGTGCAATCGATGCGACATTGGCTGCGGCAGTTGGTGACGAACCCGGTCTGATCGCTGACCTGCGCGAAGCGTTTCTGGAGAGCGCGACGCGGTGCTTCGCCAATATGCAGAATGCGCAGAGCGAGCATGGCTGGCGCGACGCGGCGCTTCGCATGAAGGGGCTGGCGGCGAGCTTCGGCGCGGTGCGGCTGATGACCATGGCTTCGGAAGCCGCCGAACGGCCGGTCGGCGATATCGAAACCATGCGCGGGCTGCGCGCGGCCATTACCCGATTGTAATGCTCATTTCTTTCGGCTGAGTTCGCGCATGGCGCTGTCCAGACCGGACAGCGTCAGCGGATACATCCGATCGTCGATCAGATCGCGTACCAGCCGGGTGGACTGGCTATACCCCCAATATTGTTCGGCAACAGGATTGAGCCACGCCGCCGAGGGGTAGGTGTTTGTCAGCCGCTGAAGCCAGGTCGCGCCCGCTTCTTCGTTCATATGTTCGACCGATCCGCCGATATGGGTGATCTCATAGGGACTCATCGCGGCGTCGCCGACAAAGATCAGTTTGTAATCATTGCCGAATTTATGAAGTACGTCCCAGGTGGGAATCGCTTCTGAAAAACGGCGGCGATTGTCCTTCCACAGCGCCTCGTAAGGGCAATTGTGGAAATAGAAGAATTCGAGATTTTTGAATTCACTGGTCGCCGCAGAAAACAGTTCCTCGCACACCTTGATATACGGGTCCATCGATCCGCCGACATCGAGGAACAGCAACAGCTTCACCGCATTGTGACGTTCGGGTCGCATATGCACGTCGAGCCAGCCCTGTTTCGCCGTGCCGCGCACCGTTGCCTCCAGGTCCAGCTCATCGGCGGCCCCTTCGCGCGCGAACCGGCGCAGGCGGCGCAGCGCTACCTTGATATTGCGGGTGCCAAGCTCGCGGCTATTGTCGAGGTTCGAAAATTCGCGCTTTTCCCAGACCTTGATCGCGCGCTTATGGCGGCTCTGGCCGCCGATCCGTACGCCTTCGGGATTATAGCCCGAATGGCCATAGGGTGAGGTGCCGCCGGTGCCGATCCACTTATTGCCGCCCTCATGCCGCTCGTTCTGCTCTTCGAGCCGCTTTTTGAGCGTGTCCATGATTTCCTCCCACGAGCCGAGCGATTCGATTTCGGCCATTTGTTCGGGAGTGAGATACTTTTCGGCGAGCGCGCGCAGCCATTCTTCCGGAATCTCAGCGGATTCCTCGCCCTCGGTCAGGATACCGCGAAACACTTTGGCGAACACGCGGTCGAACCGGTCGATCAGCCCCTCGTCTTTCACGAAGGTCGCGCGGGCGAGATAATAGAAATCCTCCGGCGTGCGGTCGATCACCTCGCGGTCGAGCGCCTCGAGCAGCGTCAGATGTTCCTTCAAGCTCGCGCCGATCCCGGCAGCGCGCAGTTCGTCGACGAAGGAGAGGAACATCGGCCTAGCTCCGCGAGGCGGGAAGGGGTGGCGAGGCAATCACGGATTTTTGCGCCGGCTCATGAACGCAAGTCGTTCGAACAGCATGACATCCTGTTCATTCTTGAGCAGCGCGCCATGGAGCGGCGGAATCGCCTTTGCCGTATCGCGCGATTGCAGCACGTCGAGCGGCATATCCTCATGCATCAGCAGCTTGAGCCAGTCGAGCAGCTCGCTGGTCGAGGGCTTCTTCTTAAGGCCCGGCACTTCGCGAAGCTCGTAGAAAATGTTCATCGCCTTCGACACCAGCCGTTTCTGGATGTCGGGGAAATGGACATCGACGATCGCCTGCATCGTCTCGCGATCGGGGAATTTGATATAGTGGAAGAAACAGCGGCGCAGAAACGCGTCGGGCAGATCCTTTTCATTGTTTGACGTGATGACCACGATCGGCCGTTCCGCAGCGCGCACCGTTTCGCCGGTTTCGTACACATGGAATTCCATGCGATCGAGTTCCTGCAGCAGGTCGTTCGGAAATTCGATATCCGCTTTGTCGATCTCGTCGATCAGCAGCACGGGAAGCCGCGGCGAAACGAAGGCGTCCCACAGCTTTCCGCGCCGGATATAGTTGGAAATGTCATGCACGCGTTCATCGCCGAGCTGCCCGTCGCGCAGCCGGGCGACCGCGTCATATTCATACAGACCCTGTTGCGCTTTCGTGGTCGATTTGACGCCCCATTCGATCAGCGGCGCGTCGACTGCCTTTGCGATCTCCTGCGCGAGTACCGTCTTTCCGGTGCCCGGTTCGCCTTTGACCAGAAGCGGGCGGCGCAGTTTCACGGCAGCGTTCACCGCGACCTTCAGGTCTTCGGTCGCGACATAGCTTTGGGTGCCCTCGAAGCGCATGCATTCTCCATCGGCTTTTTTTCCTTGTCCGGAAATAGGCGTAGCCGGGGCCGCGATGCAAGCGGAGCGGATGCGGTCAGGTGCGGTTGCGGGCCTCTGCGCGGGCTTGCAGCAGGTCCCAAAGCCCGCGATGCTGCGCCAGAAGCTGGCGATATCCGAACAATATCGCACGCTCCACAGCGGAATCGGGGGCCAGGGTATGGAGCATCGCCCGGGTTTCAGTTTCGTCCGGCAGGTTCAGCGGGGCAGGGGTGACGTCCAGCCGCCCGGCCGCATGGTCGAGCGCGTGGCGGATGGCCCGCCATTCGAGCGCCAGCCCCATTGCCGCGCCGATCGCGCAGCCGGTGCGGTCGGACCGTGCGAGTATTTCGAGCGCGTGCCGCTGCCCCGCAACCGTTGCTTCGGCTTCGGCACTGCCGGGCGTGCCGCGCGGCGGACCGGCCGCAGCGACGAGCGTGACCAGAAGCACGCGTTCTTCATGAAAATGCGCAGCAGCGGCCTGCAACCAGTTACGGACCGCTTCCGGGCCGGGGTTTTCGGTGGCGAGATCGAACAGTCCCGGATGGTTGCCATGGATCACGCACAGGCAGTGGACTGCATCCGCAATGTCGGACATCGGAGCGGCGGGGTCGGCGAGGTGGCGCACAAAGCGATGCGCACCGCTGCCTTCGCTCCGATCGAGATCGCATAAGATCGCCCATATCGCGTCGGACGGGGGGAGATTGTTGCTTTGTGCCGGCATTGCGCCTCTCCTTGCCCGGCATGTTATTTCAGGGTCATCGGGCTTGACGGGGCAAGGGGTAAATCAGCACGCGTAAAATCTTGGTTTAAATCGCGGGTCGATCATATGAAAAAAACCCGGCAAAAGCTTTGCTTTCACCGGGTTTTTCGAGGATTGTTGCGCAATCGATCCTATTGGTCGAGGAAAGAGCGCATCTTCCGGCTGCGGCTTGGATGCTTCAGCTTGCGCAGCGCCTTCGCCTCGATCTGGCGGATGCGTTCGCGGGTAACGCTGAACTGCTGCCCGACTTCCTCCAGCGTGTGATCGGTGTTCATGCCGATCCCGAAGCGCATACGCAGCACGCGCTCCTCGCGCGGGGTGAGGCTGGCCAGCACGCGAGTGACGGTTTCTTTCAGGTTGGACTGGATCGCGGCATCGACGGGGATGATCGCATTCTTATCCTCAATGAAGTCGCCCAGATGGCTGTCTTCCTCATCGCCGATCGGCGTTTCGAGGGAGATCGGCTCCTTGGCGATCTTCATCACCTTGCGCACCTTTTCGAGCGGCATGGAAAGCCGTTCGGCCATTTCTTCCGGCGTCGGTTCGCGGCCCTGTTCGTGCAGGAACTGACGGCTCGTGCGCACCAGCTTGTTGATCGTTTCGATCATATGCACCGGAATACGAATGGTGCGCGCCTGATCGGCGATCGAGCGGGTAATCGCCTGACGAATCCACCAGGTCGCATAGGTGCTGAACTTATACCCGCGACGATATTCGAACTTATCGACCGCCTTCATCAGGCCGATATTGCCCTCCTGAATCAGGTCGAGGAACTGCAGGCCGCGATTGGTGTATTTCTTGGCGATGGAAATCACGAGGCGCAGATTGGCCTCGACCATTTCCTTTTTCGCGATACGTGCCTCGCGCTCACCCTTCTGCACCATGTTCACGATGCGGCGGAATTCGGTCAGCGCCATACCGGTCTGCTGAGCAATCTCGGCGATTTCGGTGCGGATGCGATCGACGGCATCGATTTCGTTCTCGGCGAAGGCCTTCCACTTCTTGTCGATCTTCTGAACGTCGGTCAGCCAGTTCTCGTCAAGTTCGTGATCGACATATTGGTCGAGAAACGATTTGCGGTTGACCTTGTGCCGCTCGGCAAGGCGCAGCATCTGGCCGCCCAGCGCGGTAAGGCGCCGGTTATAGCTGTAAAGCTGATCGACCAGAAATTCGATCTTCGCCTGATGAAACTGCACGCTCTCGACTTCGGCGGTCAGGTCTTCGCGCAGCTTCTGATATTTGCGCTCATCCGCCGCCGACAATTCGCCGCCCGCAGCCATGGAATCGAGCCGCTTCGCCTGCATCGCCGAGAATTTCTTGTAGATCGCGGTGATGTTCGCGAACTTTTCGAGCGCCTGCGGCTTCAGCGCCTCTTCCATCTGGGCGAGGCTGAGCGTGTTGTCTTCTTCATCATCATCCGACCCGCGCTTGGCGCGGCGTTCGGTCATCGAATCCTCTTCGTCTTCCTCCGATTCGTCCTCGACATCATCTTCGTCCTTGAACGAAGGCCCGGCATTTTTCTCGGAGATTTCGCCGTCGTCCGAATCCTCGCCATCTTCTTCAAGGCTTTCGGGCGCAGGCTCCTTGCTGAGCATCGCGTCGAGATCGAGAATCTCGCGAAGCTGCATTTCGCCTTCATTGAGGGCATTCGACCAGTCGATGATTGCGTTGAAGGTGATCGGGCTTTCGCACAGGCCGACGATCATCGTATCGCGGCCCGCTTCGATCCGCTTGGCGATGGCGATCTCGCCCTCGCGGCTCAGAAGCTCGACCGCGCCCATTTCGCGAAGATACATGCGAACGGGATCGTCGGTGCGATCGACCGTTTCCTTCTTCTTCGTCTCGACGGCGACCTGCTGGGTGCCCTGTTCATTATCATCGGCGTCGATCGCGTCGGGTGCGTCGTCCTCGGGCTGTTCGTCCTCGCCCGCATCCTCATTTTCGACGACATTAATGCCCATGTCGTTGAGCGCCGACATCACATCTTCGATCTGTTCCGAGGACATCTGGTCCTGCGGCAGCATCTCGTTGAGCTGATCGACTGTGATGTAGCCACGCTTTTTGGCGCGCGCGACCAGCTTTTTCAGCGACCCTTCGTTCAGGTCGATCAGCGGTGCGTCACCCGTTTCATTCGTGTCGGCAACGTCCGCCGTCTTAGCCTTCGCCATTAATAGCCCTCAAAATCACGCCCTAATTATACTCTATTCGTCCGCCAGTATCAGATTTGCAAGACGCGCTTCCAGCTTCTGCTGTTCCCGTATCAGACCCACCTGGCGTTCGAACGCCGCGTCGCTCCCGCTTGCCTTCAATTCCGCAGTGGCACGCGCCAGCGCGGCATCGACGGCCGGTCGTGCGACCAGCACCGCAATCGCTTCGTCCAGATCGGCGATCGCTTTCGCCTCATCCGCCTCGGCCTGGGTGAAGGAAAACGCCACCGCATCGGCCCGCAGCAATTCGTTCGCGATCGATCCGAACCCGGACTTCGCCAATATGGTGCGTAAACGCTCGCCATCAAGCGCCTGATCCTCAAGCGCCACATCGACCACCGCTTCGAACAGCCGCCCAAGCGCGCCATCGGCAAGGCGCAGCGTGCCGAGCACTTCCATGTGCCGGGCGATCTCCGCCGGGTGGCGGATCAGGCCGGCAAGGATCGCCTTTGCCAACACCCGGTCGATACCGCCGGAATTCACGTTGCGTACGATCGTGGAGGGCGGCGGCTCGGGCGGCTTCCACGGTCCGCGACGTTGTCCCGGCTTCTGATATTCGCGGCGGCGCGCCGGGGCGGCGAAGAGCCGGTCATAGCGGCGGCGGAACTCCGCGACATATTCGCTGCGCACGATCGGATCGGCGATGCTTTGCGCATGATCGCCCAACCGGCGACGAAGCCCCGCGCGCGCTTCGGGCGTGTCGAGCGGCTCCGCTGCTACTTCATGCGCCCAGATCCGCTCGGCGAGCGGGGTGGGCGCGGCGAGCAGCGCCTCGAACGCATCGGGCCCTTGCTGGCGCACCAGATCGTCGGGGTCGAGCCCTTCAGGAAGCGTGACGAAGCCAAGGCTGCGTCCCGGCCCCAATAGCGGCAGCGCGCGAAGCGCCGCGCGCATTCCGGCTTTTTGTCCCGCCGCATCCCCGTCGAAGCATAGCAGCGGAATGTCGACCATCCGCCAGAGCCGTTCGAGCTGCGCCTCGGTCATCGCGGTGCCGAGCGGGGCGACCGATTCGCCGAATCCCGCCTGTGCGAGCGCGATCACGTCCATATAGCCCTCGACCGCGATAACGCGGTTCGCCTTGCGCGCGGCAGCCTGCGCCCGGTCGAGATTATAGAGGTTGCGCCCCTTGTCGAACAGCGGGGTTTCGGGCGAGTTCAGATATTTGGGCTCGCCATCGCCGATGATCCTTCCGCCAAAGGCGATCACGCGACCGCGAACGTCCCGGATCGGGATCATCAGTCGCCCGCGAAACCGGTCATAGGGTTCCTTGCCCTCGACCTGGATCAGCAGCCCTGCCTCGACCAGCTTGGCATCGCCATAGTCGCTTAGCGCTTGACGCAGTTTCGAGCGCGAATCGGGAGCGAACCCCATGCCGAACATACGCGCGGTTTCGGGACTGATCCCGCGCCGCTGCAACAATTCGCGCGCCTCTGCGCCGCCGATCCCGTGCAACTGCTCGGTAAACCAGCGCGCGGCATCCTCCATCGCCTCGCGCAGCCCCTTTTGCCGCTCGGCGCGTTCGGCCGAGCGCTTATCGGGGGCGGGGACTTCCATACCCGCTGCCTGAGCGAGTTCCTTCACCGCATCGATAAAGGGCAGGCCGCGCTGATCGGTCATCCAGCGAATCGCATCACCGTGCGCGCCGCAGCCGAAACAGTGATAAAAGCCCTTATCGTCGTTGATCGTGAAGCTTGGCGTTTTTTCCTGATGGAAAGGGCAGCAGGCTTTCCATTCACGCCCCGCGCGCTGCAGCTTCACCGACTTTCCGATCAGCGTCGAAAGCGTCGTGCGCG
The DNA here is from genome assembly GCF_004361835.1 of Stakelama pacifica. Classification (GTDB taxonomy): domain Bacteria; phylum Pseudomonadota; class Alphaproteobacteria; order Sphingomonadales; family Sphingomonadaceae; genus Sphingomonas; species Sphingomonas pacifica. The sequence continues at coordinate 243,793 of NZ_SNWD01000001.1, forward strand.
CGCGCAATTCGTCGAGAAAGGCGGGCGACAAACTCATGCGGGCGATTATACCTTAGAAAACGGACTGCGTATCGTCGGCATTTCAAAATGCGCGAATGTACCGGGGCTCTGCCTCCTTGCGTTTCTGCAAAGAGGCAGAGGGTACAAGCCCCTTAGCTGAGCGCGCCCTTTACCAGTGCGCTGGCCTTGCTCATGTCGAGCTGGGTGCCGTGGCGGGCTTTCAGTTCGGCCATTACCTTGCCCATGTCCTTCATGCCGGTGGCGCCGGTATCCGCCTTGATCTGCTCGATCGCGGCTTTGGTTTCTTCCTCGTCCATCTGGGCGGGGAGGAAACGTTCGATGACGGCGACTTCCGCTGCTTCGGCTTCGGCGAGTTCGGCGCGACCGCCCTTTTCGTACATTTCGATCGATTCCCGGCGCTGCTTCACCATCTTTTGCAGCACTTCGATCACATGCGCATCGTCATCCTCGATCGGGCCGGTCGTGCGCGCTTCGATATCGCGATTCTTGATGGCGGACTGGATCAGGCTGATCGTGGCGCGGCTTTCCTTGTCACCGGCCTTCATGGCGGCGATCTGCGCGGCCTTGATATCGTCGCGAATCATATTCTCTCTCGGATGCAAATGGGAAACATCCAAGATAGCGCTCATTTCGTCGGATTAACAGATTGACGGGTGCGCCGCTCGGGTCTAGCCGAACGCCCTTAGCGACATTGCAAGACAACCCCTGATACGGAGAGCCGGACGCTCATGCCCGACGCCCAACCCACGCCTATGCCCGATGGAGCCACCGGGGTTTTGGTATTGGCCAGTGGCGCGGTGCTATGGGGCAGAGGCTTTGGTGCCGAAGGTGCGGCCGTCGGCGAAGTGTGTTTCAACACCGCGATGACCGGATATCAGGAGGTGCTGACCGACCCCAGCTATGCGGGGCAGATCATTACCTTCACCTTTCCGCATATCGGCAATGTCGGCACCAATGCCGAGGATATCGAAGCGGACGATCCCCATGCACTGGGCATCATCGTTCGTGAGGATGTAACCGAACCGAGCAATTTCCGCTCCGCAGAGCGGCTCGATGTCTGGATGAAGGAGCATGGCCGGATCGGCCTGTCGGGGATCGATACCCGCGCGCTGACCCGGCGCATTCGTGAGGGCGGTGCCCCCAACGGTGTGATCGCGCATTCGGCAGACGGCAAGTTCGACCTCGACGCCTTGCTGGCGCAGGCGAAGGGCTGGCCGGGGCTGGAGGGCATGGACCTTGCCAAAGACGTGACGGCGAAGACGCATTATGGCTGGCAGGGCGGTATCTGGCGGCTTGGCTTCGGCTATGAAGATGCCGGGGACGAGGGCGAACGCCCGCATGTCGTGGCGCTGGATTATGGAGCGAAGCGCAACATCTACCGCAATCTGGTGCGGGCAGGGGCGAAGGTCTCGGTGCTGCCCGCCAATGCGACCTACGAAGACGTTATGGCGCTGAAGCCCGACGGCATTTTCCTGTCGAACGGCCCCGGCGATCCCGCCGCGACGGGCGAATATGCCGTGCCGGTGATCCGGCGGCTGCTGGATGAGAAGATGCCGATCTTCGGTATCTGCCTCGGGCACCAGCTTCTCGCGCTCGCCGTGGGGGCGGAGACGACCAAGATGTTTCAGGGCCATCGCGGTGCGAACCATCCCGTAAAGCGGCTGGAAGACGGCGTGGTGGAAATCACCAGCATGAACCATGGCTTTTCGGTGAAGACCGAAACGCTGCCGCCAAGCGCGCGCGAAACGCATGTGTCGCTGTTCGACGGATCAAATGCCGGCTTCATGCTGACCGACCGCCCCGCCTTCAGCGTGCAATATCACCCCGAAGCCAGCCCCGGCCCGCAGGACAGTTTCTATCTGTTCGAGCGGTTTGTGGGGATGTTGCACCAAAAATAAGGGGGCAATCATGCCGCATGATAGTGATGAAAAGTCATATGTAATAGAATCTTATATAGTCGCCGGGTTTGGGGCGGTAATTTCCAATTACCCTGCCGATCAAGTTCGAAATATGAACAAACGGCGAGACTTTCTGGAAATATTTTCTGAAGAATTTGGTCGAGATTTGCCTGAATTGGCTTTAGATCTGGCTTTGGATTTAATGGCGGATTTGCAACTTGTCGACCTGAATGATGATGAATTCGTCGGTACTTATATTACGACGCAAAAGACGGCATTTTTGTCGCGATTTAAAGAAATTGCGCAGTACTTGCACGGTAGTCCAATAGCCATAGTTGCGAAGGCCGGCCGGCCTTGGATAGAAGAAGTCTTTGCGAACGAGATGTTTTGGGATCGTGTTCAGGAGAGGTTGTCCGATCAACAATCTGATGAGAGTAGGGAAATTGAAGAAAATTTCGAGATCCCGGCCTCAGATAGAACTGTTAGCCTTGTTCACAATTCCGCCGAGCGGATTGAGATTGAGCAGGGGTTAAATGAAATTTCTGATACCTTGCGGACTAGTAATGAAGTCGCGGAGGTGTTGGGTGACGACCGAGAACGGATTTCAGCCGAAGTTGAAGGTGTTAAAGCTGTACTGAAGTCAGAGCGGGTAAGGCTTGGGTACATCCGCGACTCTGTTTTGAAGGTTCTGGGCGAGCTCTCTAAGAAACTTAAAGATAACGCGATTCAGCTGGTGGTTGATCGCTTGCTCATCCTTTTTGAAAAGATTTTGGATCATTATCTCTAATGCCCAAACGCACTGACATTTCCTCCATCCTCGTCATTGGCGCGGGGCCGATTATTATCGGTCAGGCATGCGAGTTCGATTATTCGGGCACGCAGGCGATCAAGGCGCTGAAGGAAGAGGGCTATCGCATCGTCCTCGTTAATTCGAACCCGGCGACGATCATGACCGATCCCGAGCTGGCCGATGCGACCTATGTCGAGCCGATCACGCCCGAAATCGTGGCGAAGATCATCGAAAAGGAGCGGCCCGACGCGGTGCTTCCGACGATGGGCGGGCAGACGGCGCTCAACGCCGCGCTCGCGCTGTTCCGCGACGGTACGCTGGAAAAATATGGCGTAACGATGATCGGTGCCGACGCCGATGCCATCGACAAGGCCGAGGATCGGATCAAGTTCCGCGACGCGATGGACCGGATCGGCCTCGAATCCGCGCGCTCGGCGATTGCGCATACGATCGAGGAAGCGGTCGCGGCGCTGGAGGTTACCGGCCTTCCCGCGATCATCCGGCCCAGCTTCACGATGGGCGGCACCGGCGGCGGCGTTGCCTATAACAAGGACGAATTTCTGAAGATCGTCGCGGGCGGGCTTGATGCCAGCCCGACCACCGAGGTGCTGATCGAGGAATCGATGCTCGGGTGGAAGGAATATGAGATGGAGGTGGTCCGCGACCGTGCGGACAATGCCATCATCGTCTGCGCGATCGAGAATATCGATCCGATGGGCGTGCACACCGGCGATTCGATCACCGTTGCACCTGCGCTGACCCTGACCGACAAAGAATATCAGGTGATGCGCAATGCGAGCCTCGCTGTGCTCCGGGAAATCGGTGTAGAAACAGGGGGTTCCAACGTACAGTTCGCAGTCAATCCGAAGGATGGGCGGCTGGTCGTTATCGAGATGAACCCACGCGTTTCGCGTTCCTCGGCGCTGGCGTCGAAGGCGACTGGCTTTCCGATTGCCAAGGTCGCGGCGAAGCTGGCCGTCGGCTATACGCTCGATGAAATCACCAACGACATTACCGGCGTCACGCCTGCGAGTTTCGAACCGACGATCGATTATGTCGTGACCAAGATTCCGCGCTTCGCCTTTGAAAAGTTCAAGGGTTCGGAGCCGATCCTCGGCACCAGCATGAAGTCGGTCGGCGAGGTCATGGCGATTGGCCGCAATATTCACGAAAGCCTGCAAAAGGCGCTGCGTGGGCTGGAAACCGGGCTTTCGGGCTTCAACACGGTTGCGCGTCTGGTCGGTGCGACGCGGCCCGTGATCGAGGCTGCGCTCGCCAAGCCGACGCCCGACCGACTGCTCTGCGCGGCACAGGCGCTGCGCGAAGGCTTTACGGTTGCCGAGGTGCAGGCGATCACCAAGTTCGATCCGTGGTTCCTTGAACGCATTGCCGAAATCGTCCGCGCCGAGCAGGAAGTTTGCAAGAACGGCCTGCCGCGCGATGCGGCCGGCATGCGCCGGTTGAAGGCGATGGGCTTTTCGGACAAGCGGCTGGCTTGGCTGGCGCTGCAATCGGCCAATCTGCGCGATGGCAGCGCGGCACGCGGCGGCGGCCTGATCCACGACGCGGTAAAGGCGATGACCGGCGGCGTGACCGAGGCCGAAGTGCGCGCGCTTCGCCACAGGCTGAACGTGCGCCCGGTGTTCAAGCGGATCGACACCTGCGCCGCCGAGTTCGAGGCGAAAACGCCCTATATGTACTCGACCTATGAAGCGCCGAGCTTTGGCGAACCGGAAAATGAGGCGATGCCGAGCGACCGGAAAAAGGTTGTCATTCTGGGTGGCGGCCCGAACCGGATCGGGCAGGGGATCGAGTTCGATTATTGCTGCTGCCATGCGTGCTTCGCGCTGGAGGAGGCCGGGTTCGAGACCATCATGGTCAATTGCAACCCCGAAACCGTCTCCACCGATTATGACACGTCCGACCGGCTCTATTTCGAGCCGCTGACGGCGGAGGATGTGCTTGAAATCCTGCACGTCGAGCAATCGAACGGCACGCTGGCCGGGGTGATCGTGCAGTTCGGCGGTCAGACGCCGCTCAGCCTTGCGCGCGCACTGGAAGAGGCTGGTATCCCGATCCTCGGCACCTCGCCCGATGCGATCGATCTTGCGGAAGACCGCGAGCGTTTTGCCGCGCTGGTCGCGAAGCTTGGCCTGAAGCAGCCCGAAAACGGCATTGCGCGCAGCCGGGATGAGGCGATCGCGGTGGCCGAGCGGATCGGCTATCCGGTGCTTACCCGGCCCAGCTATGTGCTTGGCGGGCGGGCGATGGAAATCGTCGATTCGACGCAGCAGCTCGAAGAATATATCGAAACCGCGGTTCAGGTTTCGGGCGATAGTCCGGTGCTGATCGACCAGTATCTGCGCGATGCGATCGAGGTCGATGTCGATGCGGTTGCCGATGGCGATACTGTCGTGGTGTCGGGGGTGCTGCAGCATATCGAGGAAGCGGGCGTCCATTCGGGCGACAGCGCATGCTCGATCCCGCCCTATAGCCTGCCGCAGGACATTATCGAGGAAATCGAGCGTCAGACCGATGCACTTGCCCGCGCGCTGAAAGTTCGCGGCCTGATGAACATCCAGTTCGCGGTGAAGGATGGCGAGGTCTATCTGATCGAAGTCAATCCGCGCGCCAGCCGGACGGTGCCCTTCGTCGCCAAGGCGATCGGCACGCCCATCGCCAAGATCGCGGCGCGGGTGATGGCGGGCGAAAAGCTTGCCGACCTGCCGACGATTGACCGCAATATCGATTATATCGCGGTCAAGGAGGCGGTGTTCCCCTGGGCGCGCTTCCCGGGCGTCGATCCTGTGCTCTCACCGGAAATGAAGAGTACCGGCGAAGTCATGGGAATCGATAATGATTTTGCCGTGGCCTTTGCCAAGTCGCAGCTTGGGGCCGGGGTCACGCTGCCGAAATCCGGCACGGTGTTCGTTAGCGTGAAAGACAGCGACAAGCCGGTGATCCTGTCTGGCGCGCGCATGCTTGCCGACCATGGGTTCACCATTGTCGCGACGGGCGGCACGGCGGACTATCTTGCTGAACAGGGCATTGCGATCGAGCGCGTTAACAAGGTGGCGCAGGGCCGTCCGCATATCGTCGACCGGATCATGGACGGTGGTATCGATCTGGTCTTCAACACCACCGAAGGCTGGCAGTCGCTGAAAGATTCGGAGTCGATCCGTGCGTCGGCGGTCGCGCGCAAGATCCCGTATTTCACTACTGCGCCCGCCAGCAACGCGGCGGCGCAGGCGATTGTCGCGATGTCGAGCCGATCCCTTGAAGTACGCCCCTTGCAGGCCTATTATCTCCGTTCGCACGATTGATCCCCGCAGTTTGAGAAAAAGGTGCGGGCGGTCCTTTCAGGGCCGCTTGGGGACGGGGATATTGACAGGGAATTGAATATGGCGACCGTCGAAAAGATGCCGATGCTGGCCGAAGGGCATGCGAAGCTCTCCGCCGAGCTGAAACGTCTGAAAGCGGAGCGTCCGCAGATCGTCGATGCGATCGAGGAAGCGCGCGCGCATGGCGATCTTTCGGAAAATGCCGAATATCATGCCGCCAAGGAGCGTCAGGGTCAGGTAGAGGCGTCGATCGCCGATATCGAGGACAAGCTCAGCCGCGCGCAGGTGATCGATCCGACCGAATTGTCGGGCGACCGGATCGTGTTCGGCGCGACCGTGACCTTGCTCGACGATGACGACAAGCCGATCAAATATCAGATCGTCGGGCAGGCCGAGGCCGATGCCAAGACCGGGCGGATTTCCTACAATTCGCCGCTGGGCCGCGCGCTGATCGGCAAGCGGGTCGATGATGAGGTCGAGGTGACCGTTCCGTCGGGCGACCGCTTCTATCTGGTGCAGAAGATCGAATTCATCTGAGGCGAGGGCCGGATTTGGACATGCATCGCGGGGGAGGTTCGGGGGGTATCGTCGCCCGGTTCGACGCCCCCGCGACGGCGGTGATCGGCGGTCTCACCATTTTGGTTAGCCTGATCCTGATCGGCCTTGGCATGATCGATCCGGCGGCCCTATGGGCGGGGTTTATCCCTTCGCGGATCGGCGGCATGTCGCAGGCGGCGGATTATTATTCGCTCGCCCCGCTATGGCTGACGCCGCTCACCGCGACGCTCGTGCATGCCGGGTTTCTGCATCTCGGCTTCAACATGATCATGCTGTTCTATACCGGGCGCGAGACCGAGCAGGGTCTTGGCGCGCGCGGGATCGTCGTGCTGTATCTCGCCGGCGCTTATGCGTCGGCCTTTGCGCAATGGATTGCCGGACCGGCGAGCCAGATGCCGATGATCGGGGCGAGCGGGGCGCTTTCGGCGATCGTTGGTGCCTATTCGCTGCTGTATGGCCGTTCGCGTGCAAAAGCGGTCGGGCCGATCCCGGCGCGCGTGGTGCATGTCGTCTGGCTGGCGCTCGCCTGGACCGGAATCAATCTGTTGCTGGGCGTGCTGAGCGCGCGGTCGGGAAGCCCGATCGCGGCCGCGGCGCATGTCGGCGGTTTCGTCGCCGGGCTTGCGCTTGCGCGGCCGCTTTTGATGTGGCGCTGGAAGGGCGCCTGATCGTTCAGGCGTCGGTCGGCGCGTCCATATCAGGTTCGAGCAGACGGTGCAGATGCACCACGACATATTTCATTTCAGCATCGTCGACAGTGCGCTGCGCGGCCGCGCGCCATGCCTTTTGCGCGCTCGCATAATCGGGGAAGATGCCGACAAGGTCGATCTTCGACAGATCGGTGAAATCGAGCGTGCGCGGATCGCTGACACGCCCGCCGAACACTAAGTGCAGCTTGCTCATGGAGTCTCCTGGATATGGTGTCGGGCGAGAGCGCATACCCACTCCCGCCCGTCACGCAACCCCGGAATAGCCCGAAGGACCCGGTTCAGCCTGCTTTTGCGTTGCTCGCGGCCGATTTGCCCGCTTTGGTCGCGGCGTCGACGACGTGCGACAGCGCGCTCGACGCCTTGCTCTTCGCCTGATCCTTATCGGGGGCGAGCGATTCGAGTTCTTCCTTGCCAGCATCGCGCGCGGCGATAAAGGCTGCGGTCGCACCCTCGGCAAGCCGCTTGCCGAGCGGGCCGAGCACTTCCTTTTCGCGCTCGGTACGCGGGATCAGCGATCCGGCGAGCAGGCCGACGGCGACACCGCCGACCAGCACCGAAAGCGGATTGCCTTCCAGCCCGTCCTCGGCGCGGTGAGCAGCGCTCTTTGCCCGCTCCTTGCTGTCGGCATAGGCCTTGTTCGCGCCTTCGCGCGCGCGGTCGGCGGCATGCGATGCCCGGTCGCGGACGCCGTGATTGTCATTGGTCGATTGGGTGGAGTCCGTCATCTCGCGCTTCCTTATTCTTTGGGGCAAGTCGTAATCGCCCCGATCTGTTCCTAACGTTTGGTTGCCGCAGCGGTTGCCACACGCTTCGACCGGCACCGTCGCATCGCGGCATAAGCCGGGCGAGCGAACAGCAGCACCGCGATCCCGCCAAGGATCAGTCCCGCCTTCGCGGGTTTGTTGACTGCCATGCGTTTGGCCCCGCAAGCGGCATCGCCTGCCAGATTGGCCGGTTTCACCCGCATGCGCAGCGCATCATAAGTGCCCAGCATCTGCGCCTTGGCGATCTCCCGGCTTGTGCGCGCACGCGCCACATCGCTCTGATCGGTCATCGATCACCTCCCGTCGGGCTGCGCAGCGCCCGTTTGACATGGTCGAGAGCCGATAGTCCCAATATGGCCGCTATTGCGAGCGTCAGACCGATCACGATCAGCGTCGCCCAAAATGCACCCACATAGGGAAGAAGGATCAAAATCCCGCCGATCAGCAAAGCGATCAGCGCTGCATTGGCGAGCACCAGTGCCAGCACGGCGAACGCGATCGCCATTTTGGCATCGCGCATGCGATCGCCGATCAGCGCCTGATAAAAGCCTATCTCCGCGCTGATCCATGCCCGCGCATCACGCATAAGCTGACGCGCCAGCGCGATGATGCCTGCGGCTTCGCTGCTATCGTGCTTCACTCTGCCCCCGCGACGCCTCAATCGAAATCATCTTCATCGAAGCCGTCGCCGGCCTGATCGATTCCGGCTTTGAGCACACGGGCAAGCAGAAATCCTGCCGCAGCAGCAGCACCGATCGCGATTGCCGGATTTTTGCGGACGAACGTGCGGGTATCGTCGAGCAGTTCCTCAACTTCGCGCGAACGCAGCGTATCGGCGAAACCCGATACCTGACCAGCGGCGGAACGGGCATATTTGCCATATTGTTCGCCCATATGGCTGTCGACGCTGCCGGCCGCGTCGTCGAGCAGCTTCGCGAATTCATCGATCGCGCCGCTCGCCCGATCCTTGCCGTCCCTGGCGTAGCCGCGCGCTTTTTCGCCTGCCTGTTTGCTCAGCTTGCTCGCCTCATCCTTGATCATCGTCTTTGCCGATTTTTTGGTCGATTTGCCCTTGCCGGTCTTCTTGGCCGGTTCTGCGGGCTTTGCCTTTGCCGCTTTGGGCGCGGGCGCGGTCGCCGTTTCGTTCGGCGTCGCGCTGGCCGGACCGGTCTTTACCGGCTCGGCGGGGAAAGTGTCGTCTGCCATGTCGCGAAATCCCTTTCGTAATTCCATCGAAACAACCGCGACCGCGCGTCGCGGTTCCATCTGCCTGAGCAATTGCCGTTCGTGTCGCAAGACGATACACGCTCGCGGCAAAGGCGCATGTCCCGTGCCAGACTTAAGGAGACCGTTACGTGACCGCAATTATCGACATTCACGGCCGCCAGATTTTCGACAGTCGGGGCAACCCGACCGTCGAGGTCGATATCCTGCTCGAGGACGGAAGTTTCGGTCGCGCGGCAGTGCCTTCCGGCGCATCGACCGGCAAGCATGAAGCGGTCGAAAAGCGCGACGGCGACAAATCGCGCTATATGGGCAAGGGCGTGAGCCAGGCCGTCGAAGCAGTGAACGGCGAGATTGCCGAAGCGCTCCTTGGGCTGGATGCCGAAGATCAGCTCGACCTTGATCAGGTGATGATCGATCTCGACGGGACCGAAAACAAGGGGCGTCTGGGCGCGAACGCGATTCTGGGCGTTAGCCTTGCCGCGGCGAAGGCAGCCGCAGATGCGCGAGGGCTTCCGCTCTATCGCTATGTGGGGGGCGTGGGTGCGCAGATGCTTCCCGTCCCGATGATGAATATCATCAACGGCGGCGAACATGCTGATAATCCGATCGATTTTCAGGAATTCATGATCATGCCGGTCGGTGCCGACAGTATCGCCGACGCGGTGCGTTGCGGTTCGGAAATTTTTCACACGCTGAAAAAAGGGCTGAGCGAAAAGGGGCTTTCGACCTCGGTCGGCGATGAGGGCGGTTTCGCGCCTGCGCTGGCATCGACCAAGGATGCCATTGATTTCATCATGCGGTCGATCGAAGCAGCAGGCTATATGCCCGGCGATGACGTGATGCTCGCGCTCGATTGTGCCGCGACCGAATTTTTCCGCGACGGGGCGTATCATATGGAAGGCGAGGGCAAGGTGCTCTCTCCCGAAGAAATGGCGGAGTACCTCGCCGATCTAAGCCGCAACTATCCGATCCTCTCGATCGAGGACGGGATGAGCGAGGATGATTTCGAAGGCTGGAAGATCCTGACGCAGAAGATCGGCGACAAGGTGCAGCTGGTCGGCGACGATGTATTCGTGACCAACCCGGCGCGGCTCGCCGACGGCATTGCGGGCGGCTATGCCAATTCGCTGCTGGTGAAGGTCAACCAGATCGGTACGCTCAGCGAGACGCTGGAAGCGGTCAATATGGCGCATCGCGCGTCGTATACGGCCGTAATGTCGCACCGGTCGGGCGAGACCGAGGATTCGACGATCGCCGATCTCGCGGTTGCGACCAATTGCGGTCAGATCAAGACCGGCAGCCTTGCCCGGTCGGACCGGCTTGCCAAGTACAACCAGCTGATCCGGATCGAGGAAGAGCTGGGCGCGGCGGCGCGCTATGCCGGTCGCTCAATCCTGCGTTTCTGATTTTCAGAACAGGCGCGAGCCGTTGTCGACGGGGTGGGCGGGCGCGATCAGCACGACCTCCCCATCGGCATCGGGCACGCCCAGCACCAGCACTTCGGACATGAATGGCCCGATCTGGCGCGGCGGAAAGTTGACGACGGCGAGCACCTGCTGCCCGATCAGCGTTTCCGGCGCATAATGGCGGGTGATCTGCGCGCTGGACTTGCGGATGCCGATCGGCGCTCCGAAATCGACCCAGAGTTTGATGGCGGGTCGGCGCGCTTCAGGGAAGGGCGCGGCATCGGATATGGTTCCGACCCGAATATCGACGGCAAGAAACTGGTCGAATGCGATATCGGGTGCCGGGCGTGCATTTTTTTCTGGCAAAGCGTGCATCGTTATTCCTTGATTCGCGCTGGATTCTGAAGGATTATCGCACCCATGTCGCGTTCGTCTCCTTTTGCCGCGATGCTTCGCCGTGCCGGACTTCCGGCAGCAGCGATCATCTTCATGGCTTTTTTCGGCTATTATGCCGTGCTGGGTCCGAACGGTATCATGGCCTATCGCGACTATCAGCAGCAGCTTGTGCAGAAACAGGCCGTTTATGCAAAACTCGACAAGCACCGTCAGATCCTGCGCAATCGCAAGGAACAGCTCGATCCGCGCCATGCCAATCCCGACATGGTCGACGAACTGGTGCGAAAGGAGCTGAATGTCGTGCATCCGGACGAGAAAATCATCCCGCTGGATTGAAAAACCCATTTTTTGGAATGAACGCCATGCATAAAATGCGCGTTGGCGTTGCGGTCGGGCGGTTAAGCGTTTTATAGGCTCGGCACTTTCCTCCTCCCCTAGGACAGAGGTTTCCTATCGTGGCCAAAGCAGCGTCATCACGCAGCAACAATGAATCGGGCAGCAAGACTGGAAAGTCGGAGCCGCTCATCCCCAATCGCGAACGTCCGGACGAACCGGGCCGCTATCCGGCATCGAAGGACGAGCTGCTCGAATTCTATCGACAGATGCTGCTCATCCGCCGGTTCGAAGAGAAAGCGGGCCAGCTCTATGGCCTCGGCCTCATCGGCGGCTTCTGCCATCTGTATATCGGTCAGGAAGCGGTTGCGGTCGGTATCCAGTCGGCGCTCGACGGCGACAAGGATTCGGTCATCACCGGCTATCGCGACCATGGTCACATGCTTGCCTATGGCCTCGACCCCAAGGTCATCATGGCCGAGCTGACCGGCCGCGATGCCGGCATTTCGAAGGGCAAGGGCGGGTCGATGCACATGTTCTCGACCGAGAAGAAATTCTACGGCGGGCACGGTATTGTGGGCGCGCAGGTGCCGCTGGGCACGGGCCTCGCCTTCGGCCATAAATATAACGAAGATGGCGGCGTGTGCGTTGCCTATTTCGGCGACGGCGCCTCGAATCAGGGGCAGGTGTACGAAGCCTTCAACATGGCTGAGCTGTGGAAGCTTCCGATCATCTTCGTGATCGAGAACAACCAGTATGCCATGGGCACCAGCGTCAATCGCTCGGCGGCCGAGGATCAGCTTTTCCGCCGCGGCGAAAGCTTCCGTATCCCTGGCATCCAGGTCGACGGCATGGACGTGCTGGCGGCCCGCGGTGCCACCGAAACCGCGCTCGAATGGGTGCGCAGCGGCAAGGGGCCGATCATCCTTGAGATGAAGACCTATCGCTATCGCGGTCACTCCATGTCCGATCCTGCGAAATACCGCAGCCGTGAGGAAGTGCAGTCGGTTCGCGACAAGTCCGATCCGATCGAACATGTGAAGCGCGAACTGGCCGATGCCGGGGTTGCCGAAGATGATTTGAAGGCGATCGAGAAGGAAATCCGCAAGATCGTGAATGAGGCGGCCGATTACGCCGAAACGGCGCCGGAGCCCGAACCCGAGGAGCTATATACCGACGTGCTGGTGGGGAAGTATTAAGATGGCTGTCGAGATCAAGATGCCCGCGCTTTCCCCGACGATGGAGGAAGGCACGCTCGCCAAATGGCTGGTCAAGGAAGGCGACACCGTCGCTGCCGGCGACATCATGGCCGAAATCGAAACCGACAAGGCGACGATGGAGTTCGAAGCGGTGGACGAAGGCGTGCTCGCCAAGATCCTCGTTCCCGAAGGTACGGACGGCGTGAAGGTCGGCACCGTCATCGCGATGATCGCCGAAGAAGGCGAAGATGCCGGCGATGTAAGCGCACCTGCCGCCGATACGCCCGACAAAAAGGCAAAGGCGGGCGAGAGCGACGCCAAGCCTGCCAAGCCTGAGACCGAAAAGGACGAAGCGCCGACCAAGCCTGCGCGGCTCGAATCGGAAGCGCGCCAGCCCGATCCGGAAGTGCCCGAAGGCACCGAGTTCGAAAAGCTCACCATCCGCGAAGCGCTGCGCGATGCGATGGCCGAAGAAATGCGCGCCGATGGCCGCGTCTTCCTGATGGGCGAGGAAGTCGCCGAATATCAGGGCGCGTATAAGGTGACGCAGGGCCTGCTCGACGAATTCGGGCCGAAGCGCGTCATCGATACGCCGATCACCGAATATGGCTTTGCGGGTGTCGGCACGGGCGCTGCGATGGGCGGTCTGCGCCCGATCGTCGAGTTCATGACGTTCAACTTCGCGATGCAGGCGATCGACCATATCGTCAATTCGGCGGCGAAGACCAATTACATGTCGGGCGGTCAGATGCGCTGCCCGATCGTGTTCCGTGGTCCCAACGGCGCAGCAAGCCGTGTCGCGGCACAGCACAGTCAGAATTACGGTCCCTGGTATGCCAGCGTTCCGGGCCTGATCGTGATCGCGCCCTATGACGCCGCCGATGCCAAGGGGCTGCTGAAGGCAGCGATCCGCAGCGAAGACCCGGTGGTCTTTCTGGAGAACGAGCTTCTCTATGGCCGCAGCTTCGAGGTGCCCAAGCTCGACGATTATGTCCTGCCGATCGGCAAGGCCCGGATCATGCGCGAGGGCAGCGACGTCACCATCGTCAGCTATTCGATCGGCGTCGGGCTCGCGCTCGAAGCGGCCGAAACGCTTGCCGGTGAGGGGATCGACGCCGAGGTGATCGACCTTCGCACGCTGCGTCCGCTCGACAAGCACGCGGTGCTCGACAGCCTGAAAAAGACCAACCGCCTCATCATTGCAGAGGAAGGCTGGCCGACCTGCTCGATCGCCAGCGAAATCTCGGCGATCTGCATGGAAGAAGGGTTCGACCATCTTGACGCGCCGGTGCTGCGCGTAACCAACGAAGATGTGCCGCTGCCTTATGCTGCCAATCTCGAAAAGCTCGCGCTGATCAACGCCGATCAGATCGTGCAGGCAGCGAAAAAGGTCTGCTATAAGGACTGACCCGATCAGGCGGTGCGAGGACAACAATTTCCTCGCGCCGCCTTTTTGTCAGGACAGGACCGGGAAACACGCTTCCGCTTGGAGTTTTTGCGGGATTCCCGGCACCAGCCCGCGCACGGGCGAGGCGAATGATGTGGTGAGGCGTACCGCATTGGCCGGGACACCGTTGCAATCCGCGTTCGGAAGCAGCACCACATCGGCGCCGGTCAGCCCTATTCCCGAATGTGACGCGCGCGCCAGTGCGAACTGACGTTGCTGGGCTTCGCTCGCGCATTGATCACTGACCGACATGCATCGGGCGGTTGCAAAGGCAACTTCCTCGATCGTCTCCTGAGCCCATAGAACTCTGCTCATTTCGATGATGCCGAACAGCATCAGGAAAAACAGGGGCGCCAGCAGCGCAAATTCCACCGCAGTCGCTGCGCGCATAGAGCGAAACAGCCGCTTCATTGCAAACGCACCGTGGCTTTTTCCGAAATTGTGTCGGGGAGCAGCGATCTGGGCATGAGCACGGGGCGAAACGCGCTTCTTGATTCGATCGTGAGGTAATAGCCTGCGGTCGAACCCGTGGTCATACCTGTGCCGCTGCACGGACTGCCGCAGCTATTGGCAACCTGAAACCCGTTCGTGCCCAGACATGCGCATTGCCGCGCTTCGCCATTGGCGCAGCCGCTGGTTCCGTTGCACCTGATATCGACCACCAGTCCCGACCCCGCCGGAAAGCGGCCATATTGGCGGACCAGCTCGGGCAGGGTTGCAAAGGGTACCGAATCGCGATGATCAAAGGCGCTGATGCTCGCGGCCGAAATCGCTTCACCGGCGCGACTGCGCTGGATGAAGAATGAGCCGAAGTCGAGCGCAGCAAGAATGATAGCGAAGAACAGCGCGGTAAACAGCGCAAACTCGACCGCCGCGACGCCCTTACGGTCTTTGATCAGCATGGCGATTGTCATCGAATAAGCCCGATTGATGCGGCGCCGCCATTGCCTGCGCCTTCTGTGATGCTGGTACACGCGGTCCCAGCCGCCGCGCCGCCGCTGGCGTTCAGCTTGCCGGTGATCAGCATGAAACAGCGCCCGTCGCTCAGCGTCGTGTTGCCGCCGCTCAGCGTCAGTGTGGAATTGGGGAGATGGACGGCACCGACGAACAGGTTGGCGCTGCCGCCCGACCATGTCGTCGCGCTTGCGCTCAGGCTGTCGATCAGGATGTCGGCGATCGCGCCGCCGCTGACCCCGGTCGAAGCGGCTACCAGCTTTGTCTTCGCGCCACCGGACAGATCGAGCGTGCCGGCAAGGATGAAGGTGACGTCGATGCCCGCCATGTCATAGCCGGAAACCGATTCGCCCTCTGCCGTGTTTCCATAGGTCACGCCGCTCATATAGGAGGCGATCGGCCATTTCGTTCCACCGGTTCCGTTTTTGAAATTGCCGTTCACCGTATAGCGGCTCGTGCCGAACAGCACCGAACCGGCAATTTCCATCCTGCCGTTGATATAATGGTTGAGGGTCTTGCCGAAGACCAGCGCGCTGCCGCCGCTGGTCACGATATCGCCGTTCGTGCTGAACTGCCCGTCACCCATGAAAAAATGGGCGCTGCCGTCGAGCCGGATGGCAGGGCCGGACGCCGGGCGCCCGATGCGGTAATCGCCATTGCCCGAATTCAGCTCCGAACCGCCGCCGACAAAAATCCCGCCGGCTACGTCGAGATCGCCATTGCCGAGCCACATCCAGCTACCCCCGCCGATATTGAGGCTGCTGAACATATGCTTGCCGTTTCCGGCCCGCAGCGAGGTGCCGCCGCTCAGCTGAAGCGGTGCATTGATGCGCACGTCGCCGTTGCCGATTCGGTTGGTCCCGGAAAAACTCGCGCTTCCCGACCCGATCCAGAGATCAATGTCGCCGAAGGTTACGCCGTTGGAACTTCCCGTAAAGCCGCCATTGATCCGGTAGGTGCCCGCGCCGAAGACTGCTTTGGCGCCGCCGCTCATCGTCAACCCGCTAGCGACCGTCAGCACGCTCTGGGTCACCGGGCCGGACATGGTTTCCGCCGAAAAGGAGATGCTGCCGCCCGAGACATTCATCCTGCCCGACACGAAAAGCCGTACAGGCCCTTCGAACCGTAAGGTTCCGCCGCCGCCGGTGGTAAGGTCACCCGCGACATAAATGTCCCGCGACCCGCGGAACACGACGGTTCCGCCCGGTACGCTGAGATTTTTAATGTGCAGATCGCTGCCGTCGCTGGTGACGACATAATTGGCGTCGCTGCCCCGATATGGGGTGGTCGTAGATGTTGGAGACCAGCCGAAAGTCCAGTCTTTCCAGCCGTTCGATCCGTTCCAGCTTGATTTGCTGGGGGTTAAAGGGTCGCCCGCCATATTGGGTGCGGTAAAATGCCCCAGCTGTGATCGCGCCGCAACGAGTTCGGCATTGTCGCCCAGCGGATCGGTGATCGGGGTTGCCGCCTGAACCCGCTTGTCGGCGGGCGGTACATTGCCGTTCCAGCTGGGATTGTTGAACGCGGTTGCGTAGCGCAGCAGATCGCTTCGCAACGTGCCCCAGTTGTTGGTGATCGCGCCCGCGCCGGAAATGATATTCTTCGCCTCGATCAGCGTGCCGTTGTTCGATATCCCGCCCACGGCGGAAACGGCGCATTGCGGTGCCGAGATGGACGCGCCTCCGCCGACGCTGATCGCGTCGCTGTCGCCCGAAAGCGCCAGAATGCACGGATCGGCGAGGCCATCATCGGAATCGAGCGTTGCTACCGAACTCGCGCTGACATCGAACGAACCGGCAACGCCTACCACCCGCGCGAGTGTGAAGGGCAGCGTACGCGTCACCGTCACCCGTACCGAGTTGGTGTTCTTCGCCGGAAAGTCGGGAAGCAGTTCCGCACGGACCTGAACCCCGGAAAGGCCATTTGCCCGCGCTATGTCGCTTGCGACCGGCGTAAGAAGCGTCGGATCGGCTTTTTCGGAAAAGGCAAGCGCCGCCCCGAGCGCCGCAGCGTCGGCGACCCGCTGATTTTCGATGCGCTGATCATAGCCGCGATTAAGATCCACGGCGAGGCCCGCCGCCCCGATAACGGCAGGCAAAGCGAGTGCGGCAATAATCGCCATCGCGCCCCGAACATCGGCATATAGCTTCGCGAAAACCGCGAGCTTGCTTTGCATAAGATGAATTCGCATGCCATTCCCGTCTTGCGGAAAGCTATGCCGGGCTAAGGCTAATATCGGCATAAACGGTATGGTTAATAAGGTGTGACGGCTTGGCTGAGAGTGAAGGTTCCGAGGGCGTTTTCAGCACGGACAATCCCGAACGCGCGCTGATGACCACCTATGCGCCCGCCGCGCGGCGGACGGCGTTTCTGTCACTGCTGGCGCTGGATGATGTGCTGGCCGAGGTGCCCCGGACGACGCATGAACCGGCGCTGGGGCAGATGCGACTGGTTTGGTGGCGCGACGCGCTGATCGCGCTCGATGGAGCGCCCGCGCCTGCGCAGCCGGTGCTGCGGGCAATCGAACATTCAGTGTTGCCGCCGGGCATTTCGGGCGCGGAGCTGGGCGAAATCGCGGAAGGATGGGCGGTGCTTGTCGAGGCGGAGGCGCTGAGCCTCGCCGATATGGAACGCTATGCACAGGGGCGCGGGGCGGGGCTGTTCGTCGCAGCGGCGAAGGTGCTGGGCGGCGAAGCCGATATGCCGCTTGCCGAAGCGGGCAAGGGCTGGGCCCTCGCCGATCTGTCGCGCAATCTGTCGGATCGCGGCGATGCGGACCGGGCAGCGACGCTTGCGCGGCCGCTGCTGAACCATGCGTTGCGGCGCAAATGGCCCGTGCATCTTCGCGCTTTGGGGGCGATGGCGCATCTTCGTCGGATGGATCTGGCGGCCGATTGGCGGAAGCCGATCGCGCTCGGTTCGCCGAAAAGGGTGGCGCGGCTCGGCTGGCACCGAATCA
Source organism: Stakelama pacifica (assembly GCF_004361835.1). Classification (GTDB taxonomy): domain Bacteria; phylum Pseudomonadota; class Alphaproteobacteria; order Sphingomonadales; family Sphingomonadaceae; genus Sphingomonas; species Sphingomonas pacifica. The sequence goes on from NZ_SNWD01000001.1 coordinate 261,796, forward strand.
GCGGTCGATAGAAAAGGGGGGCAGGGGGCGATGTGGCGATATCTGGTCGGCGCGCTGGCGGCGACGCTGATGATGGCGGCAGGAGCGCTGCTGATCCAGGGGCATGCGGCGAACGAAATAGCGATTCCGCCAGCGCCGCAGGCATCGGCGCAGCCGGCCGCTGCTCCTGAAGCTTTGCCCGAACCGCCGAAAGCGACCGAAAAGACGCGCGAGGAAAAACGCTTCGATCGCTATGACAAGGATCATGACGAATGGATCACGCGCGACGAATTGCTGAAATCGCGCCGAACCCGCTTCGCCAAACTTGACAAGGATGGCGACGGCAAGCTCGATTTTCGCGAATGGGCGGTCGCCACGTATGACAAGTTCGACAAGGCGGATGCGGACAAGTCCGGCCGCCTGAGCCGTACCGAATTCGCCACCACCCGGCCCAAGCGCAAGGCGAAGCCGAAAGCCCCCGCCTGCGCCTGTGCCGATGCCGATTAGGCCGCCAGCCAGTCGGCAAAGGCCTCACGCGCACGCGCGGTGTACATCTTCTTGCGCTCCGCTTTTTTCGCGCGGCCGGTGATCGGCGGAAACAGGCCGAAATTGACGTTCATCGGCTGATAGGTTTCGGCCTCGGCCCCGCCGGTGATATGGCCGAGCAGCGCGCCGAGCGCGGTTTCGGGCGGCGGCGGCATCATCAGCGCGCCGTCATTCTCGACTGCGGCGAAACGCCCGGCGAGCAATCCGATCGCGGCGCTTTCGACATAGCCTTCGCACCCGGTGATCTGACCAGCAAAGCGGATATTCGGCCGGGTCTTCAGCCGCAGCGTCGAATCGAGCAGTTCGGGGGAGCGAATGAACGTATTGCGATGCAATCCGCCCAGCCGCGCAAATTCGGCATTTTCCAGCCCCGGAATCGTGCGGAACAGCTCGACCTGCGCGCCATATTTCAGCTTGGTCTGAAACCCGACAATATTCCAGAGCGTGCCGCTGGCATTATCCTGACGCAGCTGTACCGCAGCATAGGGCCAGCGACCGGTGCGCGGATCGTCCAGCCCGACCGGCTTCATCGGACCATGGCGAAGCGTGTCCACGCCGCGCTCTGCCATCACTTCGATCGGCATGCAGCCGTCGAAATAGGGAGTGTCTTTCTCCCACTCCTTGAACTCGCTTTTTTCGCCGTCGAGCAGCCCCTGAACGAAAGCGAGATACTGCTCCTTGTCGAGCGGGCAGTTGATGTAATCCTTGCCATCGCCTTTATTCCAGCGCGACTGGAACCACGCCACGTCGAAATCGATGCTCTCGCGATAGACGATCGGCGCGATTGCATCGAAAAAGGCAAGGCTTTCGGCGCCGGTCGCCGCCCCGATCGCATCGGCCAGACCGGGCGCGGTCAGCGGGCCGGTGGCAATGATGGTGAGCCCCGCCTCGGGCAGCGTCTCCACCCGCTCGCGCACCAGCGTGATATTGGGATGGCCGGCCAGCGCCTCAGTCACACCCGCCGAAAAACCGTCGCGATCGACCGCCAGCGCCGATCCGGCGGGCACTTTATACCGGTCGCCCATCGCCATGATGAGCGAATCCATATCGCGCATTTCGGCATGGAGCAGCCCGACCGCATTGCTCTGCGCATCGTCCGAACGGAAGCTGTTCGAACATACCAGCTCGGCGCAATGATCGGTCTGATGCGCTGGCGTCATATCCCCGGAACCGCGCATTTCGGACAGGCGCACGCGCTTGCCCAGATTGGCGAGCTGCCAGGCCGCTTCCGATCCGGCAAGCCCGCCACCGATGATATGAACGTCGTAATCCATGCTGTTTCGCTTAACTTCCCGCTATGCGCAAATGGTCCAATCTGCCGCGCGTCTCTAACGCTGTGGCGCTGCTGCTGTAAATGATAGGGGAAAGCGACGGTGCGCGACAGGGCGAGTGTGCGTTCCTGCTGGAAAGCGCGGACGATGCTCCCATATCGTCATCATGACAATCTTTACGATCGGATATGAGGGCGCGACGGTCGACGAGCTGATCGCGACGTTGCACGCGGCCGGGGTCAGGCGCCTGATCGACGTCCGCGCGCTGCCCCTTTCGCGGCGTCCCGGCTTTTCCAAGACCGCACTTGCCGCTGCGCTGGGGGAGGCGGGGATCGACTATGTGCATTTAAAGGCGCTGGGCACACCCAAAGAGGGACGCGATGCCGCGAAAAAGGGTGATCGCGTGACGCTGGAGCGGGTCTATGCCGAACTGATCGACCTTCCCGAAACGCAGGTCGCGGCGGCGCAGATGCGCGACCTTGCCGCCGAAATGCCCAGCGCGTTGCTATGTTACGAACGCGACCCCGCCCATTGCCATCGCACCTTGCTGCTGGAGGCGGAGGGCGAGGGGGCCGACATTGTCGATCTATATACCGGCGCACCCGCCCCCGGCGTTGCTGATTAGCATTTCATCCCCGACCGATTCGGGATAAGCGGCGGCGATGTCCGGCGAAGATACACAGAGGCTCGAAGCCTTGCGAAGCTATGGCGTACTCGACACGCCGAACGAAGCGGAATTCGACGCAATTGTCGAGCAGGCGGCGCGGGAGATCGGCGTTCCGATCGCGCTGATTTCGCTGATCGACGAGGATCGTCAGTGGTTCAAGGCGAAGCTGGGACTGGAGCCGCGTGAGACGCCGCGCAACATCTCCTTCTGCACCCACGCAATCCGCGGCGACGGGGTGATGACGGTGGAGGATGCGACCCTCGACCAACGATTTTCCAAGAATCCGCTGGTCACTGACGATCCCGGCATCCGTTTCTATGCCGGTGCGCCGCTGACGACGCCGAACGGAAGGCGAATCGGGACGCTATGCGTGATCGATCGCAAGCCGCGCCTGCGTCTGAGTGCGGAGCAGGAAGCTCTGCTCACCAGACTGGCGGCGCAGACGATCGAGGCAATGGAGCGGCGCAAGCTGCGCAACGCACCCAAGGCATAAAAGGCTGGCCGACCGGTGGAACGGGCCGCCCGGGCGCAGGCAAAGAACGGCGCTTCGACAGGCTCAGCGCAAACCGGGCGGGTGAAGCCATATATGGCGCCCGGGATGCTGCCTGGCACCCGGCCCGATGCCGACATTTCAGCGCACCAACAGCCAAGGCAGCAAATGTGCCGGCAGCGAATGTTGCAAAACAGCTCTCGCGGACAGGCTGTCGTTTATCCCGCCACGGGCAATTTCACCGCGCCATCCTCGTCGCGCTCCAGCGGGCTGTAGCCGATCACCGTGTCGAGGCGGATCTTGCCGTAGAGGTGCGGGAATTCCTCTCCGTCTCGCGCCTTTTCCCAGCGGATCTGGCGGCCCAGCACCTCAAGGTCCACCGCGAGTACCCACAGATCTTCGTCGGAAATATCCTTGAAGTGCAGATTCACCGTGTCGGTGAGCTGTTCGGCGGTGGACAGATGGACATAGCCGTCCTTGCGATCGACCTCCGATCCTTCGAACCGGTCTGCTTCGAAGAGTTGCATCTCCTCATCCGTCAGAACCTTGTACGCGATTTCGGGGCGGTCCATTCAATCCTCCTGGGGGCCTGCTGCTAAGTCCTCTCCGGTATCACCGTCGGGGGTGGGAACGCCACCCTGCGGACCATCGGAAAGATCGACTTCGGCCTCATCCTCGGTCTCTTCGATACGCGCAGCGGACACGACATGCTCGCCCTGCGCCACGCGGAAGATGGTGACCCCCTGCGTATTGCGGCCCGTCATGCGGATATCGCCGACCATGGTGCGGATGAGCTTCGCCTGATCGGTGACTAGCATCAACTGCTCGCCGTCCTGTGCGGGGAAGCTGGCCACCACGGGGCCGTTGCGGTCCGATGAGACGATATTGGTAATGCCCTGACCACCGCGATTGGTGCGGCGATATTCGTACGCGCTGGTCCGCTTGCCATAGCCGTTGGCGGTGACGGTGAGGATGAATTCCTCATCACGCTCGAACTCGGCCATGCGTTCGGGGGGCAGCGTTACCTCGCGTTCGCCTTCCTTCCACGGTGCTGCCTTGAGATATTGCTCGCGCTCCTCGGGCGTGGCGTCGAAGCCGCGCAGGATCGACATCGAGATCACCTCATCGCCCTCGGCCAGACGGACGCCGCGAACCCCGGTCGAGGTCCGCGACTGGAATTCGCGCACATCGGTCGCGGCAAAGCGGATCGCCTTGCCCAGACGGGTGGCGAGCAGAACGTCGTTTTCTTCCGTAAGAAGCTGAACCCCGATCAGGCGGTCGGTGCTGTCATCGTCGAAGCGCATCGCGATCTTGCCGTTCGAGGGCACGTTGGTGAACGCATCCATCGAATTGCGGCGTACGGTGCCCTCAGCCGTCGCGAACATGACGTGCAGATTGGCCCATTCAGTCTCATCCTCCGGCAGCGGCAGAACGGTCGAGATGACCTCGCCATTCGCAAGCGGGAGCAGGTTGATCATCGGGCGACCGCGCGTGGCGGGCCCGCCTTCGGGCAGGCGCCACACTTTCATGCGGTACACCTTGCCATGGGTGGAGAAGAACAGCACCGGCGTGTGGGTGGAGGTGACGAAGAGCGAGGTGATCGCGTCTTCGTCCTTGGTGGCCATGCCGGCGCGCCCCTTGCCGCCGCGCTTCTGTGCGCGGAAGGTGTCGAGCGGCGTACGCTTGATATAGCCCTGCATGGTCACGGTGACGACCATGTCCTCGCGCTCGATCAGGTCTTCATCCTCGATCCCGTCGGCAGCGGCACCGATTTCGGTGCGGCGCGGGGTGGCGAAGGCGTCGCGCACCTCGACCAGTTCCTCGCGCATGATCTCGTAGAGCTTCGCGCGGTTCGACAGAATTTCGAGAAGTTCAGCGATTGAATCAGCGAGCTTCGCCAGCTCATCGCCAATCTCGTCGCGGCCAAGCGCCGTGAGGCGATGGAGGCGAAGGTCGAGGATCGCGCGAACCTGCGTATCGGTGAGGCGATAGGTATCGCCCTCAATCTCGGTCTCGACCGCTTCGACAAGGCGGATATAGCTGGCGATCTCAGCAATCGGCCATTCGCGCTGCAACAGATTCTCGCGCGCTACGGCCGGGCTAGCCGAACCGCGGATGATCTTCACCACCTCATCGAGATTGGTGACGGCGATGACCAGACCGAGCAAGATGTGCGCCCGGTCGCGCGCCTTGGCGAGTTCGAATTTCGACCGCCGCGTAATGACTTCCTCGCGGAACTTCACAAACGCTTCGATGATGTCGCGAAGGTTCAGAATTTCCGGACGCCCGCCGCGAATGGCGAGCATGTTCGCGGCAAAGCTCGACTGCGCCGGGGTATGACGCCATAGCTGGTTGAGCACGACTTCGGGGGTCGCATCACGCTTCAGGTCGATGACGACGCGAACGCCCTCACGGTTCGATTCGTCGCGAATATCGGAAACGCCCTCGATCCGCTTGTCCTTGGCGGCCTCCGCGATCTTTTCGACGAGGCCCGCCTTGCCGACCTGGTAGGGGATTTCGGTAAGGACGATCGAGCGGCGCTCGCCGCGCTGCTCGATGTCGTATTTCGAACGCAGCATGACCGAGCCGCGCCCGGTTTCGAAGGCCGAACGAATGCCGGAGCGGCCAAGGATCGTCGCGCCGGTCGGGAAGTCCGGACCGGGGATGATCTCCATCAGCTCTTCGGTCGTGATCGCGCCGTTTTCGATATACGCAAGACACGCGTTGATGACTTCGCCCAGATTGTGCGGGGGCACATTGGTCGCCATGCCGACCGCAATGCCGCCCGCGCCATTGACGAGCAGGTTGGGAAAGCGGGCAGGGAGGACCTGCGGCTCACGCTCACTATTGTCATAGTTGGGCTGGAAATCGACCGTGTCCTTGTCGAGATCGCTCAGCAATTCGGCGGCGGGACGCGCGAGACGTGCCTCGGTATAGCGCATCGCGGCCGGCGGATCGGGGTCCATCGAGCCGAAATTCCCCTGACCGTCGATCAGCGGCACCCGCATCGACCAGTCCTGCGTCATACGCGCCAAGGCGTCATAGATCGCCGTGTCGCCGTGCGGGTGATATTTACCGATCACGTCACCGACGATGCGCGCCGATTTGCGATAGGGCCGGTTGTAATGAAAACCGCTCTCATGCGCCGAAAACAGGATGCGGCGATGGACGGGTTTCAGGCCGTCGCGCACATCGGGAAGCGCGCGGGAAACAATGACGCTCATCGCATAGTCGAGATAGCTCGACTTCATCTCGTCGACGATCGAGATGGGGGAAATGTCCGAAGGGTCGGCGAGGACGGTCTCGTCGGTCAAATTACAACGCTTTCGGGTAAGGTTTCAGTGATATTGCAACCCTAGCCGGTGCGCAGGCACATCGCAAGCTGCGCGCGGGTACATGCGCGCGCGTGCGAGGGAGGCTGCGCCCGAGCGGGGCTATTCACCGCTGCCCTCATCCTGCTGCTGCGTATCGTCGGTGCTGCCCTCTTCCGAAGCGCTGTCGTCCTTCGGCTTCTCCTTCGCCGCGGCCGATTGGTCGGTGTCGTCGCCGGAGGTTTCGAGATCAGGCGACTGGCCCGGTTCGGTGACGAGATGCGAGGCGACCAGCTGGTTGACCAGTTCTTTGCGGGTAGCGAGCAGCGATTGCTTCAGATCATCATCCTGATCGATATTTGCCGAACTCAATTGCGCATCGATTTCCGCAATCGACTGGCGCACGCCATTTACCCTGCGGATATCATCGCTCTCCGCCTTACCCTCGACCGAATTGACGATGGCATCGATCCCGACGGTGAACGAACAGAGCTGATGATAATGATTGGCGTCGCGGATCATCTGATAGGCGCTGTAGCCGGAGATCGAATCCTCGCGCCTTTTGTCGATCGCGTTGGTAAGGAATTTGCGCCGCTCGGTTTCGATCGCCCGGATGATCGTCGGCATCAGCTGATTGAAATAGGCGTTCGAGTTGATGTGATCGCGCGACGCGCCGACAAAGGCGGCACCGCCTGACAGGATCGATTTGGCAAGATTGCCGGTCACGATGGTGGAGACAGTGGAAAGGCCGGTCGAGGCAATGCTGGAATAGCCGTTGATCTGCGCCTGACGCACCAGCATCGACGATTCTTCAGCAAGGCAGATGCTGTCGGCGTGCTGGATCAGTGCATCGGCGAGCGCGTTGCGCAGCATCTTTGCTCGCTCCGGTTTACTTTCGGTGAGTGTCAGTATCTCAGTAAAAAGCGGAGGGCTGGTATCGGTCGCACCTTTATAGAGGCGGAAACAGTCGAGATTGATTGCGCCGGGACGAGTGACACTTTCAACCGTGCCTAAAAAAGTCCGATGTCTGGGAGGGGGGTCCACATAACATTCGCTGCTTTGTTTTCGAACGGTAAGATCAAGCGGTTCCACCCGCGCCGCGCTGCTCTGGATGCAGCCCGACAAACTTGTCGCTGCCAGCGAAAATGGCAGCACTATTCCAATCGTCCGTTTCATGGTCGCCCCCTCCCGTCAGGATTTCAGGTAAACGCCACGCCACGACTCGTCTGGATCAAGTTTCGTGATAGTTATTCGTAACTACTTTTCCGTCAATAGCTGTTCGTCACGGCAAGATTTCCTCGCCGTCCCATGCGAAGACCTTGCCCGTATCTACCGGTTTCAGGCCATCGATCACGTCGAGCAGTTGCAGAGCGGCGCGATCGGGGTCGAACAGCTTGCCGGGTGCGACATTGCCCTGAAACGGTTTGGAGAGCGGCGTGTCGACAGTGCCCGGATGCAGCGCAACGACGATCGAGCGTTTCGCGGTGCGGCTCGCTTCGATCGCGACATTCTTTATCAGCATGTTGAGCGCCGCTTTTGATGCGCGATAGCCATACCATCCGCCGAGCCGGTTGTCGGAGATGCTCCCCACCCGCGCGGAGAGTGCCGCGAAGACCGGTGCCGCAGCAGGTGCAAGCAAGGGGACGAAATGCTTCGCCACCAGCGCCGGCCCGATGGCGTTGACCGCGAAGCTGCGCGCCAGCCACCCGGCATCGAGTTCCTTCAGCGCCTTTTCCGGCCCGCGCGTCGCGTCGTGCAGGAGGCCGGTGGCGACGATGACGAGATGCACCGGCGGTCCTTTGGCCACCCGTCCGGCAGCGGCTGCGATGCTTGCCTCATCCTCGATATCAATATGGGCATCGCCCTTGCGCGAACGGGCAAGGCCCCAGATGCGGTCGAATTCGCCTTCCTCGGCAAGCGCTGCCTGCAGCGCTGCGCCGATCCCGCCGGAAGCGCCGATGATGACAGCCGCGCGGCTCATGCGCGGGTGAACTGCCAGCGCGTATCGGTGCTTTCGGCGGCGTCGAATCGATAGCCGTCGGTATCAAATCCCTTCATCGCCTCGATCTCGGCAATGCGATGTTCGCACATCCATCGTGCCATCATGCCGCGCGCCTTTTTCGCATGAAAGCTGACAAAGCGCGGCCCGTCGGGGCCGGGTTCGCGAAAATCGACCTCAATCACCCGGATCGTATCCGACAGCCTGCCCGAAACCGCGCCCCAATATTCCTGACTCGCTAGATTGAGAACGGTGCCTGATCCTTCCATCGCGACATCAGCGGCAAGCGCGTCCGCGATCCGCGATTGCCAGTATTTGTACAGACTATCGTCGCGACCCGGTGCCCATTTCGTCCCCATTTCAAGCCGATAGGGACGAATGTTGTCGAGCGGTTTCAACAGGCCGTACAGCCCCGAAAGGATCCGTACATGATCCTGAGCGAATGCAATGGCCGGCTCGTCGAGCGTTTTTACTTCGAATCCGCGATAGACATCGCCTGAAAACGCAAAAAGGGCGGGGCGAACCGGGGCGGCATCGAATTCTCGAAAACGCGCGGCATTGAGCTTTGCAAGCTTGTCGGAAATCCGCATCAATTTTCCAAGTTTCGGCGCACCGAGCCGAGCCGCGGCATGCGCAAGCGCAGCCGCATCGCCGGAAAATCTGGGCTCGGTCGCATCCAGTACCGGCAAGTCGGATTCGTAATCGAGGCTTTTGGCGGGGGAGAGCACGGCGATCATGGCGCGGTGCCTAGCCCTGCTGCGCCGGATCGTCAAAGCAATGAAACCCGCTCGTTCAAAACGCGTTCAGCATTATGTCGCTAACCCGTTCCATGCCGTGCTGCTTGAACGGCGCGCCTGTGCCCATTAGACGGGCTGACGCCGAAGCACGGCCCCCCGTAAGAGGAGAGTTTTGACGATGAAATTCGTATCCAAGGCTGCGATGGCAGCGGCACTGGCCGTCGGCGTTTCGACGGCGATGGTGGCAACCGCGCCGATGGCCGCGGCAAAGGACAAGAAGCAGGATAAGGAAGAAGGCAAGCCACTCGAACTCGGCAAGGAGTTCCGGGTCGAGGCAAAGGCTGCGCAGGATGCGCTTCAGGCTAATGACTATGCCACGGCCAAGACGCACATCGATGCTGCGGCCAAGCTGGCCAAGACTCCGGACGAGCAATATTTTGTGGCGGCGCTCAGCCTGCCGGTCGGTGCGCGCGAACAGGATAATGCCCGCATGGCACCTGCGCTCGAAACGCTGATCGCCAGCGATCGCACGGCCCCTGCCGACCGCGCAAAATATGCCTTTTTCCGTGGGCAGATCGCACTGCAGAACAAGAATAACGACGTTGCGCTAAAATATCTCACCCAGGCGCAGCAAATGGGGTATTCCAATCCCGAACTTCCGTTGATGATGGCACGGGTCCAGGCGGATACCGGCGATGTGAAGGGAAGCCTCGTCTCCCTGAAACAGGCGATCGACGCGCGCAACGCGACCGCCGACAAGGCACCGGAAGACTGGTATAAGTTCGGCGTCTCGCAGGCCTATAACAAGGCCAAGGATCCGGTTGCCACGATGCAGTGGGCGACCGAATGGGTCAAAGCCTATCCGACCAAGCAGAACTGGCGCGAGCTCATCAACCTGTACCAGCAAACGGCACAGGAAGGCGGCAAGGCGATCGATGATGATACGCGTCTCGACCTGCTTCGCCTGAAGCGCGCGACGGGTTCGCTGGCCAGCCAGAGCGACTATTTCGAATATGCGCTGCTGGCCAATCAGAAGGGCCTTCCTTATGAAAGCAAGGCAGTGATCGAGGCGGGGCGCCAGGCGGGAACCATCCCGGCCGGTGCGGCGAATATCAATGACCTGTACAACAGCGCTGTTCAGGCGATCAAAAAAGATGTTTCGCTGAGCTCGCTGGAAACCAAGGCGATGGCGGCAGCGAACGGCAAGCTCGCTTCGCAGACCGGTGACGCCTATCTGGCGAATGGCGACTATGCTCAGGCGATCAAACTGTATCGTGCGGCGCTGCAAAAGGGCGGCGTCGATACGCCGGTGGTTAACAGCCGTCTCGGCATCGCGCTCGCGCTTGCCGGCCAGACCGCCGAAGCGAAGCAGGCTTTCGACTCGGTGAATGCCGCGGGCGCTCGCAAGGACGTGGTAAATCTCTGGGACGTGTATCTTGCGACCAGGGGCGGATCTGCGACCGGTAGCGCGACCGCGACGGCGGGCTGATTCTCGGACCCGGTACGATGAAAGGGGGCGGCGAGGCGACTCGCCGCCCTTTCTTTATGCCTCGCTGACCGGAATGCCGGGCAGCATCTTTGACGTGCGGATGGTGAGCGAGGTTTTCACGCTCGACACGTTCGATGCCGAAGTGAGCTTTGTGGTCAACAGCTGCTGAAAGCTTTTCAGATCGGTCGCCACGATTTTCAGGATGAAGTCGATTTCGCCGTTCAGCATATGGCATTCGCGAATTTCGGGAATCGTCGCGACATGCGCCTCGAACGCTTCGAGATCGCTTTCGGCCTGGCTGCGCAGGCTGACCATCGCGAAAACGGTAATGGTGTAGCCGAGCGCAATCGGATCGAGTTCGGCATGATAGCCGCGAATCGCGCCTTCATCCTCCAGCGCGCGAACCCGGCGCAGACAGGGCGGGGCAGTCAGGCCCACCCGCTCGGCAAGATCGACATTGGTCATCCGACCATCGTCCTGAAGCAGTTTTAGAAGTTGCCGGTCGATTTGATCGAGGGCCATGGATACTCCGGATATATGTGTTTGATGCTTTATCTCGGCGAGAGATATAATATAATTACCGCCTAACGCAATTGTCTCACAATGCGACATTTCGAATTGTGCGGCGAACCGATATTTTCCCGCCAGAGCCGGTTTGCCTGGGCCGCTGTGTCCACCAAGGGCCAGGAGGGGCGTGCGTCGAAATATCAGCAGCTCGCCGGTCCGCGTGCTCGATATTCCCCGCCGGATACGAAATAGGGGTCGGCGATCGACAAGTCTGCGAAGAGCAAAGGTGCGCAAAACGTTTTGCACGGGGGACACCGATCTTCACCGCGCCCATTAGAAGGGAATATGGCGTGCAGAACAGATCAGGCCTGCGGGCTTCGAAATCGCAGCATCGATCCGATACGCGACAGCGAATCGCATAAGCCGAACGACGGGCAGCGGCACCCCGCCGGACGCGCTCGCCGGTCCTGATTTGGAACTTGGTAACGATCTTTTGCGCGTTTCTTCGGCGCCCGATCGGATTATGAAGGGCTGCATGCAGGCCGGACACCCTTTTGGCGGAAACACGGAAGATGATTCGTCCCAGGCGACCATCGACGATCCTGTGCAGGCAGTACGAACGGGCAATTCGAAATCGGACGGCGCAAGCACCATATTCGCGTTCGATTCGGCCGGGTCCGCGTGCCCTCCCGCTGCGTCGCGAGCGGTGCGTTCGCCGACCGATAACCATGGGACATCGGGTCAAGGGGCGGGGCCGTTCAGCATCAGCGATGTCGTCGCGCGCATCGACGCCTTTCAGCGCGAGCGTGTGCAACGCAAGCCGGCCGCTGCGCCGTCCCGCCCGGTGAACAGCTTTCGTTTCGACACCGATTTGTGCGGCGTTATCCGCCGGGTGCGAGGGATTAACCGCGCGCCGCTGATCGGCCTTTCGCTCGATTTTGCAGGGTCACCGGATATGTCGCGCGTTGATGGCGTGGCATCGGGAGCGTTTCGCCAAAGGTCGCGCTTTTCCAATGCCCGGTTGGTGGTTGAAGGCGACAGCGAGGCAGCGGGCGACTGGCTGATTTCCGGTATTCCCTGTTTCGATGTCGATAGCGGTCGATTCACCGGCTATCGCGGCTCGGCGCGCCGCCCTCGCCGCGACGAGCGGGCAGGGCCGCCGCCGATGCGGCCGACGCGTGCTTTCGCGCAGCAGCTTCGCCAGCTGGTTCACGAACTGCGAACGCCCGCAGGTGCGATCTCGGGTTTTGCCGAGATGATCGAAGAGCAATATTTAGGCGCAGCTCCCGACATCTATCGCGAGCGGGCAGGCGTTATCCGGCAGGAAGCGCGCCAGCTGCTGGGCGTTATCGATGATCTGGATTTCGCTGCGCGGATCGATGACGAGGCGCTTGATCTGCGCCCGCAGACGGTCGCGCTGCGCCCGCTATTCGATGAGATTGTCGAGGAACTTGCGCCGCTGATGGCACTTCGCGAGGCGAAGCTGGTGGTTCCGGAAACCGAACTCGTGGTGTTGGGAGATGCCCGCGCGGTACGCCGCTTATTCAGCCGCCTTACCGCTACGTTGATCGCGCTGTGCCTTCCGGGCGAGTGGATTGCGCCGACAATCGAACCGATCGGGTCGGGACAGGTCGCGCTGCGGTTCAATCGCCCGGCACAGCTGCGTCTGGGCGGCGGCGATGCGCTGATCGACGATGAGGATATTGAGGACCTTGCGACGCTGGGGACCGGTTTCGCGCTTCGTCTGTCCCGCAATCTCGCGCGTGAGCTGGGCGGCGCATTACTGTTCGGCAAAAACAGCCTGACCTTGCGGTTGCGGCGGGACGAAACACAGGAGACGGAGAGGGTTCGCAACAGCTGACCGATGGCTGATCGGAAAACGCCAATCGCCGGAAAGCGCGCGCTCGCCTATTCCCCGACCCCCGGACCGGTAATCGACTGGCCGGAATCGTTCGGCACCCGCTTCACGCTGTTCGTCGATACCGAGGAGGAATTTGACTGGCGCGCGCAGCTGAGCCGTGAGGCGCGCTCGACCAGCGCGATGGCAGCCCTTCCCGGCGGGCACGCGCGGCTCACGGGGATGGGGGCTGCTCCGGTCTATCTGATCGACCATCCGGTGGCGACATCGCCGCGCGCAGGTGATGCGCTGCGCGAGGTGCTCGCCGCCGGAGCAGCCATCGGTACGCAGCTTCATCCCTGGGTGAATCCTCCGTTTGACGAGCCGGTCACGCCGTTCAACAGTTTCACAGGCAATCTTCCTATGGAACTGGAGGCCGCGAAGCTCGACACGCTCACCGACGCCATTCGAAGCGAATTCGGCATTTGCCCGCGAATTTATCGCGCCGGCCGCTATGGCATTGGCCCGAACACCGCACATTTGCTGGCCCGGCGCGGCTATCGGATCGATAGCTCGATGCGCAGTCGCTACGCTTATACCAGCGAGGGCGGGCCTGATTTCTTTGCGATCGGCAATGACGCTTTCTGGCTGGACCGGGCAGCCGGGCTTGCCGAACTGCCGCTAAGCACCGTCTTCACCGGCGCTACCCGTGCCGGTGGCGAGCGATTATATCGCCATCTGGCAAAGCTGCCGCGCGCAAGAGGGCTGTTCGCCCGGGCGGGACTGTTGTCGCGGGTTGCCCTGACCCCCGAGGACATGCCGATAGGCGACTGTCTGGAAGCTGTGCGGGTCGCGCTGGGCGAAGGCGTGCGGCTGCTCAATCTCAGCTTTCATTCGCCTTCGCTAATGCCCGGATTCACCCCCTATGTGCGCAACGAGAGCGATCTTCGCGAATTTTATTGCTGGTGGGATGCGATGTTCGATTTGCTCGACTCGCGCGGCGTGCGCGCTGCGTCCGAAAACGATCTGATCGGCGTTCTGGACGCGATGGCGTAATGACGCTTGATTGCCGGGGATCGCCTCGGCTATCGGCTGCTCACGGCTGGGGGGCCTGTAGCTCAATTGGTTAGAGCTGGCCGCTCATAACGGCTAGGTTGCGGGTTCAAGTCCTGCCGGGCCCACCAGCCGTGGCATGGGGTTATTTTCCCCAGGAATCGCGCGTCCGCTTGACCGCGTTCAGCGTGTAATTCACTTGCTCGTCCAGCTTGCGATAGCCGCGTTCCGCAGTCAGCCCGGCGGTCCGGTACAGAGTGCGGACATAGGATTCGAGCGCATCGCCGGTCAGCGTTCCGGCATTGTCCTGGGGCGAGCGCGATTCCAGATCCATTTCGGCGCCCATCAGCGTCTGGATATCCTTATAATCGCTCTTGCACAGCGAATCGGGCTGCATGCCGATACGGCCGAGAAAGCTCTTCGCGAACTCAGCCGCCTGTGCATCCCATTCGGGTGTCCCAGCATCCGCCTTGATCGTATCGGCGCGCTGTTTGAGCAACGTCTGGATATCGGATTCGGAAAAACCGGAATAGTTCGCATTATTGGCTTTGGATTCGCACGCGGTTGCCGCGCTGGCGTTCTGTGCCGTCCTTTGCTCGTCTGTTCCGCCGCCACAGGACGCAAGCAGCACCGCGCCCCCGATCATGACCATCGTGGCTTTCATTCCATCCTCCCTTTTATGTTTGTCGGAAGGTCAGCATAACGCGGCGAAGCAGGGAGTCACGGCTCTTGTCCGCTGCCGGATCAAAAGCGTCTGCTGACACCGCCCAGAAGTTCGGCATCGGGCGTATCGGCGTTCAGGCCGAAATAGGTGCCGATGTCGAATTGCCAGTGAGCAGTCGGCTGCCACGCCAGCACGATGTCAGCGCTGGTCCGCGTCTGGTGCCCGGCGGGATCATAGCCGCGCTCGACATATAATTCCGCCGTGCCTGTAACCGTGGAGTAAAGCGGACGCGAGAGTGCGCCGACCGCAGACCAAAGCGCGTGGCTGCCATGGCCATCGGCGTCCGCTTCGCTTTGCAGCGTCGGCGTCAGGGCCAGCGACCAGTCGTTCGGCAGGTTCATGTCCATCGGAACGGCGACCCCGCCGGTCGCTACACCATCGCTTATCCCATGGGCGCCGGTGGGCACGGTGATAAAGGGCTGCACCGCGACCGAGATGCCACGCTCACCGCCGTTGATAAAGCGGTGCTTCAGCATCAGTTGCGTGTCGCCAAAGCCGCTATCGACGATCGTGCGACCGGGTTCGCGCTGCCGCTGGTGGACCTAAGGGGTGACGTACACGGCGATTTCGGTGTCGCGTGCGATGCCGACACGTATCGCCGTATCGCCGATCATCACGCTATCTTCTCGCGCTCCGGTACCGTGATCCGCAGTCCAGTCGGCAATGCCGGTTTCGAGCTGGACCTTGCCGGGAGCGATCGTGCAGCTTGGTGTCGCCTTGCCCGGACGGCCATAACATGCCGTATCCTGGGCATATGCGGGAGCGACGGCGACGAAGAACATCAGCATGGACGTAAAGGCAAGGCGCATCGTAAGCTCCGCATATCCCTCCAAGCGCTGAAGGGTTGGAGAGCGATAGACGCATATCGCTAACGTTGCGATAACGCTGCACTTCGCCCCGGTGAGCGTAAGACGCGCCGCGATCGGCGGTATGGTCAGGCGCGCATGCTGCTTGCCCATCGTTGACCGCAGGCAATATCTTCGCTTGCGTATCGCACGGCAGGTAACTTAAGGGCTTTGGCGTGTCGGGGAGTAGCGCAGCCTGGTAGCGCATCTGGTTTGGGACCAGAGGGTCGCAGGTTCGAATCCTGTCTCCCCGACCATCACCTGCTAAATCGTTGAAAACATGTCCAGTCCTCACTTGAGGAGAGGCTCTGTGCCCCAGAGTGTTCCCCTCGCGGCGCGATATACTCGCCCGACGCTTACGGCTTGCTCTTGTCGAGCAATGCTTTTCCCGTAGAGGACAATTGTTCGCCGATCTGACGAAATTCATCGATGCAGCCGGTTACGAGGTCTTTTCTCTCCTGCGGATCGGCCGGGGGCGGGCCGAGGCTTCGGATCGCCTCGGCAAGGTCGATCTCGGGCTGAGCGCCCTTCACTTTGCCCACATAATAGAGCGTGAAGGCGAGCAGCGTTTTCTGGCGATCCGCATCATCGCCTCGCGATTTGTTCAGATGTTGCAGAACGGAGGCTGCACCGATGCATTGCAGGTTGTGACGAAGCGCGGGCGACGGTGAGGCCGGCACCTGGGCAGGCGTGGCTGAAAGTGCGGCGAACAGGGCAAGGCTTTGTAACATTTCGTCGGCCAATAGCAGAAAGATGGGGCGACCGCAGCCTTACAGGGTGCCCCTCTCTTCAAAGATGATCGCGGCATGAGCACATAAAAGAAGAACGACCTTGGCCTGCGGCGTTCTTACTCTATGCTCCGGGTCGATGCGAAAATTTCCTTTGGTTTTGATGGCCTGCGCCAGCTTTCTGCCGATCGGTTGTACCGCTGAGCAGGATGCCTCCGCCGATGCTGCGCCGACGCCGGTTCTCGTCGAGAAACCGGTGGCGCTGGCCGAGCAGAAGATTGTCGAAGCCATCGGGACCGCACGCGCGATCGTGTCCGCCCAGCTCTATGCCGAAGCGGCCGGGGCGGTCGAATCGGTGCATTTTTCGACCGGCGATTATGTCCGCAAGGGCGCGCCGCTGGTCGAACTGGATGCGCGGCGTGAGCGCGTCGCGGTCGAGCTTGCGCAGGTTCGGGTCAAGGAAGCGCAACAGCTGCTCGACCGCTATCGCCGGATCGAGGATACCGGCGCGCTGTCCGCCAGCCAGATCGAAGAGGGCGAAACCGCGCTTCAATCGGCGCAGCTCGAACTGCGACAGGCAAAGGTCGCGCTTGAAGATCGCACCGTCCGCGCCCCGTTTTCGGGCTATACCGGCGTGCCGCAGGTCGATCAGGGCGACCGTGTCACGCCGACAACATTGATCGGCCGGCTGGATCGCCGTGACCGGCTGTTCGTCGATTTCGACGCGCCGGAGACTGCGTTCGAACAGTTGCGCAAACGCTCGATTGTCGAATTGCACCCTTATTCGCGCCCCGAAATTTCGGTCACTGCCGAGGTTCGCGGCATCGACACGGCGGTCGCCGACGATGCGCGGACCTTCACCGTGCGCACGGTTATCGACAATGGCGAAGATGCGTTTCGCCCGGGAATGAGCTTCGGCGTGAAGATCAGGGCGCCGGGCCGAACCTATCCTTCGGTCCCCGAAGCTGCGGTCGTCTGGGGCGGCGATGGTCCGTATCTGTGGACCGTTCGCGATCATGCGGCAAAGCGGGTTTCGATCTCGATCGCCGGTCGGCGCGATGGCCGCGTGCTGGTCGACGGAGCGCTTTCATCGGGTTCGGCAGTCATCGTGCGCGGCGTGCAAAAGGTGCGTGAAGGGCAGGAGGTGAAGCTTGTCGGGCGTAAACCGGCTCCGCCGACCATCGTCGAACAATCGGGATCGAACACCACCGCATCGGCGGGACAATGAGCGATCGTCGCACCGATCTGCCGATGCTGGCGGTCAAACGGCCCTGGCTGATCGCGGTATGCAACCTGCTGATCATCATCGCCGGTGCCGCCGCGATTTTCGGGGTGGAGGTTCGCGAGCTTCCCGATGTCGATCGTCCGATCGTGTCGGTAAGCGCGCAATTCCCCGGCGCTGCGCCCGAAACCATGGATGCGGAGGTGACGAGCGTTCTTGAAAACGCAGCGGCGCGGGTGTCGGGTGTGCGCCGGATACGCTCTTCCAGCGAGGAAAATAACAGCCGTATTCGCGTCGAATTCAGCCCCGGCGTCGATCTCGATACGGCGGCAACCGATGTTCGCGAGGCGGTAAGCCGCGTCACGCGCGACCTTCCCGAACGCGTCGAACAGGTGCGCATCGTCAAGGCGGATGAGGATGCCGAACCGATCATACGCCTCGCCATATCGAGCCGCAATTATGGCGAGGCAGAGCTTACCCGGATCATCGATAACGACATCGTCCCCGAACTGCTGACCGCGCAGGGGGTGGCAAGCATCGCTCAGTTCGGCGCGCGCGAACAGCAGATGCGCGTCGCGATCGATCCGATCCGCCTCAACCGATATCGCCTGACCGTCGGCGATGTGGCGCAGGCGCTGCGTCAGGCGCCGTTCGACGTTCCGGCGGGGAGCTTTCGTTCGGATTCACAGGAACTGGTCGTGCGCGCCGAAGCGATTGCGGCAACGCCGGACAAGGTCGAGGATGTCAGGGTGCGCGATGATGTGCGCGTCGGTGACATTGCCAATGTCTATCTTGCGCCCGCCAATGCGAGCAGCTTTGTCAGGCTGAACCGCGAACCGATCATCGGGCTGGGCGTCATCCGGCAGGCAGGATCGAACACTATCCGGATTTCGGATTCGATTCAGCAATCGGTCGAGCGACTGAAAGAGCGCTTTCCCGACATTTCGATCTCGGTAATTTCGGATGAGGCCGAGTTCATTCGGATTTCCGTGAAGGAAGTCATCATCACGCTGTTTGCCACCATCGCGGTGGTGATGGCGACGATCCTGCTGTTCTTCCGCTCGTTCCGGGCAACGCTGATCCCGTCGACCACGATCCCCGTGGCGCTGATCGGTGTGATTGGCGGCATCTGGCTTGCCGGATTTTCGATCAATCTGCTGACCTTGCTTGCGCTGGTGCTGGCGACCGGGCTGATCGTCGATGATGCGATCGTGGTGCTTGAAAATGCCCAGCGGCTGCAGGCGGAGGGCATGGGGCGGCGCAGCGCTGCCGTGCTCGGCACGCGGCAGGTGTTTTTCGCGGTCGTCGCGACGACCGCGGTGCTGGTATCGGTGTTCGTGCCGATCTCCTTCCTGCCCTCGGACGCCGGGCAGCTATTCCGGGAGTTCGGATTCGTGCTGGCGCTGGCCGTGATCATCTCGGGTTTTGTCGCGCTGTCGCTGGTACCTGCGATCGCGGCGCGCACCAGTTTGACCTCAGATTCCGATGGCGAGGGGCGTCTGGTCGCCTTTGGCCGGTCGCTGAACGAGCGCTACAAGCGCGCGCTCGACTGGTCGCTCGGCCATCCCGTATTCATCATCGTCGGATCGATCGGCGCAGCTGCGCTGGCAAGCGCATTGTACGGAGCGCTCAATCAGGAACTGGTACCCGATGAGGATCGCGGCGTGGTGGTGGTGTCGGCACAGGGGCCGGATGGAGTAGGGCTATCCTTCATGGACGATGAGCTCGACGAGATCGAAGCACGGCTGCAACCGCTGATCGATAAGGGCGTGATCAAATCCACTTTCTCCATCGTCGGTCGCTATGATCCCAACCGTGTGCAGGTGACCGCCAACCTCGCAGACTGGGGCGAACGGAGCATGTCGCAACAGGAGGTAGTGGACGCACTGCGCCAGCCGATGCGGGAGATTCCCGGCTCGCGGACGGGCGTATATGGGCGCGGTTCGCTCAGCCTGGGCGGCGGCAGCGACCGGATCGAGGTCGCTCTGACCGGCACTGATTATGATGAAATCTATGCGCGTGCACAAAAGCTCGCCACCGCGATCGACACGGCTTCGGACAGCCTTACCAATGCCGAGATTTCGTATCAGCCGACCCAGCCGCAGGTCGCGCTGCAGGTCGATCGCCAGCGCGCGGCACAGCTCGGGGTCGATCTGGATGAGATTTCGGCGACGCTGAGCGCGATGGTCGGCGGGGAGGAGATTGTCGACCTGAATGTCGGTGATCAGGCGCTGCCGATCCTGCTGACCTCGACCAACCGTTCGATCACTTCGCCCGACCAGCTCGGCAAGCTGTTCGTTCGTACCACCTCCGGGGCGCTCACCCCGCTGTCCAGTGTGACAAGTGCAGTTGAGGAAGGAATTGCGGCGCAGCTCGATCGGGTTGAGCAACGCCGCGCGATCGAGGTTCAGGCGGATATTACCTCCGGAACGCTGGGCGATGCGGTGACTGAAATCCGTCGGCTGACGCGTGAGGCGGTCGGGCCGGATGCCGATCTTCTGCTTCAGGGCGATGCGCAGACGCTTGGTGAAACATCGCAGGCCGTGCTGCTCACGTTCGGTTTTGCGCTGGTGATCGTGTTTCTGGTGCTTGTCGCGCAGTTTGAGAGCCTGACGAGCGGGCTTGTCGTCATGCTGACCGTTCCGTTCGCGCTTGCCGCCGCGATCCTCTCGTTGTTTCTCACCGGTATTTCGCTCAACATCTATTCGCAGATCGGCCTTGTCATGCTGATCGGGCTGATGGCCAAAAACGGCGTGCTGATCGTCGAATTCGCCGATCAGCTGCGCGATCAGGGCAAGTCGGTGCGTGAGGCGATTGCAGAGGCCGCGGCGCTGCGCCTGCGCCCGATCATGATGACGCTGATCTCGACCGTTGCCGGGGCGATCCCGCTGATCATCGCCAGCGGGGCAGGGGCCGAAGCGCGCCAGTCGATCGGCTGGGTGATTTTCGGCGGGCTGGGCATCGCAAGCCTGTTCACCCTGTTCCTGACCCCGGTACTGTATCTCGTCATCGCCAGATTCGGCACGCCGCGCAGCGTCGATCTCGCCAAAATGCATCGCGAACTTGACGCGGCGGAGGGGGAAGCATGAGGCGGATCGTCGCCCGACCGGCACTGGCCCTATGTGTTGTGGCGGCTGGTTGCGCCGGGCCAGCTGAACAATATCGTCCGGCAGGCGAAGTGCCGGTGCCGGAAGCCTTCGTCACCGAATATCGTCCCGACAGCGGCGCAAACGATATCTGGTGGAAGGGGTTCGACGATCCTGCGCTCGATGCGCTGGTCGCGCGCGCTCTCGACAATAATCTGTCGATCGCCGCTGCCCGCTCGCGCCTGCGTGCCGCGCGCGCGCTGGTTACTGCCGAACGGTCCGACCTTGCGCCGTCAGCCGATGGAACGGCGGACGTTCAGGCAAGCACTACCGGTCGCGGCGATACCGATGTGAATGCAGGCGCCGGGGCCGATTTCCTGCTCGACCTCGACCTGTCGGGCCGCCTGTCGCTGGAAGTGGAGGCCGCCGCCGCCAATGCTCGCGCCAATCGCTATCTCGTCGCCGACCAGCGCCGCATCGTCGCCGCAGCGGTGGCGAGCCAATATGTCGAACTTCGCCGGACACAGGCGCGGCTGGCGCTGCTGCAGCAATCGACCGAGTTGCAGCAGCGAACGCTCCGCATCGTGGAGGACCGCTTTTCGGCGGGGCTATCGGCCAATCTGGACGTGCGCCGTGCCGCTGCCGATCTCGCCCAGACACGATCACAGGCGGGGGTGCTGCGGCTGCAGCGTGTTCAGGCGGCGAATGCGCTCACCATCCTGACCGGCGATGTCCCCGCGCCGATCCCGGAGACGCCTTCGCAGGAAATCGGTTCGCTGATCCCGCGCTATGGCGGCGGGCCGCCCGCCGGACTTCCCGCAGACCTTCTGCGCCGCCGTCCGGACCTGCTTGTTGCCGAAGCAAGGCTGGCGGAAGCCGCCGTGCAGGTGGGTATCGAGCGATCCGATCTGTATCCGCGGCTCGTGCTGCCCGGGACGATCGGGATTGCCAGTGGCGGCGCCACCGGCCTGTTGGACAGTGTGGTCGGATCGATCGGCGCTGCGCTTGATCTGCCGCTGTTCGACGGCGGGCGCCGCCGTGCCGAAATCGCTGCAGCAAAGGCGGAAGCCGATGCGCGGTTCGACGAATATCGGCGATCGGTTCTTGGCGTGCTGAGCGAGGTGGAGACGGCGATGGTCGCGATCCAGAGCTATCGCCAGCGGATCGAAGCGCTGGAAGATGCCATCCGGCAGAGCGAGGAGGCCTATACCCAGCTCAACGCTTTGTATCGCGAGGGGCTGAGCTCGCTGTTCGACGTCCTCGACGCCCAGCGTCAGCTGATTACAAGCCGCCAGTCGCTGATCGACAGCGAAGCCAGCCTCGCCAACGCCGTGATCGACTTCTACGCCGCCGCGGGCGCGCCTGTTGAGGGATAACATTGCGCGGCAGATCTGCAGTTGCGGTTGAAAACTCTCCGGGTTTTCGGGCGAAAACGCTCCGTCGAGCGCTCACAAAGCCCATGGGCAACGTGTAACGGGCGTCGCTGCGTGACGTTGTCTATGGCCCCCCATATAGCCTTTCGTGGCCGAACTTATCGTCAGGCATGATGGCGGATGCCCGTTTTGCCGCCATGCGCGTGCGCATTGCCGATGGTGCGGCTCAGCGGATCGGCTCTGCCGGGGCCCGGCACATGCCAGGTGAGGTAGCCTGACTGGTGGGTGAGCATCGTTCGAATGGCGAGCGAAAATACTATCTCTCCAATCTGCCCGGCGACACTCCGATCAAGGCTCTCGCCGGCGCGATCAAGGCGCGCTGGATCTGCGAACAAGCGCATCAGCAACGCAAAGAGGAACTGGGCCCCGATCACTTCAGCGCATCAGTTGACGCGACTTATGCCTTCATCGTGCGCGCCACTGTACACCAGTCCGGAAACGGGCCGGTTCCGACAACGTGTTTTCAATGATTTACGGCAGCCTGTCATCGGTCGGGTATCCTGCCTCCCCGACCATTCGCCCATTCAAGGGCGCAGCGCCGCCCTGATCGCGTGCCAGTCGATCAGTTTGAAATTCTGTGCAGCGCCGTCATTTTCATCGTCCTGAACGACGACCAGTCCCGATCCGAAGCGGCCGACCGGTCCGGCATGCGCGTCGATACCGTCGGTGCCGGTGACTGCATCGACGCCGTTTGCTGCGGAAACGCGGAAGCGACCGGCGTAGACCGGGCGAGTGCCGTCGATACGCCATACCGCAAAGGCGCTGTCGCCCTGGCTCGACACCAGCAGATAGCGTTCGCTGCCATCGGCAAGAATGCTCATCCCCTCGACATCGGCGACCAGCGTGCCGTCGCCGACCGCGCCGACCGATTGCCGCGTACCGCTGCTGTCGCCCAAACGATAGCGCCAGATGCCGACATCCTCTTCGCCGAGATAGAGATAGCCGGTACGGTCATCGACTACACAGCCCTCGGATTGCGATCCCACATCGAATTTCGCGATTTGCTCGCCGGTGATCAAGCCGCTTTCAGCATCGGAAAGCGCATATTCGCGAACCGAGCCGCTTTTGCCGATCAGAACCGCAATCAGGCGGCCGCTCTCGCGCCCCATGCAAAATCCATAGGGTTCGGCAAGGTCGCTGGCGATGAACCCCGCATCCTCGATTTTTCCGCCTGCGCGATAGCGATAGAGCGAAATGCCGTCGCGACCCGGCGTACGGTTCGAGGCAGCGGCGATAAAGCCGTCGCCATCGGCGCGCAGATCGACATTGTTCAGCCGCCCTTCGGGCAGGAATTGCACTTTCCTGCCATTCAGGCCGAATGCATAGAGTCCTGCCTTTTTATCGGTGCCGAGAATAAGGCCCGTGACTTCAATGCCGTTCACCGTGAAAGGTGCATTATCGGCGCTGGCAAAAATCGCCGGATCATCCGCTGCGTCCGCATTGGCGGTCGCGACGGCCTCGGTTTCTCCGGCTGCGGGAACGGAAACCGTGGTGCGAACGGGCACCTGCGCCGTCTGAGCACGCGCGCAGGCACCGGCCAGGGTGAGGGCGGCGAAACCGAAGCAGCGGGAAAAGCGCATCGTCGATCCAACTCCGACAAGAATGGAAATTGCCGCGCATGTGGCCGGTGAATAAGACATCGGCGTTACAGACTTCGGCATTGTTACGCTGCACTATTGCATCGGTAACGCTAGTGTAACGGAACGTACATCAAGGTTACATTTGCAGCTGCAATCGGCCCCCACAATAACAAGGTCAAAGGGGGCATTCATGAAAAGACTGATGACGCTGCGGCGGCGTTTGCTGCTTGGCGCGGTTCTGGTATCGGCACCGGCGATCGGCCACGCCGGCGATCTGACCGGCACCGTTTCGGACGCGACCGAGACGCAGAACCTGGAAGGCGCGCAGATCACGCTGGTCGAGCTGAGCCGCACGGCGGAGTCGGATACCAACGGCCAGTATCGCTTCGCGGAGGTCCCGGCCGGCACCTATACGCTGCGCGCGAATTATCTCGGCGTTCCGCCGGTTACCATGTCGGTGACGGTACCGGCAAAGGGTACCGTGACCGAAAATCTGGTGCTGGGCACGCCGAGCAGCGATATTCTGGTCGTCGGACAGCAGGCGAACCTCTTCAGCGCGCTGAGCCGCAAGCGCGCGGCCGACGGCGTCGAGGATGTGTTGACCCGCGACGCTGTCGGCCAGTTTCCCGATCAGAACGTCGCCGAGTCGCTGCGCCGTCTGCCCGGTATCAATATTCTGAACGATCAGGGCGAGGGCCGTTTTGTGTCGGTTCGCGGCCTCGACCCGAACCTCAACTCCTCGTCGCTAAACGGTCTGCGCGTCCCGGCGCCTGAATCCGACGTGCGCGAAGTCGCGCTCGACGTGGTGTCGAGCGATCTGGTCGAATCGATCGAGGTCAAGAAGACGCTGACTCCCGATATGGATGCAGACACGATCGGCGGGTCGATCGAAATCAACACAACCAGCGCGTTTGACCGAAAGAAAGACCTGTTCACGACCAAAGTCGAGGGCAGCTATAACTATAAGCGCGGATCGTTCACGCCTAAAGCGGCGATGGATTTCGCGACACGCTTCACCGATAATTTCGGCGTCGCGGGCGGCATGTCTTATTACAAGCGCGAATTTTCGACCGACAATGTCGAAACCGGAGGCTGGAAGGAAGCGGATGACGGTACCGCCTTCACTGACCAGCCCGAATATCGCGATTATGACGTGACGCGCAAACGGTTCAGCGGAACCTTGTCGTTCGACTATAAGCCGAGCAGCACGACGACGCTGTATGCGCGCGGTGTATTCAGCCAGTTCGACGATCAGGAATTCCGCAATCGCCTGACCTTCGCCTTCGATAAAGACCCCAGCTCCGGCGACGCCGAGTCCGCTTACTGGAGCGACGCCGATGGCGAGATCAAGATCGAGCGCGATCTGAAGGACCGGTTTGAGCGGCAGCGTATCCGTACCGCGACGATCGGCGGCACCACCGATACCGGGCCGTGGAAGCTCGTGTATCAGGGCGGCTGGACCAAATCGAGCGAGAAGGAGGCAGGCTCGCTCGATCCCGTGCGTTTCTCACACAAATTCGATGGCGAGGGGCTGGGCGTCGATTTCGATTATTCGAACCCTGCCATTCCGCGTTATACGATCAAAAGCGGCGGAACGCTGTTCTTCGATCCGTCGACCTATGGCTTTGACAAGCTGGAGCGCACCTCGCTTTCGGATTCGCAGGACGAAGAATATAGCCTGAAGGGCGATGTCTCCCGCGTCTTCGCGATGAATGGCGGCGAATTCACCATTCAGGGCGGTGTGAAGCAGCGCTGGCGCACCAAAATGTATAATCTCCAGCAGGATGATTATGATGATTATACCGGCGATCTGACGTTTGCCGATCTGGTCGGCAATCCGACCTATGGGCTGGCCAATATCGCGCCGGCATTTGACTGGTATAAAACGCGCGATTTCTTTTATGATAATCGCGGCGATTTCGAATTGAACGCTGCGGACACGATGCTCGATTCGGCGACGTCGGATTACAAGGCGCGCGAGGACATTCTGGCAAGCTATCTGCTCGGCCGCTGGGACAGCGATACGCTGCGCGTGATCGGCGGCGTTCGTATGGAACGGACCTTCAGTCATTTGAAGGGCAATCTGGTTCAGGAAGAAAATCCCGATGCCACGCCGCCCTGCGCCGATGCGGTATGCGTCACGCCGCTGGCATTTCAGCGCAGCTATACCGACTGGATGCCGAGCCTAAATGTTCGCTTTGCGCCTGCGGGAACCGCGATCGTGTTGCGTGGCGCGGTATATCGCAGCCTGATGCGGCCCAACCTGTCCGATCTTGCCCCGCGTTTCCTGATCAACGAAGATGGCGAGGCCGAGATCGGCAATCCCGACCTCAACCCCTATAAAGCGTGGAATTTCGATGCTGAGGCATCTTATTATTTCTCGCAGAGCGGCGCGCTGTCGGTGGCGTTCTTCCATAAGAAAATCGATGACTTCATCGTCGATCAGCGTATCCGCACCCCCGGAACCTTCCGCAATTTCGCCTATCAGGAGCTGGAAACGCATGTGAACGGCGAAACCGCGAAGGTCACCGGGGTGGAGGCGAGTTTCAGTCAGGTGCTCGACTTCCTGCCGGGGCCGTTTGACGGGTTGCTCGTTCAGTTCAACTATACCTATACCGATGCGACCGGCACGGTGTTCACCGATGGCAATGCCGATGATCCGCGCCATATCCCGCTGCCGTCTTCGTCGAAAAACGTCTTCAACGCGATATTGGGATATGAAAAAGGCCCGATCAGCATCCGCGTCGCGGGTACCTATCGCGGCAAATATCTCGATGAACTGGGCGATGAGGCGGATAATGACCGCTATGTCGCGCGGCACTTCCAGGTCAATCTGAGCGCCCGCTACGACATCACCAAGACGATCCAGCTATATGCCGACTGGATCAACGTGAACAACGAACCCTATTTTGCATATCAGAATTTCGCCGGTGCCAAGCGGCTGCTGCAATATGAAACCTATGGCCCGACGGTGAAGGGCGGCGTGAAACTGAAATTCTGACACATTACGAGTCGATGATTTGTGACCGGCCGGTCGTCTGCACCATGCGGGCGGCCGGCTTTCTGTATCCGGGCATGAGCGAGGTTGGGAAGGGGGAGGCACTGGTTTGCAGGCCCGCGTCCAATATCCGCCTGCGTCTGGCGCGGAGCACTACAGGGTGTTGCAACGGTGCGGTCCGCGCGGATCATCGTGGGACCGCTTCGGCAGCCCCGATGGCGTCGTCTTCCACGCTACGCCCGCGCAACCTGTCGAACTGTCGTTGCAGCGGAGGTGAATCGCATATCGGCTCGTCATTGCCCAGATCGAAGCGACGACGCATGCGCTGATCGACCGGCCTCTCTGGACTGCCACGCTCCCGGGGGGCTCACGAACCTCGGCTATGGCATAAGCCTTCGCGTCAGGAGCGTTTCCGGATATCGGCTTGGCTGGCAAGGCGGGGTGGCGAGCGCTTCCGCTACAGGCAAAAAAAGAGCGCCTCCCGATGGGAAGCGCTCTTTCGAAACCTGTTCAGCGATCAGGGCATATGCCCCGATCAGGCTGATTACATGGCGTCAGTGTCGTTGGACATCATGGTGTTGTCCATCGAATTGTCCATCATCATGGGATCGGTCATGTTGGTGGAATTGTCCATCATCATGTCCATGTTGTCAGCGCCCATGTCGAGGTTCGCCATGGTGGCATCGGTGTTGCCGGCTTCTTCCGAACCACCCGAGCACGCAGCCAGAGTCATCAGGCCGGCGGCAGCAGCGGCGAAAACAATCTTCTTCATAACCTTGCTCCGAAACGAATAATTGGTTCGCGGCCGGCCCGAATGCCGTCGCGAGATTGCCCCAATAGCGATAGCGCGATCCGCGTCAATCGGTAATTCATACCCAATCAGGGGATAATGCGTCTAACGCAGAGATTGGGGAAGTCCGCGCCGGAATGTGCTCCGTAGCGGAATAAGCCGGAGCCGCGGGATCGAAAGGATCGCGACATCCGGCCGTCATCCGAAGATCCGTATCTTACTGAACGTCCGATTCCATGGCGTCGGCGTTGTCAGCCTTCTGCTCCATGTTGTCAGCCATGTTCTCATACATAGCTTCGTTCGATTCGGTCGTCGCGTTTTCGGCCATCGCGTCGAAGTTGTCGGCAGCCATTTCAGCATTGGCTTCCATCGCCTCGGCATTGTTTTCAGCCGGGGTCTGCGAGGTGCAAGCAGCGAGGCCCATCAGGCCGGCGGCAACCGAAACGATCACGATCTTCTTCATAGAAACTAGCTCCCTTTTAACCCGTGCAATGTCGGAATCGACATCGCGAGCTTCCACGCATTAGCGCCGCCATGGCGTGCGTCAATGCATCTTGCGTTAAGCTACCGCAGGATTCGGTCCCGAAACGATCAGGAATCGACCGTCCCGATCGCCTCCGGCGCATCGGCGACGATGGCCAGCATGGCGGTCCATGCCGCCACATTCTGCCGCAATTGCTCCGGATCAATCCGCTCCAGAACATCCTCTGCCGTATGGTGCCAGTCGAAATAGCGCAGCGCCGACTGGTTGAGGTCGATTGCCGCTGTGCCCTGACGCAGAACCGGACCGATATCTGCGCCGTCATGCGCCTTGCCCGGTCCCCGCGCGATGCCGAGCGGGGCCAAAGCCGCCTGAAGCCGGTCGCCGATCGGCGCGGCGGAAGCGGGCAGATTGGTCTCGAACCGCCAGATAGCATCAGCGCCGAGATCCGATTCGGCCGCCAGTACATGGCGTTCGTCTTTATGCGCTTTCGCATAGGCCTCGCCGCCGAATGCGCCGACTTCCTCCGATCCGAACCACACGACGCGAATGGTGCGTCGGGGCGTGCCTGCCTGCATGATCCGATGCGCGGCCGCGGTGGTGATGCCAAGCCCCGATGCATCGTCAATTGCGCCGGTGCCGAGGTCCCAGCTGTCGAGATGCCCGCCGATCAACACGATTCCCGCGTCGGGATCGCTGCCCGGCACTTCAGCGATGACATTGCCCGATTCCTGCAGCCCGATCTGCTTCGGGGTGAGGAGCAGGTGAAGCGTGACCGGCTTGCCGCGCTTCACCATGCGTTCCAGATTCGCGGCGTCCTCGACCGACAGCGCAGCGGCGGGGATGGGGGTAGTGCCGTCACGGAAATTGGTGTTCCCGGCATGTGGCGCCCGGCTTTCATCGGTGCCGATCGAGCGAATGAGAATCGCGGCTGCGCCTTTTTCCGCCGCGATCTGCGGTCCCACAAAGCGCGCCATGCCGAACGTGCCATAGCCGCTGGCATCCTGAGTCGGCACCATCTGGTTCGAGACAAAGGCGATCTTGCCTTTCAGACTGGCCGCCGGAGCGCGGGTGAGATCGCCGAACGTCTCGAAATAGACAATCGGGGCGGTGATTCCCTTGTCCGGCGTTGCGCCCGAATTGCCGAGCGCGGTGATGCGCAGCGGCTGCGAAAAGGGCGCAATTACCTCAGCCTTTTCTTCACCGCGCATCCAGACGGGCATCTGATAGGTTTCGATATGCACATTCCTGAAACCGAGGCTTTTGAGCTTGGTGACCGCCCAGTCGCGTGCCCGCGCTTCGGCGTCGGTGCCCGCCAGTCGCGGCCCGATCTCGGTCGTCAGCCCTTCGACAATGTCATAGGCGACGGTGTCGTTAAGCGCAGCATCGCGCAGCTCAGCGACGCGCGTCGGGACGTTTGCCGTCACCCCGGCGGGAAGCCTCTCCTGTGCCGTGGCAGCAGGCACCGCGAGCGCGAGCCCCGCACAAGAGACCGCGAAGCGCGCAAGGCATCTGATCGTCATGATTTCCCCCGATTGATTTTACGATGAAAGGCTTCGTCACCGTCATGCGAGAAGGCGGCAGGTCCGACAAGTGCCGCGCTATCGGTTTGCCAATCGCTGCCCCCGTCGCTACATCGCGGGCCAAATCTCTGTTCCTGTCTGCATTCCTTTTCGGAGCATCAACGTGGCCGCTCAATACGCCTTCGTCATGAAGGACATGACCAAGACTTTCCCCGGCGCGCAAAAGCCGGTTCTGTCCAATATCAACCTGCAATTCTATCAGGGCGCCAAGATCGGCATCGTCGGTCCGAACGGTGCGGGTAAATCGACCCTGATGAAGATCATGGCCGGGATCGACGATGATTTTTCGGGCGAGGCATGGCCGGGTGAAAATATCACCGTCGGCTATCTGGCGCAGGAGCCGCAGCTCGACCCCAGCAAGAATGTGCTCGAAAATGTGAAGGACGGCGCGCGCGAAGTGGCCGATATGGTCGATCGCTTTAACGCCATTTCGGCGGAAATGGGCGATCCCCAGGACGATACCGATTTCGACGCGCTGATGGAGGAAATGGGCGTCCTTCAGGAAAAGATCGATGCGGTCGACGGCTGGACGCTCGACAACCAGCTCGAAATCGCCATGGAGGCGCTGCGCTGCCCGCCGGGTGACTGGAGCGTCGATACGCTTTCGGGCGGTGAAAAGCGCCGCGTTGCGCTGACCCGGCTGCTGATCCAGAAGCCGTCGATCCTGCTGCTCGACGAACCGACCAACCATCTCGATGCCGAAAGCGTCAACTGGCTGGAAAACCACCTCGCCGAATATGCCGGCGCGGTGCTGATGATCACCCATGACCGCTATTTCCTCGACAATGTCGTGGGCTGGATCCTGGAGCTCGATCGCGGAAAATATTTCCCGTACGAAGGCAATTATTCCACCTATCTGGAAAAAAAGGCGAAGCGCCTCGAACAGGAATCGCGTGAGGAATCGGGTCGTCAAAAGGCGATCAAGGACGAGCTCGAATGGATTCGCGCCGGCGTCAAAGGGCGTCAGACCAAGTCCAAGGCGCGTATTTCCAAATTCGACCAGCTCGTCGAAGCGCAGCAGAATCGCGCGCCGGGCAAGGCACAGATCGTCATTCAGGTGCCCGAGCGTCTCGGCAACAAGGTGATCGAGGCGACGAACATTTCGAAAGCCTATGGCGACAAGCTGCTGTTCGAAGACCTGTCGTTCAACCTGCCGCCGGGCGGTATTGTCGGTGTGATCGGCCCCAACGGTGCCGGTAAATCAACCCTGTTCAAGATCATCACCGGTCAGGAACAGCCCGATAGCGGCGAGATCGAAATCGGCACGACCGTACATCTCGGCTATGTCGACCAGAGCCGCGACGATCTCGACCCCAGTCACAATGTCTGGGAAGAAGTGTCGGACGGCCTCGATTATGTGAAGGTCAACGGCCACGATATGTCGACGCGCGCTTATGTCGGCGCGTTCAATTTCAAGGGGCAGGACCAGCAGAAGAATGTCGGCAAGCTGTCCGGCGGTGAGCGCAATCGCGTTCACATGGCCAAGATGCTGAAGCGCGGCGGCAACGTTCTGCTGCTCGACGAACCGACCAACGATCTCGACGTCGAAACGCTGGGCGCGCTGGAAGAGGCGATCGAGAATTTCGCTGGCTGTGCCGTGGTCATCAGCCATGACCGCTTCTTCCTCGACCGTCTGGCGACGCACATTCTGGCGTTCGAAGGCGACAGCCATGTCGAATGGTTCGAAGGCAATTTCGCGGCGTACGAAGAGGATAAGCGCCGCCGTCTGGGCGACGCCGCCGACCGCCCGACGCGGCTGGCGTACAAGAAGCTGACGCGCTGATAGTAATGGAGGGCGGGAAATCCCGCCCTCCTGATCAGGTGAAAAGAAAAACCAATAAAATGAGCGATCTAATGATCGCAGCTATATCGGCCGTTACTTCTACCTTCACTTCGAACCGGGATTCAGGCTTCATAGCCGTTCCTCCGGGTCATGACGCGCCACAGACCCAAAAGGTTAGTGACTTTTGGCCCCTGCGCTTCGGATTGGCCCCCGATCGCAGGCTACGGGCCTATGCTAAGCGTTCTAGACCGCTTAGCACAGCAACGCTTGGTATCCGGTCCCGACAGTCGACTTAATCGTAAAGTGGGATAAGCGGAACGTTGTTACAGGCTTATCGATTCACTGGGCCGAGTACCAATCGGCTGTTTCACGGGCCTGCGAACAAGACTAGAACGATGCCTGCTTTTGTCAAGCGTATGTAATTCGCCCACCTCAATAAGTAACGATCTTCACCTTGTCCCCGGTGCGGAGTGTTGCGCCGTCGGGGATGCCGTTGAGCACGTTGAATCGTTCCAGCTTATAATCGTCGAACGCCATGCGCTGAGCGATAGAGCTTGCCGTATCGCCCGATTTCACCGTGACGATGCGCACATATTTCGGTTTGATCTTCGCCGCCTGCGCGCTCGACAGCTTTCGGAACGACTGGACCATGCCCTGCGCCGCGCCGAGTCCCTGACCCGCAGGAGTCAGAACCACGAAATGATAGGCGCCGCTGTTCGACGCCTCATAAGCGAAGACGCTCACATCGACTGCGCCCGACTGGGTGTTCGCCCGCGTCTGGGTATAAGCGGTCGGGAAGCCGTTGATCGTGGTGCGCTGTATCTGCGCGGCGGGCAGGTTCGCGCCGTCGCCGCCGAGCGATTGCAGCACTTTCTGTACATAATTGGCAAGGTCACCCGAATATTGGCCCATGCCGAACTGTGCCTGCATATTCTGACCGGAGACCGTTACGGCCTGCGCGCTGTTCTGCATCTGCGCGCCCTGCGGGATCGTGAAGGCAATGCCCAGTTTCGGATGCAGAAAGTCGCGCCCGTCGATCACGCCATTGTCCGGATCGTCGCCATATAACAGCCCGTTGATCGCGCTGAGATAGGCATCGCGGTCGCGCGGCTGATCGGTGCCGCCCAGCTGCTGCGCTTCGGCAAGCGCGGCGCTCACCCGCTGGCCCGATTCGGGGTGGGTACTCGCCCAGGCGGGTACCGAGCGGGTATTGCCCGAAATACGCTGATCGAGCTGCTGCTGATCGCTGAGGCTGGTCAGCATCGAAGCGAGCGCATCGGTGTCATATCCGGCGGTCTTCAGATAATCGACGCCGAGTTGATCGGCCTGACTCTCCTGACTGCGCGAATAGCCGAGCGTTGCGAGCTGCGAGCCCGTGCCGGCCGCGCGGCCGAGCAACTGGCCGAAGCCCGAATCACCGAGCACTGCACCCGCCAGCACCTGACCCAGCGCGCCGAAAATGCTGTTGCGCTGCGCCGCCTGTTGCCGCTTCTGGCTGTGGCGCGCGGCGACATGGGCGACTTCATGGCCAAGCACCGCGGCGAGCTCCGCCTCGTCATTCATCAGCGCGAGCAGGCCGCGCGTGACATAGACATAGCCGCCGGGGGTCGCGAACGCATTGTCGACCGGGCTGTCGAGAATGGTGACGGTAAAGGCATCGGGGTTCGACGACAGGCCCGATTGCGTGGCGATCCGCTGGCCCACGCGCGTGACATAGCTGGTCGGCCCTTTGGTATAGGCGCCGTTATATTCGTTGAGAATGCCCGTGCGCGCCTGACTGCCCTGCTGGCGCTCCGACGCGCTGATCGGGGCTGCCTGACCGGGGGTGACAGGCGCGGTGCCGGTAAGCCCGCCCGCCGCGCAGCCGGCAAGCGCTACCGGCGCGGCGCAGCCCATCAGGATGCGTGCAAAGCTCATGGATTTTCCTCCCTTTCGATGTGACAGCATCAAAGCGGAACTGCGCGGTTCGTTCCGTGTCAGTGACGATCGATCAGCGTATCGGCCAGCGTCCGGAAGGGAGGGGCGTCAGATCGTCTACGGGCCGGGTATAGTGATAGGCAATCGCCAATATCCCGCCGGTCGTGTGGATGGTCCGCCGGACATATTCGGATGTTTCGGGGCGCTCCGGATCGAAGCCTTCGACCGCGTCGATCTCTGTGCCAAGCTGCGGGTCTATGGTTTCGAACAGCTCGCCATGAATGATCCCGCTTTCGCCGATCAGCGCGGCAGGCCATGGCCCGCAATCGTACAAGCGGCCGGCGATCCGATCCTCGCTCAGGAAGCGAGCCCGTTCCGCCAGCCGCAATTGCCGGTAATACAGCCCGCCACGCTGCAGCGTTCCGTAGAAAAAGAAACGCTGCATCGGCGGTCTCCTGCCTCAGGTCTCGAGCGGATCTTGGGTCAGCGGCTTTGCGCGCGGTTCGGGTGCCTTGCCCGCCAGACTGACCCCGACGATCGCAATCATGGCAGCGAAAAAGCCCGGGATGATCTCATAAATGCCCTCACCGCCGAGGAAGCTCTCGTTCCAGCCGAGTGCGATCCACAGGATCACGACGGCGGCACCGATGACGAGGCCGCTGACCGCGCCTGCGGCTGTCATTCGCTTCCAGGTCAGCGACAGAAGGATCAGCGGACCGAACGCAGCCCCGAACCCGGCCCATGCGTTGGAAACCAGACCCAGCACCTCGCTATTGGGATCCATGGCGAGCAACGCTGCGACCACCGCGACGAGCAGCACGCAGATGCGGCCCACCGTCACCATCTCGCGTTCGCTCGCCTGCTTGCGGAAAAAGAGGCGATAGAAATCCTCGGTAAGCGAACTCGACGCGACCAGCAGCTGCGAGGAGATCGTGCTCATGATCGCGGCGAGCAATGCAGCGAGCAGGAAGCCGGTAATGAGAGGATGGAAGAGCAGATCGGCAAGGACGATGAAGATCGTTTCGGGATCCTCCATCGGAATGCCGTTGCGCTCGACAAAGGCGCGTCCGGCGATGCCGATGCCGAGCGAACCGAGCATGGCAACGCCCATCCATGTCATGCCGATATTACGTGCCGTCGCGACTTCGGGAAGCGAACGGATCGCCATAAACCGCACGATGATATGCGGCTGACCGAAATAGCCGAGGCCCCAGGTGATTGCGGAGAGGAAGCCGAGCACGGTCAGACCGTGCGTGATGCTGAGAAAATTCGGATCGATCGAGGTCAGCGCGTGCGACATCGGGCCGATCCCGCCTTCGCCCATCGTCGCCACAATCGGCATCAGGACCAGCGCAACGACCATGATACAGCCCTGAACGAAGTCGGTCAGGCTGACCGCGAGGAAGCCGCCGAACATGGTGTAAGCAAGAACGACGCCTGCGGTGATCCAGACGCCGAAGCCATAATCGCTGCCGCCCAGATCCTGTGGCAGAGATCCAAACAATCCGGCGAAGCTGGTATCGAAGAGCTTGCCCCCGCCGACCAGACCGGCGGCGGTATAGACTGAGAAGAACACCACGATGATCAGCGCCGAAATGACGCGCAGCGTAATCGCCTGACTGGGAAAGCGACGCGACAGAAACTCGGGGATGGTAAGGCTGTCGTCGAGCTCCGCCGTCTGCTGGCGCAGGCGCGGTGCGACGAGGATCCAGTTGGCAAAGGCACCGATGAACAGGCCGATGCCGATCCATGCCTCGACCAGACCGCTTGCGTACAGCGCGCCGGGCAGGCCGAGAATGAGCCAGCCGGACATATCCGACGCCCCGGCTGACAGCGCCGCTACGGCCGGTGGCAGCTGCCGTCCGCCCAGCAGATAGCCTTCGCTATCGTCGGTGGATTTCGCCCAGGCATACACCCCGATGCCAAGCATCGCCGCGAAATATACGATGAGACTGATGATGGTTCCGATTTGCATGGCAGATCGTGTAACAAAGGATTTCTGGACGTTCCAGCCCCTAACCGTGTCGGAATGCCCGGATGGTCAAATCCTCGTATCGCGGTGCGAAGGATTTGTTCAATCCTGCCGGGCTGCGCCTATATTTTTTCCCTGATGCTAAGCCTGCCGGAAACAATAGTATTTATCGCGAACATGTAGCGACTTGAAGATTTTTGCTGCAGCTGGTTCGCCGATTTGTGACGATGAAATTTGTTCTGACGGGTCCGATCAGCGGACGCGTTTGACAAAAATCTGTCCGTCCTCGCGCCGCTCGGTCTGAAAATTGGGCACTGCTTCGAAAAGATCGGATAGCCGGGCATAGCCGTAATTGCGTGTGTCGAAGCTGGAGCGGTTTCCGGCGCGCTGGCCGACTTCCGACAGGCTTGCATAGCCGCGCTCGTCGCGTTTTGCGGCGTTATAGGCGTCGATCAGCAGGTGAAGCAGCTGCTGATCGACGGTTTTGCTGGCTGCGTCTCTGGCGGGGTCGGACCCGGTCGCCGGGTCGTCATCCTGCGCTGCCGATTCCTGCGCCTTGACCAGCGCCTGTACGTCGATGAAGCGGCTGCACGCCTGCCGGAAGCCTTCGGGGGTGCGATCGGTGCCGAAGCCGTAACAGGGCAGGCCTTCCTGCCGGATGCGCATGGCAAGCGGCATGAAGTCGCTGTCGGAAGACAGGATGCCGAACCCCGTCACCCGGCCGCGAAACAGCAAATCCATCGCGTCGATGGTCATGCGCATGTCGGTGGCGTTCTTGCCCTTCGTAATGTCGAATTGCTGATAGGGTTCGATGCCGTGCTTCAGCGTCATATCGGCCCAGCCCTTGAGCGATTGCTTGCGCCAGTTGCCGTATACGCGGCGAATATTGACCGTGCCCAGCTCGGCAAGAACCGTAAGCACGGGATCGATGCTGTTGGGCGAAGCATTGTCGGCGTCGATCAACAGCGCGACATTGCCGCCGCCGGGCGTATGTTCCATCGGATTTCCTTTTCGAGCGCGCGAAAAAAATGCCGCTCGCGGGCGCGAACGGCATTGTGTGTTCAGAATTTTGCGTCAGCTGCCCTGACGATCACGGGGATAACGCACATTATTGTCGATATCGTCCTGCTTCGTCACGCGGGTATGGCCATCCGGCTTTTGCACGCGCTCCGCCTCGGCATCGGTGCCGACATCGCGGTCGAGATTGCCGCCGGCGCGCCCGACCGTATCGGGAGCGCGTTCGGCATTTTCGATGATATCGCTGTCGTCATGATCGCGGGCGGTTTCGGTTCTGCGATTTTCCATGAGGCTCACCTCCTCTTCTGTCCTCCCAATGGACGAAGGGGCGGGCGCGTTCCCCGGATCAGGCAGTAAATCGCTTGGTAAAGCCTTTGAGCATCCGGGGCATAGGCTCATCGGGCCGGACATCGACCCGGGTGACTTCCGCAAGGCGAGGGCCTTCGCGGCAGGCCTCGACAAAAGCATCGATCTGTTCCTCGTCACCAGCGACAAGCGCTTCGACCCGCCCGTCCTGAAGATTACGGATCCAGCCGCTGACCTTCATCGCGCCCGCGGTCTTCACCGCCCAGTCGCGATAGCCGACCCGCTGCACCCGTCCTTCGATCAGCAAACGAACCGCGTTCATGATATTCCCCCGCTACGCAATGGTACAAAGCCGGAAAATCCGGCGCGGCATCGCTCTTAGCGTGTCGCGGCGGGTGCGCGAAGAGGCGCCCGTCGCGATGCGCGAACGGGTCGGCGCGGGGAGGGGCTCAGGCGCCGGGATAGGTGATTGCGATCACCTCATATTCCTTGTCGCCGGCGGGAAGCGATACGCGGCGCAGGTCGCCGGTCGAGGCACCGCGCAGCGCGCGGGCGATAGGCGAATTCCAGCCGACCAGTCCCTTGCCCGCATCCGCTTCGTCATCGCCGACCAGCGTCAGTGCGCGGTGATGATCGTCTTCATCGGCGATGGTGACGGTCGCGCCGAAAAAGATGCGATCTCGGTCCGGCTGCTGTTTCGGATCGACAATTTTGGCCGCTTTCATTCGCCGCGACAGCCAGCCGAGCCGCCGGTCAATCTCGCGCAATTTCTTGCGGCCATAGATATAGTCGCCATTTTCCGAACGATCGCCATTGCCCGCAGCCCAGGAAATGATCTCGACCAGCTTCGGGCGTTCCTCGGCGAAGAGCGCGTCATATTCGGCCTTTAGCGCAGCATAGCCGGCAGGCGTGATGTAATTGGGGCGGGGATTCATCGCTGCCATCATATTGGAGAAGAGCAAAATACAAGCAACGGGCTGACCCTCAGCCCGGCTTGTTCTTTCCCAGATACCAGGACAGATTGGCCGGGCCCTTCGACACTTTGTGCTGTTGGTTCATGAGGTCATACACGACCGCGTTTTCCAGCACGCGCTGAACATAATTCTTGGTCTCATAGATCGGGATATCCTCGACCCATTTGAGAATATCGACGCCGGGCAGGCGCGGGTCGCCATTCGCGCGAATCCATTTGTTCACATTGCCGGGCCCGGCATTATAGGCGGCGACG
This sequence comes from Stakelama pacifica, assembly GCF_004361835.1. Lineage (GTDB taxonomy): Bacteria > Pseudomonadota > Alphaproteobacteria > Sphingomonadales > Sphingomonadaceae > Sphingomonas > Sphingomonas pacifica. The sequence goes on from NZ_SNWD01000001.1 coordinate 299,375, forward strand.
GCAAGCGGATAGCAGCCGTCATAATAGCTCAGCATCCGCTGGAAATAGCTCGACCCCAGCTGGATATTATATTGCGGATCGCCGGTCAGCGAATCTGAACTATAGGCAAGTCCGATCTTGCCCGCCGCCTCGCGCGCCGTAGCGGGCATCAGCTGCATCAGACCGCGCGCGCCCGCATGGCTGATCGCAGCCGTATTGAACTGGCTTTCCTGCCGCGCGATCGCATGGATCATCGTCCAGCTGCCTTCATAGCCCGGCGGGACGGGCACTGAGGGATAGCCGAGCGCGGTATAATCGGTAAGCCCGTTCAGCCGCGCGCTGCGGCCGACCATCACACCCAGATCAGGCCTTGCGATTGCGCGCGAGAATTCGAACGCAAGTGCATGATCGGTATCGCTTTTTGCATCCGCCGCGATCTGGCGGACGAATGCTGTCTGATCGGCCCAGTCGCCCTGTGCGCCGAGCAGCCGGGCGGCGCGAACGACTTCGCTGCCGTAAAATGCCTGTCGCACCGCCGGATCGATCTGCTGCGGTCCGTCGCCCGAGGGGCGGCGCAGCGGTTCGCCGAGGCGTTCCATGGCGAGCTGGCCGTAATACAGGTCGGGAAAACCGGTGGCTTCGCGGTAATATGCCTTCGCCTTGACCTGATCGCCGGCCTTTTCGGCGGCGCGGCCCGCCCAGTACAGGCCCTTGGATTGGGTCTGCGGCGTGCGCGAGCCGCGGGCGTAGCGGATGAACATTCCTTCCGCATCCTGCGGCCGGTTCAGCTTGTAAAAAGCAGTCGTTCCGGCAAGCCAGACAAGGCTGGTATAATCGTCGCGCTCGCCCAGCGATTTGGTGCTGACATCGGTCGCGATCGGATAGGCATCGTCGACCTGGCTCGCAATGTCGTACGCGGTTTTATACTGGCCGTCATTTTCCGCCGCCCGCGCATTGGTGAGCAGTACTTCATACCATTCTTCCGGATCGCCGGGAAGACGCGAAAGCTGGTGCGGCTGCGCCAGATATTGGCGGACGACGGGGCTTTGGCCGCCATTGCGCAGCCAAGTGGCGCGGTCGGCGATAAAGCCCGCATCCTGCCGCGCTGCACCGGTTACGGCTCCGTCGAGCTGCCCCGCATCGGCGGCATCGGTGCGAAAGGCGAGGCGCGCGGCGAATTCTGCGCGGCGCGCGGGCGATATGCGGGGAAGTTGACGCCGCGCTGCAGTGGTCGCGCCCTGCCAGAGCAGCGCATCCATGCGCGCATCGTCATCCTCCGGCCGAAGCGATCCGGCAAAGGGACCGAGAATTCGCGCTTCGTCGTCCTGGCGCATCACGCCCGAACGCCAGGCGTCGCGCGCCTGATCGGCCGCAGCCTGAGGCTGGCCGGTCGCCATCAGCGCTTCGGCATAGCGGACCCGTCCGGTCGAACTGAGCGGCGGGAATTTTCGGAAGAACTGTACCGCAAGCGCGGGGGAATAGCCCTTGTCCATCGCGCCTTCGGCGGCGACGCGGCGGCTCTTTTCGCCGGGCCAGCCGGGATGGGCGAGCAGGAACGAGGCATATTCGCTGAACGAATAGCCGTCCGATTGCTGCAATCGCTTCCATTGCAAGATGGTCGCGTCGAGTGCGGCGTCGCTCGCCGAACTTTGCGTCGGGGCCATCCAGCCCGAGACGGTTGAACGCAGATTGGCGATACCCGGCTGAAACGCGCCCGAAGATGCCCCAAGGCCGGATACGCCCGCAAGCAAGAATATGTTCTTGAACATCGTGGCTACCATGCTGGACATGATACGGAATACCCTACTATCTGCCACCCCGAAATTACATGCTTGCAGGCAACAGGTTAAAAAACATGTTCTCCGGATCGATTCCCGCGCTCGCAACGCCGTTTCGCAACGGCATGGTCGATGAAGATGCTTTTCGCGCCTTTGTCGACTGGCAGATCGATCAGGGTTCCGCCGCGCTGGTGCCCTGCGGCACCACCGGCGAAGCGGCCACCATGCCGAAAGACGAGCATTTCCGCGTCGTTCGGCTATGCGTCGAACAGGCGGCGGCCAGGGTTCCGGTGATCGCGGGGGCAGGATCGAACGATACGCGCGTTGCTTGCGAGAATATCCGCGCGGCAAAGGAGGCTGGTGCTGATGCGGTGCTGATGGTGCCGCCTTATTATAACCGGCCCGGTCAGGAAGGGATTTTCCGCCATTTCGAAGCGGTGGTCGAAAGCTGCGACCTGCCGATCGTGCTGTACAATGTGCCGGGCCGGACCGTGACGGATATCGAAGTTGCGACCATGGGGCGGCTCGCCAATGCCTTTCCTTCGATCGTCGCCGTGAAGGACGCGACCGGCATTTTGTCGCGCGTATCGGCGCAGCGCGCCGCGTGCGGACCGGATTTCTGTCAGCTTTCGGGCAATGACGAAACTGCGATCGGTTTCATGGCGACCGGCGGCAAGGGATGCGTGTCGGTGACGGCCAATGTCGCGCCGCGGCTGTGCGCCGAATTTCAGGCTGCGTGCGCGGCGGGCGATTACAGCCTCGCGCTCGATTATCAGGACCGGCTGTTCGCGCTGCACCTCGCCATGTTCGCCGATGCATCGCCCGGCCCGGTCAAATATGCGATTTCGCGCGTGCGGCCCGATTTTCCCACCGAGCTTCGCCTGCCGATGGTCGAGCCGAATGACGCGGCGAAGCGGGTCGTCGATGCCGCGCTGGAGGCAGCCGGGCTGATCTGAGCGCGCTCCGGCGACGAGGAGAATCGCGCAAGGGCGCTTTCTTTTCGGATACAGCCGCCCTACATGGCGCGTCCCATGGCACGTCCGCGCAACCAGACTTTCGATAAGAAGAAGCCCGTCGCCGAGAACCGGCGCGCCCGTTTCGATTATGCCATCGAGCATGTGTACGAAGCGGGAATCGCGCTTACCGGGACCGAAGTGAAGAGCCTGCGCTTCGGTGAGGGGTCGATCGCGGAGAGCTATGCCGAGGTGAAGGACGAGCAGGTCTGGCTCGTCAATTCGAACATTCCGGAATTTTCGCACGGAAACCGCTTCAATCACGAACCGAAGCGCCCGCGTAAATTGCTGCTTCATCATCGCGAGATACAAAAACTGCATGGTGCGGTGGCGCGGGAAGGCATGACGCTTGTTCCCCTGTCTATATATTTCAACGGGCGGGGCAGAGCGAAGGTCGAACTCGCGCTCGCAAAGGGCAAGAAGGCGCATGACAAGCGCGAGGCGATCAAGGAGCGGGACTGGAAGCGTGAACAACAAAGGCTGCTGCGCGACAGAGGATGAGGAACGGGCACCTGCCCGGACCGGCCTCCTTGGCTGGCTGCGCGGACAGATGCCGACGCGGGCCGCGATGGCGCGCAACAAATGGCTTCGTCCTGTCGCGCATCGCGTGCTCCACCCTGCGCTTTGGCGATTCACCCGCCGTTCGGTGCCGCGCGGCGTGGCGCTGGGCATGCTTACCGGTTTCCTGACGCCGGTGGCGCAGATCCCGCTTTCCGCGCTGCTCGCGTTTCCGATCCGTGCGAATATCCCGGCGGCCGCGCTTACCACCTTCGTCACCAATCCGCTGACGATGCCGCCGATCTGGCTTGCGGCGTACTGGACCGGAAAATGGGTGCTGAGCATCGATGCAAACGTGCCGGGGGCGCCGATCGCATCGAATGCCAATCTAAGCTGGTTTCAGTGGCTTCTCGCCGATGCGGGGCCTGCAACGGTCGTCGGGCTGGTGCTGTTCGCGCTGTCGGGCGCAATATTGGGCTATGCTGTCAGCGCACTGGGATGGCGGCTGTGGATCGCACGGAAATGGAAACGGCGTCGACGTAAGAGCTGAGCTGCCAATGTTCTTGATTTGACGGATGCGCCTCGCTGCGCAATACAAGGTTACCGTTTCATTGGTAACCATCTGTCACGAAAGAGAGTTCATGCGGATCTCGCTTCTAGCCTCTACCCTGCTTGCCGGTTCGGCGCTGCTCGCATCCTGCGCCCCGACCGATGGTGCCGGGCCGCGCACCGCCGCCGACACTGCTGCGACCAGAGACAAGCTGGCCGTGTCCGAAACCAGCGCGCCGGATTCGAGCAAACCCCAAATCGGCACGTTCGGTTTCGATGAAGCTGGCATGGAAAAGAGCATTCTGCCGGGCAATGATTTCTACGATTATGCCAATGGTACCTGGCAGAAGAACACCACGATTCCCGCTGACAAGTCCAATTACGGGCTGTTCACTGCGCTGAACGATCTGTCGCAGGAGCGTACGCGCAAGATTTTGGACGAAGCAAAGACCGACCCGAATTCGAAGATCGGAACGGCCTATGCCGCCTATCTCGATCAGGATGCGATCAACGCGAGGGGTCTGGCACCGATCACGCCCTGGCTGAACACCATCAAGGCGCTGAATTCGAAGGCGGGCTATCCCGAATTGCTGGCCGAAGCCAATCGCAACGGCGTGTCAGGCCCGTTTGCGCCCTATATCGGCCAGGACAGCAAGAATCCGGATTTTTACGCCGCCAATCTCTATCAGTCGGGCCTCGGCATGCCCGATCGCGATTATTATCTGTCGGACGAAGCGAAATCGGTCGATACCCGCGCCGCTTATGTCGCACATCTCGCCAAGATGCTTGCGCTTGCCGGCGAGAGCGATGCCGAGGCGCGCGCCAAGGCGGTGATGGATCTGGAAACGAAGATTGCGAAAGCGCACTGGACGCGGGTCGAAAGCCGCGACGCCAACAAAACCTATAACAAGATGACGCTCGCCGAACTGCAGAGCAGGGCGCCCGGTTTCGATTTCTCTGCATTCTTCCGCGGCATCGGTGCAAACACCGATACGGTGATCGTCGATCAGCCCAGCGCGATCGAGGGCGAAGCGAAGGTTATCTCCGATACGCCGCTTCAGGCACTGAAGGACCAGTTGCTGATCCGGTCGCTTGAAGGATTTTCGGACGTTCTGCCCAAGGCGTTCGACGATGAGAATTTCGCATTTTACGGCACGCGCCTTTCGGGGACGCCCGAACAGGAAGCGCGCTGGAAGCGGGGCGTTGATTTCACATCGAACATCCTCGCCGACAATGTCAGCAAAATCTATGTCGCGCGCTATTTCCCGCCCGAAGCGAAGGCGGCTGCCGACCAGATGGTGAAAAATATCATCGCCGCGATGGGACGTCGGATCGACGCGCTCGACTGGATGGCCCCCGAAACGAAGAAAAAAGCGCATGAAAAGCTGGCGGCTTTCACCCCGCGTATCGGCTATCCCAGCAAATGGCGCGATTATTCGGCGCTGCAGATCAAATCGGGCGACGCGTTCGGCAACGAACTGCGCGCCAACCAATGGGCGCATAATTACGAGCTGAACAAGCTCGGCAAGCGTATTTACGACTGGGAGTGGGGCATGACCCCGATGACGGTCAACGCCTATGCCAATCCGGGCCGGGTCGAGATCGTATTCCCCGCCGCGATCCTGCAGCCTCCGTTCTTTGATCCCAATGCCGACGCAGCGGTCAATTACGGCGGTATCGGCGCGGTCATCGGTCATGAGCTCAGCCATCATTTCGACGATCAGGGATCAAAATATAACGCCGAGGGCCGGCTCGCTGACTGGTGGACGCCCGCCGATCACAAGGCGTTCGATGCCCGCACCAATGCGCTGGTCGAGGAATATAACAAATATGAACCGCTGCCCGGCAAGTTCGTCAACGGCAAGCTGACGCTGGGCGAGAATATCGCCGATCTCGCAGGTCTGACGGTTTCGCACGACGCCTATATTCATTCGCTGAACGGCAAGGCACCCCCGGTGATCGACGGCTATACCGCCGATCAGCGCTTCTATCTGGGCTGGGCGCAGGTATGGCGGCGCAAGGTTCGCGATGCAGAGGCGGAGCGTCGCCTGCTCACCGATCCGCATTCGCCTTCGCCCGCGCGGGTGTCGGTGGTTCGCAACCTCGACCCCTGGTACAAAGCGTTCAACGTGAAGGCCGGCGAGAAGCTGTATCTTGCTCCCGACGCACGGGTTCGCATCTGGTAAGCGGGCGGCGGCAGGCCTTTCTGCCGCTATCTGCTTGACCGGCGGCGGGAGCGGGCACATCAAGAGGTTGATATGGCTACGCTTCCCGCCCCGGCAACCACACTCGGTTCCGCTGCCTTTGCCTATGCGGTAACGCTTGCCTGCGGGCTGATTTCGGCACTCGTGATGTTTGCGATTGTCGGCAACGCCTTTGTTGCGGCGGGTTTCGGCGGCGCTGCATTCGTGATCGCGGTTGCGCTTTACGGCTGGAGCAGGCGCGAGGTCACACAGCCAAAAGCCGAAACCACCGTCGATTATGCGCTTGCCAATATGCTGGCCGAAACGAGCGCTGATGCGATCGCAGTCACTGACCGGGCCGGGCGCCTGGTTTGCGCCAACAGCGCCTATGCGCAGATGTTCGACGGCTATCCGACCCCGCCCGCGTTGCCGCTTAATGAGGATAATGCCGATCTGCGGATGGCGGACCGTATCGCCTGGCGCGACGGTAACACCCGGCTGACTATCGCGGCGAAAGAAGGCAGCGAGGTCGAGGCTCAGGTCGAGCGTGCCGGCGCGGACATGCTGCTCTGGCGGTTCGGTGTCGGCGGGGCGAACGAGCTTGGCTGGGACGTCGAGCGCACGATTTCCGGGGAAAACGGCGACCGGCTGGGTAGCGCCGGGATCATGATTGTCAGCCTGTCGTCCGATGGCAGGATTCGCGCGGCCAACCGGGTGTTTTGCGCGCGCGCGCTGGGCCGCGCGGATATGGCGGTCGAGGGCCGGGATTTTGCCCGGTTGCTCATCACCGACGCGCAGGGGCTGATCCGGTTCGAGCGTGAGGGCGGCGAGGGGACGCCGCTGCGCGTGCTGCAAATCCCGCTGGTCGAAGGCAATGGCGCGCCGATGCTGATCGCGCTGCTTGACGAGGAAGAGCCGGGAACGCCGGCGCAGGCGATGCATGCCACGGCGAATATCCACTCGCTCGTTTCCCTGATGCCCGTCGGCATGGCGCTGGTCGATCGCAGCGGCCGGTTTCTCCATCGCAACGAGGCGTTCAACCGCGCCACTGACGTGAACCCGGCCAACCCACCGCTATATCCCGGCGATCTGGTCGTGCGCGAAGATAAGGGCGCGCTCGCCGATCTGATCCGACGCTTTGTGAACGGGGCAGCCCGTTCGGCCGATATCGCTATCCGGCTGAAAAGCAGGGGCGAGGAGGCGGTTCAGATATCGGTCGCCGCCGCGCGCGGTATGGGCGAGGCGGCGGTGCTGCTGACGCTGAAGGATTCGCGCGAGGAGACGCGGCTGAAGCGGCAGGTGGCGCAGGCGACCAAGATGCAGGCAGTGGGACAGCTTGCCGGCGGGGTTGCGCATGATTTCAACAATATTCTGACCGCGATCCTGGGACATTGCGACCTGATGTTGATGCGTCATTCGCCGGGCGACAGCGATTATGACGATATCCAGCAGATTCGTGCCAATTCGAACCGCGCTGCGAGCCTGACGCGCCAGCTTCTCGCCTTTTCGCGCCAGCAGACGCTGCGCCCGCAAGTGCTGCAACTGCCCGATGTCATTTCGGAGGTATCGAACCTCCTCAAACGTCTGCTGGGGGAGACGGTGCAGCTCGTCGTTCAGCACGGGCGTAATCTGGGGCCGGTGCGCGCCGATCCGGGGCAGCTGGAACAGGTGATCGTCAACCTCGCAGTCAATGCCCGCGATGCCATGCTGGCGAGAAATCCGAGCGGAGGCGGCATGCTGACCATCCGCACTCAGGCGATCAGCCAGGCGGATGTGCGGGCGATGAACGACGACGTCCTGCCGGTCGCTGATTATTCCGGACTGTTCGTGTCGGATACCGGCACCGGCATTCCGCAGGACGTGCTCGGCAAGATATTCGAGCCGTTTTTCACTACCAAGGAGGTCGGCAAAGGCACCGGGCTGGGGCTTTCGACCGTATATGGGATCATCAAGCAATCGGGCGGATTCATCTTCGCCGATTCGGTGGAGGGGGAGGGGACCACCTTCGCCATCTATCTGCCCGTCCATTATGCCCGGGCGGGCGAGCGCACCCCGACTCCGCCGGTGCTGCAAAAACCCAAGCCGAGCGATTTATGGGGCAGCGGCACGATCCTGCTGGTCGAGGATGAGGATATGGTGCGCTCCGTCGCGCAGCGGGCACTGGCGCGGCAGGGCTATACCGTGCTGGCGGCCGAAAATGGCGAGGCGGCGCTCGAACTGATCCGCGAACTGCCCGATCTCGACCTGCTGGTATCGGATGTGGTGATGCCATTGATGGACGGACCGACCATGGCGCGGCATATTCGTGAGGCCTATCCCGACCTGCCGATCCTGTTCATGTCCGGCTATGCCGAGGAGCAATTGCGCAATTCGATCGACCTCGACAATGTCGCGTTTCTGCCGAAGCCGTTTTCGGTTCAGCAGCTTGCCGAAGCGGCGCGCGAGGTCCTCGTAGCGAAATAGCTTGGCGCGGATGCGGCTTTATGCTTGGAAACAAAGCATGACCGAACCGCACAAGATATTGATCGTAGAGGACGAACCGCTGATTGCCATGATGCTCGAGGATTTTCTCGACATGCTGGGCAAACAACCGGCGGGCAGCGCCGATACGGTCGCCGCAGCGCTGGAACAATTATCGGCAGGCGATTTCGATGCCGCGATACTCGACGTGCATCTGCGCGGCGGGGAAAAGGCATGGCCCGTGGCAGCGGCGCTCGCCGAGCGTAACATTCCGTTCGTGCTCGCCACCGGCGGATCGGGCGAGATGATCGATCCGGCGTTTCGCGACCGGCCGGTGCTTGCCAAACCGTTCACCATGGACGGGGTGGAGGCCGCGCTCGCCCGGCTGGGCTGAGGGCTTTTTTGAAAACATCGCGATCGTACCGGCGTCAAAAGGTTGGCGCCGGGCGTCGGCGGCTGCAGAAATAATATCCGTTCCACTCTTGTTCTTACGGAACAAATGCGATACATGATCAAACGAAGACGTTGAACGCATATCGCACATGCTCTAGCGACAGGTGGCACATGGCAGCATCACTCAAGGTAGTCGACGACAAGATGGCAGCAAATACGGACCGTCAAAAGGCGCTCGACGCAGCGCTGGCCCAGATCGACCGCGCGTTCGGCAAGGGCAGCGCGATGAAGCTGGGCAGCCGCGAGGCGATGGAGATTGAGGCGATTTCCACGGGTAGCCTCGGCCTCGATATCGCGCTGGGCATCGGCGGCCTGCCGCGCGGGCGCGTGATCGAAGTCTATGGCCCGGAAAGCTCGGGCAAGACGACGCTGGCGCTGCATGTCATCGCCGAAGCGCAGAAAGCGGGCGGGACCGCGGCATTCGTCGATGCCGAACATGCGCTCGATCCGGTTTATGCCAAGAAGCTGGGCGTCGATATCGACGAGCTGATCGTGTCGCAGCCCGATACCGGCGAACAGGCGCTGGAAATCACCGATACGCTGGTCCGATCGAATGCGATCGACGTGCTGGTGGTCGATTCGGTTGCCGCGCTGGTGCCGCGTGCCGAGATCGAAGGCGAGATGGGTGACAGCCATGTCGGGCTTCAGGCACGGTTGATGTCGCAGAGCCTGCGCAAGCTGACCGGATCGATCAGCCGGTCGCGCTGCATGGTGATCTTTATCAACCAGCTGCGCATGAAGATCGGCGTGATGTACGGCAATCCGGAAACGACGACCGGCGGCAATGCGCTGAAATTTTATGCCTCGGTTCGCCTTGATATCCGCCGTACGGGCCAGATCAAGGATCGCGAGGATATTATCGGCAATTCGACCCGCGTGAAGGTGGTGAAAAACAAGGTTTCGCCGCCGTTCAAACAGGTCGAATTCGACATCATGTATGGCGAAGGCATTTCGAAGATCGGCGAAATTCTCGATCTCGGCGTCAAGGCCGGAATCGTTGAAAAAGCGGGCTCCTGGTTCAGCTATGACAGTGTCCGCATCGGTCAGGGCCGCGAAAATGCGAAGAACTTCCTGAAGGAAAATCCGGAAATGTGCGACAAGCTGGAGCGCGCGATCCGGGGCAAGGAAGACAAGGTCGCCGAGGAAATGATGACCGGTCCCGACCCGGATGAGGCCGAGTAAGGATTGCGTCGTTGCAAGGAACCTAACATTGGGGAATCGCCGGAGACCGGCGGTTCCCTTTTTTGCGAAAGGGGCTGACGATGCTGACGCGCAAGGCAAATGACTGGTCGGACAAGGTCGGGGCGGTCTGGGCTGAGCAATGGCGTCGAACTGATCGGGCCTTTGGCAGCCTTTCGCAAAAGTTGAACACAGCGATCGCAGATGCCGCGCCGCAAGGCGGATTTCGCGCGTTCGATATCGGTTGCGGAGCGGGAGCGACCAGCTTTGCGCTGGCTGAGGCCAGACCCGAGGCGGAGATTATCGGTGTCGATCTGTCGCCCGATCTATTGTCGGTCGCGGCAGAGCGATCGCGCCATGCTGCCATTCGCTTTGTCGAGGGCGATGCGGGAGAGGTCGCCTGTCGAGAGGCCCCGATCGACCTGTTCGTCTCACGCCATGGGGTGATGTTCTTTTCCGACCCGGTTGCAACCTTTGCCCGATTTGCCGACGCCTCGATGCCCGACGCGGCCATGGTGTTCAGCTGCTTTGCCGAGATCGCCGCGAATCCCTGGGTGGAAATCGCGACCGATGGCGTTGCGCCGCCGCCCTTTGGCTCGCCCGGTCCCTTCGCCTTTGCCGATCCTGACTATGTCGGTGATATGCTCGCCCAAGCGGGATGGCGCGGTGAGGCCGAGCGGTACGATTTTGACTATATTGTCGGCGAGGGGGATAAGCCGGTCGAGGATGCCATGGCGTTTCTCACCCGGATCGGGCCAGCCGCCGCGATGTTGCGCGATGCTGACGGAGCGCAGCATATGGCCCTGCTGACCCGTATGCGCGATATATTGTCGCGAAACGCGGAACCGGGACGGATCGCGTTTCCGGCCTCGGCCTGGATCTGGCGAGCGCGGCGTGATGCGGCATAGGAGCAAAGGGGGCATTTAGCTTCACAAGGGGCATTCAGTCCTGCATCGTTCGATCGGTTCGCTCGTTCATCGCCAAACCCTCGACTGCATCATGGAGGTCCGTTCATGACGATCATCGTCCACCATCTCGAAAATTCCCGCTCGCAGCGAGTCCTCTGGCTGCTGGAAGAGCTGGGGCTTCCGTATGAGGTGAAGCGCTATGAGCGGAACCGCAAGACGATGCTCGCGCCGCCCGAGCTGAAGCGCGTGCATCCGCTCGGAAAATCGCCGGTGATCGAGGATGACGCTATGGTGATTGCCGAAACCGGGCCGATCGTCGAATATCTGGTCGAGAAGGCGGACGGTAAATTCGGGCCGCTGGGTCACCGCGAGTCGGTGCTGCGCTGGCGCTATTTCCTCCATTATGCCGAAGGATCGGCGATGCCGCCTTTATTGCTGAAGCTGGTGCTGGGGCGAGTGCCGCTATTCGGCAAAAAAGCACAGAAACGCATCCAGCCGATGATCGATGTGCATCTCGACTTTATCGAGAGCGAACTGGCGAGCCGCCCATGGTTCGCTGGCGACGACATTACCGCAGCCGATGTGATGATGAGCTTTCCGCTGGAGGCGGCGCGCAGCCGCGGCGGGCTGGGCGGTCGCCCGGCGATCACGGCATGGCTCGACAAAATCCATGCCCGCCCCGCCTATCGGGCTGCGCTCGAAAAGGGCGGGGACTATGCCTATGCCTGACCGCAAGGTGCGGTGAGCGAAGCGCAGTTGCCCCGGTTGAGCGAAACCGAATGTACCTGCGCCATTCGGTTCAGCCCTGTCGGCGAAATCGGTATCGCACGAACGTTCCCGGCAAAAGATATTCCGGCAGAGCCTGTATCGCCCAGCCCCTATCCCTGATCGCGGTGCTGAACCAGCCCGTGGCTTGGCGCATGGGCCGGTTCGATTTCGGGTGCCGCTTCGGGATCGAGATCGCCCTCCCAGCGGGCGATGACGCTTGCGGCGACCGCGTTGCCGATCACGTTTGTCGCGGTACGCCCCATGTCGAGGAAATGATCGACCGCGAGGATCAGCAATATGCCCGCTTCGGGAATGTTGAACATGGTCAGCGTCGCGGCAATGACCACCAGACTGGCGCGCGGCACCCCTGCAATGCCCTTTGACGTCACCATCAGGACGAGGAGCATCGTGATCTGCTGCCCCAGCGACAGATCGATGCCATAGGCCTGAGCGATGAAGAGCGACGCGAACGTCATATACATCATCGACCCGTCGAGATTGAAAGAATAGCCGAGCGGCAGCACGAAGCTGGCGATGCGCGGCGGTACACCGAAACGCTCCAGCGCCTCCAGCAGGCGGGGATAGGCCGCCTCCGACGAAGCTGTCGAGAAACCGAGAAGCAGCGGTTCGCGGATAAAACGGAACAGATGCCGCGTCCGCTTGCCGATGAACAGGAAGCCAAGCCCGAACAGCGCGCACCACAGCACGAACAGCCCGATATAGACCGACATCATGAAGTACGCGAGATTGCCGATCACGCCCGGCCCGCGCTCGGCCAGCGCGCCCGCCACCGCGGCGAACACCGCGATGGGCGCGAAGCGCATCACATAATCGGTGATCTGCAGCATCACCTTCACCAGCGAATCGATCGCGCGCACCAGCGGGCGCGCCTCTTCGCCAACCGCCGTGATCGCGACGCCGACAAAGACCGAGAAGACGACGATCTGCAGAATCTCGTTGGTCGCCATCGCTTCGATCATCGAAGCGGGGAAGATGTGGGTGAAGAAGTTGTTGAGGTTGAACGCTGCCTTGTCGACACCGGACGCTGCATCGGCCGCGGGAATGGTGAGGTTGAGCGCGCTTCCCGGCTGAAGGATATGGACGAGGATAAGCCCGATCGTCAGCGACATCAGGCTGGCGCAGATGAACCAGCCGAGCGAGCGAAGCCCGATGCGGCCCAGTGCGCCGCTATCGCCCATATGCGCGATTCCCGCGACCAGCGTCGAAAAGACGAGCGGCGCGATGATCATCTTGATCAGCCGCAGGAAAATCGTCGTCAGGATCGAGAAATAGCCAGCAATCTCCTTCAACTGCGCGGCGGACGCGGCACTGCCGTCGTCGATCGCGGCATTGAGCCCCCAGCCGACGAGCAGCCCGAGCACCAGCCCGAGCAGAATGAACATGGTCAGCCGTTTGGCCATTTAGGCGCCCCCTGAAAATCCGGAAGCGCGCAAGGAACGGGATTGCGCTCGCCGGGTCAAGCGGCGCATGACGCTTGTTTGAAAATAAGAGGTTTTTTAATGACGCACGGGCAAGCGATCGGACGGCGCGAAATACTGGCATTGGGAGCGATCGCGCCATTTGCGCTGCGGTCCTCGGTGCTGCGCGCGGCAGAGCCGGACCTGTCGGCGCTTCAGGATATTACCGGCGATGCGCAGCCTATCGGGGCGCAAGAGCGCGCGGGGCGGATCGAGCGGGCGCAGGCGCTGATGCGTGCCAACGGGATCGGCGCGGTGCTGATCGAAGCGGGAAGCTCGCTCACGTATTTCACCGGGATTAAATGGTGGCGCAGCGAAAGGCTGACCGCTGCCGTGCTGCCGGTCGAGGGTGAGGCGATGGTGGTGACACCGTTTTTCGAAGAACCTTCGGTGCGCGAATCGCTTGGGATTCCGGCCGATGTTCGGGTGTGGCAGGAGGATGAGGACCCGCTGAAGCTGATCGCAGGCTTCCTGAAAGAACGCCGCCTTGCCGATAAGCCGGTCGGTATTGAGGAGACGGTTCGCTATTTCGCGGTCGACGGACTTCGCCATGCCCTGCCTGATGTACGTATCGTTTCGGCCAGTCCGGTGGTGCGCGCGGTGCGGATGCGCAAAACGCCTGCCGAAATCGCGCTGATGCAGGTGGCGACCGATGTGACGATCGCCGCCTATCGCTGGACCTATGACCGGGTAGAGACGGGGATGAGTGCGAGCGACGTTTCCGCGCTGATGAGCGCGGCGACGCGCAAGCTGGGCGGCGATGTCGAATTTTCTATGGTGTTGCTCAACGAGGCGTCGGCCTATCCGCATGGGTCGAAACAGCCGCAAAAGGTGGCGAAGAGCGGGGTGGTGCTGATGGATTGCGGCTGTGCGGTGCATGGCTATCAGTCCGATGTGTCGCGGACCTGGGTTCACGGCCCCCCTTCGACCGCGCAGCGCACCGTGTGGGATCAGGTTCGCCGGGGCCAGCGCGTGGCGTTCACCGCGGCGCGGCTCGGCGTGCCGGCGGGGAGCGTCGACGATGCGGTGCGCGGCTATTATGAAGCGCTCGGCTATGGTCCGCGCTACAAGCTGCCGGGACTGTCGCATCGCACCGGGCACGGCATCGGCATGGACGGACACGAGCCGGTCAATCTGGTTCATGGCGAGGAGGAGCCGCTGGACGTCGGCATGTGCTTTTCGGACGAACCGGGGATTTACCTTCCCGGCAAGTTTGGCGTGCGGCTCGAGGATTGTTTCCACATGACCGAATCGGGCCCGCGCTATTTCAGCGAGCCGCCGCGCAGCATCGATGCGCCGATGGGGTGAATATGCAGGCCGGCGAGATTCTTGCCCGAGACGGAGCGGTGTTGCTGAGCAGGTTGTTTTCGCCGGCTGCGGCCGATTCGCTCGCAAACCTGTTTCCTTCTGCACAAGATAACCGGCCGGGTAAGCGGTTAAGCGTGTCCGATATCGCCCGACGCGATCCGCTCCGGCATCTTACCGAAGAAGTGCGCTCGCTCGCTGATGCGCCGATGCGACCGGTTCGGGCGATCGCGTTCGATAAGACGGCTTCGTCCAACTGGACGGTCGGCTGGCATCAGGATCGGACGATCGAGGTGAAGCAGCGTCTGGATACGCCCGGCTATGGACCATGGACGGTGAAACAGGGACGGACCCATGTATCGCCTCCGTTTGCGGTAAGTGAGGCCATGCTCACGGTGCGGGTCCATATCGATCGGGTGGACAGCGGGAATGCACCGCTTCTGATCGCGCCCGGCTCTCACCGGCGGGGGCTGGTCGCCGAACCCGATATTGCGGCGGCTGTACAGTCCTGCGGGCATCGCGAATGTCATGCGGAGGCTGGCGATGTCTGGGTGTATGCCACGCCGATCCTTCATGCATCGGGCAAGGTGCTGGGTACGGGCCGTCGCCGCGTGTTGCAGATCGACTATGCCGTCATCGATTTGCCGAACGGGCTGGAATGGGCGGCGGATGACTGAAGCGCGGTTACGATCACCCTGATCGACGCGTTTTGCTTGAGCATCGGCGATTGCGCGCTTAAGTCGTAGTTCATGATCTCGACCAACGATATTCGCCGTTCGTTCCTCGATTATTTCGCCGGACATGGCCATGAAAAAGTACCCAGCGCGCCGCTGGTGCCGCATAACGACCCGACGCTGATGTTCGTCAATGCGGGGATGGTGCCGTTCAAGAACGTCTTTACCGGCGTTGAGAAGCGGCCATATTCGACCGCGACGAGCGCGCAGAAATGTGTGCGGGCGGGCGGCAAGCACAATGATCTCGACAATGTCGGCTATACCGCGCGGCACCACACATTTTTCGAAATGCTCGGCAATTTCTCGTTCGGCGATTATTTCAAGGATCGCGCGATCGAATTGTCGTGGAATCTGCTGACGAAGGAATGGGGGATCGATCCCGACCGCCTGCTCGTCACCATCTATCATGACGATGATCAGGCCGCGGAAATCTGGAAGCGGGTTGCCGGACTGCCCGACGAGCGGATCATCCGCATCGCGACGAGCGACAATTTCTGGTCGATGGGCGATGACGGGCCGTGCGGTCCGTGCTCCGAAATCTTCTACGACCATGGCGAGCATATTCCGGGCGGCCCGCCGGGAAGCCCCGATGAAGATGGCGACCGGTTCATCGAGATCTGGAACCTCGTCTTCATGCAATATGTGCAGGAGGGCGGGAAGATCGTCGGCGACTTGCCCAAGCCGTCGATCGATACCGGCATGGGACTGGAGCGGGTCGCGGCGCTGCTTCAGGGCAAGCATGACAATTACGACACCGACACGTTTCGCGCGCTGATCGAGGAATCGGCGGCGCTGACCGGGGTTGCGGCGGATGGCGATTTCAAGGCGAGCCACCGGGTGATCGCCGACCATTTGCGCTCGAGCGGCTTTCTGGTCGCCGATGGCGTGCTTCCTGCCAATGAAGGGCGCGGCTATGTGCTGCGCCGGATCATGCGTCGCGCGATGCGCCATGCGCATCTGCTGGGCGCGAAACAGCCGCTGATGCACCGGCTGGTGCCCGCACTGGTGGCGGAGATGGGGGGCGCCTATCCCGATCTGGTGCGCGCGCAGTCGCTGATCGAAGCGACGCTGCTGCAGGAGGAAACGCGCTTCCGCCAGACGCTCGACAAGGGGCTGAAGCTGCTCGACGAAGCGACCGCGGATATGGGCGAGGGCGATACGCTGCCTGGTGCCACGGCGTTCAAACTCTATGACACCTATGGCTTTCCCTATGACCTGACCGAAGATGCGCTGCGCTCGCAGGGGCTGAAGGTCGATCGCGCCGGGTTCGATGAAGCCATGGCCGAACAGAAGCGCGCCGCGCGCGCCGCGTGGAGAGGTTCGGGCGACAAGGCGTCGGACGAACTATGGTTCGACCTGGCCGACGAACTGGGTGGCACCGAATTTACCGGCTATACCTCGACCGAGGGCGAGGGGCAGGTCGTTGCGCTGGTCACAGACGGCGCGCGGGTCGACCGGCTGAGCGCCGGGGAGAGCGGCGTGATCCTGACCAACCAGACGCCTTTCTATGGGGAAAGCGGCGGTCAGATGGGCGATGCCGGGCGCATCACCGGCGATGCGGGCCTGAGCGCGATCGTCGAGGATACGGCCAAGCCTTTGGGACGGCTGCACGCGCATCATGCGCGGGTCGAGGCGGGCGCGATCGCAGTTGGCGATACGGTCCATCTCGCTGTCGATGCCGAACGCCGTGACCAGATTCGCGCCAACCATTCGGCGACGCATCTGCTGCATGCGGCGCTGCGTGAGCGGCTCGGCGGGCATGTGACGCAAAAGGGCAGTCTGGTTGCAGCGGATCGTTTCCGCTTCGACTTTTCGCATCCTAATGCACTTAGCCCTGAGGAAATCGCCTGGGTCGAACAGGATGTGAACGCGCAGATCCGCCACAATGAAGAAGTGACGACGCGCCTGATGACGCCGGACGACGCAATTGCGGCGGGGGCGATGGCGCTGTTCGGGGAGAAATATGGCGATGAGGTGCGCGTGCTTTCGATGGGCAAGGCGACCGACAAGCATTTCTCGGTCGAACTGTGCGGCGGCACGCATGTCCGCGCGCTGGGCGATATCGGCATCTTCAAGATCGTCAGCGAAAGCGCGGTGTCGAGCGGCGTTCGCCGGATCGAAGCGCTGACCGGCGAGGCTGCGCGCCAGTGGCTGACGCAGCGCGAGGACCGGCTGCGCGAGACGGCAGCCGCGCTAAAAGCAACGCCCGAAGAGGTGCCGCACCGGGTCGCGGCGCTGATCGAGGAACGGCGCAGGCTGGAGCGCGAACTGGCCGAGGCGAAAAAGGCGCTGGCGCTGGGGGGCGGCGGTTCGGGCCAGGCCGCAGGGCCGGAGGAAATCGCCGGCGTCAATTTCATCGGTCAGGTGGTCGAGGGGCTTGAGCCCAAAGCGCTGCGCGGCGCGGTGGACGATGCCAAATCGCGTGTCGGGTCGGGCGTGGCGGCGATCGTCGCGGTGAATGACGGGCGCGCTTCGGTTGCGGTCGGCGTGACCGATGACCGGACCGACAGCTATAATGCCGTGACGCTGGTGCAGGCGGCTGTAGCGGCGCTGGGCGGCAAAGGCGGCGGCGGTCGCCCCGATATGGCGCAGGGCGGCGGGCCCGACGGCGACAAGGGCGAGGCGGCGCTGACCGCGATCCGCGAGGCGCTGGCGAAGGTTACGGCCTGACTGGCAGAAAGACATCCGGCGCGTCACCTGATGACGTGCCGGATTTCTTTTTATATCAAGTATTTAACTGATGCTGCTCAAAAATAATTGAACAACCCCGTCACGCAGCGCTCGGGTCTGCATCGTCCGCCCGCGTTCGGCGCAGGCGGGGTTCGCGGTCCATCTCGGCGGCATCCTTGATCGCCTTGCGCATCCCGTCGCGCTTCTCGTGAATCGAGGCGATGACCGGCCCGACCGCAACGCCCAGATCGACCAGCACCGCCTCAGACAATTGCAGCGAGCTTTCGAGCGTTTCGGGAACCGCATCGGTGGCGCCCGCCCGGTACAGCTCGGCGGCATGGTTCCAGTCGCGCGCGCGCGCGATGATCGGCAGATTGGGCACCCATCCGCGCACCCGGCGCGTCAGGCGGACGGTAAGTACCGGTTCGTCCATGGTGAGGATCAGCGCATCGGCACGCCCCAGATTGAGCCGGTCGACGAGTTCGGGGCGAACCACATCGCCGAAAATGACCGGATAGCCCGCGCGCCGTCCTTCATTCACCGTGTCAATATCGGCCTCTACCGCAATGAATTTCTTGTCATGCACTTTCAGCATATCGGCGACCGTCCGCCCGACGCGGCCGAACCCGATGATCACCGTGCCCGGCCCTTCGGCATCGACATCGGCTTCGGGAGGAAGCTCGCCCGACACGAATTCGATCCGCCGGGCGATCAGCGATCCCGCTTTGGCGAGCAATGGCGTAATGGTGAGGCCGATTGCGGTCACAGTCGTCCAGAAGGCGGCAGTCGAAGGCAGGATCAGCCCCGCTGCTCCGGCCGCGCCGAGCACGATCAGCGTGGTTTCCGACGGGCTCGCCATCATGACGCCGGTCTCCGCCGCAGTCCCCATCCGCGCGCCGGCGATCCGCACCAGCGCCGTCGTGACAGTCGCCTTGACCAGCATCACGCCCATAATCGCGAGCAGCAGCATCTGCCAGTTGGCGGCGACCAGCCGAAGATCGAGCTGCATCCCCACGGTGATCAGGAACACGCCCAGCGCCAGCCCCTTGAACGGGGCGGTCATCACTTCGACCTCGCTATGATATTCGGTTTCGGCGATCAGCAGCCCGGCGAGCAGCGCGCCGACGATCGGCGACAGGCCCGCCGCCGATGTGGCGAGGCTCGCCACGATAACGATCAGCAGGCTTGCAGCAAGGAACAGTTCCGGGCTTTTGGTTCGCGCTGCCTGACCAAACATGCGCGGCAGAAGCAGGCGGCCGACGACGAACAATATCGCAACGGTAATACCGCCGCGTATCGCCACATCCATCAGATTTTGCCAGCCGTCCTGCGTCGCATTGGGAGCAAGCGCGCCGAGCATGAAGATGATGGGCACCAGCGCGACATCTTCGAACAATAGCATCGCGAAGGCAGCGCGGCCGGAAGCGCTTTGCGTTCCGGCGAGCGGGATGACGAGTGCCGTCGAGGACAGCGCCAGTGCGAAGCCAAGACCGATCGCGCCGCCCCATGCCTGACCGATCAGATGCAGCGCCAGCCCGAGGATCAGCCCCGAACCGATCAGTTCGGCCGCGCCGACGCCGAATACCAGCGTGCGCATCGCCCATAGCCGCTTGAGCGACAGCTCCAGCCCGATCGAGAAGAGCAGCAGGATGATGCCGAATTCGGCAAACGGCTCGATCCCGTGCGGATCGGAGATCGTGACATAATAGAGCCACGGATAATCCGGCACGAGCGCGCCGAGGCCCGCAGGACCGACCAGCAGCCCGACCAGAATGAAGCCGATAACGGGACTGATACGAAAGCGCGCGAAAGCCGGGATCACCAGCCCGGCCGCGCCGAGGATCACCAGCGCGTCGCTGAAACCGCCATGGGTAAGGTCGAATAGCATGTGCCGAGCTTAGACGTGCGTTCGCTGCCCTGTCATGCCTTTCCTGCTGCTTTTGCTGCTCACGAGGGGGAGGGCAAAAGAAAAAGGCCCCGATGCGCGAACATCGGGGCCTTTCCTCACCTCAGCGATAGCGAAGGATCAGGCGAGACCCTGCTTCTTCATCGCCGTTTCAAGGTTCACGCGGATCGCCTCAAAGAACTGCTCCGAGGTCATCCAGTCCTGATCGGGACCGATCAGGATCGCGAGATCCTTGGTCATCTGACCGCTTTCGACGGTTTCGATGCAGACCTTTTCGAGCAGCTCAGCGAACTGCGTGACTTCGGGCGTATTGTCGAACTTGCCGCGATAGATAAGGCCGCGCGTCCAGGCGAAGATCGACGCGATCGGGTTGGTCGAGGTCGCCTTGCCCTGCTGATGCTGGCGGAAATGGCGGGTAACGGTGCCGTGCGCCGCTTCGGCTTCGACCGTCTGGCCGTCCGGCGTCATCAGCACCGAGGTCATCAGGCCAAGGCTGCCGAACCCCTGTGCGACCTGATCCGACTGCACATCACCGTCATAGTTTTTGCAGGCCCAGACGAACTCGCCGTTCCATTTCAGCGCCGATGCGACCATGTCGTCGATCAGGCGGTGCTGATATTCGATGCCCGCTTCCTTGAACTTGGCTTCGAATTCGCTTTCGAACACTTCCTGGAACAGGTCCTTGAAACGGCCGTCATAGGCCTTCAGAATCGTGTTCTTGGTCGACAGATAGACCGGCCATTTGCGGTCGAGCCCGTAGTTCATCGACGCGCGGGCGAAATCGCGGATCGATTCGTCGAGATTGTACATGCCCATCGCGACGCCCGATGCGGGGAAGTCGAATACTTCCTCCTCGATCACCTGACCGTCCTCGCCCTGCCATTTCATGGTGAGCTTACCCGCGCCGGGGACCTTGAAATCGGTCGCTTTATACTGATCGCCGAAAGCGTGTCGGCCGACGACGATCGGGTGCGTCCAGCCGGGGATCAGGCGGGGAACGTTCTTGATGACGATCGGTTCGCGGAAAACCACGCCGCCCAGAATGTTGCGGATCGTGCCATTGGGCGACCGCCACATTTTCTTAAGGCCGAATTCCTCGACGCGCGCTTCGTCGGGCGTGATGGTGGCGCATTTCACGCCGACGCCATATTTTTTGATCGCCTCAGCCGACTGAACGGTGATCTGGTCGTCGGTCTCGTCGCGCTTGGTGACCGAAAGATCGTAATATTCCAGGTCGATATCGAGATAGGGCTTGATCAGCCGCTCGCGAATCCATTCCCAGATGATCCGGGTCATTTCGTCGCCGTCGATCTCAACGACGGGGGTTTTCACCTTGATCTTCGCCATAATCCCGATTTTCCTCAAATAAGTCGAAACCAATTGCCCGAGCGTCTAGGCAAGAGGGGGAGGCGGATCAAGCCACCAGCGCAATCAGGGGACGAACCACCAGCGTTGTTGCCAGCCGCGCGGATCGGTGACCTTATTGCCCGCCGCATCGAGCGCGGGACGAAAGCGGAAGCGTTTTTCGATCAGGCGGCACGTCGTGGCGTCGAGAGCGCTGTTGCCGCTGGAGCGCAGCACCGTGCAGTCATGGGCGCGCCCGTCCGTTCCCACAATATAGCGTACAATGACGCTTCCCTGCGCGTTGGCGCGGCTTGCGGCTTTGGGATAATCGGCGTTGGTGATTGTGCCGGCGATCCGTTCGCTGGGGCGCTCCAGACCCGATCCGGTGCCGTCGCCATCGCCGCCCCCGCCGCGCCCTTCACCCGAACCGGACGCGCCGTTGCCGTCGCCCTGATCCGCTGCACCGGAATGTTGCTCGCTGCCATCGATCGGGTGCGGCGCGGCGATCAGCGGGGAAGGTGCGGGGAGGCGAATGACGGGAGACGGAGCCACCACGGGTGTCGCGCGCGCTTTCTTTGCCGGAGGAGCTGCTGCTGCAGGGCGATCCCGACCGGAGGGCGCGCGAACGGGCTCAGGCGGGGGCGGCGGTGCAAGAGCGGGAGCGGTAAACAGCGCCAGCGCTCGTTGATCGCCATGTCTGACCAGCCTTATCGTCAGGCCGCTGAGCAACACCGCGCCAAGCGCGAAAATCGCCACCAGCGCTGCCAGCGCGGCACCGATCCGCCGGGGGAGGGAGACTGTTTGCATCGCGGCGTGCATCCTGTTGCTTCCTGCCCCTTATGGCATTGTTTGTCGGGCGCGTTCGTGAACGCGCCAGAAGCGCCAGCCGGAACGGATTGTATTACGCGGACAGGACGGCTACACCATCCCGATGGCATCGCTGGACAAGCCGGAAATCGGCACGACGACGGTCAAATGGCGCTTTCCGAGCGTTCATCCGGAGGGGCGCAAATATGTGCTCATCGCCCTCGTCCTCACCTTTATCATATGGCTGGTCTGGGACTTCCTGACCTGGCCCATGTTGGGGCTGACCCTTTGGGTCGCCGCATTCTTTCGCGATCCCGTTCGGGTGACGCCGGAGGGGGAGGGGCTGATTACCTCGCCTGCCGACGGGCTGGTCACGATGATCCAGCGCGTTCCGATTCCGCCGGAAATGGCTGGTCCCGACGGGTTGGGCGAAGGCGAGCTGGAGCGCGTATCGATCTTCATGAGCGTATTCGACGTGCACATCAATCGCACGCCGATCGCCGGAACGATTCGCCGGGTGGTCTATATTTCGGGCAAGTTCCTGAATGCCGATCTCGACAAAGCGAGCGAGGAAAATGAGCGCCAGCATGTGCTTGTCGAAGGGCGCGATGGCCGCATGGTCGGCTTTACCCAGATCGCAGGGCTTGTTGCACGCCGGATCGTCAGCTTCGTAAAGCCGGGCGATATGATCGCGACCGGCCAGCGGGTTGGCCTTATCCGGTTCGGCAGCCGGGTCGATGTGTATCTCCCCGCTGATTGTGTGTGTCAGGTCGCGCTCGGCCAGCGTGCGGTGGCAGGCGAAACCGTGATCGGCCGCTTTGGCGGAACCCCGGTAACCGGCGTTTCGCAATGAGGCGGAGGCGGCGTCCCGATACGGGTATTCCGCTGCGTGCGGTGGTGCCCAATGCGGTTACTGCCGCCGCGCTGTGCTTCGGCCTCACCGGCATTCGCTTCGCGATCGCCGCGGACTGGGACCGAGCAGTCCTGATGATCCTGATCGCGGGCGTGCTGGACGGCATAGACGGACGGATTGCGCGGATGATGGGCGGTGAAAGCCGGTTCGGCGCTGAACTCGATTCGCTGTCCGATTCGATTTCGTTCGGCGTTTCGCCTGCAATCATCATGTATTTATGGGCGTTGATCGAAGTGCCCAAGCTCGGCTGGATGATCGCGCTGCTCTATGCTGCCTTCACCGCGCTTCGTCTCGCCCGGTTCAATGCGCGGATCGATGCCGCCGATCAGCCGCACAAATCGGCGGGTTTCCTGACGGGAGTTCCCGCTCCGGCGGGCGCGGCGCTTGCCATGCTCCCGCTTTATGCGTGGATTTTCACCGGTCTTGATCTGTTCCGCTCGCCCTGGCTGGTGACGCCATGGGTCGCGTTTTCAGCGTTGCTGATGGTGTCGAGCATCGCGACCTATTCCTGGTCGTCGCTAAAGCTTCGCCGCAATATCCGGTTCGAGGCGCTGGTGATCGTCGCGATCGTGGTCGCGGCGCTCGTCACTGCGCCCTGGCAAACGCTGGCGGTGCTGACGCTCGGCTATCTGGCGACGATACCGTTCAGCTTTCGCGCCTATCGCCGGATCAGGCAGCAGCGCGCCAATATGGTGCGCCGACCTTCCGCCGGGCCGGAGCTATAGTCACCCGGCCGCGCAGCGGCGGCAGTTCGGGCAGCTCGGACTGTCGCAGCGCGCGACCCGAAAATAAATCCCGGATATAAGCGAATTTCGGCGCGATCGTAGCGATCATCACCCAGATCGACGCGATCAGTGCGCCAGCAAAAACCGTAAACGCGACAACAATACCCATTACCCGACTCCCTTTGGTGGAAATCCGGTGGTGTAAACCGCCGGAGGGGTGAATACGTTCCGCGTTTCGCGGAATGGACATGGTATGTTCTCATATCGTTCCGCAGTCAAGCATTGATTCCATGGGACGATTGCGGTAATGGCGCGCTCTCAATCCACATGGAAAGCACATATACCGGTGCTCCGATGACGGGGTCATCGCTTTCCAGAGGACTAACCGGAAGGAGATATCCCTATGGCGGCACCTGTCGTCTCGATGCAGCAATTGCTCGAATCTGGCGCGCATTTCGGGCACCAGACCCATCGCTGGAACCCGAAGATGAAGCCTTACATCTTCGGTGATCGCAACGGCGTTCACATCATCGACCTGTCGCAGAGCGTTCCGCTGTTCGCGCGCGCACTCGATTTCATCAGCCAGACCGTCGCTGCTGGCGGCAAGGTTCTGTTCGTCGGCACCAAGCGTCAGGCGCAGGAGCCGATCGCTGAAGCTGCGCGTCGTTCGGGCCAGCATTTCGTCAACCATCGCTGGCTGGGCGGCATGCTCACCAACTGGAAGACGATTTCGGGTTCGATCAAGCGCCTCAAGACGCTTGAGGAAACGCTTGGCGGCGACACGCACGGCCTGACCAAGAAGGAAATCCTCAACCTGACGCGCGAGCGCGACAAGCTTGAGCTTTCGCTGGGCGGTATCCGCGATCTGGGCGGCATTCCCGACATCATGTTCGTGATTGACGTGAACAAGGAAGAGCTGGCGATCAAGGAAGCGAACACGCTGGGCATCCCGGTCGTCGCGATCCTCGACACCAACAGCTCGCCCGACGGCATCGCGTTCCCGGTTCCGGGCAACGACGATGCGGCGCGTGCGATTCGCCTCTATTGCGAAGCCGTGGGCATCGCAGCGACTCGCGGTGGTGAGCAGGCAGCCGTCGCTGCCGGTCACGATATCGGTTCGATGGAAAATCCGCCGGCTGAAGAAGCTGCTGCATCGACTCAGCCCGAAACGGCTGCCGAAGGCGAGCGTCAGATCGACGCCTAACAGCCTGGACCGGCGATATTGACCGTTCGCGCCGGGCTTTTCGGGGCGCTGTCTTGCTCCTGTCATCGACAGGAGAGACGGAGCTCCGGCGGGCTTAGCGCGAACGGTTTTGCATATTGACCACGTTTGAGCCGCACCGGCTCACGATGAAGAGGAAACGAGATATGGCCGAGATCACGGCAGCAGCGGTGAAGGAACTTCGCGAGCGTTCGGGCGCAGGCATGATGGACTGCAAAAAGGCGCTCAACGAAGCCAATGGCGACATGGAGGCGGCAGTCGACTGGCTGCGTACCAAGGGCCTTGCCGCCGCACAGAAAAAGTCGAGCCGTACCGCTGCCGAAGGGCTGATCGGTATCGCAGTTGCAGGTCCGTCCGGCGCAGCGGTTGAAGTCAATTCGGAGACCGATTTCGTCGCGAAGAACGATCAGTTCCAGAATTTCGTTCGCGAAGTCACGCAGCTCGTTCTGGCCGAAGGCGACGATCTGGACGCGCTGAAAAATGCTGAAATGCCTTCGGGCACCACGGTGCAGGACGCGCTGACCAATAATATCGCCACGATTGGTGAGAATCAGTCGATCCGCCGCGCGAAGAAGCTGAAAGTATCGCAGGGCGCGGTCATTCCGTATGTCCATAACGCGGTTGCCGACGGGCTGGGCAAGATCGGCGTGCTTGTCGCGCTCGAATCGGATGCGGGCGTCGATGTTCTGGAGCCGCTGGGCAAGCAGATCGCGATGCACATCGCTGCTGCCTTCCCGCTGGCGATGCATGCCGAAGATCTCGACCAGGACGTTATCGCGCGCGAGCGTGCGGTCGCGATGGAAAAGGCGCAGGAATCGGGCAAGCCCGCTGAAATCGTCGAAAAGATGGTCGACGGCGCGGTGAAGAAGTTCGCCAAGGAAAATGCGCTTCTTTCGCAGCTCTTCGTCATGGACAACAAGACCGCGATCGCTGACGTGGTGGCAAAGGCCGGCAAGGATGCCGGCACGACCATCACGCTGAAGGACTATGTCCGCTTCCAGCTCGGCGAAGGCATCGAGAGGGAAGAGAGCGATTTCGCAGCCGAGGTCGCAGCGACCGCAGGCGTGAAAAAGTAATTAATGGTTTCCGCTGCTCCATGCGGCGGTTTACCATTGGCACGGCGGCGCGGTCCTTCTAAGGTCCGCGCCGCTTTGCATATCCCCAGCGCGAACAGGTGACATGAATCTTCCCCGCTTCAACCGGATCCTTCTCAAACTTTCGGGCGAAGTCCTGATGGGGCAGGGGCAGTTCGGCATCGACCCGGCCACCTGCGACCGCGTGGCGAGCGAAATCGCCGCTGCGAAAGAGGCAGGGCACGAGCTTTGCCTCGTTGTCGGCGGCGGGAACATCTTTCGCGGGCTTGCCGGGGCGGCCAAGGGGTTCGATCGCGCGAATGCCGATTATATGGGCATGCTCGCCACCGTCATGAACGCGCTTGCTGTGCAGAATGCGCTGGAGCGGATCGGTGTCGAGACGCGGGTCCAGTCGGCGATCCCGATGTCCTCGATCTGCGAACCCTATATCCGCCGCCGCGCGGTGCGGCATATGGAAAAGGGCCGGATCGTGATCTTCGCCGCGGGCACCGGCAATCCGTTCTTCACGACCGATACCGCCGCTGCGCTGCGCGCCGCCGAAATGGGCTGCGACGCGCTGTTCAAGGGCACCAGCGTCGATGGCGTCTATGATGCCGACCCCAAAAAGGTGCCCGATGCGAAACGCTATGATACGCTGAGCTTCAGCCGGGTGCTTGCCGACGACCTGCGCGTCATGGATGCGAGCGCGGTTGCGCTGTGCCGCGATAATAATATTCCGATCGTCGTCTTCAATATTCGCGGCGAGGGCGCGTTGACCTCCGTCATGGAAGGCAAGGGCGTTGCGACGATCGTGCAGAACGCCGTATAATCATAAAATTAGAGGGACTTAGCTCATGGCCGCTTACAATAAGGCCGATCTGGAACGTCGCATGGCCGGCGCTGTCGAATCGCTGAAACATGATCTGGCCGGTCTGCGCACCGGGCGTGCGTCGGTGACGCTGCTCGATCCGGTGACCGTCGATGTCTATGGCGCACATATGCCGCTCAATCAGGTCGGCACCGTCTCGGCTCCTGAACCGCGCATGCTGTCGGTTCAGGTGTGGGACAAATCCAATGTCGGTCCGGTGGACAAGGCGATCCGCTCGGCCGGGCTCGGCCTCAATCCGATCGTCGATGGCCAGAATATTCGCCTCCCGATCCCCGACCTTACCGAGGAGCGGCGCAAGGAGCTTGCCAAGCTCGCCGGGCAATATGCCGAAAAAGCGCGCATCGCGGTGCGCAATGTCCGCCGCGACGGCATGGACAGCCTGAAGGCGGACGAAAAGAAGGGCGAGATCAGCGAGGATGAGCGCAAGCGCGCCGAGACCGAAGTCCAGAAGCTGACCGACAGCACGATCGCGGATGTCGATGCCGCAGCGAGCGCCAAGGAAAAGGAAATTCTGGGTCAGTGATGCCGAAGCCGGCTTCTCTGCCGCTGACCGGTCAGACGGATTCGCCCCCGCGCCATGTCGCCATCATCATGGACGGCAATGGTCGCTGGGCGAAGGCGCGGCATTTGCCGCGCATCGCCGGGCATAAACAAGGTGTGGAGGCAGTGCGCCGCGTGTCGCGCGCGGCCCGGCAAATGGGCATCGAGGTCCTGACGCTCTACGCCTTTTCTTCTGAAAACTGGCGGCGGCCCGAAGGCGAAGTTCGCGATTTGATGGGATTGCTTCGGCGGTTCCTGAAGAATGAAGTCGATGAGCTGGTGAGCGAAGGTGTTCGCCTGCGCGTCATCGGTGATTATCGCGCGCTGTCCGACGATCTCGTCGCGATGATCGACGAAGCGGTCGAGCGTACGCGCGATTCGGACGGGCCGACGCTGGTCATCGCGCTGAATTACGGATCACAGGCGGAAATCCTGAAGGCCACGCGCTCGCTTGCCGAGAAAGTGGCGGCGGGGGCGATTGCGCCTGAAGCGATCGACGAGAAACGGTTCGAGGCAGAGCTTGCGACGCACGATCTTCCGCCGCTCGACCTGATGATCCGCACATCGGGCGAGCAGCGCCTGTCCAACTTTCTGTTGTGGCAAGCGGCGTATGCCGAGCTGGTGTTCGTCGATACGCTCTGGCCCGATTTCAATGCCGCGACGCTGGGCGAGGCGCTGGACATCTATGCCCGCCGCCATCGCCGCTTCGGTGGCCTGTGACCGGCGTACCAAAGCCTAAATCCGACCTTGGTCCACGCGCTGTCGTGGGGGCGATTCTGATCGCAATCGCAGCTGCGGCATTGTGGAGCGGCGGTTTTTTCTACTGGTTGTTGCTGGTCGTTGTCGGTCTGCTGATGCTTGCCGAATGGTGCGGCCTTGCCCGGGCGACGCGGGGCGAGACCCGGCTCGCTCAATTCGCGCTGTCGGTACCGCTCGCGATCATGTCGCCGCTCGCGGCCGGGGCAAGCTTCTTTGCATTGGGTTTGCTGGCAGGGGCCGGGTTCTTCATCGCCATCATCACGCGCAGCGGCAGGATCGCGGCGGGTGCGATCTACGTCGGCCTGCCGCTGCTCGCGCTGGTCACGATCCGCGCGATGGATGCCGGGCTGCTGCTGGCGTTCTGGACGATGGCGCTGGTATGGGCCTGCGATATCGGCGCCTATGCGGCCGGGCGTAGCTTTGGGGGGGCGAAGCTCGCCCCGTCGATCAGCCCGAACAAGACCTGGTCGGGCCTGATCGGCGGCATGGTGGCAGCCACGATATTCGCGTTCGCGCTGACCCGCTGGGGGTTGCCGCTCTATCTGGTCGTCGCGACGCCCCTTCTGGCGGTCTCGGCGCAGATGGGCGATTTGTATGAAAGCGGCCTCAAGCGCCGGGCGGGAGTGAAGGACTCGGGCAATATGCTTCCCGGCCATGGCGGCTTTCTCGACCGGCTCGACGGGCTGGTCCCGGTCGCTCCGCTTGCTGCGCTGCTGATCCTGGTCCATCAGGCCTTTCTATGAAACGTATCACGATTTTGGGTGCGACGGGGTCGATCGGGACATCGACGCTCGACCTGATCGAACGCGCGCCCGATGCATTCGAAGTCGTCGCGCTGACCGCGAACAGCGATGTGAAGGGGCTGGCCGATGCGGCCCGCCGCGTGCGGGCTAAAGTCGCGGTGGTGGCTGATGAGCGCAAGCGCGATGCCCTCAGGGAAGCGCTGGCGGGCAGCGACACGCAGGTCATGGCGGGCGAAGCGGCGCTATGCGAGGCAGCGGCGATTGAGGCCGACTGGACCATGGCAGCGATCGTCGGTTGCGCCGGGCTTCGTCCTGTGATGACGGCGCTGAAGCGTGGCGGCACCATGGCGCTTGCCAATAAGGAATCGCTGGTTTCGGCAGGCGAGGTGATGCTCAGGGCGGCGCGCGAAAGCGGCGCGACGGTGCTTCCGGTCGATTCGGAGCATAATGCGGTCTATCAATGCTTCGATTCCAAAGCGCCGGAGCAGGTGCGCAAAGTCATCCTCACCGCCTCGGGCGGCCCGTTTCGCGACTGGCCGATCGATGCGATGCAGGCTATCACCCCCGAACAGGCGGTGGCGCATCCCAACTGGTCGATGGGCGCAAAGATCTCGGTCGATTCGGCGACGATGATGAACAAGGGGCTGGAGGTGATTGAGGCGTTTCACCTGTTCCCGGTCGAAGCCGAACAGCTCGACATATTGGTGCATCGCCAGTCGGTCATTCATTCGATGGTCGAATATGTCGACGGATCGGTCATCGCGCAGCTCGGCACCCCCGATATGCGCACGCCGATCGCGTATGCGCTTGCCTGGCCGCGGCGGATGGCGACGCCGTGCCCCGCGCTCGATCTGGCGACGATCGGCCGGCTGGATTTCGAAGCGCCCGATCCGGCGCGCTTTCCCGCCCTGACACTTGCCCGTTCTGCGCTGGAAGCAGGCGGGGCGGCGCCGGCGATCCTGAATGCGGCGAACGAAGTGGCAGTCGCTGCATTTCTGAACCGAAAAATCGGCTTCCTCGAAATTGCCGCAATCGTCGCTGATACGCTGGAACGCTATGAACCGGCGGCGCCCGCCGATCTCGATACCGTTCTCGGTATCGATGCCGAAGCAAGGGCCCGCGCGGACGAGCGTGTGAAGGAATGCGTGGCGTGACCGATTCTCCCGGTATCCTGATGACCCTGCTGGCGTTCGCGCTGGTGCTGGGGCCGCTCGTTTTCCTGCATGAGCTTGGTCATTATGCTGCGGGGCGGATATTCGGGGTGAAGGCCGAGGCCTTTTCGATCGGCTTCGGGCGCGAGATTGCGGGCTTTACCGATAAACGCGGGACCCGGTGGAAATTCGGCTGGTTGCCGCTGGGCGGCTATGTGCGCTTTGCCGGAGACATGAACCCTGCCGGGCAGCCCGATGCCGAATGGCTGGCGCTTCCTGCCGAAGAGCGGGCGAAAACCTTTCAGTCGAAACCGGTCTGGCAGCGCGCGATCATCGTCGCGGCGGGGCCGGTCACCAATTTTGTGATCGCGATCCTGATCTTTGCCGGGCTGGCGACGCTGTACGGCGTTAATCGCACCCCCTCCATCGTCGGGGTCGTTGCCCCGCAAAGCCCGGCCGCAGCGGCCGGGCTGCGCCCCGGCGATCGTATCGAGGCGATGGGCGGACGCGGCATGGCGACCTTTTCCGACCTTGCCGAATATACGATGCTTCGCCCCGGTGAGACGGTTCCGCTAAGGATCGAGCGGAACGGCGAGACGCTGACCGTTCCGGTGACGCTGGCGACGCTTCGCGAACGCGACCGGTTCGGAAACGAATATCGCAAGGGCCAGCTCGGCATCCGGCCGGGCAAGCCGGTCTATGAACGGGTCGGCCTGCTTCGTGCACCGGTCGAGGGCGTCCGCATGGTGGGGACGACGCTGCGTTCGATGATCGACGGGCTGGGGCAGATCATCACCGGCCGCCGTCCGGTGGACGAGCTGGGCGGCCCGATCCGTATCGCGGGAATTGCGGGACAACAGCTTGCACTGGGGCCGGTCGAACTGGTCTTCTTCATTGCGCTGATCTCGATTAATCTCGGATTCATCAACCTCTTGCCAATTCCCATGCTGGATGGCGGACATTTATTCTTTTATGCGGTGGAGGCGGTGCGCCGTCGACCTGTTGGTCCGCAAGTGATGGAATGGGCGTTTCGCGGCGGGCTGGCCGTGCTATTGGCCCTGTTCGTCTTCGTGACGTTCAACGATCTTGGCGCGGTGGGGCTGTGGCGTGGCCTCGCCGGGTTGATCGGCTGACGCGCATAGGGCAGGGCGGATGCGCTGCCATGGGGGTGTGCAGGGGTTTATCCTTTTAGGGTGGGAATGTGACAAGGAATAAGGCACTGAATTTCGGCTCGCACGCGAAGATTGTCGCGCTTGCCTGCACCATGCTCAGCGGTATCGGTGTGGCGCATGCGCAGGAAGCGTCGAGCGCGACCACCCTGCCGCCGCCACAGGCAAGTCCGCTGGTGCCGGCGCCGGAAAAGCATGTCGTCAAATCGCTGAAGGTCGAAGGATCGCAGCGGATCGAACCGGCGACGATCCTCTCTTATACCAAGCTGCGGGTGGGGGAGACCTACACCACCGAAACGATCGATCAGGCGATCAAGGATCTGCTGGCCAGCGATTTCCTCGCCGATGTGTCGATCGAGGGCGTGGAGACCGGCAACCTGGTCATCCATGTGAAGGAAAACCCGGTGATCAACCGGATCGTGCTTGAGGGCAACAAGCATCTCAAGGACGACAAGATCAAGCCTGAGATCAAGCTCGCCCCGCGCCAGATCTTCACGCGCACCGCGGTTCGCGCCGATGTCGCTCGAATCATCGAACTGTATCGCCGTCAGGGCCGGTTCGGCGCAACCGTCGATCCGCAGATGGTCAATCTCGACCAGAACCGCGTCGATGTGATTTTTGAAATCCATGAGGGCGACAAGTCGAAGGTTCGCGCGATCAACATCATCGGGAACGAGAAATTCCCGGATTCAGAACTGCGCAGCCAGATGGCGACCAAACAGTCGAAATGGTTCCGGCTGTTCAGTTCGAATACCAGCTATGATCAGGACCGATTGTCCTATGACCAGCAAAAGCTGCGGCAATTCTACCTGACTCAGGGCTATGCCGATTTCCGGGTGATTTCGGCCGTCGCCGAGCTGACCCCGGACAAGGAAGACTTCATCATCACCTATGTGGTGGAAGAGGGCGACCGGTATAAGTTCGGCGATGTTTCGGTGCATAGCGGCATTCGCGACTTCGATGAGAAGAAGCTCACCAAATTCCTGCCGATGAAAAAGGGCGATTGGTATAATGCCAAGCTGGTCGAGGATACGGTCGATCAGCTGACCGAAACGGCGGGCACGTTCGGCTATGCCTTTGCCAAGGTAAATCCGCGCTTTGAACCCGATCGCAAGAATCATACGATGGGGATCGAATTCAATATCGATCAGGCACAGCGTACCTATGTCGAGCGGATCAACATTACTGGCAACACCAATACCAAAGACAAGGTAATCCGCCGCGAAATGCGTCTGGCGGAGGGCGATGCGTTCAACTCGCTGCTGGTGAAGCGGTCGGAGGATCGCATCAACTCGCTGGGTTATTTTCAAGACAAGTTCGCGATCAAACAGTCGGAAGGCGACAGCCCCGACCGGATCGTGCTCGATGCCAATGTCGAGGAAAAGCCGACGGGCGAATTGTCGCTTTCCGCGGGTTTCTCCAGCCTCGAACGCTTCATCGTTCAGGGGGCGATCCAGCAGAATAATTTCCGCGGCATGGGGCAGACGGCCAGCGCGCAGATCAGCTGGTCGACCTATGCGAAATCCGCCGAGCTCGGTTTTACCGAGCCGTATCTGTTCGACCGGCCGATCGCGCTGGGCGGGAAGATTTTCCGCCGCGATTATAACTCGTTCAATTATCTGGGGAACGACCGGAACACGACTTATTCACAGGTTTCGACCGGTTTCCAGATTTTCTCGGGCGTGCCGCTTACCGAATATTGGACGCTTTCGGGCAACTATACGCTCAGCCAGACCGATGTGACGCTCGATAGGAGCCGTTTCTATAACGCGGACGGCCAGTGCGATCCGGTGCTCGCCGGCCGCTATCTTTGCGATTCAGTGGGTAACCGCCTGTCATCGATGATCGGGTTGCAAATCGGCTATAATAGCCTGAATAGCAATCTCCGCCCCAGCCGGGGGGAACGACTGAGCGTCGGGGTTGATTTCGCGGGTCTTGGCGGCGATGTCCGTTTCATTCGCGGCAACGCCCGCGCCGCCAAATACTGGAATGTCGGCAGCGGTTTTATCTTCTCGCTTTCGGCCGAAGGTGGCGTAATTCACTCGCTGGAGTCGAATCGCGGTCCCGGCGTCGACGAAGTTCGCATTACCGATCGCTTCTTCCTCGGCCAGCAGCAGTTCCGCGGATTCGATATTCGCGGCGTCGGTCCGCGTGTGAAGCGCTTCCAATATTCGGGCGATCCGGCTGCGGGAACGCAGGCGCTGATTACCGACAAGGATCGCGTGTTTGACGATGCGCTGGGCGGTAAGGCTTATTATCTGGGTAAGGCCGAGCTTGAGATTCCGCTTGGTTCCGGCGCGCGAGAGCTGGGCCTGCGTCCCTCGATCTTTGCGCAGGTCGGTGCGCTGTTCGGTCTGAAAAGGCCGATCCTCAACGGCTCGTTCACGCAGGCGACCGATAGCGACGGCAAATTACTGTATAATGAGGATGGTTCGCCGACGCTGCTGCCGCGCACGACCGCCATCACAGATGGTAGCGGAAATCCGCTATATATCGTGCCGAGCGATAATGGCGACATTTCCGGTAAGACCACGACCTGTCAGGTCGGATATTCCGATACGTTCGGCGGGGCCTGTTCGGGTACGACCCAGAACACAGCGTATACGTCGACAACCCCGCCATATTACGAGCAATATCTCGGCGACAGCGCGAGCCCGCGTTTGTCGGTGGGTGTCGGCGTCGACTGGAACTCACCATTCGGTCCGCTGCGCCTCGACCTTGCCAAGGTTATTCTCAGCCAGCCGGGTGACGATACGAAATTGTTTACATTCAACGTAGGGACGCAATTCTGATGAAATCGACCAAGTTCATGCTTCTGGCCGCTGCCGTTGCCGCGCCTGCAGTTTTCGCCGGCGTGCCGGGCGCCAATGCGCAGGTTGCAGGAATCGCCACCGCGCAGCCGACGCTCGCCATCGCACGCAGCAAGGCATTCTCGACCGCCAATCAGCAGATCACCACGACCTATAAGGCCAGCCTCGACCAGATCGAAGGCAAGCGGAAAAGCCGTCAGGCACTGCTCGCACAGCTCGATACCAACAATGACAAGCAGGTCGACGATGCCGAGCTGAAAAAGGCGCAGGATTCGAAAAGTCCCGTCCTGACCCAGCTCGACCAGACCGATCAGCAGATCCAGCAGCTGACCGAACCTGCGATGAAGGCTCAGGCCTATGCCATCGAGCAGATCGCGCAGAAATATGAAGCGGCGCAGCAGCAGGTGATTACGTCGAAGAAGATCAATTTCGTGCTCTCGCCCGATTCGGTGATGTACGCGCCCGAGGCGGCCGATATCACCGATCAGATCACGGCGCAGCTCGACCAGACCGCTCCGACCGTCGCGATCACGCCGCCCGCCAACTGGCAGCCGAGCCGGCAGGTGCAGCAGCTTCAGCAGCAGCTGCAGCAGATCCAGCAGATCGCCGCACTTCAGGCAGCGCAGCAGGCGCGTCAGGCCGCAGGATCGACGACCACGACCACGCAGCCGGCTCAGAACAGCCGATGAGCGAGGCGGGCAGCAGCGAGAATCAGATCGGCCCGCTCGATATCGGGCGGGTGATGGCGGCGCTCCCGCATCGCTATCCGATGCTGCTGGTCGATCGGGTCGAATCGCTCGTTCGCGATGAACGCATCACCGCGATCAAGGCGGTGACGATGAATGAAGGCTTCTTTCAGGGCCATTTCCCCGGCCGGCCGATCATGCCGGGCGTGCTGATCGTCGAGGCGCTGGCGCAGGCCGCCGGTGTCCTAGCGGTCGAATCGCTCGATCTGGCGGGGTCGGGCAAGCTCGTTTATTTCATGGCGATCGAGAATGCGAAGTTCCGCAAGCCCGTCGAACCGGGCGTGCTGTTGAACCTTGAGGTCGAATTCGTTCAGAAGCGCTCGAGCGTCTGCAAATTCGCCGGGCGCGCGCTGATCGACGGTCAGCTCGCGGCGGAGGCGAATTTCACTGCGATGATCGCAGACCCGCCCAAAGCATAGTTCCGCTATAATCTTGCAATCCGGGCGGCGCGGGTGTACCGCGCCGCCTTTGTTTCAGGCTGGTCGGAACCAGCCACATCCTCGGAGACATTACGTGAAAAAAGAAGGCCATCCCGACTATCACACCATCAAGGTGCAGATGACCGACGGTACCGTGTTCGAAACCCGCTCCACCTGGGGCAAGGAAGGCGACACGCTTCAGCTCGACATTGATCCCAAATCGCACCCCGCATGGACCGGCGGCAATCAGCGTCTGCTCGACGCGGGTGGTCAGGTCGCTCGCTTCAACAAGCGTTTCGGCGGTCTGTCGCTCAAGAAATAAGGTCGGGACCGGCGATGCGCTGCTTCATGCGCATCGCCGTCTGATCCGGCGTTGCGGCCAGTATCGCAAAGCCGGCGGCGCGACGATATGCGCGCCCATGCTCCCTATATCGCGATCCTTAATCGCGCTTATCGCCCGCTTGCAGGTACTCTGTTTCGGATCAGGCCGCTGTTGCCGGAATTCCGACGAGCAAAAGCGCGGCGGCGCCCAGCAAAGACAGTGCCAGCGACGCCGACATCGACATCACGCCCCACCCGGCGAGCGTCAGATAGTCCGAATTGGCACGCTTTTCTTTACGGTTGCGCTCGATCGACATCAGCACGAACATCGCGATCAGTCCGTAGAAAAACAGTAAAATCTGAACGATCATAGCGCCTTCGCCTCCGTCCCGCCCAACAAACGCTGTCCGATTCATAGCATCGGCGATGGTGATACGGTCCCGAATGGCAAAAATTGGGCAAAGTCGACGAAGCGAAGCGCTTCATCGTTGAACGCTCTGGTCAAAAAATGGCGGAGAGGGTGGGATTCGAACCCACGGTGAGCGTGAACCCACGGCGGTTTTCAAGACCGCTGCCTTAAACCACTCGGCCACCTCTCCGGATGCGAGTGCCGGATGCGCTTAGCCTTGCTTGCATGAATTACGCAAGGATTTGTGTCTTGGGGGTTCATGCGGCCGCGATGCTGTGGCAAGGAATGCTGCATGCGTGTTTCGGGTAAGGTTTTCCGGCGTATCATCGCTGTGATCGGTGCGGCTGCCATGGCGTCGCTTGGTTCAACCGCTATGGCGCAGGATGAGTCCGGCTTTCAGAATTATCTTGTGTCGCTAAAGGCTAAGGCGGTGGCCGAAGGGATTACCCAGCCGACGATCCAGTCGGTTTTCCCGACCCTGACGCTCAACGAACGCGTGATAGAACTCGACCGGGGGCAGCCGGGCGGAAGTTCGAGCGGCCCTATTCCTGCGTATGCGCCTTATTATGCGCGTCATGTCGACGATGCACGGATCGCGCTGGGGCGTGCCGCTTATCAGCGGCTGCGCGGCAAGCTGGCCGGGATCGAGCGCGAGACCGGGGTTCCCGAATCGATCATGGTGTCGATCTGGGGGAATGAAACGGCCTATGGCGCGGTGACCGGCGGGTTCGATCTGCCGCGCTCGCTTGCCACGCTTGCGTATGAAGGGCGCCGCCGCGATCTGTTCGAGCGCGAATTTCTCGCCACGCTGAAGCTGATCGATATGGGCTTTTCGCGCGCCTCGCTTCAGGGAAGCTGGGCAGGCGCGACGGGCGGTCCGCAATTTCTCCCCTCGGTCTATCTGCGCCTCGGCAAGGATGGCGATGGCGATGGTAGGGCCGATATCTGGAACAGCGATGCCGATGCGCTTGCCTCGATCGGCAATTATCTCGTCAATGCAGGATGGCGGCCGGGCGTGCCCTGGGGCATTCCGGTCGACGTTCCTGCCGGGCTGAATGTCGGAAGGCTCGCGAACAAAACCGTGTCGCCGCGCTGCCCGCGCGTGCATGAACGGCACAGCGCCTGGCATACGATGAAGGAATGGCGGCAAATGGGGATCGTCCCCGAACGCGGCTACTGGCCCGACGATCATATTCTGGCGACGTTGCTCGAACCCGACGGGCCGGGAAAGACGGCCTATCTGCTGACGCATAATTATCGCGTGATTCTCGATTATAATTGCTCGAATTTCTATGCGCTGACCGTCGGGCTGCTCGCCGATCAGGTCGCGCAATAAAGATAGGTTCCGGGCGCTTGACCGCAGTGTCCGTTTCAGGGCTTTTCGCAACCGCCGATTTGTGACACGGCGCAACCATATCTGTCGCGTAACCCCTTTTGGTTGGACTTTAGGATGAAGAAACTCCTTACCGCAGCCCTTTTGGCAAGCATCGTTGCAGCGCCCGGCGCCGCGCAGGCGCCGCCGTTCCAGACGCCCGCACCGATCGCTTTCATGAAGGATCTCTCATCCGACGCAGTCCTGTTCGCCAAACAGCCCGACAAGCGGATTCCGCCCGCTTCCATGGCGAAGATGATGACGGTCTATGTCGCGTTCGACCTCATCAAAAAAGGCGAGCTGAAACAGGATCAGAAAATCCATGTGCAGCGCGAAACCTGGGCTAAATGGCATAGTCAGGGTTCGACGATGTTCCTGTCGCCCGATGAGGATGTCAGCGTCGAAAACCTGCTCTACGGCATCGTCACGCTGTCGGGGAACGATGCCTGCGTCGTGCTGGCCGAAGGAATTTCGGGGACTGAGCAGGCGTTCACCGCGCTGATGAATCAGCGGGCCAAGGCGTTGGGCATGAGCAACAGCCATTTCGGCACCTCGAACGGCTGGCCCGATGAGGGGCAGACCTATGTCACCGCGCGCGATCTCGCTACACTCGCCGAGGCGACGATCGAGAATTTTCCCGACCTGTACAAAAAATATTATTCGAAACAGGATTTCACCTGGGGCCAGACCATGGGTGGCAAGGCGATTACGCAGGCGAATCGCGATCCGCTGCTCGGCTATGTCGACGGCGCGGACGGGTTGAAGACCGGCCATACCGAAGAGGCCGGCTATGGCTTTACCGGCTCGGCCGAGCAGAATGGCCGTCGTCTCGTGATGGTGCTTGCCGGGCTCGATACCTATACCGGTCGTGCGCAGCAGTCGCGCCAGTTCATGAACTGGGGCTTTCGCGCATGGAAGGCGAAGCCGATCGTGAAAAAAGGCAAGCAGGTCGCTACGGCTGAAGTGCAGCAGGGAAGCGAATCGAGCGTCGGGCTTGTCGCACCGCGCGACCTGACGGTGACCATCCCCAGCGGTACGTCGCCCGATATGACGGGCAAGGTCGTGTATCAGGGACCGATCAAAGCGCCGATCCAAAAGGGTCAGCATATCGCCGATCTCATCATCAATACGCCGGGCATGGGGCCCCAGAAGCTTCCGCTTGTCGCTGCGGAAGACGTGTCCGAAGCGGGCTTTTTCGGCCGGGCCTGGGCCGGGCTGATGTCGCTGTTCGGATGAGCGGCCGCTTCCTCTCGCTGGAAGGAGGGGAAGGCGCGGGTAAGTCGACCCAGGCGGTGCGGCTTGCCCGGGCGCTGGAGGCGCGCGGGATCGAAGCGCTCGTCACGCGCGAACCGGGCGGTAGCGAGGGCGCTGAGGCGATTCGGGCGTTGCTGATGCAAGGCGATGTCTCCCGGTGGAGCAGCCATTGCGAGGCATTGCTGTTCGCCGCCGCGCGCGCCGATCATGTCGAAAAATGCATCCGACCTGCGCTGGCGCGGGGGAGCTGGGTCATTTGCGATCGCTATATCGACTCTACCCGGGCCTATCAGGGGGCGCAGGGGATCGACGACGCCGCGATTCTGGCGCTGCACGGCTTCGGGTCGAAGGGGCTGCTGCCCGATCGTACCTTCCTGCTCGACGTCCCTGCCGAAACCGGGGTGGGAAGGGCTGCGGCACGCGACGGCGCCGATGCCGACCGCTTCGCCGCGCGCGACAGTGACTTTCATCGCGCGGTGGCGGCGATTTTCGATTCGATCGCCGATCAGGAACCCGAGCGGGTGCGCAGGATCGACGCATCGGGCGATATGGAGTCAGTGACGGCGCGGCTGATCGCTGCGCTGGACGATCTGCTGCCATGACACCGTTGACCGGTAATGCCGAGGCGCAAGCAGCGTTCTTCACTGCGGCATCGGGTGGTTCGATGCCGCACACCTGGCTGTTCACAGGTCCGGAGGGGGTGGGCAAGGCGACGTTCGCGCGTGAAGCGGCAGCGCATGTGCTGGCCAGCGCGGCCGATCCGTCGATCCCGCTTGCCATGGAAACCTTGCTGGTCGGGAGCGCGATTGCCGGACAGGTCCGCGCGGGTTCGCATCCCGATTTTCGCGTGCTGGAGCGCCTGCCCAAAGACCCCAAAAAGCCCGAAGCCGGTCTCGCCCGCAGCATCAAGGTCGATCAGATTCGCGAGCTTCAGCCGATGTTCGCAACGCGACCGACCTATTCCAACCGGCGGATCGTCATCATCGATTCGATCGACGATTGCGAACGCAGCGCAGCCAATGCGCTGCTCAAGAATCTCGAAGAGCCGCCTGCGGGGACGATCTTTCTGCTCATCAGCCATGCGCCCGGGCGATTATTGCCGACGATCCGTTCGCGTTGCCGGGTGCTGCGCTTCGAACCGCTTTCGGATGCCGAGGTCGCGGCGATCTTGCGCGAGGCATTGCCGGAGGCTGGCGCTGAAGAGATCGATACGCTGGTGCTGGCCGGAAAGGGTTCGCCCGGCCGCGCGCTTGCCTTTGCCGGGCTCGATCTCGCCGCGATCGAGCGCGAGATCCATGCAATCGCGCGCACCGGCGATCCGAGCAATGCGATCCGAGCGCGCCTCGGCAGCGCGCTCGGCGCGAAGGCTGCGCAGCCGCGCTATGAAGCGTTTCTGGCGCGGGTGCCGTCCTTCATTGCCGAACAGTCGCATGCGCGGCAGGGCGAGGCGCTGCGCGTCGCACTCGACGCCTATGCCGATGCCAGCGCGCTTTCCGATGCCGCCATCCGCCTGTCGCTCGACCCCAATGCGACAGTATTCGAAATGGGCGGTGTGATCGCACGCCTCGCCGCCGATTGATACCACAGAGCGTCGGGAGCAACATCGCGGCGCTTTGGCAGGACACGCTGCCAAGAGGCGTTGCTGTTCGCCGCGCCAGCGCCTAGAGGACGGGCATCATGGCAAAGCCCTTTTATATCACCACCGCGATCCATTATCCCAACGGCCGGCCGCATATCGGCCATGCCTATGAAATGATCGCCGCCGATGCGATTGCCCGCTTTCAGCGTCAGGCGGGTCGCGATGTTCGCTTTCAGACCGGAACCGACGAACACGGGCTGAAGATGGTTCAGACCGCGCGCGGGCGGGACATGGACGTGCGTGCGCTTGCCGATGAAATGTCGGGATATTTCCATGAGATAGCCGATGCTCTTGATATCAGCTATGACCGGTTCATCCGCACCGTCGAACCCGAACATTATGCCGCCAGTCAGGCGATCTGGAAGGCGATGGAGGAAGCGGGCGATTTGTATCTCGACCGCTATGAAGGCTGGTATTCGGTCCGCGACGAAGCCTTTTACGAGGAAAAGGAACTCACCGAAGGGGACGGGGGGCAGAAGCTCTCGCCCCAGGGTACGCCGGTTGAATGGACGTCGGAGGAAACCTGGTTTTTCCGCCTGTCGAAATATCAGCAGCCTTTGCTCGATTTCTATCGCGCCAATCCGGATTTTATCCGCCCTGAAAGCCGCCGCAACGAAGTGCTTCGCTTTGTCGAGGGCGGGCTTGCCGATCTGTCGGTCAGTCGGACCAGCTTTGACTGGGGCGTTCCGGTGCCGGAATCGCCGGGCCATGTCATGTATGTCTGGGTCGATGCGCTGACCAATTATATCAGCGGGATCGGCTATCCGCACGATCGCGCGCAGTTCGAGAAGTACTGGCCAGCCGATCTCCATCTGATCGGCAAAGATATCGTTCGTTTTCATACCGTTTACTGGCCGGCCTTCCTGATGAGTGCGAAGCTGCCGCTGCCCGCTCAGGTGTTCGGTCACGGCTTCGTCCTCAACCGGGGCGAGAAAATGTCGAAATCGACCGGCAATATCGTCGATCCCAAAGCGCTGGCCGAACGCTATGGCGTCGATGCGCTGCGCTATTTCCTGCTGCGTGATATCAGCTTCGGACAGGATGGAAGCTTTTCGGCAGAGGCGATCGTGACTCGCGCCAATGCGGACCTTTCGAACAGCTTCGGCAATCTGGCGCAGCGCACGCTGAGCTTCATCGCCAAGAATCTCGGCGGCGAAATGCCCGATGCCGGGCGGGGCGACCCCGCCGATCAGGCTCTGCTCGACGAGGTTCGTGCCGCATGTCGCGCCTTTCGCGCTGCGTTCGAAACGCTTTCGCTGTCTCAGGCGCTCGACAGCTGGATGGCGGGCGTGTTCGCGTGCAACCAATATATCGATGCTCAGGCACCCTGGGCGCTGCGCAAGTCCGATCCCGATCGGATGCACGCCGTTCTCGGCACGCTGGTGCGCGCCATTCGCGAACTGGCGATCACGATCGAACCGGTGGTGCCGGGCTCGGCAGGCAAGATGCTCGACCAGCTGGGCGTGACGGATCGCTCGCATGAAGCGGCCGAAGACGATGGCTGGTACGAGCGGCAGAAGGCCACCGGGTTCAAGATCGCACCGCCAACCCCCATATTCCCCCGACTTGTTCTTGAGGAAGCGGAGGAGCCGGCGGCATGAGGCTTGCCGACAGCCATTGTCATCTGAATTATAAGGGCCTTGCCGAGCAGCAGGGTGAGATTCTGGGTCGAGCGCGCGAAACCGGGGTGGTCGCGATGCTCAACATCGCCACGCGCGAAAGCGAATGGGACGCGGTACAAGCGACCGCTGAGCGCGAGCGCGATGTCTGGGCGACGGTCGGCATCCACCCGCACGAGGCCGATGACCATCCCGAGGTCGATACCGAAAAGCTGGTGAAACGTGCCGCGCACCCGCGCATCGTCGGGATCGGCGAAAGTGGGCTCGATTATTATTACGATCATTCCGATCGCGAGCGGCAACAGGTCAGCTTTCGCGCCCATCTCGCGGCGTGCCGCGAAACCGGGCTTCCCATCGTGGTTCATACCCGCAATGCCGAGGAAGATACGGCGCGAATTCTGCGCGAGGAAATGGGGAAGGGGGCGTTTCCCGGCGTCATCCATTGCTTTACGGCCAGCGCGGAATTTGCAGAGATCGCGCTCGACCTGGGGTTCTATATCTCGATTTCGGGTATCGTGACGTTCAAGAACGCAAAGGATTTGCAGGCTGTCGCGGCGACCTTGCCCGCCGACCGGCTGCTGATCGAGACCGATGCACCGTTCCTTGCCCCAGTGCCGCATCGGGGCAAGACGGGCGAACCGGCCTTCGTCGCGGATACCTGCCGCTTTCTGGCGAACTTGCGCGGTGAGGATGCCGATGCACTCGCCGAAAAGACCCGCGAGAATTTCCACACGCTGTTCGCCAAAACGCGCTCGTCGCGCTCGTGAAGATCAGGCTTCTCGGATCGGGTACCTCATCGGGGGTCCCGCGGATCGGCAATGACTGGGGTGCGTGCGATCCCGATGAGCCGAAGAACCGCCGCACCCGCGCCTCGGTTCTGGTGAGCACGGACAGCACGCGGATTCTGGTCGATACCAGTCCCGATATGCGCGAGCAGCTGCTCGCCGCCGATGTCGAGACGGTCGATGCGGTCATCTGGACGCATGACCATGCCGATCATTGCCACGGTCTGGACGATTTGCGGCAGGTGTTCCACGCGCTCGGCCATCCGGTGCGCGGGCTTGCCCGGCGCGCGACCGCCAACCATCTCGCCGATCGGTTCAGCTATGCCTTTACCGGCCGGCCCGGATATCGCCAGACGATCGCGCTGGAGGAACTTCCCGACCATATCCGGATCGGCGATATCGATATTTCGGTCGTCGATCAGCCGCACGGCAATATCTTTTCCGCCGGGCTGCGCTTCGACCATGATGGTAAGTCGATCGGATATGCCACGGATTTCAATGAGATGACGGGGGATATGGAGAACCTGTATCAGGATCTCGATATCTGGGTCGTTGATGCGCTTCGCCGCGAACCGCACCCGACACATCCGCATCTCGAACAGGTGCTGGGTTGGATCGAACGGTTCGGCACGCAGCGCGCTGCGCTGATGCATATGGACACGTCGATGGACTATGCGACCCTGCTCGGCGAACTGCCCGACCCCGTCGTTCCGGGCTATGACGGGCTGGAACTCACCGCGTGAGCGATGACCAGTCCCTCAGCGCGATCTGGTATATCGGTGCGCTGATCCTCGTCCTCAGCGCGTTGTTCGCGCGGCGGCCGGGCATCGGCGCGATCCTGCGCTCGCTGATCGGATGGGCGATCATCGCCGGTGCAGTGTATATGGTGGTCGAACAGCGCGACACGCTGGCCCGGCTTGCCGAACGCTTCGGCATTGGCGGGCAAAGCGTCGAGGGC
This sequence comes from Stakelama pacifica, assembly GCF_004361835.1. Taxonomy (GTDB): domain Bacteria; phylum Pseudomonadota; class Alphaproteobacteria; order Sphingomonadales; family Sphingomonadaceae; genus Sphingomonas; species Sphingomonas pacifica. The sequence goes on from NZ_SNWD01000001.1 coordinate 342,903, forward strand.
GGAACCACGCGGATCGAAATGGGGCCGGACGGTCATTTCTGGGCGCGTGTCGAGCTGAACGGCGTATCGCGGCGGATGCTGATCGACAGCGGCGCAACGACGACGGCGCTGTCCCAGGCGACCGCTGACGCAGCGAGCATAGAAACCAGCGGCGGGGGATTCCCAGTGATGCTGAGCACCGCCAACGGTCAGATACTGGCGAAACGCGCCACGATCCGCTCGATCACGCTCGGCAATCTGCACGCCGATAATCTCGACGCGGTAGTGTCCGACCGGTTCGGCGATCTCGATGTCATCGGAATGAATTTCCTTTCGCGGCTGGGGTCGTGGCGTGTCGAAGGGCGCACGCTGATCCTCGAACCGGCTGACACGAGCGAGCATGAAGCAGCGCGCCCATCCGTATTGGATCAAAGCTGATTTAACATAATATATATTATCGGTCTGATGGCAGTTATTGGCGGGAGTGCCGGGAATATGCTTAAGCCCTCTTCACGCATTCCGGCTCTGAGAGGTTTTCCGACATGATCGAACGACTGATCTCCATCATGGCGCAGTTGCGCGATCCCGAAACGGGTTGCGAATGGGATCGCGTCCAGACGTTCGAAACGATCGCGCCCTATACGATCGAAGAAGCCTATGAGGTCGCCGATGCGATCGAACGCGCTGACATGCCGGACCTGAAGGATGAACTCGGCGACCTGCTGCTTCAGGTCGTGTTTCATTCGCGGATTGCGGAGGAAGCCGGTCATTTCAGCCTGACCGATGTCGTCAACGCGATCTGCGACAAGATGGAACGCCGCCACCCGCATATTTTCGGCGATGCAGCGGTATCGCCCGGCTGGGAACAGATTAAGGCGCAGGAGCGCGGCGCGAAATCGGTCGACGGCGCGCTGGACGGCGTCGCGGTCGGGCTTCCGGCGCTGCTGCGTGCGGAGAAGCTGCAGAAGCGCGCGGCGCGGGTCGGCTTCGACTGGCCCGATGCTGACGGTGCGCGAGGTAAGATATTCGAGGAGATTGAGGAAGTCGCGTCTGCCGCCTCGCCCGATCAGCGAGCCGAGGAAATGGGCGATTTGCTCTTCGCCGTGGTCAACTGGGCGCGAAAGCTCGGCATCGATCCCGAAGCGGCGCTGCGCAGCGGCAACGCCAAATTCGAGCGGCGATTCCGCGCGATGGAGGCGGAGGCCGGGAGCGCGTTCGCAGCGCTCGATCTCGACGCCAAGGAAGCGCTCTGGCAGGCGGCGAAACGCAGCGAATAAGCGACGCCCCTACTCGCCGCGCTGGCGGAACCGGTCATAATCGGCAGCGGCAAGGCGGACTTCATAGCCCGCCTCATCGCCCTCGATCCACTGGTCGAGCACTTCGCCATGCGCGTGCAGCCATGCCGCCGCCGCACCATCGCCCGCGGGCAGCAGGATGCGATAGCGCCGATGACCGGCGGTAAGCTTTGCCGAGAGTTTGTCGCGCAGCGCCTCGATCCCCTCGCCCGTCAGCGCGGAGATCAGTGAGACATCCTCGCGCACCGCTGCTTCGTCGAGCGCCCGTTCGCGCGCCTCGCCCTGCAGCAGGTCGACCTTGTTCCACGCTTCGAACCGGGGCGTTTCTTCCGCAACGCCGATATCGCGCAGCACCGCCTCGACATCATCGGCCTGAGCCTCGGTATCGGGATGCGAAATGTCGCGGACATGGACCAGCAGATCGGCCGAAACCACCTCTTCCAGCGTCGCCTTGAACGCAGCGACCAACTGAGTCGGCAGGTCCGAAACAAAGCCCACCGTGTCGGACAGCATCGCCTTGTCGATACCCGGCAGCTCGATATTGCGCAGCGTCGGGTCGAGGGTCGCGAACAGCAGGTTTTCCGCCATCACATCGGCGCCGGTCAGCCGGTTGAACAGCGTCGATTTGCCCGCATTGGTATAGCCGACCAGCGCGATCACCGGCCAGGGCGCGCGCTGGCGCCGGTCGCGGTGGAGCGAGCGGGTGCGGCTGACCTGATCGAGTTCGCGCCGCAGCCGCGCCATCCGGTCGCGGATAAGCCGCCGGTCGGCCTCGATCTGGGTTTCGCCGGGACCGCCGAGAAAGCCGAAGCCGCCGCGCTGCCGCTCAAGATGCGTCCAGCTGCGCACCAGTCGGCCCGCCTGATAATCGAGATGCGCGAGTTCGACCTGCAGCCGCCCTTCGGCCGTTTGCGCCCGCTCACCGAAAATTTCGAGGATGAGGCCGGTGCGATCGACCACTTTGCACCCAAGCGCGTTTTCCAGATTGCGCTGCTGAACCGCGCTTAGCGAGGCGTCGAAAATCGCGAGCTGCACGCCTTGCTGCTCCACGCATTCAGCGACGCTCTCGACCTGCCCGCTGCCGAGCATGGTCGCCGGCTTGGGCTGGCGCAGGCGAAAGGTCAGCCGGGCGCGCACATCGATGCCGATCGCCGCCGCGAGACCCACCGTCTCCTCGACCCGCGCATCGGCATCACGCGGCGAATTGCCGAGATCGGGCAGCACGATAACCGCGCTTGCCCCGCGCGCAAATTCGCCCGCTTCGCGATCGAACCCGGTACTCAATCGTTTTCTGCGCTTGCCTGTTCTTCGGCCAGATCAACCGGATTGGCCGGCTGGATCGTCGATACGGCGTGTTTATAGACGAGCTGCACCATGCCGTCGCGCTGAAGCAGCATCGAAAACAGGTCGAACGATGCGATCTGCCCCTGCAGCATCACGCCGTTGATCAGGAACATCGTGACCGGCTCTTCGCCCTTGCGCACCGCATTGAGGAAAATCTCCTGCAGCAGCGGGTTGCGCCCCTGCTGACGCGAAGCGCTTTCGACGATCGACGCGACATCGACCGGGCCGGACGGCATGATCGTCGAAATGGCGTGCTTATAGACGAGCTGCGACTGACCGTCGCGCCGCAACAGCACCGAGAAATTATCGAACCATGTCACAATGCCCTGAAGTTTCACGCCTTTGACGAGGAACATGGTGACGGGGGTTTTGGAACGCCGCAGCGAGTTGAGGAATAGATCCTGAAGCGAACTGTTTTTTTCTACCATTTGCTGGCCTTTATGTTGGCGGGTTTGCCGCACGCGCCGGTTCCGGCGTCGGGTTGTACCGGCCCGTCGCGTGATCCGGGCCGGTGCCCTATGTAGGTCGGCATTGCCGCTGCGTCCACCTGCGGCTGCAAAGAAGCCCGGTCAGTCGTCGCGATGTTCGCTGATGCCCAGCAACTTCAATTTGCGGTGGAGAGCCGAACGCTCCATGCCGATAAAGCTGGCGGTGCGCGAAATATTGCCGGAAAAACGGCGGATCTGGACGCGCAGATATTCGCGCTCGAACGTTTCGCGCGCCTCGCGCAGCGGCGCGCCCATTATCGAGGGATTGGCAAGCCCGCCCGCCGCGTCCTGATCCGCGCCCATCACTTCGGGCGGCAACAGATCGACATCGATCCGCCCGATCCGGTCCCCGGGGGCGAGGATGATCGTGCGCTCCACCACATTACGCAGCTGACGGACATTGCCGGGCCAGTCATAGGCCTGAAGCGCCGCCAGAGTTTCGGATGCGATCTCCGGCGTGCGGACGCGTCGCCCGGCGGCATATTGCGCGGCGAAATGCTCGACCAGCGCCGGAATATCCTCGCGCCGCTCGGCAAGCGGCGGGAGATGCACCGGCACGACATTCAGGCGATAGAACAGGTCCTCGCGAAACCTGCCCTCGGCGATCTCGTCGGTCAGCTCGCGGGCAGTCGCCGATACGACCCGGACATCGACCTTCACCACGCGCTGCCCGCCCACCCGGCTGAAACTCTGATCGGTCAGGACGCGCAGAATACGCGCCTGTGTGGCGAGCGGCATATCCGCAATTTCGTCGAGGAACAGGGTGCCGCCATGCGCCTGTTCGAGCATGCCGGGCCGGACGAGATCGCCCCCCTCCTCCACCCCGAACAGTTCTTCCTCGACCCGTTCGGGAGTCATGCGGGCTGCGCTGACCACGACGAACGGTGCATCGGCGCGCTGGCTCCACGAATGAAGCAGGCGCGCGGCGACTTCCTTACCCACACCCGCGCCGCCGGTGATCAGCACCCGGCTTCCGGTCTGCGCCACGCGCTTCAGCGTTGCGCGCACATTGTTGATCGCGGTCGAAGTGCCCGTCAGATCGTCCTCACGGCCAGCCGAGGCGCGCAGCGACGCCACTTCGCGCCGCAACCGCTCATTCTCGGTCGCGCGCTGGACCATCAGGAGCAGGCGGTCGGCTTCGAACGGCTTTTCGATAAAGTCCACCGCGCCGCGCCGGATTGCTGCGACGGCCGTATCCAGATTGCCATGCCCCGAAATGACAAGCACCGGCAGGCTGGGGTCGCGCCGCTTGATCTCGTCGAGCACGTCCAGCCCGTCGAGCCGCGACCCCTGCAGCCAGACATCGAGCAGCACCAGCGAGGGCCGCCGCGTTGCGATCGCCTCCAGCGCATCATCGCTATTGCCGGCGGTTCGCGCCTCATAGCCCTCATCCTCAAGCACGCCCGAAACGAGCTCGCGAATGTCGCGCTCATCGTCGACGACGAGAATGTCCAGCGTCATGCGTTATTCCTGTGTCTGGTTAAGGTGGGATGCGGCGTTTCGGCTTCGCCGGGCGTCTCTCCGCCGGTTTCTGCCAGACCGGCCAGCAGCGCACCGTCAAAGATGATCTTCACCTCGGTGCCCTCTTTGTCGGGGCGATCGGCAAATTCGATCGTTCCGAAATGTTCCTCGACGATCTTCTTCACGATCGCGAGGCCAAGCCCGGTGCCGCGCGCCCGGGTGGTCATATAGGGTTCGACGATCCGGTCGCGCTCGACCGGAAGGCCGATCCCGGTATCGAGAATCCGCACCGTGATATGCCCCTCCGCGTCCGAGGCGACGGAAGCTACGACCTCAGAATCCTGATCGCTTTCGTGTTTTGCTTCAACAGCTTCCACAGCATTTTTGACAAGATTGCTGAGCGCCTGGCCGATCTGCCGCCGGTCACAGACAAGATGCGGCATCGACCCGTCATGATCGACTTTGAACGCAATGTCGGGATGCGCCACTTCGTGCAGGAACACCGCCTGACGGACGATATCGAGCAGGGATTCGTCGCGAAACACCGGCTTGGGCATTCGCGCGAAGGAGGAGAATTCATCGACCATCCGCCTGAGGTCGCCGACCTGCCGGACAATGGTTTCGGTGAGGCGGGCAAAGGTGCTGTCGGCAGGATCGATCTGCTTGCCATAGCGGCGCTGCAACCGCTCGGCGGCGAGCTGGATCGGTGTCAGCGGGTTCTTGATTTCATGCGCGATCCGCCGCGCGACGTCCGACCACGCCGCGCGCCGCTGATCGAGCAACTGCTGGGTAATGTCGTCAAAGGTCAGGATGCGGTTATTTTCGTCACGCGTGATCTTCACCGCCAGCGTCTTCGCCTCGCCGCCGATGGTCATCTGGACCACCGCCTCGCGCCCGCCCTGATCGAGCACCGCCTCCAGATCGGGGGCGATATCTTTCAGCGGCTGCCCCACCGGCACCGTGTCGCCGGTGCGCAGCATCTCCATCGCCGACCGGTTGATCAGACGGACGCTATGATCCTCGCCGATCGAAATTACGCCCGCACGCACACCCGACATCACGGCTTCGATCAGCGCGCGGCGGCTTTCGATCTGCGCATTGGCGGCGACCAGCGCATTGGTCTGTTCCTGCAGCCTGCCCGTCATCCGGTTGAAGGCCGAGGCGAGCGTGCCGATCTCATCCTCCGATGCAGGTACCGATACCCGCGCGGAAAGATCGCCACCCGCCACCTTTCGCGCCGCATCGACCAGATCGCCGACAGGGCGCACGAGACGGTCGGCGACGGCGAGCGCGATGAACACCGCAAGGCCGACGATCAGCAGCGATACGATCATCAGCGCAGCGTTGAATTTGAGCTGGAGCGAGCGCGATCGCGTCAGCAATGCGTGATAGTCATCGACGATCGCCTTGCCCCGGCGAAGCAACGTGGCGGTCTGTTTGTCGAAGACCCGGGTCGCGTAGAGGTAATTCTCATCGCCCCAGTCGAGCTTGGTCAGCGCGCCCGGTGCTTCCAGACTGGGCACGATCAGCGTTTTCTGGCCGTTCCGAATCTCCTTGATCATTGCCAGGTTGATGACCTGTTCGAGATCGCGCTCATAAGGATCGACCAGCGCGAGCGAATTGATATGCCCGTCGGGCGTGACATGCACGATAATCGCTTCGGAAAGCTCGCGCTGATAGGTCTGGTAGAACAGGCCGCGCGCGAAAGTCGGGCTGTCGATCCCGAACTGGTCGAGATAATATTTCGACAGATCGCCGCTCATCGTTTCGACCTGCTTGCCGATGCGGGTCAGTTCGAGCTCGTAATTTTCGTGCGCAATCGCCGAGGCGTTTTCGAGCATTCCCCCGGCGCGATCGGAAAACCAGAATTCGACGCCATGCTGGAACAGCAGCGAGGCGAAGATCGTGACGAACAGCATCGGGATCGCCGCCATGGCTGAGAACAGCGCGACAAGACGGACATGTAGCCGCCCGTCGCCGCCGATGGGTGAGGCAGCCGCACGGCGTTTGGCGACGCGCCGCCCGATCAGCACCAGCAGTCCCATCGCAGGAAGCAGGTTCGCGACGAGGAGCAGTGCGATCAGTTGCGGGGACAAGAGGCGCTGGGTCGAACTGACCCCGGATATCAGGAAATAGGTTCCCGCCCCGATCAGGACCGCCAGCGCGAACACACCGATCTCGACAAAGCGCATCGGAACGGCGGCCCGAAGCCGTTGAAAAAACTGCCTTTTATGATCGGCGACGACGCTCATCGTTGCCAAAATACAACATTGTCGTTGCGGGGAAAACACATATTTGCGCTTATTCGGCGCTAAAGCGGGTCATCCGGTCGTGCCGCCGGGATCGATGTCCAGCAAATCGAGCTTCTTGCGCAAGGTGTTGCGATTGATGCCCAGCGCCTTTGCGGCGCGCAGCTGGTTGCCGCCGGTCTGTTCGAGGATCGCCTCGATCAACGGTTTCTCGACCTCTGCGATGATCCGGTCATAAAGCGAGCCGTCCACCATTGCTTGTGGGTCGGCTAGTGCAATCTCGCTCAGCCGCGCGCGAACCGCGCCGCGCAGACTGTCCGCGTCAGGATCAAGGATTGCAAATCGCTCACCTTCGCCGAGCATTGCGCGGATTTCCTCCGCGTCGATCACATCGTCGCGGCCCAGTACGGCAATCCGGCGCATCAGATTTTCCAGCTCACGAACATTGCCGGGCCAGCCATAGGCCTGAAGCAACGCCCCGGCGCCGTCGGACAGGCGTTTGCGCGGCAGCCCCTGCTCAGCCGCACGGTCAAGAAAATGACGCGCGAGCAGCGGAACATCCTGACGCCGGTCGCGCAGCGCCGGCAGCGCGATCGGCACAACGTTCAGCCGGTAGAATAAATCCTCACGAAACCGGTTTTCGGCGACCAGCTTCGCCAGATCCTTGTTCGTCGCCGCGACGATCCGGACATTGGCGCGGATCGTGCGCGACCCGCCGACGCTGGTAAATTCACCCGATTGCAGCACGCGCAGCAGCCGCGTCTGCGCGTCCATCGGCATGTCGCCGATTTCATCGAGGAACAGCGTGCCGCCCGATGCCTGTTCGAACTTGCCCGCCGCGCGCGCCTGCGCCCCGGTAAAGGCGCCGCGCTCATGCCCGAACAGCTCCGCTTCGATCAGCTCACGGGGGATCGCAGCCATGTTCAGCGCTACGAACGGCGCATTGCGGCGGTGGCCGAGATCATGGATCGCCTGCGCCACCAGTTCCTTGCCGGTTCCCGATTCGCCCGAAATCAGAACGGTGAGATCGTTCGAAACCACCCGCGCGATGATGCGATACACATCCTGCATCGCGGGCGAGCGCCCGATGAGCGGCAGCGCCTCGTCGGGCGCCCCCTCCTCCCCTTCGCCGGTCCCGCGATTGCGGCCCAGTGCGCTCGCCACCGCAGCGGTAAGCGCGTCGAGATCGAAGGGTTTGGGAAGATATTCGAACGCTCCTGCCTCGGTTGCGCGCACCGCCGTCGAAAGCGTATTCTTTGCCGAGAGCACGATCACCGGAAGGCCGGGATGGTCTTGCATCAGCGCACGGACCAGCTCCAGCCCGTCGCCATCGGGCAGCACGACATCGCTCACCAGCAAATCGGGCAGGTTCGCCAGTTGCGTTCGCGCGTCGCGCAGGGTTTCCGCGGCCCGGACACGATGCCCGGCACGCTTCAGCGCGGCAGCGACGACGGTACGGATCGCGCCGTCATCGTCGATGACCAGAATATCGGCCGATTTCACGTCGATGCTATGCCCTTGCCAGAAAGATGTGAAATTCGGTCGTCGGCGGGTCGGTTGCTTCGCGCTGATAATGAACGATGCCGCCCATGTCGCGGATCAGCTTGTCGACCAGCGGCAGGCCGAGCCCCTTTCCCTCGGGCTTGCCCGACACAAAGGGTTCGAACAGATGTTCGGCGATATCGGCAGGTGCGCCCGGGCCATTGTCGCTGATCGTAATTTCGATCGGCAGCGGGCGGCGCGGATGCCCCGGGCCGACACTGACCGACATGCCGTGCCGGAAGGCGGTCGAAATCGTGATCCGTGGATCCGGCACCCCATCAAGCGCTTCTGCGGCATTCTTGATAAGGTTCAGCACAAGCTGCAGAAACGCATCACGGTCGAGCAATGCGGGCGGAAGCGAAGGGTCATAATCCTCGACCATCTCGATATCGCTGGCGAACCCCGCTTCGGCAAGCGAGCGGGCATGGGCGAGCAGCGGATAGATGCTTTGCGCGCGCAGTTCGAGCGGCCGGGTGTCGGTAAAATCCTCCATCCGGTCGATCAGCGCAGCGACCCGGTCGACTTCCGCCGTAATCAGGCTGGTCAGTTCCTCCGGCTGGTCCACCCCGGCGGCAAGCAATTGCGCCGCTCCGCGTATGCCCGATAGCGGGTTCTTGATCTCATGCGCCAGCATCGCAGCCGCGCCGATCGCTGCCCGCGCTCCCGCGCTGCGATCGATGCCATAGCCCATGCGTCGCCCGGCGGGCGCGTGATGCAGCGTTACGATCCGCCATTCGGGCCGGTCGGCGACAAAGCCCTCAACGAAATCAGCACGGATATCCGCACCGCGCCGGATACGGATATCGGCATCGAACGCCGCGAAGCCGAGCCCGGGCCGCCGGTCGGCATAGCCCGACGGCGGCTCGATCAGCCGGTCGAGCCGCTGCCCCTTCATGGCCCGTTCCGACTGGTTGAGCAGATGCTCCGCCGCTGCATTGGCGCGCGCGACACATTCATCGGGGCCGATCAACAGCGCGGCGACGGGAAGCGACGCGAACAGATCCTCACCCGCAATCGACGCGGCTTCCGCGCCGTTCAAGCGGCCGCCTGAATGCGCCATGGCGCGTAAAATTCGGCGAGCATCGCAAGCACCCGGCGCGAATCCGGCTCCTGATTGACCTTGTTGCGAAACTCGGCCGATCCGGTCAGCCCCTTGGTATACCAGCCGATATGCTTGCGCGCCATGTTGACGCCGACCTGCTCGCCATACAGGTCGAGCATCTGCTGATAATGATCGATGATGACGCGATATTGCTCGTCGATCGTCGGATCCGGCCGCGCCTCGCCGCCGGTCAGCGCGTCCATCATCTGACGCAGCAGCCAGGGCCGGCCATAGGCGCCGCGCCCGACCATCACCCCGTCCGCGCCCGACTGGTGCAGCGCCTCCCGCGCATCCCCGACGGTACAGATATCGCCATTGACGATCACCGGGACGCTGACCGCATCCTTGACCTTGCGGACAAAGGCCCAGTCGGCACTGCCCTTATACATCTGGCACCGGGTGCGTCCGTGGACGGTAATCATCTTCACCCCGATATCCTCCGCCGCGCGGGCGAGTTCGGGAGCGTTGAGGCTGTTATGATCCCAGCCCATCCGCATTTTCAGCGTGACGGGCACGGACACCGCCTTCACCGTGGCTTCGATGATCTCGATGGCGAGCTTCGGTTCGCGCATCAGCGCCGATCCGGCATAGCCGTTGGTCACCTTGCGCACCGGACAGCCCATATTGATATCGATGATCGCCGCGCCGCGATCTTCGTTCAGCTTCGCCGCATCGCCCATCTCTTTGGGCGTATTGCCGACGAGCTGCATCGACACGGGTTCCTCGATCGGGTCCCATGCGGCCTTTTGCACCGACTGGCGCGTTTCGCGGATTGCCGCCTGACTCGCGATCATCTCGGTGACGTTGAGACCCGAACCGAAGCGACGCACGATGCGGCGGAACGGCAGGTCAGTAACGCCGGTCATCGGCGCGAGCAGGACCGGCGCATCGATGCGAACCGGCCCGATCTGGATTGGGTGCAATAAAGTCATAGCTATGCCTGAAATTCAGGCAGCTCCTTACGGGAGTCATGGTATTTTCGCAAGGCTGGCGGGCGGCGAGGTGTTGCGCTACCGCGCGCTCATGACATCGAAGCGAACCGTGGGAATCGTCGTCGCGGCCGGGACAGGGACCCGGTCGGGGTCCGCCACACCCAAACAATATGCCCCGCTGGGCGGTCGCGCGATGGTCGCGCACAGCGTCGCCGCCTTTGCCGCGCATCCCGGAGTGGATACCGTGATCGTCGTCATCGGCGGCGATCAGGAGGAAGCGGCCCGCGCTGCGCTGGGCGATGTTACGCTCGTCCCCGGCGGCGTCACTCGGCGCGAATCCGTGCTGGCCGGGCTTGAGGCGGTCGCTGCATCGGGTGGAGCGCAGCGCGTGCTGATCCACGATGCGGCGCGCCCTTTTCTTCCGGCCGCCGTCATCGATTCGCTGCTCGCCGCGCTCGAAACGCATGGCGGCGCGGTTCCGGTGATGCCGGTTGCCGATACGCTCGCCTTTGGTGCCGACCATCTGGGCGATGTGGTACCGCGCGACCGGCTCGTGCGGGTGCAGACGCCGCAGGCGTTCGTGTTTTCCGACATTATGGCGGCGCATCGAAACTGGCCCGCAGATCGCGAAGCAACCGACGATGCACAAATCGCGCGCGCGGCCGGCATTGTCGTCGCGCTGGTGGAAGGCAGCCTTATGCTTGAAAAAGTCACCTATCCCGACGATTTCGCCGCCGCCGAAGCGAAGATTGCCGCATCGTCGCATGTCCGCACCGCCATGGGCTTCGATGTGCATCGGCTCGTCGCGGGTGAGGAACTGTGGCTCGGCGGCATTCTGATCCCGCACGATAAGGGGCTGTCGGGGCATAGCGATGCCGATGTCGCGCTGCATGCGGTGACCGACGCTCTGCTCGGCGCTGCCGGAGCGGGCGATATCGGCACGCATTTCCCGCCCAGCGACGCGCAATGGCGCGGCGCCCCCTCCTCGCGCTTTCTCGAACATGCGCGCGATCTGGTCCTCGCCGCTTGCGGGCGGATCGATTTTATCGACCTCACGATCATTTGCGAAGCGCCGAAGGTCGGTCCATATCGAGACGCTATGCGCGCCCGGATCGCCGGGTTGTTGCGGCTGCCCGAGAGCCGGATTAGCATCAAGGCGACGACGACCGAGCGTCTGGGCTTTACCGGTCGCAAAGAGGGAATCGCCGCGCAGGCGATTGCCACTATCAGTATTGCGGAGTTTACCCGATGAAGTTTCGAAACGTCCCGGCAGCGGCGTTTGGCTGGGCCATGACGGGCGCAATCGCATTCGCTCCCGCCGCGGCACAGGCGCAAACGCAGGCGCGGTGCATTCCCGCCGCCGATGCGCAGGCCGTGGCCGCAGTGTTTTTGCCGAGCGCAGTGCGGGCGGTACGCACCCGCTGCGCGCCGATGCTGTCCCGGGATGCATATCTGAAGCAATCGGGCGACCGGCTGCTCAGCAAGCTCGACGGTGAGGCCCGGGGGCAGTTCAGGAGCGCGATGCGCGGCATCAACCGCATTGCGGGCACCGACCTCGACCTTAGCACCCTGCCGCCCGAAATGGTGCAGCCGCTGGTCGATGAGCTGGTTCGCAACAAACTCGGCACCAGCAATATCGACAGCAAGGGCTGTAAGCGAATCGATCGCGGCCTTGCGCTGGTCGACCCGCTGCCCGCAAGCAGCCTTTCGGGGCTGCTCGTGATGGTGGCGCGGCTGGGGCTGGAACACCGCTCCGCCAAAAGCGGGCGCGTTGACGATGCGGTTTCGCTGTTCAAAATTTGCGACGCGACGGAGAATAAATGATGATCGACCGCGTTCTTCCCGACAAGCTGTACGACACCGCAAAACGGGTGGTCGATGCCAATCGCGCCGCCAATCGGCGCATCGCGCTTGCCGAAAGCTGCACCGGCGGGCTGGTCAGCGCTGCGCTTACTGAAATTCCGGGGTCGTCGGACGTGTTCGAAACCGGGTTCGTCACCTATTCCAACGATGCGAAGCTCAGCGTTCTCGACGTGAGCCTCGACCTTCTCGAAACCTTCGGGTCGGTCTCGATCGCGGTGGCATGGAGCATGGCGCAGGGCGTGCTGGAAAAAAGCACTGCCGATGTCGCGGTCGCCATTACCGGTATTGCCGGCCCCGGGGGCGGAACCGAAAAGAAGCCGGTCGGCACGGTGGTGTTCGCACGCGCCGAACGCGGCGCCGATCCTCAAAATGTCGTCGCCGATTCGCGCAAGTTCGACGATGACGGGCGCGGATCGATCCGGCTTCAGGCGGCGTTATGCGCGCTCGAATTGCTGATGCCGGGGTCTGAGCCGTTTTCGGAGGAAGACGAAGCGTTCGAATAAAGCGCATCGGCGCGTTGTTCGAACGCGCCGATCATCTTACGCAGCGCCCGGTCGAACACCTGCCCGGCCAGCATTTCGAACATCCGGTTCTTGAACGCGAAATCGACGCAGAAATCGACCAGACAACCGCCCTGCCCGTCGGGGCGGAATTTCCAGTCATTGTGCAGATATTTCATCGGCCCGTCGACATATTCGACATGAATATGGTCGGGCCGCTCCATCTGCACCCGCGAGGTGAAGGTTTCGCGCAGCCCCTTGAACCCGACGATCATGTCGGCGACCATTTCGGTATCGCTTTGCGAACGAACCCGAATGGCGCTGACCCAGGGCAGAAATTCGTCATAGGCACCGACATCGGAGACCATGTCGAACATCTGCTCGGGACTATAAGGAAGCTGCCGCGTCTCAGTATGTTTGGGCATCAGCCTCTCGCAGCCTGCGCCGCAAGCCGCGCCTCCCGATTGGCGCGAAGCCGTTCGAAATCGTCACCCGCATGATAGCTTGACCGGGTCAGCGGCGAGCTGGCGACCAGCAGGAATCCTTTGGCGCGCGCGATCGAGGCATAAGCGTCGAATGCCTGCGGCGTCACGAAATCGGCGACCTTGGCGTGCCTGGGCGTCGGCTGAAGATACTGGCCCATCGTCAGGAAATCGATATCGGCCGAGCGCATATCGTCCATCACCTGATGCACTTCGAGCCGCTGTTCGCCAAGACCGAGCATGATGCCCGATTTGGTGAAGATCGACGGATCGAGCGTCTTCACCCGCTCGAGCAGGCGAAGCGACGCATAATAACGCGCGCCGGGGCGGATCGTCGGATAGAGCCGCGGCACGGTTTCGAGATTGTGATTGAACACATCCGGCCGCGCCTCGACGATCATCTCGAGCGCCGAATCGACCTTGTTGCGGAAATCGGGGGTCAGGATTTCGATCGTCGTATCGGGTGCCTGTGCACGCAACGCCTCGATCACCTTCACGAACTGGCGTGCGCCGCCATCGGGAAGATCGTCGCGATCGACCGACGTAATGACGATATGTTTCAGTCCCATCTGAACCGCGACATCGGCGACATGCTGCGGCTCTTTGGGATCCACCATGCGGGGCATGCCGGTCTTCACATTGCAAAAGGCGCAGGCGCGCGTGCAGGTGTCTCCCAGAATCATCACGGTTGCGTGCTTGCGCGTCCAGCACTCGCCGATATTCGGGCAGGCAGCTTCCTCACACACCGTGGCGAGGTTCTTCTCGCGCATCAGCTTCTTGGTCTCGGCAAAACCGACCGAAGTCGGTGCTTTTACGCGAATCCAGTCGGGTTTGCGCTGACGTGGCGCGGGGGCGATGTCGGTTTGGTCGGTCATGCCGCTCCAGATAGCGATCCTCTCCGCCCCTTGCCAGCCCCGGCAAGCGATGCTTTACCGAAAAGCATGAACGGATTTACGCAACTGCTCGACGGTTATCGCCGATTCCGCAACAATGACTGGCCGCGTCAGCATGAGCGCTGGGCCGAACTGCGCGAAGGACAATCGCCGCAGGTGATGGTCATTGCCTGTTCCGACAGCCGGGTCGATCCGGCGCAGATTTTCGACGTCTCGCCCGGCGAGATTTTCGTCGTCCGCAATGTCGCCAATCTGGTCCCCCCGTTCGAAGAAGGCGGCGGCCGCCACGGTGTTTCGGCCGCGTTGGAATTCGCGGTAACCCAGCTGGAAGTGCCGCATATCGTCGTGATGGGCCATGGTTCGTGCGGGGGGTGTCAGGCAGCGTTATCGCGCCGCTTTCACGATGCGCCTCAGGGTGAGGGCGGCTTTATCGCGCATTGGGTCGATATGCTCGACGACGCCCGCGACCGTATCGTCGCAGAACATGGCGATGGTGAAGAGGGCGCGCGTGCCATGGAGCTGGAAACGGTTCGCATTTCGCTCGCTAATCTGCGCACCTTCGGCTTTGTCGAAGACCGCCTGCGTGCCGGCACATTAAGGCTGCACGGCTCTTATTTCGCGATTCGCGACGGCATTTTGCATGTCATGGCGGACGATGGGAATTTTGCGCCGGCGTGATCCGCAGGCGCTATCGTGAAGATACGGTAGCGCTATTCATCATCGGTAAGCCATGTCTATGGCATCGAAACGAAATGAGTGCGCGTTTCTTCATTCTTGTCGATCCTTCCCGCGATCTCGTTCGGATCAAGCTGTCCGGCCTCTATGAGGTCAGCGATGTCGAGGATTTTGTTCGGGCGCGAAACAAGGCGCATGAAGCATTGCGCTGCAGGCCCAACCAGCATTTGACGCTCAGCGATGTGCGGGAGATGAAAATTCAGTCGCAGCAGGTCGTGGCCGCGTTTCGCAATCTGCTCGGCGACCCGCGTCATCGCTCGCGGAAGCTGGCATTTCTTATCCGCCCTTCGCTTACCATGCGACAGTTGGTGCGCGCGATTGATCAGCGCGATGCACAATGTTTCGGCGAAGAATCCGACGCATTGCGATGGCTTCTCGCATCCGATCTCGCCACCACGCAGGACATGCGGCTGGTAAGCGGCACCGGACATTAAGGCGATTTTGCGAGCATCCGGTGTGCCAGCGCTTCAAGCTCGGGATCGAGCGGCGGCGGTTCCATCGATATTCTGGCTTCCAGCTGTTCGGCGATCGCCGTCAGCGCAGCGATCCGCGCTGCCTTTTTGTCATTCGCATCTATGACCGTCCAGCGTGCATGGTCTGTATCGGTATGCGCGAACATGTCGTGCATGGCGGTAAGATAATCGGGGCGCCGCGCGCGATTGCGATAGTCTTCCGCGCCGGTTTTCCACCGCTTCCACGGATTGTCGATCCGGTCTTTCAGACGCCGGTCCTGTTCCTTTTGCGTGACGTGGAAAAATAACTTCACGATCGTCGTGCCGCAATCTGCCTGCTGCGCCTCGAACCGGTTGATTTCGTCATAGGCGCGGCGCCATTCGGCCTCGCTCGCATAGTTTTCCACCCGCTCGACCAGCACCCGGCCATACCAGCTGCGGTCGAACACGCCGATATTGCGAAGTGCGGGAAGACGCTGCCAGAAGCGCCAGAGGAAGTGATGCGCCTTTTCTTCCGGGCTGGGCGCTGCGATCGGCCACACCTGAAAATAGCGCGGGTCCCAATGCGCGGTCATGCGTTTGATCGCGCCGCCCTTCCCCGCCGCGTCCCAGCCTTCCAGTACGATCATCGCCGCGCGCTTGTGGACGATATGCGCGACCTGAACATGGCCGAGCCGCTTTTGCAGCGCCTTCAGCGCTTCGTCATAATCGCCGTCAAACGATTTGCCGCGCTCATAATCGGAGAGATTGATCGTCATGCGCCGATCCTGACATGCAGCATGCGGTCGATCTCAAGAACGAAATCGACCACCTGATCCGTTGCGCGGTTCACCGGCTCAGCCTGCGTCCGGTGCGACCGTGGCGGTCGGCTCCTTCTTCGCTGCTGCCTGTCCCGGCTGTTCAACAATGCGGATGTTGAGTTCGCGAAGCTGCTTGGGTGAAACCTGACTGGGCGCACCCATCATCAGATCCTCGGCCCGCTGAGTCATCGGGAAGGCGATCACTTCGCGGATATTGGGCTCATCGGCGAGCAGCATGACGATGCGATCGACGCCCGGCGCCGAACCGCCATGCGGCGGTGCACCGAATTTGAACGCGTTGATCATGCCGGCAAAGTTGGTGTCTACATCCTGCTGACTATACCCGGCGATCTCGAACGCTTTATACATGATATCCGGGCGATGGTTCCGGATTGCGCCCGAAGACAGTTCGACGCCGTTGCAGACGATATCGTATTGATAAGCAAGGATATCGAGCGGGTCCTGCGTTTCCAGCGCCTCCATCTCACCCTGCGGCATCGAGAAGGGGTTATGGCTGAAATCGACCTTCTTCGCGTCCTCATCATATTCGAACATCGGGAAATCGACGATCCAGCAGAATTCGAAGCGGCTGGCGTCGATCAGGTCGAGCTGCTCGCCAACCCGCGTACGGGCAAGCCCCGCAAGCTTGGCCGCCTGCGCTTCCTTGCCCGCTGCGAAGAAGATGCCGTCATCGGGACCAAGGCCGAGTTCATCGGCCAGCTTGTCCATCTTGTCCGGCCCGTGATTCTTCGCGATCGGGCCGCCCCATTCGCCGCCCTTGCGCGTCGCATAGCCAAGGCCGGGAAAGCCTTCGCCCTGCGCCCATGTGTTCATGTCGTCAAAGAACTTGCGGCTCTTCTCCGCCGTCTTCGGCGCCGGCACGGCTCGTACGACGTCACCGCTTTCCACGATCGAAGCGAAGCGACCAAAGCCCGACCCTTCGAAATGCGCCGAAACATCGGTGATCTCGATCGGATTGCGCAGATCGGGCTTGTCATTGCCGTATTTCAGCATGGATTCGCGATAGGGGATGCGGCGGAACGGCAGCGCACTGACCGTGCGGCCCTTACCTTCCCAGTTCGCGAATTCCTCGAACACGCCGTGAAGGACCGGCTCGATCGCGGCGAACACATCCTCCTGCGTGACATAGCTCATTTCGAAATCGAGCTGATAGAATTCGCCGGGGCTGCGGTCTGCGCGGGCATCTTCGTCACGGAAGCACGGCGCGATCTGGAAATAACGGTCGAAGCCCGCCACCATCAGCAGCTGTTTGAACATCTGCGGCGCTTGCGGCAGCGCGTAGAATTTGCCCGGGTGCACGCGGCTGGGCACCAGATAATCTCGCGCGCCCTCGGGTGAAGATGCGGTCAGGATCGGCGTCTGAAATTCGGTGAAGCCCTGATCGATCATCCGGCGGCGAAGCGACGCGATCACGTCGGAGCGCAGCTTGATATTCTTGTGCACCTTCTCTCGACGCAGATCGAGATAGCGATAGCGAAGGCGAATATCTTCCGGATATTCGGAATCGCCGAACACCGGCATGGGCAGTTCCTGCGCCGCCGACTGCACGGTGACGCTGCGGGCATATACCTCGATCTCGCCCGTGGGCAGGTTCGCGTTGATGGTTTCGTCCGAACGCTTCTTCACAGCGCCGTCGATCGTCACCACCGATTCGACGCGCAGCCGGTCGAGCGTTTCCAGCGCAGGCGAATCGCTGTCGACGACGATCTGGGTGATGCCGAAATTATCGCGCAGATCGACGAACAGCACACCGCCATGGTCGCGCTTGCGATGGATCCAGCCCGACAGGCGAATCTCGGAACCGACATCACCGGCCCGTAGCTGAGCGCAATTATGGGTGCGATAGGCGTGCATCTGCTTCATATTCCTGTTTGCCGCGTGACGGGGCGAAAAAACCGTACTGCCCGTGTCCGTAAGGACAAGACAAATCCAGCCGGCGCCGAAGCCTGCGGTGCGTAAAAATCCGTGGCCGCGCGAAACCGCATCACACACCACTTTGTCAACCCGCACGGGGCGTATATGGGGGGATGATGCATATTCACGGTCTGATCGAGGACAGCGCTACCCTCGCAAATCTCTGCGCGCGATTTTCCAATGCCGACTTCATTACGGTCGACACGGAGTTCATGCGCGAAAACAGCTACTGGCCCGAGCTTTGCCTGATCCAGATAGCGGACGAAAACGAAGCTGCGGCGGTCGATCCGATGGCGCCGGGAATCGACCTTACCCCCCTGCTCGACCTGCTGACCGACAATCACGACGTGCTGAAGGTTTTTCACGCGGGCGGTCAGGATCTGGAGATCGTCTACAATCTCACCGGCAAGACGCCGCAACCTTTGTTCGATACGCAGGTCGCGGCAATGGCATTGGGTCAGGGCGAGCAGATCGGCTATTCGAATCTCGTCGATTCCTATCTCGGCATCACGGTGGACAAGGGCGCGCGCTTTACTGACTGGAGCCGCCGTCCACTTGATGAGCGGCAGATCACTTATGCGATCGCCGATGTCACGCACCTCGCCAAAATCTTTCCGATGATGCTGAAAAAGCTGAAAATTACCGGGCGCGGTGCTTGGCTGAACGAGGAAATGGAGCGGCTTGCCGATCCCGCCCATTATTTCAACGATCCCGATCTTGCGTGGAAACGCGTCCGCACGCCCAGCCGCAAGGCGGATGTTCTCGGGCGGTTGAAGGCACTGGCGCGCTGGCGCGAGAAAGAGGCGCAGAACAAGAATCTGCCGCGCGGGCGAATCGTCAAGGATGAGACGCTGGCCGACATCGCCGCGCATCCGCCGCGCAAACAGGGCGATCTCGCAAAGGTGCGCGGTCTATCTGCTGCATGGGCTTCGAACGATATCGGCGGGCGGTTGATGGATGCGATCGGCGCTGCAAAGCCGTTGCCCTCGGACGAAATGCCCTCGCGCGACGATCGCAAGCCCGCTTTGGGCAAGGAAGGAGCGCTGGTCGCCGATCTGCTCAAATTGCTGCTCAAGATCAGGGCGCGCGAGATCAACGTCGCTGCCCGTTTGCTCGCCCGGTCGGACGATCTGGAGGCGCTGGCGGCCGGACAGCGTGACGATCTCGCGATCCTGAAGGGGTGGCGGTTCGAACAGTTCGGGCGCGACGCGCTTGCGCTGGTCGAGGGTCAGCTGGGGTTCACCGTGCGGGGTGGTAAGCTGAAAATGACTCGCACGGAGGATGAAGAATGATCCGTAACACTTTGATCGCGCTTGCCCCTGCACTGTTTTGCGGTGCCTGTATGCAAAATACGGCTGACAAGGATGCCGCGATGCCCGAACCCGTTCCGCCGCTTGGCAAAAGCGCATGCAGTACCGAAGGGCTGGATTCGCTGACAGGGCAAAAGGGAACACCCGACCTCGCGGCAAAGGCGCTGCGGATGTCAGGCGCGAAGACCGTGCGCTGGCGCAAGCCCGGCATGGCAGTGACGATGGATTATCGCACCGACCGGCTGAATATCGATATTACGCGCGATAATATGGTAACCGGCTTCGCCTGCGGCTGATCGCGGCGCTACAGGCCGCTCAGCCGCGCCTCCCGGTTCATCGCGGCAGCGAGCGCCTTGTGGCGGCGCTCAACCGTATCGCTGTACAGATCGCGGTCGGCCTTCCCGATGTTGAGCGACAGCATGGTGTCGTCGCCGGCGAGCCGTGAGCGTTCCAGCGGTCCGGCAACACCGCCGCTCCAGCGCTGCCCGAGGCGGATCGCAAGACCCCATTTCTTCGCCCGTTCCAGATCGTCATCGGGCGCGAGCTGGACGAGCGGCTCGGGACTGCTCATCCCGCCGCCGAATGCAGTGAACAGCGCCTGGGCGAGCAGCGCCCTGCCCCATCCGTCAATCGCCACCCAATTGCCGTGCAGCGCGACCTCAAGCCCGCGCTCGGCGCGAAATTCGGGATTGGCACGCCACCCGACATCGGCGAGCAGGCAAGCGGCATGGCGCAGGCGAAGATAGCGATCCTGCTCTTCCCCGAACAGCGGCGCGATCCAGTCGTGCAGCAGGTCGCCATGATCGGGAAAGCGCCCCAGGGTCCGTGCCTCTTCATGCGCCATGACGAGCAGCGGATCGCGATCGCGCTCTTCCGGATCGAGGCCCTGATGGAACAGGCCCTCGCGCAATCCGAACGCCGATACCAGCACTTCGTCGATCCTGAGCTGGTCCATCAGTACGGAGAGCAGCGCGCCTGCCTCGCTCAGCGTCGCGATACGGCCGCTCGACAGATTGGGAATATCGCGCAGCCGCCCTTTGGAGATATGCGCGATCGTCCGGCGAAGCCGCTCGATCGCGTCGCGGTCCATGCGATAGCCATGGATGACGGGAAGCGGATATTGATTGAGGTGCATGTCGAGCCGGGCGAGCGCGCGCCAGGAACCGCCGACCATATAAAGCGGCCGCCCTGCCCCGGCATGTTTCCAGCCCGCATCGCCGATCATCTTGGAGACGCGCTTTTCGAGCGTCCGCTTGCCTTTGGCACGCAGTTTGCCGATGCGCAGCACGCCGAGTGGAAACGATGCGCGTTCATGCACTTCGCCGTCATGCACGCGGGCCAGTTCAAGGCTGCCGCCGCCCAGATCGCCGACAATGCCGTCGGCATCGGGGATGGCGGCAAGCACGCCATGCCCGGCAGCAACCGCCTCATCTTCTCCCGACAGCAGCTCGACCTTCAGCCCCAGCGCCTTTGCGATATCGAGAAATTCGCCGCCGTTTTCGGCGTCGCGCACCGCCGCCGTCGCCACGCAGCGCAGGTCATCGACCTCCATCTCCCGGCAAAGCGCCGCGAACCGGGCAAGCGCCGGTCGTGCCAGCGCCATCGATTCATCCGAAATCCGGCCGTTCTCGGCAAGACCGCGCCCCAGCCCCGCCAGCACCTTTTCATTGTACATGATCGTGGGGATACGCGTCGGACCGGCATAGACGACCAGCCGGATCGAATTGGAGCCGATATCGATAATTGCGCCGCGCGTTCGCACCGCCGCATGATGGCGGCGCTGCCTGCGAACGGGAAGCATTGCGGTCTGGGCGGTCACGCTTCGCTCTCGCGATTCGATACACGGCGACGGCGCAGCGACAGTTTCTTCGGCATCGATTCGCCGCTCTCCAGTGCCGCGCCGCGCCCCGATAGCGATGGGTTGGTCATGAAATAGCGGTGCAGGTTGAACGGCCGTGAACCCTTTTCGAAGCGGACATAGCGACCGTCAGGATGCAGTTCCCAGCTTTGTTCGGTATCTATCAGATTAGCGACCATCACCTGATCGAGGATCTGGTCGTGCACCGTGGGATTGGTGATCGGCAGCATATATTCGACGCGGCGATCGAAATTGCGCGGCATCCAGTCGGCCGAGGAAATGAAAAGCTTCGCCCCGTCATTGGGCAGCGTCTTGCCATTAGCGAAGGCCCAGATCCGACTGTGCTCCAGAAAGCGGCCGACACAGGATTTGACATGAATATTGTCCGACAGGCCCGGCACGCCGGGGCGAAGGCAACAAATGCCGCGCACGATCAGATCGACCTCAACCCCGGCGTTGCTCGCTTCATAGAGCTTCTCGATCATCGCAGGATCGACCAGCGAATTCATCTTCGCCCAGATTGCGGCCGGTTTGCCCGACCGGGCATGGGAAATTTCCTGATCAACAAGTTCGGTCAGTCTGGGCCGGATGTCGCGCGGCGAAATATCCATGCATTCCAGATCGCCGGGTTCGACATAGCCGGTAATGTAATTGAAAATCCGGCTGGCATCGCGGCCGATCGCCGGATCGGCGGTGAAGAAGCTTAGATCCGTGTAAATCCTCGCCGTGACGGGGTGATAATTGCCGGTACCGAAGTGACAATAGGTCCGAAAACCCGTGCCTTCGCGGCGAACGACCATCGATACCTTGGCATGCGTCTTCCAGTCGATAAAGCCGTACACGACCTGCACTCCGGCGCGCTCCAGCGCATTGGCCCAGAGCAGATTCTGCTCCTCATCGAACCGCGCTTTCAGCTCGACCACCGCCGTCACTGATTTTCCCGCTTCAGCCGCAGCGATCAGCGCCTGAATGACGGCCGACTGCTTACCCGCGCGGTACAGCGTCTGCTTGATCGCCACGACATCGGGGTCCTGCGCCGCCTGTTTCAGAAAGGCGAGCACCACGTCGAAGGTTTCATACGGGTGGTGGACGACAATATCCTTCGCCCGGATCGCCGCGAAGCAATCGCCGCCATATTCGCGGATCCGCTCGGGAAAGCGCGGGCTGAACGGCGTGAATTTCAGATCGGGCCGGTCTTCATCGACCAGCGCGGCGAGATCGCCCATGGCGAGAAAACCGCCGGTTTCGATCATCAGCGCGTCGATTCCGCCCAGTTCCTCTTTCAGCACCGATTCGAGCTCGTCGCTCATATCGGTTTCGACCTCCAGACGGATGACTCGCCCGCGCCGCCGTCTTTTGATCGCACTGCGGAAATAGAGGACCAGATCCTCTGCCTCTTCCTCGATCTCGATATCGCTGTCGCGCAGGATTCGGAACGCAGCGGCCGATTCGACGCGGTAGCCGGGGAAAAGCTGGTCGGAAAACCGTTTGATGAGCGTTTCCACCGCGACATAGCGTGCCCGCTCACCGATCAGGCGAACGAAACGCGGTGTGCTCGCGGGGAGCAGCACAAGCTCGCGTACATCCACCCCGTCCGATTCGCGCTTCAGATCCAGTATGACGCTGAGGCCGCCATTCGGGATGAAAGGAAAGGGATGCGCCGGATCGAGCGCCTGCGGGGTCAGGATAGGGAAGATGCATTCGCGAAAATGCGCTTCCAGCGCCGCAAGCGCTTCGCCCTCAAGCGTGGCGGGATCGAGCACATCGATCCCCGCATCGGCGAGCTCGCCATGAATATCGCGCCACACCGCCTGCTGATCGTCCACCAGCTCGCTGGTGGTCTCGGCAATCGCGGCGAGCTGCTGTGTCGGGGTCAGGCCGTCCGCCGAGCGTTGCTCGACATTCTGCAGCTGCTGGCCTTTCAGTCCGGCGACGCGCACCATGAAGAATTCGTCGAGATTGGATGCGGAGATCGACAGGAAGCGCAGCCGTTCGAGCAAGGGATGCGCGCGATTGCACGCTTCCTCCAGCACCCGCCGGTTGAAGGACAGCCAGGAAAGTTCGCGGTTGAAAAACCGGCTTTCGCTGCCGCCTTCGACTTGCGGGGTCGTATCGTTCGCGACGGAAGGCTGGCTGCTCATCGTTCAATCGGTTCCTTGTTCCTGTGCGTTCCCGTCACGAACGCGCGACGACAACATGGTCCGCACGCGCTGGACAGTCAGTCGCCTGCCCCGGCCTCCGCGCAATCCCTCCTCGATAGTGTCCACGATTGACAATAACGCTACATAGCTGCGTTCGGTTCGCGCCGACAGCCATTGGATGACATCCGGCCCGGCGACGATCTCCCGCCGGGCGAACCAGAATTCGAAGAGATCGGCGATCAGGCCGTCGTCGGGCGGGGCGATCGTCAGGATCGGCGATGCCGCAAGGCGCGAGCGCAGATCGGGAAGGCCGACTTCCCATTCGGGCGGCGCGCTGTCGGCGATCATCAGTAAGGGGACATGTCCCGCCTGCGCTTCGTTCCAGGCGTGGAACAGGTTGGTTTCATCTGCCTGCTGCGCATTGTCGATCACCCTGCCCCCGGTTCGCGCGGCAAAGACGCGGGCGAGCCTGCTGCGTCCCGATTTGCGCGGTCCGGTCAGGATCGCCGCCTGCACCGGCCATGCGGCGTGATGGTCAAGCATCTGGACGGCATGGGCATTCGCCTCACCGACCAGAAAGATATCCGCGCTCGAATCGGCGGGCCAGTCGAGCGGCAGCTCGAGCTGGCTCATCCCGCGCTATTGTCCGCCGCCGGTGTTTCACCGCCGCCGCCCGATCGCCGGATACGCAGCGTCGTGCCCGCCTGCTGCACCTGATAGCCGCGCGCCTGCAACGCGGCGGCAAGGCCCGCAGGGGTACCGTCATAGGTAACCCGCATCACCGACACACCGCCGAGCGCAAGGCTGCTGGTCGCTGCCGAGCGCACGCCGGGAACCGCACGCAGCGCGGTTTCGCCGCTGGTCACCGCACCCGCAGAAGGCGTGTCGAACTGAATGCTGATCGTGGTGGTCGCGGCCGAGGGCGTATCGCCCGGCAGCGGCTGGATCACCGTATCCGATTCGCTATCGGGGGCCGCGTCTTCCTCAGGTGCCTGCGGCAGCGGCGGCCTGTTCGCAAGCCCGTCATCGCCGCTAAGCGTCCCGTTGGCGAGCGCCTGTTCATAAATCGAATTAAGCCGCTGTACGCCCGCGTTGAGCAACGCAGGAAGGCCATCCGCGCTGTCGACCTTCAGGCTGAAGCGCGAAATTTCGAGATTGTCGGGGCCGTGACGCGCCACGAACGTCGCCACGATCGGACCGCCCGGCCATTGGCGCTGCAACCGCACCTCGGGCATCAACACGTCGCGCGCGCCATATTGGTCGAGCGTGGAGCGCCACCAGTTGCGCCCGCGCCGATCGGCCTGCCCGGCATTGAGCAACAGCGGATCGGGACCGGTGCCGCCGACCCGGACATAGTCGATCGAACTGCTGCCCGTCCGGAACCGGTCCCATGCTTCGTCCCACGGCGTTTTGCGCTCCAGCGCGGTGGCCGTGCCGCCCGACCATTCGATCGGAATCACCAGCATCGGTGCCGAGCGAGTCACGCGCTGCGCAACGCCCAGCATCGCCCCTGCCCGGTCGCGCCGGAACAGCACGCCCAGCCGCGCGATATAGCGATCGGGACCGATCTCCTCATGCTCGATCACGATTCCGGCAACGACATCGTTCAGCGTCGAATCGGGCAACGATCCGCCTTTGCCGGTCAGCCGCCGCGACAATTTGTCCCAGCCCAGACGCTGCGCGATTTTCCAGCCGTCTTCGCGCGCCTGTTCGGCGGCCTTTGCGCGGACATCGACATCGATCCCCGTCACCTCGAACGTACCGGTATCGGTAAGCGGTGCGTTGATTTGAATCCCGCCCGACTGGGCCGTGGCGAGATGCGCGATGCCGCCGATACCCGCAGCGAGTGCGGCAAGCGAGAGGATGGAGAGCGGACGCCTGATCATTTCCGCGCCCTTTTGGCGAACCGGGCGTGGAAATCCAAGCGCGATCTGTTTAGCAGATGCTTCCATGAGCAATGATGAGACGGGCAGAGCGCCCTATACCTATGCCCAGGCGGGCGTTTCGATCGAGGCCGGAAACGCGCTGGTGCGCGCCATCGGCCCGCTTGCCCGGGCAACGCGCAGGCCCGGGGCCGATGCCGATCTGGGCGGTTTCGGGGGTATTTTCGATCTGAAAGCAGCCGGGTTCACCGATCCGCTGCTGGTCGCCGCGAATGACGGGGTCGGCACCAAGCTGAAGCTCGCGATCGAGAGCGGACGGCATGAAGGGGTCGGCGTCGATCTGGTCGCGATGTGCGCCAACGATCTGATCGTTCAGGGTGCCGAGCCACTGTTCTTCCTCGATTATTATGCGAGCGGAAAGCTCGACAATGCGGTTGCCGAGCGCGTCATCGCCTCGATTGCCGAGGGCTGCAGACAGGCGGGCTGTGCGCTGATCGGCGGCGAGACGGCGGAAATGCCGGGCATGTATTCGGACGGCGATTACGACCTTGCCGGTTTCTGTGTCGGGGCGGTGGAGCGCGGTAATCTGCTCGACCGGACCAAAGTGAAGCCGGGCGATGCGATTCTCGGCCTGGCATCGTCGGGCGTCCATTCGAACGGCTTTTCGCTGGTCCGCCGCCTTGCCGCCGACAAGGGCTGGAAACTCGACCGGCCCGCTCTGTTCGATCAGGACGTGATTCTGATCGACGCGCTGATGGCACCGACGCGGATTTATGTGAAAAGCCTGTTGCCGCTGCTCAACGCCGGAAAAATTCACGGCCTCGCGCATATCACCGGCGGCGGTCTGCTTGAAAATATCCCGCGCGTGCTGCCGGATGACTGCCATGCAGAGGTCGACGCGGACAGCTGGGCGCAGCCGGGGCTGATGGCGTTTCTTCAGGCACAGGGAAATATCGAGCCCGAGGAAATGGCCCGGACGTTCAACTGCGGCATCGGCATGGCGGTGTTCGTATCCGCTGATGAAGCGGAGACTGTAACGGCTGCGCTGCAAGCCGCGGGCGAATCGGTTTCGCGAATCGGTCAGGTAGAGAGCGGTACGCGCGGGTGCACCGTTTCGGGCAGCGCGGGCATCTGGAGCGCGCGCAACGACTGGTCGGCAAGCCATGCAGGATAAGCGCCGCGTCGGCATCCTGATCTCCGGGCGCGGATCGAATATGGCAGCTTTGGTCGAAGCCTCGCGCGGCGACGACTGCCCCTATGAAGTCGCTTTGGTGGCGAGCGACCGGCCGCAGGCACCCGGACTGATCTGGGCCGCCGACGCGGGAATCGCGACTTTCGCCCAATCGCCGAAGGGCATGGCGAAGGCGGAGTATGAGGCGAAGATCGACGCAGCGCTTCGCGATGCGGGAGTCGAGGTGATCGCGCTTGCCGGCTATATGCGCCTGCTTTCGGATGATTTCGTTGCGCGCTGGCGCGGGCGGATCATCAATATCCATCCCTCGCTATTGCCCAGATATAAGGGCCTCGACACGCATCAGCGAGCGCTGGCGGCCGGGGACGCAGTGGCCGGATGCTCGGTCCATATCGTTACCGAAGAGCTGGACGGCGGCGATGTGCTCGGTCAGGCAGAGGTCGCGATCCTCCCCGACGACACGCCGGAAAGCCTTGCCGGGCGCGTATTGATCGAGGAACATCGGCTATACCCGAAGATATTGGCGGAGTTCGTGAAGCGATGACACCCAAGGCGCAGGCAATGCTGGAAAAACTTCGTCCGCTCTGCCTTGCGCTGCCCGAGGCGTGCGAAAAACTGTCGCACGGCATGCCTGCCTTCCATATCGAGAACGGCAGGATGTTCGCCTATCTCAGCCATGACCATCATGACGATGGCCGGATCGCAGTGCTGGTCAAAACGAGCGGCGAGGATGAGCAGGCCATGTTGATCGAGGCGGAGCCCGATCTGTATTACAAGCCGCCCTATCTCGGACCGTCGGGCTGGGTCGGCATGCGCGTGGACCGCGACGATAGCGACTGGGACGGGGTGGCCGATCGAATCGCCATCAGCTGGGAAATGGTTGCGCCGCGCCGCTTGCTGGAGGCGGGCGGTCGATGAGCGATCCCGATCCGGTCGACCCGCCGACGCCCGCGCGCAGCGAAAGCGAGGCGCGCAGCCGCCGCTGCTGGCTGACGCTGGCCGAAGTGCTCGGCATCCTGGCGTTGGTGATTTCAGCCGCGACGCTGTGGAACAATGTTGCGATGCGCAAGAGCCAGGAAGCGGCGCGCGTTGCGGAGGAAGCGAAACAGGCGCTGCAAAACCGCGAGGCAGCGCATGAGGCGGCGCTCGTCTCGCTGGTCGGCGAACCCAAACATGGCGGGAGCGTTCTGACCCTCACCGATCAGGCCGGGCATAGCATTCAGAGCGCGGATATCCGCTTTCCGCCCGCAATTGGCGTAGCGACCAAGCAAACGCTGATCGATCCGCAAATCGATGCCGACTGGTTCGCGAACCAATTGCTCGACATGACCGATGGCGGGCCGGATGCGGTGCAGGGGCGCGTGCCGGTCGAGATTTCCGCCCGCTACTGGTCGGGCGATCAGCAGCGTACCGACCGGGCGATCTATGATGTGGTGTTCACCACCGAGGGGCGGATATTCGCCGGGCGCAAATTGCGGTTGAAAGGCGTCGTGCTTCGCCGCCGGGTGTCGGGCGATGCAGGCGCCACGCTCGATTCCCTGTGGAAAACCGAACGCAAACGCCTGCAATCGCTAAAGAAATAATCCCCGCCGCGCGCAGCGGCGATCCGATCAGCCGACGATTTCTTCGGGCTTGAAGAAGAATGCGATTTCGGTCGCCGCATTTTCTTCCGAATCCGAACCATGGACCGAATTGGCTTCGATCGATTCGGCATAGGTCTTGCGGATCGTGCCTTCGGCGGCATTTTCCGGGTTGGTGGCGCCCATCACTTCGCGGTTGCGCGAAACGGCGTCTTCGCCTTCCAGAACCTGTACGACGACAGGGCCGGAAATCATGAACGCGACCAGGTCCTGAAAGAAGGGGCGTTCTTTATGAACGGCGTAAAAGCCTTCGGCCTGTTCGCGGGTCATGTGGATGCGCTTGGAAGCGACGACGCGAAGGCCCGCTTCTTCCAGCATCTTGGTGACGCCGCCGGTAAGGTTGCGACGCGTGGCGTCGGGCTTGATGATCGAAAAGGTCCGGGTCACGGCCATGGCCGGTCTCGCTCCTGTAGCTGAATTGACGTGGAAAAGTGGCGCTGCACTAATCGGGCAGCGGGAAGGATGCAAGCTGCCTGTCGGTCACGCCGCCTGTTCCCATCCGCCGCTATCGCTCTGGCGCCAATAGCGCCGCTCGACGCCTTCGTGCGTGGCGAGGGCCTTCCATGATTCGCGCGCCGCGCCGATCGTGTCCGAATCGAAGAAGTGAAATGCCCGTTCGAAGGCCAGCGCTTCCTCGCGCCACACCCCGTCGGCGATGGCGATATGGGTCGCGCCGTTCGCTGCTTCGGCATGTTCGCCGATCAGGATCGGCTGGCGCGTATCATCCCCGCCTCCTGCCAGCATATGCGGCAGAAAGCTCTCCGGAGCATAGCTCCAGAGCATTTTGTCGAGCGCGTCGCGCCGCGCGGCATCGCCCGCGACGATCAGGAGACGCGCCCCGCTCTGCAGCACTTTCTCCGCGATCCGCGGCAGCACCCGGTCAACGGGGCTGAGCGTCAGATGGTAGAAATCCACCTTCATTCCGGTTCAGCCCCGTGGCTCGAATCAGGATTCGAAATTATCGGCGACGAACCGGTCGAGCAGGCGGACGCCATAGCCGGTCGCCCCCTTCTCATAATTCGGCCCCGCCTTATCGGCCCATGCCATGCCTGCAATGTCGATATGCGCCCAGCGAACACCGTCTTCGATAAAGCGCTGAAGGAACTGCGCTGCGGTGATCGACCCCGCCGCGCGCGGGCCGACATTCTTCATGTCAGCGATCGGCGAATCGATCAGCTTGTTATAGGCATCGCCCATCGGCATCCGCCAAACCGCGTCGCCCGAAGCGAGCCCCGCCGCGGTCAGTTCCTGCGCCAGCGAATCGCTGTTGGTGAACAGCCCCGCCTGTTCATGGCCCAGGCTGACGATCATCGCGCCGGTCAGCGTGGCGAGATCGATGATGGTCTTCGGCTTCAGGTTGCGCTGGACCCAGCACAGCGCGTCGCACAGCACCAGACGCCCCTCGGCATCGGTGTTGATGACCTCGATCGTCTGACCCGACATGGACGTGACGATATCGCCCGGACGCTGCGCATTGCCGTCGGGCATATTTTCAACGAGGCCGCACACGCCGACGATATTCGCCTTCGCCTTGCGCAGCGCGAGCGCCTTCATCGCGCCGATGACCGCGCCTGCGCCGCCCATGTCCCATTTCATGTCTTCCATGCCCGCGCCGGGCTTCAGCGAGATGCCGCCCGTATCGAAGGTCACGCCCTTGCCAACAAAAGCCAGATCGGGATCGCCCACGCCCTTGCCGTTCCAGCGCATCACCAGCAGCCGTGCCTCACGCGCCGAACCCTGGCTGACGCCGAGCAGCGCGTTCATGCCCAGCTCGCGCATTTCATCCTCGTTCAGCACGGTCAGCTCGATGCCGATCGATTCGAGCTTGCGGGCATGTTCGACAAAGCTTTCAGGATAGAGCTTGTTCGCTGGTTCGGATACCAGCATGCGGGTCAGCTCCATTCCTTTCGTCACCGCATCGAATTCGCCCCATGCCGCTTCGGTGCCGTCGGGCGCGGCGACGATCGTGACGGTTTCGAGCGTCGGCTTCGACCGCTCGCTCTGCGTCGTGCGATACACATCATAGCGCCACGATTTCTGCGCCGCCCCGGCGGCGAATCGCGCAGTCGCTTTCGCGGCGGGCGAGGCAGAAAGCGCGCTGAAATCGACCGTGAGCGATGTGACGCCCGACGCGAGGAACCGTGAGACAATCGCCCCGCCTGCGCGTTCGCAATCGGGTTCGTTCGCGCCGCCGATGCCGACCAGAACGATGCGGCGCAACGTGCCGTCCACCGATGCGAAAACCTCGCTCATCGTTCCCGCTTCGCCTTCGAACCGGTTGGCGGCAGCGGCGTCGCGCACCAGCGAGCCGATATCGGCAGCGAGCCCGGCCGGTTGCAGCCGGTCGAGCGCGTTTTTCTCGACCGGCAGCACAATGACTTCGGCATCGGCGGGGCGTCCGGCGGCAAACTCGATATTCATGCGGATGGATTTCCTCTTGGCTGATTTGCTCTTGTTGCGTCCATGTAGGGATAAAGCAGCGCATCGGCAAAGCCGTCTGCGCATTGCCCTTCCCCGCTACCGATGCGATAGGGCGCGTTCGTCGCCATCGCGCGGGTTCGGGGAGTGAGTTGGAAAATCGTGACGCGTAAGGCCTGCCTGCTATCCTGCGCGGTGCTGTTGCCCGTGCTTGGCGCAATCCCGGCGCATGCTCAGGATCTGGGCGAACGCCCGGCCGCACCGCCTGCGCCCGAAGCTTCCGCTGCACCGGCGACCGATGATCAGCAGATCGCGTTCAGCGCCGAAACGCTGGAATATGACAGCAAGAGCGAGATCGTGACCGCCTCGGGCGATGTCCATCTTTCGCGCGAGGGCAATCGCCTGCGCGCCGATAAGGTCGTGTGGAACCGCAAGACCGGGCAGGTCGTGGCGACCGGAAATATCGCCGCCACGAACCCGCAGGGCGATATCGCCTATGGCGACCAGATGGAGCTTACCGATGCGCTGAAAGGCGGCGCAATCGAGAATATGCTCGTGGTGCTGGATCAGGGCGGCCGTCTTGCCGCGCGCGACGGCAATCGCGACGAAAACGGCGTCATCACGGTCAACCACGCCGCCTATACGGGCTGTTCGGTGACCGATTCGGCCGGTTGTCCCAAAGAGCCCTCCTGGAAGATCACTGCCCGCAAAGTGGTGTATAATCCGCAGGAAAAGCGCATTCGCTATAGCGGCGCCACGCTGCAGCTGTTCGGCATGCCGGTGGTCCCGCTTCCCTCCTTTTCGCACCCCGTCGGCGGTGAGAGCGACAGCGGTCTGCTCGCGCCCTCGATCCGCTATGACCGGGTGAACGGTTTTGAAGCTGCCGTCCCGTATTTCATCAGCTTCGCGCCCGATCGCGACCTGACGATTACGCCGCATCTGTTCTCGGACGCGCTGCCGATGCTGCAGGCGGAATATCGCGAGCTGAACGATGACGGCGCGTTTCGGGTGACCGGCTATCTGACCTATAGCCGCCAGGCCGACGATCGGATCAGCGCCGATACGCAGGTTAGCAGCGACAACAAATTTCGCGGCTATATCGATGGTTCGGGCACCTATCAGTTTACGCCGAACTGGAGCGCAAGCGCTTCGATTCGGGTGGCCAGCGATCAGACCTTTCTTCGCCGCTACGATATTTCGCGCGTCGACCGGCTGCGCAACAATCTCCGAGTCGAGCGGATCGACCGGAACAGCTATTTCGCGATCAACGGATGGGCAGTTCAGACCCTGCGCCCGGACGAGCGTCAGGGATTGCAACCGATCGCCCTGCCGGAGATCGACTATCGACGCCGCATTTCCGGCGTCATCTCCGACGGCGTTCTCAATCTTCAGCTGAACAGCCTCGCGATCACCCGTACTGCCGGGCAGGATACGCAGCGCGCCTTTGCATCCGCCGAATGGGATTTGCGGCGGATCACCCCCTGGGGGCAGGAGGTCACGCTCACCGCCTATGCGCGCGGCGATATCTATCACACCTCTGATATCCTCGCGACCGACGTGGTCAGCTATCGCGGCAAGGACGGATTTCAGGGACGCGCTATCGCGGCAGTTGCGGTCGATGTGAAATGGCCCTTTGTCGGCACCTTTCTGTCGGGAACGCAGCGCCTGACCCCGCGCGTGCAGATGGTCGCCTCGCCGCCGATCCGCAATCTCGATATTCCCAACGAAGATGCACGCGCGGTGGACCTTGAGGATTCGAATCTTTTCGCGCTCAACCGCTTCCCGGGCTATGACCGGTTCGAGGATTCGACCCGCTTCACATACGGGTTTGACTGGGCGATCACGCTGCCCGGGCTGACGATCGACGCCACTGCCGGGCAAAGCTATCGCCTGTCGTCACAGGCAAGCATCCTGCCCGACGGAACCGGCTTTACCGACCGTTTTTCCGACTTCGTGGGACGAACCGAGATCCGCTATCGCGATTTCGTCGCGCTCACCCATCGCTATCGTCTCGACAAGGACAATCTGGCGATCCGGCGGAACGAGATCGATGCGACGATCGGGTCGCGTAAGACATATCTGCTGCTCGGCTATCTCCGCCTCAACCGTAACATCACCGCCGATCTGGAGGATTTGCGCGACCGGGAGGAGGCGCGTGTCGGCGGCCGCGTCGCCTTTGCGAAATTCTGGTCGGTGTACGGTTCGGCGACGATCGACCTTACCGATGCCCGCGAAGATCCGATCTCACGTTCGGACGGGTTCGAACCGGTTCGCCACCGGCTGGGCCTTGTCTATGAAGACGATTGCCTGAAACTTGGGGTCAGCTGGCGCCGCTATTATCAGGATACGGGTGACGCGCGGCGGGGAAACAGTTACCTCCTTACCCTTTCGTTAAAGAATCTTGGCCGCTAAGCCCGTGTTCATGCGGTTCATGCGAAAAATTGCACAAAGCGGCGATGCCCGCACGATGAATGAGGTTCGAAACCAGGTGATCAACGTGAATTCGAAGGCTAAGCGTTTTGCCCGCATCCTGTCGGCGATGGGCGGCCTTGCCGCTGCATCGGCGCTCTCTGCGCAGACGGTGCCGGATGACCAGACTCCGGATGCCGGTCTGGACCTGCCTAAGAATCTTCAGATTTTCGGCAAGGTCGATCCCAATGTGCGTCGGCCGACCGCGATCGTGAACAACAGCGTGATTACGGGAACCGATGTCGATCACCGTCTCGCCATGGTCGCCTCGCTCAACCAGATGCAGATTGCGCCCGATGAGCGGCAGCAGCTGAAATTGCAGATATTGCGCACGCTGATCGACGAAACGCTTGAGATACAGCAGGCCAAGGCCAAGGATATTGTGGTGTCTCAGGGCGAGATCGATCAGAGCTATGATCGTATCGCGCACCGGTTCAACAAGACTCCCGAAGAGTTCGACGCTTATCTTCGCGAAATCGGGTCCGCACCCGCTTCGCTGAAGCGCCAGATCGAGGGCGAGATTGCCTGGAGCCGCCTGCTTCAGAGCCAGGTCGAACCGTTCGTCAATGTCGGCGATGCCGAAGTGAACGCGATCCTCGACCGACTGAAAGCTTCCAAGGGGACCGAGGAATATCACCTCAAGGAAATCTACCTTCCCTCCGATGATCGCAGCGAACAGCAGATCGTCGCGACGATGAAGGAGATTACCGAGAAGCTTAAACAGGGCGTGCCGTTCGAAAATCTTGCGCGCACCTATTCCGAAGCGACGACCAGCGTTCGCGGCGGTGATCTCGACTGGGTACGCAGCGAAATGCTGCCCGCCTCGATGGTCAATGCCGTTCAGTCGATGCAGGTTGGCCAGATTGCCGGGCCGGTCGAAGTGCCCGGCGGCTTTTCGCTGCTCTATCTGGTCGATAAACGTCAGGTGCTGACCGCCGATCCGCGCGATGCCGTGCTCAGCCTGCGCCAGATGACGCTGACCTTCCCCGCCGGGACCAGCGAGGCTGCTGGCAAGGCAAAGGCGCAGGAACTGGCCACCGCATCGAGCAAGCTGCAGGGCTGCGGCGCGGTTCCTGCAGTTGCGCAGAAGATCGGCGCGGAAGTGGTCGACAATGATGCGGTGCGCATCCGCGATCTTCCGCCCCAGCTTCAGGACATCATGATGAAGCTGAAGGTCGGTGAAGCGACCCCGCCCTTCGGTTCGATGGATCAGGGCGTGCGCGTGCTCGTATTATGTGGCCGCGACGATCCGAAAGGGGGTACACTGCCCTCGCCTGACAAGGTACAGGCGCAATTGGAACAGGAACGTGTCAATCTTCGCGCACAGCGGATGCTTCGCGATCTGAGACGCGATGCCATTATCGAATATCGCTGAGGAGAAAGCCATGATTCGCCCCCTCGCCGTCGCAATGGGCGATCCGGCGGGAGTCGGGCCGGAAATCGTGGCCAAGGCCTGGCAGGGCCGGGAGCTTCATCAGCTTGAACCCTTTTTCGCGGTCGGCAATATCCGGGCGATTGAGGCAGTGTGGGACGGCCCGGTGCGCGTGATCGGCGATCCCGATGAGGCGCGGGGAATATTCGGGGAGGCGCTGCCGCTGCTGTCGGTCGACGATAGCAGCGAAGTCGTCCCCGGCGTGCCCGATATTCCCGGCGCGCGCTGTGCGCTTTTGTCGCTTGAGCTGGCCGTGGGGCTCGCCCGGTCGGGTGCCGCCGGCGCGCTGGTAACGGCGCCGGTCTCCAAAGCGCGACTCTACGATATCGGTTTCACCCATCCCGGCCAGACCGAATTCGTCGCCGAACGCTGCGGCGTGTCGAAAGACAATGCGGTGATGATGCTCGCCGGACCGACGCTGCGCGTCGTGCCGATCACCACGCATATTCCGCTGGCAAAGGTGAGCGAAACGCTTTCGGTCGAACTGATCGTGAATAAGGGCCACGCCACGGCGCGCGGATTGCAGCGCAATTTCGGGATCGAAAAGCCGCGCCTCGCTTTTGCCGGGTTCAACCCGCATGCCGGGGAAAGCGGCGCGATCGGCACCGAAGAGATTGATTGCATCCAGCCGGCGGTGGAAATTCTTCGCGCCGAAGGGATCGATGCGACCGGCCCGTTTGCCGCCGACACCATGTTTCATCCCCGCGCCCGCGCCACTTTTGACGCAGCATTGTGCCCCTATCACGATCAGGCGCTGATCCCGATCAAGACGCTCCATTTCGATGAAGGCGTCAATATCACGCTTGGCCTGCCGATCGTGCGGACCTCGCCCGATCATGGCACTGCATTCGGCATTGCGGGCACCGATCAGGCCGAACCCGGCGCGATGATCGCCGCGATCCGTCTTGCTGCATCGGCGGCGGGACGCCGCGCAAAGGCAAGCGCGTCGGCATGACCAGTCCCGTCGACCTCCCGCCGCTTCGGGAGGTTATTCGCGAGCATGGATTGTCGGCCAGCAAGGCGCTCGGCCAGAATTTTCTGTTCGATTCGCAGCTTTTGGCGCGGATCGCCGCCATTCCCGGCGATCTGACGGATAGGCCGGTGCTGGAGATCGGCCCCGGCCCCGGCGGCCTGACCCGCGCGCTGCTCGCGGCGGGAGCCCGCGTCACGGCGATTGAGCGGGACCGTCGCTGCATCCCGGCGCTGGCGCAGCTGGGTGAGGCCTATCCCGGCCGCCTGACGCTGATCGAAGGCGATGCGCTGGCGATCGATATGCCCGGGCTGTTCGACGAAGCGCCTGCGATCGTCGCCAATCTTCCCTATAATGTCGGAACCGCGCTGCTCGTGAGCTGGCTGTCGGCGGACTGGCTGCCCTGGTGGCGCAGCCTGACGCTGATGTTTCAGCGAGAGGTTGCCGAACGGATTGTGGCAAAGCCCGGCAGCGATGCTTATGGCCGGCTCGCCATTTTGTCGCAGTGGCGCAGCCATGCGCGCATCGCCATGCCGGTGCACCGTTCCGCTTTCACCCCGCCGCCAAAGGTGATGTCAGCGGTGGTGCATATCACCCCGACCGAGGCGCCGGACGATATCTGCCCGGCGAAGCTGGAAGCAATCACTGCCGCCGCATTCGGGCAGCGGCGCAAGATGCTGCGTCAGTCGCTTAAATGCGTTCCGGGGGCGCTCGATGCGCTGGAGGCGCTATCGATCGATCCCACCCGCCGCGCGGAAACGCTGTCGATCGACGATTATGTCGCCATCGCGCGGCAGCTACAGCCTATTGCTTAGCAGTTTCGGGCGTATCAGCGTCCGGATTCACGTCCTGCTGCGCAGTTGCCTGAGGCGGCGGCCCTTTTTTGATCGTCGCGGCGAGCTGCACAGCAGGCGCGCAGCTGTCTTTGCCGCAGATCTTCTCGATCTTGGCGAGATTTTCCTTGGCCCGCACGACGGCACCCTTGGTCACCAGCGCTTCGCCCTGCCCCTTCAGAGCGTCGAGATCATTGGGTTCGAGCCGCAGCGCTTCACGATACAGGCGGATCGCCCGGCCGGGCAGACCCTGTCCGCGCGCGACTTTTGCCAGCGCGTTGAACGCCATGCGGTTACGCGGATCGACGGCAAGCGCGGTCTCCAGCGTGTTGCGCGCGCCCGCCAGATTGCCCGCGGCCAGCTTTGCTTCGCCCTGTTTCAGCAATGCCATGGATCGCGGATCGATCTGATCGTCGGGCCGCTGGCCGTATAGCGAGGTCGAAACGCATAGCAGCGTCAGCGCGACCGCTGCCGAGACCGAGGTTATACGCATGAATATCTCCGAAACTGAACGCGTTTCCGGCGCTAGCATGGCCGTGTGAGCCTTGCGACAAAAAAGCCGTCGGTGGCATCGCTGGCGGGGGTGAGGCGCATGCCTTTGCCATGCGCGCTTCCGGCGGGCAGGACAAGCGGCACCGCTTCCCACCCGGGGTGACGGGCCAGAAACGCATCGACCTGCCCGCGCCCTTCGCTGTCGAGCAGCGAACAGACGATATGGATCAGCGCGCCACCGGGCCGGACCAGCGCCGCGCCCATGTCGAGCAGCCGGGCCTGAAGCCCGGTCAGCCGCGCTAGGCGATCGGGCGTCAGCCGCCAGCGCGCTTCGGGATTGCGCCGCCAAGTGCCGGTCCCCGAACAGGGCGCATCGACCAGCACCACATCGGCGCTGTCGGTGAGATCGGCCAGCGCCTCTGCCTCACGTCCGGGATTGAGCAGCCGCGTCTCGGCGATGCTCACCCCCGCCCGTTCGGCCCGCGCCGGGAGCCGCGACAGCCGCGCCCGATCGCTGTCGCTCGCCACGATCCGCCCGCGATTCGCCATCATCGCGGCCATGGCAAGCGTCTTGCCGCCGCCGCCCGCGCACAGATCGACGACCAGCATGCCCGGCCCCGCCGCGCTGGCGAGTGTCACTGCCTGACTGCCCGCATCCTGTATTTCGAAGCCGCCGCTTTCGAACAGAGGATGGCGTTCGAGCCGGTGCTCGCCCGGCAGCCGTAGCCCCAGCGGCGCGGCGGCGATCGCTTCGCCTTCGCCGAGCGCTTCGGCCACGTCTTCGATCTTGGCCCGCAGCGGATTGACGCGGATGTCGAGCGGCGCGCGGTCAAGCAATGCCGCCTGTTGCGCCTCCGTCACACCGGATTCGGCGAGCGCATCGACCAGCCATTGCGGCGCGACACCGGCCTCTGCCACCGCCTCGTCAGTCCCGATCGCTTCGGGTGCATAATCGCCCGCGCCGAAATGCGCCGTCAGATCGGGCTGCCGCCGGGCCAGCGCCAGCATTGCCGCGCGTCCGCTCGCCGGACGTTCGCCCAGCAAGCGGATCGCGTCATAGACGAGTTCGCGCACCGCTCGCCGGTCCTTCGACCCGGCATAGCGCCGAGCCGCAAAATAGCGCGCGATCAGCGTATCTGCTGCCGCGCCCTGATCGCGCGCGGCGGCGATGATCTGGTCAAGCAGCTCGATCGCGGCCTGGGTGCGTGCCTCGGGCCTCATGCAATCGCCTCAGCGCGTCGGGTAATTGGGAGCCTCACGCGTGATCGTGACGTCATGGACATGGCTTTCGCGAAGCCCGGCATTGGTGATGCGAACGAACTTCGCCTTTTCCTGCATTTCGGGGATGGTACGCGCGCCGGTATAGCCCATCGCTGCCTTCACGCCGCCGACCAGCTGATGAATGACATCGCGCGCCGCGCCTTTGAACGGCACCTGACCTTCGATGCCTTCGGGGACCAGTTTCAACTGATCCTTGATATCCTGCTGGAAATAGCGATCCGCCGACCCCTTGGCCATCGCACCGACCGATCCCATGCCGCGATAGGATTTATAGGCGCGGCCCTGATAGAGGAACGTTTCGCCCGGCGCTTCCTCCGTGCCCGCGAGCAGCGATCCGACCATCACCACCGACGCACCCGCCGCAATCGCCTTCGCCATATCGCCCGAGGTGCGCACGCCGCCGTCGGCGATCACCGGAACGCCCGATTTGCGTGCCTCAGCGGCCGATTCCATCACCGCAGTAAGCTGCGGCACGCCGACGCCTGCAACGACGCGCGTGGTGCAAATCGACCCCGGTCCGATGCCGACCTTGATCCCATCCGCTCCCGCATCGATCAGCGCGCGCGTCGCTTCCGGAGTGGCGACATTGCCCGCAATCACCTGCACCGAATTGGAGAGCTTCTTCGCCCGCTCGACAGCGCGCGCCACGT
Source organism: Stakelama pacifica (assembly GCF_004361835.1). Taxonomy (GTDB): domain Bacteria; phylum Pseudomonadota; class Alphaproteobacteria; order Sphingomonadales; family Sphingomonadaceae; genus Sphingomonas; species Sphingomonas pacifica. The sequence continues at coordinate 381,524 of NZ_SNWD01000001.1, forward strand.
CGCGATTATGGCCGTGCGCGGTGTCGATGACGATCAGATCGACCTCGCCCGCGATCAGCGCCTCGGTACGCGCGAACCCTGCATCGCCCACCGTGGTTGCAGCAGCGACGCACAGTCGCCCCGCCGCATCCTTGGTAGCGTTTGGATAGGTCACTGCCTTTTCGATATCTTTGACCGTGATCAGTCCGACACAGTGATACTCGTCATCGACGACGAGCAGCTTTTCGATTCGACGCTGGTGGAGCAGCCGCCGTGCCTCTTCCTGAGTCACGCCCGCCGACACCGTCGCCAGATTTTCATGCGTCATCAGTTCCGACACCCGCTGGCGCGGATTTTCGGCGAAGCGCACATCGCGATTGGTGAGAATGCCGACCAGCTTGCCCGACGGTTCGGTGACCGGGATACCGCTGATCCTGTGCCGGTCCATCAGGCCCTGCGCCTCGGACAGCGGCGCATCGGGCGCGATGGTGATCGGGTTGACCACCATGCCCGATTCGAATCGCTTCACCTGACGCACCGCCGCGACCTGTTCCTCGACCGACAGATTGCGGTGAAGCACGCCGATCCCGCCCAGCTGGGCCATGACGATCGCCATATCGGCCTCGGTCACCGTGTCCATGGCAGAGGACATGACCGGAATGTTGAGCGCCAGTTCGCGCGTCACATGCGTTCGCGTGTCGGCCTGGCTCGGCACCACCTCGGATTCGGCGGGGTAGAGCAGGACGTCGTCGAAAGTGAGACCGAGAGGGATTTCCATGAAAGAGCCAGTTCCTGAAGAGATGCGGAGTCGGGAATTGGCGGCCCATGTAACCGCACTCCCGCCAAAGCGCTAGTAGGCGAAGACAGGAAAAGCCGTTCGCTCGCCGATGCAGCAGCGCCCGACCGTGACAAATGCAACCTGTCCGGCTTAGGATTGCCTATCGTCACCGCTCATTGCCGGAGAGCCGCATGTCCTTTGATCGCCGTCGGATGCTCGCCCTTTTGGGCGCGGGCACCGCCCTTCCCGCTTTGCCCCTGCGTGCCTTTGCAGAGGCGACCGGACCCGATGCGGCAGCAACGGCGATGCTCGATCGCATCACCGAATCGATGCTGATCGACTTTCCCGAAACCGCGACTGGGCTCGGCATCGATACGGGCGAGCGCGCTGCGCTGAAATCGCGGCTGACCGACCGCTCGCCCGCAGGCATGTCGCGGATCGCCGACCATGTCCGCAACTATGTCGCTGACCTTTCCTCGCTCGACGAAAACGCGCTCTCTCCCGAGACGCGCAACAATGTCGAGGTGGCGAAGGCAGCGTTCGAGCTCGCCGCTGCCGGGTTCGACTTCCCCTATGGCGATGTGTCGGTCGGCGGCTATCGCAATTCGCCTTATGTCGTGATCCAGAATGTCGGCGCGTTTCTCGACGTGCCGCAATTTCTCGACAGCCAGCACACGGTAAAGACGCGCGGCGATGCCACCGCCTATCTCGCCCGGCTCCACGCCTATGCCGACGCGCTGAACGGTGAGACCGAGCGGCTGAAGTCGGCCTATACGCAAGGCGTGATCGCGCCCGACTTCCTGCTCGACAAGGCGCTTGCCCAGCTTGCCATCGCGCGTAAGGGCGATCCGGCGGGCTGGACGATCGTCACCTCGCTCGCTGAACGGACCCGGGATATTCCGGGCGATTTCGGCGCACAGGCAGCGACAATCGCGGCACAGGAAATCGCCCCCGCGCTCGACCGGCAGATCGCCGAACTGCGCCGCCATCGGGCGAAGGCGAACGACAATGCGGGCGTATGGGACCTGCCGCAGGGCGATGCTTATTACGCATGGGCGCTGCAGGCCGGCACGACCACGACCATGCCGCCCGACGAGGTGCACCGGATGGGCCTCGACCAGCTCGCCGATCTTCAGGCGCGCATGGACGTCATCCTGAAGCAACAGGGATATACCAGCGGCAGCGTCGGCGAACGGATGGCGGCTTTGGGCAAGGACCCCAAATATCTGTTCCCCGACAATGATGAGGGGCGCGCGCAGATCATCGCACTGCTCCAGCAATCGATCGACGATATGCGCGCAAAGATGCCCCGCGCCTTTCACACGCTCGTCCCCGGCAATGCCGAGGTGAAGCGCATGGCACCCGAGGTCGAGCCCGGAGCGCCCGGCGCCTATGGCGGCGCGGGAACGATGGACGGTTCGGTGCCGGGGCGGCTGTGGATCAACCTGCGCACGACGAAGATCTGGCCGCGTTATGCGCTTCCCGATCTTGCGTATCACGAAACGATTCCGGGGCACGTCTGGCAGGGCGAATATACGTTCAAACTGCCGCTGATCCGCTCGATCCTCGCCTTCAACGCCTATTCCGAGGGATGGGCGCTTTATGCCGAGCAACTCGCTGCGGAGCTGGGCGCTTATGACGACAATGTGCTGGGCGAGCTCGGCTATCTGCAAAGCCTGGCCTTTCGCGCCTGCCGGCTGGTCGTCGATACCGGCATTCATGCCAAGCGCTGGAGCCGGGATAAGGCGATCCAATGGTTCGCCACCACCAATGGCTCAACCGTGGAAGAGGTGTCGGGCGAAGTCGATCGCTATTGCGCCTGGCCCGGTCAGGCCTGCGGCTACAAGGTGGGCCATTCGACGATCAACCGGCTGCGCGAGCGGACCAAGCAGGCGCTTGGCCCCGCTTATGATTTCAAGGGGTTCAACGATGTCGTGGTTACCGGCGGCGGCGTGCCGATGACCGTGCTGGAGGCGAATATCGACCGCTATATCGCGGCGCAGAAGCGCGACGGCTGATCAGCCGCCCTCACCCGACGGTCCGCCGATCCCTTCCTCCTGCGGCGCGCTGCGCGGCGGCCGGACGGGATCGCGGATCGGCTCGGCATCGCGCTTCCACTCGGCCTGCCCCAGTTCGGCGCGCGTGCGGGGAAAGGCCGCAGGCATTTCATCGCGGATAAAGGCGAGCATCTTCTCCCGGATGGCGCAGCGCAGGTCGAACGTCTTGGGCGAATTGGCCGCGGTCGCCAGCATGCGGATTTCGATCGCTTGCGCGCTGACATCGGTAACCTGCAACGCCTTGCCGCGCCCGTCGAACAACGGCTCTTTGACGACCATATCTTCGAAATAGGCGCGCAGCCGGGCGACATCGGCGCTCGGGTCGAGATACAGGAACACCGATCCCAGCAACCCGGCGCTTTCGCGCGTCCAGTTCTGAAAAGGCTCTTCGAGGAATTTGGATACCGGCACGATAAGCCGCCGTTCGTCCCAGACCTTCACCACGACATAAGTGAGCTTGATCTCTTCGATCCATCCCCATTCGCCCGCGACGATCACTGCATCCTCGATCCGGATCGGTTCGGTGAATGCCATCTGAACGCCCGCGATCAGATTTTTGAGCGCGGGCTGCGCCGCAGCGCCCACGGCCAGACCGACCAGCCCGGCCGACGCCATCAGCGTGACGCCGATATTGCGCACGCCCGGGATCGACAGCAGCATCAGGCAGATGGTGATGAAGCCGACGATAATCACCGCGATCCGGCTGAGGATCATGCTGCGTGTCCGGCGGCGACGCGCCTTCAGATTGTCCTCGACGGTAATGTCGGAGCGGATTTCGACGATCCGCGTACTCGCCCGAATAACCGAGATGGCGAGCCAGCCGATCAGCAACGGCACGATCAGCCCCGCCGCCTGTTTCCATATGGCATCCGCTGTCGGGCTGAGGTCCAATGCCGGGCGAATCAGCGTCAGCGCGATCGCCACCAGAATCCACCGCATGGGCCGCAGCGACCGGCGGAACAGAACGTCATCGGCCAGAAAGCTGGTATTGCGCGTGATCCGCCGCAACAACCGGACGAACAGCGCATGTGCGGCCAGTGCAATGACGATGGCCAAAGCGATCAGCGCGACGCTGATAATGGGTTCAGGCACGCGCCAGCCTGCTATCTCCAGATCGTACATTCCCCATCAAAGGGAGATCGCCGATAGTTGTTCCCGCAATGCAGCAATTTTTTGGAGGTGCGTGCAGGAGCGGAGCAACGCCCCGCCCCTGCATCTCGGGTCAGGCCGACTGGCGTACCTTCGGCGCCGCTGCCCGCACACCCTGATCGACATGATCGGCAAACTGCTCGAAATTGCTCACGAACAGATCGACCAGCTTTTCTGCCGTCTCGTCATAGGAGCGTTTGTCGGCCCAGGTATCGCGCGGGTTCAGGATCGCGCTGTCGACTCCGGGCACCGCGACCGGCACCTCGAACCCGAAATTGGGGTCGATGCGAAATTCGGCATGGTTCAAACTGCCGTCGAGCGCTGCGTTGAGCAGCGCGCGGGTCGCCCGGATCGGCATACGGCTGCCGACGCCATATTTGCCCCCGGTCCAGCCGGTATTGACCAGCCAGCAATGGACGCCGCCTTTCGCGATCCGTTCTTTCAGCAGATTGCCATAGACCGACGGGTGACGCGGCATGAACGGTGCCCCGAAACAGGTGGAGAAGGTCGCTTCCGGCTCGGTCACGCCGATCTCGGTCCCGGCGACCTTGGCGGTATAGCCCGACAGGAAATGATACATTGCCTGTTCGGGCGTCAGCTTCGCAATCGGCGGCAGCACGCCGAACGCATCAGCGGTCAGCATGATGACGTTCGTGGGCACCGGCCCCATATTGTCTTTCGACGCATTGGGGATGAAATCGATCGGATAGGCACCGCGCGTATTTTCGGCGAGGCTGGCATCGTCGAGATCGAGAGTCCGGGTCGCATCGTCCATCACGACATTTTCCAGCACCGTGCCGAAGCGCCGCGTGGTCGCATAGATTTCCGGCTCGGCCTCTTCGGACAGGCGGATCATCTTGGCATAGCATCCGCCTTCGAAATTGAAGACGGCGCTGTCGGACCAGCCATGTTCGTCATCGCCGATCAGCGTGCGGCTTGCATCGGCGGATAGCGTCGTCTTGCCCGTACCCGACAGGCCGAAAAAGACTGCCGTGTCGCCTTCGGGTCCGATATTGGCCGAACAATGCATCGGCATGATGCCTTCGGGCGGAAGCAGATAGTTGAGCAGGCCGAATACCGACTTTTTCATTTCGCCCGCATAAGCGGTGCCGCCGATCAGGATCAGCTTTTCGCTGAAATTGACAGCGATCACCGTCTCGCTGCGACAGCCATGGCGTTCCGGGTCCGCGCGGAAGCTCGGCAGGTCGATGATCGTATATTCCGGGGCGAAGTCTGCCAGCTCACGCGCTTGCGGCCGCACCAGCATCGTGCGTATGAACAGATTGTGCCAGGCCAGTTCGTTCACCACCCGCACCCGGACGCGATGGTCGGGCTGCGACCCGCCATACAGGTCCTGAACGAACAGCGTATCCTTGCCCTTCAGCGCATCCAGAAAGTCGGCTTTCAGCCGGGAAAAGGCGTCAGGGTCCATCGGCTTGTTGACCTTGCCCCACCAGACGCTGTTCTCAGTCTCGGAATCGCGGACGATGAATTTGTCATTCGCTGACCGGCCGGTGTGCTTTCCCGTTTCGACGACCAGCGGTCCGTCTGCGGCGAGTCGCCCTTCGCCACGCGAAACGGCCTGCTCGACCAGCTGCGGGGTCAGAAGATTCCAATGAATGGCGGCAGCGGTTTCAATTCCCGATGCATCAAGACCTCGGCGCGGTTTATTGTTGCTCATATTGCTCTCCCGAATATTCGGCATTTCTTTTTCTTTAATCTGATGCCGATCAACTAAATCCCGACTAGTAACGGTGTGCGTTGCCGTCAAACCTGTTGCGGGGATGCGCGCGCCATCATGGGACCGGGCCGCTTGTCGTGTCGCGGGCTTTGCAGTACCGGCAAGGGGATGAAACGGCTTTGGCGGGACGACGAATGAGCGACACGATCGCGCTGGTCGATGATGACCGCAACATTCTGACCTCGGTATCGATCGCGCTTCAGGCGGAGGGGTTTCTGACGCGTGTCTATACCGACGGCGAGACGGCGCTGAAGGCGCTGACCGACAATCCGCCGGATCTTGCCGTGCTCGACATCAAGATGCCGCGCATGGACGGGCTCGAGCTGCTCCGCCGCCTGCGCGAGAAAACCCAGCTTCCGGTCATTTTCCTTACTTCAAAGGATGACGAGCTCGACGAAGCATTGGGCCTCGCCATGGGGGCAGACGATTATATCAGCAAACCCTTTTCGCAGCGGCTGCTGATCGCGCGAATCCGCGCGATTCTTCGCCGTACCGAACATGCTGGCGGGGGGAATGGCGGCGATGCCGAGGGCGAAGCCGCGCCGGTGCTCGAACGCGGGCAGCTGAAAATGGAGCCTGCCAAGCACCGCGTGACGTGGAAGGGCGACAATGTCACCCTGACCGTCACCGAATTCATGATCCTCGAAGCGCTGGCCCAGCGGCCGGGCATTGTGAAGACGCGCAACCAGTTGATGGACGCCGCCTATCATGAGGATATCTATGTCGATGACCGCACCATCGACAGCCATATAAAGCGCCTTCGCCGCAAATTCCGGCAGGTCGATCCGGAATTCGACGCGATCGAGACGCTATATGGAGCGGGCTATCGCTTTTCCGAGGAGTGACGAGCGCGAGCTTTCGCTGCGCTGGTCGGGTCGTGTCTCGCTCACGCCGCGAATCCTCGCGGTCAATATCTTCGCGCTGGCGATGCTGGCGGGGGGGTTCTTCTATCTCGATTCCTATCGTGCGCGCATCGTCGACAGCCGGGTCGAACGCGCCTCGCGCGAAACCGATCTGATCGCGCAGGCGCTGCTCGCCGCCCCGGCCGAGGCGCGAAAGCCGATCGTTGCCCGGCTGGCGGCGAGTACCGGGACGCGCGTGCGCGTCTATGCTGCCGACGGCTCGCTGATCGCCGATAGCCGCGCGCTCGGCGTCAATAATTTTCGCCTTGTCGATCCTGATACTGAACCCTGGCAGCAGGATGCGGCGCGTTTTCTCGATGCGGTCATCGATACGGTGGTCGGCGCGCGTCGTGCGCCGCTCTATCGTGACCGGGCGGGCAAGAACGGCAATGGCTGGCCCGATGTCCGCACCGCGCGTGCCACCGGGGGGAGCCCGGCCACCGTATGGCGCGCGCCTGATCGGACGCCGGTGATCACCGCCGCCACCTCGCTCGGCGATGAAGGCGTCGTGATGACCACCGTCAATGCCCGCGACATCACCCAGACGGTCCGTATCGAACGCTTCCGGCTAAGCGTCGTGCTGGGCATCGCGGTGCTCGTGTCGATCCTGTTATCCTTGTTTCTCGCGCGCACCATCGTCCGCCCGCTTCGCCGGCTGGCCCGCGCCGCGGTGCGCGTTCGGCTGGGCCGTGCGCGCGAAGTGGTCGTGCCGCGCCTGCCCTCACGCCGCGACGAGATCGGGATGCTCGCCCGCGCGCTGTCGGACATGAGTCAGGCGCTGCGCGCGCGGATCGACGCGACCGAAGCCTTTGCCGCCGATGTCACGCATGAGCTCAAAAATCCCCTCGCCTCGCTCCGCTCTGCGGTCGAAAGCCTCGCCCATGTCCGCGATCCCGATCTTCAGGCGCAATTGCTCGACATTGTGCGCGACGATATTCATCGGCTCGACCGGCTGATCACCGATATTTCGGAAGCGTCGCGCCTCGATGCACAGCTCAGCCGTGCCAAATTCGATTCGGTCGATATCGGCGCGATGCTGAAAGGGCTGGTCGAACAGCGCATGGCTCGCCAGAGTGAGCAGGCGGTGCGCATCCATTTCGACGGCGCACCCGGCCCACCGCTTGTCACGATCGGTGAAGGCGCACGGCTGGAGCGGGTTTTCGAAAATCTGGTCGACAATGCCGTGTCCTTCTCGCCCGAGCGGGGCATAGTCGTCGTCGCCGCCGCGCGGGAAGACGATATGGTGGTCATCCGGGTCGAGGATGAAGGTCCCGGCGTCCCCGAATCGGATCGCGAGGCGATCTTCCGCCGCTTTCATTCGGTCCGCCCCGGCGCTGAGGCGTTCGGCAAGCATAGCGGGCTCGGCCTCGCCATCGCGCGCACGATTATCGAAGCGCATCAGGGTGACATCGCGGTCGAATCGCGCGAGGACCGGCTGAGCGGCGCGCGCTTCGTGGTGCGTCTTCCCGCCGCCGCGCCGCGTCGTTAAGATCGCCCGCGATGACCGCTCCCCCATCCGAAACACTGCACGCATCGTGTGTCGCCATCGGCGGGCGCGCGCTGTTGATCGCCGGGCCGTCGGGGAGCGGTAAATCCGATCTCGCGCTTCGCCTGATCGATCGCGGCGCCACGCTGGTGAGCGATGATTATACCCACCTCACCCGCTCAGGGGAGCGGCTGATCGCCTCTGCGCCCGACCGGATCGCTGGCAGGATCGAGGTGCGCGGCATCGGGATCGTTGCCTTGCCGTGGGTAGGTAATGTCCCGGTGGCGCTGCTCCTGCGGATCGAGGATCGACCGGAGCGCATGCCGCTTTCCTATGATATACAAGCGATTGCCGGTGTGGATGTGCCGGTTTTCGCAATCGCTGCGCTGGAAGCATCCGCAGCCGTGAAGGCAGAACTGGCGCTTCGCCAGGTGGAGACATTGCGATGAACCGCCAAAAGCAGAAGCGTATCCTGATCGTCAGTGGGATGTCCGGTGCGGGCAAATCCACCGTGCTGCGAACGCTGGAGGATCTCGGCTGGGAAGTGGTCGATCAGCTTCCCGTCCTCCTGATCGACCGGCTGCTCGCGACCGAGCTTCCATATGCTACCGAAGCGGACGACCGACCGCTTGCGGTGGGGGTCGGTATCCGAACGCGCGGTTTCGATCCCGAAGGGCTGGTCAGGCGTATCAAGGCGCTGGGCGACCGGCGCGGCCATGATATCGGCACGCTGTTTCTGGACTGTTCGGGCGCGGAACTCGAACGCCGCTATGCGGAAACCCGACGCCGCCACCCGCTTGCCACCGACCGCCCGGCGAGCGACGGCATTGCGCGCGAGCGCGAACTGCTCGCACCCCTGCGCCGCTGGGCCAACCGGCTGATCGACACGACGACGATGAGCGCGAACGACCTCACCCAGCAGATCCGCGATCAGTTTGCGACGCAGCAAATGCGCGAGCCCACCTTGTCGGTGCTCTCCTTCGGCTATGCGCGCGGCATGCCCCGCAATGCCGATCTGGTGTTCGACATGCGTTTTCTGCGCAATCCACACTGGGAGGATGCGCTTCGTCCCGGAACAGGACAGGACGCGGACGTCTCCGAATATATCATGGCCGACCCGGCATATGCCGAGGCGATCGAGCGAATCGAAGGACTTTTGCTGCACCTGCTTCCGCGCTACCGCGAACAGGGCAAGGCCTATGTCACGATCGGCTTCGGCTGCACCGGCGGCCGGCACCGGTCGGTCCATGTCGCGGAACGCATCGCGCAACGGTTGCGTGAAAACGGTTTTTCGCCCACGGTGCGGCACCGCGATCTGGGCTCGGCGCCGCAGGATTCGCTTGAAGGAACGCCAGCACATCTATGAACCGCACGGGAATCATTTTGGCATGATCGGGCTCGTATTGGTGACACATGGTCGTCTGGCCAGAGAATTTGTCACCGCAATGGAGCATGTTGTGGGCAAGCAGGAGCGGATCGGCACGATCTGCATCGGCCCCGAAGACGATATGGAGGAGCGCCGCGCCGATATCGCAGAGGCGATTCAGAGCGTCGATGCCGGTCAGGGCGTGATCGTGCTCACCGACCTGTTCGGCGGCACGCCGTCCAACCTCGCCATTTCGCTGATGGAGCCGGGGCGGGTCGAGGTCATTGCCGGGATCAACCTGCCGATGCTCATCCGTCTGGGCGGCGCGCGCAAGACGATGAAGGTCGTCGAAGCGGTTGGTGCCGCGCGCGAAGCCGGGCGCAAATATATCTCGGTCGCGTCCGAAGTGCTGGGCGAGGCCGCTGCGTGAATCGTGCCGAGCGTATCGTTGCGATGACGAACAAACGTGGATTGCACGCCCGCGCCAGCGCGAAATTCGTGACCCTCGCCGCCAGCCAGCCGGTCGAGATCGAGGTCGAGAAGGATGGTTCGCGGGTTACCGGCACCTCGATCATGGGGCTGATGATGCTGGGCGCCGCAAAGGGCGATTCGATCCGGATCAGTGCCGAGGGGGAAGGCGCAGAGGCCGCCGTGGATGCTCTGGCCGCGCTGGTCGAGGACGGCTTTGGCGAGGAATGAGCCGAGCCCGCTGATGCCCCGTGAAATCACTGCCTTTTCCAACCCGCTGATCAAGCGGATTCGCTCGCTTCGCGACAAGCGGCATCGCCGCGACGAGGGGCTGTTTCTTGCCGAGGGGCTGCGCATTCTTACCGAAGCGCGCGAGGAAGGTGTGGTCCCCCGCTTCCTCTTCTTCACCCATGACAGCGCCGATCACGCGCTGGTCAGGCCGCTGATCCGCGAGACCGAGGAACGCGGCGGCGAAGCGATCGAGACCAGCGCCGATATCCTCTCCAAATTGTCGGGCAAGGACAATCCCGGCTCGGTCGTCGGCGTGTATGAGGAATTGCCGACTGCGCTCGACCGGATCGATCGCAGTGCAGCGCCGCTCTGGCTGGTCGCCGAACGACTTCGCGATCCGGGCAATCTCGGCACGATCCTGCGCACCGCGGATGCGGTGGGCGCAGGAGGGCTGATCCTGATCGGCGAGTGCGTCGACCCCTTTTCGGTCGAGGCGGTGCGCGCCAGCATGGGGGCGATCTTCACCGTGCCGATCGCGCGCGCCGAATGGGGCGACTTTCTAAGCTGGCTGCGCGGCGGAGAGGGTATGCTGGTGGGGCTCAGCCTCAATACCGACACCGATTATCGTACGCCCGACTATCCGGCTCCCACGTTCCTGCTCACCGGCAACGAAGCGCAGGGCATGCCCGACAGCTATGCCGAGGCCTGCGACATACTCGTCAAAATCCCGATGGCAGGAAAGGCCGACAGCCTGAACGCAGCCATCGCGACGGCAGTGATGGCCTATACCGTGCAGGACCGCCAGCGCGCCGGCTGATATTTTAAACTAAGCTATATTAAACTCACCAACATCATTGCGAGCCCCGCAGCGGCAACGCATGATGTCAGAGGTTTGTATGCACTCATTTCCACAAATCGTCGCCCCGGCGAAGGCCGGGGCCGCGATCGTCTGCCCCCACTCCAACCCAGGACCGCTCTTCGACGAGCGCGGCGACGCGATCCGGTTATGTGCCCACTCCCGCTGGATCGCCGAGCCCCTTCGGAGCTCGCGATGACGAACCTCCCATAGGTTCCGATCAATGCACCTTGGCGCTTATCGCAACCGGAGATTGCAAGCACCGCCAACGGAGAAGGGACTATGCAGCTTCGGCCGCGATCGGTTCAGCGCCGTGATAAGCCAATAGCGCAGCCGTCTTATGGCTCGCCGCTTCGGGGCAGCACCGTGCAATCGCCCTATCGATCGCCAGCATCGCGTCGATATCGGTGCAATAGCCGAGATGCGCGCAGCGCACCTCGATATCGAAATCGCAACTCCGCCGGTTCCCCCGCGCATATGCCAGCGGCACCACCGTGTCGCGCGGTGACCAGATCGCGGCCGTAGGCTGGGGCGGCTTTTCATCGAGCGCGCAGTCGATCGGCGGCGCATCGACTTTATGGCCGGCAAGCCATTCATACAGGCGCGCGATGGGAAGCGTGCGAAGGTCGCCCTGGATCGGACTGCCCAGCGTAATCACCGCGCGGACCAGTTCGGGCGCATGCTTGGCATATTCGCGCGCGATCAGACCGCCGAGGCTCCATCCGATCAGGATGATCGGTTCGCCGCGCCGCTGCACCAGTTCGCGAACGCGCATATCGACATCGTAGAGCGTCTGCTCGCTGACCCCCATATTGCGGCCCATGCCGAGCTTGAAGACATGATAGCCTATGCGTTTCAGCCCGCGCCGCAGCGGCCGGGTGGAGGCATCGCAGGCAAGAAAGCCGGGCAGGACAAGCACCGAACCCCCGCCCGCCCCCGCAGGAAGCAGATCGAGCCGCGTGGGCATCGGACCGAAAAAGGACCGTGCGTAATAGCGCGCTTCATCCAGCACGCACGATGCGTGGTGCATATTGCGCGCTACAAAATCTCGAAAAACCCCGACCATGCCGCACTAACCGCCGAATCGGCGGAGAGTTTCGCCTCCCGGTAACAATAATGAAACATTGTGGCTCCGCCACATTGTGGCTCCGCACGCTTACTCAGCGCGCTCCGCCGCTTCTGCGGGCGCCGCCAATTTGGTCAGCGGGCGTGGCGAGGGTTCAACTACCGGCAGCGGGTCGAGAGTCTTGCCGCCGGTATCGATATTCAGGCTTTCGAACCGCTTGGCGGAGGTAATCACCTGCGACTCCATGCTGCCGACAAAACTATTATAGGCGCCCATCGCGGTTTCCAGATTTTTGCCGAGCTTCGCGACATGGCCGCTCATCGTGTAGAGCCGCGCGTGCAATTCCTTGCCCAACTCGGCGATTTCGCGCGCCTGCCCAGCCACCTTCTCCTGCCGCCATACTGCAGCGACGGTGCGCGCGATCGCGATCAGATTGGTCGGCGTGGCGATCAGCACGCGCCGATCAAAGGCATAGTCCCACAGATCGGGCGCATGTTCGAGCGCCGCTGAGAGGAAATGCTCGCCCGGCACGAACATGATGACATAATCGGGCGTATCGTCGAACTGCGACTGATAGGATTTGGTGCCCAGCGCATTCACATGATTTTTCATCGACACGACATGCTGGTCGAGAAAAGCTGCGCGCTCGCCCTCATCGCTGGCGCCATGCGCATCCTGATAGGCGTTGAGCGAGACCTTCGCATCGATCACCAGACTGCGCCCGCCCGGCACCTTCACGATCGCATCGGGACGGAGCCGCCCGCTTTCGCCTTCAACGCTCACCTCGGTCCGGAAATCGGTATGTTCGGTCAGCCCGCAAGTCTCGAGCACATTGCGCAGTTGCTGCTCACCCCAGCGGCCGCGCGCCTTGGGCGCAGCACGAAGCGCGTTGACCAGCTTCGCCGCCTCGCTGCGCACCGATTCCTGACCGACCCGCATTTCCGAAATCACACCTTTCAGGTCGCCATAGGCTTCCTGCCGCTCCTTCTCGACCTTGGAGATCGATTCCTCATAGCGTTTCAGCGTGTCCTGCACCGGGCTGAGCAGCGCGCGAAGCTTCGCCTCATTGGCCTTGCCTTCCTCATTGAACCGGTCATTGGCGCGTTCGAGAAAAGATTTCTGCGCTTCGCCGAGCAGCGCATTGGCGACCTCGCGAAACTGCCCCGCCATCGCCTCGCGCGCATCCTTGAACTCGGCGAGCCGCTCTTCGAACGCGCCCGATTTGGCTTTCAGTCCGGTAAGCTCGATCAGCGCCGAATCGCGCTCGGTCCGAATCGCCTCGATCTGGTCGCGAAGGCGCGGCACTTCGGCAGCCTGTTCCTGCGCGCGCGCGACATCGGCGATCGCCGCTTTGAATTCCTCGGTCCGCCGGTCGCGTTCCTCACGCATCGCCGCCGCGCCGCGTCCGCCCAGAAACCAGCCGAGCAACAGCCCGATGAGCAGCGTTCCCACAGCGACGAATACGGCGTCCAGCCCCACGATCTTCTCCCACCACGACTCAAAATGCCTTTGCCAACGACGACGAAAGGCCAGACTCGAACGGGAACATAGCTGGAACGAAGCGTGTAGGACAGCCCTAATTCAGGGGCATCGCATTACGCTGCGGTCTTGCGCGCCTTTTGCAGCTTTTTCAGGATCATCTGCCGCTTCAGCCGCGAAAGATGATCGAGGAACACGATTCCTTCAAGATGATCCATCTCATGCTGAAGACAGGTGGCGAGCAGCCCGTCGAGCCGCTCTTCATGTGCATTGCCGTCTTCATCGGTCCAGCGCGCAAGACAGGTTGCCGGGCGTTCGACATCGGCGAACTGCTCCGGCACCGACAAACAACCCTCGGTATAGATGTTCATCGCCTCATCGGTTTCGACGATTTCGGGATTGATGAACACGCGCGGGTCGCGGATCGGCTTGCCGTCCGCATCCTCTTCTTCCTGAAGGTCGATCACCAGGATGCGCTGCGGCACGCCGACCTGAATCGCGGCAAGGCCGATGCCCGGCGCATCATACATGGTTTCGAACATATCGGCGATCAGCTTGCGCGTCTCGTCGGTCACCGCTTCCACCGGTTTGGAAACGGTTTTCAGCCGCGGATCGGGCACTTCAAGGATGGGCAAAATGGCCATGGTTGCGATTTAGGGGCAACGCCGCCCGGAATCAACGCCGTAGAAACGCGAAGCTCATCCGATCGGACGCCGCGCGCGCAAAGCCTGAGCCAGCGTCCCCTCATCGAGATAATCGAGCTCGCCCCCGACCGGCAGGCCATGAGCAAGCTGCGTGACCCGCACCGGGAACGCTTCCAGCCGGTCAGCGACATAATGGGCGGTCGTCTGCCCCTCCAGCGTCGCGTTCATGGCAAGCACGATCTCATCCACCCCGCCCGCTTCGATCCGCCGGACCAGCCGGTCGATGGTAAGATCTTCGGGCCGCACCCCGTCCAGCGCCGACAACCGCCCGCCAAGGACATGATATTTCCCCGGAAACAGCCGCGACCGGTCGAGCGCCCAAAGATCGGCGACCTCTTCGACCACGCAGAGCGAACTGCCGTCGCGCCGCGGATCGCTGCACACACCGCACGGATCGGTCGTATCGATATTGCCGCAGATCGAGCAGGTCGACAGCTTTTCATTCACTGCTTCCAGCGCGCGCAGCAGCGGTGCCATCGCGGTCTCGCGCTTCTTGATGAGGTGCAGCACCGCCCGCCGCGCCGAACGGGGGCCAAGGCCGGGAAGCCGGGAAAGTGCCTGTATCAGGGTGTCGATTTCTGCGGAAGCCATGATCGCTATTGCAGATAGGGGGTTGCATCCCCCCCTGCCAAGCGGCTTCAGACGATCTCATGCGGATTATCATGATGGGAACCCCCGATTTCGCCGTTCCGGTGCTCGACGCGATCGTCGCTGCCGGGCATCAGGTCGTCGCCGCCTATAGCCAGCCGCCGCGCCGCGCGGGGCGGGGCAAGGCGCTGCGCCCCTCCCCCGTGCAACAGCGCGCCGAGGCGCTTGGCATCCCGGTGCTCCATCCGATTTCGCTGAAAGGCGCTGAGGAACAGGCGCGCTTTGCCGACTGGAACGCTGATGTCGCGGTAGTCGCTGCGTATGGCCTGATCCTGCCTCGGGCGATTCTCGACGCGCCGCGGCTCGGCTGTCTCAACGTGCACGGCTCGCTGCTCCCGCGCTGGCGGGGTGCAGCGCCGGTGCAGCGCGCCATCCTAGCCGGCGATTCGGAAACCGGGATCGGGATCATGCAGATGGAGGCGGGGCTGGACACCGGCCCGGTCCGGCTCGAAGGCCGTACCCCCATAGCAGGCAAGACGGCGGGCGAGCTTACCGAGGAACTGGCGCAGATGGGCGCGCGGTTGATGGTTGCGGTGCTCGCAGATCCGGATGCTTATCCCCCGGTCGCGCAAAGCGGCGATGCGACCTATGCGCCGAAAATCGAAAAGGCCGAAGCGCGGCTTGATTTCACCGCTGACGCGCACGCGGTCGAGCGACAGGTCCGGGCGTTCAATCCCGTCCCCGGCGCATTCTTCGAATATCGGGGCGAGCGCATACGCATCCATGCGGCTGAGCCGGTCGAAGGGTCGGCACCGCCCGGCACGGTGCTCGACGACCATCTCACCATTGCGTGCGGCAGCGGCGCGATCCGCCCCATCAGCGTGCAGCGCGCCGGGCGCGGCGTGATGACGCCGGAGGAATTGCTGCGCGGCTTTGCCATTCCGGCGGGCACCGACCTCGCATGACCCGTTTTGCGCTGACCATCGAATATGATGGTCGCCCCTTCATGGGCTGGCAGCGGCAGGATCATGGCCCCAGCGTGCAGCAGGCGATCGAGGATGCCATCGCCACCATCACCGGCGAACAGGTGCTGGTCTATGCCGCCGGGCGGACCGATAGCGGCGTTCACGCGCTGGCGATGCGCGCGCATGTCGATGTGGCAAAGCCGATCGCGCCGTTCCGCCTGATGAGCGCGATCAACGCGCGGATTCGTCCAGCCCCGGTCGCGATCCTTGATTGCCGCGAGGTCGCCGACGACTGGCACGCCCGTTTTTCATGCACCGGCCGCGCTTATGAATATCGCATCGTTAATCGGCGCGCACCGCTCACCTGGGAGGCGGGGCTGGCATGGCAGCTGGCGCTGCCGCTCGATGTCGAGGCGATGCGCGAGGGCGCGGGCCATCTGATCGGGCGGCACGATTTCACCACCTTCCGATCGGCGCACTGTCAGGCCGAAAGCCCCATCCGCACGCTAGACCGGCTCGATGTCGAGCGCGACGGCGATCGGATCGTGATCCGCACCGCCGCCCGGTCCTTTCTCCACCATCAGGTCCGATCGATGGTCGGCTGCCTGTCGCTGGTCGGTCAGGGCAAATGGGCGCCGGGCGATATGAAGACCGCGCTCGAAGCGCGCGAACGCGCAGCGCTGGGCTTCAATGCGCCCTCGGATGGCCTCTATTTCGTCGGGGCGAGCTATCCGGAAGACTGACGCGTGAAGCAGACGGCGAGTTCGACATGAGTCGACCAGCGGAATTGCCCGACCGGCTGTACCCAGTCTAGCGTATAGCCGCCTTCACAAATCGCTTCAGCATCACGCGCGAACGTACTGGGATTGCACGATATATAGGCGATGCGCGGCGTCGCGGCACGGGCAAGCTCGCGCGCCTGATCGCGCGCACCGGCACGCGGCGGATCGAGCACCACCGCATCGAACCGGCTTAGCTCCTCACCCGTAACCGGCCGCCGATACAGGTCCCGATGATCGGCAAACACCTGACGCAGCGCGATATTGGCGCTGCCCTTCAGCGCCATGACGGCATCGCGCGCTGCTTCCGCCGCATAGACTTTCGCGCGTGGAAAAGCGAAGGTGAAGGTGCCCAGCCCGGCAAAGAGATCGGCGATCGTCCCGGCCTCGCCCACCGCCTCGCGCGCCGCGGCGATCAGCGCTGCCTCACCCGCTTCGGTCGCCTGCAGGAACGAACCCACCGGAAACGCCACCGGCACGCCGCCCAGCGTGACGGTCACCGGTTCAGGCTCCCAGCGCGGCTCCGGCCCCATGCCTTCGTCCAGCGCGATCCGCGCCAGCCCATGGCGTTTCGCAAAGCCGGTCAGCGCCTCGATCTCGGCAAGGCTGTCGGTGCTTACCCGGTCGATACTGACATCCGCGCCCTGATCGGTCTGCACCAGATGGACATTCGACCGGCCCGATTTGGGCAGCATGGCCGAAAGCAGCTCGCGCAGCGGCTGAACCAGTGCAAACAATTCGGGCAACAGGACATGGCATTCGGCCAGATCGATCAGCTGGTGGCTGCCGCTGCGGGTAAAGCCCAGCGTCACTTGCCTCCCCCGCCGCTCGGCATGCAAGGTCGCGCGCCGCCGCGTCCGCGGGGGCGAGAGATGCGGCGCGCGTATCTCGGTCTCCAGCCCGTGCTGCGCAAGCGCCGAGGCGATACGGTCGGTCAGAAACGCGGCCCAGCTTTCATCATCGAGATGCTGGAGCTGGCACCCGCCGCATTCGGGAAAGTGGCGGCAGGGCGGCTCGCGATGATGCGGCCCGGGAATCAGCGTCGCGTCGGACGCCACGCGATCGCCCGGCGCGGCAAGCGCGACATGGCGGCCATCGCCGGTCACGCCGTCGCCGCGCGCCGCCACTCGCAGGATTTCAGCAGTATTTTCGTCAGTCACAGACATTCTTTCATGGCGGGCGCGATATGCGCGATCAGGTCGTCGGCGGCAAATGCCGGCCCGGCAAGTTGCGCCGCGCGGCCATGCAGCCACACTGCTTGTCCCGCGCTTCCTCCGGCCGCGATCCGTGCGCCGACCAGCCCGGCAAGTACATCGCCCGTCCCTGCGGTGGACAGCCAGGACGAACCGCTATTGGCTACGATCGCGCCATCGCCATCGGCAATCACCGTGTCCGGCCCCTTATGCACGATCGTCGCACCGCTGCGCGCGGCGGCAGCGCGGGTCCTGGCAATTTTTCCGCCCTCTCCACCTTCGAACATCCGCCCGAACTCGCCCGCATGCGGGGTCAGCACCGACAGCGCATCGCGCCGCGAAAGCCGATCCGCCGTTTCAAAGCCCAGCAAGGTCAGCGCATCGCCGTCGATCACCGCCCGGTGCGGCGATTCCAATACTGCATCGAGCTTTGCGTGCGCTGCATCGCTTCGGCCCAGCCCCGGCCCGATCACCACTGCGCCGATCCGCTCATCCTCCAGCGCGTTGCGAAGCGCCCCTGCATCCTCGACCCGCCGATGGACGAGCGCGTCCGGACCGGCTTCAGCACTGCCCGTTCCGGCGAGCATCACATAGCCCGCCCCGCCATGCAGCGCTGCCCGGGCGCAAAGCCGCGAAGCGCCGGGCATGTCGCCTTCGACCACCAGCACCATACCGCGACTATATTTGTGCGCATCGACAGCGGGCGCGCTGAGCTGCGGACGCCCCAGCGACCATATCGGCCCCGAAACCGGAATCCCGATATCGGCAAGCAGCACATGCCCGCAGCGGACAAGCCCCGCCCCCAGCATATGCGCGGGTTTCAGACTCCCCACCGCTACAGTCACATCCATCGTCGCGGCGCCCAGATCGTCGCCGCTATCGGTCTCCAGCCCGGAGGGAAGATCGATCGCGAGCGAGAATTGCGCATTGTTAACAATGTGATGAAGATATGTTTTCACATCTTTTGTAAGCTCGCGCGCCACCCCGGTTCCGAACAATCCGTCGATCACGATCGGGCGCGGCACAGCCTCTTCTAACGACACCGTCTCCCCATGCCAGCGCATGCGCATTTCGGCCGCTGTGCCCTCGGTCTTGCCGCCCAGCGCCGCTACCGCAACATCGTGCCCCGCTTCGCTGAGCAGGCGCGCAGCGACATAGGCATCGCCGCCATTATTCCCCGGTCCGGCCAGCATCAGGATCCCCCGCCCAATCGCGAAACGCGCAGCCTCACGAGCTACTGCCGCTCCGGCGCGCTCCATCGCCTCGACCTGCGACCCGCCGCCATTGAACCAGACCTGCTCCGCATCGCGCATCGCCTGCGCGGTCAGGATCGGTGCTGCGCAAGGAACCCGCCCCCTCACGGCTTCACCTGCGCAGCGGCAGGAATGCGATAGCGCGCTTCGCCGATCGCGACATCGATCATGCCGCCACCGCCGGGCGTGGCAATCGCGGTATCGGCACCATCGGCAGCGACGACCACGCCGTCATGCCGCAACAGCAACCGGCGGAACCCACCTTCGGGATCGCGCACGGTCATCATCGTGCCTTCATCGCTCGCCTGTTCCTCGAGCGTGCAGACTTTCGCAAAATCCTGCCCCGGCGATGGCGCGCAGGCGATTCGGGGCAGAGCATCCGCCGCCGCGACGGCGTTCGCATCGGCTGACGCCTCCGAACCGCCGCCGCATCCGGCCAGCAAGGGTATCAAAAAGGCGGCGCTACAGATCCGCATAGACATGGGTTTCGGCTTTCGCTCCGGGGTGTGTGACTGCCCCCTTACGCGCCGGACCCACATTTTGCGAATAGCGCCATAGCGCGCCCGCCTGATAATCATTGCTGCGCGGCTGCCAGCGGCTGCGACGCTGCGTCAGCACATCTTCAGCAACGTCCAGATCGATCGTCCCCGCCTCGGCATCGATGCGGATCGTATCGCCGTCCTCGATCAACGCGATCGGGCCGCCTTCGGCCGCTTCGGGGCCGACATGGCCGATACAGAAACCGCGCGTGCCCCCCGAAAAGCGACCATCGGTGATCAGCGCGACCTTCTCGCCCATCCCCTGCCCATAGAGCGCCGCCGTGGTGGCGAGCATTTCGCGCATGCCCGGACCGCCCTTCGGTCCCTCATAGCGGATGACGATTACCGATCCTTCGGCAATATCGCGCTTCTCGACCGCTTCGAACGCATCCTCCTCGCAATCGAACACCCGCGCCGGCCCTTCGAAGCTGAGCCGCTTCATCCCTGCGACCTTCACGATCGCGCCTTCGGGAGCAAGGCTGCCCTTCAGCCCGACGACACCGCCGGTCGGGGTAATCGGATTGCGGATTTCGCGAATGACCTTCTGATCGGGGTTCCAGGTGACGCGATCGATATTCTCACCCAAAGTCTGCCCGGTAACCGTCATGCAATTGCCGTCGAGAAACCCGCCCTCCAGCATGGTCTTCATCAGCATATAGACGCCGCCCGCCTCATACATATCTTTGGCGACATATTTGCCGCCGGGTTTGAGGTCCGCGATATAAGGCGTTGATTTGAATATCTCCGCCACGTCGAACAGGTCGAATTCGATCCCCGCTTCATTCGCCATGGCGGGCAAGTGCAGCGCCGCATTGGTCGACCCCCCGGTCGCCGCGACGACGCGCGCTGCATTGATGAACGCCTCGCGCGTACAGATGTCGCGCGGACGGATGTTGCGCGCGATCAGCTCCATGACCTGCGCACCCGCAGCGATCGCCACCTGCTCGCGGCTCTGATAGGGCGCCGGGATCATGTTCGAATTGGGCAGCGACAGGCCGATCGCTTCGCCCACGCACGCCATGGTGTTGGCGGTGAACTGCCCGCCGCACGCGCCATGGCCGGGACAGGCGACCTTTTCCAGTTCGATCAGTTCCTGAAGCGGGCAATTGCCCGCCGCATGCTGGCCCACCGCTTCGAACACATCGACCACGGTAACATCCTCGCCATGAAAGCGGCCCGGAAGGATCGAGCCGCCATAGACGAAGATCGACGGCACGTTCAGGCGAAGCATCGACATCATCATGCCGGGCAGCGATTTGTCGCACCCGGCAAAGCCGACGAGCGCGTCATAGCTGTGCCCGCGTACGCTCAGCTCGACCGAATCGGCGATGACTTCGCGGCTGGCGAGCGAGGATTTCATCCCCTGCGTGCCCATGGCGATGCCGTCGGTGACGGTAATCGTGTTGAACCGGCGCGGCATCCCGCCGCCCGCGATCACGCCCTCACGCGCTGCATCGGCCTGCGCATTCAGCGTGGTGTTACACGGCGCGCTGTCATTGCCTGCGCTGGCAAGCGCCACGAACGGCCTCGCGATATCCTCTTCGCCAAGGCCCATGGCATAATAATAGCTGCGCTGCGGCGCACGTTCCGGGCCGACCGAAACATGGCGGCTGGGCAAGCGGGATTTGTCGAATTTCTGGCTCATGGCGACAGCCTATGTCGCGGAAGGGGACCCGGAAGCAAGAGTGTTGCGGGTTTCGAGCAGAATTTCTTCGATCACGCCTGCCCAGTGCGCCACCCCATTGCCATCGCGGATCAGATCGTTGCGGATTTCGATCGACATGCACGGAATGCCCGCCGCTTCGCCATGGCGGTTCAGCGTGGCGTTAAGCAGCTTGCCCGAATAGGGTTCGTTATCGCCGGCCACCACGCCGCGCGCGGTGAGCGCACGAAGCGCGATGCGGGCTGCGCGATCATCCTGATTGTACAGGATTCCGACCTCCCATGGCCGCTCCGCACCATCGCTTTCCAGCGCGGGGGTGAAGCTGTGGATCGCGGCGATGAAGGCGGGACGCTGCACCGCGATCTGCCTGGCTATGCTGTCATGATAGGGCGCATGAAAGCGCGCGATCCGCTCCGCACGGTCCGCCCCCTTATTGCCCGGAATCGCATGGCCGTCGCTGATCGTGGGGATCAGCGCATCATGCTCCGGCTCGCGATGCAGATCGACCACCAGCCGCGATACGGTAGCGAGAATGGCGGGCGCATCGAGCGCCCCGGCAAGCCGCCGGGTCACTGCCGCCGCGCCGATATCGACCGCGATATGCTTTGCCATCAGCTCCGCGCTGACGCCGAGATCCAAATCCTCCGGCACCCGGTCGGATGCATGATCGCATAGCAGCAGCATGTCGCTGCCGCCGGAAAGGATTTCGGGGGTTTCGATACTCATCCGCGCTTACGCTCCAGAAATTCGGTCATTCGGCGTTCGAACCCGGCGCTGCCGAACCGGGCATCGAATGCACTCGCATGACCCGGCGCAAGCGGATCGCGCAGCACTGCTTTCAACGCAGCCACCGCGCCGCCATCGTTGCGGGCGATTGTCCGGGCAAGCGCCAGCGCCGCCGCACCCGCATCCTCGGCCAACAGGTCCGCCAGTCCCGCCGCGACAGCGCGATCGGCGTCGATTGCTTCGCCGGTGAACAGCATCAGCGAAGCAAACCCCTTCCCCACCCGGTCGACCAGCCGCGCGACATCACTGCCCGGATAGCTCAGCCCCAGCCGGGCGGGGGTGGTCGCGAACCGCGCTTCCCGCCCCGCCACGCAGATATCGCAGCCGAGCATCAGCGCGACGCCCGCGCCGAAACACCCGCCATCGACCGCCGCGATGACCGGCATGGGCAGCGCAGCCAGCGCGCCGATCCCGGTCGCCATCGCTTCGCGAAATGCAACCCGCTGTGCCGGCTCATCGCGAAGTGAAGGAAATTCGCCGATATCGGCCCCGGCCGAAAAAATGTCCGCCGCCTCGGACCGGAGCAGCACCGCATCCGGCGCGCGGTTCGAAATCGTCTCGCAGATCACCGCCAGTTCGCGCCATCCGGCAAGCGGAACCGCGTTGCGCGCTTCGGCCCGGTCGATTCCGATCAGCGCCAGCGTCTCTTCGAACCTCAGCGTGAACACCGTCAAAGCAATTCGCTCGCCATCCGCCACCAATCCGGGCGCGCTTCCGCCACCCCCCGCGCTGCCGCATCGCGCGCATCGACCGAAGCGAACATCGCAAAGCACGTTGCCCCCGATCCCGACATCCGCACCAGCAAGGTGTCCGCCTGCTCCTCCAGCAGCGTCAGCACCTCGCCGATCACCGGCTGCAATGCCCGTGCCGGGACCTCCAGATCGTTGCGTCCTGCGCGGGCGCAATCGAGCAGATCGCCCTCACCGATCGCGCCGCGATCCACGCCGTCCCAGCGCGCGAACACGCTCGCGGTCGAAACTCCGACGCCGGGATTGACCAGCAGCACCGGCGTACCCGCCATGCCGGCGATCGGCGTCAGCGCTTCGCCCCGCCCGCGCCCGAGCGCAATGACGCTACGCACACAGGCCGGAACATCCGACCCAAGCGCCTCGGCACATTGGATCAGGCGCGGATCGCCTCCATCGATCATGTGCATCGCCGCCAGGGCGCGCAGCGTCGCGGCGGCATCCGCCGACCCGCCCCCGATGCCCGACGCCACCGGCACCCGCTTGTCGAGCGTGATCGCCACAGCGCCGTTCACCGCGAACCGCTCACGGAAAAGGTCGCGCGCACGCGTCACCAGATTGTCACCCTCGCCCGCCAGCGCCGCCGCGCAAGGTCCGGTAATCGCGAATGAATCCGCTTCAGCGGGGGCGAGCGTCAGCCGGTCGCCATCTGCTACAAACGCGAACAGGGTTTCGAGTTCATGATAGCCATCGCCGCGTCTGCCGCGGACATGCAGCGCGAGGTTGAGCTTCGCCCAGGCGGTTTCCTCGATCATCGCGATCAGTCCGCCTGCGGCAATCCGCCGGCGATCTTCGCGCGCAGCCGGTCGGCCTGCGCATCTTCGGCATAGATCGCTGCGGCCTGCCATGCATAGCGCGCCTCATATTTGCGCCCCGATCGCCAATAGGCATCGCCCAGATGTTCGTTGATCGTCGCATCGGCGGGCTCGCCCTGCGCAGCGCTTTCGAGCATCGGCACCGCCCGCGCGACATTTCCGCTTTTATAATAGGCCCAGCCCAGCGAATCGGTGATCGCCGGATCATCGGGCTTCAACTGCAGCGCCTTTTCAAGCATCGCTTGCGACCGGGCGAGATCCTCACCGCGTTCGACGCGGGCAAAACCCAGATAATTGAGCGCCACCGGCTCGTTCGGCGCAAGCGCGACCGCCTTTTCCAGCAACGGCTGTGCCGCCTGCCAGTCGCCCGCCTGTTCCAGCGCCCCGCCGCGCTGCAGATATAGCGCCCATCCCGCATGGCCGTTCGTCATGTCGATCGCCCGGCCATAGACATCGGCGGCCTCGCGATAACGCTTCGCATCGACCAGCAGGTCGCCATAAGCGCGCACATCGTCGATCGAAGGATCGTCCCGCATGGCAAGCGCGCTTGCCAGCGCGAGTGCCTCAGCATTGGCACCTGCCCGAACCAGCGCGGCCCGCCGCTCGACCTTCGCCATATAGGCTAGCGGGCTGTCCTCCGGGATTTCAGCCAGCGCACGTTCGGCCGCACTATCGGCACCTTCGCGCGAAAGGGCGTTGGCGAGCGTCAGCCGCGCCCGGTCATAGCCGGGATCGATCAGCAATGCCGAACGCGCGAGCAAGGTGGCAAGCGGGATCAGCCGGTCGCTGCCCAGCGAGGAGGCAAGCTCGGCATAGATGCGCGAAACGCCAAAGGCACCGCCCGGCTGTTCGCCCTTACCGAGTGCGGCGCGCAGCGCAACCAGCGTCGGGTCGGCACCGCCGAGGAATTGCAGCGCAAGATCGTCATGCCCCTCCCCGGCAAGCAGCTGCGCGGCATTCAGGCGAAGGTCCAGATTATTGGGCTCGCTCGCCAGCAACGGCTTCAGCGCCTCGATCCCTCCCGCGTGCTTTCCCGCCGCGATCAGCAACAGCGCGCGATGTTCGGCGATATAGCGCCGGGCAAGCGCATCGTCCGGGTCTTTCGAAAGCAGCTTCACTGCCCGATCAGGCTCGCGCTCCACCGTCATCCATGCGGTAACGATGGGTCGCAAAAAGCCCAGCGGCCCTTTTTCCAGTTCCGCCGAATAGCGGGCCGCTGCCTTGCGGTCGCGATGCGCAATGGCATCGGCCAGCATCAACAGGCTGGTATCGGGAGGCGCAGCACCCGATCGGCGCAAAATCATCGCCGCGCGAATGGCGAGCTTCATATCGCCTGCCGTCAATGCCTCGCGATAGGCGCGGGTCGCGACCAGTGGATCGTCGGGCGATACCGCAAGCACATCGCCATAACGCTCTGCCGCCACCATCGCCGCGCCGTCCGCCTCGGCAGCGCGCGCGCGGACATAATCGGTCAGATCGTCGCTACGCTCATTCGCGATTGCGGGCGTCGCGACGACAAGCGCGCCCATGGTGATAGCGATACGATTACATATTGGGATAATTCGGGCCTCCCCCGCCTTCGGGTACGACCCAGTTGATATTCTGGGTCGGGTCCTTGATGTCGCACGTCTTGCAATGGACGCAATTCTGCGCGTTGATCACGAATTTGGGCTGGGCGCCTTCCTCCTCGACCACTTCGTAAACGCCGGCCGGGCAATAACGCTGCGCCGGTTCGTCATATTGCGGCAGATTATAGTCGATCGGAACGCTGGGGTCCTTCAGCGTCAGGTGAACCGGCTGATCCTCTTCATGGTTGGTATTCGACAGGAATACCGAGGACAGCCGGTCGAACGTCAGTTCGCCATCGGGTTTGGGATATTCGATCGGCTGCGCCAGATCCTTGCGCCACAGGCTCTCATGGTCGGGCTTATGACCATAGGTCTTGCCCATTTTCAGCCCCAGATGCTCCATCCACATATGGAAATTGGCGAAGGCGGAGCCGACCACATCGCCATATTTCTTCACCAGCGGCACCGCATTGCGCACGACGCGAAGCTCGTCATACACCCAGCTCGCTTCATAGGCGCTGCTATAGGCCGAAAGTTCATCGCTGCTGCGCCCGGCGCTGATCGCTTCGAACGCTGCCTCGGCGCCCATCATGCCGGTCTTCATCGCGGTATGCGTGCCCTTGATCCGCGGCACGTTCACAAATCCCGCCGAACAGCCGATCAGCGCGCCGCCCGGAAAGACCAGCTTGGGCACCGACTGCCACCCGCCGTCATTGATCGCGCGCGCGCCATAGGAAACGCGCTTGCCGCCTTTCAGCAGCTCGGCGATCGCCGGATGCGTCTTCCAGCGCTGCATTTCCTGAAACGGCGACAGATAGGGGTTCGAATAATTGAGCCAGGTGACGAAACCCAGCGCGACCTGCCCGTCGGCCTGATGGTACAGGAACCCGCCGCCGTTCGATCCGCGCGTTTCGCTGAGCGGCCACCCTTGCGTGTGGATCACCTTGCCCGGTTCATGCTTTGCGGGATCGATGTCCCACAATTCCTTGATGCCGAGGCCATAGACCTGCGGCTCGCTGTTCGCCCGCAGGTCGAACATGCGGATCAGCTCCTTGGACAGGCTGCCGCGCACCCCTTCGGCAAAGAAAGTATATTTGGCGTGGAGTTCGAGGCCCGGCTGATAATCCGCCTTATGCGAACCGTCTTTCGCGACCCCCATATCGCCGGTGGCGACGCCCTTTACCGACCCATCCTCATGGAACAGCACTTCGGCCGCGGCAAAGCCGGGGAAAATCTCGACGCCCAGTCCTTCGGCCTGTTCGGCGAGCCAGCGGCACAGATTGCCGAGGCTTCCGGTATAGGTACCCTTATTGTGCATGAACGACGGCGTGAGGAAATGGGGTACGGACATCTTCCCCTTTTTCGTCAGCATCCAGTGATGGTTTCCGGTCACCGGCGTTTTGGCGAGCGGGCAGCCACTCTCGCGCCAGTCGGGCAAAAGCTCGTCAAGCGTGCGCGGATCGATTACAGCGCCCGACAGAATATGTGCACCGACCTCCGAACCTTTTTCCAGAATGCAAACCGAAAGCTCCTCGCCCTTTTCGCCGGCAAGCTGCTTCAGGCGGATCGCGGCCGACAGCCCTGCCGGGCCGGCGCCGACGATCACCACGTCATAGGGCATGGATTCGCGTTCGCTCATATCCGTCTCCGTTCGGGATCGTTCTTCTGTATATCGTCGCATCGCGGCAACATCTCGTCATATTGTCGATGCAGGTGGATTGACCGATCCGTCAAGCCGCGATTCTATTAAGCAATGGGGGTCGAACCGCTGAACAGCTGGAATGCCGAAGCCGCAAGCGCACTGCAATGGTGGCGCGATGCCGGGGTGGACATGCTCGTCGCGGATGATCCGCGCGACTGGATGGCGCCGCCTGCCCCCGCCCGCGCCGCTACGGCAGCGCAGGTGCACGGCGATGGTCCGGCACCGGCCCCGGTGGCGCCCGCCGGGCCGCAATCGCTGCCCGCCACTATCGAGGAATTTGCCCGCTGGCGGGTGGGACCGGATGCGCCCGAGGCGCGCTGGCACATGCCGATGGCGACGATGCAGAATGTTCCCGGCGCTCCCCTCATGGTCGTTTTCGACCTTCCGGAGCCCGAGGGCGAATCGGATATATTGCTCGGGGGAAGTGCGGGACGGCTGTTCGACCGGATGCTGGCAGCCGTCGGTCTGGATCGGGCGCAGGTGGCGCTCAGCGCGCTGGCGCTCGCCCGGCCCGCAACCGGTCAGGTTCCCGCCGCCGACCTGGCCCGGTTGGCCGAGCTTACCCGCCATCATATCGGTCTGATCGCCCCCGAACGCGTTTTGTTGCTCGGAGACGCGGTGAACCGTGCGCTGTTCGGGGCGGAAAGCGCTCGAAATCGGGGCGGTTTACATGCCATTAACATGGAAAAGCGACAATTCAGGTCGGTGGCGAGCTATCATCCGCGTTTCCTTATCCAACGCCCGATCGCCAAGGCCGAAAGCTGGAAGCATCTGCAACTGCTTTTCTGGGGGGACTGAAGCGTGAAAACCCATTTTCTCCTCGCCGCCGCGCTGAGCATCGGCCTGACGGTCAGCGCGCATGCGGCGGATCGCAGGACGCCGGTATCGCGCCATCAGGAGAACCGCGGCGTTCCGCCTCAGCTCGATGCCGCGCAGCGTGAGGCATATCGCGCGGTGTTCGCCGCCATCCATGAGCAGCGCTGGAACGATGCGCAGATTCAGCTCGCGGCGATGAAGCCGGGACCGCTCGATGCCATTGCCCGCGCCGAACTCTATACCGCCGCTGGATCGCCCAAAATCCCGCTCGAACCCTTGCTCGCTTTGCTTCGCGAAGCGCCTGAATTGCCCGAAGCCGATCAGATCGCGCGCCTCGCCCAGCTTCGCGGCGCGCAAGCGTCCGATCTTCCCGCCGTTCCCGCCGAACAGCGGCTCGTCTGGCATGACGGCGCGCCGATCCGCGTTCGGTTGCGTTCGCAGCGCTCGGACGCGACCGAGGCGATGCTCGCCGACAGGATCAAGCCGTTTATCGAGGGCGATGACGGCGCCGGGGCCGAGCAACTCGTCAATGGATCGCTCGGCGACCTGACCGGAGAGGCGCGCACCGAATGGCTGCAGCGTGTCTCCTGGATCTATTATCTCGCCGGCGACGATCGCAACGCGCGCCGCGTGGCCGCTAAGGCGCAGCAGGGTTCGGGACAGTGGAGCGCGCAGGCCGACTGGGTACAGGGGCTTGCCTCCTGGCGTGAGAATGATTGCCGATCGGCAGAGGCCGCGTTTCAGGCGGTGGCACAGCGCGCGACCGATACCGAGCTGCGCTCTGCCGGGCTGTATTGGGCCTCGCGCGCGGATATCGCCTGTGGGCGTCCCGATCTGGTCGAAGCGCGGCTCGAAAGCGCGGCGCAATATGGGCAGACCTTTTACGGGCTGCTCGCGCGTCAGGCACTCGGCATTCGCGAAAACAAGGATATGACCGATGAGGCAAGCGTGACCGCCGACTGGCGCACGCTCGGCCGCATTCCCAATGTCCGCGTCGCCGCCGCGCTGGTCGAGATCGGTGAACATGCGCTCGCTGATGAAGTGCTGCGGCATCAGGCGAAGATCGGCCCGTCGCGCGATTATACCGCGATCTCGCGACTTGCCGGACGGCTCGACCTTGCCTCGACCGAGCTATGGCTGTCGCATTATGCTCCGGCGGGTGCCAAGCCGCTCGAAGATGCGCGCTATCCGCTGCCCGACTGGGTGCCCGATGGCGGCTGGCGCGTCGACAAGGCGCTGATTTTCGCGCATGCGCTGCAGGAATCGAAATTCGACACCGATGTGGTCAGTCCCGCCGGTGCCTATGGCCTGATGCAGATCATGCCCGCCGCAGCGAGCGATATCGGGCGTGAGCGCGGGCAGAAGATCGATCGCACTGCGCTCACCAGGCCTTCGACCAATATCGAGGTCGGTCAGACCTATCTCGAAAAACTACGCGACAATGCAGCGACCGGCGGCCTGCTGCCTAAGGTGATTGCCGCCTATAATGCCGGTCCCTCGCCGGTTCAGGCATGGAATATGAACGCGCGCGATAATGGCGATCCGCTGCTCTATATCGAATCGATCCCGTATTGGGAGACTCGCGGCTATGTGATGACGGTGCTGCGCAATTACTGGATGTATGAGAAGAAGGAAGGCAAGACCTCGCCCAGCCGCGCCGCGCTGACCGAGGGCATGTGGCCGCGCTTTCCGGGCATGCCGGGGCCGAAGGGCGTGCGGCTGAGCTCGAACAACGGGAACCGCAGCGCCAGTGTCGATTGACGAAACGATTGCCTTCCGTCCCGTTCGCATCGCGGTGCTTACCGTATCGGACACCCGAACACCGGAAACCGACAAATCGGGCGATATCCTCGCCGATCGCATCACGAACGCAGGCCATGTCCTTGCCGACCGCCGCATCACGCCCGATGACATCGATACCATTGTCGAAGCGCTGCACAGCTGGATCGACGATCCTGCGGTCGATTGCGTCATCACCACCGGCGGCACCGGGGTGACGGGCCGCGACGTCACCCCCGAAGCGCTGGCCCGCGTCCAGGACAAGGCGATCGAGGGTTTCGGCGAGCTTTTCCGCTGGCTGAGCTATCAGAAGATCGGGACCTCGACGATCCAGTCGCGCGCCTGTGCCTGTGTCGCGCGCGGCACCTATATTTTCGCGCTGCCCGGCTCGACCGGCGCAGTGAAGGACGGCTGGGACGGCATTTTGCGCGACCAACTCGATATCCGGCACAAACCCTGCAATTTCGTCGAACTGATGCCGCGCCTCATCGAACGCTGACCGGCTCACGCCGCTTCGCTCACCATCGCCGCCAGTTCATGGCCGTGCGGGTCACGAAAATGGAAGCGTCGTCCGCCGGGAAAAGCAAAGATCGGCAGCGTAATCGTTCCGCCCGCTTCTTCGACTGCCGCCAGCGTCGCCTCCAGATCGCGGACCTCGATCACCGGCAGCAATTGCGCGGTCCAATGCGCGGCATCGCCGTTCAGCCCGATATCGGTGTCGCCGCTGGTGGTCGCGGCATAATCCGGCCCGAACTCCGAAAAGTCCCAGCCAAAGGCGAACGCATAAAAAGCCTTTGCCTGCGCAATATCGCGCACCGGCAATTCGACATAGTTGAACCGTGCCATGCCACCCTCCAATGTTCTTGAATTGTTCTAATCGGCGATTTACAACATTGCAATGGCAAAAACACGCACCTCGCGCGGCGCGACGCACAACCGGGAGAGCAGCCGCTTCAATCTGCCCGAGCGTGAGGCGGACGGCGATTGGCTCGATGCGCGGGAGGTTATCGACGGTGCGCCTGCCCCGATCCGCACGAGCGTGACGATCGAAACGCCGAAAGCGATCCTCACCCGCAACCGCTCGCCAGACATTCCGTTCGATCGCTCGATCAATCCCTATCGCGGCTGCGAACATGGGTGCATCTATTGTTTCGCCCGCCCTACCCATGCCTATCACGATCTCTCGCCGGGGCTGGATTTCGAAACCCGCCTCTTTGCAAAACCCAATGCCGCCGAGCTGCTGCGCACCGAACTTTCGAAGCGCGGCTATGTCCCCCGCCCCATCGCCTTCGGGACCAATACCGACCCGTATCAGCCGATCGAGCGCGACTGGCAGGTGACGCGATCCTGCATCGAGCTGCTCAGCGCGTGTCGCCATCCCATTACGATCACCACCAAATCGGATCGCGTCACCCGCGATATCGATCTGCTCGCCCCCATGGCGGCGCAGGGGCTGGCGGCGGTGATGATCTCGGTCACCTCGCTGGACCCGAAAATCGCGATGACGCTGGAGCCGCGCGCGCCGCATCCCGAACGCCGCCTGGCCGCGGTACGAACGCTCAGCGAGGCGGGAATCCCCACGCAAGTGTCGATCGCGCCGGTCATCCCCTCGATTACCGATCACGAAATGGAGCATATCCTCGAACGCGCGGCGGAGGCCGGTGCGCGGGCGGCATCGTTCATCCCGGTGCGCCTGCCCCATGAAGTCGCCCCGCTTTTCCGCGCATGGCTCGATACGCATTATCCTGACCGAGCGGGCAAGGTCATGGCGATCATCCGGAGCCTGCGCGGCGGGCGCGACAATGATCCCGGTTTCGGTTCGCGGATGCGCGGACAAGGGCCATGGGCCGATCTGATGCGCGTCCGCTTTCACCGCGCCTGCAACAAGCTCGGCCTTACCGGCGGCGCGCTCAACCTGCGGACCGACCTGTTCCGCCCGCCCCCCGGCCCGCAAGGCGACCTATTCGAATGATACACCGTTGCTAGGGCGCGACGAACCGCTTAAGCAACATTTTATTACAAAGCGATTTTCCGGGAGTTCCGATTTTGCGAAAGCTGCTGCTGCTTGCCGCCTCCGCCCTTGTCATGCCCTCGCTCGCGATGGCGCAGGACAGCAATCTGCCCACCGGCAAGCTGCCCGATACGGCAACGCCGCAGGCTTATCGCCTCGCCCTCACCGTGCTCCCCTCGCGCGACCGCTTCACCGGCCATGCAGAGATCGATGTCACGCTGAACAAAGCCGCAGACATGGTCTATATGCACGGCCGCGACCTCGCCGTGACCAGCGCGAGCGCGGTTGTCGGCGGCAAGACCTTCCCGGTTACGTTCAAACAGCTCAACCCGCTCGGGCTTGCCCGGCTCGATTTCGGGCGTCAGGTTCCTGCGGGCAAGGTGACGCTGAAATTCGACTATAGCGCGCCCTTCGCCGATGGCCCGGCGGGCATGTATCATATTCAGGTCGGCGACAAATGGTATAGCTGGACTCAGTTCGAATCGATCGACGCCCGCGCCGCTTTCCCCTCGTTCGACGAGCCGGGGTATAAGACGCCCTTCACCGTATCGCTGACCACGCAGCCGGGTTTTGAGGCGGTGAGCAACGCACCCGAAACCGGCACGGAAAAACATGGCGATCTCGTTACCCATATTTTTGCGCCGACCAAGCCGCTTCCCACCTATCTGATGGCGTTCGTCGTCGGCCCCTTCGCTACCGTCGCGACCGAGGCAGCGCCGACCGAATATCGCGAGGAACCGCTCCCCATCCGCATCGTCGCCACGCAGGCAAATGCCGATAGGATGGAATTTGCGAAGGAAAATTCCGGCCCGATCGTCGACCTGCTCGAAAAATATTTCGGCGAACGCTTCCCCTTCCCCAAGCTCGATCAGATCGGTTCGCCGATCATGCCCGGCGCGATGGAAAATGCCGGCGCGGATATTTACGGCGACGGCATCCTGCTTCTCGACCAGAATCCGACGACCAGCGACAAGCAGGAATTCGGCATGGTCGTGGCGCATGAATTGTCGCACCAATGGTTCGGCGATCTCGTCACTCCGGCATGGTGGGACGATATCTGGCTGAACGAAAGCTTCGCCAACTGGATGGGCTATCGCATCGGCAATGAATGGCGGCCCGACCTCAATATCGGCACCAACGCCATTGGCGAAGCCTTCGACGCGATGGAGCTCGATTCGCTCAAAGCGGGGCGTCCGATCCATGAAAAGATCACCTCGGACAAGGATATTAACGGCGCGTTCGACGCAATCACGTATGGCAAGGGCGGTCAGGTCGTGGCGATGATCGCTGCCTATATGGGCGATGAAGCCTTTCAGAAGGGCGTTCGCCTGCATCTGAAACGCCATGCCTATGGCAATGCCTCGACCGATCAGTTCTTCCAGTCGCTGGCCGATGCATCAGGCGATCCGCGCGT
Organism: Stakelama pacifica; assembly: GCF_004361835.1. Classification (GTDB taxonomy): domain Bacteria; phylum Pseudomonadota; class Alphaproteobacteria; order Sphingomonadales; family Sphingomonadaceae; genus Sphingomonas; species Sphingomonas pacifica. The sequence continues at coordinate 414,403 of NZ_SNWD01000001.1, forward strand.
TCTCGGCGCGATGAAGAGCTTTGTCGATCAGCAGGGCGTGCCGGTCGTCACTTTCGCCCATGCCGGAAACGGCGACGGCTATACGGTGACGCAGGACCGCTATCATTATCTCGGCACCCAGGTTGCGCCGACCATGTGGTCGATCCCGCTCTGCGTTCGTCATGGTGAAGATCGCAACTGCACGCTGCTCGCTGACAAGAGCGCGACGATTCCCGAACCCGGGAAGGGCGCGATCATGCCAAATGCAGGCGGTACCGGGTATTACCGTTTCGACCTGCCGAAGGATGACTGGCAGACGCTGATCGTCGCTGCTCCCTCCCTGCCGGCCGGCGAAGCACTGGCGATGGACGATAGCCTGTGGGCGCGGTTTCAGGCGGGCAAGGGCGATCCGATGGAGCTGATCGCCGCGACCAGAGCGATGGCAGGCAACAGCGATTCCAACGCGGCCGTCGATAATGCCGGTCGCTGGGGCTATCTGGTTGGCCATGACGTGCTCCCTGACAGCGCGACCGCCAATTATCGCGCGATGATCGGCGCGATCTACGGTCCGATGCTGGCAAAGCTTGGCTTCGACCCTGCCGGAGAGACGGGCGACAATGATCCCGACCGGCAAAAGCTGCGTCGCTCGGTGGTCGGCCTGATGGCAGGCGGCGCGAAGGACGCTGCCGTACGCGGCAAACTCGCCGGGGCGGCAAAGGCATATCTGGCGGGCAACAAAGATGCGATCAGCCCCGCTTATCTCGGCCTGGGGCTCGGCATTCTGGTCGATCAAGGCGATCTCCCCTTCGCCCAGCAGCTTGCCGAAAAAGCGCTGTCGAGCGAGGATGCAGGCTTCCGTTCCGCCGCACTGGGCGCGATCGCGGGGTCGGGCAAGGCGGATGTCGCCAACTGGCTGCTCAACGATTTTCAGGACAAACGCCTGCGCCGGAATGAGCAGTTCGGCTTCCTCTACGGTCTCGCCGCCAATTCGGACACGCGGCAACTGGCCTATGACTATGTCTTCGCCAATTTCGACAAGATCGCGGGCAGTGCGGGCATTTTCCTCGGCTCGCGCCTGCCTGCTTTGTTCAATCGCAGCTGCTCGGCGGCGGAGGCGGACCGGCTCGACAAGGTGATGCGGCCCAAGATCGCCGAGGCGGAGGTCGGCATGCTCGGCTTCGACCGCACGGTGGAGGAAATCCGCACCTGCGCCAATCTGAAAGCAGCACGCGGCACTGAACTCGCCGCCGCGCTCAAGACCTCCTATCCGGCGAAGCAGTAAGAAAGGATCGGCGGCGATAAAGAATTGTCGCCGCCGGTTTGGCGCACGGACCTGCGCCCGATCGTCATTGCGAGCCCCGAAGGGGCGCGGCAATCCAGAACGGGGTGCACATCGCCCTGGATCGCTTCGTCGCTACGCTTCTCGCGATGACGGTCCTGGAGGTCGATCCGGGTTATTGCAGGTTGGTATCACCCGGTCGCGAGCTTGTGATCCTTATACTTCGCCCGGATCGCGGTCTTCAACAGCTTCCCCGTCGCAGTGTGCGGCAATTCATCGACGAACAGGATTTCGTCGGGCAACCACCATTTGGCGACATGCTCACTCAGATAATCGAGAATGGCGTCAGCCGTCACCTCGCTCCCCTCGGCGCGCACGACCAGCAATAGCGGCCGCTCCTCCCATTTGGGGTGATGCACCCCGATCGCCGCTGCTTCCGCGACCCCGGGACAGCCGACCGCAGCATTTTCCAGATCGACCGAGCTGATCCATTCGCCGCCCGATTTGATGACGTCCTTTGCTCGGTCGGTAATCTGCATGCTGTTATCGGGATGGATGACCGCGACATCGCCGGTATCGAACCAGCCGTCCCGGTTCACCGCATCGCCGCTCTCATCCTTGAAATAGCGCTGCACGACCCAGGGACCGCGCACCTCCAGCCGCCCCGATGTCTCACCGTCGCGCGGCAGCACCTTCCCTTCCTCATCGACGATCCGCATCTCGATACCGAAGGGCGCGCTTCCTTGCCGCACGCTATGGTCGAGCCGCTGCTCCAGCGTCATCTCGTCCCATTCGACCGGCAGCGCACCGATCGTGCCGATGGGTGAGGTTTCGGTCATGCCCCAGGCATGGTTGACCCTGACGCCCATCTTCATGATCCGCTCGATCATCGAACGCGGTGCCGCCGAGCCGCCGATCGTTACCAGTTTGAGGTGCTCGGGGGTCTGGCCGGTCTTGTCGATATGCTGGAACATCGCGAACCATACGGTGGGTACGCCGGCGGAATGCGTGACCTTTTCCCGGTTCATCAATTCACAGAGCACCGCAGGGTCGTTCACCGCCGAGAATACGAATTTCAACCCGACCATCGGCGCGCAGAACGGCAGCCCCCATCCCACCGCATGGAACATCGGCACGATCGGAAGCGCGACCGACCGGGTCGAAAGGTCGAACACCGACGGCTGTATCTCGGCCATGGCGTGGATCATCGAAGAGCGGTGGCTATAGACCACGCCCTTGGGATCGCCGGTCGTGCCGCTGGTATAGCAGAGCATGCACGGTTCGCGCTCATCGCCCTCGACCCAGCGATAATCGCCATCCTCGCGCGCGATTACATCCTCGAATCCCTCGTCGCCGGGGGCGGGATCATAGCAGATATAGTGCTCGATCGTTTTCCATTGCGGCTTCAGCCGCTCGACGATCGGCTCGAACGCCTTGTCGTAGAGCAGTACCTTATCTTCGGCATGGTTGGCGATATAGACGAGCTGATCGTCGAACAGCCGGGGATTGATCGTATGGATCAGGCCGCCCGCACCGATCGCGCCATACCATGTCACCAGATGGCGATGATGGTTCATGGCAAGCGATGCCACACGGTCGCCCTTGCGAACTCCCATTCGCTCCAGCGCCTGCGCCAGACGGCGGGCGTCGTGCACAATCGCTGCCCAGCTGGTGCGCGTTTCGCTGCCGTCGGCCCAGCGGGTCACAATCTCCCGCGTACCATGTTCGCGCTCCGCATGCTCCAGCGCACGCGGAACCCGCAGTTCAAACTCCTGCATTCCTCCAAACATCGCACTCTCCCACGATCGTTAACCGACCGCGGCGAGCTTCGGCGGGTCGGCCGCTTTTAATTCTGATCGAATGACACCCTGCATATTCCCGATGGCGGCGGCAAGCTCGTCGTCGAGACGGAAGTCGCGCCCCGCAACGACGATCGCCTCGCCACCCTCCTTCAATCCGAGTTGCAACCGCACCTCACCGCGCCCGCCGCGCTTATCCGCGAGCAGCCGGCCCAGCGCCGCCACCGCCGACGCATCGGCAAGTTCGAGATCGAGAACCAGCCGCGCCATATTGGCGAGCGTTTCGAACGGCTGAACGCGCTTGATCGTCACGCGCGGCGTCTCCTCGCCCGGGCGCCGGTCGAGTTCGACGGTGAGCAGGCCGCACCCGCCCTCGCGCGCGGCCTCTTCCAGATCGGCCGCCGCGCTGTCCTCGAAACAGGTGGCGATACACTGGCCCGTCGCGTCGGAGATCGTCGCCATCATATAGCGCCGCCCGCGCGCCGAAGTGCGCCAGCGCGCATCCTCGATCAGTGCGGCGAGCGTCGATCCCGCGCGTGCGCCTTCCGCAATTTCCACCTCTCCCAGCGCTGCAATCGCTCGCGCCTGATGGCTTTTGGCAAGGTGCGAATAGCGATCGAGCGGGTGCGAAGAGAAATAGAAGCCGAACGCATCCTTTTCCGCCGCAATCCGCTCGACCAGCGACCAGTGCGCGCTGTCCGGCAGCTTGATATCGGGCTCGGAAGCGCCGTCATCGCCGAACAGGCCGCCCTGCCCGCTGCTGCGCTGATGCGCAGTGCGCTGCGCCACGGCGAGCAGCGTTTCGGCGGCGGCATGCACCCCTGCCCGCTGATCGACGATCGAATCGAACGCGCCCGCTGCGGCAAGCGTTTCGAGCTGCCGCTTGTTCAGCAGCCGCGGATCGACCCGCCGGGCGAAATCGTCGAGAGACTGGAAACGCCCCTTCTCGCTGCGTTCCTCGACCAGCAACTCCATCGCCCGCTCGCCCACACCCTTCAGCGCCGCGAGCGCATAGCGAACCGCCAGACCTTCGCCATGTTGCTGCACGTCGAAATCAGCGCCGCTGGCATTAATGTCGGGTGGCAGGCACGTCACGTCGAGCCGCTTCATATCCTCGACAAAGATCGCCAGCTTGTCGGTCTGATGCATGTCATAGCTCATCGACGCGGCGTAGAATTCGTGGGGATAATGAGCTTTCAGCCATGCCGTCTGATAGGCGAGCAGCGCATAGGCCGCAGCGTGGCTCTTGTTGAAGCCATAGCCTGCGAACTTGTCGATCAAATCGAACAGCTCGTTCGCCTTGGCCTCGGGAATGTCGTGATGTTCCTTACAGCCCGCGACGAAGATCGCGCGCTGCTGATCCATCTCCTCCTGCTTCTTCTTACCCATCGCACGGCGCAGAAGGTCAGCGCCGCCAAGGCTGTATCCCGCAAGCACCTGCGCTGCCTGCATCACCTGTTCCTGATAGACGAAAATCCCGTACGTCTCTTTCAGGATCGGTTCGAGCAGCTCGTGCGGATATTCGACCTTTTCGCGCCCGTTCTTACGTGCACCGAACAGCGGAATATTATCCATCGGGCCGGGACGATAGAGCGACACGAGCGCGATGATGTCACCGAAATTAGTGGGACGTACCGCCGACAGCGTGCGACGCATCCCCTCCGATTCCAGCTGGAATACGCCGACCGTGTCACCGCGCTGGAGCAGGTCATACACGCCGCTATCGTCCCAGCTCAGCGTTTCGAGATCGACCTCGACCCCGCGTTTTTTCAGCAACCGAACCGCCTCATGCAGCACCGACAGCGTTTTGAGGCCAAGAAAGTCGAACTTCACCAACCCGGCCGTTTCGACATATTTCATGTCGAACTGGGTAACCGGCATGTCCGACCGCGGATCGCGATAGAGCGGGACGAGCTTGCTGAGCGGCCGGTCGCCGATCACCACGCCCGCCGCATGGGTCGAGCTGTGGCGCGGCAACCCCTCCAGCTTCATGGCGAGATCGAGCAGATAGCGAACGTCATTATCGTTCTGATATTCGCTGTGCAGCTCCGAAACGCCGTTCAGCGCACGCTCCAGCGTCCAGGGATCGGCGGGAAGGTTCGGCACCAGCTTGGCTAGCCGGTCGACCTGACCATAGCTCATCTGCAACACGCGGCCTGTGTCCTTCAGCACCGCGCGCGCTTTCAGCTTACCGAAGGTGATGATCTGCGCGACATGGTCGCGGCCATATTTGTCCTGAACGTAGCGGATGACTTCGCCGCGCCGCGTTTCGCAGAAATCGATATCGAAGTCGGGCATCGAAACGCGTTCCGGGTTCAGAAAGCGTTCGAACAGCAGATTGAGCTCGATCGGATCGAGATCGGTGATGGTCAGCGCCCAAGCAACAAGCGACCCAGCGCCCGATCCGCGCCCCGGTCCCACCGGAATATCATGCGATTTGGCCCATTGGATGAAGTCGGCAACGATCAGGAAATAGCCCGGAAACCCCATTTGAATGATGATGCCGAGCTCATATTCCAGCCGCTCGAAATAGCGCGCGCGCGTTTCTTCGTCGCTGATCTCCAGCTTGGCGAGCCGCGCCTCCAGCCCCTTGACGGCCTCGGCGCGGAGCATCGCCTCCTCGCCCTCGCGATCACCGGCAAGGCTGGGCAAAATTGGGGCACGCTTCGGTGCCGCCACGGCGCAGCGCTGCGCCACGACGAGCGTATTGGCGAGCGCTTCGGGAAGATCGGCGAACAGCCTCTCCATCTCCGCGGCGGGCTTCATCCACGCATCGGGCGAAGAGCGCGGACGATCGCCGCTCGCGACATAGGTCGAATTGGCGATACACAACATCGCGTCATGTGCTTCGTGAAACGCCGCTTCGTCGAAGCAACACGGATTGGTCGCGACGATCGGAAGGTTTCGATCGAACGCCAGATCGATCAGATCGGGCTCGGCGCGCATCTCGACCTCATCCCCACGCCGGGTAAGCTCGATATAGAGCCGGTCGCCGAACAGGCCCTGCAAACGGTCGGTGTAACGAAGCGCGGCATCGCGCTGCTCTTCGGCAAATAACCGCGCCAGCGCGCCCTCGGCACCGGCGGTAAGCGCGATCAGGCCGTCGGTTCGTCCTTTCAGGGCGTCCACGGTGACATGGGCAGGCCATTCGATCGGGCGGTCGAGATGCGCACAGCTCACCAGATGGCACAGATTGTCATAGCCCGTCTGATCCTGCGCATAGAGCGCGATCCAGTCGAGCACCGGTTCCAGCCCCTCGGGCGTGTCGGGCCTTGCGACCGACAGCATCGCGCCGATGACCGGCTGCACCCCGCTGGAGAAACAGGCATCGGAATAGGCCATGGCAGCATAAAGACCGTTGCGGTCAGTCAGCGCCGCAGCGGGAAAGCCCAGCTCCCGCGCACGCTTCGCAATCGCCTTGGGGTCGATTGCGCCATCGAGCATGGTGTAGGAAGAGAAAATACGAAGGGGTACGAAACCGGAATGCGCCATCGCCGGACTATGGGCGTTTAATCCGATTCGCGAAAGTGGCGCGGCGGCTGCTTTACCGACACCCCGCGGCTTTTCTCTTATTGCTCGACGAGATGACCGTCCTGAAGCCGGACCACCCGGTCCATTCGTCGCGCCAGTCGCTCATTATGCGTAGCGACCAGCGCCGCCGATCCCTCTTCGCGCACAAGCCGCAAAAATTCGGCGAGCACCACATCGGCGGTCTGTTCGTCGAGATTGCCGGTGGGTTCGTCGGCCAGCACGATCGCCGGGCGATTGGCAAGCGCTCGGGCAACCGCCACCCGCTGCTGCTCGCCGCCCGACAGCTGATTGGGCCGATGGTCGAGCCGCTCGGCAAGCCCAAGCGCGGTGAGCAACGCAGTCGCGCGCATCTGCGCCTCAGCGGGAGCGGTGCCGTAGATCAGCTGCGGCAGCAGCACATTTTCATGCGCGTTGAAATCCGGAAGCAGATGGTGAAACTGATAGACAAAGCCCAGCGCATCGCGCCGCAATTCGGTACGGCCATGGCTGTCGAGCTTCGCCGCCTCTCGCCCTTTGATGCGGATCGACCCTTCGAACCCGCCTTCCAGCAGCCCGACCGCCTGAAGCAGTGTGGACTTGCCCGAACCCGACGGCCCAAGCAGCGCAACGATCTCGCCCGGAGCGATGCTCAGGTCCGCACCGCGCAGCACATGGATCACTGCCTGACCCTGACGGAAGCTGCGTTTCAGCCCGGTGGTGGAAAGAACCGGCTCATTCATAGCGCAATACCTGTACCGGATCGGTGCTCGCCGCCTTGAACGCCGGATAGAGCGTCGCGAGCACACTGAACGTCAATGCCATTAATACGATACCAACCACTTCTACCGGGTCGGTCTTGGCGGGAAGTTCGGTCAGATAGCGCATCGAAGGGTCCCATATCTCCTGTCCGGTGACGAGACCGATCAGCTGCACCATCCCCTGACGAAATTCGATCAGCAGGAAACCGAGTACCAGCCCGGTTCCGATGCCCAGTGCACCGATCGTGGTACCCACGGTCATGAAAATTCTGATCAGGCTCGCCCGCGTCGCGCCCATGGTGCGCAGGATCGCGATGTCGCGCGTCTTGGCGCGTACCAGCATGATCAGCGACGAAAGGATGTTGAATACCGCCACCAGAATGATGATAGACACGACGGTAAAGGTGACCAGCCGATCGACCTTCAACGCCTCGAACAGCTGCGCGTTCATCGTTTTCCAGGTCGAAACCTGTGCTTCGTCGATATAGCGGCGGGCCAGCGGCGCGACGATCTGATCGACCTTATCGGCGTCAACCGTGTCGAGTTCGACCATGCCGATATTGTCACCCATCAGCAGCAGGGTCTGTGCATCCTGCATCGGCATGATGACGAACTGTTTGTCGTAATCATAGACGCCGACTTCGAAAATCGCGGCGACGCGATAGGAAACGATGCGCGGTACAGTGCCGAATGGCGTCGCCGGTCCCTGCGGGCTGATCAGCGCGATTTCGCTGCCGATGTTCGCGCCGAGCGCCTGAGCAAGGCGGGAACCGATCGCGATATTGCCACTGCCGGGGGTCAGCTGTTTCAGGCTGCCGACCTTCACATTATCGGCGATGGTCGGGTTGTTAAGAATGTCCTGCTCGCGCATCCCGCGCACCAGCACGCCCTCAACCCGGCCGGAATAGCCGGCCATCAGCGGCTGTTCGATCAGCGGGGTGGCGCTGGTGATCCCCGGTGTCCGCTTGGCCTGCGCCACGATCGCGCGCCAGTCGGGTAGCTGATTGTCATAGCCCTGAATGACGGCATGGCCGTTCAAACCGACGATCTTGTCGAACAGCTCCGCACGAAAGCCGTTCATCACGCTCATCACGACGACAAGCGCGGCGACGCCGAGCGTCACTGCGACCAGACTGATCGAGGCAACCATGAAGATAAACGCCTCGCCGCGTCCAGGTAGCAGATAGCGGCGGGCGATCATCCGCTCGTAACGCGACAATAGCATTGGTCTGAAAATTCCCGCCATCCGTTGATCGACGCCGCTCTAGGCGTGCACGTCGCGGGTTGCAATGTGTGCTGTTGCCAAATGAACACAGGATGAAGCCATCTTCGAAGACACCCCCGAATCCGAATGACAAGCGCCCGGCAGCTGCGTAGCATTCATGTCATCGGAACACAGGCAAAAGGCCGTGGTTCGGGGAGGGCCGCACCGCCCCACTGGCGTCAGATCCAGTGAGAAGGCGACGGTCAACCAAGGGGGCTGACGAGCATTCGTCACGCAGACGCCCGGGTCGGAAACGGCCCGGGCGTTATGCGTTGCGGGATACGCTTTCAACATTGCATATCCGTGGCGTTTCACCCCGTCGACGCAGCCGGCACGCAAGATGCCTGCCAAAATCGTCTGTTACCCGGCTCAGGCGAGATAGCGCCTCTTGAAACCATGGTTAACCGAACCAAATAAAGGTCACGCGACGCCACATTCGGGTCGCGCCAGTTCCGGGATCGCGCAGCATGCGGATTTCCGGACGGACGTACATTTTGCTCATTGGAGGATATGAACCATGCGTCAGTTTGATTTGACCCCCTATCGTCGTTCGGCCATCGGCTTCGATCGGCTGTTCGACATGCTCGAAACCAATGCGCGTCAGGCGACCGGCGACAATTACCCGCCGTTCAATCTGGAGCGGATTGCAGAGAATCATTATCGTATCACGATTGCGCTTGCGGGATTCTCTTCGGATGAAATCGACATTACCGCGCATCAGAATACGCTGGTGGTTGCCGGTAAGAAGGAAGAGAAAGAGGAGGACCGGGGTCGGTTTCTCCATATCGGCATCGCCAATCGCAGTTTCGAACGCAAGTTCGAGCTGGCCGACTTTATCCGCGTTGACGGCGCCAATATGAGCGACGGCATGCTGACCATCGATCTGGTCCGCGAAGTGCCTGAAGCAATGAAGCCGAGAAAGATCGATGTTCGTCAGGGTTCACCTGAAGCGATCGAACATCGTGAACCCGAAACGGCACCCCAGGCCGCCAACGCGGCCTGATCTTCACATCGCTTGAACGCGGCGTTTTCACTCCCTTTAGCGCCGCGCCAAGGAGGCGCCCGGAATAGTCCGGGCGCCTTTTTCCTTATACGATCAGACCAGTCGGCTCTGCCGCACCGCCGCTTCGATAAAGCTGCGGAACAAAGGATGCGGATCGAAAGGTTTCGATTTCAGCTCAGGATGGAACTGCACCCCGATAAACCAGGGGTGATCGGGACGCTCGACGATTTCGGGAAGCCGCCCGTCGGGCGACATGCCGGAAAATACCAGACCGCCCTTTTCCAGAACGTCGCGATAATGGGTGTTCACTTCATAGCGATGGCGATGGCGCTCCGAAATATCCTTCGAATTATAGATTGAAGATACGACGCTGTTGCCGTCGAGCTTCGCCGGATAGGCACCAAGCCGCATCGTACCGCCAAGGTCGCCGCCGGCTTCGCGCTGCTCGACACCCTCCTGCGTCATCCATTCGGTGATCAGACCGACAATCGGTTCGGACGTTTCCCCGAATTCGGTTGAAGACGCATTTTCGATACCGCCGAGATTACGTGCGCCTTCGATACAGGCCATCTGCATGCCGAAACAGATCCCGAAATAGGGAACGTTGCGTTCGCGCGCGAAGCGAATGCTGGCGATCTTGCCTTCCGCGCCGCGTTCGCCGAACGCACCGGGCACCAGAATGGCATGACACGGCTCCAGCGCCGCAGCGACCTCGCTCTCGTCGCCCTCGAACAGTTCGGCGTCGATCCAGCGGACATTGACCTTCACCCGGTTCGCGATGCCGCCATGCACCAGCGCTTCGTTGAGCGACTTATACGCATCCTGAAGGCCGACATATTTGCCGACCACACCGATGGTCACTTCGCCTTCCGGGTTGGTCAGGCGATCGACGATATCGGTCCAGCGCGACAGGTCGGGCGAACTGCCCGGCTCCTCACCGAATGCACGCAGCACTTCGGTATCGAGGCCCTCGCCATGATATTGGAGCGGCACCGCATAGATGCTGGGCGCATCAAGCGCGGGGATAACCGCGCCTTTGGGCACGTTGCAAAACAATGCGATCTTGGCCCGCTCGCTTTCGGGAAGCGGCTGTTCGGCGCGGCAGACCAGCACATCGGGCTGCACGCCCAGCGAGGCGAGCTCGCGCACCGAATGCTGGGTCGGCTTGGTCTTCAGCTCGCCCGCGGCCGAGATATAAGGCACCAGCGTCACATGCACGCTGATCGAATTCCCGCGGCCCAGTTCGTTACGCAGCTGACGAATCGCCTCGATGAACGGAAGCGACTCGATATCACCGACCGTCCCGCCGATTTCGCACAGAACGAAATCGAGGTCGTCGGTCTCGGCGGTGGCGAATTGCTTGATCGCATCGGTGACGTGCGGGATGACCTGCACCGTCGCGCCCAGATAATCGCCGCGCCGTTCGCGCTGAATGATCTGGCTATAGATCCGGCCCGACGTGACATTGTCCGATTGACGCGCGGAAACGCCGGTAAAGCGTTCATAATGGCCGAGATCGAGATCGGTCTCCGCCCCGTCATCGGTGACGTACACCTCGCCATGCTGATAGGGAGACATGGTGCCGGGGTCGACGTTCAGATAGGGGTCGAATTTGCGAATCCGCACGCGATAGCCGCGCGCCTGCAGCAGCGCCGCGAGGCTTGCCGCCATAAGACCCTTGCCGAGCGAAGACACCACGCCGCCGGTGATGAAGATATACCGCGCCATGGGGAGAATTGCCTAGCGTTCAAGATTATGGTTCGGCAAGCGCAATGATGCGCCTGCCGGCGAAAAAAAGATGAACGGTGCGAAACGCCTTATTGGGCGAGCGGCACCGATCCGTTGTCCTGCTGTGTTTCGGTTGCCGGAGCAGCGACATTCGTATCGCTATTGCCCGGCGCAGCCTGCAACGGCGCGCTCTGCTCAGCCGGGCTGGTCGCCAGCGAAGTGTCGATTTTCGACGACCCCCGCGTCGCCGCGACGAAAGCAAGCACGATGCTCATCGACACGAACAAGGTCGCCAGAACCGCGGTAGCACGGGTCAGGAAATCGGCCGCGCCGCGCGCCGACATCAGGCCGCCGGGACTTCCGCCCGACGCGAGGCCGCCGCCTTCCGACTTCTGCATCAGGATGACCGTGACGAGCAGTGCCGCGATGATGGCGTGGACGACGAGAAGCGTGGTGAACAGCATGGACCTTGGACAACCGATTTAGCGAGAAAGCGGCGACATAGGCCAGGCCCGCCGCGCAATCAACCTGGGGTGGTAAACATCATGAAAACAAAAGAGACACGCGCCTGAAACCCGAAGCCTTCGCATACGTTGGACGGACGATGCCCTTATTTCCACCGGGCTTATAACGGTAAGAGTGATCGATGTGAATGCTTACGCGGAAAAACCGCTATCCTCGTGGATGAACACGCTTATCGGCTATGTCCGATCGGGTGAGCCCGACCTCACCAACCGCCAGATGGCGCTGTTAATGCTGGTCTATCTCGAATCCGGGCCGCATACGGTACGCGGACTCGCCCATGCGTTGAATGTTTCGAAACCTGTTGTTACGCGCGCCTTGAACAGATTAGGTGCGCTCGGCTATCTCCGCCGCCAGCGTGACGATACCGACAAGCGAAACATCTTCGTTGCGCGCACCACGAAAGGGGCAGAGTTTCTTGCAGAGTTCGGGCATTTCGTCGCCGGCGAACATATCGACGACCACCACCGCCAACGGGCAGACGCGTAGCCGTTTCGCGCTGTCGGGTCGTTCGGCGCATATCGATTCACGTATTCAGGCGGCGCGGCGCGATCTTGCCGACGTGCGTCTGGCTGACCGTGTATTCGCACCCCATTATGCGGCACCGATCGCGCATGTCGTCACCGCGCGGGGCCCGCTTTATGCTGATAAACAATGCAGCGACATTCTGTCCGAATGCCTGATCGGCGAACGATTCGACGTTCTGGAAATCGTTGGAGATGTCTGCTGGGGCATTAATTGCGTCGATGGCGCAGTGGGCTATATCTATCGTTCGCAACTGGGCGCAGCGGCAAAATGCCCGTTGATCGTTACTGCATTGCAGACGGCGGTTCGCGCCAAGCCAGCGACCGGCGCAGCCGCCCTCGACACCTTGCCGATGGGCACCCGGCTGCCCGCTGCCGATGCAAGCGGATGGATCCCGCTGGGCAAGGGATTCGTATCCGCTGAGGATGCTGCACCCTGCCCTGTGTCAAAGTCAGGCGATTTTGTCGCGATCGTTGAGGCGTTGCTCGGTGTGCCGTTCGTTCCGGGTGGTCGGTCGGGTGCCGGAGTTTCGCACGATGGCCTGATTTTTCTCTCGCTGATGATGGCAGGTATCGTGGCGCCGCGTTTCGCCGATCTGCAGGCGGAGTCGCTTGGCGACGAGGCGCAGGGCTCCGAACGGCGCGGCGATCTGCTGTTTTTTGATGGCCATGCTGCGATTGCGTTGGATTCGGACCATGCAATCCATTGTGACCCCGTGCGGGGTGCTGTAGTGCGCGAACCGATCGCGGGGCTGAGTGGCCCGGATCGCTTCGGACCTGTAACCGCGAGACGCAGGGTGACCGCATGACAAAGACCGTTTTTGTTGACGGGGCCGCAGGCACGACCGGCCTCGAAATCCGGCAGCGTTTGTCCGCAAGCGACGCCTTCACGCTGGTCACGCTCGATGAAGCGCAGCGCAAGGATGCCGGTGCCCGGCGCGAGGCATTGAACGATGCCGATTTCGTCATTCTGTGCCTGCCGGACGACGCCGCCCGCGAGGCGGTAACGCTGATCGACAATCCGCGCACCCGGGTAATCGATGCGTCGAGCGCGCATCGCGTGGCGGAGGGATGGGTCTATGGCCTTCCCGAACTCGAACCGGGGCAGCAGGATCAGATCGCGGGCGCTGCACGGGTGACCAATCCCGGCTGCTGGCCGACCGGCTTTCTGCTGCTCATCCGTCCGCTGGTTCGTGCGGGGCTGGTCCCGCACGACTGGCCACTCGTCTATGGCGGCGCATCGGGCTATTCGGGCGGCGGCAAAGCGATGATCGCAGCGTTTGAAGGCGATGGTGAGGATAAGGACCCCACCGCCTACCGCGCCTATGGCTTCGGCATGGCACATAAACATTTGCCCGAAATGCAGAAACATGCGCGGATCGCGAGCCCGCCGCTTTTCCTGCCCGCCGTGGCCCGCACCTATCGCGGTATGCTTTCCGAAATCGGCCTGCCGCTGCATGCGCTTCCCCGAAAGCCGTCAGTCGCAGCGCTCGATTCGGCGCTGCGCGATGCCTATCGCGAATGCGCGCTGGTACGCGTGACCGAGGGTGCCGAGGCAGCGCTTGTCCGCATCGAGGATGATGCCGGAACCGACCGGATCACGCTTCGCGTATCGGGCAATGGCGAAACCGGTCAGGCAAGGCTGACCGCCACCTATGACAATCTGGGCAAGGGCGCGGCTGGCGCTGCAGTGCAAAATCTGAATATCATGGCGGGGAGCGACCCCGTTTCCGGCCTGACCGTCTGAACGGCCCGACCGTAACCATCAGGCCGGAACCGGCCATCAGAACAAGGAGTGCAGACGTGGCAAGTCCTGCCGGCAAGTTGCTTTTATTCGGCGCCACGGGCGATCTGGCGCAGCGTATGCTGATACCCTCGCTCTATGGCCTGCATGCCGACGGATTGTTGCCGGAAGGGCTGACGATTACCGGCACGGCGCGGTCGGACCATGACGATGCCGGATATCGCGAATTCGCGCGCGCGGCGCTGGACGAACATCTGCCGACTGATCGGAAGGATGCCGCGGCGATAGAAACGTTCCTCACCCGGCTGCACTATCAGCCGCTTGATGCTTCGACGCTGGAAGGGTTCGACGAACTCGCCGAAAAGCTGGGCGATATTTCGGGTGGTCTTGCCATCTTCCTGTCGACCGCCCCCTCGCTGTTCGGGCCGACGATCAAGGGGCTGGAGTCCGCAGGGCTCGCCGGCCCCAACGTCCGGATCGGTCTCGAAAAGCCGCTCGGCCACGATCTGCCGTCAAGCCGGGAAATCAACGATATTGTCGCCGAGGTCTTTCCCGAAGACCGCACCTTCCGCATTGACCATTATCTGGGCAAGGAAACGGTGCAGAACATCATGGCGCTGCGCTTCGGCAATGCGCTGTTCGAACCGGTCTGGAACGCGCAGGCGATCGAACATGTTCAGATCACCATTTCGGAGACGGTCGGGCTGGAAGGCCGCGCGGATTATTATGACGGATCGGGCGCGCTGCGCGACATGGTGCAGAACCATGTCCTGCAACTGCTCGCCCTGATCGCCATGGAGCCGCCCGCCAAGATCGACGGCACCTCAATCCGCGACGAAAAGGTCAAGGTGCTGCGCTCGCTACGCCCGATCACCTCGGAGCTTGCGCCGCAAATGACCGTCACGGGCCAATATGGCAGCGGCGCGGTCGGCGGAAAGCCGGTGGGCGCATATGACGAAGAACTGGGCCGCCCCTCCGACACCGAGACCTTTGTCGCGCTGAAAGCCAATATCGACAATTGGCGCTGGCAGGGCGTTCCCTTCTATCTTCGCACCGGCAAGCGGCTTCCCGAACGCTATTCGGAAATCGTCATCCAGTTCAAACCGGTGCCGCATTCGATCTTTTCCGAACGCGGCGGGATTTTGCAGCCCAACACGCTGGTCATCCGCCTGCAACCGGAAGAATATGTCCGCCTGCTGGTGATGGCGAAGGAACCGGGGCTCGACCGTGAGGGCGTTCGCCTGCGCGAAGTGCCGCTTGACCTGTCGCTGACCACCGCCTTTGCCGGAGCGCGGCGCCGTATTGCATATGAGCGCTTGCTGCTCGACCTGATCGAGGGCGACCCCACGCTGTTCGTCCGCCGCGACGAAGTCGAAGCGCAATGGGGGTGGATTGATCAGATCCGCGCAGGGTGGAAAGCGAACAACATGACCCCCAAAAAATACACCTCGGGGAGCTGGGGCCCGTCGACCAGCATTGCGCTGACCGAACGCGACGGCGTGACCTGGTACGAATGAAGCGGGATACGGGATCGGCGACCGGTCCCGCCCGTTCCACAAATATTACAGCATGAGTTCAGGATTTTATGACCGAGATCGAATGGTGGGACTATGACAGCCCGTCCGAAATGGCAGAGGCCGTCGCAGGCGATGTGCGCTTCATCATCGAAAGCGCGATCGAAGCACGCGGCAGCGCGGTCATCGCGCTTCCCGGTGGCAAGACCCCTCAGCCGATTTTCGAACTGCTGGCGCAGGCGAAGCTCAACTGGCGCAAGGTGACGATCGTTCCGACCGATGACCGGCTCGTCCCCATGGGCGATCCGCTGTCGAACATCACGATGATCGGCAAGACGTTCGTGCCGCTCGGCGCCCGTGTGTTTCCGATCACCAGCGAAGCGGCGGAAGATTATAAGGCTGCAGGTCGCGCGGCTGATGCGCGGCTTCAGGATCTGCGCTGGCCGCTCGATCTGTGCCTGCTGGGCGTCGGCGGTGACGGCCATACCGCGTCGATCTTTCCCGGCCCCGACCTCGACGAAGCACTGAACGGCCCGTCGGAACGCCGGGCGCTCGGTGTCCGCCCCGATCCGCTGCCGCCCGAAGCGCCGGTCGATCGCGTCACCCTGTCGCTCGCTGCGATCAAATCGGCGGCTGCGTTGATGATCGCGTTTACCGGCGACCAGAAAAAGCAGGTTCTTGAGGCTGCGATCGAAGAGGGTGTCGGATCGCCCTACCCCATCGGCCGCGTGCTGGGCGCTGCCGAACTTCCCGTCGACATTCACTGGAGCCGTTGAAGCCATGACCCTGCACGCCGAACTTGCCGCCGTTACCGACCGTGTGATCGAAGCGTCGAAGGAACGACGCAAGGCCTATCTGGAACTCATCCGCCGGGAGCGTGAAAACGGCGTGGATCGTCCGCGCCTCGGCTGCGCGAACCTCGCCCATGGCTATGCCGGAACCGATGAACAGCGCGACCAGATGAAGGATTCGCGCCGGATGAATGTCGGCATCGTCACTGCCTATAATGACATGCTCTCGGCGCATGCGACTTATTATCGTTACCCCGAACAGATGAAGGTCTGGGCACTGCAGGCGGGGATCACGGCGCAGGTGGCCGGCGGGGTTCCGGCGATGTGCGACGGCGTGACGCAGGGCTATCCCGGCATGGAATTGTCGCTGTTCAGCCGCGACACGATTGCGCTGTCCACTGCCGTCGCGCTGTCGCACGGCATGTTCGAAGGCGCTGCGCTGCTCGGCATTTGCGACAAGATCGTACCGGGCCTGTTGATGGGCGCGCTGCGCTTCGGTCATTTGCCGATGGTGATGATCCCAGGCGGGCCAATGCGTTCGGGCCTTCCCAACAAGGAAAAAGCGCGGGTCCGCGAACTCTATGCCGAGGGCAAGGCGAGCCGCGAGGAATTGCTCGAAGCCGAGATCGCTGCGTATCACGGCAAGGGCACCTGCACCTTTTACGGCACCGCCAATTCCAACCAGATGATGATGGAAGCGATGGGCCTGCACGTCCCCGGCGCTGCCTTTGCCAATCCGGGCACCAAGCTGCGCCAGGAACTGACGCGCGAGGCAGTGCAGCGGCTCGCGCAGATCGGATGGGAAGGCGATGATTATCGCCCCGTCGGCGAAGTCGTCGACGAACGCGCGATCGTCAATGCGGCGGTCGTGCTGCTCGCGACGGGCGGTTCGACCAACCATCTGATCCATTTGCCCGCGATTGCCCGCTCGGCCGGGATCGTGCTCGATTGGGAGGATTTCGACCGGCTGTCGAAGGTCGTGCCGCTCATTACGCGCGTCTATCCGAACGGATCGGCGGATGTGAACATGTTCGAAGATGCGGGCGGCCCGCCCTTCGTCATTCGCGAGCTCACCAAAGCAGGGTTGCTTCATAACGATATTCTGACGATCGCGGAAAAAGGCTTTGCCGCGTACGGCACCAAGCCGGCGATCGAGGACGACAAGCTCGTCTGGAACGAATTGCCCGAAAAGAGCGGCGACGATGCCGTTGTCCGCACCGTCGACAATCCCTTCTGGCATGAAGGCGGCTTCCGTATCCTCGCCGGCAATCTCGGCCGGGCCTGCATCAAGATCAGCGCGGTCGAGGAAGATCGCTGGATCATCGAAGCACCGGCCCGCGTTTTTTCCGATCAGCAAGCGGTGCAGGATGCGTTCAAGGCAGGCGAGCTCGACAGGGATGTCGTCGTGGTCGTCCGCTTTCAGGGGCCGAAGGCGAACGGCATGCCCGAACTGCACAAGCTCACCCCGCCTTTGGGCGTCCTTCAGAATCGCGGCTTCCGCGTGGCGCTCGTCACCGACGGCCGCATGTCGGGAGCGAGCGGCAAGGTGCCCTGCGCCATTCATACCTCGCCCGAGGCAAAGGGCGGCGGCCCGCTGGGCAAGGTACGCGACGGCGATATCATTCGCGTCGATGCGGTCGCCGGAACGCTGGAGGCCAAAGTGCCTGCCGCGGAATGGGATGCGCGCGAGCTTGCGCCCGCCCCTGCCGAAGCGATGGGCACGGGCCGCGAAATCTTCGCATTGATGCGCCATGGCGCAAACGAAGCCGAGCAGGGCGCGTCCGCGCTGCTCGCCGAATCGGGGCTGTAAGACCAGATGACAGAAATCGTTTCGATCGATATCGGCGGCACGCATGCGCGTTTCGCCATCGCCGAAGTCGCGAACGGGCGCGTGCTTTCGCTCAGCGAGCCGGTGAAGATGAAAACGGCTGAACATGCCAGCCTGCAAATGGCGAAACAGGCCTTTGCCCGGATTATCGATCGTCCGCTGCCCCGAGCGGCGGGAATCGCTATTGCCTCCCCGATCGGCGGTGAGGTCATCAAGCTGACCAACAATCCATGGGTGTTTCGCCCTGCGTTGATCAACGAACGGCTTGAGGTCGATAGCTGGAGCTTGATCAACGATTTCGGCGCGGTCGGCCATGCGGTGGCGCAGCTGTCGGACGATCACTTCATCCATGTCTGCGGCCCCGATCAGCCTTTTCCCGATCACGGCTCAATTACCGTGTGCGGCCCCGGCACGGGGCTGGGCGTCGCACAGGTGTTTCGGCATGGCGGCGGCTATTCGATCATCGAGACCGAAGGCGGCCATATGGATTTCTCGCCGCTGGACGCGATCGAGGATGCGATCCTTCAGCGGCTTCGCAAGGCGTTCAACCGCGTATCGGTCGAGCGGATTGTCGCCGGGCCGGGGATCGTCGCGATTTACGAGGCGCTGGCGAAGATCGAGGGGCTGTCGGTGCCCAGCCGCGATGATCGCGAAATCTGGGATATGGCGCTCAACGGCAATGACAGCATCGCCAACGCGGCGCTCGATCGTTTCTGTCTTGCGCTTGGTACGGTAGCAGGCAATCTGGCGCTCGCACACGGCCCGAAGGGCGTCGTTCTCGCGGGTGGGCTCGGCTATCGGCTGAAGGACCGGCTGCTGCAATCGGGGTTCGAAGATCGTTTCGTCGCCAAGGGCCGGTTTCAGTCGCTGATGCGCTCGATTCCCGTCAAACTCATCACCCATCCCGAGCCCGGCCTGTTCGGTGCCGCAGCCGCCTATGCGCAGGAGCATAACCAGTGAAAATCAGTGAAATCATGCAGGTCGCGCCGGTCGTTCCGGTGCTGGTCGTCCACGATGCCGCCGACGCACAGCCCATCGCAAAGGCGCTGGTGGCGGGCGGTATTCGGGTGCTCGAAGTGACCATGCGCACTCCCGCCGCGCTGGAGGTGATGGCGGAGATGAAAAAGGTCGAAGGCGCAATCGTCGGGGCCGGTACGGTCGTCAGCGCGGCACAGGCGGCGCAGGTTATCGACGCGGGCGCAGAATTTATCGTCTCGCCCGGACTTACCGAAAGCGTTGCGCGGCCAATCATCGATGCGGGCGTCCCCTTCCTCCCCGGCATCGCCAATGCGAGCGACATCATGCGCGGGCTGGATCTTGGCCTCGACCATTTCAAATTCTTCCCCGCCGAAACGTCGGGCGGGCTGAAAGCGCTGAAGGCGCTGGCGGCACCGTTCGGCCAGTGCCGTTTCTGCCCCACCGGCGGGATCAGCGAAGCGAGCGCGCCCGAATGGCTGGCGTTCGAACCGGTCCTCTGTGTCGGCGGAAGCTGGGTGGCGAGTGGTACGCCCGAGGAGATCGAAGCAAAGGCTAAGGCGGCTTCGCAACTGGGTCGGTGACATTGCAGCCGGGTGCGCGAGGCAATCCGCACCCGGCATTTTCATGGAAAGCTTTCTACATTTCCCCGCGCGCGCGCCGGATCGCGTACCATTTCTTCACATTGCGCTCATGTTCTTCCAGCGTTCTGGCGAAGACATGCCCGCCGGTGCCGTCGGCGACGAAATAGAGCGCATCGCTCTTCGCCGGGTGCAGCGCAGCATCGATCGATGCGCGCCCCGGATTGCAGATCGGCCCGATCGGCAGCCCTGCCATGGCATAAGTGTTATAGCCGTTGCGCGCCTCCAGCTCGGACCGCAAAATTCTGCGTCCCAGCGGCTTACCCTTTGTGATCGGGTAGATCACCGTCGGATCTGCTTGCAGCCGCATGCCTTCACGCAGTCGGTTCGAATAGACTGCAGCAATTTCACGCCGTTCTTTGGGCTTTCCCGTTTCTTTTTCGATCACCGAAGCGAGGATTAGCGCCTCGCGCGGCGTCTTCGCTACCGTATCGGGCGATCGCTTCGCCCAGGCAGCGTCGAGATATTGCACCATGGCGCGCTGCATGCGCTCCAGCACCTGACGGCGGCTGTCGTTGCGCTGATAGCTATAGCTGTCGGGCAGCACCGTTCCTTCGAGCGGGACGTCGAGCTCGCCTTCAAGCTCAGGCGCTGCCATCAACCGCTCGCGAACCAGTATCGAGGGCAGGCCTTCCGGTATGGTGACGAGGCGCCGCAGCGCATCGCCCTTCTGCATCATCTCCAGAATGTCGGACTGGCTGGCATGCGCCGGGATGCGATATTCGCCTGCCCTGATCGGCGTGCCGCCGCCAAAGACTTTCGAAAGCAACACGAAGCGGCGTGCGGAGCGAACCGCACCCGCTTTTTCCAGCGCGCCCGCCGCATCGGTGAGCGTCGATCCCTCGCGCACCACGACGCTGCGCTGTTCGGGCAACGGCCCGGCGCCGCCCCAAAGTTGCGCCACGCCGAACAGCGCAGCGCCGCCGAGCAGGACGATCGCGAGGAGAAGACACCCAACTTTGCGCATATTTCCTCCCGCAACGCCCGCTCAGCGAAACGCTATCAGATCGCTTTCATCACCAGCGAAGCATTGGTGCCGCCGAAGCCGAAGCTGTTGTTCAGAATCGCCTTCACCTTACGCTCCTTCGCCTTATGCGGAACCAGATCGACGCCCGCGCAATTCTCGCTCGGATTGTCGAGGTTCAGCGTCGGCGGAACGATTTGATCGCGCATCGCAAGGATGCAGAAGATGCTCTCCACCGCCCCTGCGCCGCCCAGCAGATGGCCGATCGCCGATTTTGTCGAGCTCATCGACATGG
Source organism: Stakelama pacifica (assembly GCF_004361835.1). Lineage (GTDB taxonomy): Bacteria > Pseudomonadota > Alphaproteobacteria > Sphingomonadales > Sphingomonadaceae > Sphingomonas > Sphingomonas pacifica. Next base: position 435,521 of record NZ_SNWD01000001.1, read on the forward strand.
TCTCGATATCGTTCCCGAACAGACGCCGCACCGCGCCGAGTTCGAGTTCGTCACCCATCGGCGTCGAAGTGCCGTGCGCGTTGACATAGTCGATGTCGGAAAGGTTCAACCCCGACTTTTTCACCGCCATCTGCATCGAGCGCAATGCGCCCGACCCTTCGGGATGCGGTGCGGTGACGTGATAGGCGTCACCCGACATGCCATAGCCGACGACCTCAGCGTAAATTTTAGCGCCGCGCGCCTTTGCTCGCTCATATTCTTCCAGCACGACAACGCCCGCGCCTTCGCCCATCACGAAACCATCGCGCCCCTGATCCCAGGGACGGCTGGCGCGCGTAGGGTCGTCGCGGAACCCGCCCGAAAGCGCGCGCGCCTGACCGAATCCGGCGATTCCAATGGGGCAGATCGCCCCTTCAGCGCCGCCCGCCAACATGACATCGGCATCGTCGAGCGCGATCATCCGCGCAGCATCGCCGATCGAATGCGCTCCGCTGGAACAAGCCGTCACCACCGCATGGTTCGGCCCCATCAGACCGTATTTGATCGACACCTGACCCGATATCAGGTTGATCAGACGACCATGAACGAAGTGCGGCGAAACACGCTTCGGTCCCTTATGCTCAAGCACCAGCGATTCGCTTTCGATGCCCGGCAGACCGCCGATCCCTGCACCGATCGAACAACCGGCGCGGAAGCGCTCTTCCTCGCTCATATCGGTCAGCCCGGCATCCTCGATCGCCTGACCGGCCGCATCGATCCCGTACACGATGAACGGATCGACCTGGCGCTGAATCTTGTGGTCGACGCGCTTGCCCGCATCGAAGCCATATTCGTGATCGGCCGGTTTGACCTCGCACGCATAATTGGTCTGAAAATCGGTCGCATCAAAGCGGGTAATCGTCGCCGCTCCGCTTTTTGAAGCGATGATATTCTTCCAGGTCGTTTCCACATCCCCGCCCAGCGGGGTGACGAGGCCAAGGCCGGTTACGACTACGCGGCGCATTCGATCTCTCCGTATTTTCTACAAAAACGAACGGCTTCCCGCCCCGGTTTGCAGCCGGGCCGGAAAGCCGTCTGTATCACGCGGTCGGCCCGATGGGCGATCTCGCGAAAGGGCCGATCAGCCCTGATGCTCGTCAATATAATTGATGGCATCCTTGACGGTCGTGATCTTCTCGGCCGCTTCGTCCGGAATCTCAACGCCGAATTCTTCTTCGAACGCCATTACCAGCTCAACGATATCAAGGCTGTCGGCGCCCAGATCGTCGATGAAGCTCGCATCCTCGGTCACCTTGTCGGCTTCGACGCCGAGATGCTCGACGACGATCTTGCGCACGCGATCGGCGGTCTCGCTCATTATCCCTTTTCCTCTTCTGACTGGGTATTCAAATACTCGAACGCACCTAGAACGGCATGCCCGCCCTGACAAGTGCCGGAGCATGTCATAGCCCGAATTCAGGCGCCTTTATATTCCGGTTCGGCGTAATTCCGCCGATTTTTTCGCCGAAAATAAGCGCCGAATCACAGCATCGCCATGCCGCCGTTCACGTGCAGCGTCTGACCGGTGACATAGCCTGCCTCCTTGCTGGCAAGATATACGGCGGCAGCGCCGATATCCTCACCCTCACCCAGCTTGCCCGCCGGAATGCGCGCCGTCAGCGCTTCCTTCTGCGCATCGGGCAGGACATCGGTCATCGCCGACCGGATAAAGCCCGGCGCGATGCAATTCACCGTAACGCCGCGGCTCGCCAGTTCCTGCGCCACAGCCTTGGACATGCCGACCAGCCCGGCCTTGGACGCGGCATAATTGGCCTGACCCGGATTGCCGGTAGCGCCGACGACCGAGGTGATAGAGACGATGCGACCGAAGCGCGCCTTCATCATCGGCTTGGCAGCAGCGCGGATCAGGCGGAATGCGGCCTCAAGATTGACCCGGATGACCTGCTCCCATTCCTCATCCTTCATTCGCATGGTGAGGTTGTCGCGGGTCACGCCCGCATTGTTGATCAGGATGTCCAGTTTGCCGAGCGCTTCCACCGCCTGCGGCACCAGCGTATCGACTGCGCCCGCATCCGACAGGTTGCAGGGCAGCGCGACATGATCGCCGCCCAGCTCGGCCTTGAACGCCTCCAGCTTCCCGACATTGGAACCCGACAGCGCAAGCCGTGCGCCCTGCGCGCTCAACGAGCGCGCGATTGCAGAACCGATCCCGCCGCTCGCGCCTGTCACCAGCGCGGTCATTCCCGAAAGGTCGAACATCTAAATCTCCTTAAAGGCGCTTCGCGAGCGCTTCGATATCATCCATCGTGACCACGCTGGTCTGTTCGCTGTCGGCTGCGGTGCGCTTCACCATGGGAGCGAGCACCTTGCCGCCCAGCTCGATAAAGTCGGTGACGCCCGCTTCGGCCATCGCCAGCACCGATTCGCGCCAGCGGACCATGCCGGTGACCTGTTCGACCAGCAACGCGCGAATCGTATCGGGATCGGCGACCGGGGCCGCTGTTACATTGGCATAGACCGGCACCAGCGGCGCACGAAGCTGCGCATCGGCCAGCGCCTTTTGCATCACATCGGCGGCAGGCTGCATCAGCGGACAGTGGAACGGCGCTGATACCGGAAGCAGGACCGCGCGCTTCGCTCCCATTTCTTTAGCCAGCGGCACCGCGCGTTCGACTGCCGCCTTTGCGCCCGAAATCACGACCTGTCCCGGGTCATTATCGTTCGCCACGCTGCACACTTCGCCTTCGGCGGCGGCATCGGCGATCTGCTGCGCCTTGTCGCGGTCAGCGCCGAGGATCGCTGCCATCGCGCCCTCGCCGACCGGCACCGCGGCCTGCATCGCCTCACCGCGCCGCCGCAGCAGCCTGGCGGTGGTGGCGAGATCGATCGCATCGGCGGCGCACAGCGCGGTATATTCGCCAAGGCTGTGACCGGCGACAAAATCGGCTTTGTCGGCAAGGCGGATGCCGCCTTCTTTCTCCAGCACGCGCAGCACCGCGATCGCATGGGCCATGATAGCCGGCTGCGCATTCTGGGTTAGCGTCAGTTCGTCCGCCGGGCCTTCGGTCATCAGGCGAAACAAATTCTGGCCGAGCGCTTCATCCACTTCACCGAACACATCGCGCGCCGCTTCGCTCGCCTCGGCCAGCGCCTTACCCATGCCGACGGCCTGACTGCCCTGACCGGGAAAGAGGAACGCTCGCATATTGCTCTCCTGATGATAAGTTCGTTGGGCGCGCGGATTAAGCGGGATTGCAGCGAAGGTCAAAGCGCGCCGTGATGTCAACGCAGGGGTTGCAAACCACGCCCATTTGTCGCATAGGCGCGCGCTTCGGGTGGCCGGCGACGGCCGGTCATCCGGAACCTTGCAATTCGGACGACAGCCGGAGGGACGTATCGCATGGGGCGGACGTCAGCAATCGGCCAACATTAAGGAAAGACGCATGGCTCTGTATGAGCATGTGTTCCTTGCGCGCCAGGATCTGGCACAGGCGCAAGTGGACGCACTGGCGGAAACCGCCACCAAGATCATCGAAGACAATGACGGCAAGGTCGTCAAGACCGAGACCTGGGGTCTTCGCAGCCTCGCTTACAAGATCGCGAAGAATCGCAAAGCGCATTTCGTGATGCTCGAAATCGACGCACCGACCGGCGTTGTGGCCGAGCTGGAGCGTCAGACGGCGATCAACGAAGACGTGATCCGTTACATGACCGTCCGCGTGGACGAGCATGAGCAGGGCCCGTCGGTGATGATGCGCAAGAGCGACCGCGACGGACGTCGCAGCCGCCGCGACCGCGATAACGACTGAGCTATAGGAGGCTAGCACATGGCACGACCATTTTTCCGCCGCCGCAAGAGCTGCCCCTTTTCGGGCAAGGATGCGCCGCAGATCGATTATAAGGACGTTCGTCTGCTGCAGGGCTTCGTGTCCGAGCGCGGCAAGATCGTTCCCTCGCGCATCACCTCGGTGAGCGCCAAGAAGCAGCGCGAACTGGCCAAGGCCATCAAGCGCGCCCGTCATCTGGGCCTGCTGCCCTATATCGTGAAGTAAGGGAGCCAGACCCATGGATATCATTCTGCTCGAACGCGTCGAAAAGCTCGGCGGTATCGGCGATGTGGTGACGGTGAAGGACGGCTATGCCCGCAACTTCCTGCTCCCCAACCGCAAGGCGCTGCGCGCCAACGAAGCCAACAAGAAGGTCTTCGAAGCCAATCGTGAGCGGCTCGAAAAGGAAAACGCTGAGAAGCGTAGCGAAGCCGAACAGGAAGCCAAGAAGGTCGACGGCACGCAGGTCGTCCTGATCCGTCAGGCATCGGGCGCTGGTCAGCTGTACGGTTCGGTCGCGGTCCGCGACGTCATTGAGGCGCTTGAGAACGAAGGTCACAAGATCGCGCGTTCGCAGGTCGTTCTCGACAAGCCGATCAAGACCATCGGCCTGTTCGACGTTCGCGTGGCGCTGCACCCCGAAGTGGCCGTGACCATCAAGGTCAACGTCGCTCGCTCGCCCGAAGAGGCCGAGATGCAGGAGCAGGGCATCGACGTCATGGCGGCGATGTTCGAAGAATCGCGCGACACCAGCGGTTTCACCGAGAAGCGCGACCCCAATCTCGAACCCGGCGAAATCGCTTCGGACGAAGACGAAGCGGCAGACGCCGAAACCACGGAAACCGGCGAAGCCTGATCGGCATCGCCCTTTTCGGGTCATGAAAAAAGGCCGTCCGGTTCTGCCGGGCGGCCTTTTTCGTTGCGTTCAAAATTTGTCGTTCGTGTCAGGTGGTGGTCATACAGGCACCGATCACCGCGACGAGCGGGATCAGCGACAGTACTACCGGCATGATCTTGTTCATTCCTGTCTTCCCTTCGTCGCGATCAATGCACGTCATACGGAAAGGTTGCGCGAGAATGAACAGTAATTTTGCAGTGCAGCATAAACGTCGGGGTGCCCGAGCCTATAATGCCCAGCGCACGGCACGACGAAATTCGGCGGTTCCGTTTTTGGTATAGCAGCGCCCATGCGCGAGAATGATGCGCTCCGGCCGCCAGTCCAGCATCGTGCGAACCGCGCGCCGCACCTCAGCTTTGTGCCGCCGGAAGGTCAGGCGCAGATCGATCGGCATCTTGCCATCAGGATCGAGCGGACCGCTCAGCCGCATTGCCATGCGCAGCCAGCGCGACTTCACCCGCTTCGGCTCGAAATTCTCGATCAGATCGGTCAGAATCAGTGTTCGCGACGCGCGATGCAAAAAATCGGCCTCGGTAACGACGCTTCCCGGCACCAGCACCTGATCGATCGCCCCGGACCATTCGGACGGCGCGGCGTCGCGCAGCACCCGATGCTCCGGCAACGGGCGCTTTGCCGTTTCGGCCCGTCCCGGTACGGCAAAGACCTCAGCCTCCGGGAAACGCTCCTTCCAGTCGGGCACCCACCAATAATGGATGCTGTTCGGCGCGATCAGGAAGCGCACGGGCGCCAGTGCTGCGACTGCGTCCATGAGCGCAGCATCGTTTCCCGTCGGCGAATGGACCCACAGACCGCCATCGGGAAGCCGCACAATCGTCATGCGCGTCGGAAAGGGGATCGAGGTAAACAGCCAGTCCATACGGATTTCCGGGCCATCCACGATCCAGACATCATCGCCGAACGGCTTCAGAACCATCAGCGGCGCATAGGGACGATATGCCGTTTCCGTCATGCTCACTTCCTTCCGAACAGTTTCTCGACATCGGCCATGCCCAGCTTCACCCACGTCGGGCGGCCATGGTTGCACTGGCCCGAATGCGGGGTTGCCTCCATTTCCCGAAGCAATGCGTTCATTTCCGCGACCGACAGCACCCTCCCCGCCCGAACCGATCCGTGGCACGCCATGGTGGCGGCGACGTGGTCGAGCCGCTCTTTCAGGCTCAGTGCCTGATCATAAGCGGCAAGTTCATCGGCAACGTCGGTGACAAGGCCGGTGACATCGCCGCCGCCCAGCATCGCCGGAGTCGCGCGGACCAGCATCGCGCGAGGCCCGAAGCGCTCGAGTTCCAGCCCGAATTCGGCAAGCTCCGTTATTCGTGCTTCGAGGCGGTCACAGGCGCTTTCGTCCAGTTCGATGACTTCGGGCATCAGCATGGCCTGCGCTTTCACCCCGCTGCCCGCCATCGCGGCACGCATCCGTTCGAGCACGAGCCGTTCGTGCGCTGCATGCTGGTCGACGATGACCAGCCCGTCGGACGCCTCGGCGATGATATAGGTTTTGGCGACCTGTCCGCGCGCGACGCCCATCGGGAAGTCTGCGCCCGAGGGGACATGTGCGCTCGCCGTTTCGGCACGGGCCTGCGGCGCGGCGAAGAGATATTCGGGGCGTCGGTCAGCGACCGAGGAAAGTGTCTCACCCTCGTAGCGGGGCATGGTCCATCCCGCCGGCGGAGGAGGCGAAGCGAAAAAGGACGGCGAACGCGCGGCTTCCTCCTGCTGGCGCCGCCGCACGTCCTCCTCGGTCTGCCAGGCGGCGAGCGCCGATTCGGCCGGACGCTGAACGCTGCGATGCCCCGCCTCGTCGAGCGCGCGGCGGATGCCGCTGACGATCAGACCGCGCGCAAGCTGCGGATCGCGAAAGCGAACCTCGGTCTTGGCGGGATGGACGTTCACATCGACTTCGCTCACCGGCAGATCGAGGAACAGCGCAACCACGGCATGACGATCGCGCGCGAGCATCTCAGCATACGCGCCGCGCACTGCGCCGGTCAGCAGCCGGTCCTTTACCGGGCGGCCATTGACGAACAGATATTGATGATCTGCGACTCCCCGGTTGAAGGTCGGCAGACTCGCCACCCCGCCGAGCCGCATCTGACCACGTTCCAGATCGATCGCCACACTATTCTCGATGAGCGCCCGGTCGGTGAGTGCGGCGACGCGTTCAGGCCCCGTCTCGCCCTCCTGCACGCTCAGCACGCGACGCCCGTCATGCTCCACGCTGAAGGCGATATCGGGACGCGCCATGGCGAGCCGGCGCATCACATCCATCGATGCGGCATATTCGCTGCGCGCCGAGCGCAGGAATTTGCGGCGGGCGGGCACGCGCGCGAACAGCGACTCCACCCGGATTCTTGTGCCCGGCGGCAAGGCGGCGGGGCCTTCGCGCTCCAGCGTCCCGTTATCGACGATGCGCTGCCAGCCCTCTTCACCGCGCACCCGGCTTTCCAGCGTCAGCCGCGCGACACTGGCGATTGAGGGCAGCGCCTCACCGCGAAACCCCAGAGTGGTAACGGCGTCGATCGCATCATCGGGCAGTTTCGAAGTTGCATGGCGTTCCAGCGCGAGCGCCATTTCGGACGGAGACATGCCGCAACCGTCATCAGTCACCTCGATCAGGTCCGTGCCCCCGGCAGCGATCCGGACAGCGATTCGACGCGCCCCGGCATCGATTGCGTTCTCAACGAGTTCTTTCAACGCACTGGCGGGTCTTTCCACCACCTCGCCTGCGGCTATACGATTGACTAGATGCTCTGGTAGACGGCGTATTGACATGCACGCCGCTGTAGCCCAAGCGGCGCCATCCCGCGACCCGATTGCGCCAATTTTCCGATGCCGGACGATCACCGGCGCCGACCGGGTCCGAAGCGATGTTTGTGCGACCTTCCGACAGCCGGGCTGCTGCGGTAAAAGACGGAAAAATAGATGGTATTCTCCCGCTTTTTCAAATTCATGTCTCACGATATGGCAATCGACCTGGGCACCGCCAATACGGTGGTCTATCTGCGCGGTCGCGGCGTCGTGCTGAATGAACCGTCGGTGGTCGCGGTGGAAACGCTTCAGGGCGTTCGCAAGGTGAAGGCGGTCGGTGACGACGCCAAGCTGATGATGGGCAAAACGCCCGGTACCATCGAAGCGATTCGCCCGCTTCGTGACGGCGTGATCGCCGATATCGATGTTGCCGAGCAGATGATCAAACATTTCATTACCAAGGTGAATGGCGGCAAGCATCCGATGCCCTGGCGTCATCCGCAGATCGTGATCTGCGTGCCGTCGGGCTCGACCTCGGTCGAACGGCGCGCGATCCGCGACGCCGCATCGAATGCCGGCGCATCGCAGGTCTGGCTGATCGAGGAACCGATGGCCGCCGCAATCGGTGCCGACATGCCAGTCACCGAACCGATCGGTTCGATGGTGGTCGATATCGGCGGCGGCACCACCGAAGTCGCAGTCCTTTCGCTGCGCGGCCTTGCCTATTCGACGTCGGTGCGCGTCGGCGGCGACAAGATGGACGAAGCGATCGTTTCCTATGTCCGCCGCAACCACAATCTCCTGATCGGCGAAGGCACGGCCGAGCGGATCAAGCAGGAAGTCGGCACCGCCAAGCCGCCGAGCGACGGCATCGGCCAGACGATCCATATCAAGGGTCGCGACCTGGTAAACGGCGTGCCCAAGGAAATTCAGATCAATCAGGGCCAGATCGCCGAAGCCCTCTCTGAACCGGTCGGCACGATCGTCGAAGGTGTCCGGATTGCGCTTGAAAACACTGCGCCCGAACTGGCCGCCGATATCGTCGATCAGGGTATCGTGCTGACCGGTGGCGGCGCGCTGCTTGCCGGGATCGACGAAATACTGCGCGATGAGACAGGCCTGCCGGTGACGGTTGCCGAAGAGCCGCTGACCTGCGTCGCGCTCGGCACGGGGCGTGCGCTGGAAGATCCTGTATTTCGCGGCGTATTGCTCGCCGTATAACCCTTTAAGAAAGCGGGACAATAATGGCGCCGCCAAGTAACCGGCGCCCGGGCTTTTCACGGCGGGCGCAATACCGGCGATTTATCGGCTATGTGATCGCGGCGACAGGCGTCGCGGTCGCTGCGGTTCTGATGCTGATTTCGACGCTGAGTCCCGGTGCGTTCAGCCCGCTACGTGGCGCTGCGCGCGATCTGACGACCCCCTTATCGTCCGGCATGGACACGGTACGCGGCTGGTTCGGTTCGATGACGGGTTCGATCGGCGAGCATTTCGGCGCGGTGTCAGAAAATCGCCGGTTGAAACAGCAACTGGCCGATAGCCGCCGGCTTGTTCTTCAGGCCCGGACGCTGGGACGCGAAAACCGGCGGCTGCGCGCTTTGCTGCGCCTGCGCGATCGCAATCCCGACACGGTAGCGGTAGCACGGCTGGTCAGTTCCTCTGCAGGCAGCACGCGGCGCTATGCCGTACTGAACGCGGGCAGCCGTCAGGGTGTGCGGCAGGGCCAGCCGGTACGCGGGCCGAACGGCCTGATCGGGCGAGTGCTCGAAACCGGGTTCAACAATGCGCGCATACTCCTGATCATCGATCCCGAAAGCGTGGTGCCGGTTCGTCGCACCCGCGACGGCATGCCGGCGATCATCGTCGGGCGCGGTGACGGGTTGGTCGAAGTGCGTGCTGCATCGGTCGCCAATGCACCGTTTCTTTCCGGGGATGTCTTCGTCACCTCGGGAACAGGCGGTATCTACCCGCCCAATATCCCGGTGGCGCGGGTGGTGCGCAACGCCTCCGACAGTTCGGTAGCGCGCGTATTTGCAAGCCCCGACACCGCCGATTTCGCCATGGTGCAGCAGGTATTCATGCCCGAAGCCCCGCCTGCCGCAGCGGGCGAGGCAATCCCGCAAGCGGGAGACGGCGACGAATGAGCGGGTCGCTTTCCGCCGATATCGACCGCGCCGATCGCTGGCGCCGCGCCTATTGGCTTGCGCCCGTGACGGTGATGCTGGGATCGATGTTGACGCTGCTGCCCTTTGTGGCAACGATCCCGATCCTGCCGCCCTTTGGCCTGATGATGCTGATCGGCTGGCGCCTGCTGCGCGCCGATCTGTTTCAGCCATGGTCTCCGCTGCTACTGGGTCTGTTTGACGATCTGATCAGCGGTCAGCCGTTCGGCAGCGCTATGTTCTTCTGGACCGCGTGCTATCTGACCGTGGATATGATAGACTCGCGGCTCGTTTGGCGGGATTTGTGGCACAACTGGGCGATCGGCGCCGGTGCGATCGGGATAACGCTGGTGGGTGAGCGCATCGTCAGCACCCCGCTTGTTGCCAATGTCGATATCGCCCTGCTGCTCCAGATCGTGGCGTCGATTGCGCTGCTCCCGCTGGTGTTCCGGCTATGCGCGCACCTTGGCGGGCGCGGACAAAAGACATGAATCGTCCATTCAAGATCGTTACCGAAGCAGCACAATCCTTTAGTTTTTCCCGTCGGGCGACAATGCTGGGGCTGGGTCAGGGCGCGGTCGGTCTGGTGCTCGCCGGGCGGATGGCCTGGCTGTCGGTCGCCGAAAACCAGCATTACAAGCTGTTATCCGAAAGCAACCGGGTGAATATGACGCTCATCCCGCCGCGGCGCGGCTGGATCGTCGACCGTCACGGCGCACCGATTGCCGATAACCGCACCGATTTTCGTGTCGATATCATTCCCGACCGGCTGGAGCATAAGGAGCAGACCTTGTCGCTCCTTTCGCATCTGCTCGCACTGACCGCCGATGATCTTGATCGTATTCAGACCGATCTGAAGCGCGCTGCGGGGTTTCAACCGGTTCAGGTCGAGCAGAATCTCGACTGGGAGCGTTTCGCGGCGGTCAGCGTGCGCATTCCCGAAATGCCCGGCGTTGCGCCGACCCGCGGATTTGCGCGAAACTATCCGCTGGGTGCGGCGGTCGCGCATCTGGTCGGCTATGTCGGCGCCGCTTCCGCCGAGCAATATGAGAAGGAGAAGAATCCCCTTCTCGTCACACCGGGTTTCAAACTCGGCAAGGACGGCCTTGAAAAGACACTGGAAGATCGGCTGCGCGGCAAGCCGGGCGCGAAGCGGATCGAGGTGACGGCGCGCGGCAAGCTGGTGCGCGAGCTTGCCACCCGGCCTGATATACCGGGGCAAACGGTACGCCTGACCATCGATGCGGGGTTGCAGGAATATGCCGCGCGGCGGCTTGGCCCCAATTCGGGATCGGTGGTGGTGCTCGACACGCTCACCGGCGATATGCTCGCCATGGTGTCGATGCCGGCCTATGATCCCAATAGTTTTTCGCAGGGCATCGGCCGGATGGAATGGAAGATGCTGTCGGAAGACGACCATGTTCCGTTGATGAACAAGGTATTGCAGGGGCTTTATCCCCCCGGTTCTACGGTAAAGCCGATGCACGGGCTTGCGCTGTTGCAAAATGGTGTCGATCCCGACCGGACCGTATTTTGCGGCGGTGTGCTGCAGGTCGGGCGCGGCCGCTTCCATTGCTGGAAGCGCGGCGGCCACGGCGCGATCAACATGCACCGCGCGATTCCGCAAAGCTGTGACATCTATTTCTATCAGATGGCGCGCGAACTCGGCTATGACCGCTTCGCCCCGACGGCGCGGCAAATGGGGCTTGGCGCGCAATATGATCTGCCCTTCGTCTCGCAATATTATGGCACGGTGCCCGACAGCGCGTGGAAGGAAAAGAAATACGGCAAGCCCTGGACGGTCGCTGACTCGATCAACGCATCGATCGGTCAGGGCTATCTGCTGGTCAACCCGATGCAGCTCGCAGTCATGGCAGCCCGTCTGTCGAGCGGGCGCGAGATCGTTCCGCGTATCCTGCTCGATCAGCCGCACCGCCCCGCCGCATCGCTCAACCTCGATCCGGAACATATCCGGGTAATTCGTGAAGCCATGTGGTCGGTGGTCAATCATGGCGGTACCGGCGGCGGTGCGCGCATGTATGTCGACGGCGTCGATATGGCGGGGAAGACCGGCACGGCGCAGGTACGCCGGATCACCATGGCAGACCGCCGGGCCGGGCGAACCGGCAATGCCAGTTTCCCATTCAAGCTTCGCGATCATGCGCTCTTCGTCGGTTTCGCGCCTGCCGATAATCCGCGCTATGCCTGTTCGGTCGTCATCGAACATGGTGGCCACCTCATCACCAATCAGGATGCTCCGCAAACGGCTGCTGATGTGATGACCTATATGTTCGACCGCGACCTTGCCATGAAGCGTCTGCTTGCGGCGGAAGAGACCTGGGGCGGCGATATCGCCACCCGCATGGCAGCGAAGCGTGCGGCGTTCATGGCTGCGCAGAACGCGCCCGTCCCTCCCCCGCCGGAAGATGTCGACAGCGCGCGCAGCAATGTGGTGGAGGCGGCGGCCACGACTGACCGCACTGCCGCGCCCAATGCCGCCGCCGAAGGATCGCCGGAGGATGGCGAGTGACCGGGCCGGGTTTCGTACCGACGCCGGTCGCGCAACTTCCCTGGAAAATCACGCTGCTGGTCTTTGCGATCGGCGCGTTCGGACTGGTCGTACTCTATTCAGCGGCGGGCGGCAGCGTATCGCCCTGGGCCGAGCGGCAGGCGACAACCTTCTTCGCCTTTCTGGTGATGGCGCTCATCATGTCGCGTTTCCCCGAAAGCCTTTGGAAAAACGCCGCCTTTCCCGTTTACGGCATATTGATGGTGCTGCTGGTGCTGGTCGAGGCACTGGGCGCGGTACGCGGCGGTGCGCAGCGATGGCTCGATCTGGGCTTTATCCGGTTGCAGCCCTCGGAACTGATGAAGCCGGCCATCGTACTGGCGACCGCCCGTTTCTATTCGATGCTGCCGGTCCGCGAGATTCGCCGCTTCGGTGCAATCTGGCCTGCGGCATTGCTGATCGGCCTGCCCGCCGGGCTGGTGATGATGCAGCCCGATCTCGGCACCGCGCTGATGATTACCTTCGGCGGGATCACGGTCATGTTTCTGGCCGGCATCCCCCTTCGTCTGTTCATCGGCGGGGCGCTGGCGGTCGCGGTCGCCATTCCGGTCGCGTTCAGCACCCTGCTCCACGATTATCAGCGCAAGCGCGTGCTGATCTTTCTCGACCCCGAAAGCGATCCGCTGGGGGCCGGCTATCATATCAGCCAGTCGAAGATCGCGATCGGATCGGGCGGCATTTTCGGCAAGGGCTTTCTGCACGGCACGCAAAGCCATCTCGATTATCTTCCCGAAGGCCATACCGATTTCGTGTTCGCAACCATGGCGGAAGAATGGGGACTGATCGGCGGATGCCTGCTGATCCTGGCCTTCATGCTGCTGGTGCGCTGGGGCGTGGGGGTCGGCATCCGCGCGCAGAGCCGTTTCTCCCGGCTGGCGGCAGCCGGTCTTTCCACCACCATCTTCTTCTATGTCGCGATCAATCTGGCGATGGTGATGGGGCTGGCGCCCGTGGTAGGCATTCCCCTGCCGCTGGTCAGCTATGGCGGATCGGCGCAGCTCACCATCATGCTGTGCATCGGAATGCTGATGTCAATCGACCGCGCAAACCGCTCCGCGACCAGAACCGAAAGAATCTGATTTTTTGGTTTGCATTCCCAAAAAAGCGGTGCTAACCGCGCCACTCCAATGCGGCGGCGGGCTCCAACACCCGCTCTGAACGCCCCGGATGGACGCATAGCTCAGTTGGTAGAGCAGCTGACTCTTAATCAGCGGGTCCTAGGTTCGAGCCCTAGTGCGTCCACCAAAAACACAGCTGGATCAGTTACTTGATCCACCCCAATAGGGGGTATTTCATAACGCTGTGCGGCTAGGTAACGGGCTAGGTAACTTCGTATAGATTGGGGCCGCGCGGCGGATGGGGTCGACCGACAGGCCGGTTTCATCGGCTATATGGCGGGGCGCGGCCCAAGGTCGCTACCGGCCAAACCCCCGGCTTGCGCGATAGGAATCGCTTTTCGCCTTCTCCGAAATTCCCGCTTGCGTGACCCGCGCCGAGCCGCTGATGATCCGCGCATCAAGCAGCTCATCGCGCAGCCTGATTTCCATCACGCCACCTTCGCGCCTCCCGGCCTGGCCAGCGCGACGATCTGGCGTGGCACTCGCCATGCCCCCGACCGTGACCCACTCCCGGCCATGCTCCCCAACTTCATAGGTTCGACCGGGCACCATCGGCCCGCCATTCGCGCGCGGCGTCGAGATGCCGCCGACGCTGTAGGTGCGGGTTGCCGGTTTGAAGCTGCCGCCCAAAAGGCTCGACACCTGCCCGACAAGGTCAAGTACAGTTTGCAGCGCGCCAAGGATGTCGCCAGATTTGATATTGGACACCAGCCCTTTGAGTGAGCCGGTAACGTCGCGCGCCATGTCGGCAAAGCCTGCCTTCATGTTATCATTCGCTGCGGCCACGCGCTGCCATTCCTCGTTTACGCTATCCGCGACTGATTTCACGCCTTCGGTCAAGACGCTCGAATCGCTATTGTCCGCCATCCATTGGTCGATCGCGTGCGAAGGGTCACCGCCTCCCATATACTCGCGCCGCAATCGTGTCTGTGCTTCGCTGGTTTCGTCCTCAGTCCACCCGGCCTTGCTCGCATAAGTGGTCAGGTTTGCAAGATCGCGCTTGAACTGGTTGAACTTCGCCTGATCGGGGAACAGCCGATCAAGGATCGGGGCGACCTGCTCTTGCAAGTCGCCGAACGCATTGCCGGTTTTTTCGGTCGCATCGCGCGCCACGTTGACCATATTGCCTTGCAGCCGCGCCATGTGATCGCCGATCGCATCGACCATGTCGGGGATGTAGCTATGCCCGACAACCTTGTCATAAAGGTCGAAAAACCAACCGCCCACCGCCTTGAGCTTGCCGTGCAGCCATGTCCACACGGCCCCCAGGCGGTCCTGCACCCAGGTCTTCACGCCTGCATAGAGTGCGCGCATGGATTTGATCGCGCCCGGTGCAAGGGCGCGCAGCACGTCAAGCGCGCCGATGATCCCATCGGCTACGGTCTTCTTGGCATAGTCCCATGCTTCACCCCAGCGCCCATGCAGCAGCGCCGCCACCACGTTGATTACGTCCGAGATTTGCTGAAAGGTCGTGGCGACGATCACGCCTGCCGCCTTAACGATCGAGATGACCGCGGGGCCGAACTGCTCCCACAAGTCCTTTACCGACGCGACAGCGTGCGAAACCGTGTCGGTCAGCAGGTCGCCAAATGGTCCGTTCCACAATGCGAGCGCCGCCGCCTTCAACGCTTCGAAGGTCGCCACCACGGTCGGGCCGAACGCTTGTTGGAGTGTCTCGCCCAACTGGCGAAGCGCGGGGCCGATGGTGTCCCAATTCTTCCACGCCAGATAGACCGCCCCCGCCGCTGCCGCGATGGGCAACAACAAGCCTCCCAGCGTCGTCAGGACGCCTGCCAGGCCTGCACCACCGAACCCAGCAAGCAAAGGCGCGGCGATCTGCACCAGCCCGCCAAGCCCGACCAGAACTGGCCCCAGCGCAGCAGCGAGAGCCGCGCCGCCAACAACAACCGCCCTCATACCCGGTGAAAGGTCATTGAAGACGTTGAGCACCTTTGTCGCCATGTCCGTGAAGACAGGCAGCACTTCGAGCGCCAGCGCGCCCACCTGTTCCTGAAACTCGCGCCACGCATCGACGGTATCGCTGCCGGGGGCCGCATCACGTGCCGCCTGCGCTGCGCCGCCATATTGCTTTTCCAGCTCGGTAAGGATCAAATTTTGCGCGCTGGCTGCATCGCCCGCCGCCATCATGGCCTTTACCTGCGCGGTCTGCTCTTTCGTGAAAGACACGCCTACCCGCGACAATGCGGTCAGCCCCTTCACCGGATCGTTGAGCGCCTTGCCAAGCTGGATAGCGGAGCTTTTCAGGTCCTGATCCAATCGCGTCGACAGATCCACCGCAACTTGCTGCGCACGCGAAAACGCACTGCCCGCGACATTTCCGAAGGTCAGCAGGTTCGCGGTTACGTCCTTCAAAATGTCTTTGTCGTTGAAGCTGGAGGTATGCTCCAACTGCTTCGCCATCTCCTGCAACTGCCCGGACGTATAGCCCGCGACTGGCCCCATTGATTTGAGTGCAGAATCGACCTGCGCGATGGCCTCGCTTGCCTTCGTCGCTGCCGGGATCGCCTTTGCCATTAGCGCCGCGAATGGTGCGGTCAGGCCGATCGACATGGTGGTGCCGAGGCTCTGCATCTTTGCGCCCACCGCCCGAAACCGCTTTTGCGTGTCGAGCAACTGGCGCTGCGCATCCGAGAGCCCTTTTTTGAACCGGGCGGTGCCCAGCGTGAGGTCAACGTTCAGCGAACCGATTTTGGCGCCTGCCATGCCCTATCCCTTCGCCGCGCGCGCCGCGACGCGCTGTGCCGTGCGATCAATTTCATCGGCCAGGTCGTCCATGACGCGGGCCAAAACGAGGTTGGAAGTGGTGTCCCAAGCAGGACGCATGAACGGCTGCGCGGGCGCACGAACCGTCCCGAACTCATTGGGCACCGCCTCGCGATCCGCTGTTCCCGCAAAGACCCGAACCCCATCGGGCGGGTCGCGCCGCGCTTCTCTG
Source organism: Stakelama pacifica (assembly GCF_004361835.1). Taxonomy (GTDB): domain Bacteria; phylum Pseudomonadota; class Alphaproteobacteria; order Sphingomonadales; family Sphingomonadaceae; genus Sphingomonas; species Sphingomonas pacifica. The sequence continues at coordinate 451,817 of NZ_SNWD01000001.1, forward strand.
CGAGCGTTTCCGGTCAGCTTTGTGCCGATTGTGATGCTGTCGCGCAGATTGCCGGACGCAACAGGGGCAAGGCGCTTGGCTTCGGTCACGAACGGTTCCAGTGCGCGCGTGGCGACGCGGCGGAGCAAGGCCCGCTCGGTCGATTTGCTGAACTTGGCCAATGCCGCGTCCAGCTCTTTGAACCCGCTAAGCTCTACCGCGTCGCCAGCCATTATGCGGCTTCGGCCTTGCCGCCCTGCATCATGCGCCGCACGGATTCCCCGATGACGCCGACGGCCTCTTCCAAACCGATTTCGGCGATAATTTCACCTGCCTCGGTTTCGCTATAGACGTTCTCCGCGTCCGACAGGCCAAGCGTGAAAAGATAGCGAACCGTGGAAAGGCGTGGGTTTTCGCCCAGCTCCTGCACGATGGCATGGAAGCTACCGCCGAACTTGGCTTCGGCTTGGCAGCATTCGTTGAGACCAATTTTGAATGGCAGGCTTTTGCCATCGTGTTCGATCATGATGGGTTGAATCCCAGGCTTCTTGCGCGGGGTAGGCATGATGGATGCTCCTTATCGACGGGAAAAGGCGGGGCGACAGCGAAGCGATTGTTGCTGCCGCCCCTTGGGGTTACGCCGCGGCGATCTTGAGCGCGCGGATCGCATTAGGATCCTTGAGACCGCCGCCGACACGTTTCGTTACATAAAAATGGACGAATGGCTTGTTCGTGAAGGGGTCGCGCAGCACCCGCACGCCCTGCCGGTCGTTGATGACATAGCCGGCCTGGAAGTCGCCAAACAGGATCGGCAGCGCATCCGCCGCGATGTTCGGCATGTTCTCGTCGATCTCGACCCGGCGGCCGAGCAGCGTCGCAGGCTGACCCGCAGCGAGGCTTTCGCGCCAGATGAAATTGCCCTCGCCGTCCTTCATCTTGGCGATCGTCGCGGCCGTCTGGCTATTCATCAGCCATGCCGCGTTCTGACGATAAGGAGCCGGCAGCTGGTAGGTGAAGTCAACCAAGCCATCGACCGTCACCGTGGCAGCGTCGCCGCTGGCGTCGGCCTGGATCGAACCGCCGGGGTGCTGACCCTCATGTGCGCCGCCCACGACATAGCCGAGCAGGCCGTAGGGCTTGTTCGAACCATCGCCGGAGATGAAGGCGATGCCTTCCTGCTTGTCGAACTCCTCGCTGACCTCAGTTGCGAGCCATTCCTGCACGTTGATCGCGCCGTCATCGAGCAGGCGCTGCGTGATCGCGGGGTTAGCGTAGATTTCGCCGTGCCCGAACGTGATCGATGCGAAGGTCGGCGTCGAAGTCGCCGGGCGCGGGGCGGTTTCACCGACCCAGCCCGAACCGGGGCCGGTCAGCTTCCACAGCGTCGAATATGCGCCGGTCGTCGTGACACGGACATCGCAGAGACGGCGCAGCGGCGAGCGGATGCGCTGCGCCTGGCCAATCTGACGGTCCCACTCGACCGGGGCGAGATAGCCGCCGTCGCTTTCGCTGCCCGACTGCATCGAAGCCATGATCTGCGCGCGCTCGCCGGTCGCCTGGGCGGTGCGGACGGCTTCCTCGCTGACGCCGCTGCGGAAATAGTTGGCGAAGGTCGCCGAATAGTCGGGGTCGGCCGCGCGAAGCGTTCCGATGCCGCCACCGCAGCCGAGCTTATCTGCCGCGGTCTGCTTCGCCTGAGCGTCGAGAAAAGACTCGAGGCTGTCCAGCCGGCCGTTGTATTTGGCCTTGAAGTCCTCGAGCGCCTCCAGAACCGTGTCCATCGTCGCCGTCGCGCCCGGACGACCGCCGGCGGCGCTTACCGCCATCAGGCCGCGGGGCAGAGAAATAAGGGGCATGTTCATCGGTCGTATCTCCTTTTCGAGACAGACCGTGGGCCGGGCGGGTTGGTGAAAAACCGGGTTTACGCCAACTATTTTCGGTTGCCGGAAAGGTGTCGCCGATACCGCTCGGCGAGCCGCTGCCCGACCTCTGCGCAGACGGCCTCGTCCTCGTTTGCGGCCTCCGCAGGCAACAGGCGCCGGAAGCCGCGCGCCTCCAGCCTCGCCAGTCGCGCCGCCCGCACAAGCGCTGCAGTATCGATATCGGGGCTGGTCGCCAGCGCGCGCGCTGGGTCATCGTCATATGTCCGCAGCAGGTCGAAAATGCGCTCGCCGGGATCACGGTCGACAGCGGCCATCGTCTCTCGCGCAACGCGGCTCGCGAGTCGCTGGGCGCGCATCTTGGCCGATCCGATGTCGCCAGCAGCTCGCCGCACCAAGTCGCGCTCAGCGATCGGGCGCCGCGGGCGTGCCATAGCATACACGGCGCTCAATCCGCGCGGCCAGCCCATCACGCGTTCGGTTCCAGGACGATGATGTCGAACGCCTCCATGAGCGCTCGCACGACCGGACGCCGCGTCGATCGGGGGATGCCAGCACGAGCGAGCGCGACATCGATCTCGCGCACGTCGAGCGGCCGGCTGATTTCGTCCAACGCAGCCGTTGCCGCTGCTCGCGCTGCCGGAGACAGGGCGGCCAGGCGTTCGCCCGCAGTCAATGTTTCGTTCCCAGCGCCTGCCGCTCGATCGTGTCGAGCGCGTCGCGCATCCACTCGACCGCGGCGACCGGGTTTCCGTGCAGCTTGGCAGCAAGTTGATGAGTGGCATAGAGCGAGGCAATCAGAGCGTCGATCGGCGCAACGCCTTTCTCGATCAGCTTGTCATGCAGCGATCCATGGAGGCGCTGCGCCATGTCGATAACCGGCGCGATGCGGTCGAAGTCATCATTTTTCATCGTCGTTATTCTCCGTCGGAACGCTCTTCAAATACTGGTCGGCGGGGCTGGATTTCCGCGACCGCCGGCTGACCTTTCCGCCGCTTGCGCGTCGCCTGGGCGATAGGGTGAGCTCGGCTTCGATCGCGTTCGCCATCCGGCTCGCATCGCGCATTGCAGTCGCCCAGGGGGAGTGCATCGGAGTTTTCGTTCGCGGGGCCGGCACGATCGGCCCTTCGCGGATGACCTCAACCGCCGCCCGGTCGTAGAGGATGTATGCGATGACGAGCCGTTGCAGCGCGTGCCCGTTCACCACCGATAGCTTTTCGATGGCGCGCAGGTCGCCGATGGCATCGTGCCAATAGCGAGTTGCATTGGCACGATCGGCCGCGATCGATTTCGCGCGACCCGGAAAGACTGCGGACCAGTCGGGCTCGGGCGGAATGCCGGAACCTCCTTCAATCAGTTTCATGATGCTCCTTTCGGGAAGGTCCCCCTTGAGTTTTTGCTTTCGGTGCGCACGGAGGATGGGCGCCGGTCAGGGCGCGGCCGCCTCGTGAACTTTCGGGGCCGGGGGTGGCGTCGCTGGTCATGCCACCTCCTGTTTGCGTTTGCTCATTTCGATGGCGAGTGTTCATGAAGCCTCGCTTCCGGCAATCTCGGCCTCGGCCCAAGCGAACTGGGCCACGTTCTCCGAAAGACGGGTCGCCCAGTTTGACAGGACGCTGTCGTCGTTCTCGGCTGCGTAAAGCGCATGGTCGCCCAGCCACTCGACCCAATCCGACAGATTGTCCTGATAGACCGTCCAGTCCTGCTTCCACTGGCGTTCGAACTTGGCGAGCGTTTCGTGGAGCGGTTCACCGTTGCGATGCAGCTTCTTCCTACTGCCACGCCCGCGCGATGCTTCAGCGTCGCGCATCTTATGATGAGTATCGTTCTCTGCTTTAGCAGAATATCTTACGTCGCTTAGCGAAATATATTGTTCAGGTGATGTAGCTGAAATTGAGCCATTTTCTTCGGTGTCTTGACCAACTATATCAATGGCATGGTTTGCCGTTTGGCCAACATCATTCAAGGCGAGCGGGCTGTTTTGGCCCTTGGATCGTTGGCCAAATGACAAACTTTCTTCCTTGCCGTAGAGGAACGCGGGCACGCGATAAACATGCCCGCGCTTGTCTCCGAAAGTCGGTTTGTGGCGCTCAATATACCCAAGGTCGCCCAGCCGTTTAATCGCCTTCGACAGGTTGGTGTAATTGCACCCAATCTCCGCCGCGATCGTGCCGTGACTGGCAGTGCAGCCTTGGCCTTTGCCGGTCGCCAGCGACATGCGATCATGATACGCGATGCACGCCAGAACGCGCAGGTCTATCCCTGCTAAGCGGTCATCCCATATAGCATGTAACGGTAAGGGGGCTGAATAGACCTTCTCGGCCATCTTACGCCGCCTCGCCCTCATCGCAGGCAGTGTCATCGACCGCACAGTCAGGATCGGCAATCGGGCAACCGGCGCCGGTCTCATCGATGCGGAACATCGTGTTTATCCCGTCCTCGTCATGCTGCCCGCCAGCGTCTGCGATCTCGCAGCCGGGACTGCTCGCCCACTCAAGCGCGCGGTGCGAAAGGACGTGCGAGTCCTCGCAATCGGTTTCCTCAAAGTCGGGGTCGCCGTCGATCGCGTCGATCAGTTCGATCAGCGATTCCACCGCCGCCGCGAGTTGTGCCCGATCGACATAACCTTGCACAAGAAAACGATCGAGGCGCGTCGTCGGTTCGCGAAAAAACGCGACATAGGGCGAGGCCATTTGCTGAGCGTCAAACATCAGCTGGCGCTCCGCACAGGGTGATAGACTCGATGTTCCCCGCAGTTGCCTTCGCGGCAGCAGCCTGAAGCTTTAGGACGGCGAGCAGATCGTAGAGCCGCCCAATCGGCCCAACGGTTTCGCTGTCGGATGCCACTTCGTCCAAAGCTTCGTCGATAAAATGGGCGAGCGTTTCGACGCGCCCGATTTCGGATTGCGCTTCGCAAGCCATGTTCTGAATTGCTTCGATGATTTGCGCGCCCTCTGGCGCTTTCGTGTAGGTTGAAGTAAAAGCATCCGTGTTCCCCGCCAAGTGAACATCGGAAGCCCCTGCCATCGTGCGGGGGTTTTCTTTTTCCATCATGCCGCCTCCCGCTCTGCGAGCCGCGCGGCGATCCAGTCGGCAATCTCGGCCTCGGCCCAAGCGTTAATACGACCGCCAATCTTGGCGGGTCGCGGAAAGCGCCCCTCACCCATCAGATCGTATATGGCGGAACGAGACAGCGCGGTTCGCGCCATCACATCGGGAAGTCTTAGCAGTGTCATGTTGTCGCCCTTCGTTTTGTTGGACGACTGAACATTTATGTGGACGATAGCTGTCTAATCGACAGGCTTAGACACCTTTTTGTAGTACGCAGTACGATAGGACGATTCCTTTCCGCCATCGGGGCGACGAACTGCGGCGGTTCGTATCGCGTCGCGAACGCCCAGCCCCCTCTCCGCTGCGATCTGCTCGACAATTTCCCTTCGTTCTTCGTCAGACATCTTACGGCGGTCGGCTGCAGCCTCTTTCGCGTCTTTCAGCCGCTGTTCGCCCCACATGGCGGGCAATTCCCAACACTGTTTGACCCTAAGCTCGGTTAAGAGTTCACTCAGCAACATCGCTTCATGAATAGCCCAGCCGATCGCCCCCTGTTTCACATGATGATCGACGCAATTCGCCTGTCGCAAGATGTTGTCCAAATACCATGCCTCGTCTTGGCGCTCCCGCATGTTCGTTTCTTGCCAATCGAACCAGTCATCACTCAGATATGGTTCCGGGGCGCCTCGCATTATTTCGTGAAGTCGCTCGCGACAGGCATCAATCTGCGGTCGATGTTTCTCCCAAGGCGTCGCGGGTGTCGTATTCCATCCACGCAGATGCGCCGCCAATGCGCGAAAGGCATCGACGGTTGGAGCAACGCTTTTATTTTTCCGGCGACGCCTTGCGGTTATCCCAGAACCGACCCGCTCGAACTCCTCCTCAGCCATGTAGCGCCACCACATTCCCGCCATCATCGCCCCGAACGATCCGCGCAACCTCTGCCGTCCATGCTTCCAGCGCATGCCGCTTTTCCGCATCAAAGCTATGGCGCTGATAGACGCCGACAATACCGCCCCGCGATCCTGAAACATGATTCAGCACCGCCTCGGTTACTTCAACTCGTATCCCCAGCCGCTGCAACCCGGTCGCTACCGTGCGGCGAATATCGTGCAGGGTCCAATCTGGCACCGTCTCAGGCTCCTTTTTCAGTTTCTTGGCGAGCGATACTCGAAACCGCGCCTGTGCTTTGCTGAAGCCGCTAGGAGCGTTCATGGGGCGGCTACGCGCCGGGAACAGCTTGGGGCTAGTGGCGTCGCTGCCATCCTCTGCGGTTATCGCTATCGCCGGTATGCTTTCGAGCAAGGCGACAGCCTCGCCAGCGAGCGGCACCCGATGCGCAACGCCGTTCTTTGCCCGGTCGGCTGGGATGGTCCACACGCCCGCTTTTAGGTCGAACTCGTCGCGATCGGCTGCAAATACTTCCTCCCGGCGCTGCCCGGTCAGGATCAGCAGCTTCAGCGCCGCCCCCCAAGGCAACGCTTCATCCTCTGCCACCTGCCATAGCGCCCGCAATTCGCTTTCCGATAGCACCCGGTCGCGCGCCTTAGGTTTCGGCGGTCGTCCCGCATCTCGGCACGGATTGGCTGGCAGGCGGTCAAGGCGCGGCATCGCCCAAGTGTAGAATGCGGATAGTTGCGCATGGGTCGCGCGGGCCATGACGGGCGCGGTTGCGGCGATACCGTCAATCAGGCGGGTTACATCGGCGCGGGTCACGGCATCGGCCAACCGGTCGCCTATTTCGGGCAGGACATAGCCTTCCATGATCCGCTTAACCTCTCCGACCGAACGCAGGCCCGCTTTCGCTGCCAGATAGTCGGGAAGCATGTTGCGGATGGTCTGTGCCCCCTTCCCTGCCCTCCGTGGTGTTTCGAGCGTGGCAGTAGGATCGCCGCCCGCTTCAATATCGCTCAGCAACGAACGGGCTTTCTTGCGGGCATCGGCAATCCCGAAGCGAGGGCCATAGCGTCCAACGGTAATGTTGCGCACCTTGCCGCCGACACGCTTGCGCAGAATAAAGGTTTGCGCGCCGCTCGCCCCGATGCGGACGCGAAGCCCTGGCACCTTTGCATCGGGCAATTCGATCTGCCCCGACGCCGGGGGTTTCATGCCCTTCAGCTTCGCATCAGTGAGCGCCACCGCCGCCTGTCTGTTACCTACCGCCATCGCCTGCCCGTTCGTTCAGCGGGTCTCGAAAATGTTACCTAAGGTAACACTTGGGGCAAGATACCCCCGGAAACCGCCGGACGCACTAGGACATATAAACGGCTGTTTTGCAAGCGTTTGTGGACATTGCCGGATTGCGTCGGACACTATGACCGATAACTCTTAATCAGCGGGTCCTTGGTTCGAGCCCAAGTGCGTCCACCACTTTTCAATGACTTAAATGCAAGGTCGCGGCGGTGATCGGGCGCGGGGTCCCACTGGGGTACCAGATTGTTCGGTCGCCTATGAGACGTGGACTTGAACGTCATAGCCGAGCGATCTCAGCGCCTTCGATGTCCGGCCATTTCTTGGAGGAAACTTGTCGGGCATGGCCCACCCAACAAGTTCGCCGTAAGCGCTGATACCCATGCATTCGAGCTTCCATTTAGGATCGGCCACGGCTTCCCAAAGGCGTTCGGGTAGGAGGTCATCGGGCCCACCATACAAGATGTGCCGGATCACATCCGTCACGCGAGACCCATTATCAGATTTGGCTTTCCAGATGTGCTCGCTCAGAGCGTCTAGCTTTTCGGGTATCGAATATTTGATCTCGCTGGTTTGCAGGCCTACCATGCTGTTGCTGACCCGTCGGGAAAACTCGATCATGGCGTGCACGTCACCCGCCACCTGACGGAAGTCAGACTGCGATAATTGCCGAAGAGCATCCTCTTTCAGCATCTCCTGGAGACGGAGTGCCGTAACATTAATGGCCACATCTTCGTTTGTGGGTGCGCTTGCCAAACCCCTCCACCACTCGATCGCCTCTGCACGCGCTTTGATAGGGTTATTCCTATTTTGTTCAAAATGCCGCTCATAGTCGGCGCGTCGCCCTTCAAACGTGCGATGTGCTCTCCGACGGCATTCGCCGTGTGCGCCTCGATGTGCATGGCGGCAGTCTGCGCGAGGGTCCCGTGGCGCTACGGTTTTGCTTTACCGGATTGGCGAGGATCAGCGCACCGCTGACGACGCTCCGCCGGCTAGCTGCCTTCGAGCGATTAGGGCGTATGCCCCGCTACTTGTTGCCCGCCGAACAGCGCGCGGACCGCTGGACGCTCGCCTTGCGTGCGCACGATGCGAAGGCGCACGGTGCGAGCCAACGTGAAGTGGCCGAAGCTTTGTTCGGTATCGCAACCGCCCGGCGTGACTGGGACGCAGCATCAGATCATCTGCGCTCCAAGATCCGGAGGCTGCTGCGTTTGGGTGCTAGCATGACTGCGGGCGGGTGGCGGACCTTGATCGCTCCTGCTTCGATCGCAGCCGCAGCAGCAAAAGATGGAGAGGAGAAGACAGGCGCGCCTCGCGAGGGGCAAGCGGTTGGGAGCAAGACTAGCGGCGGCCCACTGCGGAAACCCGCGCGTTTATGCTGCCTTCTATCCGACAGCCCATGCCAGATCGTTGCAATTCGGAGCGCCTGCAAGACGCTCGAAGCGCCGTTCCTCGATGGCTGCATTCTGTACTTAAGGCCCGAACCTTCCCCATGTGCATGTCAGCCATTTACTGGCCGTGGATTTCGGCTGCCCAGTTCGCAGCGGACCGACACGCTGCGGCGCGCGCCGGGCAGCCTGCCGGCCATTCTTTGCACTTCGCTTCACATCTCCAAGTCAGTTTCATAAACCGATCTGATCCAGTTGGGCAGGCGCGGCAATGCGAAGACCAGTCGCCCGTTCGCGAATGTCAGGCAATGGCTCGGCGGTTCGTTGAGACGCGAATTGTCGAAGACCATGCCGCGATCTGCTTTAAGGACCGCGGTGCGAATGAACGGTGCGCCACGCGCATAATAGGCACGAATCTTGTCCTCGGGGACAATATGTCGGCCTTCCTCGACCCGCGTACCGACACGCGCCACAGAAAGGTCGGGCGTATCGACGCCGACATGCATCACGATGACGGTAAAGCCTTTGGTTCGTGCTTCGTCGATCAGTTCAAGCTTGGAGGGATGCGAGAAGACGGTTTCGGTCGCGAAATCGCGACCTCGAGAAAGATAATCATCTCGGCGCGAAGACGCGATCCTGGCCGCTTCGTAAGAAGCGGCTGGAGAGGGATCGCGCAGTTCGTCGCGCTGGATGATGTCTGCGTTGATGAATGGTCCTGCGAAACTTGGTGCTACGCGGGTCTGGTAGAGGGTCGACTTGCCGGCGCCGTTCGGCCCGGCAAGCACGATCATCGTCGGCGTCATGCCTTATGCGCGGCCTTCTCACGCACGAGATTGCCGGCTGCATCAAGGCCAACACCTTGTCCAAGCTGCCGCCGCCGGGCAAAGAAAGCGTCTTCATCTGATCCCGGCTGCGCCATCTTCTCGACAAAGCTGTCGAGCCAGACATCCTTTTCCTCATCAGTGAGGTCGATTGTCTCGATGTCGCCAGCGAGCGCAGCGGTGATACGGGCATGATCGAAATTGCCCGATTTCTCGATAGCGCGACCTATGCGTACCCAATGCGCGATCTGGCCAGCAATCGAGCGGCTCTGTAACTCGGACTCACGACGCACGATTTTCATGATGTCGTCAGCAAGTTTGATGGACTGGGGCATAGGTCACCTCCAGCCCGTGAGGTAGCATTTTGCTACCTGACTTTCAAGCGCGTCGTGCAAAGTTGTATCAAAGCGCGGCACGGCGGGAAGATGTCGGAGATCGGGATCGCCTGTTCAGCGCTCACCTCATCCGGCAATTTCACCAGTCCGATATTGGCATAGGGAATGCGCGCTTTTTCGGCCTGCAGCCCGTCGAAACCGGCCGCTGCCTCAGGCCCATTAAAAAAGGCTGTGCCCGCCCGCTTCCAGATTGCGGACATGATGGCCGACCTGTTCGACAATGCCGACGCAGAATGCGCCCTTCTTTCATATCGGCGAAGCTGCCCCGCACAAAGTGCAGGTCCGTACCGCAAATCGCCGAGGAGGTCAGCCGAATGACCGAATCGGCAGGTTCGCGGATCTGGGGTTCGGGGACGTCGTCCATGCGAATGTCGCCGACGCGGTGCCAGACTACTGCCTTGATGGATATCTCCATTTGCGTGAGAATCCAAAGCGAAGGCGTGGCCCGCCTTCCCCGGACTAAACCGAGTGAATCGAACGACGCGGCGTGTCGGACAAAAGTCGCGCCGGAACCGATGCCCCCCTTATCGGCGCTCTTCAAAGGTGCGCGCCGATATCGGAAGCGAGATCGTGCAGCGCACTCCGTCTTCGCCGAACGCATAGCTGGTTTCGGCGCGCAGCTGATAGGGCAGTGCCTGTTCGATCAGCTCGCGCCCCTGCCCGTTGCGCGTAATGGTATCGTGGTCGATCGGGACGCCGCTTTCGCGCCATTCCACGTCCAGTCGCGGTTCGCCTTCCCCGTTCGCCGCGGCCAGCGCCCAGCGGACGGAGAGCGTCGCGCCCTCATGGCGGAACGCGCCATATTTGGCGGCATTGGTCGCCAGCTCGTGCAGCGCCATCGCAAGCGTCTGCACAGTGGAAGAGCGCAGCCGCACGCCCGCGGGGCCGGCCAGCGACACTCGCTCCATCGGCGCGTTCATCCCCTCCAGCTCGTTGCGCACCAGCATATCGAACGCTACCCGCTCATCGTCTTTCAGCCGTGACAACAGCCCCTGAATCCGTGCCAGCGCCTGGAGCCGGTCGGAAAAGCGCGCGTCGAACTCCGCCAGATCGCGCGACCCGCTCAGCGTTTTCGCGGCGATGCTGCGCACCACGCCGATCAGGTTGCGCGTGCGGTGCTGCAATTCAGCGATCAGGATATTCTGGCGGCTCTCCCATTCGCGCCGCCCGGTCACATCGATCATCGCGCCGATCATGCGCAGCGGCTGCCCTTCGCGATCATAGAAGAACCGTCCGCGCGCATGCAGCCAGCGCACCGTACCATCCGGGTGCAGCGAGCGGAATTCATGCTCATATTCCTTCTTGTCCGCCATCGCTTCGTGCACCTTCGCCTCGGTTTCTTCGCGATCGTCGGGATGGAGGCGACCTGACCAGACATCATAGCTCGGTGTGACCTCGCCCACGCCATAGCCTTCCATACGAAAATGTTCGTCGGACCAGTGGATGTCGCCGGTGCGCACATTCCAGTCCCACAGGCCGAGATGTCCTACCTCGACCGCGCTGCGCAACCGCTCCTCGCTGCGGCGCAGATCCTCGCCCGCGTCGAGCCGTTCGATCAGGTCGGCCGACAACCGGGCGAGCACGTCGAAAAAGCGCAGCTCCGCCGCGCCCGGCACATGCCTGCGCTGCCAGTGGGTCGACAACATGCCAACAATCTGCCCGCTATGCGCGCGAAGGGGGGTAGTTTGCACCGATCGGATGCCCGATTTGTCATAGGCTTCGCGCTCCGCCGGACCCGCAGGGTCTGCCGCGACATCGGTGACGATGACGCGTTCCTGCCTGCGCAGCGCCTGACCGCAAACGCTGTCGCCCGACGCATCGACGTGTTGCCAACAATCGACCGAAACCGGATGGAGACCGCAGCTTGCCTGCAATTTCAACGTGCCGCTATCCCGATCGAGCAGCTGCAGGCTCGCCGCATCCGACTGCATCAGCGCGCGTGCGGCATCGACGATACGATCGTACAGATATTGCGGCGCATGATCGCCGACCAGCAGCGTGCTGACCTCCTGCAACTGCTGCATGGCGGCAAGATCGGCCTTGGTTCGCGCTTCGCTCCGGCGCAGCGCATCCTCCGCCTTTCTGCGCTCGGTCACGTCCTGCCCGATCTTCATGAAACCGGTGCCCTCGCCCGCCAGCGCGATCATCTGTCCGTCGATAAAGACCGGCGTGCCGTCCTTCGCTACATGCCAGCGCACATCGGCAACCTTGCCGTCCCGCCCGGCAGCTCCGATTTCCTGTGCCGGTCGGCCGGATTCGCGATCCCGCGGGGTGAACAGCATCTCGGTCGTCCGCCCGATCGCTTCGTGCGCGTTCCATCCGAAGACCGCTTGCGCGCCTGCCGGCCATGCCGTGATCGTGCCGTTGGTATCTGTAAGGAAAATCGCGTGATCGCGCGCATTTTCGACGATCAGCCGATATTGTTCGTCAGCAACGCGAAGGTCGTTCAGCTTTTTCAGCCGGTCGACCACCGGTCCCAGCACCATGGCATAGATGCGCAGAAATTCGATTTCCTCTTCGCCGAAATTTCGCTGCGTCTTGGAATCGACCTGAAGCACGCCATAGGGTTCGCGTCCCGGAAACAATATCGGCACATTGACCAGCGCAACAACGCCTTCATCGCGCATAAAGGCCGGAAAATCGAACCGGCCATCCTGTCGGATATCGTTTGTGACGAGCGGTTCGCCGCTATGAATCGCATAAGCTTCGGACGAGCGCTGATGAAGGTCGATCCACGCTTTGCCCACGACATCGTGGGACCAGCCGACCCCTGCCCGCACCAGTGCACGGTTGCTCCTGCGATCGATCTCCAGAATTTTGGCGAGATCGGTGCCCAGCGCTTCGCCGATCAGCCGACATCCCTCGGTCAGGATTTCCTGCAAATCTTCGCTGTCGAGGATGAAATCGCCGAACTTTGCCAGAACCTGCTGACGCCTGAGCAATTCCCGCTTTTCGGCCATGGCATCAGCGTCCAGAAGTTTCGGATCGGTTCGCGCGTCCGCATGATCGCAGGCTGCGCAGCTTCTGTCCAATCCACCGTGGCGATGCGCTTTTCCGAAGAATCAGCAACCGCCCCATATGCGGACCGGACTTCTGCCGATCATGCTGCCCAGCGCATCGGGATCGGTGATCGTCAGCGTCCCGCCTGCCAGCACCAGATGCCCCTGGCGCCGCGAAAGCTGGATCATGCGGTTCACATGCACCGATGTCAGGCCGAGCGCATCGGCCAGCACTTCCTGCGTCAGCGGCATGGGAATGCTGTTGTCGCTGGTAATGCCCGCCAGCTGCATTCGTTCGAGCACTTCGAGGAACAGATCGTGCAGCCGCTCCTGCGCGTTCAGTCGTCCCAGCCGCGTGATCGCGCTCAGCAGATAGGCCTCTTCGATCGCTCTGCTCACCGCATATGCGATTCCCAGCGGTGCATCGGGCGCGCCGCGCGGCGCGGTGCAATATTGCACATCAGTGATCGCCAAGATGGTGGAGGCGGTGCAGGGGTCGGGATGGCGGCACAGGCCGATCAGATCGCCGGGGAGGAGGAAGTTGATGAGCTGCCGCCGTCCGTCGGGCAGCACGCGCACCCGCGCTGCCCATCCGCGCAGGATCAGCAGCGGTTCGGTAATCACTTCGCCCTCCGCCACGACTTCACGGCGCGCCTGCGCACTGCGGCGGCGGCGCAGCGATGCGTTCAGTTCGGATTGTGCGGCTTCGTCAAGGGCGGCCAGCCGGTTGAGGCGGGTCAGCGCAGGTTCGTTCGACACGTCGGGCAAGGGCGTGGGCGCGCTCACGAACCGGGTGCGTCGACGAGCGCCGTCAGCGTCTCGATGACTTCGCGTTCGGAAAACGGCTTGGCCACGCGCGGCAGCGTTCCGCAATCCTCCGGTATGGCCCAGTCGTCATATCCGGTCAAAAACATGCAGGCCACTCCCCGCTCGACCAGCGACCGGGCCAGTGGATAGGTCAATTCGCCTGCCAGATTCACATCCAGAATCGCGGCATCGATCCCTTCGGCCTCTCCGGCCAGTCGCGTTGCGCCCGGAAGGTCGCCGACCGGGCCGATGATAATCACCCCCTCCTGCTCAAGCAGCCGCCTGATATCGGAGGCAATGAAATATTCGTCTTCGGCGACCAGAACGCGCTTATCGGCCAAAGGGTTGCCCATCATCTACCTTTCTTTCAGGCAACCTGCCCGATGCTATTCGAGCGCAAGCCCGATCGAGCATCGAACGCCGCCCCCCAAAAATTCCAGGCGCGTTTCTGCCCCCAGTCGATAGGGCAGTGCTTCCTCAATCAATTCGCGTCCGAATCCCCCTTTGCGGGGTTCGACCGAGACCGCGGGCACGCCCTGTTCGCGCCAGATAAACCGGAGATGGCGAATGCCGCTTTGATCCAGGTTGGTCTCCCAGTTTATAATCAGCCTGGCCTCGGCGTGCAAAAGCGCCCCGTATTTCAATGAATTGGTCGTCAGCTCGTGAATGGCCAGCCCGAACAGCTCGGCCGTGGCGGGGGTGAGCGCCACTTCCGGTCCCCCAATCTCTGCCGCCTCGTCGTTTACGACCCCGACGCTCAGCAATTCGTCGCGGATCATATTTTCCAGATCGACCTCGCCGCTCGCATCCTGGGTGATGACCACCTGCGTGCGGGCAAGCGCGTCGAGCCGCCCGCGAAAATGGTCGGCGAGCGCCTCCATGTCCCCGCTCGAATCCACGGTGCGCGAAAATACCGATCGCACCACGGTCAGCATGTTGCGCACCCGGTGCTGCAATTCGGCGACCAGCACCCGCTGGCGATCCTGCAACTCGCGCAGCTCGTGAATATCGGTCGACGTGCCGAGCCATTCGAGAATCTCAGCCTCGCGATTGCGCACCGGCGATGCCCGCGTCTTGAACCAGCGATATTCGCCCGAAGCGGAGCGGATCCGCCCCTCCATGGTCAGTTGCCCCTCGGCCGCCGCTCCTTTCCAGAAGGCGAGCGCGCTGTCGCGATCCTCGGGGTGAAGCGCATTGAGCCAGCCCAGCCCCTGCGCCGCCTCTGCCGACTGGCCGGTAAATGCCAGCCATTGCGGGCTCGCCCAGGTCCAATGGCCCCCGCTCGCCGATCGCCAGACGAGCTGCGGCATGCCTTCGATCAGCAATTGCAGACGGCGTTCGCTTGCCCGCAGCGCCTGTTCCGCCTCATGCCGCGCGGTCATATCGGTGGCGGTGCCCAGCCATTCGACAATATGGCCTTCGTCATCCAGCATCGGCACGGCGCGCGACAGCGTCCAGCTGAACGTTCCGTCGATATTGCGGACGCGATGTTCGTGGACGAACGGCTTTTTCCCGGCGATCGCCTCGTCGATCGCGGCGCGGATGGTCGCCCGGTCCTCTTCAGCGATATAGGATTCCATCCAGTCGGTGGACGGTTCGGGCATATCCTCCAGAAAGTCGCGCCCGGCGAGATAGCGCATCTCTTCCCAGTCGGGCGACATGCGATATGCCGCCTCGCAGCTCGAATTCATAAAGACGCGGAACCGCTCCTCGCTGGTGCGAAGCGCCTTTTGCGCCTTCAGCACATCGGTAAGGTCGGTAAAGGTCAGGACCGCGCCCTGAATATAATTGTCGGTATTGCGGTACGGCAGCACCCGGACGGCATAATGCCGGTCCTGATCCTTATCGACGACCTGCCGTTCGATGGGCACGAGCTTGCGCAGCACCATGCGCACATCATCGACCAGTTCGGGATAGCAAAGCCGCGATACGACATGGTCGAGCGGCCGCCCGACATCATTCTCCAGCAAATGCAGGACGTCGGTCGCGGCGGGCGTGAAGTTGCGGATACACAGGTCGGAGTCGAGAAACACCGTCGCGATCTGCGTCGATTCGAGCAGGTTTTTCAGGTCGGAATTGGTCCGACCCAGTTCGGACACACGATTGGCCAGTTCGCCGTTTACCGTCTGCAATTCCTCATTGACCGATTGCAGTTCCTCCTTGGAAGTCTCCAGCTCCTCATTGGCCGATTGCAGCTCTTCGTTGATCGACTGATATTCCTCGTTCGAGGATTTCAGCTCTTCATTGGTCGATTCCTGTTCCTCGATCGTCGCCTGCAACCGTTCGCGGGTCAGACGAAGCTCGGCCTCCAGCGCGCTGACATGCTCGTCGCTGTCACCGCCACCGCCGCCCCAGCCGCCATCCTGCGGCACGATGCCCAGATCCTGAAACAGCACGACGAATGATCGCACTTTTTCGTCGCCGATCGGTTCGACGACGATCGTGACGCCATAGCTTTGATCGTCCTGCCGGATCACCATGCGCGGCATTTCGACCCGCCGCCCCTGGGCGATGGCACGGGTCAGCGCGGACCCGACATCCAGCCGCAGGTCGCGATGCACCAGACTGTTGAGGTTCAGCGTCGGCGCGCCCGGACTGGGCTCGATATAGCGTCCGGTTCGCCCGGAAAAATGCAGCACATCGCCATGCGCATCGACCACCAGATAGGCGGGCGCATAGCGTTCGGCCATGGCCTCTGCCTGTCGGCTGATCGAGCTGCTCAGCCGCCCGGTCGGGTTGTGCCGCGCCGTCTCGGACGGATCGGCCGCCTTGCTGCGCGACGTCAGCGGAAAGTCGGGGATGATGCGATTTGCTGTCTCGGCCCGTCGAAACAGCCGGCTCTTGCGATCGACGGGCGCGAACAGCCGGGCGTGGCGCGTGACATTTTCCGCCGATCCCAGGAACAGGATGCCGCCCGGCTTCAGCGCGAAATGGAAAATCGGCAGGACGCGGTTCTGCATTTCCGAATTGAGATAGATCAGCAGGTTGCGGCACGACAAAATGTCGAGCCGCGAAAAGGGCGCGTCCTTGACGATGCTATGAGGGGAGAAGATGCACATTTCGCGCAGCTCCTTCTTCACGCAATAGGTCGCGCCCTCCGGGATGAACCAGCGTTTCAGCCGGTCGGGGCGCACCTGATCGCGGATCGCCTCGCTATACCGGCCCGCCCGTGCAAGGCCGAGCGCGCGCGCGTCGAGATCGGTCGCAAAAATCTGCACATCGGGTGGACGGTCGATCGTCGCCATATGCTCGCGCAACAGGATCGCAATCGAATAGGCCTCCTCCCCGGTCGCGCAGCCGAGCACCCATACGCGTAGCTGATCGTTCGGCCCCTTGCCTTCGAACAAGGCCGGGATTTCGCGTTCCAGCGCCTCGAACTCTTCGGGATCGCGAAAAAATTGCGTTACCCCGATCAGCAGGTCCTGAAACAGATTCTGGACCTCCTGCGGCTCGCCGCGCAGCCGTTCGATATAATCCGTCAGCCGGTCGATCTGCAGCACCTGCATCCGTCGCTGCACCCGGCGAACAAAGGTGCCGCGCTTATAGCCGTGAAAATCATGGCCGGTGACGTTGCGCAGCGCAGCGACGATCGTGCCGATCTGCCCCTCGATCTCGCGCGGCATCCGGTCGGTATCCAGCGCCTGCGCGCCCGCGAGATTCGCTGCGTAGCGCGCGATTTCGCCCGGCATCCGCGCCACCGCGACGTGCAGATCGGCAACCGGCGCCGGCCCGACAGCGGCTTCGCCCGTCACCTGCGCATCATCGGCCTGAGCGATGCTCAGCCCGCCGAATTTCTTCAGCGCCGCGACCCCGGCGCTTCCCTCGGCGCCGTTCGCGGCAAGGATCACCGCGACCGCGCGCTCATGCGCGTGGCGGGCGAGCGAGATCAGCATCGAATCGACCGATCCACGCCCCGCCGGACCGTCGCTCGCCGTCACCCGGATAGCGTCTTCGACGAAGGTCACGATCTCGTCAGGCGCTGCGACCAGAATAGCGCCGCGTTCAAGGCGCGCGCCGTCTTCGGCACGGCGGACCGCCTTGCCGTGCCGCCCGACAAGCTTTTCCATCACCGTTTCGAGCGGAAGCGCGCCTTCCGACGACAGCGCGACAACGAACGCGGCGTCGGTCTCGGCGCCCAGGTTCGCGAAGAAGGTCTCGAGCGCCTGCATGGAAGCGCCGCCCGAACCGATCCCGACGATCACCGCCGGCCGGTCGGAGCGCTGCGTCCGCTGCTTCTTCCTGATGCTTTGATTGGGCACGCAATTCCTGTTCAATCCAATGTCATTCGGAAGCCTAAGCAACGTATGAGGGACGAAGATAGCCCCTTACTCAGTTTTCCTGACCGACATCCCTTGCCGAGCGCATCATCGCAACCGCTGCCTCGCGCAGCGTCGCCGCATAGCCGCGATATTCGCTCACCCGCGCATCATATAATTCGGCGACCGCATCGCGTCCGGCGCCGCGGGCATCGCGCGCCATCTGCCCGACGAGCGTCACCCGCTCCTCCATGATTCGCATCGCCACGCGGATCGCCTCATCCACCTTGTCCGACCGCGCGGTCAGCGCCTGCGCGGTATAGCCATGGCCGATCTGACAGCGATAGCGCAGCGGCCGCGCGCCGCGTATCTCGGACAACACGCCGTTGCACGCGGGGCAGGACAAGGCGGCGGGATCGGCTATCGCCATCAGCGTCTCGCTGCCCAGCCGGCTTCCGGCGGCAATCTCCACCTCCAGCCGCAGCGCATCCGACGGGGTATGCGCGCCGCTGCGTTGTTCCTGGGCGAGCGCGGTCAGCAGCCCGGGCAGCGCATCGGCGGTGGCGACATGATCGACATCGCTGGCGGCGAGCGCGGCGAGCGGCATTTCCCCGACCTGCGCATCCCTGGGATCCTGCACCACCGTCGTCCCGCCGCAGGATTTGATCGCCCGCAATCCCGATGCGCCATCGTCGAGATAGCCGCTCAGCACCACCCCCGTCACGCGCGGCCCGTGATACATCGCCGCCGATCGGAACAGCGGGTCGATCGCCGGGCGCGCCATATTCTCGCGCGGCCCGCTGCCCAGCCGCACGGTCCCGTCGATCACCAGCAAATGCCGGTCGGGCGGCGCGATATAGACATGGCCATGTTCGATCAGCTGACAATCGACCGCATTGGCGATCCGCATCGCCCCGCGCCCGCTCAGCCGCTCGGCGAGATAGCCGCTCGCATGTCTGGCAAGATGCGTCGCGACCAGAATCGCTGCGGGAATATCGGCGGGAAGGCTCGGCAACAGCCGCGACAGAACCGCCCCGCTGCCGCTCGATCCGCCGATGGCGATAATATTAAGGCCGGTCGGATGATGCATAAAAATCAACTTTTCATGGCGGGGCCCGGCGGACCTGCGGCTGACAGAGAACGGCAGAGATCACACCGCGATCGCGGCGCGCGGCGCATCCTCTTCCTTCGTCACGCCCGGCGCATTGCGCGCCAGCTCGCGCGCGAACCAGTCGACCGTGCGCGCCAGCCCCTCGGCAAGCCCAGTTTCGGGTGCCCAACCGAGCAGCGCGCGCGCCCGGCCGATATCGGGCCGCCGCCGTGTCGGATCGTCGACCGGCAGCGGACGATGCTCCACCTCGATCTCGCGGTCGACCTGCGCCCGGATGGCATCGAGCAACTCGGCGATCGTCCGCTCCTCCGGATTGCCCAGATTGACCGGCTCGTCCCCCGCAATATCGCTTTCCATCAGCAGCATCAGCGCCTTCACCATATCTTCGACATAGCAAAAACTGCGCGTCTGGCTGCCATCGCCGTAAATCGTGACCGGCAGGCCGAGCAGCGCCTGACAGACCAGATTGGACACCACCCGCCCGTCATCGGGGTTCATATGCGGGCCATAGGTGTTGAAGATTCGCGCGACCCGCACCTCTGCCCGGCCCGACCGGGCGAAATCGAACGTCATCGCCTCGGCGGCGCGCTTGCCCTCGTCGTAACAGGCGCGCGGGCCGGTACAGCTTACCGATCCGCGATATTCCTCGCTCTGCGGGTGGCGTTCGGGATCGCCATAGACTTCGCTGGTCGAGCTAAGCAAAAACCGCGCCCCCGCCCTCTCGGCAAGGCGAAGCAGCCGGTCGGTGCCCACCACATTGGTCAGCATCGTATGTTCGGGGTCCGCCTGATACAGCGGCGGCGACGCTGCACAGGCAAGGTTATAGATTCGCGTGATATCGGCCCCGCGCTCCGTAATGACGGCGGGCAGCGGATCGACCACATCGCCGCGAACGAAGGAAAAGCCACGCTCTGCCTCCAGCGCCAGCAGGTTCGACCGCCGCGCGGTCAGCAGATTGTCGAGGCAGATGACGTCAAACCCCTGACGCAGCAGCGCCCGGCACAGATGCGACCCGATAAACCCTGCTCCGCCCGCTACCAGTGCGGTCTCTTTCTTATCTTGCTTCACGCATCGCTCCTCAGCCAACGCCGATATACTCACCATGCCGCCGCTTTGGCCGGCCGGGCATTTCCTGCCGCCAGAGGCAGCATCTCCAGAATTTCCTCCAGCTGCCGGGCGCGCTGGTCCGCGCCATGCGCCCGCAGGATCTTCGCCCTGGCGCGCCTGCCGATCGGTTCGGGGTCGCGGTCCAGCGCCGCCAGAATGTCGTCGCCGCGCTCGACCAGCAGAATTTCCTCCTCCGGTGCGAACAGGCTGCCGATCCCTTTCCACCGGTCGGAGATGATCGCCGTCCCGCATGCCGCTGCCTCGAACAGCCGGACCGAGGGCGACCATCCCGCCGCCACCATGTCGGCGCGGGTCAGGTTCAGCGTAAAGCGCGAGGCGGAATAGAATTCAGCATGATCGGCGGGCGGCAGATGCTCGATCCGCTCGACATTGTCGGGCCAGCTGATGTGATCGGGATATTGCGACCCGGCGATGACGAAGCGCCGGTCGGGGAGTACGATCGCTGCGTTCAGCAGATACCGGTCCAGTCCCGGCTGCCGGTCCTCGCTATAGGTGCCGAGATAGCTCAGATCCCATCGTTTGGGCACATCCACCGGGCGATAGCGCGCGGTATCGACCGAACAATATAGCGCCCGCGCGCAGGGCGATCCGAACTGCTCCTCGATCCGGGTCAGTGTCGGCCCCCCGGTAAAGGACAGATAGACATCATAGCCCGCGATCAGCGCCGGGGTGACATAGTCGCATGTCCCGCGCTCCAGCGCCGCCAAGGTCACCGGCGTATCGATATCGTAAAAGGCAGTGATGCCGCGCGCCTGTTGCTGCACCCAGCGCCCGACCTCGATCCCGTCGGGTACATAGGAACCGACGATCACCAGATCGGCAAGTCCGACCGGATCCTTCCATTCGTCAAGATCGGCGACGCTGTCATAATAACGCAGCCGGCAGAAATCGGGATTTTTCAGGTCGCGCTGCCCGGCATACCAGGGCTGGTCGCGTTCGAGGAACAGGATATTGTGTCCGCGCTCCGACAGCGCGGACAGCAGCGCGCGATAGGTGGTGGCATGGCCGTTTCCCCAGGAGGAGGACAGGCTCAGCCCCAGAACGACGATATTCATGCCATTTCCCTTGTCTTGTCACACGCGGCGCGCAGCACGCGATCAACCTCGGCCCCGCGCAATGCATAGCTATGGTCGCGGCACACCCGATCGCGCGCGGCAGCGCCGATTGCCCGCGCGCGTTCGGGCGTGAGCGCCTTCAGAATGTCGGCAACGTCCCTGCCGTCGCGCGCGACAAGGATTTCGCGGTCGGGCTCCAGAAACTGCTCGACGCCTTCCCAGGCATCGGTGATCAGGCACGCCGCAGCACCCGCCGCTTCGAACACGCGCGTCGCAGGCGAAAATCCGACCCGTGCCATCGAATCGCGCGCGATGTTGAGCACGGCGAGCGGTGTCGAATTGAACGCATTATGGTCGCGCGTCGCGACATGGCCCAGATGTCGGACATTGTCGGGCATTGCCTTGCTTTCCCACCCGCTGCCGCCGATCAGGAAGCGATAGTCGGGAAGCCGCGCTGCCGGGTCGAGGAAAAATGCCTCCACCCGTGCCTCCCGGTCGGGCAGGCGATTGCCCAGAAAGGCAAGGTCGCAGGCGAATTCCCGGTCGGGCACCACCGGGAAATGCGTGGTCGGATCGACGCCGTTATAGATCGGCACGCACGCGCGTGCCCCAAAGGCGCGATACGCCTCGACCACCGGCGGGCCGCCGCCATAGGTCAGAACCAGATCGAGATCGGGCAGCGCGTTTCGCACCGGATGGTCGGGATCGGCCGCCATTTCGTCCAGGGTCGCGGCGGCATCCACGTCCCAATATACGCGCAGCGCATCGCCGCGTGCATAAGCGATGATACCTTCCAGCAATTCGCGGTCGTACACGCCGACCCCGTTCGCCTTCACCACCACATCGGCATCGCCCGCTTCGGCGAGCACCGATTGCAACCCGGCATCGGTCGCCGGATAGACGACCGAGCGGACCCATTCGGGCGGATCGATATCGCGATGCGCCTGCCGGTCGAATGCATCGGGTTCGTAAAAGGTGATCGCATGGCCCTGCCGCGCAAGCGCGCGAAGCACGCCGCGATAATAGGTCGCCGCTCCGTTCCAGTAAGCGGACAACAGGCTCGATCCGTAAAAGGCGATTTTCATGCCGCGCTCCTTTCGGCCAGTCGTGGCGATAGCGTTCGGGCGATGGCGAGCAGTTCCTCGGCGCGGTGGCCGCAGCCATGGCGGCTTCGAACCGCTTCGAGGCCGTGGCGGACCAGCTCGGCACGTGCGCCCGGTTCATGGGCGAGCATGCGCAGATGGCGGGTCATTTGTGCGCCGTCCGCCGCGACCAGATAATCGATGCCCGGCCGGAACAGCCCCTCTTCATCGTCCCAGGGTGCGCTGACCAGCGGAATGCCGCAGGCCAGCGCTTCGAACACCCGGATCGTCGGAATGCCGGGCAGAAGCTGGGTATAATAGCGGCGAGGGACATGCACCGTCGCCAGATGCCGCGCGAAAAGGTCGGGGGTGCGCGCATTGGCTGCCCAGCCATGATAGCGCGCGCCATGGCGCCGAAGCATGGCCAGCGCCGGTTCGGGATAGCGAACGCCATAAATGTCGAGCGGCAGGCCCGCCGCCTCGGCAGGTTCGAGCAGAAAGCGTTCGAGCTCCTCGCTCCGCTCGCCATCGCCCCAATTGCCGATCCAGATCAGCCCTTCGCGCTCGCCCTCCTGCCCGGGTGGCTGAAAATGGCGCAGATCGGCGGCCTCATGCCAGACAAAGGCGCGCGCGCCCCATCCCCGGTCGCGATAGATGCGGGCAAGCGCCGCACCAAACGCAAGCACGCCGTCATAGGCTTCCAGATCGAATGCCTGCATCTCTTCGGGGGCGCTCACCGCCCGGTGATGCGTGTCGTGGAAGAGGAGCAGGTGATCGCTCGCCGCTTTTCGCCGCTCGCCCAGCGCCGCGATCAGTTCAGGCGGGTTCCATTCATGCGCGATGACCAGATCGGCGCCCTCGGCAAGCGCTAGCGCTTCGGGGATCGTCGCATAGCTCGCGGAGGAGAGTTCGGGATAATGCTCGCGAAACGGCGCAAGCCCCGCCTGCCCGTGATCGGCGAGCAGATTGGCAAGGCTCCAGTTGCCCTGCTGCTCGCATGCCAGCACGTTATGCCCGCGCGCCTGCAACTCGCGCAGCACGCCGCGCAGGAAATGCGCATTGCCGTGGTTCCAGCACGATAGCAGCGAATGGGTGAAATACACGATTTTCATGCCGCTGCCCTCCGCCGGGTCAGCCCGGCGAAGATGTGCATCATCTTCGCTCCCATCGCCTCGGCCGAATAAGCCTGCGCCCGCGCCTCGGCCGCTTTGCCGAGTTCGCCGCGCAGCCCCTGATCGGTCACTGCCTGCTCGATCGCCGCGGCAAAGCCGTCGGCATCCCCGGCGGCGGCGAACAGCGCAGCGCCGTCCCATAATTCGCGAAAGGTCGGAATGTCCGACAGGACCAGCGGGCATCCCGCCGCTGCCGCTTCCAGTACGGCAAGGCCGAAGGGTTCGAACCGCGCCGCCGACACGAATACCGGGCGGCGGGCAAGCTGCTCTGCCAGCGCTTCGTCGCTCAGCGATCCCAGCGCATGAAGATGGGTGACGGCGATGCGCTCGCCGTGCGGTCCGCAATCCGATCCGGCGGCGTGGAAGGGAAAGCTGAGCCGCCCCGCCACCGTATCGAGCAGGCGGATATTCTTCGCCCGATCCCAAAGCCGTCCGGCGGTCAGCGCGCAGTCATGGGGCTCGCGCACCGCCACGCTCTTCCCCATGCGCCGCCCGTTATGTACTGCCATCGGCGCTACGGGCAGGTCGTAAATATCGGCGAGCAGCGCGGCAAAACTTTGCGACGGGGCGATCACCGCATCGGCGCCGGTCAGGCCGCGCCGCATCAGCGCGCGGTGCCAGCGCATCGCGGGCGGCAGATCGCCCTCGCCATTGACGCTCCACCAGCTGGGAAGGCAGCCATGCGCAACCGCGACGACGGGCACGCCGAACCGTCCCTCCCCATAGAGCGCAGGGCTGTTGAGCTGAACCAGATCGGGCGCGATCCGCCGGGCGAGCCGCGCAATCTCGCTTCCGGCTTTCTCCACCGGCTCAGGGCCTTCGCACAGCCAGTCGAGCGGCAGGCCGGTATCGACCAGATCGAGCCGCGCAATCCTGCGCGCCGCATCGCGCTGCTCTGCATCGGGTGCCGGGCCGAGCACCGCCAGCGTCACCCGTCCGCCGCTTTCGCTGACGGTTCGGGCGATTTCCAGCGCATATTGCCATACGCCGCCGACCGCATCCGCGGTCATCATCAGGTGAAACTGAGCTTTCCCGCTCATGACGCCGCCGTGCGCAGATGGAGTTTCGGCCGCGCCTGCGCCGACAGCTCGCGCCGATATTCGGCGATCCATTGCGCCAGCGAATCCACACCCTCGCGCCAGCCTTTGGGCCGCGACAGGTTCAGCGCCTCGTCGATGGCGCGCCGGTCGGCGACGAACCAGCGCTGGTCGCCCGGACGCCAGTCGGCATGCGTGACCGCGACCGGGCGTTCCATCAGCCCCTCGATATGCTCGATCAGGTCGCGCAGCCGGATCGCATTGTCGGGGCCGCCGCCCAAATTGAACGCTCGTCCCGCGACCCGGTCGATCCCGCGCCACGCCGCGATATAGGCGTCGATCGCATCGTCGACATGCAGCACGTCGCGCACCTGCTCGCCGTCGCCGTACAGCGTGATCGGCTCGCCATCGATCGCGCGCATCAGGAAATGCGCGACCCAGCCCTGATCCTCGGTCCCCATCTGCCGCTGGCCATAGATGCAGCTCATCCGCATGACGCAGGCGGGAAGCGCGAAGCTGCGCGCATAATCGAGCACATACTGGTCCGCCGCGCCCTTCGAACAGCCATAGGGCGTGTGAAACGCGATCGGCCGGTGCTCATCGACGCCATGTTCCGCCAGCGCGCGGTCGTCGGGCGTATAGCCGTTCGGCCCCAGGGTCGTTCCGACATCGCCCAGGTCGCCATAGACCTTGTTGGTCGATGCGAAGATCAGCGGCACCCCGCCGCGCCCCCGGCGCAGCGCTTCGAGCAGCTCGACCGTGCCCAGCGCATTGGCGGTGAAATCGTCGCGCGGATCGGTCATGCTGGTCGTCACCGCGACCTGCGCGGCGAAGTGGAAAACCGCATCCGCTTCGCTCACCGCCCCGCCCAGAATCGCGGTATCGCGGATATCGGCGCGGATCGGCACGATCCGGCTGCCATGCCGTTCCTCAAGCCAGCGCAGATTATCCTCGACCCCGGGCCGGGCGAGGCAATCATACACGATCACCCGACACCCCTCGCCCGCCAGCCGATGGGCAAGGTTGGAGCCGATAAATCCCGCTCCGCCGGTGATCAGCACCGTATTGCCGTCGCGCGCCGTCATGCCACCAGCCCCCGGCGCTCCAGCTCGCCGCGCGCATGTTCGACCCGGTCCTCGGCGCGCTGCTGCGCCTCGACCCATTGCGCGAGTTCGGTGAGCCGCGCCGCGAAATCCTCGCGCGCTTCGAACCCAAGCATGTCCTTCGCGGCGCGCGTATCGGCAAAGCAATGGCGGATATCGCCGATCCGCGCCTTGCCGGTAATTTCGGGCGCCAGATCGCCCCGCCCCATCGCGTGCGCAAGCTGCTGCGCGATCTCGCGCACGGACCGGTCCTGCCCCGAACCGATATTCAGCGTTTCGCCCGATACGCCCGGCCGCTCCAGCGCATCGGCAAAGGCCCGCGCGACATCGCGGACATGGACGAAATCGCGCCGCTGCTCGCCGTCTTCGAAGATCATCGGCGGCTGACCGTTCAGCAACCGCGCGGCAAAGATCGCCAGCACGCCGGTATAGGGGTTGGACAGCGCCTGCCCCGGCCCGAACACGTTGAACAGGCGCAGGCACACGCTCTCCATGCCATAGCTTTGCGCAAGGATATGCGTCAGCCGCTCCTGCGCATATTTGTTGAGCGCATAGACCGATTGCAGCGCCGGGCGCTTCCATTCGGGCGTGGCGACCGGCAACAAAGGCCGCCCTTCGTGATCGCGCGGGTTCCAGTCGCGCACTTCGCCGCGCTGCGGTTCGCGCACCGCGGTCTCGACCGGTTCGCCATCGACCGTGCGATACAGGCCTTCGCCGTAGATGCTCATCGACGATGCCGTGACGACCCGGCGGACGGGCGTTTCGATCAGCTGTTCGAACAGCGTGGCGGTGCCCAGATCATTAGTGTCGCAATAGCGGACCACTTCGTACATCGACTGGCCGACCCCGACCTCGGCGGCGAGATGGACCACTGCCCCGACATCGCGGAGCGCGGCCTTCACTGCACCCGCATCGCGAACATCGCCCTGCTGGAAGTCGATTCCGGAATCGAGCGCATCGGCACCCGAAGTCTCGCCATGGACCTGATCGAGCAGCGCATCCAGAACGCGAACCCGATATCCGCGCCGCAGCAATTCTTCGCCGACATTGCGTCCGATAAACCCCGCCCCGCCCGTGATCAAAATCAACTCCGCCATGAACACTCCCGGATAGTGATTAGATAGCCGATAATAACTGAGTTAATAACAAATGTTATTTATGCTTGTCTCAACTGTTCATGGCAGAAGAAGCTTACATGACCTTTGTTCCTGAAAAATACCAATATTAACAAATGTATAGGAACAGTTTTACTTTGCGCAGGTTTGTAGATGTCCGTCGGACTTCGGGTTCGAACGGAGCGACGCAATCATGAAGGGGAGCGAATGACCGTCGAAATGCTGCTCATCCGCCACGCCGCCCATGGCGATCTGGGCAAGATCCTGACCGGGCGAACGACCGGGGTGCCGCTTACTGCCGCGGGGCGCGAACAGGCAAAGGCGCTGGCCGCGAAGCTGGGCGATACCGATCTTGCCGCCATCCATTCCAGCCCCGCCTGGCGCGCGCTCGAAACCGCTGCGATCCTCGCTGCGCCCACGGCACGGCAGGTGCGTCCCGGCGCTGCGCTCGACGAGATCGATTTCGGCGAATGGACGGGGCGCGATTATGCCGCGCTCGACGATGACCCCGAATGGCGCGAATGGAATGCGAACCGCGCAGCCGCCACCGCGCGCGGCGGTGAATCGATGATTTCGGTCCTTGCCCGGCTGCGCGGTTTCATGACCGGTGCGCTGGAGCGCTATTGCGGCCGAACGATCGCGCTGGTCACGCATTGCGACATCATCCGCACGCTAG
Source organism: Stakelama pacifica (assembly GCF_004361835.1). Lineage (GTDB taxonomy): Bacteria > Pseudomonadota > Alphaproteobacteria > Sphingomonadales > Sphingomonadaceae > Sphingomonas > Sphingomonas pacifica. The sequence continues at coordinate 479,062 of NZ_SNWD01000001.1, forward strand.
TCATCGACATTCTCGGGCTGACCGCGAATGCCGTGCACCGGCTGGAGGTCGCCCCCGCCTCGCTCACCCGCATCCGCTACAGCCGCCATGGCGGCACGCTCATCAGCCTGAACGAGCAGCCGGCATGACTACGCAGCTTCAGCAACGCGATACGCTGCGCGCCCGGGTGGAGGCGCTCGCGCCATGGTTTCAGAACATCGATCTCGGCAATGGCATTCACACCGCGCCCGATCACTTTCTGGGCGATTACCCAAAGATGAAATTCGACCGCTTCGCCCATGCGCTGCCCGACGATCTGAACGGCGCATCGGTGCTCGATATCGGCTGCAATGCCGGTTTCTACGCCATCGAGATGAAGCGGCGCGGCGCGGGTCGGGTGCTGGGCATCGACAGCGATCAACGCTATCTCGATCAGGCGCGGCTCGTCGCCGAAACGCTCGGCGTCGGCGATATCGAATGGCGCCGCCACTCGGTGTACGATGTCGGCGCGCTGGGTCAGCGGTTCGACCTCGTGATCTTCATGGGGGTGCTCTATCATCTGCGCCACCCGCTGCTCGCGCTCGACCTGATCCGCGGCCATGTCGCCGGCGACCGGATGCTGTTCCAGACGATGCAGCAGGGGTCGCACGACGTGCTGAACGTGCCCGACGATCAGCCCTTTCATCGCCCCGGCACGACGCAGCCGCCGACCTGTTTCGACAATCCGGCCTATCCCCGAATGCATTTTATCGAGCGCGAATTCGCGCATGACTGGACCAACTGGTGGGTGCCCAATGCCGCCTGTTCGCAGGCGATGCTGCGCGCTGCCGGGTTTAGAATCGAGGATCAGCCGGAGGATGAAGTCTATCTCTGCCGCATCGCCGACCGGCCCTATGCCGAATTCGGTCCCGCTGCGGTCTATCCGGCAAGGGGGAGCAACGCATGATCGAAGCCGCAATGATCTGGAACGAGCCCAATAACAAATCGCATTGGGACCCTGAACTCGACCCCGAATGGTCGATCTATGCCGATACGGTGAAGCGCACCGGGGCAGCGATTGCCGATATCAACCCTGCCATTACCCGCGTCCTGGGCGGCATGTCGCCGATCGACCCGCACTGGATCGAACGGATGCGCGGCCATGATGCGCTCGATGCCGTCGACGCGGTCGCAGTGCACGGCTTTCCGCTCGACTGGAATCTATGGTCGATTCACGATTGGCCCGCCAAAATTGCTGAGATCGAGGCAGTCGTTCCCGACAAGCCCGTGTGGGTCACCGAAGTCGGCGTCGGGTCGTTCGGCGCGGAGGAGGTGCAGGAATTCGGCATTCGCCGCACCTCGGAACTGCTGATCGACCGGGTGGATCGGATCTACTGGTATTCGCTGTTCGACCTGCCGCAGCAATGGGGCGCGACCACCCGCCATCGCGAGGCGGAGGGATCGAGCTATTTCCGCCATTTCTATATGGGCCTGATCCGCGCCGACGGCACGCCGAAACCAGCGCTGGACCATTATGCGAGCGTCGCCGACCGGATGGGGCTGATGCAATGGTTTCATTTTCAGGACCCCCGGCTCGACGATGCCGTTGCATGGATGAAGCGGCTCGGCGTCAAACGGCTGCGCACCGGGCTTTCCTGGGCCGACAGTTTCCGCGAAGGCGCGCTCGACTGGTTCGACCGGCAGATGGAGGCGCTCGCCGATTTCGATGTGACGGTAACGTTCTGCTTCACGCCCGAACATCTCGGCGTCGAACCGCATCATACCAGCTGCGCCAAAGACCCTCAGCAATTCGCCGATTTCTGTGCGTGGATGATCGACCGCTATGCCCCGCGCCAGTCGGTGCGCGCGGTGGGAGGATAGACACCCCATGCCGAACAGCACATCCCGCCCGATCCGCCTCGCCCTTATCGGGGTCGGCAACTGCGCCAGCTCGCTGGTGCAGGGCATCGAACAGTTTCGCACCGGCGCGCACGCAATGACCGGTCTCGCCCATTATGAGCTCGGCGGATATCGCCCGTCCGATATTCGCATCGCCGCCGCATGGGATATCGACCGGCGAAAGGTCGGACGCGATGTCGCCGATGCAATCTTCGCTGCGCCCAACTGCACGCAGAAATTCTGCTCCATGGTCGAACCGACCGGCACGATCGTGCGCATGGGGCCGATGCTCGACGGGATGGCCGACCATATGGCCGACTATATCGACGATCGCACCTTCGTGCCTGCCGAAGCGAGCGAAGACGACCGCGACACGATCGTCGCCGAATTGCGCGGGCGCGATGTCGATGTGATGATCAACTATCTTCCCGTCGGCAGCGAGGCGGCAAGCCGCTTCTATGCCGGATGCGCGCTGGAGGCCGGGGTGGCGTTCGTCAATGCCATTCCCGTGTTCCTGGCCAGCGATCCCGACTGGGCGGCGCGGTTCGAAGCGGCGGGCGTTCCGATCATCGGCGACGATATCAAGGCGCAGCTCGGCGCGACGATTGTCCACCGCGTGCTGACCGATCTGTTCCACCGGCGCGGTGTGAAGCTCGACCGCACCTATCAGCTCAATACCGGCGGCAATACCGACTTTCTCAACATGTCGGCGCGAAGCCGCCTCGCCTCGAAAAAGATTTCTAAGACCGAAGCGGTGCAGTCGGTCACGGCGCAGCCGCTCGCCGAACAGGATATTCATATTGGCCCCAGCGACTATGTCGCCTGGCAGAACGATAACAAAATCGCCTTCATTCGCATGGAGGGGCAATTGTTCGGCGGGGTTCCGATGAACCTCGAACTGCGCCTGTCGGTGGAGGACAGTCCCAATTCGGCGGGGGTGGCGATCGACATGATCCGCTGTGCGATGATCGCGCGCGATCGCGGGCTGAGCGGCCCGATCGACGCGCCGTGCGCCTGTTTCTGCAAACATCCCCCCCGGCAACAGACCGACGCCGCGGCGTGGGATTCGCTTGATGCCTATCTGGAGGACGCCTGACCTTATGACCAAAATGCGTGCCGCCGTGGTTACCGGACCCGGACAGCTCGAAATTGCCGAAGTCGACCGGCCCGAACCGGGCGTGGGCGAAGTCCGGGTGCGGCTTCAGGGTTGCGGCGTCTGCGCCTCCAACCTCACCCCGTGGGACGGGGCCGAATGGATGCAATATCCCACCCCGCCCGGCGATCTCGGCCATGAAGGCTGGGGCATTGTCGATGCGGTGGGACCGGGCGTCAGCGATCCCTCGCCGGGCGACAGGGTCGCTGCGCTCTCCTTTCGCAGCTATGCCGATTATGACATTGCCCGCGCCGATCAGGTCGTGAAGCTGCCCCCCGCTTTGTCGGGCATGCCCTTTCCGGGCGAGCCGCTCGGCTGCGCGATCAACATCTTTCGCCGGTCGGACATCCGGCCGGGTTCCACGGTCGCGATTATCGGGATCGGCTTTCTGGGCGCGGTGCTCACCCGGCTGGCGTCGCTGCGCGGAGCGAGCGTCATCGCGATATCGCGGCGGCGCTCCTCGCTCGACCTCGCGCAGCGCTTCGGCGCCGATCATGCAATCGCGATGGACGATCACCATGCCATCATCGAACAAATAAAGGACCTTACCGAAGGTGCCATGTGCGACCGGGTGATCGAGGCAGTGGGCAAACAATGGCCGCTCGATCTGGCGGGCGAACTGACTGCGTTCGGCGGCCGCCTCATCATCGCCGGCTATCATCAGGACGGCCCGCGTCAGGTCAATATGCAGATGTGGAACTGGAAGGGGATCGACGTCATCAACGCGCATGAACGCGATGAAAAGGTCGCGCTTCAGGGGGTACGCGATGCGGTCGCCGCGGTCGCGTCCGGCGTGCTCGATGCCGAGGCGCTGTGCACGCACGAATATCCGCTCGAGGCGCTCGACGATGCGCTCGATGCCACCCGCGACAAACCCGACGGCTTTGTCAAAGCACTGGTGACTCTGGCGTGACGAAGTTGGCGGATATGTCTAAGTTGGCGGGCAAGCCCGCACCGGGTGGCCGGACCGGACTGCGGCTCGGCTTTCTCGGCACAGGCTGGATCGGGCGCAACCGGATGGCGGCGATCTGCGCCACCGGTCTGGTCGACACCGTCTTTGTCAGCGATCCCGACCCCGTTTGCCGTGAAGAGGCGCTCGCTCTGGCGCGCGACAGCCATGCGGTGGCGGGCCTGAATGCCATGCTGAACGAAGGCGTGGACGGCGTCGTCATCGCCACGCCCAGCGCGCTGCACGCCGAACAGGCGATACACGCGCTTCAGTCGGGCACTGCCGTATTCTGTCAGAAACCGCTCGGCCGCACCGCTGCCGAAGCGGCTGCGGTCGTCGCCGCGGCGCGCGATGCCGACCGGCTGCTCGCGGTCGATTTCTCCTATCGCCGGACCCGGGCGATGGAGGCGATTGCCGATCGCGTGCAAAGCGGTGCGCTGGGCCGGATCTATGCCGTCGAATGCGTGTTTCACAATGCCTATGGCCCCAACAAGCCATGGTTCTACGACCCGCGTTTGTCGGGCGGCGGCTGTATCATGGACCTGGGCGTGCATCTCGTCGATCTGCTGCTCTGGGCGCTCGGCTTTCCCGAAGTTGACACCGTGCATGTCCGCCGCTTCGCCAAAGGCGAACCGCTGCACGACAGCGATGTGGCGGAGGATCATGCGCTCGCCATGCTTTCGCTTGCCGGTGGGATTGAGGCGCGCCTCGCCTGCTCGTGGAATCTCAGCGCCGGTCAGGATGCGGTGATCGAGATGCGGTTCCACGGGACGAAGGGAAGCGCCTCGATGGTGAACCGCGACGGCTCCTTCTACGACTTTCACGGCTGGGCGATGCAGGGCACGGCGTGCGAAACGCTCGCCGAACCGCCCGACGACTGGGGTGGCCGCGCAAGCAGCGACTGGGCGGGGCGGCTTGCGCAGGGGCGCGGTTTCGATCCTGCGGTCGACCATCTGGTCGCGGTCAGCGACGTGCTCGACCGGCTGCGCGGCGACGTGTCCGCCGCATCGGCTCGCTTCGTCGCATCCTGATGGCAACTTCGGAACCAAGCCGGTTGCCATGCGCTGGTCGATCATCGGCAACGTCCCGATAAACCGTTTTAACTCAATAACTTGAGTTAATGTGTTCGACCCCAAAGGCAGCGCCGCAACCCCGGTTCGGCGCCACCTTCGCCACCTTTGCAGGAGGCATGATGAGCGACCCTCGCACCGACGATGCCCCCGCCACGTCCGAAACCGGAGTCAGCGGGCATACCGAAACGATCAACCGGCCGCGCGAAGCGGTTTATGCTTTTTTCCGCAATTTCTCGAACCTCGCCCCCGTCCTCCATAATGTCCAGGCAATCGAGGTGAAGGACGAAACCACCTCGCACTGGAAAGTCTCGGGCCCGGACGGAACCTATGAATGGGATTCCAAAATCGTAGAGGATGAGGAGAACTGCCGCATTGCATGGGTCTCCACCGAGGGCAGCGATGTGAAGCATGAAGGCGTGGTGACGTTCCGCGACGCCCCTCCCGGCCGCGGTACCTGGATCACCGCCGATATCCGCTACGAACCGCCTTATGGCATGGTGGGCAAAGCAGTGGCGAAGCTGTTCCAGAAGGAGCCCTCGATTCAGGTCCGCCGCGACCTCAAACGCCTGAAAGCGCTGCTCGAAGCCGGTGAAATCCCGACCAGCAGCCCGCCCAATCCCGAACCCGCATCCTGAAGAAAGGGAGAGCCGATATGCGCGCACTCACCTGGCACGGAAAGCACGATGTCCGCGTCGATACCGTCCCCGATCCCGAAATCCTCAACCCCCGCGACGCGATCATCAGGATCACCTCGACGGCGATCTGCGGGTCCGATCTCCATCTCTACGACGGCTATATCCCGACGATGAAGCCGGGCGATATTCTCGGCCATGAATTCATGGGAGAAGTCGTCGAAACCGGCCCGCGCAGCACCCTGAAAGAAGGGCAGCGCGTCGTCGTCCCCTTCGTCATTGCATGCGGCCAGTGCTTCTTCTGCGAAAAGCACCAGTTTTCCGCCTGCGCAAATTCCAATCCGGCGGATAATCAGGATCTGGGGCGCGAACTGTACGGCCATGGCATGACGGCTCTGTTCGGCTATTCGCACCTCACCGGCGGCTATCCGGGCGGTCAGGCGGAATATGTCCGCGTGCCTTATTCGGACACCGGTCCGATCGTCATTCCCGACGGGCTGGAGGACGAAAAAGTCCTGTTCCTTTCCGACATTTTGCCCACCGGCTGGATGGCGGCGGATAATTGCGACATCGAACAAGGCGACACCGTCGCCGTCTGGGGTTGCGGTCCGGTCGGCCTGTTCGCGGTACAATCAGCCTTCAAGCTGGGCGCACACAAGGTCATCGCCATCGACCATTTCCCGAACCGGCTGGAACTTGCCGCCCGTTTCGGTGCCGAGACGCTGAATTTCGAGGAAAGCAACACTTATGAAGCGCTGATGGAAATGACCGGCGGCATGGGTCCTGACGCCTGTATCGATGCGGTCGGCCTCGAAAGTCACGGCATGTTCCTCGACAATGCGATGGACCAGATCAAGGCGTCGACCTTTCTCGGCACCGATCGCGGCCATGCGCTGCGTCAGCTGATCACTGCCTGCCGCAAGGGCGGAAAAGTATCACTTCCCGGCGTCTATGGCGGCTTTCTGGACAAATTCCCGATCGGCGCGCTGATGGAAAAGGGGCTTCAGGTCAAAAGCGGCCAGACCCATGTCCAGCATTATCAGGACGATCTGCTGCGCATGATCGGCGAAGGCGAGCTCGACACGACCTTCCTCATCTCGCACCGAATGGCGCTGGAGGACGGTCCGGAAGGCTATGTCAAATTCAAGAACGACCAGAATGAATGCACCAAGGTGGTGCTGAAGCCGGGCCAGATTCCGGCAGCGTAATTCCGGCAAATCAGGAGATCATCCATGGCCGATAAACTGGCGATCATCACCGGTGCCTCCAGCGGCATCGGCCTCGAACTCGCGAAGATCGCGGCGGATCAGGGATATGACCTGATCGTTACCTCCGACGAACCCGACATCGCCCATATCGCCGCTCAGCTGGGCAACGGGTCGGTTGCGGTCACCCCGGTGACTGCAGATCTTTCGACCTTTGACGGCAATGACAAATTGCTCGCCGCCTGTGCGGGGCGCCCGGTCGATATCCTGATCGCCAATGCGGGGCGCGGGCTCGGCCATGCCTTTGTCGATCAGCAGCCCGAGCAATGGCGCAAGGTGATCGACACCAATGTCACCGGCACGACCTATCTGCTCCAGAAAATGACTCAGCAGATGAAGGCGCGGGGCGAAGGGCGTATTCTCATCACCGGATCGATCGCGGGGCTTATCCCCGGCAGCTATCAGGCAGTGTATAACGCGACCAAGGCCTATCTCGACAGCTTCGCTTATGCCCTGCGTGATGAACTCGCCGATACCGGAGTGGGGATTACCGTGCTGATGCCCGGCCCGACCGATACCGAATTCTTTCACCGTGCAGGCATGATGGACACCCCCGTCGGCGAGGATGATGACAAGGCCGATCCGGCCAAGGTCGCACGCGACGGCTGGGACGCGATGATGGACGGCTCCGCCCATGTCGTATCGGGCATGTGGAACAAAGTGCAGGCGGCGATGGCGCATATCGTTCCCGACCGCATGCTCGCGAAACAGCATCGCAACATGGCCGAACCGGAGCAGACACAATGAGCGAGGCGGTACGCACCACCGATCATGACACCATCCGCAAATGGGTGGAGCAACGCGGCGGCACGCCCAGCGTGGTGAGCGCCACCGCGGACGACGATCGCCCCGGCGCCATTCTCCGGGTCGATTTTGGCGAGCGGGAAGAATCGCTCGAACCGGTCGAATGGGAGAAATTCTTCCGCATTTTCGACGAGAATACCCTCGCCTTTCTCTATCAGGACGAAGGCGACAGCCGTTTCAACAAATTCATCGCTCGCGACGAGCGATGATCCGGACTATGCCGCTCCGCGCCGGAAACAGGGTGCGGGGCGGCGGTCCACCTGCCTGGCGAGCGCGTTGGGGTTGAGCAGAGTCACGCTGCCGCGCATCGTCCGGATGATCTTGTCACGGCGAAGCGCCTGCAGCGTCCGGTTCACATGCACGTTGGTGAGGCCCAGCACATCGGCCAGACAATCCTGAGTCAGCGGCAGCGAATAGCTGTTATGATCGGTCAGCCCCGCAAGGCTGAGCCGCTCGCCCACTTCCAGCAGAAAATCGGCACAGCGTTCATAAGCGGTCATGCGCCCCAGCCGTGTAATCTGCGCCAGAAGATGATATTCATCCACCTCCGCCGCCACGATATAGGCCGAGTGCAGCGCAGACTCATGCGGCAGGTCCTGCGGATCCGGCGCGTCGCATATCGTCATTTCGGTAAGTGCGACAACCGCGCTGGAACAGGGGCTTTCGGGCGTTCGCCCACAAACAAACTCGCCGGGAAGCAGCAGCGACAAAAGCTGACGCCTTCCGTCCGACAACAGGCGCACCCGCGCGCCCCATCCCGAAAGAACCATGATCGGGCGCTTCACCGCTTCGCCCTCGCCCACCAGTTCACGGCGCGGGGGCACGCTGCGCCGCGTCCGGACGGCATGATCGCTGAGCGCAGCGATATCCCGGGCATCCAGTTCCACCAGCGTGCGCAGGCGGAGGATGACCGGATCGGCCGGCCCCTTCGCGGGCGCTCGTATGTCAGGAGTCGGCGTCGCATAATGGAGTGGGGCGGTATTTTGCATGTCAGCTTCTCCCGAATGCCATGGCAGCCGTTTCGATTCCGGCGCGGTGGCGGTTCACTGCAATCAGGCAGTCCGTTTCGGGCAGCACCCTGACGGCGCCACCGGGGGTCGGCATGGTTGCTGCCGATCGGGGCGTTACGATGAGCACCTCGGGCGCGCGTTCGCCCCGCTATTCCGATCGCGAAGGCAATCAATCCATAGCTTTGTTAATACAGCAGATTTCATTGCGCATTAGCCTGGATCAGTCCGGCACGGCGAACGCCTCTTTAACCGCGACGAAGCAAGCCTTAGGCAAGGATTCGCACCGGCACTGCCTTTGCCGCCGGGGTGCGCGACAGCTGGTCATGATACCATAACGGCATCAGCGGATTGGCTTCGGGATAATAAGCGCCGATACACCCGCGCGGCAGATCGAAGGGCGTGACAGTCAGACCGTCTAGTTGCCGGTGAACGCCATCATCGGCATCGCTCACCAGCGACACCACCTGCCCTTCTTTCAACCCCGCCGCATCCATTTCCTCCGGGCTGATCAGCAGGACATCGCGCGTCCCCTCAATCCCGCGCATCCGGTCAGAATAGCCGTAAATGGTCGTATTGAACTGGTCGTTCGATCGCATCGTGATCAGGCGATATCGGCCCGGCTTCTCCTCGACGCCGAACGCCGTGAGCTGATCCGGGCAGCTGAATTCCGCCTTGCCGCTTTCGGTATGCCAGATACGATCGCGCGCCGGATTGCCGCGGTAGAAACCTCCAGGCTGAAACATCCGTTCATTGAACTGATCGAATTTGCCGGGGTAGGTTTTTTCGATCTGGTCGCGCACCACCGAATAATCGCCCACCCACCGGTCCCAGGGCACGTTCGGATTGGGCGGCAATGTCTCCTTTGCAATCCCTGCGACGATTGCCAGCTCTGAACGCAGATGCTCGCTTGCCGGTGTGCGTTTTCCGACCGAGCCGTAAATGTGCGAAAGGCTGTCCTCCATGCTGACCGATTGCGGCCCGCTTTCCTGCACATCCTCCTCGCTACGGCCGAGACAGGGCAGCAGATAGGCGACCTTTCCATTGATAAGGTGGCTGCGGTTGAGCTTGGTCGCGATCTGCACCGTCAGCTGCATATCGGGCCATGCCGCCTCCATCTGCTCGCGCTCCGGCACCGCCCGAAGGAAGTTGCCGCCTAGGCTGATAAAGCCCTTCACCTTGCGATCGATGATATTTTCGCACGCCTCCACCGTGTTCATCCCCTGATCGGGCGGCGGATCGAAATCATAAAGCCGCTTCAGATAATCATAAGGCACGAGCTTAGGCTTTTCGGAAATGCCGACGGTGCGCTGCCCCTGTACATTGGAATGCCCGCGCACGGGCGAGATCCCTGCCCCGTCCTTGCCGATATTCCCGCGCAGCAGCATCAGATTGACCAGCATCCCGATGGTTTGCGAACCATGGACATGCTGCGTTACCCCCATGCCGTAAATGCCGATCGTCGCACGCGCCTCGGCATAAACCCGCGCGGCATCCTTCAGCGCCTCGCGGGTGAGCCCCGATTCCGCCTCGATCGCTTCCCAGGACGTGCCCCGCGCCTGATCGCGAAACGCCTCGAACCCGGTGGTATGTTGTTCGATGAAATCCACATCGAGCAGGTGGCGCTCTTCGCGCGCCGATAGTTCATCCTCCCATTCGAGGATATATTGCACATGCCCATGATTGCCGCGATATCGCCGCCTGCGCGAACCTGATGATATTGGCAGGAAATCTGCGTCAATTTCGGGGTGAGCATTTCGGTCGGGCTTTGCGGATTCGCAAATTCCATCAGCCCTTTTTCATATACCGGATTGAAGGTGACGATCCTGCATCCCCGCTCCACGGCATTTTGCAGCGGATGGAGAAACCGCGGGCTGTTCGACCCCGTATTCTGGCCGAAAAAGAAGATCGCGTCGCAAATCTCGAAATCGCTGAGGATGCAGGTGCCGACCGGCGAACCGGTGAATTTCTTCAGGCCGACCGACGTGGTTTCATGGCACATGTTCGAACAATCAGGGAGATTGTTATGGCCATACAGGCGGGCAAACAGCGCATAGCAATAAGCGGTTTCAAGGCTCGCCCGGCCTGAGGTATAAAATACCGTCGATCGCGGATCGAGCGCTTTCAGCTCGCTGCCGATATGCGCGAATGCCTCTTCCCAGCTCACCTCGACATATCTGTCGGTCGCATGATCATAGCGCACGGGATGAGTCAGCCGACCTGCCTGCTCCAGATCATGGTCTCGGCATGTTTTGAGCTCGCTGACCGTATGTTCGGCGAAGAATTCCGGCGTAGCGCGGCGCGATGTCTGTTCCCACAAGGTTGCTTTCGCGCCATTTTCGCAAAATTCGAAGACATGCGGCTTGGCGGGTTTGGCCCAGGCGCAGGAAACGCACATGAACCCGCCGGGCTTGTTCTGACGACGCAAAGTTTCCAGCACGGCGGGATTGTCGAGTTCCTTGCCGAAGATGCGCGACATGCCGCGCACCGAACCCCAGCCCCCGGACGGCCCGTCATAATGCGCCGTATCCTTCTCGTCCGCCATCGCGTCTCTCCCGTTGCTGATGGCGTCAAGCGTATCAGGCGCTTCGCGGGCCGATGGTAACCTTGGTTGGGGACGGATGGGAATTGCGCTCGACCCATCCAACATCGGTACCGGTTCGTCGCGGATCACGGTGAGGCGGAGGAGCAGTCGCCCGCAAAAGCCGCCCGAATAACTCCATGATTAACTTCCATTATTTTCTCCGAGTCGTCGAAACCAACCCCCGGCTTTCGCGGTTCCCGGCCCGAACATGCATGGAGAAATGCGATGAATTTTCTAGCTTTTGCTGCAGCAGCGGGCCTGATCGCGGGAATGGCGCTGGCCCCGGCCACCGCCGCCCCCGTAAGCGTTCAGAAAACGGCGAAGTCGGGCAACACCCTCGACTATCTGCGAACCGCCGCATCAAGCGACCAATATGAAATCCAGTCGTCGCAACTGGCGATCAGCAACGATAGCGATCCGGCAATCAGCGATTTTGCCCGCGAAATGATCAAGGATCATCAGCGCACCACGCAGGTGCTGAAACACGCTGCGCAATCGGCAGGGATATCGGCCCCCGCGCCGCGCCTCCTGCCCGAACATACGCAGATGCTGACCGCATTGCGCGCTAAAGGTAGTGATTTCGCAAAAACCTATCTCGCCCAGCAAAAGCAGGCGCATCAACAGGCGCTGCAGCTGCAACGCAATTATGCGCGCAACGGCGATACCCCTGCACTGCGCGAAGCGGCGCAGAAGGCCGCTGCTGTCATTGAAGAACATATCCGCCATCTCGATCGGCTGAACCGGCGCTGATCGCGCCCCGCACGGAGACACAACATGGCTTTCAACCCCTTAAAGGAACGCGGCATTCCGATGGACCGGCAGCTCCGGAACTGGTCCGAACTGAACGTCACCCCGTATGACAGCCGCGACGTTCATCCGTATACCCGCTGCCGCGTGATATTCATGAACGGCATCGAAGTCGAAGCGATCATGAACTCGCATCAGTTCGCGCGCCACACCGCCGACACCGGCATCAAGCAAAGGCTCGCGATGGTCCGGCGCATCGAGCAGCAGCAGCAAAAGGCGGTCAACTGGCTGATCCCGGGCAGCGAAACCACGCTGGAAACCACGATCGGCTATGAGCAGGTCGCCGTCGATCTGACCGGCTGGCTCGCCCGGCAGGAGCCCGATCCCTATCTGAAAAAAGTCTATGAATTCGCACTGCTCGAAGATTTCGACCATCTCTATCGCTATGCCAATCTGATGGACTTGATGGGCGAGACGCGAACCGCCCAGGACATTGTCGGCGATCTGACCGAGATTCTTCCCGGCCGGCCCACGATCTTCCAACATCGCGATCCGCATGACGAACTGCGCCGTCCGATGACGCTGAAGGCCGCCGATACCCAGTCGGTGATGAACGCGCTCACCATCGTCGCTGCCGAACAGCAGACGATGAATTTCTATATGGATCGCGGGAATATTCCCGAAAATCCGCTGGCGCGCGCGCTCTATCTCGAAATCGCCGAAATCGAGGAAGAGCATGTCAGCCATTATGAATCGATCCTCGACCCAACGCTCGGCTGGCTCACCAATCTGGTGCTGCACGAATATAATGAATGCTGGCTCTATTGGTCGTGCATGCAGACCGAGAATAATTCCCGGATCAAGGCATTGTGGGAACTGCACCTCAATATGGAGATCGAGCATCTGCGCATCGCGTGCGAGATGCTCAAGGAAATCGACGGGATCGATCCCGAAAGCTTCCTCCCGGCTGACGGCATGACCGAGCCGCTGCGTTTCGAACCGAACAAGGAATATGTCCGCGATGTGCTCCGCCGCACGGTGGACTGGACCGCATGGGATTCCGAATTTGTGCCGATCGGCGATCTGCCGCGCGATCATCGTTTCTACGATTATCAAAAGGCAGTGAATGCGGGCGGCGTGCCGACCGAACAGGTGATCGAACGGCGCCGCGCCGAACAGGGTAGCGACTATCGCATTGCGACCGAGGGCGAGCATCCCGATCCGGCGCTTCGCCAGGGCGGGAATGGCGACAGCTTTTCCTATGCCCGGGCCGAAGCCGATATCCTCGAAAAACAGGGAGCCTGAACATGGCAGGCGAATTCAAAAACACCGTCGACAAGATGACCGACGCGATGGGCGGCGCTGCCGGCCATATGAGCGCGGCGATGACCAGGACCGCGAACGAATTTGTGCAGGCAGCCGCGACCAGCGATCTGTACGAACGCACATCAGCCGAAATCGCGCTTCGACGCTCGCGCAACGACGATATACGTGCTGCCGCGCAAAAGATGATCGTCGATCACAATACCAGCACGCATCAGCTGAAATCGGCGCTGTCGATGCGCGAGACCAGAGATGTCGAGCATCCAAAAGAGGCGCTCGACAAGCGGCGCGAGACGATGATCCAGCATCTTGAGGAAGCGCCGGACGATTCCTTCGACAGCACCTATCTCGATCAGCAGGTGCTGGCGCATGAAGAAGCATCGTCGCTGATGAAAAGCTATGCGCATGGCGGCGATAATCCGCAGCTGCGCTCCTTTGCCGAAGGAACCGGGCCGGTGGTTGCCCGGCATCTGGAACGCATGAAGACGCTGCGCGCCAATCTTTGAGAGATCGGGCGGCTTTTCCCGGCTGTCCGTACCCGTGCCGGTCGGCGGTTTTCCCTCCGCCGGCCGGTTTTTGTTTATGCCGTGAAGGCCAGACGGTGCTGCAACGCAGGCGATAGCGGCGCGCCATGTTCGACAACCGCACGATTGAACCATTGGCGCCAGGCGGCATAGGGACCGTGCGTTTCAGAATGATTCTGGTCGCTATTGACCCTGTAGCCGCCCCATAACGCCAATCGGATCAGATCGATCTCCTGCTCAGCGGCATTTTCCGGCCAGCGATGATGCGACCCCAGCGCGTCGAAGGGATCATCGTTCGGGGCGATGCGCGCGATCGTGCTCGACCCGCACAAGGTGTGGAACGCGCCTTCGTACACCTCCGCATGCGGCAGTTCGAGCGCATAGCCGCTGACCCAGTCGATCGCGACGCCCTTTCCGATGACTGCGGCGCGCACATCGCCGCGCATGCGTTCGCGCGCCATCCGGACCGTGGCGCGGTCCACCAGATCATCGGCATCGAGCAGCATCAGCAGCCCGCCTCCTGCATCCTTCACCCATTTGCGGATCATCCAGCGTTTCACGCCGGCATCGTCATTGGCCCCGGTCGGAGCGGATCGTGCCGCATTCGCCGCGACGAAGACGAAGCGCTCGTCCTGCCCGAAACCTTCGCGCCAGCCGATCGGCGCATCGTCGCCGACGATGATCACCCGAAAATTGCCGTCCTCCTGCGCCTGCACCGAGTGCAGCGTATCGCGCAGCAGCTGATTCACCCGCTGCCAGTCATTCGCAGCCGCCGCCGAAATCAAAGGAATGCCGAAATAAAAACTGTCTCGCATGAATCTCCTTGCCGATCGGACGCCCGGCGGCCGAGGCACCGTGCATCGCCGTTACCGTTCCGCAAGCATGACACAGGCAAGCCGCCCCGATCCTTAACCGGGATCAGTTCTCAACACTTCAGACGATGTGTCGGAGAGCGCGCGTTCAAACGCACCGCTGAGGCTTTCCGCGGTATAAGGCTTGGGAACCAGCTCCCATCGCAAATCGAGATCGCGGACCAGTTCCTCGCTATAACCGCTGGTCAGCACCAACGGCAGGCCCGGCCAGTCCTGTTCGACCCGTCGGGCAAGCTCGATCCCGGTAATGCCAGGCATCAGCACGTCGGAAAAGACGATATCGACGTGCGCAGAGCGGAGAATATCGAGCGCATCGTCGCCCGATTCCGCCGTGCGCGCCATATAGCCGAGCGATTCCAGCAGATCGACGGCGAATTGCAGCACCGCCTCATTATCGTCTACGACCAGCACCGTCAGATTCCGGCCGTGCGGAACGCTGGATACCGGGCGCTCGACATGCCGCGCCTCGCCCGTGGCGCGCGGCAGCAACAGGCGCACGGTCGTCCCTTCCCCCTGCTTCGATTCGATTTCGGCGCGCCCGCCCGATTGTGCTGCGAAACCGTGGATCTGCGACAGGCCGAGCCCGGTGCCCTTGCCCACCGGTTTGGTCGTGAAAAACGGTTCGAACACGCGCTTCAGCACATCATCGGGGATGCCCGGTCCGGTGTCCGAAAGCGCGATGCACACCAGATCGGGTTCGCCGTCGCTCGCAGGAATATTGGTCGATTCGATCGTGATCGTGCCGCCGTCGGGCATGGCGTCGCGCGCATTGATCGCGGCGTTCAGCAATGCGGTCTCAAGCTGGGTATCGTCGACGCGTACCGTCCACAGCCCGCCCTCGCTTCGCAACCGCACTTCGATCGTATCGCCGAGCGTGCGGGAAAGCATTTCGACAAAGGCATCCAGCCGGATGTTGAGGTCGACCGTTTCGGGCGACAGCGACTGGCGACGGCCAAAGGCAAGCAAATGGCTGGTCAGTTCGGCGGCGCGATCGGACGCGGCAACGATACTGTCGACATAGCGCTTCGCCTTTGCCGGATCGAGCCGGGGATTTTGCAGCAGTTCCGCCGATCCCCGAATGACGGTGATCAGATTGTTGAAATCATGCGCGATCCCGCCGGTGAGCTCGCCAAGCGCCTGCAGTTTCTGCGCCTGAAACAGCGCCTCGCGAGTCTGGTCGAGCTGTTCCTGCGCCAGCCGCTTTTCGGTGATGTCGCGCGTAATCTTGGCAAAGCCGACATGGTTGCCCTGCTCGTCGAAAATAGGATCGAGGACCACATGCGCCCAGAAGCGCGTTCCGTCCTTGCGAAGCCGCCAAGCCTCGCTTTCATATTTGCCTTCGGAAAGCGCGGTCGCCAGTGCGATGGCGGGCACGCCGCGGTCGCGATCCTCCGGCGTGTAAAAGCGCGAGAAATGCTGCCCGACGATTTCCTGTTCGGAATAGCCCTTGATCGCTTCCGCCCCGGCATTCCAGTTGCGAACATAGCCCCCGGTATCGAGCATATAGATCGCATATTCGGTGACCGAATTGATCAGCGTCTGAAATCGCCGCTCGGCGAGATGTGCATCAAACCGTGATTGTTCGGTCATCATCCATAAACGCTAAACGGTGCGATTCGAAAAGGCGATAGCTAGCGGCAGAAAAAGGGCCCCTGCCTTAACACAGTTTAGCGAACGCTTCGGAAGTATACATTTTGCCAAAGGATCCTTCCGTATTTGCGACATTTGTTAAACCCCGGAACAGCTCCGGAAAGACTACGCTTTTGCAACCGGGGATGTTCGCAAAAGACGACGCGCCCCATGGGAATTGCCGGGACTAAGGTTCCGATTGCATCGAAGGGGAACCATTGGGTCAGCTGTTCAGACCTGCCTCCAACACCTGGGCGCGCATCGTGCTCGCCGCGATCATCCTTGCGCCGCTGGGGCTTGCGATTATCGGCGGTGCGGTGGCGCGCAGCGGCTATGCGACCGGCGAGGGCCGGTTCGTCGATCAGGCAGTCCCGTTCAGCCATAAACATCATGCCGGCGAACTCGGCATCGATTGCCGCTATTGCCATACCGGGGTGGAGGAACAGGCGGACGCCGTCGTCCCGCCGACCCATACCTGCATGACCTGCCATTCACAGCTTTTCACCGATTCCGACATGCTCGCGCCGGTCCGCCAAAGCCTTGCGGAGGGCAGACCGCTCGAATGGAAGCGGGTCAATCGCCTGCCCGATTATGTCTATTTCGACCATCATGTGCATGTGAAGAACGGCGTGCCCTGCGCAGCGTGCCATGGCGACGTCCGCACGATGCCGCTGACCCGCCAGACCGCGCCGCTCACCATGGGCTGGTGCGTCGATTGCCACAAATCGCCGCAGGACCGGATCGTCGCCCCGGAGCGCGAATTCGAAGGATCGCCCTATCGGAACAGAACGGCCAAAGATCGCGCCTTTGCAAAGCTGACCATGGCGCGAATCGCCCATAGCGGCAGAAATCTGAGGGATTGTTCGGTATGCCATCGCTGAGCGGCGATCTCGACCGGCGCACCTTGTTGCAGATGATCGCTGCCGGGGCAGCGGCGAGCGTCGCCGGCTGCTCAGCGCCGAACGAGAAAATCTACCCTTATGTGAATCAGCCCGAGGGCACGCTGCCCGGCAGCATCCGGCGCTATGCGACCGCGCTTCCCTTTGCCGGCTATGGCCGCGGCGTCATGGGGCTGGTGACCGACGGGCGGCCGATCAAGCTGGAAGGACTGGCGGCGCACCCGGCCAGCCTGGGCGCGACCGACCTGTTCAGCGAAACCGCGCTGCTCGACCTGTTCGATCCGCAGCGCGTGACCGCGCCCGGCGGGCCGCCCGGCCCCACAAGCTGGGGTGCGGTGGCGCGCACCCTCTATGAACGGCTGCACGGCAGCGACGGGTCGCGGCTCGCGCTGCTGACCGGGCGCATCACCTCGCCGACGATATTGCGCGAACTGAAGGCGCTGCGCACCCGCTTTCCCGCGCTTCGCCATGTCGAATGGGAGCCGATCCACGACGATGCGCTGCTCGCCGGGATCGGACAGGCGACCGGGCGCAGCGCGCTTCCCCGTCAACATCTGGCGGAGGCGGACGTCATCGTGTCGCTGGGCGCCGATCCGCTGGGTCCGGGGCCGGAGCAGATCGCGCTCGCCCGCCACTGGAGCGAACGGCGGCGGCGGCGACCGGCGCCGCGTCTCTATGCGGCGGAGCCGTCGCTGACCGCCACGGGGGCAATGGCCGACCGCCGGCTGAGCGCGTCGCGCGCCGAACTTGCCGCAATCGCGCATCACCTCGCCGCCGAACTGAGCGGCAGCGGGGCGCGCCCCGAACTGAGCAGCGCGGCAAGCGATTTCGCGCGCGCCGCCGCGCGAGATCTCGCTACGGCAAAGGGCCGGGCGCTGCTGCTGGCCGGACACGATCAGCCCGCCGATATGCACGCTTTCGCCGCATGGGCGAACGATCTGCTCCAAGCGCCCGTCGATTACATCGCGCCGATCGCCTCGCCCGCGCCGCACCGCCGATCGCTCGAGGCGCTCAGCGGCGCGATGCATGGCGGCGCGATCGACACGCTGATCGTGCTCGATTCCAACCCGGTCTATTCCGCGCCGCCCGCAATCGACTTTGCAGGGGGTATGGAAAAGGTCGCCTGCACGATCACTGCCACCGCGTTTCCGAACGAGACCGCTGCGCGTTCGACCTGGCGGCTGCCGCTCAGCCATCCGCTGGAGGAATGGAATGACTGGCGCGGGCCGGATGGCACTGCCTCTATCGCCCAGCCGCTCGTACGCCGTTTCTATGACAGTCGCAGCGCCGCCGATATTGTGGCGCTGATCCGCGATCCCGCGGCCGACGCCGACAGCCATGGCCGGGTGCGCGCAAGCTGGGCCGATCTGACCGACCAGGCATGGATTGCCGCGGTGGCGCGCGGCGTGGTCCCGAACAGCGCCGCTCCGACTTTGCCGCACACCGGTGCGACGCGCATTCTGCCCGATATTCCGCAACCGATCGGCCCCGAACTGCAAATCCGCCCCTCGCCCACCCTCTGGGACGGCAGCCATGCGCATAATGCCTGGGTACAGGAATGCCCGGACAGCATCACCAAGGAAGTCTGGGGGGCGAGTGTTCGCTGTCATCCGGCCGATATGGCCGAATGGGACGTTGCGGACGGCGAAACGCTCCGCATCGAAAGCGGCGATCGTGCCGTAACGCTGGCCGCCCGCGCCGCGTCGGGGCAGCGGCGCGGCGTCGTGACGATCCTCACCGGCTATGGGCGAAGCGACAGCGGCCCGGTCGCCAACGGAATCGGCGCCAATGCATGGCGCATGGTCGATGCCGATCGCCTGACATTATCGCCCGCCGACAGCAGCGAAACCGTGGTCAGCACGCAGGCCGTGTTCGCGATCGAGGGCGCGCTCGCCAGCATCTTCCCCATCGTCGCGCCGGGCGAAGCGATGCCCGGAAAAGAGGCGCAGGCGACGCTGCTCCCCAACCACGCCGCCACCGACGCCCCTGCCCAACAATGGGCGATGGTCATCGACAATGATGTCTGTATCGGCTGCAATGCCTGTGTCGTCGCCTGTCAGGCCGAAAACAACGTTCCCGTGATCGGTCCGGAGGAAATGGCGGCGGGGCGAGACATGCACTGGCTGCGCGTCGACCGCTATGAAGTAAGCGCGGAAGGCGCGACCGGTTTTCAGCCGGTTCCTTGCATGCATTGCGAAAAGGCGCCGTGCGAGCCCGTCTGCCCGGTCGAGGCGTCCGTGCATGACAGCGAAGGGCTGAACCTTCAGGTTTATAATCGCTGCATCGGTACGCGCACCTGCGAAGCCAATTGCCCCTATCGGGTGCGGCGGTTCAACTTTTTCGACTATGCCGAACGCTCGGTCTGGGGCGATGAGGATCCGGCATCGGTTACCGCCCAGCGCAACCCCAATGTCACCGTGCGCGGACGCGGTGTCATGGAAAAATGCACATATTGCATCCAGCGCATCTCCGCCGCCGAACATGATGCGGACGCGAACCATCACCCGGTCGGAAAGGTCGTGACCGCGTGTCAGGCGGCCTGCCCGACCCATGCCATCAGCTTCGGCAGCATCGCTGATCCGGCGAGCGAGGTTTCGCGGCAAAAAGAAGATCCGCGCCATTATGCGCTGCTGGAGGAACTGGGGACGAAACCGCGCACAACCTATCTTGCCCGCACGCTGAACGATGGGAAGCGCCATCAAGAGGACAAAGCGTGATGGAGGCGCATGTCCGCGACACCGGCCGGCGATGGACGCTGCCTTCGGTCACCGGTTTCGACCATGTCACCGAAACCGTGCTCACTCCGCTGATGGACCGCCGGGCGAGCCGCAATTACTGGATCGCGTTCGGGATCAGCTTCGTGATTGCCGCGATAGGGTTTTTCGCGATCGGCTGGTCGATCACAGTCGGGCCGGGCTTATGGGGCAATAATACATCGGTCGTCTGGGGCTTTCCGATCGCCAATTATGTCTGGTGGATCGGCATCGGCAATGCGGGCACGCTGATCTCTTCGCTGCTGCTGCTCACGCGCCAGCATTGGCGCGCGTCGATCAACCGCTTTGCCGAAGCGATGACGCTGTTCGCCGTGTCGATGGCAGGCATCTTCCCGATCCTGCATCTCGGGCGCCAGACCTATTTCTACTGGATGGCACCCTATCCCAGCACCATGACGATCTGGCCGCAATGGCGCAGCGCGCTCGTCTGGGATTTCTGGGCGATCCTTTGCTATTTGCTGTTTTCGATCCTGTTCTTCTATGTCGGGCTGATCCCCGATCTCGCCGCGCTGCGCGACCGGCCGGGGCGGACCGGCTGGCGCAAATTCTACGGCTTTCTCGCCATGGGCTGGCAGGGCAGCGCGAAGCAATGGCGCGCTCAGGAACGGCTGCATCGGTCGCTTGCCGTGCTTGCAGTACCACTGGTCTGCTCGGTCCATTCGATCGTCGGGCTGGACTTCGCGGCGAGCCTGACGCCCGGCTGGATCGAAAGCATCTTCCCGCCTTATTTCGTCGTCGGCGCACTGTTTTCGGGCTTTGCCGTGGTCGTGCTGATCGCGCTCGTGCTGCGCTGGGCAATGCAGCTCGACGGAATCATCGTGCCGGCGCATTTCGACGCGATGGCGAAGATCCTCCTCGCCGCCTCGGTGGTGATGGGCGCGTCCTATTGCAGCGAATGGTTCACTGCCGCCTGGAGCGGGGAAGCAGCCGAGCTGCGCATCGTCGATTTCGAATTTAACGGTGCTTACCGGCCGCTGTATCTGGCGATGCTCGCCTGTAATGTGCTCAGCCCACAGCTCTTCTGGGTGCCCCGCCTGCGCACGCATGTGCCGACGCTGATCGGCGTGTCCCTGGCGGTGTTGATCGGCATGTGGCTCGAACGCATCCTCATCATCATGGAGACGCTGTCGACCGGCTATATGCCGAGCTTTTTCCGGCTCTATTCGGCGACGTTCGTCGATTTCGCGATCCTTGCCGGAACGCTCGCTGCCTTTGTCTGGCTCTTCCTCGTCTTCGCCCGGATCATCCCGGTCTGTTCGCTCTACGAAACGCGCAAATTGCTCGCCAGCGAGCGGAGCGCGCAATCATGAGCCATGTTGCCATCGCGCTTGCCCGGTTCGACGATGAAAGCCCGTTCATCCGCGCGCGCACCCGCGCGCATGCCGAGGGCTTCGATATTCTCGGCGAATGGGGGCCATATGCGTCGGATATCTTCAGCGATCCCGACGATACCCGGCCGATCGTGTGGACGGTCGCGATCACCGGCATCATCGGCGCGGTGGCGATGTTCGCGCTCGCGACCTTCACCACCTATGCCTATCCGTTCAACAGCGGCGACCGGCCTTTGTTCAGCTGGCAGGTATTTCTGATCCCCGCCACCGAATTTCTGGCGCTTGCCGGGGCGATCGGCGGGATGATCGCGCTGTTCCTGAAGGCTGGCCTGACCCGGCTCAACCATCCGGCATTCGATCTGGAAGAAGTCGCGCATGCCTCACGCGACAGTTTCGTGCTTGTGCTTGGCTGCGACAGCGGAAGCCGCGCCAATCTGGCGATCGACCTGCTGGCCCAGACCGGCGCTTTCCACACCCGGCTGGTGGAGGCGTGATGCGTCCGGCTCTGCTCCTTGCGCCTGCGCTCCTGATCGGCGGCTGCGACCTGTCGATGAAGGAACAGCCGCGCTACGACCGGATGGAAAGCCCGCAGCTTTGGCGGGACGGCCCGGTGCGGCAGCATCCGCCCGAAGGAACGATCGCGCAGGGCGATCTGGCGCGCGCGCAGGCGCTCGCCACCCCGCCGCCGCTCACCCGTGCGCTGCTCGACCGGGGGGAACAGCGCTACAGGATTTACTGTTCGGTCTGTCACGGAGCGCGCGGCGAAGGCGACGGGCCGGTGGTGAAGCGCGGCTTTCCGCCCCCGCCTTCCTATCACAGCGCGCGGCTCGAAGATGCGCCGCCGCGTTACATCGTCGATGTTATCACCCATGGCTATGGCGCGATGTACAGCTATGCCGACCGGATCGATCCGAAGGACCGCTGGGTAATCGCTGCATATGTAAAGGCGTTGCAGGCGGCCGGCCCGCGCCGGGAGCCGGGGAAATGATCCGGCCGTGGATGATCGGCGCGATCGGCGCGATCGGGATGGCATTGCTGCTGCCCGTCGCGCCGCATTCGGTCGCGACCGGATGGCGCGCGGCTTTCCTTACAGCGAGCGCACCCATATTCGGCGCGGTGCTGATGCTGATGATCGCGCGGGTGGTGGTGACCGACTGGTCGCCGCTGGCCCCGCTCACGCTCGCGCTGCCGATGATCCTGCTCTTCGGCCTGCTGATCCTGCCCGCGCAATTTGCGGCGGAGGTGCCCGACCATCTCCGGCTCTGGGCAAGTCCCTGGGCAATCGCGCTGCGTACGCTGATCGCGATCGCAGCGCTATGGTTCGCCGCCGCCCGGTTGCGGGGCGGCGCCTCGCGCAGCTTCGCGGCGGTCGCGCTGACGCTCTGGACGATGCTCATCACCTATATCGCCTATGATTGGATGCTGGGCGGCGATCCGGGCCATCCGGCGACGGCGGTCGGCATGATGCTCACTGTCGAGCAGGTCGGTGGCGCCTGCGCCGCGCTGCTCATTCTGGGGCATGGCGAAACAAAGCTGCGGCGCGACCTGTCCTATCTGCTGATCGCTGCCGCTCTTGGCCTTAGCTACATGATTTTCATGGATTATCTTATCAAATGGTATGCCGATCTGCCGAGCCAGGTCGATTGGTATCTGAAGCGCGATCACGCGATGGCACTGCTCGCCGCTGCCGGGCTGTGTTTCGGTCTGTTTGGCCCGATCCTCGCGCTGGTTTTTGCGAGGGGTGAGCAGGGCCGCCGAATCGCCGGAGGATCGGCGCTGTTCGGCCTGCTGCTCATCAATCTCTGGTGGGTCGCCGCCGACTGGATCGCTGCGCTGGCGGCGCTCTTCGGCCTGATCTGGGTGGGATTCTGGGGACAGGCGCTCGGCGCGCGGCGCAGCGGGGAGCAGGCGCATGGCTGACGAACCGCAATCCCGCCACGAAAGCTGGCAGATCGAGCGTCCCGGCCGGGTGGCGCTGGTGGCGATCGCAGTCCCGCTGGTGCTGTTGCTGATCCTCCTCGGTGCCGGGCGCTGGTTCGAAACGACGATCGGCAAACGTACCTTTCGCCCGCCCGAGACCTTTCCCGCCCCCGGCCTCGTGGAAACAATCACTCGCCCGACCGGGGACGGCGTCCCGCCCCGCCCTGCCGGATCCGTACGCGACCCGGAGGTGGAGCTTGCGAAGAACCGACTGCTCGCGAGCGGCATCGAGCATTGGGAGGATGCACCGCAATGAAATGGCTCGCCGCTCTGTCGCTGCTGCTGATCCTCCCCGTTCAACCGGCGTCCGCCCGGCTGAGCCACGCAGACATCGCCGCGGCCGGGATCGATCCGCCCGCCGATGCCCGCATTCCGCGCGACACGCGCTGGACCGATCAGCATGGGCAGAGCGTCCGGCTGGGCGATGTGATCGGTGGAAAGCCAGTCGTGCTGCTCTTCGCCGATTATACCTGCGGCCATGTCTGCGGTCCCGGCATGACGCTGACCGGCGGTGCGCTTGCCGATGGAACGCTCATGCCGGGGCGCGATGTCGCTTTCGTCATTCTCGGCCTCGACCCGAAGGACGGTCCGACGCAGGCGCGCGCCATGGCCGCCGCGCGGCTTAAGGGCCTGCCGCAGGTCGCGCGCGCCGCGCAGCTGCTGAGCGGCGACCGGGAAACGGTCGCGCGTGCCGAACGCGCGCTCGGCTTCACTGCCGTATATGACCCGGCAACCGACCAGTTCGCGCACGATGCCTCTGCCTATATCTTCAACGTGAAAGGCGAGCTGACCGCGCTGCTTCCCGAAACCGCGCTGGTCGCGCCGGTGCTCCACAAAGCGCTGGAATCGGCCGGCGACGTGAAAGCGAAACAGCAACAGGGGATCATCGCGCATATCGCCACCGTCTGTTACGGCTTTGCGGCGGCGCACGGTATATATGGGCGAAGCATCGTCACCGCGTTGCAGATCGGCGGCATGCTGATGATCCTCGGCTTCGGCTTCTTCTTCCTGCGCATGGCGAGGAGGCACCGCGATGCTGCCTGATGCCTCCACCCTCGCCCCGCGCATCGATCATCTGCTCTGGCTGCTGATCGGGCTTTCGGGTGCGATCGTGCTGCTGGTCGTCGCGCTCATCATCGGCTTTTCGATCAAATATCGGCGCGGATCGACGGCGAAGCGAGGGCAATTGCCCGGATGGCTCGCCCGCGATGTCGAAATCGGCTGGACCGCCGCCATCTTCTTCGTCGCGATCTTCCTGTTCTGGTTCGCCGCGACGACCGAAACCTCGCAATATGAAGTGCCCAAAGATGCCATGGAGGTCCATGTCGTCGCCAAACAATGGATGTGGAAACTCGAACATCCCAATGGCCGGCGAGAGATCAACGCGCTGCACATTCCCGTCGGCGTGCCCGTCCGGCTGGTGATGACGTCGCAGGATGTGATTCACAGCTTTTTCGTGCCTGCCTTTCGCATCAAACAGGATGTGCTGCCCGGCCGCTATACCGAAACCTGGTTTCAGGCGACGAGGCCGGGCACCTATCATCTGCTGTGCGCCGAATATTGCGGCACCGATCATTCGCAGATGACCGGCGGCATCGTGGTGATGCCGCGCGCCGACTATGCCCGGTGGAGCGAGGGTACGGACGATACCGGCACGCTGGCACAACAGGGGGCACGCCTCTTCCAGCGGCTGGGTTGTACCGGATGCCACGGCAATTCGGCGCGGGTGCGCGCGCCGTCGCTCAACGGAGTCTATGGCCGGATGCAGCCGATGAACGATGGCGGCTTTCGGCGCGCTGACGAACAATATCTCCACGATTCGATCGTCCGCCCGCAAAAGGATGTGGTCGCGGGCTATCAGCCGGTGATGCCCAGCTATCAGGGGATCGCCAGCGAAGGCGATATCATCCTGCTGATCGCCTATCTCAAATCGCCCGACGGAGGGGATGTGCAATGAGCGAGGGCATCGCCGCGCGCGACCTGACGCGCCCCGACTATCTGCAATATGGCACCACCGTCCGGTCCTGGCTGACCACCACCGATCATAAACGGATCGGCATTCTCTATGCAGTCGCCATCACCTTTTTCTTCTTCCTGGGCGCGGCGGCGATGGCGCTGGTCCGTGCCGATCTGGTAACGCCGTCGGCGGACCTGATCACCAACGATCAGTATAATCGCGCCTTCACGCTGCACGGCATCATCATGGTGTGGTTCTTTCTGGTACCCTCGATCCCGACCACGCTCGGCAATTTCCTGCTGCCGATGATGCTGGGAACGAAGGACCTCGCTTTTCCCCGGCTCAATCTGCTGAGCTGGTATCTGTTCATCGGCGGCGGGCTGCTGACGCTGTTCGCGCTGCTCGCGGGCGGAGTCGATACCGGCTGGACCTTCTACACCCCCTTTTCGACGCTATATTCGAACAGCCATGTGCTGCTTGCCGCGCTGGGCGTGTTCGTCGTGGGATTTTCCTCGATTGCGACAGGGGTGAATTTCATCGCCTCCACTCATTTGCTGCGGGCAAAGGGGCTCACCTGGATGCGGCTGCCGCTGTTCGTATGGGCGATGTACACCACCAGCCTCGTCATGGTGCTGGCGACCCCGGTGCTTTCGATGTCACTGCTGCTGGTGGTCGCGGAGCGCGCCTTCGGCCTGCCGATCTTCGATCCGCGCTCGGGCGGCGATCCCTTGCTCTTTCAGCATCTGTTCTGGTTCTACAGCCACCCCGCCGTGTACATCATGGTGCTTCCCGCATTCGGGGTGGTGTCCGAAATCATCACCTGCGAAGCGCGGCGGCGCATCTTCGGCTATCAGTTCATGGTCTATGCCATGGTCGTGATCGCCGTAATCGGCTTCATGGTATGGGGCCATCACATGTTCGTTTCGGGCCAGTCGGCCTTTGCGAGCATGGTGTTCAGCTTCCTTTCCTTCGTGATCGCGGTGCCCAGCGCGATCAAGGTCTTCAACTGGACCGGGACGCTGTATCGCGGGCAGGTCCGCTTCTCCGCATCGATGCTCTATGCGCTGGGCTTTGTCGGGCTGTTCACGCTGGGCGGGCTGACCGGCCTGTTCCTCGCATCGGTGCCGCTCGACGTGCATCTGACCGATACCTATTTCGTCGTCGCGCATTTCCATTACATCATGGTCGGCGGGTCGGTTTCGGCCTTTTTCGGCGGGCTGCACTTCTGGTGGCCCAAGATTACGGGGCGGATGTATTCCGAACGCCTCGCGCAATTCGCCGCCGTGTCGATGTTCTTCGGCTTCAACTTCACCTTTTTCCCGCAATTCGTGATGGGCTATATGGGAATGCCGCGGCGCTACCATGTCTATCCGCCGGAATTTCAGCCATGGCACGTCATGAGTTCGGTCGGCGCGGTGGTGCTCGGCTTCGCCTATCTCTGGCCGATATTCTATCTTGGCTGGTCGCTGGTGAAGGGGGAGAAAGCGCCCGACAATCCGCACGGGTCGACCAGCCTAGAATGGCAGACCACCTCGCCGCCGCCCAGGGAAAATTTCGACCGGCTGCCCGTGGTCGATGCCGGGCCGTATAAATATCATCCTTGGCACAGCACGCCCGACGAAGTCGAACAATCGCACCGGCCGCAATTGCCATGAGCAGCGATATCGCCCTGCACGACCCCTTCGAGGAACCCGCGCGGCAGCAAGTGGCCGTCTCGTTCGGCATGTGGTCGTTCCTCGCCACCGAATGCCTGTTCTTCGCCGGGATTTTCCTGTTCTACGCCAATGCCCGCTGGCATGGCGGCGAGGCGTTTCTGAACGGTGCGGGCGAAAGCGCGTTCTGGTTCGGAACCGCGAACACCGCAATCCTGATGACCGGAAGCATGGCTATGGCAATTGCGGAGCGCGCGGCAAAGGCAGACATTGTGCGCCTCACACGATGGATGCTGTGGGCGATGCTTGCGCTGGGCCTGCTGTTCCTCGCGGTAAAGGGCGTGGAATATCGCAAGGACCTGCACGAACATCTGTTCCCCGGCCCCGACTTCAAACTCGATTCCGGCCCGGCAGAACAATTCTGGGCCTTTTACTGGGCAGTCACCGCCGTACATGCGGTCCATCTGACCATCGGCCTTGCCGCAACTGCACGGCTGCTATGGATGGACCGGCACGTCAGTCTGCACCGCCATCACAGCACCGTGATGGCGAGCGCGCTATATCTCCATTTTGTCGATATTGTGTGGATCGCCCTCTACCCGCTTCTCTATCTCGCGGGGCGGCAATGAAGGAGGACAGGTTCAGCCACATCGTCCTCGCGCCGCTAAAAAGCTGGGCTGCGATGCTGTTGCTGCTGGTCGTAACGGCGATCTACGCTCAGACTCCTTATCTTCCGGCGAAGCTCGTCGTGAACGTTGTGCTCGCTATGGGCCAGATCGCGCTGGTGGCGACGTTTCTCATGCAGCTTCGCACGTCCCGGATGCTGGTCCGCCTGGCCGCACTTGCCGGACTGATATGGGCAAGTTTCCTCTTTCTGTTCACCTTCGCCGATTTTCTGACGCGATGACCGGAGGCACCGACGCGGTTGCCGAGATGATATTCACTGCCCTCAGCACGCCAGGGTTCGAGATCATCTTTTAACAAGGCCAATGCTCACGCAAATACGGATAAACATGTGACCGCTTTGGTATTGTGCCTCATTGTGCAAACATAGAATTCGTTGGGAATTTTTATTAAGACCTTATGCGAACGAATGCAGTCAAGCGATTGATTTATAATATTTTCTGTGGACTCTTAATCAGCGGGTCCTAGGTTCGAGCCCAAGTGCGTCCACCATTTTTTCTCTCGGACTGTTGCGAGCTTGGATTGCGATCGTCGGCAAGCCTGAGCATCGGTTGCGTGCGCGAATAAATCGCATGCCTCATTCGGCGGATATCGGATAGTTCCTCATCGGTCCTAAAGCCGTTGTATCCGCATGTTTCCAACCGTTGCGCGCCATCGATATCGGATCGGTGACGGGGCGCGGTCGGCCATGGCATCG
Organism: Stakelama pacifica; assembly: GCF_004361835.1. GTDB lineage: Bacteria > Pseudomonadota > Alphaproteobacteria > Sphingomonadales > Sphingomonadaceae > Sphingomonas > Sphingomonas pacifica. The sequence goes on from NZ_SNWD01000001.1 coordinate 507,455, forward strand.
CGCGCGTTATCGATCGTACTCGCTTGTACGACAGGCAAATGACGGCTGCTGTGTACTTAAGCGACCATCAATCGGCCCCCCGTCTAACCCTTTGCCTATTCCGCGAACAACGCCGCGATCCGATCTGCAGCGGGCTTCCAGTCGATTTGCCGGGCGCTGAGCCAGTCATCGTCGAAATAGGTGCAGCCATAGCGTTCACCGCCGTCGCATAACAGGGTTACGACCGATCCCGCCTGCCCGGCGGCGGCCATTTCGCGGATCAGCGCTTCGCACGCGATCAGATTGGTGCCGGTCGAGCCGCCCACCCGCCTGCCCAGCCGATCGGACAGGGCGCGCATGGCGCCGATACTGTCGGCATCCTCGACCGCGATCATGCGATCGATGACCGTTGGGATGAAGCTCGGTTCGACCTGCGGCCGCCCGATCCCCTCAACACAGCTCGCACAACCTTCTTCCAGCGCGGTGATGCTGCGGTCGGCATAATGTCGGTGAAAGACCGAATGCACCGGATCGGCGACGCAGAGCCGCGTCGCATGCCGCTGATAGCGGATATAGCGCCCGATCGTCGCAGAGGTGCCGCCGGTCCCTGCCCCGCACACCACCCAGCTCGGCACCGGCACCTCTTCCGCTGCCATCTGGGCGAAGATGCTCTCGGCTATGTTGTTGTTGCCGCGCCAGTCGGTCGCGCGCTCGGCATAGGTGAACTGGTCGAGATAATGGCCACCGGTTTCGGCGGCGAGCCGGTGGGCAGCGGCATAGACGCTGCGCGGATCGTCGACCGCGTGGATTTCGCCGCCATGGAAGCGGATCGCATCCAGCTTGGGCGCTGCGGTCGCCGCCGGCACGACTGCGATGAAGCGCAGCCCCAGCATCCGCGCGAAATAGGCTTCGCTGACCGCCGTCGATCCCGACGACGCCTCGATGATGCAGGTATCCGGCCCGATCCAGCCATTGCACAGCGCATAGAGGAACAGCGAGCGGGCGAGCCGGTGCTTCAGACTACCGGTCGGATGGCTGCTCTCATCCTTCAGATACAGCGTAATACCGGGAGTGCGCGGCAGATCGACCCGGATCAGATGGGTATCGGCCGAACGATTATAATCCGCCTCGATCCGGCGGATCGCTTCTGCCCGCCAATGGCTGTGCTGATCGCTTGCGATGGTCACTTGCTGTCCTTTGCGGTGGGGCGCGAGGGAAAGTGCGCCACTATCTCAATTCTGCGCCCCCGTCAGCATGCGACCACATTGACCGCAAGACCGCCAAGGCTCGTTTCCTTGTAATTGCTTTTCATGTCCTCGCCGGTCTGGCGCATGGTTTCGATGACCTGATCCAGATTGACGACATGCCGCCCATCGCCATGAAGCGAGAGATAGGCCGCATTGATCGCCTTGATCGCGCCCATCGTATTGCGTTCGATACAGGGTATCTGCACCAGCCCGCCGATCGGGTCACAGGTCAGCCCCAGATTATGCTCCATGCCGATCTCCGCCGCATTTTCGATCTGGGCATTGCTGCCGCCCAGCGCCGCTGACAGCCCTGCCGCCGCCATCGAACAGGCGACGCCCACTTCGCCCTGACATCCCATTTCGGCAGCCGAGATCGACGCGTTGAGCTTGTAGAGAAAGCCGATTGCCGAAGCGGTGTAGAGAAAGCGGCGGCACCCGGCATCATCGGCGCCGTGAACGAAGGTCACATAATATTTGAGCACAGCCGGAATGACGCCGGCCGCGCCGTTGGTGGGGGCAGTGACGACACGCCCGCCCGCCGCATTTTCCTCGTTCACCGCAAGCGCGTACAGGCTCACCCACTCGAACACCATGCCGGGGTCGGAGCGCGGCCCCCGGCGCAGCAATTCCTCCCTGATCGCGCGGGCCCGGCGTCGTACCCCCAGCCCCCCGGGTAGCACGCCGTCCTGTTGGCAGCCGCGATCGATCGAGGCGAACATCGCGCTGCGCACCTCATCGAGAAATGCATCGGTCTCCGCTTCGCTGCGCCATGCCGATTCATTGGCGCGCACCATATCGGCGATGGAAAATCCGCGCGCTTCAGCGACTTTCAGCAACTCGGCCCCGGACTCGAAGGGATGCGGGGGGATCGCGTTCGGCAAGGGTGCAGGGGCACCGCCCCGGATGCTGCCGCCGCCGATCGAAAAATAGCGGCGAGATATCCGGCTGCCGTCCGCCATGACAGCGGTAAAGACCATCCCGTTGGGATGTTCGGCGAGGAAGGAATCGTTGAACACCAGATCCCGGCCTTCATCGAACGCGATCTCGGGACCGCCGGCAAGCGGCAGCACGCCGGAATCGCGGATGCCGCGCACAATCCCGTCGATCGCATCAGGATCGACCTGCTCCGGGCTCTCTCCGGCAAGGCCGAGCAGGATCGCGACATCGGTGCCATGCCCCTGTCCGGTAAGCGACAGCGAGCCGTGAAGGTCGCACCGGATTCGTTCGGGCACCAACCCTTCCTCGGTAAGAGTCGTCGCAAAGCACAATGCCGCGCGCATCGGTCCTACCGTATGCGAGCTGGATGGCCCGATTCCGATGGTGAACAATTCCTTCACGCTCATCGGCGCTGACGCTGAACGGGCCTTCATCCTGTCTCCATCACGGGGAATTTTGCGTACCGGCGGCCCATATTCCATTATAGTATCATTTGATAGTAAAGTGGGCCAACGATTTGCCGATTGCATGTCGGCGAGCGGCAACCCGATGCGCAGGCGAAAGCGCCGGGACTGCTTATTCGCTGTCCGCCACCCGTAGACGGGTGCCATGCAGGCGCGCCGCTTCGGCGATCGGCTGCGGCGGAGGCATGTCGGTGACCAGATCATGCGCGTCGGCAAACCCTGCGACAAAGGCCGATCCGATCCGTTCGAATTTGCTGATATCGGCCACCATCATTACGCGGCGGCAGCGGTCGAGCATCGCCCGCTTATACGCGGCTTCATCGGGTTCGAAATCCAGAAAGCCGCGATCCGCCTCGATCGCCCCGATCGACAGGATCGCAAGATCGACGACAAAGCGGCGACTATAGGCAATAGCGTCCGCATCGAAGGCGGCGCGATAATCGGAATTGATTGCTCCTCCGGCCAGGAAAAGCCGCTGACCGGTGCGGCCGAGTATCTCGCCCGCCACCTCAAGGCTGTTGGTAACGACGGTGAGCCGGGCGATATGCGCAAGTTCGCGCGCCACCCAGAAGGAGGTCGTGCCCGAATCGATGAGCACGGTCATTCCTTCCGAAACTTCGCGCGCGGCTATCTTCGCGATCCGTTGCTTTGCTTCGGCGCGCTCGTGCAGGCGTGCCCGATAGGGCGCCTCCAGCCGGGCATCGGGCAGCGTGACACCGCCATGCACCTTGGTCACCCTGCCGCGCGCTTCCAGCTGGCGGATATCGCGGCGAATGGTTTCCTGCGAAACGCCGAAATGCGCGGCGAGCGAACCGATCGACCGGGCGCCCTGCTGCTCGATCAACGTCACAATCTGCGAGATGCGGTCAGCCTGTATCACCTTGTTGCGCATCCTTTCGCTGTCCCCACCGATCACGGTTGTATGCCTTCATTCCGCGCCAAAAAGCAAAAAGCAACATAAACTCACATAGTGTCACACCGATGTCACGCATCGCTGCCATTGGGGCGCCCGAAACAGCTAGCCACAATGATCAACCGCAAAGGCTGTCAGGGAGCATAGAATGAAATTCAAATTCGGGGCTGCAATCCTTGCGATTGCGGCAGCAACCGGTCATGCCCAGGCGCATGTCGCAACGGCCGAAACCACGCCGGCAGAGACCGCCACCAGCGATAGCGACGGCGATTCCACCGGTTCGCAAGATTCGGGCGAAATCGTTGTAACCGGTCAGAAAACCACATTCGCCAACAGCCAGGTCACGCCGGCGATGATCGATCGCCAATCGGCGCTGACCAGCGTCAACGACGTGCTCAACGAACTGCCCGGCGTTTTCGTGTCCGAAGGCGATGCGTTCGGCTCATCCGACTGGGCGACGTCGATCAGCATTCGCGGGTTCAGCAGCGGTGCGGGCGGGCAGCAGATCGGTACCACGATCGACGGGATGCCGAATGGCGGATCGGGCTATGGCGGCGGATCGCGCGCCAATCGCTATCTCGACGTGCTCGACCTCAAAACCGTGATCGTTTCTCAGGGGACGGCCGACATCTCGTCGCGCTCGAACGAAGCACTCGGCGGTACGCTCAACTATCTCAGCGGCGATCCCACCGCCGATCAGCGCCTGCGCTTCACCGCCGCCGGAGGGGATTTCGGCGCGCGCAAGTTTTACGGTCGCTACGATACCGGCGATCTGGGTTCGGACACCCGCGCCTATATCAGCGCCTCAACCTCGCACGTGCATGACTGGATCGGCGGGGCGGGTGTCACGACCCGCGCCCATGTCGATGCGAAGATGACGAGCAAAATCGACACCGTCGATCTGACCGGCTTCGTTTCCTATGACGATGCCGATGAGTCCGAATTCGGGTCGGTATCGCTTGCCCAGTTCCGCAGCGATCCCGATCATGACGCCTATACCGACAGCTGGACGGGTATTCCTTATATCGACCAGTCCTATCGCGCCGGGTCGCGCGCGCTTCGCAAAAATCTGTTCGGCTATCTGAAGGCTGCGACGAAGATCGGCGAAGTCTCGTTCACGCTGGGCGGATATTTCCACCGGATGCGTGGTCGCGGCGACTGGATTCCGCCCTATCTGGTCGATGTGACCAATGACGGCGCGGGCAATCCGGAAAGCGAATTTCTGGGCGGCAATACCGTTATCGGGGGCGATCCTCTGGGTAAAATCTATTTCGTAACGCCGAGCGGAGCGGCCGCAACGATGATCGCCGGATGCACCGGCACTGCGGGGGTGCCCGCCGAATATTCGCCGACCTGCTACGCTTCCGATTCGACCGGCGTGATGTCGTACCGGCACACCCATTACAAGAACAACCGATTCGGCTTCACCGTCGATGCCGACTGGACGCATGAATTCGGTGACGTGACGAACGCGTTGCGGGCGGGCTATTGGTTCGAACATGACCGTTCGAACAGCCTGCGCGACTGGCATAAGATCACCAATCCGCTCCTCGGCATCGCGTTCGATCACAAGCCCTATTACATCCAGTTCAGCACCGATTATGACGTCGATGAAGTCATGTATTATGCAGAGGATGTGCTGACCTATGGCCCGCTGACCGGGCGCGTCGGAGTAAAACAGTTCTTCCTCAACCAGCGCCGCGCCGAGCTGCTCAACGACCGGCTGGTAACGCAGCTTAATTCGCATTCCGACCCGCTGCTATCGGCAGGCCTCGCCTATGAAACGCCGGTCACGGGTCTGGAACTGTTCGCCGGCTATTCGCAGAATTTCGCCGCGATCGGCAGCGGACCGCTGGAACAATCGGTTCGCGACGCCCGCCGTATCAAGCCTGAAACAGCGGACAATGTCGAAATCGGCACCCGCTATACCAACGGCCGGGTTCAGGCATCGCTGACCGCGTACGACATCAAATTCAACAACCATATCGTGTCGATCTCGTCCAATCTGGTCAGCGGGATCGACTATCTGGAAGAGAGCGACAGCGTTTATCTGAACGTCGGCGGTATCAAAAGCCGGGGCATCGAAGCGGCGCTCGCCTATCGCGTCACCCCGGGGCTCACTTTGTCGGGCAGCTATACCTATAACCATGCCGTCTATATCGGCACCGGCGATCCCAAGCAGGATGCCGATATCGGGATTGCGCCGGACGTTCAGGTGATGAACTCGCCCCGGCATATGTGGGTCGCTGCCGCTGATTATCGCAAATCGGTATATAAAGCGGGCGCGTCGGTCAAATTCGTCGGGGATCGCTTCATCGGCACCGAAGGCAAGGAGGTTGCGCCCAATTTCACGCTGGTCAATGCCTATGCCGGTGTCGATCTGGGCAAAGTCAATCCGATGCTCAAGGGGCTGTCGCTGACCGTTCAGGGCACGAACCTGACAAATGAGCGCTATCTGAGCGGTGCCGATTATGGCAGTGCGTTTCTGGGTTCGCCGCGAACGGTGACGGCTTCGCTGACCCTCGATTTCTGATCGGCAGCCGAAGGAAGCGTCGGCGTTCTGCTGCGCCGGCGCTTCCGATGAAATACCAGGGGACGAAAGCATATGGTCGATATATCGCGGCGGGCTTTACTGGGCAGCGGCATCACGGGCGCCGCGCTGTCCGCGATGCCGCCGTCGATCGCTCGCGCCGCGACCATCGCCCCGGACATTCGCAGCGGGACGATCGCCGATATCGATCATATCGTCATATTGATGCAGGAAAATCGCGGCTTCGACCATTATTTCGGGTCGATGCGCGGGGTACGTGGGTTCGGCGATCGTTTTCCCATCCCGCTCGCTCCGGAACGCCGGGACAGCCAGCCGCGTCCGGTCTGGCAGCAATCAGATCGCAATGCCCCCTCCGGACCGCGTGTCGTCACCCCCTTTCACCTTGCCGTGCGCCGCAATTTCGATCTGATGCGTATGCGCGGGACGCCGCATAACTGGCCCGATGCCCAGCGCGCATGGGACGAAGGCAGGATGGCGCACTGGCCCGAGGTGAAGGAACAGCGCGCGATGGGCTATTACCGCCGCAACGACATCCCGTTCCAGTTCGCGCTCGCCGACGCATTCACGATCTGCGATGCCTATCATTGCTCGATCCAGACCGGCACCAACAGCAACCGCCTGTTCCTGTGGAGCGGCACCAATGATCCCGGCGGAACAATGGGTGGCCCGGCGATCAGCAATTCGCACGATCAGTTCGCCGACAAGGGCGGTTTTCCAGAGCCCTATCGCTGGACGACGACGGTCGAGCGGCTTCAGGAAGCGGGAATAGACTGGCGCATCTATCAGGATATGGCGGATAATTTCACCGACAATCCGCTGGTCGGGTTCGCTGCGTTCCGCGATGCCTATCGGGGCGAGGGCAATCCCGAGCTGAAGGATCGCGCGCTGAAGACACAGGCGCTCGATGTGCTGAAGGCGGACGTGCTTGCCGGGCGGCTGCCGCAGGTTTCCTATATCATCGCCACCGCCACGGGTTCCGAACATCCCGGCCCGTCGAGCCCGGCGCAAGGGGCCGAATATACCGCCGCAGTGCTTGATGCACTGACCGCCGATCCGAAGCTATGGGCACGAACCGCGTTGTTTATCATGTTCGATGAAAATGACGGCTTTTTCGACCATATGCCGCCGCCTGCTCCACCCTCGCGTTCGACCGACGGTACGCTGCACGGCGGATCGAGCATCGATCTGACCGGCGAATATCATCTGATGCCGAGCGCAGGCGACGCCGATGCCGATCTGCCCGAACTGCGCGGACGTCCTTATGGCCTTGGCCCGCGCGTTCCGATGTATGTGGTGTCGCCATGGTCGCGCGGCGGCTGGGTCAATTCGCAAATTTTCGATCACACCTCGGTAATCCGCTTTCTGGAGGCGCGGTTCGGCATTCGCGAAACCAATATCTCGCCCTGGCGTCGGGCGATCTGCGGCGACCTGACCAGCGCTTTCGACTTTGGCGGCAGCGATACGTCCTGGCCGTCGCTGCCCGATCCGGCCATGGACGCGCATCGCGCTGCGGCACTGACTACCCAGATCAGCCCCTCGGCCCCCGAAGGCCTGCTAACCCCCTGGCAGGAACCGGGCATCCGCCGCGCTCGTCCCCTGCCCTATCGACTGGAAGTTACCGATGCGGCGGAAGGCGACGCAATCGCCCTCACCTTTTCCGCCGAGGGTGCGGCGGCCGTCTTCCACGTCTATGACCGGCTCGCACTCGACCAGGCACCGCAGCGCTACAGCGTCGGTGCGGGCGACAGGCTGAAGGGTCGCTGGCCGGTCGATCGCGACCATGGCTATGACCTGTGGATCATCGGACCGAACGGCTTTCATCGCCATTTCGCCGGTGGTCGCGAATCCCTGTTGCTGATCGCCGGGCTTTCATGGAGCATCGATGCCGAAACCCTCGCGATCGACCTGCCGGAATCCGCACATGCGCTGAAGCTTACGCTCAGCAGTGCTGTGACTGGCGGCACCATGTCGGAGCCGCGCGTACTTGCCGTCGGAAAGACGCGGCTTCCGCTGCGAGAGCAGCTGGGCTGGTACGACGTCACCTTGCGCAGTGAGGTCGATCCCGGCCTGCTACGACGCTTCGCCGGGCGCAACGATGGTGCCGGACGGGCGACGTGCAGCGATCCTTTCGGTGCCGCAGAGCGCGTCTGATCCGGTTTCAGCCTTTGCAAGCCGAGCACCACAATCGCATCGGCGACAAGGGCTGTGGGCACGCGGCACGCGGGACCGGCATCGCGAAAGCGCGCCCGCACGCTCTGATTTCCGCCGATAAGACCGCTATCGTCTAAGCGCAGGAAAATCGCTATCGAGGTCGATCCGGCCAAAGAACCGGTCTGCCAATACACGTATAGAGGACTTTCCGATCCATGGCGCATATCGTCCATAGCCCCTCAACCCCGACGCCGCCCAGATCGCGTCCATGGTATGCGCATCTTTATGTGCAGGTATTGATCGCCATCGTCGCGGGCGTCGCGCTGGGCCATTTCGCCCCTGCGACCGGGGAAGCGCTGAAGCCGCTCGGCGATGCCTTTATCAAGCTGGTAAAGATGATCATCGCACCGGTCATTTTCCTGACCGTGGTCACCGGCATTGCGGGAATGCGCGACTTAGGCCGGGTCGGCCGCGTCGCGGGCAAAGCCTTTGCCTATTTTCTCTTCTTCTCCACGCTCGCGCTTATCGTCGGCCTGATCGTCGCCAATGTGGTTCAGCCCGGGGCCGGTCTGCATATCGATCCGGCGACGCTCGATGCAACGAAAGTGACCAGCTATGCGCAAAAGGCCCACGAAAGCACGCTGACCGGTTTTTTGATGGGGATCATTCCCGACACAGTGCTGTCCGCGATAACCTCGGGCAATATCCTGCAAACGCTGTTCGTCGCGGTACTGTTCGGCATTTCCCTGGCGATGATCGGCGACCGGGGCGACCGTCTGCTCAGCGCGCTGGAAGATCTTTCGACCGCCTTTTTCAAACTGGTTGCCATCGTGATGAAGGCGGCGCCGATCGGAGCATTCGGCGCAATGGCGTTCACCATCGGCGCCTATGGCATCGGCACGCTCGCCAATCTCGTCGGGCTGGTCGCGACCTTCTATCTGACCGCGCTGATCTTCGTGCTGCTGGTATTGGGCACCGTCGCCCGGCTTGCCGGATTTTCGATCCTGAAGCTGATCGGCTATCTGAAGGCCGAATTGCTGCTCGTGCTCGGCACCTCGTCGTCGGAAAGCGCGCTGCCCTCGCTCATCGAAAAGATGGAGCGGGCCGGTTGTCCCAAATCGGTGGTCGGCCTGGTTGTGCCCACCGGCTATTCGTTCAATCTGGACGGCACCAATATCTATATGACGCTGGCCGCGCTGTTCATCGCTCAGGCGACCGACATCCATCTCTCGCTCGGCGAACAATTGCTGCTGCTGTCGGTGGCGATGCTCTCGTCGAAAGGCGCGGCGGGCGTCACCGGCGCGGGGTTCATCACGCTGGCCGCGACGCTGTCAATCGTTCCAAGCGTGCCCATCGCCGGTATGGCGCTGATCCTCGGTATCGACCGGTTCATGTCGGAATGCCGCAGCCTGACCAACTTTATCGGCAACGCCGTGGCGACGGTGATCGTGTCCCGCTGGGAGGGCGGCTTCGACAAGGCGCAGTTCGACGCGGCGATCGCCGGGGAATTACCCAGCGTCGACGAGCTTCCCGAGAGCGCCGTCGCCGTGGAATAGCGAAGCGTTCGGCGGCGTCACTTCGCGGGCGCGGGTCCGCCCTTGCCGGAAGCGATCCGCGCTACCGCGTTGGGATCGTCGCGCAGCTTCAGAAATATGGCTTCGGGCGGCGGGCCGGGCAGTTCGATACGATCCGCCGTGAAGCCGTCCGGAACCGAAACGGCATTTTCGAACGCCGCATTACCGGCGATCTGCGCGATCAGGAAAAGCCGCTTGCCCGACAGGACGCAACCCTGCTTTTCCGTGCAGGTCACGCTGCTGACCTCCGGAACCCGAACCAGCGTCGCGAGCGGCACCCAGTCGGATGCGCCATCTTTGCCGATCAGGCGGAAGTGCAGTGGGCCACGCGCCACTGCGCCCAGCGAATCCAGCGGGTTGAACGACAGGATCGCGGTATGCGCATCCTGCAGGTCATAGCCCTTACCCGCTTCAATGCGGGTCGTCGCGCTGCCGTCCATGGTCGCGATCTCGACACTCTCATCGCCGGTCAGGGCATCCCCGCCCTGCGCACGAAAGGCAAAGGTAAGGCGCGCATTTTGCGGCACCATTTCCGGAGGAGATAGCGCGAGCGCCGCACCCTGCTCCGCCTGCGCGTTCGTGGCGGAGAGATTGATGAGCGACACGCGGGGCCGGGGTGGCGCGATTATCGCGGCCACCTGCATCCGCCGTTCCGCCGTTAATGACACCTCAGCGGTAACGCGCTGCCCGGCCGCTGGCGCATCCTCCGGCGCGTCACCGACACGGTTCAGGATCATCCGATCCCCCTTGCCCACCCGCGTCAGCTGTCCGGGTTCGAACCGCATACCCGCGACCGTCACCTTGCGAACCTGATCGAGGCGGGTTCCGGTCAGGAACGCATGATCGTCCCCGGCGTGAAGGCTGATCGAATCGATACGCGCCGCTTCTTCAAGCGCGGGCAGCGTCACGCGCTGCACCGCTTCCCCAGCCTTGTTCCCGATCATGAGCACGACATCGCCCGCCGCCCCATTTTCAAGCGGTAGGGTCAGCGATAGACTGTCTGCGCCGTGTGTGGTCCATTTCACCGGCTGAATGCCGCCCGAAGCGGTGCGCATCCCGACCGATGTGACGCAGTGCGCAGCTCCCCCGCGCAATGTCACTTCATTGTCGCGCCCGATGACCAAAGCCTCATTTTCGCCCGCAGTCCAGTTTCGCCCCGCCGGATTGGCGAGCGCCACGTTCGGACCGGTGAACGGAGCAAATCCCCATTCGCCGACCAGCTGGCCCGTCACCATCGGCGCGAAGCGATCGAGCGGCAGCGCACTTTGCACCTTGAATCCGCCCGCCCTTGCATCGGCAGCGATCGGAATATCGACCGGCGATCCGTCCTCGGCCTTCATACGCAGGGCAAGATTATGCGCATAATGGGTGGCATAGACCAGCGGCGCGCCTTCGACCGGTACGATCAGATCGGGCGCCGCACAAAGCGCCTTCTCAGGTTCGACCAGCCGCAGCGGCGGCGGCGTGGGTGCCTCGATCGCAGGCATCGCTGCGACCATGACCGATGTCGGCTTTCCGAAGGACAAGGGTGCATTGAGCAGCATCTTCCCGTCGCTATCGCCCATCGGCATCAGCGCCGGGATATATTGCAGCTGGCTCGACTGAAAGGCGCCGAACAGGCGAAGCACGTCCCGCACCACGCCGATATACGCGCTATACTGGCCATAGCCGCCCTGCCGCGTGGCGCTCAGTTGCAGCGCAAGATCGGTGGGCGCGCCGACCAGAGTCGATGCAAGTTGCGACGTATGGCTGTCCGACAGCAACATCGCCTCGCGATTATCGGCAAGGCACGCCGCCTGAAGGTCGACCGGCTGTTGGAGACACGTCGTATCGAGCCGGATCGAAAGGCTTCGCGTCAGCGCCTTTGAGGCCGATGCTATCCCGGCCGGATTGCGCTTTTCGACCGCGCGCAGTTCGCGCAGGAATGCATCGAGCCGTGCGCGGTCGAGCGATGCCTGATTGAGCTCCTGTGTCGCGCGCACAAAGGTGCCGGGCTGTTTGCGCACGATATCGATGACGGCGTTCACATCGCCGCCATCCTCCGGCATGACAAACACCACCATCTGACGCGCGCCCTTCGGCACGATCAGCGACAATTCGCCCTTATCGTCTTTCCAGCTTTTTGCGTCATGAAACCATTCCTTGGGCGGCCGTTCGGTGACGCCGCGCAGGAAACCGGCGATCAGGCGATAGCGTGTATCCTGATCGGCATCGCGGTCGAGGCGGATCGTGATCCGATCACCCTCCGACAGATTGGGAACCCATTGGACGGGCAGCGTCATGCCGTCATGCGTCACCGCGACATGCAGCGACGGCCCCAGCAGATCGAAGGGCGCGGATTTCGCGCTTGCCGCCGGCGACGATGCCAGCACCGACGAAATCGCCAGAACACCACCCAGAATGCGCGCAATTGCCGTCATCATGCTCCTTTCAACGCTCCGCTTCCTGCCCTTGTCGCATGTCAGGAATGAGGCAGGGCGGTAGTTTCGGAGGCGCGGACGCCGATACGCGCTTCGGCCGAACAGGAAAAGGCGGCGGCCCGCATCCGGCCGCCGCCTCCCATCGATCAGGCGATGGTGAGTTCCGCTTCCTTCAGCACCGCCGAACTCGGCCCTGCAAGGATGCGCACCTTGCCCGGTTCGACCACCTGTTCCATCTGGCGATTCCAGATCCGGAAGGTCTTGGGGCCGAGGGTAAAGGTCACCGTGCGCCGCTCACCCGGTGCCAGCGTGACACGCTCGAAACCTTTCAGCTCCAGCACCGGCTGAGTCACCGACGCGGTTTCGTGGCGGATATAGAGCTGCACCACCTCATCCCCGGCGCGATCGCCGGTATTCACAACATCGACCGCGACATTGACCGACCCGTCGGTCGAAATCCTCGCCGACGAAAGCCGGGGCGCACCGATATCAAAGCTCGTATAGCTGAGCCCATGGCCGAACGGGAATAACGGCGCCGCGTCATCGAACAGATAGCCGCGCCGAGCGCTGGGCTTATGGTTGTAGAAAAACGGCACCTGCCCTTCGTTGCGCACCACCGTCACCGGCAGCTTCGCGCCCGGATTGACTTCGCCCAGCAAGGCGGCGGCCATCGCGGTGCCGCCCTCCTGACCCGGATACCAGCATTCGAGGATCGCGTTGGCGTGCTCGGCGACATTGGGCCAGCTTGGCGGACGACCGTTGATCGCGGTCACCACCACCGGCTTGCCCAGCGCCCGCAGTGCATCGAACAGATCATTCTGTTCGCCGACCAGATCGATATCGGTACGATCGCCGAGATGGTTCTTCGCAAAGCCCTCGCGGCTCGTCTGTTCGGTATCGCCGATCGCAAGCACGATGATATCTGCATCGCGCGCCACCGCGACGGCCTGCTTGATAAGCTCACGGTTTTTGGCAGGATCGGCGAGCAGCACTTCATCGACCGACCGGTCTTCGCTCTGGGTAATGAACACGCCCTGCGCCGACACGATGCGGGCGCGGTTGCCGATCTTTTGCTGCATACCTTCGAGCAGGCTCACAGTCTGCCTGGGCACTGAGGAATAGCCGCCCAGCCGGGCAATCGCGTGGTTCGGGCCGATCACCGCGATGGTCGGTGTGCCATCCAGCTTCAGCGGCAGCGTGCCGTCATTTTTAAGCAGGCACAGCGACTTTTCCGCAGCCTTCAGGGCAAGCGCGCGTGCGGCCTGATTACCGGTGACTGTCTTTGCGAGCTTCTTGTCGCCATAGGGATTGTCGAACAGTCCGGCGCGGAATTTGAATTCCAGCATCCGCCCCGCCGCGACATCGATCGCGCTTTCGGGGACCAGGCCTTCGCGAACCTGCGCGACAAGCGTGCGATAGGCGAGACCGTCGGGAAGCTCGCTGTCGACGCCGGCATCGAGCGCCTGCCGCGCAGCATCGCGAATATCGGTGGCGACGCCATGGATCGTCGCCAGTTCGGGAATCGCGCCATAATCGCTGACGATGACGCCATCGAATCCCCATTCGCCGCGAAGTACGTCATGGAGCAGCCATTTGTTCGCATGGCTGGGGATGCCGTCAATCTCGTTATAGGAGGGCATCACCGCGCCGATCGACGTGCGCTCGACCACTTCGCGGAAGGGCGGGAAGAAATTCTCACGAAGCTCACGCTCGGAGATTTCGGCGGGGGCGATATTGTTACCTGCCTGTGGCTCGCCATGGCCGGTCATATGTTTCAGCGTGGCGAAGACCTTGTCCTTTGCCAGCATGTCGAACTTGCCGCGCCCCTGCAGCCCCTCGACCGCAGCGACGCCCATCTCCCCGGCAAGATAGGGATCTTCCCCCCAGGTCTCCTCGATCCGGCCCCAGCGCGGATCGCGGGCAATATCGACGACGGGCGACAGCACGAACGGAACGCCGCGAGCGCGTACCTCGCGTGCGATCTGCGCCTGAACATCGTGCATCAGCTGCGGATCGAAGCTGCCCGCCAGACCGATCGCCTGCGGAAACATAGTCGCTTCGGTCGCCATATAGCCGTGGAGCGACTCTTCGTGGAACAGCACCGGAATGCCGAGCCGCGTCTCGTTCAGCGCCCAGCGCTGCACCGCATTGACGAAATCGACCGTCTGGTCGGGCGTGCGCCAGTTCGCCGCGGTGCCGCCCGCCGCGCCAGCCACGCCAGGCGCCCCGCGCTTGTCCGATGCGCGCGTGATCTGGCCGAAGCTTGCGGGATAGGCAGCGCTCGCCTTTGCCGGGTCGAAGGTCAGCCCGTCCATAATCTCCGACTTGGTCGCCCAGAGCGAGATCATCTGGGCGACCTTTTCCTCCAGGGTCATCCGGCCGAGCAGGTCGCGGACGCGGTTGGGCACCGGCGCGCGCGCATCCTTATAAAGCGGGCGTGCCGCCTGCCACGCGCCTGCGGGGGTAGCGGCCATTGCCGCCGCCCCAAGCGATGTGCCGCCAAGCCAGCGAAGTGCCTGACGCCGAACCATTTTGCTGTTCATTTATAACTCCCCTCTCCAATTCAGGCCTTTGCCAGACCGCCATTTGCTGATACCGCTAACACAAAATTGCGGGCGGGTGGCAACCAAAAAGTTGCTGAAATCACGCTGAAAACAGGATTGGGAGGGGGAAGCATGAGCGACAGACGGGACATTTTGCGCGGTATCGGTGCGGGTCTGGCGATCGGCCTCGGCAGCACGGCGAGCGCGCGTGCGCTGGCGCGCGAAAAAGGACGAAAGCTCGGCTATGCGGTCGTCGGCCTCGGCTATTATGCAACTCAGCAGATCATGCCGCAGTTCAAAAACTGCGAATTTGCGAAACTGACCGCGCTGGTCAGCGGCACCCCCGAAAAGCTCACCCGCTATGGCGCGGAATATGGCATTCCGCGCACCCATTGGTACGATTATCAAAGCTATGACCGGATGCGCGACAATCCGGACATCGATATCGTCTATGTCGTGCTGCCTAACGGGTTGCACGCCGAATATACGATCCGAGCCGCGAGAGCGGGCAAGCATGTCATGTGCGAAAAACCGATGGCGACCAGTTCCGACGAATGCCGCGCGATGATCGCGGCGTGCAAAGCCGCGAACCGCAAGCTGATGATCGGCTATCGCTCGCGCTTCGAACCTTATAACCGGCTTGCCATTGATCTTGCCCGGTCCGGCCATGTCGGACCGACGCGGGAGATTGTCGCGGCGCACGGCTTCCCGATCGCACCCGATCAGTGGCGGCTCGACCGCGAATTGTCGGGCGGCGGATCGATGATGGATATCGGCATCTACAGCCTGAACGCCGCGCGCTATCTGACCGGCGAAGAACCGACCTATGTCAGCGCAAGCGAATCGACCGATCGCAGCGATCCGCGCTTTCGCGAGGTTGAGGACCGGGTGAACTGGGAAATGGCCTTTCCCTCCGGCATTCTGGCAAGCTGCGTTTCTTCCTATAGCAGCGCGCATAACCGCTATCGCGTGACCGGCACCAAGGGCTGGATCGATATGGAGCCTGCGACTTCCTATGCGGGGCAGGCGATGCGGATCAACCGGGACGGCACCACCGCGCCGCGCGTCCTGCCGACGCCGGAAAAGAACCAGTTTACCGCGCAGCTCGACCATCTCGCCCAATGCGTGCTGACCGGCGATACGCCGCTGGTTTCGGGCGAAGAGGGCCTGCGCGACCTGCTCTGTATCGAGGCGATCTATGCCTCGGCACGTGAAGGCCGCCGGATGGAAGTCGCGGCGGTATGACCATGGCGATCGACCGCCGCACGCTGATCGCGGCGAGCGCGTTGCTGGCGGCGAGCGCGCGCGCTTTCCCTGCGCTTGCGACCGACGCAGGATATCGCCCCGATCCGCGCGACGAAGCGCGGATCAAGGATCTGATCGCGCGAATGACGCTGGCCGAAAAGCTGGGTCAGATGACTCAGCGCGCAGGGGGGCGGCAAAAAGCGCTCAATTCTAAGATCGACGCGGCCGCGCTCGATGCAGTGCGGGCGGGCGCGGTCGGCTCCTATCTGCATGTCGCCGGGGCCGAAGCGCTCCGAAAGCTTCAGCGCGTGGCGGTGGAGGAATCGCGGCTTGGCATCCCGCTATTGTTCGCAATGGACGTGGTGCATGGCTATCGCACGATCTTTCCCGTGCCGCTCGGCCTCGCCGCGAGTTTCGATCCCGAGGTCGCACGCCGCGCGGCCGAAGTCGCGGCCGTCGAGGCAAAGGTCAGCGGCCTGCACTGGACCTTTGCGCCGATGATCGACATCGCCCGCGATGCCCGCTGGGGCCGCGTGGTCGAGGGCGCGGGCGAAGACCCCTATCTGGGATCGCGCATAGCCCAAGCGCAGATTCGCGGGCTTCAGGGCGATACCCTTGCCAGCGGCGACGGCGTGATGGCCTGTGCCAAGCATTTCGGGGCCTATGGCGCCGGGATCGGCGGGCGCGATTATAATGACGCCGAGCTGTCCGAGCGGATGCTGCACGAAGTCTATCTGGCGCCGTTTCAAGCGGCGGTCGCTGCCGGATCGGGCAGCTTGATGACCGCGTTCAACGCGCTGAACGGCGTGCCCACCACGGGCAACGCCGATCTGGTGCGCGGCGTGCTGCGCGAAGATTGGGGCTATCAGGGGCTGGTGGTCAGCGACTGGAACGCGATTATCGAGCTTGTCGCGCATGGCGCCGCAACGACGCCGGCCGAAGCCGCGGCGCTGGCGCTGCGCGCGGGCGTCGATATGGATATGACGAGCGGCACCTATGCCGATCATCTGGGCGAAGCGATCGCTGCCGACCCCGCGCTGCTTACCCTCGTCGATCAGGCGGTGTCGCGCATCCTGCATGCCAAGGCGCGGCTCGGCCTGTTCGAGGATCCCTATCGCTTCGGCGATGCGGCGCGCGAACGCAGCGTGCTTCTGTCGGCAGGCCACCGCGCTGCGTCCCGTCAGGCGGCTCAGCGGTCCATCGTGTTGCTGCGCAATGAGGGCGATTTGCTGCCGCTGCGCAAGGGGCAAAGGATCGCGCTGATCGGCGCGCTCGCCGATGATGCTTCCTCGGCGATCGGATCGTGGCGCGCACAGGGGCAGCCGGACGAAGCAGTCACGCTGCGCCGAGCGCTCGAACCGCTCGGCATTGCCTATGCTCCCGGCGTGTCGCCGCGCGACGCGGACGAGAGCGGCATTGCCGGGGCGGTCGAGACTGCCCGCGCGGCCGATATCGTTCTGCTTGCGATGGGCGAGGATTTCGATTTCTCGGCCGAAGCGCGCAGCCGCTCCGATATCGGCCTGCCCGGCCCGCAGGACCGGTTGATCGACGCGATCCGCGCCACGGGCAAACCGATCGTTGCCATCCTGATGAACGGCCGCCCGCTTGCGCTGGAGGCGGCGCTGCGCAATATTCCCGCGGTGATCGAAAGCTGGTTTCTGGGCAATCAAAGCGGTCCTGCGCTGGCCGATATCCTGTTCGGCAACGTATCGCCCGCGGGCCGCCTGCCGATGGGAATGCCGCGCACCAGTGGGCAATTGCCGCAATATTATGCGCATGGACCGACCGGCCGCCCGGCAAATCCCGATCTTTCGGTCGACAGCTCGCGCTATCACGATGTCGCAATCGGCCCGCTTTTTCCCTTCGGCCATGGCCTTGGCTATAGCAGCTTCGCATATTCGGATCTCGCGATAAGCCCGGACAGCGCCAATGCTGGCGCGACGGTCCGCATCGCGGTGACGGTCGCGAATACAGGCGATCGCGATGCGGATGAGGTAGTACAGCTCTATATCCGCGCGCCCGTCGCCGGGATGTCGCGCCCCGTGAAGGAACTGCGCGGGTTCCAGCGGGTATCTATCCCAGCGGGCAAGACCCGGCGGATCACCTTCGCGCTACCCGCCGATACCGGCGCTGTCTGGGACGGCAAGGGCTTTACCGCCTATCCCGGCACGGTCGAGGTGATCGTCGGCGCATCGAGCGAGGATATTCGCGCGCGCGGCACGTTCCGGGTGACCGGCAAAGCATCCGGCTCCATCGCGCCGCCCGCCCGCCCCACCAGCGTTACGGTCACGTGATGGCGGAGCCGTGGAGCAGCCTTTCGATCGTTGCGATCAGCATCTTTGCGCTGATCGCGATGGTGCTTCGCCTCAAAGTGCCTGCCTTTATCGCGCTGCTCGTCGTGGCGCTCGCGACCGGCCTCGCTTTCGGGGCCCCGGCCGCCGATGTGCTGGCGGCAGTGCGCAAGGGCACCGGGGAAGCGCTTGGCTTTGTCGCGGTAGTGATCGGGCTCGGCGCGATGCTGGGCGGCCTGCTGGAAGCGAGCGGCGGGGTCGGTGCGCTCGCCCATCGCCTGCTCGACTGGTTCGGCGAACGCCGCGCGCCCTGGGCGCTGGTCGTCGTCGGGGTGATCGTCGGCATTCCGCTCTTCTTCGATATCGGCTTCATCGTGCTTGCGCCGCTGCTGACGACGCTTGCCATACGGGCAAAGCGGCGGGTGATGTATTTCGCGCTGCCGCTACTCGCGGGGCTGCTGACGATGCATGCGCTGCTGCCGCCGCATCCCGGCCCGGTGGCGGTCGCTGAGCTGATCGGCACCGATTACGGGCTGCTCGCGCTGTACGGCCTTGCCTGCGGCATTCCCGCGGCGATCGCGGCGGGTCCGGTCTTCGCCATGCTCGCTTTTGGCCAGCCCGGTTTCGGCGAAAGCGGCCCCCCGCCCCGCTTCGATGAAGACAGCGCAGCGCTTCCCGCGATCGGCTTTACCCCCGCACTTGCCGGGATGCTGATCCCGCTCACGCTGATCCTGCTCGCCGCGCTGGCCGGCGGACTGCTCGCGCCCGGTCTGCTGCGGACCGTGCTCGAATTTATCGGCCATCCCTTCACCGCGCTCATCATCGCCTGCGGCTTTGTCGGGCTATGGCTTCGGCTGAAAGTCGGTGCCCCGCTTCAGACAATTTCCGACGTGATGACCAAGGCGCTGGCGCCCGCCGGACTGATGGTGCTCGTCGTCGGCGCGGGCGCGGCGTATAAAGAAGTGCTGATCCAGTCGGGCGCAGGCGATCAGGTGACCGCCGCCGTCTCCGCGTTCAACCTGTCGGTCCCGGTCTTCGCCTTTCTGCTCGCTGCGTTCGTTCGCGTGGCGCAGGGGTCTGCGACCGTGTCGATGGTGACCGCTGCCGGGCTTGCCGCGCCGCTGATCGCGCAGGCGGGTCTGTCGCCGGGGCAGATCGCGCTGGTATCGGTTTCGATCGGCGCGGGAGCCTCGATCGCCAGCCATGTCAACGATACCGGCTTCTGGCTGGTACGAACCTATCTCGGCCTGAGCGAGGCCCAGACCTTTCGCAGCTGGACGGTCAGCGCCACGATTGCCGGTCTGGTGATGTTCGCGATGGCGATGCTGTTATGGAGCTTTGCATGATCACACGTCGAATGCTGTTGGGGACCATGGTCGCCGCGCCTGCCGCGGCCTGCGCCCATTCGCTGACCGAACCGGAATATCCCCGTGTCGGCGCTGTCGAGCGGCTCGATCCCCGGCTCGATGCGATTATCGCCCCCGATGCCCCGATCGAGGTGCTCGCTACCGGGTATAGCTGGGCGGAAGGGCCGACATGGGTCGATCGTGGCGGCTATCTGCTCTTTTCCGATCCGCCGAACAATGTCGTCCATCGCTGGCAGCCGGGTGTGGGCGCAGCACCCTTTCTGAAGCCGTCGGGCCTTGCCGGACCGATCCCCGCCGCTGTGCGCGAGGCAGGGGCGAACGGCCTCGATATCGACCGTCAGGGGCGGCTCGTCATGGCCGACAGCGGTACGCGCGCCATTGCGCGGGTCGACCTTGCGACGAAGCAAAAGACGCTGCTCGCGACCCGTTATCAGGGCAAGCGCTTCAACAGCCCCAATGACCTCGTCATCTCGCGCACGGGGGCGATCTATTTCAGCGATCCCCCTTACGGCTTCAGCGCATTCGACGAATCGCCGCTGCGCGAATTGTTGTTCAACGGCGTATATCGGCTTGCCCCTGACGGCAGTGTTGCGCTGCTCGACGACAGCCACCACCGCCCTAACGGTATCGGCCTGTCGCCCGATGAGCGCACCCTCTATCTGGCGCTGTCGGACGAGAAGCGGCCCCAGGTGCTGGCCTATAGCCTTGACGCGTACGGTATGCCCACGGGAGCGCCGCGTCTTTTTCTCGACATGAGCGAAGGGCTGGCGGCGGGACGTCCCGGCCTGCCCGACGGGCTGAAGGTCGATTCCGCGGGCCATGTCTTCGCCACCGGTCCCGGCGGCGTGCATATCTGTACCCCTGAGGGCGATTTGCTCGGCATTGTCGCGACGGGCAAGGCGGTCGCCAATTGCGCGCTGGGCGGCCCGAACGGGCGCGACCTGTTCCTCACCTCGCACGATATGCTGGCGCGGGTACGGCTCAGCCGCCCCGCCTGATGGGTTAGAGGGATTTCGAGCCGGATGGACTGCTCCGGCGGCTCGGAAATAACGGAAAACAACGAGAAAGCGAGAGCCGATCCGGTTTGATCAGAACCGGATCGGCTCTAGCGGCGGACGTCGGCACCCAGCGGGGTGAAGGCTTCCAGATCGGCGCGAGTGAACAGGCTGGCATCACCCGGCAGCGAATGTTTGAGGCTGGTGAGCGCAAGCCCGTTCGCGGCCGCATCCTCAATCGACCTGCCATGGCGCAGCGCGTCTATCACGCCCGACGCAAAAGCATCGCCGGCGCCGATCCGGTCGACAATGCCCGATAATTCGATTTCGTCGGTCTGGGCATGGCCGTTCGGCGTGTCGATCCGTGCCGACAGGCGATGCAGATCGGAACTCACCACATGGCGTGCGGTCGAGGCAATGATTTCCAGCTTCGGAAACGCCTCGAAGGCAGCCGCTGCTGAGGCATGGCGGCGCGCTTCGCCGTCGCCGGGAAAGTCGCGATCCAGCATCAGCGCGATATCGCGATGATTGCCGAAAAGGATATGGGCATGAGCGACCAGTTCTTTCAGGATGGTGCGCGGATCGCTGTCCCAGCTTTCCCATAGCCGCGCCCGGTAATTGCCGTCGAACGAAATCCGGATACCGCGCGCCGACGCTGCCTCCACCGCCGCCAGCGCAGCACGCCCCGGCACCGGGCCGAGCGCCGGGGTAATGCCCGACAAATGCAACTGATCGACACCGTCCAGCAGCGCATCCCATTCCCAATGGCCGGCAGGAGCTTCGGCAAAGGCGGAGTGCGCGCGGTCATATACGACTTCAGTCGGACGCAGCCCGGCGCCCGGCGTCACGAAATACAGCCCCATCCGCCCGGGCAGGCGGGAGATATGGCGGCAATCCACACCCAGCGCGCGCAGCGACCGCTCCGCCGCATCGCCCAGCGTATTGGAAGGCAGCACCGTAGCCAGCGCCGCGTTATGGCCGAGCATCGCCAGCGCGCTCGCCACATTGGCCTCAGCACCTGCGGTCCAGACATCGAGGCGCGGCGTTTGCAGCAAAAGCTGCCGGTCGGGCGGCGACAAGCGGAACATGACTTCGCCAAATGCCAAAAACTTCGTCATGCTATTCTTCTCCCCGTCTCTCGCCCGCGAATGCCGTGCACTTTCGGCGCTATATCGCCTCCGCCGCGACTTTACACCCCGGCGGGCACGCCGGAATTTAACGGCCTTTTTGCTAACACTGGCAGGTAGACATTCTCCTTAACGCGTTAATATTGATAGGTATTTGTTATTTTATCGCGGCTATTCATTCGACCGCCGGGGTGACAGAGCGCCGCTATACCTTCTTCACTTCGAAAGTAACATGCACGCGCTGGCGCTATGGCCGGTAGCCAATTACCACCGTTAACGCTATCAATGCGGATGCTGATAAGAGAGAGGAACCGATGGCCGCACTTGTTCTGAACCCCGACCGGCTGTTTCCCGCCGATCCCGGTACGCGCGCAATCGCACGGCGCCTCTATGACGCTATCCGCGATCTGCCGATCATCAGCCCGCACGGCCATACCGACCCTGTCTGGTTTGATCGCAACGAACCCTTTGGGGATGCGGCCAGCCTGCTCATCATTCCCGATCATTATGTCTTTCGCATGTTGTTCAGCCAGGGGGTGAAGCTCGAAGATCTCGGCGTTCCGCGCGTCGACGGCGGCCCGGTCGAAAGCGATCATCGCGCAATCTGGCGGCGTTTCGCCGAAAATTACTATTTGTTTCGGGGCACACCCTCGCGCATGTGGCTCGACTGGGTCTTTTCCGAGCTGTTCGGCATGACCGAGATCCTGTCGAGCAAGAATGCCGACAGCTATTATGATGCGATCGGTGAAGCGCTTGCGTCCGACGCATTTCGTCCCCGCGCTCTTTATGAACGGTTCAATATCGAAGCGATCGCGACGACCGAAAGCGCGCTCGATCCGCTCGATCATCATCGCGCGATCGGCAAAAGCGGCTGGAAAGGGCGGATCGTCACCACCTATCGTCCCGATGCGGTCGTCGATCCCGATTATGAAGGCTTTGCCGAGAATGTCGCCGAACTGGGCCGGATCACCGGAGAGGACGTTACGAGCTGGACGGGATATCTGAACGCCCATCGCAATCGCCGCCGCTATTTCCGCGAAACGGGCGGCGCGACCGCGACCGATCACGGCCATCCGACCGCCACGACCGCCGATCTTTCCCAGGCCGAAGCGGAAGCCTTATATGCCACCATCCGGTCTGGCGACTTTACCCCTGCGCAAGCGGAGCTGTTCCGCGGTCAGATGCTCACCGAAATGGCGCGGATGAGCATCGAGGACGGGATGGTGCTGCAAATCCATCCCGGTGCGCATCGCAATCACAATAGCATGGTCATGGCACGTTTCGGCCGCGACAAGGGCGCCGATATTCCGACCCAGACCGAATATGTGAAGGCGCTTCAACCGCTGCTCAGCCGCTATGGCTCGGACCCGGCACTTACCATCGTGATCTTCACGCTCGATGAGGACAGCTATAGCCGCGAACTTGCCCCGCTCGCCGGGCATTATCCGGCGCTGAAACTGGGGCCGCCCTGGTGGTTCCATGACAGCCCGGAGGGGATGCGCCGTTTCCGCGAGCGGGCGACCGAAACCGCCGGTTTCTACAACACGGTCGGGTTTAACGACGATACGCGCGCTTTTCTGTCGATTCCCGCGCGGCACGATGTCGCCCGGCGGATGGACTGCACGTTTCTGGCCCGGCTGGTCGCCGAACACCGCCTGCCCGAAGATGAAGCGGCAGAGGTCGCGCATGCGCTGACCTATGGGCTCGTCAAAAAGGCATATCGGCTGTGATGCGGCTGAACATGGCAGTATCGGGCGATCTCGACGACAAGGTCGCCCTCCCCGGCTATGACCGTGCGAAGGTCCGGCCCGGCGTGGTCCATCTGGGCGTGGGCGCGTTTCACCGCGCGCATCAGGCGGCGATCTTCGACGCAGCGTTGCGTAGCGGCGATCTGCGCTGGGGCATTGTCGGCGTATCGCTTCGCTCGGCCGGGGTGCGCGATCAGCTGGCGCCGCAGGACGGCCTGTATACGCTGGTAGTTCGTGAGGGCGATGAGCAGCAGCTTCGGATCATCGGCGCGGTTGCGGATATGCTCGTCGCGCCCGAAGATCCCGCTGCCGTGGTTGCCGCGCTGGCCGCTGCCGATACGCATCTCGTCACGCTGACCGTCACGGAGAAGGGCTATAAGCTCGACCCGTCCAGCGGTAGTCTTCGCGAGGACGATAGCGATGTCGCCGCCGATCTTGCCAGTCTCGCCGCGCCGCGCACCGCGCCCGGCTTCATCGTCGCGGCACTGGCGAAGCGCCGCGCGGCGGGCCTCCTCCCCTTCACTGCGATCAGCTGCGACAATCTGCCGCACAATGGCGGGCGGCTGAAACAGGCAGTGCTCACCATGGCGCGCGCGCATGATGCCACGCTTGCCGACTGGATCGAAGCGAACGGCGCCTTTCCGCAGACCATGGTCGATCGCATCGTTCCGGCGACCACGGACGAGGATATCGCCGCGCTTGCCGCCACGCTGGGCGTCGAGGATCGCGGCATGGTGAAGACCGAACCTTTTTGCCAATGGGTGATCGAGGATCATTTCGCGGGCGAGCGGCCCGATTTCGCAGCGCTTGGCGTGCAGCTGACCAAAGCGGTACCGCCCTGGGAGGATGCCAAGCTACGCCTTCTCAACGGCGCGCATTCGGGCCTTGCTTATCTGGGCGGCCTCGCCGGAATCGATTTTGTCGATCAGATGGTGGCGCGCGACGATGCCCGACATTTTGTCGAAACCCTATGGGATGAAGCGCAGACCACGCTTTCGCCGCCGCCGGGGCTCGATATCGCATCCTATCGCAAGGCGCTGATGGCGCGTTTCGCCAATTCGGCGCTTCAGCACCGCACCCGGCAGATCGCGATGGACGGGTCGCAAAAGCTGCCGCAACGCCTGCTCGCGCCGATTGCGGCGCGGCAGGAAGCGGGAGCTTCCTCGCCCGCGCTTTGTCTTGCCGTCGCGGCATGGATGCGCTGGCAGGGCGGGGTCGAGGATTCCGGCGCTCGCTATACGGTCGATGATCCGCTGGCCGATCGCACCGCTTCGGCGCTTGCCGGATGCGGTTCGACTGAAGAGCGGGTCGATGCGCTGCTGACGATCGACTCCATTTTTCCGAAAGCGCTCGCCGCCGATAGCGGGTTTCGCGCCGATGTGACGCAATGGCTCAATATTCTGGAAAACGAAGGCGCGCTTGCGGCGCTTTCGCGCGTTTAAGGGGACGAAGGGGCAGCTACGGAGCTTTTCCCGGCTGCCCCTGCTCGCTTGAAGAGCAGCGGCAGGATTCCCTCGGGACCGGCCCATCGCCCGGGCCTGCGACAATTGCTGGACAGCGTTCGGATGCGTTTCGCCCCGGAGAGCACAGCCTGCGTGTGAATAGTAACAGGAGGTGTCGAAGCGGGAGGCGCAGCCCCGCTTCCCGAGCTCAGTTCTTGCGCACCAGCTCTTCGTTGATGACCAGCGCTACCAGCGTCAGTACCGCGCCGGACAGCAGATACCCGCCCGCCGCAAGCAGGCCGAAATTGGTCGCCAGCCACAGCGCCGCCAGCGGCGCAAAGCCCGCACCGAACAGCCAGGCAAGGTCGGATGTCAGCGCGGAGCTGGTATAGCGCGCGGTGCCCGCGAAATTGGAAGCGACCGCGCCCGAGCTCTGACCGAAAGAGAGGCCGAGCAGGATAAAACCGATAATCATATAGATGATTTCACCGGCATTGCCTGCATCGAGCATCTGCGGCGCGAAACCGCTGAACACTGCGATCGCCGCAGCCCCTGCCCCGAGCAGCGCCCGCCGCCCGAAGCGATCGGCGAGATAGCCCGATGCGATGATCGCAGCCACGCCGAAAACGCCCGCCACCGCCTCGATCAGCAGGAAGCGCGACGGGACTTCGCGAGTGAAGAGGAAAATCCACGACAGCGGAAACACCGTGACCATATGGAACAGCGCGAAGCTGGCGAGGGGAGCGAAGGCACCGATGATGATGTTGCGTCCTTCCTTGCGAACGGTGGGGAGCACCGGCGCAGGCTGAAGCTCGCGGCTTTCGAACAAATGGGCGTAATCGGGGGTGCTGACGATGCGGAGCCGCGCGAACAGCGCCACCACGTTGATCGCGAAGGCAACGAAGAAGGGATAGCGCCAGCCCCAGCTGAGGAAGTCGCCTGCCGACAGCGTGCCCACAAAATAGGCGAACAGCGCGCTTGCCACGATCATGCCGATCGGCGCGCCGAGCTGCGGCACCATGGCATACCAGCCACGCCGGTTTTCCGGCACGTTCAGCGCCAGCAGCGATGCGAGCCCGTCCCATGCGCCGCCCAGCGCCAGCCCCTGACCGATGCGAAACAGCGCCAGCAGCGCAATCGCCCACCAGCCGACATCATTATAGGACGGCAGGAACGCGACACCGACGGTCGAGATCCCCAGCATAAACAATGCCACGGTCAGCTTAGTGGCCCGACCGTGATTGCGGTCGATCGCCATGAAGATCAGCGATCCGATCGGACGCGAGATAAAGGCCAGCGCAAACAGAGCGAAGGAATACAGCGTTCCGGTGAGCGGATCGGCGAAGGGGAAGATCAGCGCGGGGAAGACAAGCACCGATGCGATCGCGAACACGAAGAAATCGAAAAATTCCGACGTGCGACCGATAATCACGCCGATCGCGATTTCACCGGGCGCAACCTTGTGATCGCGCGCGTTCAGCCGGCGGGCATCCCGTTCCATACGCTCAGAATTCAACGCCTCTTCCACCATCTAAATCTGCTCCGGGCGGACGTCACGAAGCACGATTTCCCTGCCCGCGACAACCACCATTTTAAAAATTCATTGTGCCGTATAGCGCGTCTTGCTGCAGCGCGGGATTGGACAAAATGTCCAATGTCGCACTGCGGCGACATCCTTTAGATACCGGGACCATGACACCTTCTTCGTTTTCCCGCACGCGAGGCCGCCTGCTCGCGTCGCTTGCCGCAATCGGCCTGCTGCCGCTGCTCAGCGGATGCAACGCCGTGGTATTGAGCCCCTCGGGCGATGTGGCGCAGCAGCAGCGCGATCTGATCCTGATCGCAACGGCGCTGATGCTGCTCATCATCATCCCTGTGATGGTGCTGACAGTTATTTTCGCGCGCAAATATCGCGCCGGCAACGAAGCGACCGAAGACGAATATGATCCTGACTGGGACCATTCGACCGGGCTTGAGCTGCTGATCTGGTCGGCGCCGCTGCTGATCATCATCTGCCTTGGCGCAGTGACCTGGACCAGCACGCACCGGCTCGATCCCTATCGGCCGATCGAGCGGTTGCAGCCGGGCCGCGATGTCGCGAAGGATGCGAAGCCGCTCGACATTCAGGTAGTGTCGCTCGACTGGAAATGGCTCTTCATTTATCCCGAATATGGCATTGCCACGGTGAATGAGGTTGCAGCTCCGGTCGATCGTCCGATCACCTTCCACCTCACCTCCTCCTCGGTGATGAACGCCTTCTACGTCCCCGCGCTGGCCGGCATGATCTACACCATGCCGAGCATGGAGACGAAGCTGAACGCGGTCATCAACAAACCGGGCGATTATGAAGGTATGAGCGCCAATTTCAGCGGCGACGGCTTTTCGCACATGCGCTTCCGCTTCCATGGCCTCAGCAACGAGCAGTTCGGCCAGTGGATTGCGAGCGCGAAGCAGTCGGGGCGCAAGCTCGATCGGGCCGATTATATGAAGCTCGCCCAGCCAAGCGAAGACGTTCCCGTGATCCGCTTTTCGGGCGTGGCGCCGGATCTCTACGACAAGGTGGTCAATAATTGCGTCGCGCCGGGCTCGGTCTGCATGCGCGATATGATGGCAGCCGATGCTGCCACTGCAGCGGGTGAGAAGATCGATGGCAAGGGCATGAAGATGCGCGGCATGGACATGACCCATCCCGATCACGCTGATGATACTGCGTCGGTGCTGCCCCTGCGCGGGGCCGGGCTTACGCCGCCGAACCGTCGGGAAGGCCCGCAAATGACGGCCGACAACGAACCCATGGCGCCTGTCGCCGACAAACTTTGAAGCTGGTAACCATAATGTCCCACGCTCCCCTCACCGTTGATCCGATCTTCGGACGGCTGACGCTGCATTCGCTGCCGTTCCACGAACCGATCCTCGTCATCACCTTTATCGGCGTTGTCCTGGGCGGCGCTGCCGTCCTGGGTGCCATCACCTATTTCAAATGGTGGGGCATGTTGTGGCGCGAATGGTTCACGTCGATCGATCATAAGCGGATCGGCGTGATGTATATCGTTCTCGGGCTCATCATGCTGCTGCGCGGCTTTGCCGACGCGCTGATGATGCGCGCGCAACAGGCGATGGCGTTCGGCGACAATGCCGGATATCTGCCGCCCGAACATTATAACCAGATTTTCACGGCGCACGGCGTCATCATGATCTTCTTCGTGGCGATGCCTCTGGTGACGGGTCTGATGAACTATGTCGTGCCGCTGCAGATCGGCGCGCGCGACGTGTCGTTCCCGTTCCTCAACAATTTCAGCTTCTGGATGACGGCTGCGGGCGCGGTCATCACCATGATCTCGCTGTTTATCGGGGAATATGCGCGCACCGGATGGCTGGCTTTCCCGCCGCTTTCAGGAATTAACGCAAGTCCAGGTGTCGGTGTCGATTATTATATCTGGGGATTGCAGATAGCAGGCATCGGCACGTTGCTTTCGGGGGTAAACCTGATCGCGACGATCCTGAAAATGCGCGCACCGGGCATGACCATGATGAAGATGCCGGTCTTCACCTGGACGTCGCTCGCGACCAATATTCTGATCGTCGCGTCCTTCCCGATCCTGACGGTCGTTCTCGCGCTGCTCAGCCTTGACCGCTATGTCGGCACGGAGTTTTTCACGAACACGCTGGGCGGCAACCCGATGATGTATGTGAACATGATCTGGATCTGGGGCCACCCGGAAGTGTACATCCTGATCCTGCCCGCATTCGGTGTGTTTTCGGAAGTCGTCTCGACCTTTTCGGGCAAGCGCCTGTTCGGCTATTCCTCGATGGTCTATGCGACGATCGTTATCGCGATCCTCGCTTATCTGGTCTGGCTGCACCATTTCTTCACCATGGGTTCGGGTGCCAGCGTCAACAGCTTTTTCGGCATCACGACGATGATCATCTCGATCCCGACGGGTGCGAAGATCTTCAACTGGCTGTTCACCATGTATCGCGGGCGCATCCGTTTTGAGCTGCCGATGATGTGGACGATTGCCTTCATGCTGACCTTCGTCATTGGCGGCATGACTGGCGTTCTGCTCGCCGTGCCGCCTGCCGATTTCGTACTGCACAATTCGCTCTTCCTGATCGCACATTTCCACAATGTGATCATCGGCGGCGTGGTGTTCGGCATGTTCGCCGGAATCAACTATTGGTGGCCGAAGGCGATGGGGTTCAAGCTTGACGAGACATGGGGCAAGCGCTCCTTCTGGCTGTGGGTGATCGGTTTCTATTTCGCCTTCATGCCCCTCTATGTGCTCGGCCTGATGGGCGTCACCCGCCGGTTGCAGCATTTCGACGATCCGTCTTTGCAAATCTGGTTCATCATCGCCGCGTTCGGTGCGGTGCTGATCGCCGGCGGCATTGCCTGCATGCTGATCCAGATCGCGGTGAGCATTCGCGATCGCAAAAAGAATGCCGATCTGACCGGCGATCCTTGGAACGGCCGTACGCTGGAATGGTCGACCTCCTCGCCCCCGCCCCAGTATAACTTTGCCTTCACGCCGGTCGTGCATGACAGCGAAGCGTGGTGGGATATGAAGCGGAGCAACTATGCCCGCCCGATCGAAGGGTTTCAGGATATCCATATGCCACGCAACACCCCGACCGGCATCATCCTTGCCGGGATCAGCGTGGCGTTCGGTTTTGCCATGGTCTGGCATATCTGGTGGCTGGCTGCGATCACCTTTGTCGGCATGGCCGTGGTGGCGATCGGGCATACGTTCAATTATGACCGCGACTATTACATCCCCGCGCGGGAAGTGGCGGAAACCGAAGCGGCGCGTACCCGCATGCTGACGGCGCAGGGCTGAATATCATGAGCACGACACAATCGCTTTACGACGGCGACCGGCCGCTCTTCCACTTGCCGGAAGAGCCGCATCACCCCGACGGCCACAGCACGATGCTGGGCTTCTGGATCTATCTGATGAGCGACTGCCTGCTCTTTGCAGGACTGTTCGCGATGTATGCAACGGCGAGTGAAAGCTTCGCCGGGGGGCCGGGGCCGAAAGAGCTGTTCGAACTGCCGCTCGTGGCGCTCAACACCGCGATGCTGCTCTTCTCCTCGATCACCTATGGTTTTGCGATGCTGGCCATGGCGAAGGGCAATAAGAGCAACACGCTGCTCTGGCTCGCGATCACCGGCCTGTTCGGCGCGGCGTTCCTGTCGATCGAGATGTACGAGTTCTCGCACCTCATTCATGAAGGTGCGACGCCGCAATCGAGTGCGTTCCTGTCCTCTTTCTTCGCGCTGGTCGGGACGCACGGTCTGCACGTCACGATCGGTATCATCTGGCTGGTGACGCTGATGGTTCAGGTCGCGCGCAAGGGTCTGATCCAGGCCAATCAGCGCCGCCTGATGTGCCTCAGCATGTTCTGGCATTTCCTCGACGTCGTGTGGATCGGCGTTTTCACCTTTGTTTATCTGATGGGAGTCGCCCGATGAGCGCTACCCCGACCGAACATCATGCGCATGACGCGCATCATGATGAGCTCGAAATGCCGCACGGGTCGTTTAAGGATTATATGATCGGCTTCGTGCTGTCGGTGATCCTGACGGCCATTCCCTTTGCGCTGGTGATGACCGGCGTCCTCGACAAGGGCTCGACGATCGTCGCAATCTTCGCGCTCGGTATCGTCCAGATCTTCGTCCATATGGTCTATTTCCTCCATATGAACCTGAAGACCGAAAATGGCTGGTCGATGCTGGCGCTGATCTTCACCGTCGTCTTTGTGCTGATCACCCTCGCCGGGTCGATCTGGGTCATGTATCATATGAATACGAATATGATGCCGATGACTCCGCGTCAGGCAGCCGTCCAGTTCGGCGGATGACCCGAAGCCGGATCGGCTTTGCGTTCCTGCTGGCGCTGCTCGCGCTGGCCTTTGCCGGGTTCGTTGCGCTCGGTATCTGGCAGGTCCATCGCCTGCACTGGAAAGAGGCGCTGATCGCCCGTGTCGATTCGCGGGTGACGGCGCCTCCGGTGCCTGCCCCGCCCCCGCGGGAATGGCCGGACGTCACCGCGGGCAACGCGGAATATCGTCATGTCCGCCTGACCGGCCATTATATTCGCGGCCGCGACACGCTGGTTCAGGCGTCGACCGATCTCGGTTCGGGCTTTTGGGTTTTGACGCCGTTCAAAAGCGATCGCGGCTTTGTGGCGCTCGTCAATCGGGGCTTTGTGCCCGATCGCGAAAGCATTGCGGCTCCCTCGGGCGAGCAACAGGTCACCGGCCTGTTGCGCATCGCCGAACCGGGCGGCGGATTCCTGCGATCGAACGATCCGGCGGCGGACCGCTGGTATTCGCGCGACGTGGCCGCCATTGCCAAAGCGCGCGGGCTGGGACGTATTGCCCCTTATTTCATCGATGCCGATCGCAATGCGAACGATGATAAGGGGCCGGTAGGCGGACTGACGGTAATCCGATTCCCGAACAATCATCTGAGCTATGCGATCACCTGGTTCGTGCTGGCAATCATGACGATCATCGGCGCAGCGGTGTTGATCCGGGAGCGGTTTCGGTCGCAAAAGGCCTGATGGCCGCCCCACCCCCGAAGCAGCGCGACCCCAGCGGGGTCGACAATATGCGTCAGCTCATCGCGCTGCGATGGCTGGCGATTACCGGCCAATATGCGACGATCCAGCTGGTTTTTTCGATTCTCGGCCTGCCGTTGCCGATTGTGAGCATGTTCGCCATTCTGGGCGGGCTGATCCTCCTCAATATCGCGAGCAGCGTGGCGGTGCGGCGCGGGCTGCGGGTGGGCGAGCGCGAATTGCTCGCAGCGCTGTCGATCGATGTCGCTGCGCTCACCGGGCTGCTCTATCTTTCCGGCGGCGCGACCAATCCGTTCGTATGGCTGTTGCTGATTCAGGTGGTGCTGGGCGCGGTATTGCTTCGCTTCTGGTCGGCATGCGTCATGGCAGCGGTCACCAGCGCTGCCTTCGCGCTGCTCGCCGTTGTCCATCATCCGCTCAGCCTGCCCGATGATATTTCGGTCGGGATGCTCGACCTGTATGTGCTTGGGTCGCTGATCAGCTTCGTGCTGGTCGCTGCGCTGCTGCTGCTCTTCGTCACGCGCATCAACCGCAATCTGCGCAGCCGCGATGCCCGGCTGGCGGCGATGCGGCAACAGGCAGCGGAGGAGGACCATATAGTGCGCATGGGCCTGCTCGCGTCGGGAGCGGCGCATGAACTCGGCACGCCGCTCGCCTCGCTGTCGGTCATTATCAATGACTGGGGGCGCGTTCCCAAGCTCGCTGACGACCCGGTGCTGGCCGAGGAGCTGAGCGATATGCGCGTCGCGGTCGAGCGCTGCAAGTCGATCGTCAGCGGCATCCTGATGTCGGCGGGCGATCCGCGCGGCGACCAGATCGCGATCACCACCGCTGCCGCCTTCTTCGCACAGGCGACCGGGGAATGGCGCGCACGCCATGGCGCAGATTCGCTCAGCTTCGACAATCATCTTTCGCGCGACCCCCGAATCGTGTCCGACAGCACGCTGAAACAGATTGTCTGGAATGTGCTCGACAATGCATGGGAGGCTTCGCAGCGACAGGTCGCGGTCCGGCTGGAGCAGGAAGGCGAGCGGCTGATGCTGACCGTGCGTGACAGCGGACCGGGATTCGATCCCGTCATTCTCGCCAATCTCGGCAAGCCCTACCAATCGACCAAGGGACGACGCGGCGGCGGGTTGGGCCTGTTTCTGGTGGTCAATGCGATGCGGAAAATGGGCGGCTGGGTGGATGCAGGCAACGCCGAGCGCGGGGGCGCGATTGTCACGCTGATCTGGCCGCTCGATATGCTGGAATGGAATGAGGACTGACGCGATGGCCGCCCCTGCCCTGCTGATCGTCGAGGATGACGAAGATTTCGCCCGGACGCTGAAGCGCTCGTTCGAGCGGCGCGGCTATGCGGTTTCGATTGCTACCTCGCTTAAGGCTGTCGAGGATCACCTGACCGCATCGGTGCCCGATTACGCCGTGGTCGATCTGAAGCTGGGAACCGATTCGGGGCTGGCCTGCGTCAAAATGCTCGCGGCGGAATCGCGCGATACGATCATCGTGGTGCTTACCGGCTATGCCAGCGTGGCAACGGCGGTCGAGGCGATCAAGCTGGGCGCTACCCATTACCTGCCCAAACCGTCGAACAGCGACGATATCGAGGCGGCATTCGGCCGTGCCGAGGGCGATATCGGCGTGTCGGTGGGCGAGCGCGAGACCAAATCGGTCAAGACGCGCGAATGGGAAATCATTCATCAGACGCTTGCGGACACGGGCTTCAACATCTCCGAAACCGCGCGGCGGCTCGGCATGCATCGGCGCACGCTTGCCCGAAAGCTGGAAAAGCGGCGCATCGAATAATTGCCGATGTTCCGGTCGATGCGTTGCCGGTGATTGACAGCTGCCCGTCGAAACCGTCATTGATACCGCTATCAAGCGCATCGATAAGCGTAATGGAGAACGGGATGCTGAAAAGACGCGCATGGCGCGGCATGATGGGCGCGGTGCTGGCGGGGTTCGTACTGGCCGCCACCCCTGCGGCTGCACAGGACAAGCCCCATTGGGTGGGCAGCTGGGCCGCGGCGCAACAAACGCCCGAACCGCACAATGCCCTGCCGCAGGAAATGCTGAGCGATGCAACGCTGCGGCAGATCATCCGCACCTCGATCGGCGGCAAGGTGCTGCGCGTGCAGGTCTCGAACGCGTTCGGCACCGAACCGCTCACGATCGACGGCGCTCATGTCGCTCGCTCTGCCGATCCCGCCAGCGCGCGGATCGTCGCGGGGAGCGATCATGCGCTGACCTTTGACGGCAAATCGAACGTCGTCATTCCGGCGGGCGCATCCTATTGGTCGGACCCGGTCAATATGCCGGTCGATCCGCTTTCCAGCCTCGCGGTGACGCTGCATTTACCCAAGGCGCCTTCGGGGCAGACCGGCCATCCCGGCTCGCGCGCCACCAGCTATGTCGCGGCGGGGTCGCATCTTGGCGACACCAATCTGCCGGAAGCAAAAACAGTGGACCATTGGTATCAGCTGGCCGGGCTGGCGGTCAGCGCTTCGCCCATGGCGCGTGCCATCGTGACGCTGGGCGATTCGATCACCGACGGGCATGGCGCCACGACCAACGGCAATGATCGCTGGCCCGATCGTCTCGCCGAACGGTTGCAGGCGAACCCGGCGACACGCGACATATCGGTGCTTAATCTGGGCATCGGCGGCAACCGCATTCTGAACGACGGCCTCGGCCCCAATGCGCTTGCCCGGTTCGATCGCGACGTGCTTGCCCAGCCGGGCGTGCGCTATCTGATCGTGCTGGAGGGCATCAACGATCTCGGCACGCTCACCCGCGAAGCGCCGGTGGGCGCGGACGAACATGCGGCGCTTTCCGACCGGATGATCGGCGCGCTGAAACAGATCGTCCTGCGCGCCCGCATGCACGGCGTGAAGGCGATCGGCGCGACGATCATGCCCGACGGCGCGTCGGGCTATTATCATCCCGACGCCATGAATGAGGCTGACCGGCGCAAGGTGAATGCGTGGATCCGCAAGCCCGGCAATTTCGACGCGGTGATCGACTTCGCGAAGCTGACTGCCGATCCGAAAGACCCCACGCGATTGGCCCCCAAATTCGATTCGGGCGACGGGCTGCACCCCGGTCCGCAAGGATATCGCGCCATGGCCGATTCCATCCCGTTGGAATTGTTCGGGGACGCACAATAAAGAGCCCACTTACCGCACTGCGTCATGAGACAATGCTTGACGCTATGTCGTTCGCATATTTACGTTATCGCTAACAAAGAAAGGCAGGCAAGGGTGACCGAGAGCGATTGGAACAGGCTGGAAGCATCGCTTCCGGTCGATTGGCGCGATGCGACCCTGATCGGCCGCGCCGATCTGGGCGACGGCCCCTCCCCCATCATGGTCGTCGGCGGAACGGCGTATGATATGAGCGGCGTCGCGCCGACCGTATCGATGCTGATCGAAGGCGGAAAGACCGATACCGCTGCCGGCAAATCGCTGGGGCCGCTCGAAGATCTCGGCCTGTCGGCATCGCCCGACGCGCCGTATCGTCTGCTCAGCCCGATCGACCTGCAATGCGTGAAGGCAGCAGGCGTGACCTTCGCCATCTCCGCGATCGAGCGGGTGATCGAGGAACGCGCCCGCGGCGACTCGAGCGCTGCGCTCGCCATCCGCGAAAAGCTGGAAAGCGTTATCGGCGGATCGATCCGCTCGGTCGTTCCCGGCTCCGAAGAAGCCATGGCGCTTAAAGCCTCGTTGATCGAGGACGGGATGTGGTCGCAATATCTCGAAGTCGCCATCGGTCCGGATGCGGAGATTTTCAGCAAGGGCGCCGCTTTGTCGACCGTCGGCTGGGGCGCGGAAATCGGCGTTCGCTCCGATTCCGACTGGAACAATCCGGAGCCGGAGGTCGCGCTGCTCGCCGATGCACATGGCAATCCGGTCGGCGCGACGCTGGGCAATGACGTCAATCTGCGCGATTTCGAAGGACGCTCGGCGCTGCTGCTCAGCAAGGCGAAGGACAATAATGCATCGGCCTCGCTCGGGCCGTTCGTTCGCCTGTTCGATAGCGGCTTCACCATGGACGATGTCCGCACGTGCGAGGTCACGCTGAAAATCGAGGGCGAGGACGGCTATGTGCTGGACGGCGTCAGTTCGATGTCCGAAATCAGCCGCGATCCCACCGACCTGATGCGTCAGGCGATGAGCGAGCATCATTATCCCGACGGGTTCATCCTGTTCCTCGGCACGCTGTTTGCGCCGGTTCAGGATCGCGACACGCCGGGGCGCGGTTTCACGCACAAGATCGGCGATGTGGTGACGATCCGCTCCCCCCGGCTCGGCGCGCTGGTCAATCGGGTGACCACTTCGAAGGATGCGCCGCCCTGGACCATGGGTATCGGCGCGCTGATGACCAATCTTTCGCGCCGCGGACTGCTGGCCGATTGACCTTTACGGTCATGACGGGCAACCATCCATCATATTTGTAAGACATATCCGAGTGTTCAGGAGACCAAATTGTCCAACGGCCGCGCAGTCTATCCCAGCCTTGAAAATAAGAGCGTATTGATCACCGGCGGCGGGTCGGGAATCGGCGCCGGGCTGGTCGAGGCCTTTGTGGCGCAGGGCTGCCGCGTCTGGTTTCTCGACATTGCCCGCGAGGCGAGCGAGGCGCTGGTCGCCCACCTTTCGCCTGACGCTCGCCATGCCCCGGTCTTTCGCGAATGCGATATTACCAATCTCGACGAGTTTCGCTCGGTGATCGCCGAAATCGACAGCGAAACGCAGGGCGTCGATATCCTGATCAATAACGCCGCGAACGACGATCGTCATGCGATCGAGGATGTTACGCCGGAATATTGGGATGAGCGGATGGCGGTCAATCTGCGCCACCAATTCTTCGCAACTCAGGCAGTGGTGCCGTCAATGCGGCGTGCGGGCGGCGGTGCGATCATCAATATGGGATCGATCAGCTGGCATCTCGGCCTGCCCGATCTGGTTCTGTATCAGACCGCCAAGGGCGCGATCGAGGGGATGACACGCGCGCTCGCCCGCGATCTCGGCCGCGACAAAATCCGGGTGAACACTATCGTTCCGGGCAACGTGAAAACGCCGCGTCAGGAAAAATGGTACACGCCCGAGGGCGAGGCGGAGATCGTCGCTGCCCAGTGCCTCGACGGACGCCTGCTGCCGAAGGACATTGCCGCAATGGCGCTGTTCCTGGCCTCGGACGATGCTGCGCTGATCACTGCGCATGATTATTTCGTCGATGCGGGCTGGCGCTGACGCCATGACGATCATCCCGGAATCGATCCATGCAGCAGCTGCCCTGCTCGGCGAAGGCCCGGTGTGGGTGGAGCGAGACAAGGCCTTATGGTTCGTCGATATCAAATCGCATCATCTCCACCGGCTTGACGTCACGAGCGGTACCGCGTCGCGCTGGGACGCGCCGGGCGAGATCGGCTGGGTACTGCCGTCGGACGAGGGTGCCTTTCTCTCCGGGCTGGCGGACGGGCTGTATCGGTTCGACCCGCGTGCCGGCACCTTCACCCATTTATGTGAAGTCGAACCATCACGCCCCGGCAATCGGCTGAACGATGCCGCCGTGGATCCTTCGGGCCGCGTCTGGTTCGGCAGCATGGACAATGCCGAAGCCGTGCAGACCGGGCATCTTTTCCGCTTCGATCGCGGCATGATCAGCGATACCGGCGTTGCGCCGGTTACGATCACCAACGGCCCCGCAATCGCACCGGACGGGCAGACGCTGCACGCGGTGGACACGCTCGGTCGGCGGATCGACAGCTATACGATCGATGAAGACGGGTCGTTGCGCGACAAGCGCTGCTTTGTCGCCTTTGGCGACGACGTACAGGGCCACCCCGACGGCGCGATCTGCGATTCCGAAGGCGGGGTGTGGGTCGGTTTCTTCGGGGGATGGGCGGCACGGCGCTATGACGCGAAGGGAAATCTGACGCATAAAGTCGACTTTCCGGTCGCCAATATCACCAAGATCGCGCTCGGCGGAGCGGACGGACGCGACGCATACGCAACGACAGCGCGTAAAGGGCTGGACGAAGCGGAACTTAATCGCCAACCACTGGCGGGGAATATTTTCCATTTTCGGGCGGATGTGCCGGGGGTTACGGTCACGCCTGTGAAGATGGAGTGATAGGGCACGGCACCGCAAAGGTGCCGTTAGGGAGTGATGCGGGAATGAATATGGCAACCATGGGAGAGGAGCGCCTCAACCGCGGTCTGATCGCGTTGATCGTGATCGTCGCGACGATCGGCGGCTTCATGTTCGGATATGATTCGGGGGTTATCAACGGGACCCAGGACGGGCTGAAAGCCGCCTTCGGTCTGGGCGAGGTCGGGCTCGGCATTGCGGTCGCTGCGCTGCTTCCGGGCTGTGCGGTCGGCGCGTTCATGGCGGGGCGGCTTGCCGACACGATGGGTCGCCGCAACGTGATGATGCTCTCGGCGCTGGTCTTCATCATCAGCGCGCTGATCGCGGGCGCAGCGCCCTCGTCGATCGTCTTCATCCTGTCGCGCGTGGCGGCCGGGCTCGCAGTGGGCGCGGCAAGCGTGCTCGCCCCGGTATATATCAGCGAAGTGACGCCCGCGGCCATTCGCGGTCGGCTCGCCACGCTGCAGCAGATCATGATCATCAGCGGGCTGACCGGTGCGTTCCTCGTCAACTACTGGCTGGCGAGCACGGCGGGACACTCTACCGCGATTTTCTGGATGGGCTATCCGGCATGGCGCTGGATGTTCTGGGCACAGGTCATTCCGGCGGGTATCTATCTGCTGACGCTGTTCCTTATCCCCGACAGCCCGCGCTTCCTTGTGATGCGCGGCAAATATGCCGAGGCGGAGGATGTGCTGGGCCGCATTCTGGGTCGCGGCGTCGCCAAGCAGAAGACTGACGAAATCCGCGCCTCGCTGGCACAGGATCAGCATCGCCCGCGTCTGTCGGACCTGCTGGACAAGAATACCGGCAAGGTGCGCAAGATCGTCTGGGCGGGCATCGGCCTTGCCGTGTTCCAGCAGTTCGTCGGCATCAACATCGTCTTTTATTACGGATCGGTGCTCTGGCAGTCGGTCGGTTTCAGCGAAAACGATTCGCTGCTGATTAATATTCTGTCCGGAACGCTGTCGATCCTCGCCTGCATCATCGCGGTGTTCACAGTCGACAAGGTCGGACGCAAGCCGCTGCTGCTGATCGGTTCGGCGGGCATGACGGTAACGCTGGCCGTGGTCGCGGCGATGTTCTCGACCGGAAGTCTGGTCAACGGTTCGCTTCAGCTGTCGGATTCGAACGGCACCATCGCACTGATCGCGGCCAATCTGTATGTGATCTTCTTCAATGCGAGCTGGGGCCCGGTGATGTGGGTGATGCTGGGCGAGATGTTCCCGAACCAGATCCGCGGGTCGGGGCTTGCCGTGTCGGGCTTCGCGCAATGGGCAGCGAATTTCGCGATCAGTGTCAGCTTCCCCGCGCTCGCCTCGGGGGTCGGCCTGCCGATCACCTATGGCTTTTATGCGGCAGCCGCTTTCATCTCGTTCTTCTTCGTTCGGTCGATGGTTCACGAAACCCGGGGCCGCGAACTGGAAGATATGAAAGGCTGAGAAACGAAAAAGGGGCAGCGGTTGTAACATACCGCTGCCCCGTTCGGTTCGATCGAAGAGGCGATGCGCGCGGCGCGTCGCCTCTTTTTTATTCGGTGGAGGTGGCAAACGGCCCCACGGTCGATCCGACAAAACCGCCTGCGCTTTTCGTGCTCAGGACCGTCGCGTCCATCGCTCCGCCCAGTTGCTGCCACTCGTCGGCACGCAGCGAATAGGCGAAACGGATCGTCGCGCCCGCAGGCATCAGCCGAAGTCCGATCGCTTTCGGTGCGGTACTGCCGAGCGAGCGCGTGGCCACAATGGTGCCGTCCATCGGCTCGTCCGCCCCTGCCCTGCGCCGTATCTCGATCGCATAGCCTTTTTCGGTGCGGGCGAGATCGAGCGCATAATAGCTGGTTTCCGACTGCACGATCGCCAGCCCCGCACGGTCGCCTATGGCGGCATCCGCAAAATGCAGCCGGATGGAAACAGTTGCATGGTGATGCTGCAACCGGCGGCCAGCATAGCTCGGTACCAGCTCGCTCCCCAGGGACACCGGACGCGGCGTCAATCGGAGCGCACCGCCGCTGACCGAAGCCCATTGCGCGGACAGGCCGCGCAGACCGATCCATTGCTGCGCAAGCGCATCGCCCGAAAAATCGTCGCGATAGGAAAATGCGCCGTTGGTGGGAAGCGCCGGTTGGGGCTGACGCTTCAGCGCAGGCCGCTTATGCGTCCAGGGTATCGCCTTGCCCTTCGCCAGAATGTTCGGCCAGCCGTCGCGCCACGTCACGGGCAGCAGAAAGGTCTCGCGACCGATATTATAATAATCGCCCTGATATGGCCGCGTCGCGAGGAACACCGCCCACCATTTGCCGTCGGGCGTCGTCACCAGATCGGCATGCCCTGCCGAGGTGATCGGATGCTTGCGATCCTCCGGCAGATCGCGCTGGGTCAGGATCGGATTGGCTTTGGCCGGGACATAAGGACCATCGACCTGCTTGCTGCGCCAGATCGTCTGCGAATGGTTGACGCTGGTCCCGCCTTCCGCCGCCGACAGATAATAATAGCCCTCATGGCGATAGAGATGCGGCCCTTCGATCCAGACGGGTTTCTCCTCCGGATGCACCCCGCCGTCGATCAGCACCTTTCGCGGACCGAAGGGTTGCAGCGTTTTCAGGTCGATCCGCTGAATCCAGATCGCGCGATGCCCGTCATAGCGCGGCGTGTCCTGCGGCGGACCATTGTTGAGCAGCCATGCCTGCCCTTCAGTATCGACGAACAGCGACGGATCGATCCCGTCGACCTTGTTCCAGACCGGATCGGACCACGGCCCGGCGGGATTTTTCGCGGTCATCACGAAATTGCCGCCGCAATCGACACAGGTCCCGGCAAGATAGAAAACGCCCTGATGATATGTCAGGTCGGGCGCAAAAATCGCTCGTGACAGCCGCAAATTGCGGAAATCAAACTGCCCCTCGCGATCAATCGCATTGCCGATCTGAGTCCAGGAAACCAGATCGCGGCTGTGAAAGATCGGCAGGCCGGGAAAATAGGCAAAGGTCGAATTGACCAGATAATAATCCTCGCCCATCCGGACGATCGACGGATCGGGATAATAGCCCTGCAGGATCGGGTTGCGATAGTCGTCGGGACCCGGCGTCACCGCCCGGTCGATCGGATCGGCACCGCTATAGGTGAACCAGTCGATCACCGCCACCGGCCGGTCCGGCGCGGCTCCCGTCGCGAGCAGCGCCAGCGCCGGCACGATGACGCGGCGCATCAGTGATTATGCCTTGGCGTGATAGCGGCGATACCGCGATATTTGAGCGCGAAATCGAGCACCCCGCCTTTGTCGAGCTGTCCCGTTTTCTCGCGGAAAAGCTCCTCCCAGGGCGAATGACTCTCCGGCACTTCGGGGATACCGCCCTCCTCCTTGCGCCGTGCGATTTCGGCATCGTCGACCAGCGCGTTGCATGTGCCGCTATTCAGATCGATCCGGATCATATCCCCGTCGCGCAGCCATGCGAGGCCGCCGCCCACCGCGCTTTCGGGGGAGACATTGAGGATCGAGGGGCTGTCCGACGTTCCCGACTGCCGCCCGTCGCCCAGCGTGGGAAGCGTGTCGATCCCCTGGCGGATCAGCGCATCGGGTGGCTGCATATTCACGACTTCCGCCGATCCGGGCCAGCCGATCGGCCCTGCCCCGCGAATGACGAGGATCGTGTTTTCGTCGATGCCGAGCGAAGGATCGTTGATCCGATGGTGATAATCGTCCGATCCGTCGAATACGACCGCCTTTGCCTCGAAGATATTCTCCTCGCCGGGACGCGACAGATAACGCCGCCGGAAATCTTCGGAAATGACCGAGGTTTTCAGAATGCCGAAATCGAACAGATTGCCGCTCAGCACCAGATAGCCTGCCTTTTCCCTGAGCGGCTGCGCGACCGTGCGGATCATCTCGCGATCGTTGGTTTCGCGCCCCGCGACATTCTCGGCGATGCTCTTGCCGGTGACGGTGAAGCAGTCGCCGTCGAGATGCCCCGACACGATCAGCTCATGCAGGATCGCCGGAACGCCGCCCGCACGGTGAAACCGCTCGCCCAGATACGCGCCCGCCGGCTGCATGTTGAGGATCAGCGGCAGATCATAGCCATATTCGACCCAGTCGCGCGCCGTCAGCTCGACCCCGGCATGCGCTGCCATCGCCATAATATGCGGCTGGGCATTGGACGATCCGCCGACCGCGCTGACCAGTCGGATCGCGTTCAGAAACGCCTCGCGCGTCAGCACCTTGGAGGGGCGCAGATCCTCATAGGCCATGTCGACGATGCGTCGTCCGGTTTCATATGCCATCTGCCCGCGTTCGCGATAGGGCGCCGGAATCGCCGAGCAACCGGGCAGCGACAGGCCGAGCGCTTCCGCGACTGCGTTCATCGTCGACGCCGTGCCCATCGTGTTGCAATGACCGGCCGATGGCGCGCTGTCCGTGGCGCGGTCGAGAAATTCCTCCTCCGTAATCTCGCCCGCCGCCAGCTTGCGCCGCGCGCGCCAGATGACGGTGCCCGATCCGACCAGCTCGCCATTATGCCAGCCATCCAGCATCGGCCCGCCCGACAGGACAATCGCCGGAATATCGACGGTCGACGCAGCCATAACCTGCGACGGCGTCGTCTTGTCGCACCCAGTGGTCAGCACCACTGCATCGATCGGATAGCCATACAACGTCTCGACCAGCGTCATATACGCGAGGTTACGGTCGATCGCGGCGGTGGGACGCCGGCAATTTTCGAAAATCGGCATCAACGGAAATTCCATCGGAATTCCGCCCGCATCGCGGATACCCTCCCGCACCCGGCGAGCCAGATCGACATGAATGCGGTTGCAGGGCGCAAGGTCGCTGCCCGATTGCGCAATGCCGATGATCGGCTTGCCCGAACGCAGTTCCGCCGGGGTAAGCCCGTAATTCATGAAGCGTTCGAGATAGAGCGCCGCCATATCCGAACGGCCAGGCGCTGCGAACCATTCGCGCGAACGAAAGGGCTTTGCGGGGTTCCGGGTCATGGCAAATCCTTTCCTAAAGCAAATTCCCATCGGGCAGGACCGCCGGACGAATGGGAAAAACGCCATCAATCAAAGATCTGGCTCGCTTCATTCCGGGGCAAAGACACCGGACGCGTTCCAGCGCCCCCTGTTTATGGGAGCGCTATCACCTTAATACGCTGATCCCGCTTCAGGCAAGGCTTCCCGACGGACGACGGCGCGGCGCTGCGTCGGATTGTCGCCGGATGAGGGTGAAATTCAGCTGCAGGCGATGCGCCTCGCACTGCCCGTCATCGCTCGAACGCAGCACCTCGACCAGCAATTCGACGGCAGCATTCGCCATTTCCGAAATCGGCTGCCTTATGGTCGTGAGCTCGGGCCAGATGGCGGTCGCCAGCGACGTATCGTCGAACCCGCACACGGTAAGATCGCCGGGCACGTCCATACCGCGACGATGCGCAACGGCCACGCTCGCCGCCGCCATATCGTCATTGCTCGCAAAGATCGCGGTCGGAACGTCCTCGCTATCGAGCAGGATTTCGGCGGCATCAAGGCCGGATCGATAAGTGAAAAGGCCCGGAACGATCAGCGAATCGTCGCGCGCGACCCCAGCCTCCTCCAGCGCCGCGCAATATCCGTCCAGCCGGTGTGCGCTCACGGATAGATTGGGGTTCCCCTTGATAAAGCCGATGCGGCGATGTCCCAGCGAAAGGAGATGGCGGGTCATCGCTTTCGCGGCCGCGAAATCGTCGATCCCGACCAGATTGTCTGTGCTTTCCGGCTGCCCCGAACCCACTACGACAAAAGGAAGGCCGCGAGCGCGGATAAGGTTCAGCAGGTCCGTCGATTCGCACAGCGGCGGCGGAATCAGCAATGCATCCACGCCGCTGTTGATGAGCTGAGTCGCCACCTGAAGCTCATTGTCGCCAAGGTCGCAT
The DNA here is from genome assembly GCF_004361835.1 of Stakelama pacifica. Lineage (GTDB taxonomy): Bacteria > Pseudomonadota > Alphaproteobacteria > Sphingomonadales > Sphingomonadaceae > Sphingomonas > Sphingomonas pacifica. The sequence goes on from NZ_SNWD01000001.1 coordinate 551,087, forward strand.
GCCTCGACAATCAGTTGGACGTCGCTGCGACTCGCCTGACTGAGACTGCCGACCAGAAACTGGGTGAGATAGTTGGCGCTGGGGTTGCTGTAGATCAGCCCGATGCGCCTTTTCATCGCCCCGGCAAGCGTGCGTGCGGCAGAATTCGGCTGATAGTTCAGCTGCTTGATCGCGGCCTTCACGGCATCGCGAGTGGTCTGGCGCACATTCGATTCCGAATTGATCACGCGCGAAACGGTCATAGCCGAAACGCCGGCAATGCGAGCGACATCCGCAATGGTCGGGGCGCCGCCCGATCCGTTGCGACGTCTGGGTTTCGTGCTGGCCATGGCTCACTTTCAAAAGATGGTAGCGCTCGAACGCGCAACAAAAACGCAATGCAACAGGAAAATACCCGACGTCCAGTCCGCAGAAATGCAATGATGCCCCACAGGTCAAGCGTTGCAGAACACAAAAAGCTCTGATAGCGCTATCACCAACCGGCCGCAAAGCGCCGCAGACTCGTATGAACAGGGAGAGGGTCTTTTCATGACCGTGAAGCATCGTTTGGCAAGCTGTATCAGCGTGACTGCAGCAGCGATTGCGCTTGCAGGCTTTGCGCCCGCGCCCGCCGCCCCCATGCCGACCGCATCGGCGCAGGCCAGCGCCCCGACGCCGCTGTACAAGGACGCCGACGCTCCCATCGCCGCGAGGGTCGACGACCTTTTGCAGCGGATGACGTTGGAAGAAAAAGTCGCTCAGCTTGAGGTGATCTGGACGAACAAGGACAAGGTCTTTGACGACAATCTGCAGTTCGTGCCGGCGAAAATGGCGAAGACCTATCCCAACGGGATCGGCGGCGTCGCGCGTCCTTCCGACGCGCACGGTCCGATTTCGCCGCGCGTCGAGCCGGGACGCAATGCCGCCGATACGGTGAAGCTGGTCAATGCCATTCAGCGCTGGTCGATGGAGAAGACCCGGCTCGGCATTCCGGTGCTGTTTCATGAGGAAGGGCTGCACGGCTATGCCGCGCCCGGCACGACCAGCTTTCCTCAGGCGATCGCGCTGGCGTCCTCGTTCGATCCCGATCTGGTCCGGCGCATCAATGCGGTTACCGCGCGCGAAATCCGCGCACGCGGCGTTACGCAGGCGCTGAGCCCGGTCGTCGATATTGCGCGCGATCCGCGGTGGGGCCGGATCGAGGAGACCTTTGGCGAGGATCCCTATCTGGTCGGCGAGATGGGCGTCGCCGCGGTCGAGGGGCTGCAGGGCCCCGGCCATGCGCGCGTCCTGCAACCCGGCAAGGTGTTCGCCACGCTGAAACATCTCACCGGCCATGGTCAGCCCGAAAGCGGCGAGAATATCGGCCCCGCCCCGATCGCCGAGCGCGAGCTTCGCACCTATTTCTTCCCGCCCTTCGAACAGGTGGTGAAGCGCACCGGCATCGAGGCCGTCATGCCCTCGTACAACGAAATCGACGGCGTCCCCAGCCATGCCAATAAATGGCTGCTGACCGATATATTGCGCGGCGAATGGGGCTTTCAGGGTGTCGTCGTCTCCGACTATTCGGCGATCGACCAGCTGAGAGATATTCACCATGTCGCCGGGTCGCTGGAAGAGGCTGCCCGGATCGCGCTCGATGCAGGCGTGGATATGGACCTGCCCGACGGCATTTCCTTCGAAACGCTGACCAGCCAGGTACGCGCGGGCAAGGTCAGCCAAGCGCAGATCGACCGTGCTGTGCGCTATGTGCTCGACATGAAATTCCGCTCGGGCCTGTTCGAACATCCTTATGCCGACGCGGCCAAAGCGCAGGCGGCGAGCGAAACACCCGAGGCCAAAGCGCTGGCGGTGGAGGCCGCGAAAAAGGCGATCGTTCTTTTGAAGAATGACGGCACGCTGCCGCTGAAGGCGCAAGGCACGATCGCGGTGATCGGACCCAATGCGGCCAAGGCGCATCTGGGTGGCTATTATGGTGAACCCACCAGCACCGTATCGCTGCTCGACGGGGTAAAGGCCTATGTCGGCAACCGCGCCAAGATTGTCTATTCCGAGGGCGTTCAGATCACCAAAGATGACGACTGGTGGGCGGACAAGGTCGAGCTTGCCGACCCGGCCGAAAACCGTCGCCGCATCGCTCAGGCGGTCGAGGTCGCCAAAACCGCGGACACGATCATCCTCAATATCGGCGGCAACGAACAGACGAGCCGCGAAGGATGGGCGAAGGAACATATCGGCGACCGCGCCAGCCTCGACATGGTCGGTCAGCAGCAGGAGCTCTTTGACGCGCTGAAGGCGCTGGGCAAGCCGATCGTGGTCGTGCTGACCAATGGCCGCCCGCTTTCCACCGTGAAGGTTGCGGACGAAGCCAATGCGCTGGTCGAAAGCTGGTATTTAGGTCAAGCAACCGGTACCGGCCTTGCCTCGATGCTGTTCGGTGAGACCAATCCGGGCGGCAAGCTGCCCGTCACCATCCCGCGCACAGTGGGCCAGATTCCGATCTATTATAATTACAAGCCGAGCGCGCATCGCGGCTATTTGTTCACCGATGCCGACCCGCTCTTCCCGTTCGGATGGGGGCTCAGCTACTCTACCTTCTCGCTTTCGAAACCCCGTCTCTCACAGGCGAGCATCGGTACGGAGGGGACCGTCACCGTCTCGGTCGACATAACCAATAGCGGCAAGCGGGCCGGCGACGAGGTCGTGCAGCTTTATATCCGCGACAAGGAAAGTTCAGTGACCCAGCCGGTAAAGGCGCTCAAGGGCTTCCAACGCGTCACCCTGAATGCCGGCGAGCGGAGAACGGTGAACTTCACACTCACTCCTGAAGCATTGTCGCTGTGGAATATCGACATGAAGCGCGTGGTCGAACCGGGCGAGTTCGAGATTATGACCGGGACCAATTCGGTCGACCTGCAATCGACCACGCTCACCGTCACCGGATAATTGCCGATAGCGTTCGGTGCGCCGTTCCATTAGTCTGACTAATAGAACGGCAAGCGGTTGAACGCGGCCGCGCACCTCTTACCTAGCCCCGCGAGCGCTAACACAAAGGGAGACCAGCATTATGGACGGAAGCTTTCTGATCGGATCGAAAAGCGAAACCGCGAACGACACGTTCCGGGCAATGAACCCGGCAACCGACAAGGCGCTGGACACCGATTTCGCGATCTCCACCACAGATCATGTCGCCGAAGCCTGCAAACTTGCCGACGCAGCGTTCGACAGTTTCCGTGAACTGGACCCCGAGGAGCGCGCGAAGTTCCTTGAGGCGGTCGCGGAAGAGATCGAAGCCACCGAAGGGCTGGTCGAACGCGCCATGGCCGAAAGCGGCCTCCCCGAAGCCCGGTTGACGGGCGAGCGCGGGCGGACCTGCGGCCAGCTTCGCCTGTTCGCAAAGCTGCTGCGTCAGGGGCGCTGGGAAAATGTCGTCGTCGACAATGCGATGCCCGATCGTCAGCCGCTGCCGCGCGCAGACCTGCGCCAGCGTCGTATCGCGGTCGGTCCGGTCGCGGTGTTCGGCGCGTCGAACTTCCCGCTCGCTTTCTCGGTCGCCGGCGGCGACACCGCATCGGCCTTCGCCGCCGGTTGCCCGGTGGTGTGCAAGGGCCATCCTGCCCATCCCGGTACGTCGGTGCTGGTCGGCAAGGCGATCCAGAAGGCAGTTCAGAAATGCGGCCTGCACGAAGGCGTGTTCTCGCTGATTCAGGGACCTGCCAATGAGCTGGGCCAGGCACTGGTCGAAGATCCGCGGATCAAGGCGGTCGGCTTTACCGGTTCGCGCGGCGGCGGGCTTGCGCTGATGAAGCTCGCCCAGTCGCGGCCTGAGCCGATCCCGGTCTATGCCGAAATGTCGGCGGTGAACCCGGTCCTGCTCTTCCCCGAAGCGCTGAAGGCGCGCGGCGAGGCGCTGGGCAAGGCCTATGTCGGTTCGCTCACCATGGGATCGGGCCAGTTCTGCACCAACCCGGGCGTCGTGCTCGCCGTCGACGGTCCCGATCTCGACGCGTTCGCGCAGACCGCTGCCGATGCGCTTGCCGAAGCACAGCCGCAGGTCATGCTGACCAGCGCGATCCATGCCAATTACGACAAGGGCGTCGAGATGCTGTCCAGCCAGTCGGATGTAGACACGCTCGCGCGCGGTGCCGAAGGGTCGGGATGCAATCGCGGCCGTGCGGCACTGTTCGCGGCGAGCGGCAAGACCTTCCTTGCCAATCCGAAGCTTGCCGAGGAAGTGTTCGGCGCTGCGTCGATCATCGTCAAATGCGCCGACATGGCCGAACTGCGTCAGGTGCTGGACCAGATGGAGGGGCAGCTCACCATCACGTTCCAGATGGATGACGGCGATGCCGAAGCAGCCAAGGCAGTCCTGCCCATCGCCGAGCGCAAGGCTGGTCGTATTCTCGCCAACGGCTGGCCCACGGGCGTCGAGGTTTCCTATGCCATGGTGCATGGCGGACCGTTCCCGGCAACCTCCGATCCGCGCAGCACGTCGGTCGGCACAGCGGCGATCGAACGCTATCTGCGCCCGGTCTGCTATCAGGATCTGCCCGAATCGATCCTGCCCAAGGCAGTGAAGCGCGGCAATCCGCTCGGCCTGCCGCGTATCGTCGACGGCGAAGTCGAAGCCTGATCAAAAACACAACCAGAGGGGCCAGTCTATGCGTTTTTTCACCATGCTGGCCCTGATGGTTGCAGCTTGTAGCGCCGCTCCGGCAGCGCAGGCGGAGGACGGCTATCGCCTCTGGCTTCGCTACGAACCGGTCGGCGCGGAACTGAAAACGGACTATGTCGCCGCCGCCACGCAATTGGTGCCCGGCGGCGATAGCGCGACGATCCGGGCCGCGAGCGATGAATTCGCGCGCGGCCTTTCGTCGATGCTGGGCAGCGCGCCCGCTATTGCGCCACGGGTGAGCCGGGACGGCGCGATCCTGTACGGAACCCCCGCAACCTCGCCCGCTATCGCTGCGCTCAAGCTACCGCTTTCGAACCTCGGCAAGGAAGGATTTCTGATCCGTTCGGTTCCGGTGAACGGTCATCGCGCCACGGTGATCGCCGCGAATGAAGATGTCGGTGTGCTGTACGGGGTCTTCCACCTCCTCGAACGCATGGAACGGCACGAGCCGATCGCTGCGCTCGACATCGCCGAAAAGCCGAAACTGAACCTGCGCCTGCTCAACCATTGGGACAATCTCGATGGTCATGTCGAGCGCGGCTATTCGGGCGAGTCGATCTGGGACTGGTTCACGCTGCCCGAATGGAAGAAACCGCGTTACACCGATTATGCGCGCGCCGATGCCTCGATCGGGATCAACGGCACGGTGCTCAACAATGTGAATGCCAGCCCGGACATTCTCCAGACGCGTTACCTCGAAAAGGTTGCGACGCTCGCCGATATCTTCCGGCCTTATGGTATCAAGGTCTATCTCTCGGCCAATTTTGGTTCGCCCGTCGCGCTGAAAGAACTCGACACCGCTGACCCGCTCGATCCGCGGGTGCAGCAATGGTGGCAGGCCAAAGCCGATGAAATCTATCGCCTGATTCCTGATTTCGGCGGCTTTCTGGTCAAGGCCAATTCCGAAGGCCAGCCCGGCCCGCAGGACTATCATCGCAGCCATGCCGAGGGTGCGAACATGCTCGCCGCCGCGCTGAAGCCGCATCACGGTATCGTGATGTGGCGCGCCTTCGTCTATTCCGCCGAGGACGATACCGACCGCGCGCGGCAGGCCTATGCCGAGTTCAAACCGCTCGACGGCAAATTCGCTGACAATGTCGTGGTTCAGGTGAAGAACGGCCCGATTGATTTTCAGCCGCGCGAACCCTTTCATCCGCTGTTCGGCGCAATGCCCGAAACGCCGCTAATGATGGAAGTGCAGATCACCAAGGAATATCTCGGCTTTAACACCCATCTCGCTTATCTGGGTACGATGTGGGCCGAGGCGCTGGACGCCTATACCGGCTACCCTGCCCCCGATAACAGTGTTGCGGGCGTGCTGGAGGATGGCAAGGGCACCGGGCTGACCGGCATGGCGGGCGTTGCCAATGTCGGCAGCGATCGCAACTGGTCGGGTTCTGAATTCGATCAGGCGAACTGGTACGCATTCGGCCGCTTTGCCTGGAACCCCTCTGCCGATCCGGAGGCGATCGCGCGCGATTGGACTCGCATGACCTGGGGCAATGATCCGAAGCTGGTCGAGACGGTGACGGCGATGATGATGCGCTCACGCGAGGCGGTGGTCGATTATATGACGCCGCTCGGCCTGACCCATCAGATGGCGACCGGACATCATCACGGGCCGGGTCCGTGGATTTCCGACCTTGCCCGTCCCGAATGGAACCCGGCTTATTATAATCGCGCCGACAGCAACGGCATCGGGTTCGACCGGTCCGAAAGCGGCACCGATGCGGTCGCCGATTATGCCCCCGAGGTTGGCCGACAGGTCAATTCGATCACCACGACGCCGGAGATGTTCCTGCTCTGGTTCCACCATCTGCCCTGGGATTATAAACTACGCTCCGGCGACACCTTATGGGACGGACTGGTCAAAAGTTATGATCGCGGGGTCGATGCGGTGGCAGGATTGCAGCGCGACTGGGCGAGCCTGAAGCCGCTGATCGATACCCAGCGCTTCGATGAGGAAACGGCGTTCCTCGCCATCCAGCATAAGGATGCGAAATGGTGGCGCGACGCCTCGATCGCCTATTTCCAGAGCAAGTCGAACCGCCCGCTTCCCGCCGGCCATGCTGAGCCGCCGCATGACCTTGAATATTACAAGGCGATCCGTACGCCCTATGCGCCGGGGCAGTAACACCGGGGGGCTGATCGGAGCCGCGACGTCATTGCGAACCCGCAGCGCGGGTGAAGCAATCCAGAGTGCCGCGCGCGGCACTGGATTGCTTCAGCCCTTCGGGGCTCGCAATGACTTTGGGAGGGTCGAAATCCCGCAGCTACCGGCCGTTGCAATAGCGGTCGAGAAACGCCTGATGCGTGGGCATCGCGCCCACCGCATCGGCGATATTGGAACGCATCGATTCCAGCGCTGCCTTCAACCGGTCGGGCGGCATGATCTTGCCCATATGGTGATAGCCCTGAGGCTCCAGACCTTGGCCGAGCATCACCTGTAGCCAGGAATCGACGCGGAACAGTTCGTCCGACGCCTGAAATGCCTGTGCCGATTCACGAAACAGCGCAATCCGACGCGCCAGCGAATCCGGTATCGCCATGGTGCGGCGGCTTTTCCAGAATTCGGAATCTCCGCGTTGTGTCAGATGATAATGCAGAATGATGAAGTCGCGCACCCCTTCAATCTCTCGCTCCGCAAGGTCGTTATAGCGGTCGCGCAGCGCATCGCTGACACCCCCAAAGGGGAATAGCTGCATCAGCCGGGTGACGCCGATCATGATCAGGTGGATGCTCGTCGATTCCAGCGGCTCGACAAAGCCGCTCGACAGGCCGAGCGCGATGCAATTGGCGTTCCACGCCTTGCGGCGCTGGCCGGTGCGATAGCGGATCAGCCGGGGATCGGTGCGCCGATCGCCCTCTATGCCGGCGATCAGCGCGTCGTGCGCCGCATCGTCGCTCAGATGCGCACTGCTATAGACCAGCCCGTTGCCGATCCGATGTTGCAGCGGAATGCGCCAGCGCCAGCCCGCCTCATGCGCGATTGCGCGCGTATAGGGGACCGCCGGGCCGGTCGCTTCGGTCTGCACGGCGAGCGCGCGATCGGTGGGCAACCAGTGGCTCCAGTCGTCGAACCCGGTTTCCAGCGCTTCCTCGATCAGCAGCGCCCGGAATCCGGTGCAATCGACGAACAGATCGCCCGCGACCCGCTCACCGCTCTCCAGCACCAGCGCGGTCAGGTCGCCGCTCTGACCGTCGCGCTCGACCCGCGCGATCCGCCCTTCCTTACGCACCGCGCCGCTGCTCTCGGCGATGGCGCGCAGAAAACGGGCATAGCCGGTCGCGTCGAGATGATAGGCATAGCTGATCGCGCTTTGATCGCCGGTGGCGAACCGCCGCGCCTCCGCCGCCTCATGCTCCAGACTATAGGCCCCGATCGGTTCCGCGAACCCCGCTTCGCGCGCCTGAAGCCAAAAATGCTGGAAGCCGCCCATCCAGGTGCCATGGCCGACCTCGCCAAAGCTGTGGATATAGCGGTCGCCGACCTGCCCCCAATTTTCGAACGCGATACCCAGTTTGAAGGTCGCGCTGGTCGCGCGCAGAAATTCGCGCTCGTCGATGCCCAGAAGCTGGTGGAATGTGCGGATCGTCGGGATCGTCGCTTCGCCGACGCCGACCGTGCCGATCGCATCCGATTCGACCAGCACGACCTCGATCAGCGCGCCCAGCTGCCGGGACAGCGCCGCCGCCGCGCACCACCCGGCGGTACCGCCGCCCGCGATCACTACCCGCTTCACCCGCTGCTCAACCATCCTGCCCCCTTAGACTTTAGCGATTAAGGCGATGGAGCAATTGGCCGCGCAGACGCCGCGCCCCCATCGCGTCGAGCGTACCCAGCGGGCCGCGCGCGCCCTCCGGCAGGTGCGCCCCCGCTCGCGCGGCATCGCCGAACACATAATATTCGAACAATGCGCGCCATCCCTGCTTCTCCCCCTCGGGCCGGTCGCGCAGGCTCAGCAAACCGTGGAGCAGCGTGTTCATCGGGCTGTCCATGAAGGCGGGCGCATCGTTCCACCAATAGTTCATCAGGATGTTGAACGGTGCCAGCGCCTCGACCTGATGCCACCAGAGCGCCGGAAAGAAGATCGCGTCGCCCGGTTCCAGCTCGGCGACTTCGCCCGCATCCGCTGCTTCGGCAAAGCCAGGGTAACGATCGAGGTCGGGCGCGTCGAAATCGACCATGCTGATCACCTGCCCGCCCGGTGTCGGCTCGAGCGGGCCGGGATAGAGGTTAGCGACCTGATCGGGCGGGAACAGGGTGAAGCGACGCCGCCCGGCGATGCAGCAGGCGATATTGTTCGACATGTCGAAATGCGCAGCGGCGGTCGTCCGGCCGCCAAGCCACAGGCTCACCAGCGGCGGCGCGGCGCCCTCCCCCGTGGCGGCATCTATCGCCAGATCGTTCTCCGCGCGCAGGCCGGGGAAGAACAGGTCGCAATCGGTCGAACCAATATAGCGCGCAGGCGCGTCGGCATCGTCAGACGAATCGACGATCCGCGTCAGAAAATCGGGAAGGCCCACCCGTTCGCTGGTGAAGTTCATCGCGGTGGCGCTGTCGTCGTAAAAGAAGCGCGGTCCGGCCCCGGCCTCACCGGTATATGCGGTTACCGGACGGCCGTTATAGAAACGCTCTAGATACGCTATCGCAGCGTCCGCACCCTGCATCCCGGCACGCGTCAGCGGCCAGTTCTTCACCAACGCTTTCAGGATCATCGGGCGATTGCCCGCAATCAGCGTATCGAACGGGATCGCAGCCGTATCGACGACCTCGATACTCCCGGTCTTGCGAGTCACCCGGACCATCGGCGATCGCCCTATTCGATCCCGGAAAGGCGGTTCTTGCGCGCCACCAGCTGCTCGACATTGCCGAGCGAGGACATCGCCCACACGGCGGGCCGCAAAAATCCCTCAGCGTTGAGCCGCGCCAGCGCATCGCCGTCAAGGCTCGCAAAGCGTTCGACGCCGATCGTGTAATAGCTGGTCAGGTCAACCTGCTCTTCCTCGTTCAGCATGATCTCCACCGTTACCGGCTCGATCAGTTCGTTCTCGACAAAGGCGTCGAACATCGGCTTGTTATGCTCCAGCCCGATATAAAGCCGCCGAAGCGCGTCGGAAATGCCTTCGAGCAACGGGCTGCTGCCGCCATGTTCGAGGAAGATGGGAATGCCCTCGTCGCGGCTGATGCGCGGATGGTCGAGATCGATCTGGATCATCGGCTCGCCGGGGCCGTCGCCATCCTCCGGCCGCTGGATACCGATCGAGAAAGGCCCGCGCTGCTGAATGGCAGGGACATAGCGCGCGTCCCAGCCCTCCTCGGTCAGAAACAGATTTTCGCGCGGGGCAAGGCCGAGCAGCGCGATCGCCTGAAACTCGTCCTGATCATCCTTGCGAAAGAAGATCGGATATTCGCGGCTCACCGCTTCGAACTCGGTGGGAAAGACCAGCGCCTGCGAAATCGCATCGCCGAATTCCGCCGAATGGCCGGTCAGGATGCGAAGGTCGTGATGGTCCACATTGTTCAATAGGGCGATATTCGCCATGCCCGCCATGATCCTTTTGATTGTTCGGGCGGCACCATAACAGCTTCATGTGATAAGGGAAAAAGGGCCGCTGCGAACAGCGGCCCCTCCCCCCTTTATGCCGATAGCGGCATATCTCAGAAACGGAAGCTGGCACCCAGATAATAGCGCGCATCCAGTTCCTGCGCGAACCACAGCTGCTCCTTGTCGCGGCCATAGGTACGCACATCTTCGTTGGTCATGTTCACGCCCTGGAACGAGATCGTGACATTGGGCGTGATGTCATAGGTAACGCTCATATCCACGGTGCCGAACGGCGCGACGAAGACCGGGTTACGGTCGTTACCGCCCCGGTTCGTCTCGGTCAGATATTTGTCGCGCCAGTTATAGCTGACCCGCGCCGACACCCCGTATTTTTCGAAGATCAGCGTGCCGCTCGCCGTGTCGGACAGGCCGAGCAGCGCGAACTGGTTCACCGTAGGCGACGCACCCACATCGATGCCGACATCGCCGCGAACGATCGTATAGGCACCCGAAACGCCGAAGCCGGTATCGCCGAGGAAATACTGCCCGGCGATTTCGAAGCCGTGCAGATGCGCTTCGCGGTTGTTGATCGGGCTGGAAAGCGAGAAATCGAACAGCGGATCGTTCGGCCCGGCATTGATGTCGACCGCGCCGAGGGTGCTGTCCACAAAGGCCTGATCCAGCGCGCCGTTGGAATAATGCGACTGGAACTCCTGAATAGCTGCGGGCAGGCTGCCGCTCTGCTGATACAGCGCCGCGAGCGTGAACAAATTCACGTCTGTGGTGTCATAGCCGAGATTACGTAACGCCGCGTAGGAATCACCCGACAAGGTACCGGGCTCGGCCGAGCTCGGATCGCGCAATCCGAACAGATTTGTCGTGGTCTGTCCTGTACCGACAAAGTTGCGCACGCGCTTGTCGAAAAAGCCCACCGAAATGTAGCTCGACTGATCGAAATACCATTCGACCGACGCGTCGAAATTGTTCGACAATAGCGGTTGCAGAGCAGCATTGCCGGTCGAAGCCGACGCAACGCCGCCATTGGCGGTCGGGCGCGGCGGCGTGCCGATCGTGGTCGCGACGAAAAGATTGCCGTAATTGGGTCGCGCCAGCGTTTCACCCCAAGACACACGGCCGACAAGATCATTCGTCAGATTGACCTTGAAGTCCATGGCAGGAAGCAGATTGGTATAGCTGCCCTTTTGCGTCAGCGGCTGAACTTCGGCGCCGGTCAGGTTGGGCGCAAAGTCATTATCGCTCTGCCAGATGATGCCGACCGGCACCGCGACCAGTGATGTCGACGTGACATGGGTATCTTCATAGCGCGCGCCGATGACGAGATTGGCGTCATGGCCCGCGATGGATCCGTTCCACTCCAGCTGACCGTAAAATGCGAAGACATCTTCCTTCAGCCGGTTATTTTCCTGTGCCGTGATCCCGACCGCGTTCCCCGCAGCGGCATAAACGGGTGAAAGCGCATTATATAGCTGGGTAGCATCGGCGCGGAACGCGTTTTGCAGACCTGCTCCGGTGCCCGGGGTGTAATGCTTATATTTGCATACCAGACAATAGGTAGTGACCAGATCGCCTGCATATTGCTGAACGTCCCCGACATTCAAAATGCCCCAGTCGCCCAGCGTTTGCTGGGTCTGAACGCGCGCCTGCGTCGTTTTGGCCGTGCGATATTCGGCACCCGCCGAGAATTTGGCACCATCGCCTAGGTCCCATCCGAAATCACCGCGGATTTCCTTGATCCGCTGCTCCTGGCTGGATGCAACAGTGCGCGCTACCTGGCTACCGAGGTCAGCAACATCGACAACGCCGTTTCCATTGCCTTTGACAGCGTCATTGACGGTGATGTCCTGCACCGGGAAACCGCTGCTCCAGTCGAGCGACTGCGAGGCGACGACCGGCGCGCCCATGCTGACCAGTGTCGAGCTGACGCCATTCGGATTGTTCGGATCGCTGGTCGATTTGCCGATATGACCGTCGAGCGCGAAGCTCATATTGTCGGCAAAGTCCCAGGCGACGTTCAGGCCGACATCCCACAGCTTGTTCTTCTGCGCACGATATTGTTGTTCGAAGCCCTCGTCCTTCACCCCGTTGATGGTCTCGGCGAGGAACTCGGTCGTGGCGACCGGATCGGCGTCGTTGAACACCACGCGGCTGAACGGCCGGTTGAACCAGTTGCTCTGATCTCCGCGCTGTTCTGACTGTTTGTTCTGCGCATAGAGACCGTCAGCGGTGATCGTCAGCGTGTCCATCGGACGGAATTGCAGCAGCAGCTGACCGTTAATACGCTCACGCGACCCTTCGGCGAAGTGATAACGGCTGTCATTAGGGATACCGACCAGCGTGTCGGGATCGCTCGGTGCATTTTCAATGACCGTCGCGCCGTTCACAAAGCCGTTCGCCGGATCGGCGAACTGCGAATAGGTGCGGATGTTCCAGGCGTTCGACGTTGCTGCCGCGCTGGTATAATTACGCTTCTGATAACTGCCGAACAGTGCGACGCCGAACGTCTCGGCCGGATTCTTATAGCTCAGAAAGCCCGACGCTTCCGGCGTGATCTTCGAACGGTTATCGACCCGGCGATCCATGCTGGTATCGTATAGCGCCTTTGCGCTCACGCTGCCGGTTAGCCCGGATTCGCGCGCATCGAGCGGATGACGCGTGATGATGTTGATCGTCGCACCGATCCCGCCCGAGGGGATAGCAGCGCGCGCTGTCTTGTACACCTCCAGCGTCTGTACGCCTTCCGAGGCGAGATTGGCGAAGTTGAACGACCGGTCCGCGCCGACGGCAAAGTCCGAATTCTGGTCGCCGCCGACGACCGAAACATCGGACGCCGCAAGCTGACGCCCGTTCAGCGTCACCAGGTTGAATGCAGGGCCGAAGCCGCGAACCGTGACCTTCGATCCCTCGCCATTGGTGCGATCGATCGAAACGCCGGTGATGCGCTGAAGCGATTCAGCAAGGTTATTGTCCGGAAACTTGCCGATATCTTCGGCCGAAATCGCATCGACAACACCGTTCGAGTTGCGCTTGATGTCAAGCGAGCGGTCAAGGCTCGCGCGAATGCCCGTGACCACGATGTCGTTCGCCATCGACGTCTGGTCATCGTCCTGCGTCGCCGCTTCGGTCGGCGTTGCATCGGCATCCTGCGCATGCGCCATCGGCGAAAGCGCGCACATCGCAACCGACGAAGCGCCGGTCAGCAGTGCCGCGCGCAGGTGCGCGCCGGACACAATTCGGGTGTAGGATAAAGCCATCAGTATCTCCCCTCTCAGATGCCGGACTGCGTCGCGCGCACCGGCTGTTTCCCATCAAAGAAGGCCGGATTATTTCCGTGCCTGTGATAGCGCTATCGTATGCCGGGACTTTGTCAACCGGGGTCGGCAAAATACCACGTGTTTGAAAGCGGTTACTTACCAAGAATCTTAAAATTCGGGAAAGCGGATCGCTTTTTTCTCGCAAACTGTGATAGCGAAATCACAACGCGCGATCACAGCGCCGTGAAGGAGGGAAAATGTCATACAAATCGATGCTGCTGCTCGCTGCGGCGGCGCTGGTTCCGTCGGGAGCCATCGCGCAGACCCCCGCGCCACTGACCCTGGGCGAGGCGGAATATTACACTGCGCCTGCGGTAAACTATCTTGTGTTCAGCAACTGGTATGATGGCCTGTTCGCCGATTCAAAGATCAGTGGCGTCGAAATCATCCAGCAGGATTCGCGCATCGCCACCAATGGCGACGTACGCCTGTCGGCAACGCCGGGCCAATGGGATGTGACGGGTCGCCTGATCGACCGCCATGTCAATCGCGAGACCGGCGTGATTGAGGCGGAGCTCGAATATCCCGATCAGGGCTTTCGCTACACGATACGGGCAGAGCCGGTCGGCGATGCGCTGCGGATCAGTGTGATATTGCCGCGCGCGCTTCCGACCGCGCTGGTTGGAAAGGCCGGGTTCAACCTCGAATTCATCCCCTCAGCCTATTTCCATAAAAGCTATATCGTCGACGGAAAGGCTGGCGCGTTCCCGCTCTACCCCGCCGGCGCGATGGTGCGAACCGATGCGCGCAATGCGGCAAGCGGGCGCGATGACGGTCCCGGCGCCGAGCCGCTCCCCATGGCGCAGGGGCAGAATTTCGTTCTGGCGCCCTCCGATCCCGCCCGGCGGGTAACGATCCGGTCGGACAGGCCGGTTGCGCTCTATGACGGGCGCAATCAGGCACAGAATGGCTGGTTCGTACTGCGGTCCGAACTGCCGGCGGACAAGGTCGGCACGGTGCTCAGCTGGACGGTCGAGGCGAACAGCGTGCCCGGATGGGTACGCCCCCCGTCGATCGGCCATTCGCAGCTCGGCTACGCCCCCGATCAGTCCAAAATCGCGACGATCGAACTCGACCGCAACGATGCGCGCCGCCCGGACATCCGCCTGTTGCGCATCGACGCATCAGGCGAGGAACAGGTCGTAAAAGCGGGAAAGCCCGACGACTGGGGCAATTATCTGCGCTATCATTATCTGCGCTTCGATTTCAGTGATGTGACCGAGCCGGGTCTTTACACGCTTGGCTATGGCGATATCCGCACCGCACCCTTCCGGATCGCCGCCGATCTCTATGCCGATGCCTGGCACCCGACGCTCGACGTCTATTTCCCGGTCGCCATGGACCATATGGCAGTGAACGAAGCCTATCGCGTCTGGCACGGCCCGGCGCATATGGACGATGCGCGGCAGGCGCCGGTCAATCACGAACATATCGATCTCTATGCGCAGGGACCGACGACCGACACGCCCTTCGCGCCGGGCGAGCATATTCCGGGACTGAATATCGGCGGCTGGTTCGATGCGGGCGATTTCGACATCCGCACCCAGAGCCAGTATCAGGTCATCCGATCGCTGGTGCGCAGCTGGGAACGCTTCGGGATCGATCGCGACACGACCAGCGTGGATGAAAGCAACCACCGCGTCGAAATCCATGTGCCCGATGGTGCGCCCGACCTGCTGCAACAGATCCGCCACGGCACGCTGCAACTGGTGGCGCAGTTCGATTCGGTTGGCCATGCCATTCACGGCATCGTCGCGCCCGATGTCGCGCAATATACGCATCTGGGAGATGCCGGAAGCAAGACCGACCGCAAAATCTACGATCCCGCACTGGGGCGCTATGCAGTCAAGGGCGATCATAGCGGCATGCCCGATGATCGCTGGGCCTTTACCAGCAAATCCTCAGCGCTGAACTATGGTTCGATCGCAGGGCTCGCCGCCGCCGCGCGGGCGCTCAAGACGCTCGACCCCGCCCTTTCAGCGAAAGCACTCGGCATCGCAACACGCATCTGGGGGGAGGAACAGGGCCATGCGCCCGACATGTTCCGCCACGGCAATACCACCGGCGGACCGCTGCCATGGGAAAAATTCGCCGCTGCCGTGGAGCTGCTCAAAACCACGGGCGATACGCGCTATGCAAAAGCGGTGAGCGATATCTGGCCTGAAATTGCCAAGGATTTCCCTCCAAACGCGATCACCGCAGCCGAAGCACTGCCACTGATGCCCGCGACCTATCGTCAGGCAATGGAGCCGGTTGTTCGCCAATGGGTGCGCGAGAGCAGCGAAGCGATTGCGGGCAATCCCTACGGCGTTCCGATTACCGAGGGCGGATGGGCCGGCAACGGCACCGTGATCGGCTATGGCCTTGCCACAGATGCGCTGCACCGCGCCTTTCCCGATATCGTGAAGCAGGACGGGGTGTTTCGGGCGCTGTCCTATCTGCTCGGCAACCATCCGGGATCGGATATTTCGTTCGTCTCCGGCGCCGGATCGCGTTCGAAGGAAGTCGCTTATGGCAATAATCGCGCCGATTCCAGCTTCATTGCCGGCGGCGTCGTCCCCGGCGCGCTGATCATCAAGCCCGATTTCCCCGAAAATCATGAAGACTGGCCGTTCTTCTGGGGCGAGAATGAATATGTTATCCCCGAAGGATCGGATTTCATCGAACTGACCAACGCGGCGCACAGCCTGCTCACCGCAAAGCGGAAATAGGCAATGACCGCGATCCGGGAGGCGTTCGGCACGCTGGACGACGGCAGCGCGATAGAGGCAGTGACGCTGAGCAATCGCGGCGGCATCACTGCCCGGATATTGACGCTGGGCGCAACGCTGCAATCGCTGCACGTGCCGGATCGCGAGGGGCTATCGGCGGACATCGTGCTCGGCCATGACAGCGCCGCCGAATATCTGACGGCGAATTGTTTTTTCGGCGCGACGATCGGCCGGTTCGCCAATCGGATTGCGGGGGGCAGCTTCCGAATCGACGGGCGCGACTATCGCATTCCCCCGAATGACGGCCCCAATGCCCTGCATAGCGGCGCGGGCGGGTTTCACACACGGATATGGTCGATCGAGCATATCGAGACCGGCCCGCCCGCCCGCGCTATATTCCGCTATCACAGCCCGGATGGTGAGCAGGGCTTTCCCGGCAATCTGACCGTAGCGGCGAGCTACACACTCGATGACGATGACCGGCTGACACTGGAATATACGGCGGTGAGCGATGCCCCCACCATCGTCAGCATCACCCATCACAGCTATTTCAATCTGGCGGGGGCAGCGAGCGAGCATGGGGCGCTCGACGCGCGCCTCACTTTATATGCCGACAGCTTCACGCCGATCGACCGGATGATGATCCCGACCGGCGCGATACAGGCGGTGGAAGGCACGCCGTTCGATTTCCGCGCGCCCATAGCGATCGGGGCGCGGGTGCGTAACGGCGATGATGAGCAGATCCGTCTGGCACGCGGCTATGATCATAATATGGTGCTGAACGGGGAATCCGGCACGCTGCGCCCGGCGGCCCGCATGGACGACCCGCGATCGGGCAGAATCGTGGCGATTTCGACGACCGCGCCGGGGATGCAATTCTATTCGGGCAATTCGCTCGACGGCAATGTTCGCGGCAAGCAGGGCAAATTCTATCGGCAGGGCGACGGGGTCGCTTTCGAACCGCAACATTTTCCGGACAGCCCGAACCAGCCCGCCTTTCCCGGCGCTCGCCTCGATCCGGGCGAGACCTATCGCAACGTGATCTGCTTCGCGTTCAGCAGCAATTGCGGGTGATCTGACAGGACCACGCAAACGGGGGGGGGCCACGCACGGCGTCCGTAGAATCCACATATTGGCGGGCCGCTCCTTTTTCTGCATTTCTCTACCATAGTTAATCGTTTTCCAAACGAGGTGGAGCGTGTTTCAGGGTCCGACATACAGAACCACACCCGCCTTTCCCCTGCCTTTTACAGCGGGAGCAGGACCGGGGAGTTTTGCCGGCGCGGCGGCCAGATTTTTTCGCGATCCTCCGGCTTCGTCTCCGGGAGCGCGACGAGATGTCGCCCCGGGCAACATGCCCTATATCGGCCATTGCGTCGTCCCGGTCGATTGCGACGGATCGATGCGCCTGCCGGGATTTGTGCGCCGCAATCTGGAGCGCACCGGCACTCGCCTGTTCGTTGGAATTCATGAAACCAGCGCCTGTCTGATCGGATCGACCATCTGCTGGGGGAAGCGGATGAGCGAGGCACAAGGGCGCGACCGTCAGGAAAAGGCCCTGGCGTCACCGGGTGCTGATACGCTCCGCCTGTTCGGTCTGCGCGACGAATATTGCCGCCCCGACGGCGCGATCCGCCTGCCCTCCGCAGCACGCGCGCTTGCAGGAATCGAGGACGAGGCACTGGTCGTGGGCGCGGGCAGATCGTTCGAAATCTGGGCGCTAGAGGCTGCACTGCAATCGTCCGATCCCGTGATCGCCGCGCTGGGCCGCGGCGCAGTGACGCAACGGGCCCGGCGCGGAGGCTGAACCTGTTCGACAGGACGGGGGCACGCGCCTCTTTCTATCGAACGGTTCCGCTGCACATTACGGCACGACATAATCCGCGCGCCGAAACATCGGATGCCAACGCACCCGAATGACGCCCCTCACCGAACGGGCTGCTCGCTTTCATCGGACGGCGGGCGACGGCCATCGCCAACCGCCCGTCGCAGCAGCGCCCTTCGCTCCCTTCTTCCCGACTGCCCGATTAAGGAACGTCGCTTGCGTCCTGCACCGGCACCGGGCCGTTCTTACTGGCCACCAGCGTCGAATCGCCGCCAAGCGCCTGATACAACGTCGCCAGATTGGTAGCGCGGGTCAGTTGCACCTGAACCAGCGAACGCCGGGCGGTATAGAGCGAACGCTGCGCGTCCAGACTTTGCAGATAGGTGTCGATACCGCCCTTATAGCGAGCAATGGCGAGATTATAGGTGTCCTGCGTGGCATCGGTCAGCGCGCGTACTGCCGCCAGCTGCCGGTCGATCGTGCCGCGCCGGGCGAGCGCGTCGGCGACTTCGCGAAAGGCGGTCTGGATCGTCTTTTCATAATTTGCGAGCGAGGCCTGCTCCTCGGCCTCCGCTTGCGCCACTCCCGCTCGCCCGGCGCCCGCGCGGAAGATCGGGTAGGAGACATTGGGCGACACCTGCCAGTTGAAGCCGTCGCCGTCGAACAGACCGCTAAGCGACGTGCTGGCAAGCCCCAGAACAGCGGTCAGCGAAATACGCGGGAACAGCGCGGCGCGCGCGGCGCCGATCTGTGCATTCATCGACCGGAGCTGATATTCGGCCTGCACTACGTCGGGACGGCGCAGCAGAATGTCGGAACTCAGTCCAGCCGGCACTTCGCCCAGACGCGAGGTCGCATCCTCAATCGATTGCGGAAGCAGCGCGGTATCGAAATCAGCGCCGACCAGCAGCCGCAACCGGTTCACATCCTGCGCCAGCGCGGTTTGCTGTTCAGCAAGATCCGCACGCGCCTGTTCGAGCACGGTCTGCGCCTGACGCAGATCGGTACGCGGCGCGACACCGCCCTTCAGCCGGGCCTCGGTAAGGTCCACGCTACGCTTCGCACTGTCCACCGTGTCCTGCGCAATGGCGAGCAGGCTTTTATCGGCGCCATAGGTCAGCCAGCCGGTGGCGATGTCGCCGACCAGCGCCAGTCGCGTCGCACGCGCCGCTGCTTCGGTGGCGAAATACTGGTTGAGTGCGGCATCGTTCAACGAACGCACGCGCCCGAACAGGTCGATTTCAAACGCCGTTGCACCGACCTGCGCGGTATAAAAGGTCTGGGTCTCGTCACTGCCGCCCAGAAACAGCCCGCCGCCGCCATTGCCGCCGCCGGAATTGTTTCCGCCGCCCTGATTGCCGCCACCCTGATTCCCACCGCCGGGATTACCGACGCCGCCCAGCCCGGCTTGCGGCCCCTTACGCACCGTGACGCCGCCGCTGCCGCTGATTTCGGGAAGCAGATTGGCGCGCTGGATGCGATATTGCGCGCGCGCCGATGCGATATTCGCTGCCGCCTGTCGCAGGTCGCGATTGGTCGCCAGCGCATCGGTGATGATCGTCTGCAGCCGGCGATCGGCGAACACCTGCGTATAATCGAGCGAGGCAAGGCTGCGCTCCGACTGGGCGAGATAGGCATCCCCCTGCGGCCAGAACACCGGGACCGGAGCTTCGGGCCGCTGATAGGTCGGCTGCATTGAGCAGCCGGCCAGCATCGAGGCGGCGGAAAGGGTTGCGATCAGACGTTTCATGCGTTCGCCTCAGGCTCGTCGGTGCGATGCCCGCCCTCGCGAAGCGCCTTGACGCCGTCACGAACGCCGCGCCGCACCAGCACGAAGAATAGCGGGATGTAGAAGATGGCGAGGATCGTCGCGGTCAGCATGCCGCCGATCACTGCGGTGCCGATTGCGATACGGCTATTGGCGCCCGCGCCGGTAGAGAGCGCCAGCGGCAGCACGCCGAAGATGAACGCGAAGCTCGTCATCAAAATCGGACGAAGCCTCAGCCGCGCCGCCTCAAGCGCGGCATCGATCACGCGCTTGCCCTCTTTCTCCGCCTGCTCGGCGAATTCGATCATCAGGATCGCGTTTTTGGACGCAAGCCCCATGGTCGTCAACAGACCGATCTGGAGATAGACGTCATTTTCCAGCCCGCGCAGCGTCACCGCGAATACCGCGCCGACCAGACCGAGCGGAATGATCAGCAACACCGCGATCGGGACCGACCAGCTTTCGTACAATGCCGCGAGGCACAGGAACACGACGAGGAGCGACAGGGCGTAAAGCATCGGGGCCTGCCCCGAGGACAGCCGCTGCTGATAGCTGATTCCCGACCATGCGACAGTGGTGCCCGGAATTTTGCTCGCAAGCTTCGCGATCTCATCCATCGCCGTGCCCGAACTGACACCCGGCGCAGCCGACCCCTGAATGGAGAAGGACGGCTCCCCCGAAAAGCGCGAAAGGCTTGTCGGTGCCTGCGACCAAGAGGTGGTGGCGAATGCAGAGAAAGGCGCCATCTGCCCGTCGCTCGACCGGACGAACCATTGCGACAGGTCGCCCGGTTCGCTGCGATACGGGGCATCGCCCTGCACATAGACCCGCTTCACCCGACCGCGGTCGATGAAATCATTGACATAGCGTCCGCCCCATGCGGTCGAAAGCGTCGTATTCACCATCGTCTGGTCAAGGCCGAGCACGTTCAGCTTCTGCTGATCCATATCGACATGCAGCGTCGGCACATCGGGAAGCTCTCCGGGACGCACGCCGACCAGCTTGGGGTTCTGCGCCGCCATTCCGAGCAGCTTGTCGCGCGCCGCATTGAATTCCTGATGGCTCATGCCGCTGCTGTTCTGCAACTGCATGGTGAAGCCCGAACTGTCGCCCAGGCCCCGGATCGCCGGCGGGACGAGCGCGAAAACCTGAGCGTCGCGAAGCCCCATCAGCGCCTTGCCCGCACGCTCCACGATCGCCGAGGCGCTGTTATCCGAACCCTCTCGCTTCGACCAGTCGGCAAGCGCCATATAGGCGATACCGGTATTCTGACCGCCCGCACCGGCGCCGCCGAAACCGGTCGCGGTAAAGAGCGTGCCGACATTGCCGCCCTCTTCCTCCTGCATGTACCTTTCGATCGCGTGCGCGACCTCGTCGCTCCGCGCGGTGGTGGCCCCGGGAGGAAGGCGAAACTGGATGAACGCGCTGCCCTGATCCTCGGTCGGCAGAAAGCCGGTGGGCAGCCGAACGAACAGGATCACCAGCAGCGCGATGACGAGCGCATAGATTGCCAGGAAGATGAATTTGCGATCGACAACCGTGCGGATCGCATTGCTGTAGCGGTTACTGAGCGAATCGAAACTGTCGTTGAACCAGTTGTGAAACGACTCCATCCGGTGATGTACCGCCGGCAGCCGCCGTTCCAAAAAGCTCTGCTTGTCCTTTTCATCGCTTCTGCGCTTCAGCATCGTCGCGGTAAGCGCCGGCGTCAGGATCAGCGCCACACCGACCGACAACACCATCGCCGACACGATCGTCACCGAAAACTGGCGATAGATCACGCCCGTCGAACCGCCGAAAAATGCCATGGGCAGGAACACTGCCGACAGAACCAGCGCGATCGCAATCAGCGCGACCTGGATTTCGTCCATCGACTTGATCGTCGCTTCGCGCGGCGACATGTCCGGATTTTCGTCCATCAGCCGCTCGACATTCTCGACCACGACGATCGCGTCATCGACGAGCAGGCCGATCGCGAGCACCAGCCCGAACAACGTCAGCGTATTGATCGAAAATCCAACCGCGGCGAGCACCGCAAAGGTACCCAGCAGCACCACCGGCACCGCGATCGAGGGGATCAGCGTCGCGCGCCAGTTCTGCAGGAACACGAACATGACGATGATGACGAGGATGATCGCTTCGATCAGCGTCTTGACCACCTCATCGATAGACAGGCGGATAAAGGTCGTGCTGTCCAGCGGGAAGGCATAGGTAAGACCCGGGGGGAAATTCCCCGCCAGCTCGCTTACCTTCTCTTTCACCGCCGCGGCGGTGGAAAGCGCATCGGCACCCGGCGCCAGCGAAATGGCGATACCGGCACCCGGATGGCCGTTCACACGGCTGGTTACGCCATAGCTTTCGGCGCCCAGTTCCACCCGCGCAACATCGCTGAGCCGCACCGTCGCGCCGCCGATATCCGATTTCAGGATGATATTGCGGAACTGTTCGGGCGTCTGAAGCCGCGACTGCGCGGTAACCGTGGCGTCCAGCATCTGGGTATCGGGCATCGGCTGAGCGCCGATCTCACCGGCGGCCACTTCGGCATTCTGCGCCTGAATGGCCTGGATCACATCACCGGGAACGAGCTTATAACTGTTGAGCTTCGCCGGATCGAGCCAGATACGCATCGCATATTGCGATCCGAACACGCGTGTCTCGCCCACGCCGTTGATCCGCGCCAGCGGGTCCTGAAGGTTAGACGCCAGATAATCCGAAACGTCCTGATTGGTCAGCTTGTCGGTCTTGTCATACAGCGCGATGATCAACAGGAAGTCAGGGTTGGACTTGGTGACCGTCAGCCCCTGTTGCTGCACCTGTTGCGGCAGGCGGCTGATCGCCTGTTGCACCTTGTTCTGGACCTGAACCTGCGCGATGTCGGGATCGGTTCCTTTTTCAAAGGTCGCGGTGATCGTCGCCGTGCCCTGAGAGCTCGACGAAGAACTGAAATAGATCAGCCCGTCGATTCCGGTCAGCTGCTGCTCAATCACCTGCGTCACGCTGTTTTCCAGCGTTTGCGCCGATGCACCGGGATAGGTGGCGCGGATATTGACCTCAGGCGGCGCAACATCGGGATATTGCGCGATCGGCAGGCTCATGATCGCACCGACGCCGAGCAGCATCGTGATGATCGCAATGACCCACGCGAAGATCGGCCTGTCGATAAAGATACGCGACAGCATGGCGGATCAGTCCTTGTTGCCGTTTGCGGCGCCGGATTCAGTCCCGCCGCCTTGTTTCGGCTGGCCGCTGGTCAGCTTTTCCGGCGTATTGGCAGGCACCGCCTTGACCGGCTGACCCGGCCGCACCTTTGCCGTTCCCTGAACGATGATCTTGTCGCCGGGCTTCAACCCGTCGGTAACGACCCAGAAGGCACCCTGTGTGCGGGGCGCCTTTACGTTGCGCGGCACGACCTTGTTGTCCGGACCGACGACCAGAATCGTCGCATTGCCCTTGGGATCGCGAGTCACCGCCTGTTGCGGGACGAGATATGCGTCACGCTCGATCGCCTGCGCGATATGGGCGGTGACATACATGCCTGGCAGCAGCAATCCTTCGGGGTTGGGGAAGGTCGCGCGAAGCGTCACTGTGCCGGTATTTTCATCGACCACCGGTTCGGTGAAATCGATCGTCCCGACCCGGCCATAATCCTCGCCATCCTCCAGCGTCAGCCGCACCTTCGCCTTGGACGGCACGGTATCGCCACTGGCGAGCGCGCGGCGAAGCGAGAGAAGGTCGCTGCTCGACTGATTGATATCGACATAGATCGGATCGAGCCGCTGAATCGTCGTCAGCGGATCGGCCTGATTTGCCGTTACCAGTGCGCCGACCGTCGCGATCGAACGACCGATGCGACCGGTGATGGGTGCCGGAACCGTCGTATAGTTGAGGTTGATCCGCGCAGTGCGGATCGCCGCCTTTGCCTGTGCGACCGCCGCCGCCGCCTGACGCGCCTGCGAACGCGCATCGGTATAATCCTGCCGGCTGATCGCCTCCATATCGGCAAGCGGCTTGTATCGATCCGCCTTTGCCTGCGCTGCCTCCAGCGTCGCCTGCGCGCTTTGGAGATTGGCCTGCGCCTCGCTCAGGCTCGCCTGATAGGGGTCGGAGTCGATCTGGTACAGGGTCTGCCCGGCATGGACGATCGAACCCTGTTCGAACATGCGCTTGCGAATGACGCCCGAAACCTGCGGTCGCACCTCAGAGCTTTCATACGCGCTGGTCCGCCCCGCAAGGTCAGCCACGATCGGCACGCTCGTCTGATCGACGGTGACATAGCCGACGGTCATCGGCGCGCCGCCCGGCCCTGCCGGTCCGCCCTGTCCTGCCTGCTCCTCGGAGCCGCCGCATGACGCCAGCAAAGCGCAGGCTGCGACCGCGCCGATCCACCGGCCCGCAGGCATGCGGCGAGCGAAACGGACGTTTGAATGATGACGTAGCAAGGGCGTAAACCTCTATCAAAACACAGCGATCACGCGTCGGCGCAATCGCGATGGAAGTTATTTGCAATATCGTAGCAGCATAGCGAACCCGTCGCATGATTCGTTTTCGCAATGCAGCATTCGGGGTCAGTTAATACGAAACGTTCGCGTTCACAATACCAATTAGGGCCTTTACTTTCCCCTGAAATCAGGTTTGCGCTTTTCCAGGAACGCCTTTCCCCCTTCGACGGAATCAGCGCTTCCGCGTGCAAGCGACTGGCTTTCGGCCTCATGGGCCAGTGCCTCGGCAAGACCATGTTCCATTGCAAAGCCGATGTCGCGGCGCATAAGACCCAATGCGACGGTCGGCCCCGCCGCCAGCCGCTGCGCCAGCGCGAGCGCTTCGTCCGCCAGCACATCGTCAGACACCACCCGATGGATCATGCCCCATTCCACCGCGCGCTCCGCCGATATGCGTTCGCCGAGCATGGTCATTTCCATCGCACGGGCACGGCCGACCAGCCGCGGCAGGATCCAGCTCGCGCCGCCATCGGGTACCAGCCCGATATTGACGAACGCCTGAAGGAAATAAGCAGATCTGCCCGCAATGCAGAAATCACCGGCAAGCGCCAGACTGCACCCGATCCCGGCCGCAGCACCGCGCACCGCAGTGACGACCGGAACCTCCGAATCGAAAATGGCCTGAATCGTCGGATTGTAATGCTCGGTCAGCGCGGCACGCACCGCCGCCTCGGGATTCTCGGCACTGCCGCTGCCGCCGGCGACGTCAGCGCCCGAACAAAAGGCCCTGCCGCTGCCCTCAATCAAGATCGCGCGCGCGCCGTCCCGCTCAGCCATTGCACCGCGCAGCAGGTCGAACATTTCGGGCGGCGCGGCATTCAACCGGTCGGGCCGGTTGAGGGTCAGACGAAGTACATCGCCGCAATGTTCGCGGATCAGGATAGGATCGTCGCTCATTCCTTTGGCGTCCTCCGGCAGTTTGCTATATTTCTGATTCAACAAAACACTATCGGACGGAGCGGATGATGGCGACCATGGCAAGCGAAAAAAGCACGATGCGCGCAGAGGAGTGGCAGGCTCGTCAGGAGCTTGCCGCCTGTTACCGGGTGTTCGACATGCTCGGCTGGTCGGAAATGATCTACAACCATATCACGCTGAAAGTGCCGGGCGAGGAAGGCGCTTTTCTGATCAACCCCTTCGGCCTGCATTTCAGCGAAGTGCGCGCCTCCAATCTGGTCAAGATCGACATTGACGGCAATAAGCTCGACGACAATCCCTATCCGGTGAACCTTGCCGGCTTCACCCAGCATTCGGTGTTTCATCGCCATCTGCCCGATGTCCATTGTATTGCGCATACCCATACCACCGCCGGAATGGCGGTGAGCTCGGTCGAGGGCGGGCTGCGCGCTACCAATTTCTATGCCTGCAACTTCGCCGGGCAGATTGCCTATCATGATTTCGAAGGCGTCACGGTGCGTGCCGAAGAGGGCGAGCGGCTGATCGCGCATCTGGGTGAAAAGCGTGCCATGCTGCTCAGAAATCACGGCATCCTTGTGATGGGCGGCAGCGTGCCGGAGGCGTTCATCAAACATTGGGCACTGCAACGCGCCTGCGAGATCCAGATCGCTACCATGTCGCTCGGCACCCCGCTCACCGTGTCGGATGACGTGGTTGCGGTGCATCAACGCGACCTTTCCAAGGCGCAGGTGCCGGGCGGTCCGGGCAAGGCCGATTTCGAGGCGATGGTCCGGCTGGTCGACCGGACCGACAAAAGCTGGCGCGATTAAGGCGCGGGCGGTAGAGCCGGGACATGACGCGCTTTACGGTCAATAATCAGCCGGTCGCTTACGACATGGGCCCCGAAACGCCGCTGCTCTGGGCGCTGCGCGATGCGTCCAACCTGACCGGGACAAAATATGGCTGCGGAACGGGTGAGTGCGGCGCGTGCACCGTCGATATCGACGGCAAGGCGGTGCGCTCGTGCCAGGTGACGATCGCGCAGATCGAGGGGACCTTCGTCACCACGATCGAGGGGCTTTCCCAGGATCGCAGCCATCCGGTGCAACAGGCGCTTATCGCGTCGAACGTGCCGCAATGCGGCTATTGCATACCGGGCATCGTAATGGCCGCATCGGCGCTGCTGCGCGAAAAGCGCGATCCGAGCGATTCCGAGATTGCCGAGGCGATCACCAATTTGTGCCGTTGCGGCATCTATCCCCGACTTACCGCCGCCATTCGTCAGGCGGCACGGATTGCGCGTGGCGATGAGCGGGTGACGCCGCCGCCGCGTCCCGGAACCGGCCCGGCCGAAGCCGCGCGCAGCGTCCCCGCGATCCGGGCCGAGGCGGCTGAAGCTGACTGATTGCTTTCAGCGCAATTCAGACATGGCTAACCGGTTGCGCTTCATATTCCGCTCACGGACACCGGCATGGGCGCGGGCCGGCGGAGAAAGAAAATGAGAAATCGGATTTTCGTGGCCTTGTTCGCTGTCACGGCGCTGGTTCCGGTCGCGGCCTTTGCCGCGCAACGTACCGAAGGCAGAGGCTCTATCGACATGCAGCGGCGCGATGCCGAACGAGGCCCGGGCTGGAATCGCGATCAGCAGCGGACGGATCGCCGTTTCGACCGCGAGGGGCGTCGCCCAGGCTCAGATGAATGGCTGCGCGAGCGCGAGCAGCAGCGCACTGCCCCTCCTCCGCCCGATCTGCGCAATCCGGCGGAACGTGCTCCGGACCGGCGCGAATGGCGCGACCGCGACGACCAGCGCGACCGGCGCCCTTCTCAGCCGCAGGACCGGCGCTGGAATATGACCAATGATTCGCCCCGTCCGATAGAGGCGGCACGCCCGGATCGCGGCGATCGCCGGGATGATCGCTGGCAACGACGGGACGACCGGCGCGACGATCGCGGCGATCGGCGGCGCTACTGGTCGAACGATTCGCGCGATCAGCGCTATGACTGGCGCAATGTCCGCCATGACGGCGCACGCTGGGACAATGGCTGGCGGCGCAACGACCGCTATGACTGGCGCAATTATCGCGCGCGCAACCGACATATCTATCACCTGCCGCGCTATTATGCGCCGCGCGGCTGGGACGGCGGCTATCGCCGGTTCAGAATCGGTGTGGTGATCGGCCCGGTTCTCTACAATTCCGGCTATTGGATCGGCGATCCGGGATATTATCGCCTGCCGCCCGTTTACGGTCCCTATCGCTGGGTCCGCTACTATAA
Organism: Stakelama pacifica; assembly: GCF_004361835.1. GTDB lineage: Bacteria > Pseudomonadota > Alphaproteobacteria > Sphingomonadales > Sphingomonadaceae > Sphingomonas > Sphingomonas pacifica. The sequence continues at coordinate 578,596 of NZ_SNWD01000001.1, forward strand.
TGACGCGCTGCTCGTCGATCTTCGCTCCGGGATCGTCGTCGATACGGTCTACGACATTTTCTGGTAAGCGACGCGGGTTCGGCCCGGTTCCTCGCGCGGGAGGAATCGGGCCTCTTGCATTTATCGGGCAGCTTTGCAGAAATACCGGCCGTGAGTATCAAAACATCGCCCCGCACCAGCCGTCACGGCAACGCTTCTCCGCTTCGCGCGCGCATCGGACAACAGGTCGCCGCACGCCTCGATACCAATCCGGCCGCCAAAAAGGCGAAGGTCACCGGCGCGCAGGTCTATTATATTCCCGAATATCTCAGCGATCGCGACTGCGACATGCTGATGGAGAAGATCGACGCGAAAAGCCGTCGCTCGACCCTGCTTTCGGATAGTTCGGACCCGTATTTCCGCACCAGCGACAGCAGCGATATGGACCGCTGGTCCCCTGACATTCACCCCATCGAACAGCGCCTGTCGATGCTGCTCGGAATCCCGGAAGAAAATGGCGAGACGCTGCAGGGCCAGCGCTATGCGCCGGGGCAGCAATTTCGCGCGCATCATGATTTCTTTCACGAATCGCAAAGCTATTGGGAAGATATGAAGGCGCAGGGCGGGCAGCGCACCTGGACTGCGATGATCTATCTCAACCATGTCGAAGAGGGCGGTTCGACCTGGTTTCCGCAGATCGGCATGCGGGTAAAGCCGAAGCGCGGCCTGCTGCTCATCTGGAACAATATGGCGCCCGATGGCAGCCCGAATGAAAATACTCTGCACGAAGGGGTCGCGGTGACGAAGGGCACGAAATATATCGTGACCAAATGGTTTCGCGAAGGCGCCTGGATTCGCTGACGCGCAGCGGCGGGCTCACTCGCTTCACCATGCATTTCAGCCGCACCGTTGCGGCCCTTCGACAGATAATGGCGTGAGGAATCGCGGCGAACGGCTTCGCGCATCCTTGCCGCTCCGGGAAAAGATATGGACAGCGTTCTCAACATCACGACATCGATCCTCGGCCAGCGCTGGGCGTGGCGCGGGCTGGCGGCCGATGCGCGCGACCCCGGCTTCGCGCCCGACGATCTGGTGACGCAATTGCTGCTCTCGCGCGGGTGCCCGCGTGAGGAGCTCGACGCGCACCGGGCACCGAGCATTCGCGGCTTCATGCCCGATCCGTCGATCTTTCGCGATATGGACCGCGCGGCGGCGCGCCTCGCCGATGCGATTCGCGCGGGCGAGACGATCACTGTCTTCGGCGATTATGATGTCGACGGCGCGACCTCCGCCGCGCTGCTGATCCGCCTGCTGCGCGATCTGGGCGTTGCGGCGGGCTATTATATCCCCGACCGGCTGATGGAAGGCTATGGCCCCTCGGGCGAAGCGCTGGTGCGGCTGAAGCAGCAGGGATCGGATCTGGTCGTCACCGTCGATTGCGGCGCGCAGGCGTTCGAAGCGCTCGACATGGCACGCGAGGCCGGGGTCGATGTCATCGTCGTCGACCATCATAAATGCGCCACTGCCCTGCCTTATGCCCATGCGCTGGTGAACCCCAATCGGCTCGATGAGGCGGAGGGGCGCGCGCATGGCCATCTCGCGGCGGTCGGCGTTGCGTTTCTGCTCGGCGCGGCACTGCTGCGCGAATTGCGCGGGCGGGGCTTTTTCAAGGGCCGTTCGGAGCCGCGCCTGCTCGACCTGCTCGATCTGGTCGCGCTGGGTACGGTGGCGGATGTCGCCTCGCTCAAAGGCCTCAACCGCGCTTTTGTCGCGCAGGGGCTGAAGGTCATGGCGCAGCGCCGCAATATCGGCATGAACGCGCTGATCGAAGCCTCGCGCCTCACCCGCGCGCCCACCGCGACCGATCTCGGCTTCGCACTGGGGCCGCGCATCAATGCGGGGGGGCGGGTCGGCAAATCCGATCTCGGCGTGCGGCTGCTGACCACGCAGGATGCAGAGGAGGCTCGGACCATCGCCGCCGAACTCGACCGGCTGAACGAGGAGCGCCGCGCGATCGAAGCGATGGTGCAGGAGGGCGCTGAAGCGCTGTGCGCGCAAATGGGCGAACGCGCCGTCGCGGTGGTCGCAGCACAAGGCTGGCACCCCGGCGTCATCGGCATCGTCGCCGGGCGGCTGAAGGAAAAATTCGGACGACCTGCCATCGTGATTGCGCTTGACGAGAATGGCGTGGGGAAAGGATCGGGCCGCTCAATCGCAGGGGTCGATCTGGGTGCGGCCATATTGGCGGCGAAGGATAGCGGCCTGCTGATCGCGGGCGGCGGCCATGCGATGGCGGCGGGGATCACCGTTGCAGAGGATTCGATCGGCGAATTTGCCGCATTCCTCGAAAGTTGGCTTGCCGACAGCATACGCGCCGCGATGCGCGACCGGGCGCTGCTGCTCGACGCCGTGCTCGCGCCGGGCGGCGTCAATCCCGCGCTGGTCGAGGCGATGGAATCGGGCGGTCCCTATGGCATGGGCTGGCCCTCGCCGCGCGTCGCCGCCGGGCCGGTGCGGATCGTCCGCGCCGATGTGGTAGGCGCAAATCATGTCCGCGCGATCGTCGCCGGCGATGACGGGCGCAGCATCAAGGCGATGGCATTCCGTCAGGCGGAAAGCCCGCTCGGCCTCGCTTTGCTGGGGGCGCCGAAGCATCGCAAGCTCTGGCTGGCCGGACGGGCAAAGATCGACGACTGGGCCTCCCGCCCCGCTGCGGAGCTCCATATCGATGACGCTGCATGGGCCGAGTAATTTTTTTGCAAAACAACTGTTGACCGATCCGATTCCTTCTCCTAATTCGCCGCCTCCACGCTTCGGCATGGCCCCTTCGTCTAGCGGTCTAGGACGCGGCCCTTTCACGGCTGAAACACGGGTTCGATTCCCGTAGGGGTCACCAGTCAAGCGATTTATCGCGTTGATTTTGCGTGATAATTTTAGGAATCTCGAAATTCGATACCACAGGCGTTCCCACAATTTTCGCGGGTTCTGATGGTATCGTTCGGAACATAACGAGACCACATTCGACCAATCTTGCTCTGTTAATTTGGCAATTTGCGCCTCATCCTTCACCGTTGCGGCGGCATTCCGCCGTTCCGGAATAGACCGGTCCATTGCTGCCATGATCTTTGACGAAGGCAGTTTTCTATGGCGACCATTGGACACGCGATCTTTCCCGATGATGCAGCCTCGGTGTTTGAGATTTGGCGTGAATATATCGCCAGCCCAAGCGTCAGCCTCGATTATCAAGGCATGAGGCAGAGTTCGCGAATCTGCCGGGGAAGTATGCGCCGCCTCGCGGGCGGTTGCTCTTGGCCGAACGAAACGAGCAAATCGATGGCTGCGTCGCACTTAGGATGGTGGACCACGAAATTGCCGAAATGAAACGCCTTTATGTCGTCCTCGCGCGCGAGGGGGGGGCTGGCTGGGTTATGCGCGGTCGAGCACTTAATCGCCGGAGCCCGGATAGCAGGTTACACTAAAATCCGCCTCGACGTGTTGGAGGAGTTCGCTCAAGAGCGGAGACTGTTGGCGGGCTGTCGAACGCCCCGCGCGTCGTGAGGAGGGCGAGCCGATGGCCCACCCAGCCTCCCACAGCGGCGAGAAGCCCGGCGATCTCGGGCGAAATGCCCCCTGCCCCCCAGACCGTCGTGCCGACAGCACGGTGCCGGCTTTGGGTGGGGTCAAGGTTGGCAGCAAGTTCGGCCTGCCGCACTGTACCAAGCCGCTGCGCCATCGCGAGGGTGTCCATGCCCATCGTGCTGGCCTCGATGCGGGCGAGGACGCGGCGCTGGCATGCCCAGTTTTTGGCGCCGTAGAGGTCTCGGCATAATTGCGCAGAACCGGATGCTGCGCCTTCGCCCGCCTGACCGCACAGGCATCGGCAACCGTGACGATCTCAAGATCGGCGCGCAGCACGGCGTTGGTGGGCAGGCCGAGCGTACGCTTCGCGAAGGCTCGGCCATCACGGCCCCGCCATCCCTCCTTCCCAGCCGCCGCCGAGCGCAAGGAACAGCCGAACGCGATCCGAGGCGATGGACGCATCCGAGGCCGCCAGCGCCGCTTCGGTTGTGGCAAGGCTTCGCTGCGTGTCGAGCAGTTCAAGACCCGTTCCAAGACCGCCCCGAGTCATCCGGGCTTGTAGCGCGGAAGCCCTCCGGCTCTCATCGCGCGCGACCCTGAGCTTGACATTCTGGTCCAGATCGCGAGCATAGGCGCTGAGGGCCGTCTCGGTTTCGCGGAGAGCTGCGAGGACGCTGCTGTCAAATGCCGCCAGCGTCGCGCGCGCCGCTGCATCGCTTTCCGCGATCCGCGCCCTGGCGACGCGCCGGTTCGGGAAGGACCACGAGATGAGCGGGCCGAAGCTGAACCGCAACGCCGAATCGTCGACCAGCCCGCCCACGCTCCGCGAGGTCGTGCCGAGCGATGCGCCGAGGCTGACGCTCGGATAGAGGTCCGCCGTCGCCACGCCGATGCGCGCCGTCGCAGCCGCGAGCCGGCGTTCAGCTTCGCGGATGTCGGGCCGGCGCCGGATCAGCGCCACACCGTCGCCAATCGGCAGGGGGCGGTCGACGGAAGGGATGATCCGGCAGGTCGCAAGATCAGGCGGATAATCTTCGGGCGTCCGGCCGAGCAGCACGGCAAGGCTGTATAGTGCAGCTTTGCGGCTTGCCTCGATCGGCGGCAGCGCTGCCTCGAACTGAGCCAGAAGCGCGCGCGAGCGGGTAGCGTCGAGCGGCGTGTAGAGGCCAGCGCGCACGCCTCTTTCGGTGAGCGCGAGGCTTTGCCGCTGCAGTTCGACCGAATGGCGGGCAACGGTCATTCGCGCGCCGGCGGCGCAGGCATCTCCATAGGCGCCGACCACTCCGGCCACGACCGTCGTGCGCGCAAGGTCATAGGCGGCGGCCTGCGCTTCCGCATCAGCCTGCGCGGCCTCGATCGTGCGCCGAATCCGGCCCACGACGTCGAGTTCATAGGATATGCCGACGCCGGCGTCGAAGGTCGCATGGGTCCCGTTGGGCGAGCTGAGACCGAGATTGGACGTCTCGCCCACCGTTACGCCGCCCGCCGCGGAAGTCTCGACGCCCGCACTGGCCTCGACCTCCTGGACGATCGCGCGCGCGCGTTCGAGATTGGCCGCCGCGACCCTGAGATCGGTGTTGGCCTCGATCGCTTCCTGGACGAGCGCATCCAGTTGGGGAACGGCGTAGAGGCGCCACCAGCGCTGAGGCAAGGGTTCAGCCGAATAGGCGGGCGATTTTCCTTCGGCAAAGCTCGCGGGCCGATCCGCGATCCCTGCGGGCAAGGGCGGTGCGCGATAGCTGGGACCGACCGTGCCACAGCCAGCGAGCATCAGCGCGCCCATCAGTCCGAGCGGCCTTTTCGTTCCGAAGCGCCCCATCGTCATTCGCTCCGACCGGGGCCGAGCGCATTTCCCGCGCCATCGAGCGTCACGGTGACCGTCCGGCCCGCGATCAGATCGATGCCGGGCGGCACCTTGTCAATGGCGATCCGCACAGGGATGCGCTGGGCAAGACGGACCCAGCTGAAGGTGGGATTGACATTCGCGAGTAGCGTTCCGGACGCGGTCGTCCGTTCGCGATCGTCAATGCCCGCCGATCGGCCTTCAACATGGCCAGAAAGCGGCCTATCCTCGCCCATTACCCGCATCGTGACGCGGACGCCGGGGCGGATGTGCGAAAGCTTCGTCTCCTCGAAATAACCGGCAACGTAGTAGCTGTCGGAATCGACCAGCGTCATCACGGGCTGCCCGGCGGCGGCATAGGCGCCGGGACGGAGCGAGAAATTGGTGACGATGCCGTTGACCGGCGCACGCACCTCGGCGCGCGCCAGATTGATGCGGGCGAGATCGCGATCAGCGATCGCCTGGGCATAGCGTGCGCGGGCCTCCTCGGCGGTGGAGCGGCGGTCGTCACGTTGCTGCCCCGAGACGATATCAGAGAGGGCCTGATAGCGGCGGTTCTCCCGTTCGGCGGCGTTCAACGTTGCCCGTGCCGTGGCGACAGCGGCCTCGGCCTGCTCAACGGCATTGCGCAGCCGAACATGGTCGATGGTAAACAGGATGTCGCCGCGCCTGACCACCTGGTTGTCGCGAACGTGGACCTGCTCGACCCGGCCCGACACGTCTGCCGCGAGAGGGACCACATCCGCCCTGATCTTCCCGTCGCGCGTCTGTGGCGCGTAGGTGTAGTAATTATAGAGGTGCCAGAAGACGAACACGCCCGCACCCACCACCAGCAGGGTGAGCAAGGGCTTGAGCAGGCGGAGGAGGGTATCGCGATCTAGGGTCATGGCGGGCACTTCAGGATGCGGTGACAAGGCGTAGAGCCAGAAAGGCGGTGCCGGTCAGGATGAGGAACAGGGCGGTGTCGAACAGCGGGCGCTGCCAGATGAGGCGGTAGAAGCTGATGGACTCGAGCACCCGCGACAGCAGCAGGCGCATCGCGAAGCCGAGGATCGCGCAGAGGAGCAGCGGCGAAACGAACACGCCCGCGATGTCGATTTCGCCGATCATGTCGCCGGTACCCAGGCCGGCGCGCGCTCGAACAGGGCGATGCGCAGACCCGCTAAGGCATGAATGGCGCGGTCGGGGCGAGCGCCGGGCGAACCATCTCCCGGCCAGAGCGCATCAAGTGCTTCGTCGATGAGCGCGAGCAGACGGGACGACGGCTGCGGCTTGTCGAACTCGCTGCGGAGTTGATCGAGAACCCGATCCGTCGCCTGCCGCCCATCGGCAGGAAGCGCGTTGCCCATCGAGCGCAGGTCGGCGACGTTCGCGCCGACCCGCAGCCGGATGAGCAGGCCGGCGCTCCGCTCGACCTGCCCGGCTGCGGCAAGGCGCGCCGTCACCACCGAAATGCGGTCGAGCGCCCGCTGGACATAGCTGTCCCGCAACCGTCGGCTGGGCGACCGGCTCAGCCGCGCGATCTCGCGCGCTTCGATGCGGAGGACGCGCTGAAGCTGATGCTGCACGCCCCAGGTACGGAACAGGCCGGCGCCGAGAATGGCGGTGAATATGCCCAGCATGCTGGCGACGCTCGCCTCGACGAAGGTTCCGAAATCGGGCGGCGAATAATGGCCCTGTAGATTGATGTTGCTGAGCCCGAAGGCGAGGATCAGCGTCGCCATCGGACTGACGGCCGCCCAGACGCCCAGCGGCAGCATGAACAGGCCCATCATCATCGCAAAGGTCGCGAAATCGGCAGCGAGCGGGAGCAGGCCATAGCACAGGATCCCCGCCAGCAGGGTCGCTAGCAGGGCGAAACGCGCGAACATTCCGATCGCTCGGCCAGGCTCGTCGCCGCCGCCGAAGAAGGCCAGCGCTATCGTGCTGAACAGGACGGCGTTCGCGCCCTGATGCCAGCCCGTCGCATACCAGAGGCCGCAGAGGAGGGCGTAGGTTACGAGGATTCCCGCCGCGATCCGGGCAGCGTGATCAATGTCGGGGTTGAGCGGAAACGCCCGCGTCTCGCTGACTGTTCGCGCGAGCGCGGGCGCAAGCTTCGCCTTTCCGCTCAACGCCGCCTCGATCCGCGAAACTTCGCTCCAGAGCGTCAGCATTTCGGTCAGCATGTCGGCCAGCGCATCATGAACGAGCTGCTGCCACGCGCGCGCGTCACTGGCATCGAGCGGAAGCGAGCGCACGGCATCGGCCAGATCGGGTGGCGGTTCCGTACCGGCATCGAGATCGGCCCTGGCCGTGGCGAGAGAGGGTCGGAGGGCCAAGCGCTCCGCTTCGCCAAGGCCCGCGATGCGGCTGCCGATCGCGGAAAGGAGCGGGACCATGCGCAGCAGGCGTTGCTGGATCGCGAGCGCGTGCCGCAGGTCATCGCGATGGATCGTCGGATCGTAGCGCAGCGCTCCGGTCAGCTGTGACAGGGATGTGATGTCGGCCAGCGTCTTTAGCCGGTCATGCTCTCCTTGGGCGTCCGCCTCATGGCCATCAAGGACATCCTTCGCCCAGGTCTCGATGCTGGGCAGCCAGCGATGCAGGCGCGCGCGTAGCGCACCTTCAAGAGAATGCGGAGCGATCACGCCGTCAACGAGGGTCGTCGCGAGGATGCCGAGGGTGATTTCGCTGACCCGCGCCACAACGGTATCGAACATGATCTCCGGATGATCCACACCGGCGACCGCCACCAGCATGAGCGTGATCGCGAAAAGCTGGAAGCCGTAGCTGCGCGGCGTGCGGTCGAGGAAAGAAATACCGAACGCCAGGGTTGCCACGATTCCCGACGCCGCGATCAGCAGCAGCGGCGCGCTCGCAAATAGCGCGACCATGGCAAGCGTGACGAAGCCGGCGCAGGAAGTTCCGGTGAACCGATAGACGGCCTTCGACCGGATCGCCCCGCTCATGGGGTTCATGCAGACGCAGCAGGTGACAAGTGCCCAGTAAGGATTGGGCAGGCCGATCCGCACCGCTATCGCGAATGCGATCATGCCCGCGACGAACAGCTTAACAGAGAAGATCAGCTGATCGGCGCTGACCTTCATCGGCCCGTCCGCGTCTGCTGCAGGAACTGACCGATCCGTTCCTCGAACAAACGCAGCGTGCGCGTCGTCGTTTCGATGTCCTGCGAAGGAAGATCACCAAGGAGATCGTCGCGGAGCCGCATGACCGCCTTTTCCATCTTCCTTGCAAGGTCACGACCTTTCGGCATGACATGGATCGTCTTGATGCGCCGGTCGTCGGGAGAATCGCGCCGCTCGAGCAGGTTGGCGGCTTCGGCCTGGTCGAGAATGCGCACCATGCCGCCAGGATTGACCCCGACTTCCTCGGCCAGCGCGTTCTGCCTGACACCCTTGTCTCCATGACGGGACGCCAGAATGAGCGCCGAAATGAGCGATGCGGGAAGTCCGAAGTCGGCGAGTGCGAGACTGACTGCCTGAACCCAGACACGCCGGATCGGCTGCAAAGCGTTCGTGAGTTCAAAAAGCGCGACGGGGCTGGTTCTGGATCGGTCGCAGGGCATGCGCGGCTACCTAGTCCATCATCCGATTACGTTCAATATACAATCATTGCCTTAACAATTAAATTGGGCAGGCTGAACACGCCAATGAGCCATGCGGTGCGCAAGATCAGGGGTTACCGGTCTTCTGACAAGAACGGCGAATGGCTCACGATGTGGGACGCGGCCGCCAAACTCGGAGTCCCGCACGTCAAGATCCAACGCTTCATCAGGAATGGCATATCGCCGCCGAGCAGGTCATGCGCTACGCGCCCTATCAAATCCGCTCCAGCGACCTCGAAGACGAGTGGATCAAGGCCAAACTGGCGCGCCCAATCCCGTGTCGCGCCCAAGACGACAACCAGGAATCGCTATTTTCCGACATTTGAAAAGGGGGTGCACAACGAATCAGCCTTTGCCCTGCGCTGAAAATCCTGGCTCTTCACCGGTTCAGACCGCGGCGGTCAGCGCACCGCCGTCATGATGAGCCTCATTGCCACGGCAAAGCTCAACGACATCGATCCGCAAGCCTGACCGATTTTGCCGGCGACGATGACGATGTTCTGCTTGATAAGCTCCAGTGTTTCCTGCCGTCGGGACCGTCCCTTCGATAAGCCCGGGGAAGCCCCGTCGGTTGTCTTCTGCCCCGGTGCCTCAGATCGGATCCCAAGAGAAGACGTCACCCGAACGCTCCGGCGGGGTGAAAGCCGCGCGGAAGGCAGGCAGGGCGCGTTCTGCAATCAGGGCCGGCGTCCAGCCACCTCCCGATTGGACGCTGCGGATCGGTCGCATGGCGTTGAACAGGAACAGCTCGTTGAGACGCGCTGCGAAGACCTGCCCGGTAACACCCTCTGCCGCCGCCGAGGCCAGGAAGACGACGAGCGGCGCGTTGGTTTCCGGTGTCATGCGCTTCATGCGTTCGACACGCGCCTGTTCCTCCGGTGTCGTTGCAGGAATGGAACTTGTCATCCGGCTCCAGGCGAAGGGGGCGACGCAGTTCGAGCGCACGCCGAACCGGCTCATGTCCAGAGCGATTGATTTCGAAAGGCCGACGATACCGAGCTTGGCCGCGGAATAATTCGCCTGACCGAAATTTCCGATCAGCCCCGAGGTGCTGGTCATATGCACGAAAGCGCCGCCACCCTGGGCCCGAAACGGCTCGGCCGCCGCACGGCTCATGTAGAAGCTTCCATTCAGGTGGACATTGATCACCGCTTCCCAATCGGACGGATCCATCTTGTGGAAGATGACATCCCGAAGGATGCCGGCATTGTTGACCACCACATCCACCTGGCCAAAGCTGTCCATGGCCATCTCGATGGTGCGGCGCGCGGCATGCCATTCGGACACGCTTTCGCTCGAGATGACCGCCTGCCCGCCGATCTCTTCGATCATCGCCCGGGTTTCCTCCGCGGGTGCGCTGGAGCGCTCGCCGCTTCCTCCCAGTGATACGCCGATATCGTTGATCACCACGCGGGTGCCCGCCTTGGCGAATTCCAGCGCGATGCCGCGACCGATCCCGCCGCCCGCTCCCGTGATGACCGCAACCTTGCCCTCAAGTCCCAAACCCACTGTCATTTCGTACTTCCTCCTTGAACAGGCTGCCTTATCGGCCGAGACCGAGCACTTGCTTGGCAACAATGTTGCGCTGAATTTCGGATGACCCGCCATAAATCGACGTCGGGCGTGCCTGAAGGAAGACGCTGCCAGGATAGAGCGTCGGCGTGTCCGGCAACTGTCCGGCAAGTGTTCCCAGTTCCCCGGCAACGTCCATGATGCGGTCTGTGATCTTCTGGTAGAGCGCGGATTGGTTGATCTTGAGCATGGAAACGTCGGGACCGAGCCTTTCGCCGCGTCGCACCTTGTCTGCGAAGCTCGTGTAGAAGGACTTGTGGTCCTCGAGTTCCATGCGCAATCCGTTGAGGAGCGATGCATGGTCGCCGCTCTTCCCCAGATGGTCGCAAAGCCGCTCGAGATGGCCGAGCGCGCCTTCTGATTGCTTTGGCGAGCCCAGGAACAGGCGTTCGAAGCCAAGGAGGTTCTTGGCGATGGTCCAACCCTCGTTCACCTCGCCGACAATCGCGTCAGCGGGAATGCGGGCATCGTCGAAGAAGACCTCTGCAAATTCGTCGTGCAGGTCGATGTTGACGATCGAACGCACCTTTACGCCGGGCATATCCATCGGCACCAGGAAGAAGCTTATGCCCTTTTGCTTGGCGGCCTGAGGATCCGTGCGGGCAAGCACGAAAATCCATTGCGCGTCCATGCCCAGCGTCGTCCAGACCTTCTGGCCGTTGATTACCCACTGATCGGCTTCGCGCACAGCGGAGGTACGGAGCGCCGCCAGGTCGGAGCCGGCATCGGGTTCGCTATAGCCTTGACACCAGATGATTTCGCCCGAGAGGATCTTCGGCAGATGGTAGGCGCGTTGAGCATCGGTTCCATGGGCGATCAGGAGAGGACCTACCATGGTCAGTCCGGTATCAGGCAGTCGGGCGCAACCATAGCGTTCCATTTCCTCGATCATGATCAGCAGCTTCGAGGGCGACAGTCCCATCCCCCCATATTCGCGCGGCCAGCCAGGCGCCAGCCAGCCCTGCTGCGACAGGATCCTGTACCAGGGCATGGCTTCTGCAGCGTGCAACCGTTTGGGGGGACTACGCAGGTTCTGCGGATAGCTGGCGGCGATCCAGTTCCGGACCGCCGCGCGGAAGTCGGCGTCTGTGAGCGGGTCCAGGTCCGCATGCGGCTGTGGCGCGGTCGGGCTAGTGATGGCTGTCATGTCGCTCTCCCCCGGATATGGGTGCGGGTTTCCCGAAAAAGGCTGCGCGCCCTTCCTCAACAGTCGCCATGATCCCGCTCATGGCCGTCCCTCCCTCAGGCCGCCGTAACGTTGGCGATGAAAGCCGGCACTGCCGTAGCGCGGCGCCAGCACCATGGCGCGGCGCAGGAACAAGCCGATATCGGCCTCGTCGGTGTAACCGATGGCACCGTGAAACTGCACCGCCTGTCGCGTGACCAGCATGGCGGCATCGGCTGCCCGCGCCTTCGCCCTGGAGGTGATACGACGGCAGTCGTCGCCCGTATCGAAGGTTTCGACGGCATCGCGCAGCACCGCCCGCGTCAAGCCAATCTCGATTTCCATATCCACAGCCTTGTGCTGCAACGCCTGGAAGTAGCCGATTGGTTGGCCGAACTGGACGCGAGTCTTGAGGTAGTCAAGCGTGATGGCAAAGGCGCGCTCCATGAGTCCGAGCAATGCCGACGCCGTGGCCAGGGCCGCGGCTTCGAGCGCCCTCGCATCGGGCGCCGATAACCGTTTCGCCTCGACCCCATCGAGGATCAAGGTCGCCGTGTGACCGCCGTCGAGGGTGCTTTCGATTTCAAGCGACACGCCCGCGGCTTTCGCGTCGATCAACCAGCAGGCTTCCGTTGAAACGACCAGAAATACATCGGCGGCGGCGGCCATTGGCACGAAACGCCGTCTTCCCGATATCCGCCCCTCGGCCTCGGTGATGCCTCCGGCGAGCGTGAGGCCATCGGGGGTATCGAGCCAGGCCGGCAAGACAAGCTTGTCACCGCTCAACGCTTCGGCGGGTGCGTCCTTGCCCATGAGATCGAGAGCAAGCTGGGCCTCGATGAACGGCTCGGGCAGCAACGCCGCTCCGACTTCACTGGCGAGTGCCGCATATTCCGCCATGCCGAGACCTGCCCCGCCTGCCGTTTCTGGCAGCCGAATTCCAAGCCACCCCATGGCGGAAATCTCGCTCCAGCGTCCTCGATCCATTCCCGGCCTGCCAAAGCGCAGATGTCGAACCGGCTTGAGATCGCCATCGCGCGGGGCAATGCCTGCGGCGCTTTCGACCAGCAGGCGCACCCCCTCAAGCCTGTCCTCGCCCGTTGCGAGCGCTGCAGCCATCGCCGTTTCCTCCTTATTCGAATTGGGCGAGACCGTTTGCGAGCACCACCACGTCGCGCTCCGTCACGCGCATGCGGAACGAGCCGTCCGGCCAGATTTCCGTAAGCAGGGTCTCCCCCGGCAGGACCGTCGCACTGAAACGAACATCAAGCCCTTTCAGTCGCGTCGGATCGCCTGCGCAAAGCGTCTTCATCAGAGCATGCGCTGCGATGCCCAGGCTGCACAATCCGTGCAGGATGGGTCGCTCGAATCCGGCCTTGGCGGCAACATCAGGATCAATGTGCAAGGGATTCCCGTCGCCATTCCAACGGTACCAGAGCGCCTGCTCGGGCCGCGTTTGCGTCTTGCGCACAAACGCAGGATCCGTTTCAGGCAGCGCATGGGTCTGCTTCACCGGACCGGCCGGCCCCCCGAAACCTCCGTCCCCGCGCAGGAAGGTGGTGGCACGGGTCGTCGCGTAGAGCCTGCCATCCTCCGCGTCGCGCACTTCCTTTTCGCTATAAAGCAGCGCGCCGCGCCCGGCGCCCTTATCGATGATTCCCGTCACGCGGGTCTTGCCGATCACCACGCCTTCCGGCGGCAACGGGCCATACAGCGTAATGCCCTGCTCACCATGGACGAGGCGCAGCGCATCGACCCCGGTATCGGGGTTGGCAAGCCAGAACCCCGGATGCCCGAGCACCAGGGGCATGGTCGGAAAGGGGGTCAGCGGACCTGCGCCGACGAACCGCAGATCACCCCTGTCCATCGGATCCTGTCCGACGCCGATGGACAGGGCGTAGAAGGCACACTCGCGCGGACCATAGCTCTGACGGACCTCGGGAATGTCGTAGGCCATCAGCTTTTCGTAGTCGATCACGGCAAAACCTCATCATCGCACTCGATCACCGCGTCGAGCGCGTAGGCCCCGTCGGGCAGCGCGAGCACCGGATTGAGATCGATCGCGCGCAGGCGCGGGCCCGCAGCGGCGGCAAAGGCGGAAAGCCGTGACAACATGGAAGCAAGCGCATCAAGATCGGCGGGCGCGCGGCCGCGTGCCCCGGTCAGGATTGCCGCAGCCTTGATCGACAGGATCATCTCCCGCGCCGTCGCCTCGTCGAAGGGGCAGGGACTGATCGCCACGTCTTTGAGAATCTCGACAAAGATCCCGCCAAGACCGAAGACGGCGACGGGGCCAAAGACAGGGTCGCGGCTGATACCTATCAGGCATTCGACGCCCCCCGAAAGCTGTCGGGCAACCAGGATACCGGCAATGCGCGCTGCGGGCGCCGTCCTGCCGACCGTGTCGAGAATTTCTTGATAGGCCGCACGGACGCAATCGGTATCGACCAGGTTCAGCCTGACACCGCCGATATCGGACTTGTGAACGATGTCGGGCGAAACGATCTTCATCACGACAGGGAAACCGAGTTCGGCGGCGGCGGCTACCGCCTCCTCCGCCGAGTGGGCGATCCGCTCGGCGGCAGCCGCTATGCCGGCTTTCGCAAGAAGCGCCTTTGCCGCGTATTCGTCGGGGCTGACGGCCGGCAGGCGGACATTCGGCAGTTCCGGCAGCGCCTTCGGCTTCCGTGCCATCATTTCGCCGACCCGTCCCATCGCCGCAATGGCCCGCACGGCCCGGCTTGGATCGGAAAATACGAGGAAACCGGCCTCTTCGTAGGCGCGTGTGACGGTGTCATCCGCAATGATGCAGAGCGCCAGCAGCCGGTCGGGAAACTCGGTGCGGATCTCGTGCAAGGTTTCGCGCAGTTTCGGCGCAAGCGTCGCGCTTCCGGCCACATAGGTCATGAAACACAGGATCGACCGGTATCCGCCATCTCTGAGCGCCGCGCGGGTGAACTCCTCGAACAATGACATGTCGTTCAGCGCCTGGGCCGTGCAGTCGAGCGGATTGGCCGGAGCGCCATAGGGCAGAAGCTGTTTCAACCGGGCCTGCGCCTCGGCCGGCATGGCCGGCATCGGCAAGCCTGCCAGTTCCGCCTCATCGCTGGCGACTATACCCGCGCCGCCGCTGATGGTGATCACGCCAAGACTATTGTGGGCAGGATATATCCGCTGCCGCGCCGCGTAGGCGAAATCAAGCATCTGCTCGGTATCACGCACCCGGATGACGCCATGCTCGGCGAGAACCGCCTCGGCGACGGCATCGTCCCCGGCTAGCGAGGCTGTATGCGAGGCGGCCGCCGAAGCGCCGAGAGGGCTGCGTCCGGATTTCAGCATGAAGACCGGTTTGCCGGCCGCTCGCGCCGTATCGAGGGCGGCGATCATGCGGTCCGCGTCGCGAAAACCTTCTTGATAGGCACAGATCACGTCCACCGTGTCACTGCCGGCCATCCAGCCGATTGCGTCAGCGACCGTCACATCCGCTTCATTGCCGGTGGTGACCAGAACGGACGCACCAAGCCCGCGCACGCGCGCCACTGCTGAAAGATGGGCCCCGTAAGCGCCCGACTGGCTAGCGATGCCGACATTGCCCGGCAAGGGGAAAGCCATTTCCAACGATGAGGAAAAGGTGCCGTAATACCCCACGGCAACATTGTAGACCCCCAACGTGTTGGGACCGAGCACGCGCATGCCGTAACCATGTGCAATGGCCAGCACTTCGGCCTGGATTTTCTCTCCGACCGCACCCGTTTCGGCAAATCCTGCGGAAAACAGCGTGACCGAGCGGCATCCCTTTTCGCCAAGAGCCCTTACGATCTCCGGCGTCTGCTTCGCCGCAACAGCGATGATGCCGGCCTCCGGCGTCTCGGGCAGATCGGCGACCGAAGCATAGCAGGCAAGCCCCTGCACCTCGTCACGGCCGGGATTTACCGGCAGGATGCGACCCTTGTAACCGCCGCTCAGCATGGCGGCTATCGGGCGTCCGCCGATACGCGCAGGATCCGCGGATGCGCCGATGATCGCAACGGAACGCGGCGCCAAAAGCGCACCAAGGGATGCGAAATCATAGGTCCGAGGCTTCGCGTTCATGTTCACAGCACAACCTCCGAACCGAGAAACGCCGTAACCTGGCTCGACAGCGTTCCGCCGTTGCCATGCAGAAGCGCCACATCCGCCGTCTTCAACTGGCGCTCGCCGGCTTCCCCCCGAATTTGGGCCACGCCTTCGGCAATCAGAAACATGCCGTACATTCCCGGATGAACACAGGACAGGCCGCCACCGTTGGTATTGACCGCCAGTTCGCCCCCCGGTGCGATGCGTCCGTCCTGAACGAAGTGGCCGCCTTCGCCCTTCGGGCAAAAGCCGAGATCCTCCAGGAAGAGGATGGTATTGATCGTGAAGGCGTCATAGAGCATGACCAGATCGACCTCACTGCGGGCCAGACCCGCCATTTCGAAGGCGCGCGGCCCGCTTTCACTGGCTGCGGTCACGGTAAGGTCGGGCATGGCCTGAATCGATCTATGCCAATTCGCGCCGGCCGCGCCGAGGAAATAGACGGGCTTTTTAGGGAAGTCTCTGGCCCTGTCGGAACGTACGAGAATGCAGGCCGCGGCGCCATCGGTCACCAGACAGCAGTCGCCGGCAGTCAAGGGATCGCTGACCATGCGCATCGACAATACGTCGTCGCGGGTCAATGGACCACGCGCAAAGGCATCGGGGTTGAGGTTCGCCCAATGGCGCGCGGAAACCGCGACATCGGCCAGCATTTCCCGAGTGGTTCCGTACTGGTGCATATGCCGACTGGTGGCAAGCGCATAGGCCGTGATCGGATGGCGTGGCGCGTAGGACGTCTCGTGCCATTGCGGCTCCGACATGGAGACGAGGCGGCCGCCTGCCGTGCGCTGGTTGGAACCGTAGCAGATCAGCGCCACGTCGCAAAGCTCTGCGTCCAGCGCGAGAGATGCCTGCAAGAGATGCATCTCGAAGCTGGAGCCGCCGACATTCGTGCTGTCGAAGTATTTCGGCTTCAGGCCAAGATATTCGGTCACGCTCATCGAGGCAAACGCGTGGCTGCTCGTCGCCGCGAAAACCGCGTCGATATCGCGGAGCTTGAGCCCGGCATCAGACAGTGCCGAATGGACGGAAAGCCCCAGAAGCTCCATGGCCGAGTAGCCGGGCGCCTCACCCACACCCGCCACACCCATGCCGACGATCGCTGTTTTCCCGCGAATGGAATGGCTCATGTCACTTCTCCTCCGGCTCGAAGACGACGCGGGGATTTTCTCCCGCCTCGATCCGCGCCCTGACGCGGGCCCCGATGGGCAGCGTCTCGACACCGACAACCGTGGCCATCATCCGCGGCCCCTCATCAAGGTTGATGAGCGCCACGTTGTAGGAACCTTCGCGCTTGCGATTGACCGTGATGGCATAGACCGTGCCACCGCCCGAGGCTTCGACCCAGTCGAGATCGACCGCGCCGGAAGGCGCCATCACCTTCGGATAAAAGACGTACTCGCCCGTCTCGCGACTGCGCTGGATCATGAAACGTCCCTCGGCCAGGAACGCCTCGTAGATCGCCTGCGGTCCGGCGATTGCTTTTGCGGCGGCTGTATCGCCCATCATTCCCCTCCTCGGACGAGGCTGCTGGCGCGGCAGAACCGGATCTGCCCCGCGCGCATGCCCCATTTGCCAATCATGCCGACCAGCAGCCTGATATGCCTTCACATTCAGTTCCATCGCTTCCGGGAGGGTTGGCGCGGGCGTGCCAGGCAACCTGCCCGGTTCCAGGATCGGTGGCCCACAGCATCGCAACCTCCCGTTGCAACGCAGAATCAATCATCGAGCCATTTTTTCCCATAAAGAACCCATTTCGTCTATGAGAAAATGTCGTGTCCCACCGCGTTCTCTAATCGCCATCGTCAACAGCTGATCTTTAGCGTTTCACCACGCGCACCGGAGTCCAGGGTTCGCCGCAGATCCTGGCAACCGCGACCTTCGTGTTTGTCAATCGGCGCGGGAACGGGGACCGGGATCGGCGCTTAAAAGGGGACCACCTTCTCGACGTCGTTCTGGGGTATGCCGGTGGAGGGCGTAGCCCGGAGCCGGCATACCCCAGAACGACATCCTCGTTGACACCGGCAGCGACGGCCCTCAGCTTCGGTTCTTGAACCGCCAGCTCTCGTTGCCGGCCTCGACGATGTCGCAGTGATGGGTGAGCCGATCGAGCAGCGCGGTGGTCATCTTGGCATCGCCGAACACACGCACGGCACCTTGCGCTGCGTCGACCGGTGCTGGCCGAGCACGCGGCACACCCGCCGCTCGGAAACATCCAGCACCTCCCGGACCTGGTCGATGCAGCGCCGGCGCCGTGCGGGGCTCAGAAGTTTCCCTTGGCTGCCTCCTGCAGAATGAGCTTGTCCAGCGTCAGATCCGAGATCGCGCGGCGTAGCCGCAGGTTCTCCTTCTCCAACTCCTTCATCCGCCGAGCCTGATCCGTCTTCAGGCCGCCATACTCCTTGCGCCAGCGGTAGTAGGTCTGCTCGCTGACCGCGATCCGCCGGCACGCCTCGGCGGCCGTGCCGCCTTGGCCCAGCACAATCTCTACCTCACGCCGATTCCCGATGATTTCCTCGGGCTTGTGCTTCTTCGCAGGCATTCGTCGTCCCTTCCTTGGTCCAGACTGTCATAGTCGATGGACCACTCAGAAGGGGGCAGCTCAGCGGAACACCCGCCCAACTCCCTGCGAATCTCCCCAAACAACAGCTTGCGCCGACATTTCGGGATGAACACCACGTGGTATTTGCACTCCCAGCGCGTGTGATTTAAACTCTCTACCTCGTTCATCGTGACTCGACCTTTCATGTGCTTGGCGGCTCACGAAAGCGAGTGTCACGATGGACTCCCCGATACGTCAAACGTTCATAGTCGCCCCGGCACAGCCGGGGGATTTCCAAAGTGTATTAAAGGGCCGATCCACAGCCAAGCCAGCGCGTGCCGGTCAAGCGCTCGACGTCAACCTGTTTGCGCATCAACTCGCGCAGTAGCGACATCACCGCCGCGCAAGCATGGCTTGAGGCTTCGGCCAGCGGCCCCACCAGATATACCTCGCGCAGGCAATCCGCAGCGCGCCAGCGGGCGACCCTTAATGTGCCGGCAGCTGCTTCGCGCGCGATAGCATGCAAGGGAAGGATTGAGGCGCCTTTCCCGCGTTCGACCAACTCCTTGATGTTCTGATAGGAGTCCAGCTCGATATCCACTGACAGCCTGATCCCTTTGGCGCTGGCCCAGCCTTCCAGAAGCTGCCGCAGCCCATGCGCAGGGCCGGGCAGGATCAGCGGCAAGCCCAAAAGCGCCGAGGCCCCGATCTTGGCCGGGAGGTCGTGACCGGGCGGGACCAGCAGCACCAACTCTTCGTGCAGAAGCAGCTCTGATCGGAAACGGGCATCGGTGGCTGGCAGATACAGCACGGCCAAGTCAACGCGGCCCTCGCGCAACCAATCCAGCACGAAGCCGCTCATCGCCTCGGAGATCGTCAGCCGTACGCCGGGAAGCTGCGCCTTGGCCGCAAGCACCAGATCCGGCGACAGCATTCCGCCGATCGTGCTGGGCAAGCCGAGCCGCACCTCGCCTTGCGGCTCGCGTCCGAGGTTGCGGATGTCGTCCTCCATCCGCGACATGTCGATCAAGAGCCGCCTTGCCTGCGCCAGCAGCATCTCGCCGGCCTCGGTCAGCTGCACCCCGCGCGCACCGCGCAAAAGAAGCTTGGTACCCAGATGCTCTTCCATGTTGCGCAGATGCAGCGATAGCGAGGGCTGGGCGACGTTCAGCCGATGCGACGCTGCCGAGATCGACCCCGTCTCGGCAATCGCCTGAAAATAGCGCAGCTGTCGCAGGTCCACCGACAGTCCTTCCTCTCGCTCTAACGATCATATTTTAGCATGGCTGCCGTCGCGATTATATATTTGCGTGCGATGTGGCGCCCATCCACTAACTGCATGGCATCGAAAAAGAGGAGCAGACAGGTGATCGAGACCGGAAAAGGGGCATTCCAGGACATCCGCGATGCGGTGCGGGCGCTCTGCGCGCAGTTTCCCGATGCGTATCACCGCCGAGTCGACGACGCCCGCGGCTACCCCGAAGAGTTTGTGGAGGCGCTGACCCGGGCGGGGTGGATGGCGGCGCTGATCCCCGAAGCCTACGGCGGCTCGGGGCTGGGCCTTACGGAAGCCTCAGTAATCATGGAGGAAATCAACCGCTCGGGGGGCAATTCCGGCGCCTGCCACGGCCAGATGTACAATATGAACACTCTGATCCGGCACGGTTCCGAGGAACAGCGCCGCCGCTATCTGCCGAAGATCGCCGCAGGCGAACTGCGGCTGCAGTCGATGGGTGTGACCGAGCCGACAACGGGCACCGATACCACGAAGATCAAGACTACCGCGGTCCGCAGGGGCGACCGCTATGTGATCAACGGCCAGAAGGTCTGGATCAGCCGAGTGCAGCATTCGGATCTTATGATCCTGCTGGCCCGCACCACGCCGCTGGCCGAGGTGGCGAAGAAATCCGAGGGCCTGTCGATCTTCCTTGTCGACATCAAGGCGGCGATGGGCGCGGGCATGGCTGTGCGCCCGATCCCGAACATGGTCAACCACGAGACCAACGAATTGTTCTTCGACAATCTGGAGATCCCGGTCGAGAACCTGATCGGCGAAGAGGGCAAGGGGTTCAAGTACATCCTGACCGGGCTGAACGCCGAGCGGACGCTGATCGCGGCCGAATGTATCGGCGACGGTTACTGGTTCACCGAACGGGTCGCGAAATATGTCTCGGAACGCGAGGTCTTCGGTCGGCCGATCGGCAAGAACCAAGGCGTGCAATTCCCGATCGCCGAGGCCTTCATCGATGTCGAGGCCGCGAACCTGATGCGGTGGGAGGCCTGTCGGCGCTATGACGCGGGGCTTGATTGCGGGGCCCAGGCGAACATGGCCAAGTACCTGGCTGCCAAGGCCAGCTGGGGGGCCGCCAATGCCTGCATCCAGTTCCACGGCGGCTTCGGCTTTGCCTGCGAATATGATGTCGAGCGCAAGTTCCGCGAGACCCGGCTCTATCAGGTTGCCCCGATCTCGACCAACCTGATCCTCAGCTATGTCGCCGAACACATCCTCGGCATGCCGAGGTCATTCTGATGGGCTTGCCGCTCAAGGGAGTGAAGGTCGTCGCCATCGAACAGGCCGTGGCCGCGCCCTTTGCCACCGCCCGTCTGGCCGATGCCGGGGCAGAGGTGATCAAAATCGAACGGCCCGAGGGCGATCTCGCCCGCGGCTATGACGATGCGGCCAGGGGCCAGTCGAGCTATTTCGTCTGGCTGAACCGCGGCAAGACATCGGTGACACTGGACCTCGGCTCGGCCTGGGGCAGGGCCGAACTGGCGCGGCTGATCGGCGACGCCGATGTGCTGGTCCAGAATCTGAGGCGCGGCGCGCTGGCGCGTCTAGGCTTTCCGGTCGAGCGGCTGGCGCGGGACTTTCCCCAGCTCATCACCTGCTCGATTTCCGGTTATGGCAATGACGGGCCGATGGCCGACCGCAAGGCCTATGACCTGTTGATCCAGGCCGAGGCGGGGCTCTGCTCCATCACCGGCGGGCCTTCGGAACCGGCGCGGGTGGGCATATCGCTGGTCGATATCGCGACAGGCGCAACCGCCTATTCGGCCATTCTTGAAGCGCTGATCGGCCGAGGCATCACCGGGAAAGGGGCTGCGATCTCGGTCTCGATGTTCGATGTCATGGCCGACTGGCTGACCGTGCCGCTCCTGAATCACGAAGGCGGAAAGAGCCCCAAGCGCATCGGCATGGCGCATCCCTCGATCGCCCCCTATGGCGTCTTCACCGCCCGCGACGGTGCGCCGATCCTGATCGCGGTGCAGAGCGACCGCGAATGGCGAGCCCTCGCCCAGGACTTTCTGGGGGATCCGGCGCTGGGCATCGATCCGCGCTTTGCCACCAATGTCGCCCGCGTTGCCAACCGGGCGGAAACCGATGCCGCGGTCGCTAGAGCTTTTGCCAACCACGATGCGGCTGGCGCGATCGAGGTTCTTCTGGCCGCCGATATCGCTCTGGCCTCGGTCAATGACATGGAAAAGCTGTCGCACCACCCGCATCTGCGCCGGGTGACCGTCGCCACGCCGAACGGCCCGGTGCAGATTCCCGCGCCCGCACCGATCTTTTCGGGCGAGGACCGCAGCTATGGCCCCGTCCCGCCGCTTCAACCCCTTGCCGAGGCATGATGACATGATCCCGCTCGACCTTGACCATCTGCGCCAATGGATTGGCCGCGAGGAGACACGGGCCGAGCGGCTGACCGCCGCAATCGCCGCGCGGTTCAATGCCACCTTCGACCGCCCCGAAGCCCCGTCGGAAGGCGAACTGGCCCCGAGCCTGATCCACCTCTGCCTCGCCCCCGATACTGCGCCGACCTCGACGCTTGGCCCCGATGGCCACCCGGCTCGGGGCGGCTTCCTGCCGCCCGTGCCCCTGCCCCGCCGCATTTGGGCGGGCGGACATTTCCGCTTTCACGAAAATATCCGGATTGGCGACACGGTCACCCGCCGCTCGGTGGTCCGCGATGTGACCGTCAAGCAAGGCCGCAGCGGCCCGCTGTGCCTCGTCACGATCGAGCATCGCATCGACAGCGGCGGCGCGCTTGCCGTCACCGAACGCCAGGACATCATCTATCGCGGAGCCGGTCCCGCCGCCGCCCCGTCTGGCGCTCCCTCGTCTGCCACTGCCGAGGCCGCGCCGCAGGGCCGGTATCGCCAAGCGGTCGAGGCAGGCCCGGCGCTCCTGTTTCGCTACTCGGCGCTGACCTTCAATGGCCACCGGATCCATTACGACGCCCCCTATGCCCGGGCGGAGGAGGGCTATCCGGGGCTGGTAGTGCACGGGCCGCTGCAGGCCACGCTCCTGCTGCAGTTCGCCGAAGCCCTGCGCGGAAAGCGCCCCGCGCAGATCGGCTTTCGCGGTCTTTCCCCTCTCTTCGACACCGCCGGCTTCACCCTGCATGCGCAGGACGAGGCGAACACATTGCGGCTCTGGACCGCGGCCGAGGGCGGGCCGGTGGCGATGGAAGCGCGGGCGGAATGGTGACCCTTGTTCGCGCACCCCTGTTTGTGCCCGCCGACCGGCCCGAACGCTTCGGGAAAGCGGCGGCCTCGGGGGCTGATGCGGTGATCCTCGATCTGGAGGATGCCGTGGCCCCCGCGGCCAAGGCCGCCGCCCGCGCTGCGCTGCGCTGCGATTTCACCACCCTGCCGGTGATCCTGCGCATCAATGCTGCCGGGACAGCCTGGCATGCAGACGACCTTGCGGCGGCAACGTCGCTTCACCCCTCCGCCGTTATGGTTCCCAAGGCCGAGGCCCCCGACGATCTCAAACTCATCTCTGCCGCGTTGGGCGACATACCCTTGGTCGCCCTTGTCGAAACCGCCCGCGGTCTTGCGCAAGGCCGGGCGATTGCCGTTGTGCCAGGCGTGATCCGTCTTGCCTTCGGTTCGGTCGACTTCTGCGCCGATCTTCGGTGCGCGCATACCTCCGAGGTGCTGCTGCCTGCACGCTCCGAACTGGTGCTCGCATCACGTCTTGCTGATCTGCCCGGGCCGCTCGACGGGGTGACCACCTCGCTGGATGACCCGGACGAAACGGCGCGCGACGCAGGACGAGCGCGCGATCAGGGGATGGGCGGCAAGCTGTGCATCCATCCCTGCCAGATCGAACCCGTGCTGGCCGTCTTCGCCCCCACGACCGAACAGATTGACTGGGCCAGACGCGTCCTGGCCAGCGGCGATGGCGCGGTCCGGATCGACGGTGCCATGGTAGACAAACCCCTCCGCCAGCGGGCACACGCCATCCTTGCCGAAGCCGCACACAGCGCGCGCCGGCCGGTGTGACATTGAACCGGAGAAGACCGTATGGTCGGTGAAGGTGACCCGCCCCCGTAGTAAGCAAGAAACGGGGGTTGCGCCGGATGGGCCGGAGCCGAGCACCATGCTTAAGCGAGGCCGAACCATGGATGAGCATAGCGAACGTTTTATCGGACTCGATACGTCGAAATTGAAGATCTCGGTTGCGGTCGCGGAAGGTGAGCGGAACGGTGAAGTTCGATTTTTCGAAGATATTTCAGCCGAGCTGACGTCGGTGGCATCGATGGTGGCCACGGATCTCGCGCACCGTCATGCCGCGCGCGTACATCGAGATGATCTTGTCGTCGAAGTCGGGGAAACGGCGCTGGTATTTGGTGATCAGCTTCGGATCGAACGTCCCCGCGCGATCCCGCGGCACGTCCAACGTCACCTTCGACGTGCCCGTCAGCATCGTCTTTCGCGACGAGCCGTTGCGCCGGTTGATTGCGCCTGCGGCGCCTTCATTTTCCAGATGATCGTCCAGCTCCGCTGACAGCATGCGCTCAGAGAGCGCCTTCTTCAGATCGTCGAGCAGACCGTCCTTGGCGAACAGTTGCTGCGGGTCACGACCAGCCAGCAGCTGGTCCAAAACGTCCTTGTCGATTGCCATATCGATGGTCCTTCCCATTCCATCCTATGGCCTCCCGCACAAAATTCCTGACAGTCCCTGTTCAGCGGGCGAACATCCGTACGCATCCGGTGAGAACCGCGGATCAGGCCGCTTGGCGTTGATCGTCTGCAAGCCGAAGGGAAAGGCGCTCCCGGCGCATCACGCCCGGGCGAACACGGCGCGATCAGCGGTACGCTCGGCCGTCGAGCATGTCTTCGCCGGACAGAAGCACCGCATGAAGCTGTTCGTGCGCACCGTCGGCATTGCCCGCGCCGAGGTGAAGATCGGCATGGTCAACCTCGCCTACAACTTCAACCGACTTGCCTGGCTCGACGTCCGAGTTGCGCCTGCCTGTGACCGGAATGACGCCCGATCCGGCAGCCTGAGCCACGCCAAACCGGTCAATACGCCCCTGATGATACCGCCGGGCGCCCGATCCGTACCACCGCGCCGCCGTAATCGCCATTCAACTGGTTCTTCGATGTGTCCTGTCGCTTTCCTGCTCGCGTAAACCCCGCCATCCAAACGCGCCTGGAAAGCCTCCCAAGATCGATCCGCGAGATCGCGTGGAAGGCGATGAGACTGACCACCTGATCGGGCGGTGTGCAGTTCCGGGCGCCGTCTACCAGTCTCCGGCCAAGGCGGCGTAAGTCCGATCGCTGGCCGAGAAGACGTCGGAGCGAAGGAGGGCAAGGAGCCGGTCAGCCAACCAACTGGCTACGAATGAAAGGCCGACCCATCGCGCCATCTAGGCGGCCGTCATGCATGAGTAATGTGGGTTCCGTAAAGATTAGCGGAAATGCGGTTCGTCGTATCGCGCAGTTCGCGGGCCAATGCGTCGAGTTCCGTCTTCTTCATCTGGCCCATGATGGCAATGCCGCTGATACCGAAGCGCACCCGGCCCTCGTGATCAACGATAACGGCGGCCGCAATGTCGAGACCTTGGAAGAGGTTGCCGTGGTCGAAGGCGAAACCGGTCAGCTGGGCTCGCTCCACGTCTGCGGCATACTCCTCAAAAGTCGGTGCGTTCTGCCAGCGTAGCGACCTGAACCGGCGCCGCAGTTCCGATTTCGGCAGCCGGCGGGTCGCCGCGACGCAGCGGCCCACCGCGCCGGCAAGAGCCGGAAGTCGCGACCCGAGCGCCATGTCGACACGGACCGTCTTGCCTTCCACCACGCGATCCACAAGCACGATGCGGTCATGGGGCGTGACTTTCCACAGGCCGATCAACGCCCGCCGCTCGACCGAAAGTTGCTCCAAGACAGGGTGCAACAGATCGATCTGGTTGGTGCCCAACAGGGGAACAGAGAACTCGAGAAGTCCAAGTCCTGGACTATATTCCTTGGTCGATGGATTCATCGAAATCAGACCCTCATTCGCCAGGGTACGCAGGATGTTGAACGTGGTCGAAACGTTGATCCCGGTTTCACGAGCAATGCGGGCGACACCCGACGCTGCATAGTCATGGGTCAGGAAACGCAGGATGGAAATGGCATTCTCAACTGCGCCGACAAACTTCTGAGTGCCGCGCGTCGTTACGTTTGCCATTTTCTCGCCAGCGACCCCTTGCACCTCTTTCATGCCTCACTCCGTTCGACTTTTAAGCCGATTATACAATTTCTAGGGCGAATTCGGAAGTACGTTGTTCGCCTTGAACAATTCCCGTATCTTCGGTTTTCCGCAGAAACGTTACAGTTTTGTTCGCGATTCACACCGAGGACCGCCGATATTCTGCGGGCGTGACGCCAACCATCCTGCGGAAGGTCCGGCAGAAATGACTCTGGTCTGAAAACCCGCAGTCGAGAGCCACGGCCGTCATGGAGATATTTCCCTTTTGCAACATCGTCTTTGCTCGTTCGATCCTCTTGCGAATTATGAAAGAGTGCGGCGTCTGACCAAACTCGGCCTTGAACTTCCTGGAAAAGTGGAAAGGGCTCAGCCCGACCGTGCTTGCCAGGCTTTCTAGACCGAAGTTCTCACCCAGATATTCTTCGATAAATTCGAGGATCCTGTGGCTCTGCGGTGCGCTGAAGACAGTGGGATTCAGGTTCGGCAGATCGACCTTCGCGAACCGGCGCAATAGATGAACGGCGATCTGGGTTCGGACGGCGTCGACCAGAAGATTCTGACCGGGACCGCCATGCGCCATCTCATCCTCGAGAACCTGAAGGCACTGCGGAATGACCGTATCAACACGGCGGAGGTGATCGTCGATCTCGATCGATGCCGGCTCGCGCCCGAAAACCTGTTCCGCGGTCTCGGCGAGGGTGTCATGGCTGAGATAGATATGCCTCACGTTGATCGGCTTGTCCCAATGCCAGATCGACTGCTCAGCCCGCGTCAGCAGGGACACGACGCCGCGCTCCACGGTCGCCGTTTGCCAAGGGCCGCCGCTGCGTCGCCGCATGGTCGATTTCCCGCCCTGGTAGACGACGATCATGTAGTCCCGCATCTCGGGGATGTCGACTTCCTGCTCATCGTATTGGTAGCCCATGACCGTGATGCCTCTCCAGCCGAGGCGTGAACTGTCGAGCGTTCTGTTTCCGGGTATCCACCGCGGGATCAGATCAGGTGGAATTAGATTGCTCATGTTTTCCTCCTCCTAGGACGAGGTACCTTCCCCGGCACCCCCTTGTTCGCTCAGTTGGACGCCGCCAAGTTGAAGTTCACCGCAAGGCTTCGTAACGTTCAGGCAGCGGCATCGCGGATCATGTTCCGCGCAATGACCAGCTGCTGGATCTGGGTGGTTCCCTCGTAGATTCGGAACAGCCGGACATCGCGGTAGAAGCGTTCGACGGCATATTCGGCCATATAACCCGCCCCGCCGTGGATCTGCACGGCGCGATCCGCGACCCGTCCCACCATCTCGCTGGCAAACATCTTGCAGCAGGCGGCATCGGTGGAGACATTGGCACCGGAATCCTTGCGGCGCGCGGTTTCCTCGATCATGCAGCGTGCCGCAAAAGCCTCGGCGCGACTGTCGGCCAGCATCGCCTGCACCAATTGCTTTTCGGCGATAGGTTCACCGAATTGCCTGCGCTCCATTGCATAGGCGAGGCTGTCGCGGATCAGCCGCTCCGCCGCACCGACGCAGACCGCCGAGATGTGGAGCCGGCCACGGTCCAACACCTTCATCGCGGTCTTGAAGCCCTGGTTCTCGCGACCGGGGCCGCCGATGATGTTGTCGGCAGGGACGCGAACGTCCTGCAGGATGACATCGCTGCTGTGCGAGCCCTTCTGCCCCATCTTCCTGTCATGCGGCCCGACCGACAGCCCCGGCGTTCCGGCCTCGACCAGAAAGGCGGACACGCCCGAGGCATTGGTGGTGGTGTGGTCCGTGCGTGCGAAGACCGTGAAGACATGAGCGTGCGGGGCGTTGGTGATGAAACGCTTGGTGCCATTTAGGACGAAATGGTCCCCATCACGGCGCGCTGAGGTGCGCACCGACCCGGCGTCGGAGCCTGCGTCGGGCTCGGTCAGCGCAAAGGAAGCGATCATCTCACCGCTTGCAAGCTTCGGCAGGTAGGCCGCCTTCTGCTCCGGCGTGCCGTCGATGATGATCCCCTGCGAGCCGATGCCGTTGTTGGTGCCGACGAGCGAGCGGAACACAGGCGACGTCTGCCCCAGAACGAGGGCCGCGGCTACCTCTTCAGCCATCGTCAGGCCCAGACCGCCGAACTCCTCGGGGATCGACATGCCGAAAAGGCCCATGTCACGGATTTCGGCGATCAGCGCGGGCGGAATGGCATCTTCTTCCGCTACCAGTTCCTCGTTGGGGATCAGGCGCTCCTTCACAAAGCGGCCTAGTGTGTCCAGAAATTGTGCAAGCGTTTCGGGGTCTAGTGGCATGTCGTTCGAAGTCCTGAATTCAGTGGGCGATCGCCGACACGCGGCGGACGAGTTCGACAAGGCGGGGCGCGACATCGCTTTCGATCCGGTCGCGCGTCAGGTTCTGAGACGGCCCGCCACAGTTGAAGGCCATGGCCGGCGAGCCATCCCGCGGCGCAAGCGCCACGGCAACGGCATTGACGTCCGGCTTCCATTCAGTGAGCGACATACAATAGCCACGCTCCTGATAGCATTCGATCGCAGCCTCGATCCCGCGCCTGACTTCCGCCCAGGCGGCCCCTTCGTGCTGCCCAAGCTGCTCGAACAAAGCGGCGCGCTGTTCGGGAGGGATGACGGAAAGATAGGCGCGCCCGACGGCGGTGGTTGCCATCTTGATATGGGCGCCGACCTCGATGGCGAGCGTTACCGTATTTTCCCCGCGGCAACGCTCTAGATAAACCATGGTCAGGCGATCCGGGCTTGCCAGGGCGACAGGCATCCCGGTGTGGTCGGCAAGCTCCTGCATGTAGGGCCTTGCGATCTGGCGCAGCGGCATGCCAGCCAGACAGGAGAACCCCAGCGAAAGCACCGGCGGCGCAAGTTGATAGCGCGCGGTGTCGGGATTCCAGCTCAGATAGTCGAGCTTGTGGAGGGTATAGGTCAGGCGCGAGACCGTCGACTTGCTCAACCCGGTGCGCATGGCGAAGTCGCCGTTGCCAAGTGCCTCTCCCTCGCGCCGAAAGGCGCGTAGAATTTCGAGACCCCGTGCAAGAGCGACCACGAAATCGCGGTCCTTCCCATCGCCTTCTGCGCGCTCCTTGCGTGGTCGCACGTTCGCTCCTCCCCGGCGGTCCGCCCTTAGATGACAAGGTTAGTGGCGCTATCGCCCCTGTCAATAGTGCGGAAAACTTTTCCGCACTGCAGAATACCTCATCCTACCGCCGATTGCTGAACAGTATTCTGACTGTCGGAATAGACACCCCCTCCACTCATGCGACGCGAACATGGTACCGGGTGCGCGACCGTTCCAGCCCATGCCGCGCGGAAGCGCGCTTCGATCGGGCAGCAAGAATATACAATGTATCGAGCAAGACTATTCAATACAGGCCACTTCAACCCCTCCAAGGTTGAAAATGTTGGGAAGACGTCACCGTGGCCAGCGTGTGCCGCGTGGATGCCGATCGAGCGGACTAAGATATCTGCAAGACAAACCGATCTCTTGGAGAGGAAGCATGATAATCAGCAAGGAGGCCGATAAACTACGGTCGCTCTATCAGAGTTGGACCGACCAGATGGTCGAAAATCCGAACCTCACTATCCTGAATCTGCGCAGCATGTTCGACGAATGGGGTCAGCCGGCGCTGGAGCCTGAGAACGTTACCTACAAGAGCGACCATGTGGGCGGTGTCGAGGCGATCTGGGCACTGCCCGCCGGTGCCGACACCAAGCGCGTGATCCTCTACACCCATGGCGGTGGCTTTTGCGTGGGGTCGGCCGACAGCCACCGCAAGATGGTCGGGCATCTGGCCAAGGCTCTTGGCGCGACAGCCTGCAACCTGCACTATCGCCGCGCGCCAGAACACCCCTTCCCCGCCCAGATCGAGGATGCTGTGGCCGCCTACAAGGCGCTGCTGGCCAAGGGATTTGATGCGAAGAATATCCTAACGGCGGGCGACAGCGCAGGGGGCAACCTTGCCGTCGCCTCGGTTTTGAAGTTCCGCGAGCTTGGCCTGTCGCTGCCGGGTGCCGTCATCGCCTATTCGCCCTGGCTCGATATGGCGCTGCGCGGCAAGACGTTGGAAACCAATGCCGGGACGGACGCTCTTGTCAGCCGTGCCATCCTGGAAGGGATGGCGGGCATGTTCCTGGGCGGTGCAACGGACCCGCTCAACCCGCTGGCCAACCCGCTGGAGAACGACTTCACCGGCTTCCCGCCGCTCTACATCACCTGCGGAAGCGCCGAGACGCTGCAAAGCGACTCGGAGGCGCTCTATGCCAAGGCCAAGGCCGCGGGCGTGAAGACGACGCTTTCGGTGGTTCCCGGCATGCAGCACGTCTTTCCGTCGCTGGCGGGCCGTGCGCCCGAGGCCGATCAGGAACTGGCCCGCATCGCCGCCTGGTATCGCGCGCTGTGAACCCGCCGCCCAGCGTCGCTGGGCGGCCTGACGCGTCAAGACAGTCAATCCGGTACCAGGCCCGTATCGCACGGGGCTTCGGAGCTATGATATGGAAAGATCAATGACCAAGACTCTTGAAACCACCAAGACCAAAGGCGCCGATTTCGATGCTGTCGTCGTCGGCGCGGGCTTCGGTGGCCTCTACTCCGTTTACAAACTTCGCAATGAGCAAAGCCTGAACGTCAAGGCCTATGACGGCGCCGGCGATGTCGGCGGCACCTGGTTCTGGAACCGCTATCCAGGAGCCTTGTCGGACACGGAAAGCTTCGTCTACCGCTATTCCTTCAGCGGCGAATTGCTGCAGAAAGGCCACTGGAAGAACCGCTACCTGACCCAGCCCGAGGTCCTCTCCTACATGAACGAGGTGGCGGATACCTACGATCTGCGCCGCAGCTACGAGTTCAACACCCGCGTCACCGCAGCCCGTTTCAACGAGAAAACCGGGCTCTGGCATGTGACCACCGACAAGGGACAGACCGTCACGGCGAAATACCTCATCACCGGTCTTGGCCTTCTCTCGGCGACGAACCTGCCGACGTTCAAGGGCATCGACAGCTTCAAGGGACAGATCCTGCACACCGGTGCCTGGCCGGAGGGGGTCGACCTGAAGGGCAAGCGCGTGGGCATCATCGGTACCGGCTCGACCGGGACTCAGGTAATCACCGCCACCGCCCCCATCGCGAAACACCTGACGGTGTTCCAGCGTTCGCCGCAATATGTTGTGCCGATCGGGAACACGCCGCAGGACGAGGCGACGATCGCTGCGCAGAAGGCCAGCTATGACGACATCTGGAAACAGGTGAAATCGTCGGCCGTGGCGTTCGGCTTCGAGGAAAGCACCATCCCCGCGGAAACAGCCACGCCCGAGGAACGTGAGCGCGTGTTCGAGGCGGCATGGCAGCGCGGCGGCGGTTTCTACTTCATGTTTGGCACCTTCTGCGACATCGCCACCAGCCAGATCGCCAATGACGCGGCGGCCGACTTCATCAAGAAGAAGATCCGGCAGATCGTGAAGGATCCCGAGACCGCGAGGAAGCTGACGCCGACCGACCTCTACGCCAAGCGGCCCTTGTGCGGGAGCGACTACTACGGGGTCTACAACCGCCCCAACGTCACGCTGGCCGATGTGAAAGCTGATCCGATCGCGGAATTTACCCCGACCGGCATCCGTCAGGAAAGCGGCGCCGAGCATGAACTGGACGTGGTGATCTTCGCTACCGGCTTTGACGCGGTGGACGGCAACTACACGAGGATGGACCTGCGCGGCCGCGGCGGCGTGACGATGCGCGACAAGTGGAAGGACGGCCCCTTGGGCTATCTGGGCATGATGGAGGCGGATTTCCCGAATCTCTTCATGATCCTTGGCCCGAACGGCCCCTTCACAAACTTGCCGCCAAGCATCGAGACGCAGGTCGAATGGTTTTCGGACACCATCAAAATGATGGAGGCCAAGGGTCTGAAGAGCATCGAGCCGACCGAGGCTGCCCGCGACGAATGGGTCGCCCTGTGCCGCACGATTGCCGACATGACCCTGTTCCCGAAAGCTGACAGCTGGATTTTCGGTGCCAACATCCCTGGTAAGAAGAACGCGGTCATGTTCTACCTGGCGGGCCTTGGCAACTACCGCGCTGCGATCGACGCGGTGAAGGATGGTGGCTACCAGACCATGATCTTCAACCGCGAGACGGTCGCAGGCTGAGGCTGCGGATCGGCGGCAGGCCCGGGGCGATGGTTCCAGGCCCGGTTCTGCGGAAGAGAGCAAGAAGAGAGCAACAAAGGAGAGAATCTGTGGGACGTGTATCGGGAAAAGTCGCCCTCGTGACGGGCGCTGCGATGGGGATGGGCAAGTCCCACTCCGAACTTCTGGCGCGCGAGGGTGCGCATGTCTTTGTCACCGACCGCGAAGCAGCGGCGGGCGAAGCGGTGGCCAAGGGCATCGTGGCTGCCGGGGGCAAGGCCGATTTCATCAAGCATGACGTGACCAGCGAGGATGATTGGTCAAAGCTCATCGACGCCGTGCGCGCCAAGGCCGGACGGCTGGACATCTTGGTGAACAACGCCGGCATCCTGATCCTGAAGGCGCTGCACGAGACCTCGCCCGAGGAATTTGACCGGGTGATGAACGTCAACGTGAAGGGCGTCTATCTGGGCATCCGCGCCGCCGTGCCGCTGATGAAGGAATCGGGCAAGGCCTCGATCATCAACATATCGTCCATCTACGGCATCGCTGGCGCCGCGATGGCGGGGGCCTACATCAGCTCCAAGGGCGCGGTGCGGCTGATGACCAAATCCTGCGCCGTCGATCTGGCGGATACGGGCATCCGGGTCAATTCGATCCACCCGGGCGTCATCGACACGCCGATGACCAAGGATCTTCTGCATGCCGCTCCGGAAGCGCGGGAGGCGCTCCTTGGCCCGACGCTGCTGAAGCGGCCCTGCCAGCCCGAGGAAGTTTCGAACGCGGTGCTGTTCCTGGCCTCGGATGAAGCCTCGTTCGTCCATGGTGCCGAGTTGGTGGTCGACGGCGGGTACACCGCGAACTGACCGTTCCGGATCCGCTGCGAATGCGCGGCCCTGAACCCGAGATCTGCCGACAGCTTGCCTGTCGGCAGCCAACAATCGGGACAGTCGCAGAGCGCAGTCAACAATAGGAGAAGTGATGATGTTGGCGCCAAGAAAAAGGGTTCGGTATTCATTGTTTGTCGCGGCCGGGTTTGCTGTTCAGTGCCTGATGTCGGGGACCGCCGCGTATGGGCAGGATTATCAGCCGCGCGACTTCGTGCCCTTACCGGCGGGAACGAACCTTGCGTTGGTATATTATCTTGGCAGCACTTCAGACACTTTGGTTGACGGGAATGGGGACGACGTGGCGGACTCCAATCTCGACACGAACGTGAGCCTTCTTCGCTATGTCAAATATTTCGACCTCGCGGGAATGCGTGTTGACGTGAACGTGCTGCAACCTTTCGGAGGTCTGAACAATATGAGGATTGCCGGAACCGACATCGACACCAAGCACTTCTCCTCCGGGGATCTTACGCTTGTCGGTACGATCTGGCCGCTGAACGATGCCAAAAACGGACGCTACTTTGGCATTGCCACCTATCTCACCCTGCCGACCGGCAACTATTCTGCCACCAAGCCTAGCTTGGGGTCTAATCGATGGTCTGTCGCCGTTCAGCCAGGCTTCCTGTTCAATGTCGCCCCCAAATGGTCGGTCGATGTTGTGGGGGGCGTCACAATCTATGGGGACAACAACGATGGCCCCGGTGGCGTGCAAGTCGAGAAGGATGCAAGCTATACTGCGCTCGGCTGGGTCAACTACAATGCAAGCGATACGACGATGCTCTCGGCTGGGGCCACGGCAAGCTGGGGAGGTGCCGAAACGGTAGGAAGCATCAGGGGGGCGGACGTTGAATCCACCACAGTTCGAGTGGCCTGGTCCCAGATGCTCAACCCGACAACGCAGTTCCTGATGGAAGTTGGGCACGATGTGGACGCACAGAATACGTTCAAGCGCGACACAACCCTGACCCTCCGGCTCGCGAAATTCTTCTGAACGGCGCGGGAGCGGTGGATCGAAATATTCTTGGGTAAGGCGGAAAGCGTCGATCGTCCGGAAACGAGTGATGCTTTCCACCCCATTCCAGCAACTGCAAATTCAAAAGCTACATCATTGGTGAGCTGTAACGGAGGAAAACATCATGCATTGCCAATGTGTTCATGAATTCGGTCAACCCCTGCGTCCAGACGACAGGCCGGACATGACCCCTCGCGGAACGGAGGTCATCTTGTCCGTGACCGCCGCCGGCGTCTGTCACACCGACCTGCATATTCGCGAGGGGGGGTATGATCTTGGTCACGGCCGCAAGCTGGAATTCGCCCAGCGCGGGATCGCGTTGCCGCTGGTGATGGGGCATGAAACGGTCGGGGAAGTGGTCGCCGCTGGCCCGGATGTCGGCACGCTCGACAGGGGAAAGAAATATGTGGTCTATCCCTGGATCGGCTGTGGCACCTGCGCTGTCTGTGCCTCGGGCCAAGAGCAGCTGTGCATGAAACCGCAGTTTCTCGGCATGCATGTCGATGGCGGTTATGCCACGCAGATCCGGGTGCCGCATCCGAAATATCTTCATGAGATCGGAGATATCCCACCCGAAAACGCCGCACCGCTGGCCTGTTCGGGGCTTACGGCCTATGGCGCGCTCAAGAAGGTGGAAAGCACGCTGAAAGACCATGCGCTTCTGGTGATCGGCGCTGGCGGCCTTGGGCTGATGTGCGCGCAACTGTTGCAGGCGCTGGGGGCCAAGGCGCCCGTCTTCGTCGATATCGACCCTGTCAAGCGGGCGTCGGCCCTTGCTGCGGGGGTCTGTGCGGCGGTCGATCCGCGCGCCGCGGATGCCGTGGCGCAGATTCATGCCGCCGCCGGCGAGGCGCCCCTTGCGGCGATCGACTTCGTCGGCGCCGAGGCGACGGCCGAGCTTGGCTTCGACGCTCTGGGCAAGGGCGGAACCTATGTCATCGTCGGGCTGTTCGGCGGGGCTGCCCCCTGGGCGCTTCCCCTGATCGCCGTGCGCGCGCTCACGATCCGCGGCAGCTATACGGGCTCCCCAGGAGAGTTCGCGGAACTGATGCAGCTTGCCCGCAATGGCGCGATCAAGCCGATTCCCACCACCTGCTACAAGCTGGACGAGGCTGAGGACGTGCTGAACAGCCTCGCCGGTGGCAAGATCGTCGGCAGGGCAATTCTGGCCGGTGTGTAAGTGACTTGACTGAAGGCACCACGAAGGCGGGCGCCCGGGGGATCAACATGGAAACGACCTATCCTGATACTCAACTCCTGATCGACGGACGGTGGCGCGATGGCGCGCTGGGGCGGCGAACAGCCGTTTATGATCCGGCAACCGCAGAGGTGATTGGCCATTATGCCATGGCCGAACCTGCCGATCTGGAGGAGGCGGTGCAGGCCGCGGGCAGCGCCTTCGCGGCTTGGCGGGATGCCGGCGCCTATGCGCGCGGCAGCATCCTGCGCCAGGCGGCCGTGCTGCTGCGCGAGCGCGCCGATACCCTCGCGCCGTGCATGACGATGGAAATGGGCAAGCCCCTTGCCGAGGCGCGCGCCGAGGTGATGTCGTCCGCCGATCTGCTCGACTGGTTCGCCGGCGAAGGCCAGCGCGCCTATGGGCAGGTGATTCCGGCGCGTTCGCCGAACGTGACCCAGATGGTGCTCAAGCAGCCGGTGGGTCCGGTCGTGGCCTTCACGCCATGGAATTTCCCGATGTCGCAACTGGTGCGCAAGCTCGGTCCGGCGCTGTCGGTCGGATGCACCGTCGTCGCCAAGCCGCCCGAAGACACGCCGGCCTCGCCGGCGGCACTTGCACAGGCGCTGCTGGACGCCGGGCTCCCGCCGGGCGTTCTCAACATCGTTTACGGCGAACCGGCTGACATCGCGAACTATCTCATTCCACATCCGGTGATCCGCAAGGTGTCCTTCACCGGGTCGGTGCCTGTGGGCAAGCAGCTTGCGGCCCTGGCCGGCAAACACATGAAGCGCATCACGATGGAACTGGGCGGCCACAATCCGGTCATCGTCTGCGAGGACGCGAATGTTGAGGCGGCGGTCGCGGCCATTGCGGGTTTCAAGGTCCGCAACGCGGGCCAGGTCTGCATCTCGCCCACACGCGTGCTGGTCCAGCGGGGCATCTACGACCGCTTCGCCGCGGCGCTGGCGGAGCATGTGAAGAAGGTGCGGACCGGATCGGGGCTCGAACCGGCCACGGCAATGGGCCCGCTGGTCAGCGAGCGCCGGGTCAAGGCCGTCGCCGGCCTTATCCAGGAGGCAGTGAGCGAGGGGGCGCAGGTGCTGGTCGAGGGCGATGCGGCACCGCGGGCCGGGTTCTTTCAAGCCCCGACCGTTCTCACCGATGTCAGTCTTTCATCGCGCATCCAGAACGAGGAACCCTTCGGGCCGGTCGCGACGCTGTCGCCCTTCGATACGATCGACGAGGCGATCGCTGAAGCGAACCGCCTTCCCTATGGCCTTGCAGCCTATGCGTTCACCTCGTCGATCCGCAATTCGCAAAGGTTTCAGACCGAGCTTGAAGTTGGCATGCTGGCAATCAACCATACCCTTCTGGGATTGCCGGAACTCCCGCTTGGCGGGGTCAAGGACTCCGGTTACGGGTCTGAGGGCGGCTCGGAAGCCATCAACTCATACCTGATTTCGAAGCTCGTGACGCAGGCCGCAGTGATTGGAATCTAACACTTGGTGCCCGCGTCTGACGGCGGCGATGATTTTATCAGGATCGGCGGTCCAGACGAAGGGTTTGGGGCTTTCGTTGTGCTGCTCATCCAGGAAGCGGTTGATGGCGACCTGAAGGTCGACGAGGAATGGAAGACGCCGCGTTTGAGCCGGTGGTTGGTCAGCCTGGCGAAGAAAACCTCGACGGCATTGAGCCATGAGCACGGGGTTGGCGTAGGCTACCCGACGCTCATACCAAGGGCGTGTCGCCTTCACGATTCTGACCAGGGACAGCATGACCGGAACTTCGACCAGCACGAGGACGACGGTAGCAAGCGCTGCGCCGGAGTTGAGACCGAACAGACTGATCGCGGCAGCGACCGCCAGCTCGAAGAAGTTGGACGCGCCGATCAATGCGGGGGGGCGGCAACGCACCATGCCACGCAAATCGGCATCAGACTGCCGAAAGCGGCACGTCAGTGCCCTACCCCTTGCGCGGCCGGAAGCGACTCACCATCTTCGTCCCAGATCGATTTCGATGCTCGACAATCATCCGTTGCGGGGTGAAGCCATCAAGCGCGGTGTCGGTTGAGCAGACCCATATTGCAGGACAGGCAGGTGCAATTGAACTTGGGTTTCAAGTATAGGTCCGCCCGGTATTCATGCGCCGCCGCGCGATCCTGCTCCCAAAAAGCTTCGCCGTTGTTGATGTTCATAAAGAGCGAAGCCGACCGGGCGCGCGCTCCCCAAATGGCGCCGTAGCGGGTGGGCGGCTTCGCGGCCTATCGTCACGCGATCCGCTCAAGGGGACTGACGCCCTATCCTGATCGTGCATCGCACCGACTCCTTGGCCTTGATCGCCGCTCGCTCGCACGCGGCGATGGTTTCACGGTTGGCCTGCCGCATATCGGCGGCATCAATGATGGCCTGCCAGCCTTCCGGGTTCCCAGCCTGCATCAGGCGGATGCCCGCATCCCATAGCGTCGGCTCGCCCATAGTGCGACGCGCGACCCGTTCGGGCCAGTGCCAGCCTTGCGGGGCCATGCTCGCCGCCCAGCCCGGATAGAATAGCCATAGGAGGGATACAGCGAGGATCGCGATGCCGATGGCATTGAGCAAATGGTTCCGCTCATCCTCCTTTGCGCGGAGCGTGCCGACCGCCCTGCTCATCGCGGCGTTGCTCTGCCGGTTAAGCTCCCGCATTTCCTTGAGCGCGATCCTGTCAGCCTCGCGCGCCGCGTCCGCCGCCGCCGCGATGCGCTCGGCCATGCTCTCCGGCGTGATCCGCAACGCCTCCGATTGCTCGACCGCCTTCATGTGCTTGGCAAGGTCGGCCATGTTGGCGTTGATCTTGCCAAGCGTGGGATTGTAGTCGGGAACCTCGATGCTCTGCTTCTCGATGGCGATATGTTCGAGCGCGCGGGCGATCACCGCCAAGCGCCCGTCAAACCGCCCCTCCATCGCCT
This sequence comes from Stakelama pacifica, assembly GCF_004361835.1. Lineage (GTDB taxonomy): Bacteria > Pseudomonadota > Alphaproteobacteria > Sphingomonadales > Sphingomonadaceae > Sphingomonas > Sphingomonas pacifica. The sequence goes on from NZ_SNWD01000001.1 coordinate 616,619, forward strand.
CCACGCGCGCCGCCAGGCGCGTGAACGCCTCCGCCGCCGTTCCGGCCTGCGGCTGGGGTTCCGGCTCGTTGGGCAGGGATTGTTCGTCCATGATCTCTTCTCCTTGTCTATCGTTCCATGCCGCGGCTGATGTCGCGGCCATGATCGAAGGGGATGGAAGCCGCGAGGTCCCGGCCGATGCTGCGGCCCATGTCGTGACCGATCTCAAGGCCAAGCTCGCGGCTGCGTAGTCCCAGCACGGATTCAAGCTGGGCGTCGCGCTCAAGGCTTTTCGCCATGTCGGCCATGTGCTGCGCGGTGGTCTTCGCGCCCCGGAAATTGCCATCGCGCACCAGCTCGGCGTGCTGCTCGCGCAACTGCTGCCAGCCTTCGACAAAGCGGTCTGCGCGCTGGAACGGGTCGATGCGGATTTCCGCTTCCGCCTGCATGGCGCGCACGGCGTCTTGGCCGCGCCCTTGAGCCGCCTCGCGGATCAGTTCCGGTTCGCCCCGGAATGCGCTGTTGAGGTCCGTCGAGCCTTGCGGCCGGATCGCATCCAAAGCATCGCGCGCGCGGTCCAGCGCCTCGCGCTGGTGGGGCATCGGGTCGATTCCCTGCGCGCGGGTCTGCCGGATCGCATCGAGCGCCTTGGCGTAACGCTCGACCGCGCCGCGCAAGCCCCCGGCGCGCATCGGCTGCGGGTCGTGGTCCCGCTGCTGCTGGCGGGCAGGATCGTGGCCGGATGGCGAAACGAAACGCCCAAGGTCAAGGCCGTCGAACATGCCGCGCCGGGGTTCGGGCGTTGGCGATGGCTCGCGCTGCTGACCGGGCAGCGAGAGCCGCAATCCGTCGAAGATCCCGCGCGCCTTCTCCGCCACGGGCCGGACGATTCCCGCGATGCGCTCGCCAAACGTGAGGCCGCGCCGCTCCGCGAACTGCTGCGCCGGGCCGCGGGCAGGCTCGACTTGGCGGTAGTCGCTCGCCATGTCCTTGGTGCGCTCGCGCGACAGCGTGCGGACAAGGCGGGCGTCGTCCCGGAAATCGTCGCGCCCATAGTGAAGCGCCATGCCCTCCCTGTGGCGCGTCATCCCGACATAGGCCCCGTGCCGGTCCATCCCCGGCGTGGCGAGCATGTGGGAGCGGTCCACGCTCATGCCCTGCGCCTTGTGGATCGTGGCCGCATAGCCATGATCGACATGGGCGTAATCCTTCATGTCGAACGCGACGGAGCGCCCGTCATCGGTGCGGACGGCCATGCCCTGCCGGTTCACATGTTCGACGGTGCCGAGCGTGCCGTTCTTCACCTCAAGGCTGCGTTCGTTGCGAAGGAACATGATGCGGTCGCCGGTCGCAAAGCTGCGGTTGCCGCGCTCGGCCTTCACCAACACGTCATCGCCAAGCTCGCCCGCCGCGCGCATCCGGTCGCGCGCGGCTTCGTTCAGTTCGCGCACCTCGTCATTGGTATGGGTGAGGATGATGCGCGATTGATCGGGCGCGGCGATGCGCTCACGGTCCCAACGCTCGACAAGCTCGGCGCGCGCCTGCTCGCGCGTCTCGGCTGCGTGGACCATGCCATGATCGGCATAGGCCCGGATCGCCTCACCAGTTCTGCCGGTCGCCAGATGCCGGGTGGCGTCGCGCTGCCAGTCGTGAACCTGGCGGCGGACCTCCGTAATCTCGACGCCCCCATGCCGTTCGTGGATCGCCCGGAAGGCCGCGCCCGCCTCGATCGCCTGCAACTGCTGCGGGTCGCCGACAAGAACGACCTTCGCGCCCGCATCGGCGGCGTGCGACAATACGCGCTCCATCTGACGCGTGCCGACCATGCCCGCCTCGTCGATCACTAGGACGTCGCGAGAGGTGAGCATATCGCGGCCCTGCGCCCAGCCATGCTCCATGCTGGCGATGGTGCGCGAAGCGATGCCGGAGCCGTTCTCCAACCCCTCCGCCGCGATCCCCGACAACGCCGCGCCGCGCACCTCGAATCCGCTGCGCTCCCACGCCTCCCGCGCAACGCCAAGCATCGCGCTCTTGCCGGTGCCTGCGTAACCGACGACGACGCTCAAGCCGCGCTCGCCCGTCACATGATCGAACGCCGCGCGCTGCTCGCCGGTCAACGCAAGCCCGCGCTGCTCGGCCTGCGCCAAGGCGGCTGCGCGGTCCTTCTCGTCCACGCGGTGCCGCTCGCGCTCGGCCATCAACTCCGATGCGCGCTGCAACCGCTGCTCGGTCTCGATCATGTCGCGGCTGGTGAAGCGATCTTCGCCGCGCCCATCCTTGCCGAGCGCGATCAAGTCGGGCGATGCGCGAACGGCGCTCATCGCCCGGTCGAACTGCTCTTTCCCGTCCGTGTGCCGATGCACGAACATCGCCATGTCGCGCCGGGTGAACGTCGCCTGATGGTGGGTGATCGCGTCCAGCGCGATACGCGGCTCCGCGATGATGCGTTCGCCGTTGCGCTGCGCGGTGGCGCGGTGATCCTCGATCCGTTCGGACTCAAGGCCGCGCTCGCCCATGCGCTGAGCGGCGGGACCGATCTTGTCCTGCGGCTCAAGGTCGATGCCTTGCGCCTGCAAACTGCGGTGATCGATGCGCGCGTCGATATCGAGTTCGGCAAGGCGGGTGTTGACGTGATCCGCCCAGCGCTCGCGCCACTGCTCGACAAGCTCTGTGCGATTCCAGTCGCGGACCTTTGCGCCGAACCCATCCTCGCTCACCTCGCGCATGGTGAGCATGACATGGGCGTGCGGCTTGGGCTGCCCGTCCGCGCCGATATCCCAATGCACATTGAGGTCGGCGATCATGCCGCGTTCGACAAATTCGGCCTGGGCGAAGTCGCGGGCAAGCTCGATGCCCTGTGCCTGCGTCATCTCGCGCGGAATGGAAAACTCGACCTCGCGGGCAAGCTGCGCGTCCTTGCGCTTCTCGGTCGCCTCTACCTCGTTCCACAGTTTTTCGCGGTCGGCGAACGCCTCGGGTGCATTCTCCGGCAGGAGGATTTCAGAGTGGACGACCCCCGACTTGTTGGAGAAGTCATGGTCGCGGTCCAGTCGCTCGTCGTGCAGCCTGTCGGCCGCGCGATAGGCGGCGGCCGCCACGGCGCTGCGCCCGCTGGCGCGGCCGATGACCTGAACGGAGAAGTGATAAATTGCCATGACGGCAATCCATCTACTGCCTCAAGCGCACGTCGGCACGACGTATAAGCGCGCCCTCCTCGAATAAAATCCGAGCAGGGACTAGGCGGTGTCATCACGTCCCGGCGACTCTACTGCGTCACCGCCTGCCTTCTTCTATCATGGCTGCATCGTCACACAATGGAGACTTTGCCATGCGGAAACCACGCGACTATGATTCGGAGCTAAAGGCGCTGGCCGACAAGGCCAAGGCCATCAAGGAACGCCGCGTGCGTCAACTTGGCGAATTGGTGGCCGCGACAGGTGCCGATGCGCTCGACGCCGATCTGCTCGCGGGCGCTCTGCTCGATGCCGTCGCCAGCAAAGATGCCGCGACAAGGGAGGGCTGGCGCAAGGCGGGCGCGGCTTTCTTTCGCAGCAAACAACGCAAGCCTGCGCCGCGATCTGAACAACAGCCGGAAGGCGCTCTACCGCTCGACGGCGGCGCGGCATCGCATTGAGGCCGCAAAGGCACGAACGGACAGGCGGGAATGGGTGATGAAGCGTCGAGAAAGAACGCGGATGCTCATTGAGCTAGGCGGGCTGGTCGTGAAGGCGGGGCTGGTAGAATTGACCGACGATGACCGCGCCACGATCTACGGCGCGCTCCTCATGGTCGCGGACAAGTTGCGCGGCGAGGAAGTCGGCAACGCGCTTGCCCTATGGCAGCGCAAAGGCAAGCGCGCGTTCGAGGCGGAAGCGGAAACGCGAAGTGGCAAGGCGTCGGATCGGTCCCCCGGCTAACCCGGATTCAGGCCGCCGCACGTCCTGCGTCGTCGGGCGTATCCTTCCCGGCTTTGCCAAGGTCGCGCATGTGGTCGATCCTGACGGGCGGCGCGTCGGGGAAGCGTGCGACAAGCTCAAGGCTTCCGCCCGCCGCCTCGATATAGCCGCGCAGCGTGGACAGCATGAGGTCGGCGCGCTTCTCGATCTTCGACACGCCCGCCTGATTGGTGTGCAGCTTTTCCGCCACCGCCTTTTGCGACAGCCGCCGCGCCTTGCGAAGCTCGCGCAGCGTCAGATACTCGGCCGCAAGCCTGCGCCCTTCCTTCTCGATCTCGCGGCGCTCATCGTCAGGCAGCTTTGCCAGAACGTCCTCGAACGGAATCGCCATCGTCACTTTCCTTCCTCATCCAATTGCGCGAGGTGGCGCGCATAACGCTGGTCGGCAATCGGAATGTTCACGTCATAAAATCGCTTGTCTCCGGCCTTGTTGCCGCCAACCAACAGAATAGCCGCGCGGCGCGGGTCGAAGGCGAAAAATATGCGCCACGGATCGCCGCCGATCTGCACGCGCAGTTCCTTCATGTTCGGATAGACCGAGCCTTTCAGCGTATCCACATGCGGCCGGTTCAGCGACGGGCCAAATTGACCCAATACCATAATGCGGGCGGCTATCGCCTTTCGCACTGGCGCTGCCTGTTCCAAAAGCCACGCTGCAAATTCCTCGTCAGATTCGACCGTCCAATTCATAAGACCATATATTCCGTGAAGGGAATGTTTTCAAGCGCCCGCAACCAAGGCGCGGCGAAATGCCGACTCAAACAGAATCGCCATCCTTAGGACTAATTTTGCACCTGTCGGCACTGTCGTGCCTCCCCCTCTTGCGCGACGGGACAAAGCGATACAGCATGAGTTTGTGGCAATGGCGGGCCACCGGAAGAAAGGCCCCGCCATGTCGTGCGAATCGGAATTGTGGAAGACGAAAAGCGGACGGCGTGAAAGCCTCTGGCATCATCCTGAATTGCATGGAGCAAAGGCAATCACGGCCGAAATAACCGCCGTTCACCGCGTGCTATTGCCCATAGCACGCCATTACCGCCCGGAGCACGCCAGAACCGCCGTGCGCAAGTTTTTACCGCCCATACTACGATCAAGCCGCCTCTCCGGCGGTTTGTTCTTGCAACGCGATTCGGGTCGGCCATCCTTATTTGTCAGGGGGCGTCATTCATCACCAAAAGATGGAAGTAAGTCCCGTGTCGAATACTGAAAAGATCATCCGAACGGCGCTGTCCCGCACCAGTCTGAGAACAGGTCACGCGAGCGCACGCTACGTCCTCGCGCATCACTGCAATGCACCCGACATCCCTCAAGGTCCTCCTACATACTTTTATGTTCCTCCTTGATCCCTGCTGGTCCTCCGCCGTCCCGGCCGCCCTTGCAAGGCGGATTCGGGCCGCCAATGCTGCCACCGAGGGGCTTTTATGAAACCGCCAGATTACGGAATGAAGCTATGTCCAACCCTGAAAGGATCATTCGTCTAAAGACGGTGCTGCAACGCACCGGCCTTTCCCGTTCCACGCTCTACCGCAAGATCGCGGACGGGACGTTTCCCCGGCAACTGCCGATCAGCGTCAACGGCACCGGCTGGCATGAGTCAGCCGTCCAGCGCTGGATCGCCAATCCGTCCGCTTACCGTGAGGATCGCACCGGGGGCGAAGCGCCATGACCGCGCGCCCTTCCCCCGATCCGATCTGCGTCCGCGTCAATGATGCCGCCCACATGATCGGCATCGGCCGGACCAAGCTCTACGAGCTGATCGCGGCCGGTGAAATCGAGACGGTGAAGCTCGGTAAGTCCACCCGCATCACAACCGCCAGCCTGCATGACCTGATCAGGCGGCAGCGCGGAGCGGGATAGGCTCGGACGCCGTGGCGGCGGCGTCCCTTCCCTTGTTCGTCTGTGCCGGTGTGCGGTCCAGATACTCGGCCCAACGCGCCATCAGGTTGCGCCGCTTCTCGAAAAAGTCGGTGCGCCGATAAGCGGCTTCCACCTTGTTGGGCAGCTTGTGCGCCAATGCCTTGTCGGCAACCTCCTTGGGAAAGCGCGTCCGCTCCGATGACCAGTCGGTGAAGGCTGAACGGAAGCCGTGGACGGTCACGCCCCTGATGCCGTCATCGCGCAGCAGCTTGGTCATGGTCATGTCGCTGATCGGCTTTTCCCCGTCATTGGAGAACACAAGCCCGGTGTCGCTGGTGCGTTCCTTCCACCGCTTGCGGAGCAGCGCCACGGCGGGCGCGGACAGCGGCACGACATGGGTTTCCCCCGCCTTCATCCGCTCGCCCGGAATGGTCCAAATGGCCTTGTCCAAGTCGAACTCCGTCCAGACCGCAAAGCGTGTCTCGTTGGAGCGGACAGCGTTGTAGATGGTGAAGCGCAAGGCATCGCGCCCGGTCGTAGGCGAAGCCGCCGCCAGCTTCTGCATGAGGGCGGGCACGTCCGCATAGGGCATGGCTTCCAGATGCCCGCCCTTGTCCACCTGGCGCGGAAGCCCCTTGCGGACGGAACGCAACGATACCTCGCCCGGAAGCCATCCCTTGATATGGGCGAAGTCCAGCACCGCGCCGATGCGTTGCAGGACGCGCCGCGCCGTGTCGGGAATCTCAAGCCAGATAGGCGAAAGCACCTCGACCACGGCGGCGCTGTCCACCTGATCCACCGGCCTTGTGCCGACCATCGAAAAGACATGGTTCTCGAAACTGGAAATCCAGTTAGCGTGCCGCTTGTTTTTCCAGCCCTCTTTCAACGCCTCGTAGCAGTCGCGCGCTGCCGTCTCGAAGCTCGGCACCACCTTGCGCGCCTTGCGCCGCTCCGCGACCGGATCAACGCCCTCGCGGACCTGACGGCGCAGCGCCGCCGCCGCGTCGCGGGCTTCGGCAAGCGACACGTCGAGCGCCGATCCCAAGCCATAGTCGCGCCGCCTGCCGCCCTTCTGCATCCGCAGCACCCATGTTCGCGCGCCGCTCGGCTTCACCAGCAGGCAAAGCCCCCGGCCATCGACATGCCGACCCGGCTTCGCGTTCTTCACTTTCAATGCAGTCAGTGCCATCGGTTCGGTTCCCGTTTTGGGCATTGCGGGCGTTCCCACACTTTCGCGCGAGAAACGGTCCCACAATCGTTCCCACATTTTGAGCCAAATTCAGGCAGACCAGAGCGACCGACCGCGAACACCTTACAAGGGAAATCATTGATTTTACAGTGTCGTTAGGGACGCCCTGAGCTTGCTTGACACAAAAGTTCTACACTCGTAGGGGTCACCACCCTTCTTCAGGAAGCGTGGTTTTGCGAGGTTTTCGCGCATTTTCTCGATTTGTTAACTGCCCAGTGGTACAAAGGGGTGGTACAAATGAGGTTACGCGTGGCTGGTTCCACCGCGCCATTGACCGCGTTGCCGCCATAGCGGATCGCAGCCGGACCGCGCTGAACTTCGATCGCATCGAGCAGCAGCGGATCGGTGACGACCGCATGGTCGGGCGAAACCGAGGCTGCATCGAAAACATTTGCGCCATCTGACAAGATGCTTCCCGAGCGAGGAATCAGCGGCGCCACCGAAGTTCGTTATGGGACGGCGGATCAGGAAATGACCACCGCCGGTCGCGTCACCGCAGCGATGGGGCCGATCGCGCTGCATGCCGAAGGATCCTATTCGGATCGCGAAGATTACGATGTGCCCGACAGCTATGGCACCGACAAGCTCAGGGATTCCTTCGCTGAAAGCTCAAGCTATGCGTTGGGCGCATCCTGGGTGACCGACAAAGGCTATATCGGTGCGGCCTATACGCGGCAGGATGCCGAATATGGCCTGCCGGGACACAGTCACGCCAATGGCGTGTGTCACCTGCACGGTTATCCTTTCCCTGCACCCGGCCGGATCGACCTGCATTGCATCGGACACGGCAGTTATCAGAACCCGCTCGACAATCCCGATAGCGACACGGCACGGATCGACCTGCGCAGCGAGCGCGTCGACCTGCGCGGCGATTTCGTCGACCTGCTGCCCGGCTTTTCCAGCGTCAGGATCAGGGGCTCGTACACCAATTATCAGCACGACGAAGTTGACGGGCCCATCCTCTGCAGCCGCTATAAGAACGAAGTCTGGGATGGCCGGATCGAGTTGACCGCCTCACCCGCCCGCAGCGAAAGATGCGGAAGACGCGCGATCGCCTGTTTGCCATAGCCCGCTACAAGGCCGTTCACTTCGAGCATGACACGGCCCATTCGCGCAATTGGTTGGTTCCCAGCAGGCCGTGCTTGCGCCCGCACACCCGGCCCTCCCGGTCGATCGCAACGGCAAGCGGCAGCGAAAGGAGGCCGCCACCCCAATCGGCAAGCACCTGCTCAGCAGGGCGGCCATCGGCAAACGCGCCGCGAAGCGTCATGCCTGCCGACACCAGCGCTTCTTTCGCCGTGGGCGCGGGATCAATGGCAAGGGTCACCAGTGGCAGCGGTGCGGCGGCTTCCTGAAGTTCGGAAAAACGCCTGAGTTCGACTTTGCACGACGCACACCAGCTGGCCCACAGCATCACGACCGCCGGACGCGGAACCGTCGCGACCCCGCCCGCTACCGGCTTCGCCAGACCGATCGAGGGCATGTTGCGCACAGGCGCGGCACCCGCCGCCCCTGCCAGCATTGCCATGAAGCTGATTATTACCCACCGAACCATTAACATGTCATGTTATAATATATTGTTTCATGCCGCTTGCAAAGGCTTGTCGGTGTTGTTCGTCCCGCCTACCGATCCATCGCCTTTGCCGGCAAACCAACTGTCTCGCATCGAGGAACGCAAATGACCGATCGCAACGCTGGCGGACGTCCGACGCCGGCAGGGAATCGCATCGCGCTGATATTCGGTTTGCTCATCGCCATGCTGGGGGCGCATCCCCTGCCCGCTTTTGCGCAATTTTTGATTCCGGGGTTCGAACTGGTGCACAATGCGCCGGCGGGAACCACGCTGATCTCGCCTGATCTTCGCGATGCAGCGACGGTGTGGGCCGACATGATCGACGGCGCACAGCACGACATCGCGCTCGAACAATTTTATGTCGCGGGAAAGAAGGGCGAAGCGCTCGACCCGGTAATCGCCGCACTGGAGGCCGCCGGGCAGCGCGGCGTCCATATTCGCTTCCTGATGGAAAAGAAGGGCGAAGGCATGTCGAACCCCGACACCATCGCGCGTCTGAAAGCGATCCCCAACCTCACCTTCCGAACGCTCGCCTGGGCCGATGTGGCGGGAAGCGGGATCATCCACGCCAAATTCTTCATCGTCGATGGCCGCGAAGCTTATGTCGGCAGCCAGAATTTCGACTGGCGTTCGCTTTCGCAGATCGATGAGACCGGCTTACGGATCACCCCGCCGCATATGGTCGGGCAGCTTCAGGCGATTTTCGACCATGACTGGCAGGCGCAGGAGCGGGTCGCGGCGGGCAAATCCATTCCGCCGCTCCGCCGATACGATTATGCGCCGACGGCGGGCTATGCGCTGCTGGTCGCCAGCCCGAATACCTATGATCCGGTCGGGATCGGCGATTCGCAGGAAATGCTCGTCCGGCTGATCGGCGCGGCAAAGCGCGATATCGTGATCGAGGTCATGGACTATTCGACCACCGCGTTCGGCGGCGGCGCGTATCACGTCATCGACGACGCGATACGCGCCGCAGCGAAGCGCGGCGTGCACGTGCGGCTGATCATCGCCGACTGGGCGCTGACCGATCAGCGTCTGCCGGGACTCACGAGCCTTGCCGCGGTTCCCAATGTCGACATCCGCGTCGCCAGCATTCCCCAGCCCGATAGCGGTCCGATCCCCTATGCCCGCGTAGTGCACACGAAAGTGATGACCATCGACAATGCCACCGCCTGGATCGGAACCAGCAACTGGGAGGGTGGCTATCTCGACACCTCGCGCAATGTCGAAGTCGTGCTGAACGATGCAGCGATGGCGAACCGTCTGCGCGCGCTTGAAGATCGGCTGTGGAACAGCGACTATGCGGCACCCTTTGCCGTAGCCCGCACCCGCCCGCCTGTTCATCCGGGCGGCTGATGCCAAGGCGAGGTCCGGCGCATCGGCAAGGCCGGACCGGCGGCCGACCTCTTGCAGTTGCGGCCGATTGATTCAAACGCATGACAATCGCGCTTCAGGATTGCGCTATCTTCGCTGTGCCGTCCGCAGCAGCCGACGCCAACCGATGATCACGCCGGTGAGGCTGAACATAAATCCGGCAGTCAACGGCAGTATCAGAAGAAATCTGCGAAGCGCAGGGCGTGTTATCAAACCCGGGAAATTGAACGTGTGCAGCCCATAATAGACCCATGCATAGGCGGCGCGGCTGTTGTTCAATACGGTGAGCAATCTACCGGTCTGACCATCGACATACAGATCGGGAAGCGTGCTGCTGCCCAACCTCACACGTAGAGCAGTTGTCGGCCATCCTTCAGCCCGTGCATAGATGCTGGCTGGATCGACGGGTGTGATACCGACCTTTTGCGCTTGCGGCCAGGCGCGGCGCACCGCCATGGTGATAAAGTGCTTCATGTTGGTGCCGCTTAGCGGCTGCCCATGGCCGTCGGTCTGGAATACCGCGCCTGCCGGGCCGTAGTTTATGACGAGGGGACGGCACGAAAGTGAGGTGAATTCGATTTCGGAGGCGCTGTCTGACCGGATCATATTCGCACCAATACCCTGAAGCGCTTCATTGAGCGGACAGCCGGCGTAGCGCGCCACCTGCGCTTCGGTCGCAGTACCTCGCGAGAACAGCCTGCCATGATCCATGGAAAGCCAGCCGCTGAAAATCCAGCCGAGCACGAACATGCTGGTCACAAGCCCGAGCAGATGATGCCAGCGAAGCCAGCGTTCGCGATAGAAGCTGAATTTGGGCGTGCGCAACCGCCGGGCAGCGGCCATGCGGACAAGGCCAAGCACGATGCCTGCCATCGCGACGATCATGCAGATCAGCGACAGCCACCACACCGACTGGTCCCACATCGTCCAGTCGGATCGCAGCGGGGTGAAATAGACCCAGTGCAACACTGCCCCTGCCCAGTTCCACATCCGCTCGCTGCGCGTGGTGCGTTGCACCAGTTCGCCGGTGCGTGCCGACAGATAAAGCTGCGTACCCGCCGGATCGTTCGCGTCGAGGCGATATAAAGGGCGATAGGTATCGAACCGGTTGTGCACGACCCACTGATCGTAATCGAACGGACCATGCACAGAGGCTCCGGCGCCGAAAAGCCGCAGCGCTTCCTTGCGCGCCTGCTCATCGGACAGGAGCGGCAGCGAAGCACCGGATATGGCGTCGATCGCCCTGCCGCCGGACGGTGTCTGAACGATATAGGCCGGGCGCCCTGCTCGTTCGACGATGCGAAGCCCGTCCGCTTGCGCGCCGATGCGCTCCAGCGCCGAAACGGGAGCAACGGCAATCTGGTCGACCGCCACTGGTGCCTGTAACCCAAGCTGGTCGGAACGCGGCAGTGCGGGAAACGGCTCGAACACCATCACCGCACCGCTCGCGAACCACAGCGCAAAGATCAGACAGGTTGCAATGCCCAGCCAGCGATGCAGCCAGACAAGCGCCGGAAGCCCTTTTCGCTGCCAGACGCGTTTAAAAGCGCGCAAGAATGCTCGCCTCCGCGCGCCGCGGTTCGCCCAGCATCACTTGCGCCGGATAATAGATATCGGCCCACTGAACGAACGTCTTACCCCAGACATTGTTGACCCGGGCGGTCAGCGACAGGCGCGGCGTCAGCGAATAGGTGGCGTACAGGATGCCCGTGGCGTAGGGCTTGAGCACCAGATCGTTCGCGGTGTTGCCATAGCGTTTACCGACATATTTCACACCGCCGCCCGCCTCCAGAGGCAGCCCGCCAATATGTTGCACGCTGGTCCAGACATTGCCGGTCCAGGCGGGTACGTTGGGCGGGCGGTTTCCGGATGCAGCAATACCGTAATTCGGATCGATGAAATCCTGATATTCCGCATCGACATAGGTACCGCTGCCTGTCACCGCCCAGTTTCGGGAGACCTTTAGCTCACCCGAAAGCTCGAAACCGCGCGATGTCTGTTTGCCGACATTATTGAGCGTATCGATCGCGACCTGTGTGAGTATGTCGCTGCGCCGGATATCGTACACCGCGGCAGTCAGCGAGCCGCGTCCGTCCAGCAGATCCGCCTTGATTCCGGCTTCGAACTGACGGGAGCTCGACAGCCCGAAATTCTGACCAGCATTGACGAGGAAAATGTTCGATCCCACCGGGTCTTTGCCCGTGCTGTAAGAAGCATAGGCCGTAACATGCGGTGCGACATCATATACCAGGCCCGCGCGCCAGTTGAACGGCTTATAGGTGCGCCTGAAGCTGATGGCGGGTTGAAACGCACCATCAGGCCCGTAATTTTCGCGCGTCAGATATAGTCGCTCAGCGCGCAGGCCGGTCACCAGCTTAAGACGCGATGTGAGGTCGAGCGAGTCTTCGGCAAACAACGCTATCTGATCCCAGCGAGTCGGACTGACGCGCTTCTGGATCGGTCCGAAACTGCCGCGCACCGGGTTCAGCGGATCGACGCTGTCGCCATCGGGGAAACCGCGACTTCGAACGAAATCCAGATGATTATAATCGAAACCGACAACAAGCTGGTTTGAAAGGCCGAACAGCGTGTGGCGGAAGGTAGCGCTGCCCTGATCGCCGACAAGATCCTGATTATGAAAGACGAAGAACCGATCGCGATCGATCAGGTTCGTGTCGGAGTTGAAAACATAGTTTTCCGCATTGATCCATTGCCGCTCGGCATGGAAATAATAGGCAGTATTGGAAAGCGTTACCGCGTCCGACGGCGACCAGTTAACGACAAGGCGCGGCCAGATCTGCCAGCTATGCGCCTTGTCATCATTGACGTTATAATTGGTGAACCGCATCCGCCGGTCGATCACCCGGCCATCCGCGCCTGAAAGAATGCCCTCGATCGAATCTGCCGCGAAATCGGCAGAGACCAGCGGTGTGCCGTAATAGGTCGACAGATTGTCGCGCAGATAGTCGACGCTCAACTCCACGGAAAGGTCGCTTGCGGGTTGAAAGAGCAGCGCGCCGGTTGCGTTGAACGAGTTCGACCCTGCATCATCGACATAGCCATCGGTGCGATGATAGCTGACATCCGCGCGACCGGCGAGCGTGTCACTGAGCACCATATTGCCACCCAGACCAAGGCTTACGGTGTCGAAGCTGCCATAGGAGGCAAGCGCCTGCCGGGTATTTCCATCGAAATCCGGATGCTTGTTAACGATGTTGACCACGCCACCGATCGCGCCCTGACCGTATAATACCGACGCGGGGCCCTTCAGCACGTCGATGCTTGCAATATTGAACGTGTTGCCGGGGCGATTGATCATATTCGCCGGCCCCAGATACAGGCCGTTATGCAGGATCATCACCTGTTCGCCGGTGAAACCACGCATCGAGAAGAGCGACGGGTCGCCGGGAGCACCGCCCGAGATAATGCCGGGCAGGCTGTCGGTTGCCTCTTCGACGGTGCGAAAACCCCGCGTCAGGATTTCGTCAGCACCGATCCGATCCAGCGTGGCAGGCGTGTCGCGGATCGACAGATTCAGCCTGCTGGCGGTCGGCACAGGCGTATCGAGTTGGCGAAGACGCCAGCCTGTTACGGTGATTTCTTCGGTCAACCCCATACCGGCTTTTATGGTTCGCGCATCGGGTGCCGTGCCATCGGGCCGCGCAGGAAGGGTATCCTGCGCATAGCCAAGGCCACTTGTGCAAAGGGCGATGGCAGCGAGAGAGGGGCGATATAGTCTCAGGATCGGGAAACCAGTCATTTTGGTCCTTGTATGGGGAAGAACGCACGCGGCAAGACGCATCCGCGCGCGGGATGATGTTGAAAAAGCGTGCAGATCAGATTCGGCGGCCTGGCACCGCATGGCGCGACCGTCCCATCAGCCTGCCGATCGCGAGGACGACTACGATCCCCGCAGCGGCAGCGATACCCATGGTCGAAAACACGATGTCGGAAAGTGCGATCTCCACCCGGTGTTCGGCCAACGCATATGCCGCCATGCCGTAACTCAGTAGCACGACGACCCAGCCGACCGCCCGGCGATAGCGGCGCATAACGCTGGCCGATCGTCCCGCGTTGCGCAGCAGTCGCGCCACAATCTGGCTGTCCGCGGTATCGGCAAGCAGCATTCCTGCGGCAAACACGGCAGCAATTACGATGGCACCGATTGTACCGCCTTTGGCGGTCGCTGCCGCACCCCATGCGGCTGCCTGTGTTGCAGTATCGAAGACGAGCCCGAACACGATCCCGATCAAAACAATCGCAAACGGATGGGTGCTGGCGCGCAGCCGGACCGGGACCAGATTCGCCCGCCACCCAACCGGCGTATATTCCCTCCGGTTGAGCAATGCGGCGAGGTTCAGCGAACCGACGACGATCAGCAGGAAGATTACCGCGCTGTCCACCACCGATGCTATCCATTGCGGAATCGTAAAGGCGGAAGCAAATAGCGACACGCCGATCGCAACCGCGCCGACCGAAAGACTATGCCCGGCCGCGAAGAAGCTCCCTGTCCATGGCGCAAGCCGCGGTCGGGCATCGGCCGTGCGGAAGACGATATTGTCGATAACCGCGATATGGTCGGGGTCGAGCGCGTGACGCAGACCCAGCAGGAAAGCGAGCCATAATACAGGCATTTCGATCATTGTTCGTCCTCCCGAACGAGAATGCCGCGGCTTTCGAGCTTTTTCAGGCGCGCAGGAATGGCCTTTACAATCGCCAGCAAGCGCGGACGTGGCGCCTTTTTCCATTCGCGACATTCGGCCAGCGTTCGCCCGCATGCCACGCACCAGCCGGTGCGACCGTCGAAGCGGCACACATTCACGCAAGGGCTCTTCATGCGCGCGCGATGACGTTCGGGAGGCGAAGGCTTTTGCCGGTTGGCAGCCACGTGCAGCCGCGCAACGGTGTCATGCGCATGACGCGGCTGCAGTGCTTTTTTCTCTACAGGTGCCGCACAGCCCGGATATCTCTACGCTGTCGGGCGCAAATTTGATCTGGCGTGCGTCGGCAAGCTCGCGAAGCGCTCCGACCAGCAACGGCATCGCTTTCCATTCAACGCAGCGGCATTGTTCGCAAATCATGCAGAGCTCTGCGGTGGCGCTCGATGCGAGATACGCATTGACCGTGTGGACGCGGCGCACCTGATGCTTTTCGATCAGCCGGGCTGTCGTTCGATAGACCTGATTGGCGCACAGGCGAGCGCCTTCTACTGCGGCGAGTTGCGCGATATCGTACGCACTGACCGGGCGATCCACACGGTCCAGTACGCGCATCACGATTTCCTCATTCTCACACGCGGTTCGCCGCGTAGGCGGGCGAAGAGCATCTTCGTCGCCGGCTATCGCCATTGGGGCGCACCGATACCGGATTGCGGCAGCAGGCCTTCGCCCGGATCATAGCCGGAGATCCCTTGCAGGCCGAACCGCTCGATCCCGTTCGTCATCAGGGCAAGCGTCGAGCGAAGTTCGTCTTCGCTGATGTCACGCGTTATGAGAACCAGCCGCGTGCGCCGGTCGTCCGAGGGCCAGGCATCCAGCAGCACCGGCGGGTGGAAAATGTGCTGTACGCCGTGAATAACCACCGGGCGGTCTTCGCCGATCAGATTGACGATGCCCTTGACCCGCAGGATATCCGGGCCTTTGAGCATCGTCAGAATGTCGATCCAGCGCTCAAACGCTTCGGGCTGGAGCGGATCGTCAAAGGTAAGGCATGTCGCATGGATGCGATCGTCATGCCGGTTCACGTCATGATGATGGTCATGGTCATGCGAATGATCATGCCCGTGATCGTGATGCCCATGATGTTTGTGATCATGATCATGATCGTGCGGCGCTTCATACGCTTCGAGCTGAAGCCAGCGCTGCACATCGTTCGATTTGGTTTCAGGGTTGTACAGACCGGCATCGAACAACGCGGCTGGATCAACCTCGCCGTCCACCACCGGAAGGATCGGCGCGGCTGGATTCAGGCCGCGCAGGCGTCGTTCGATCGCACTGCGTTCGTCCGCTGATGCCAGATCGGTCTTGGTCAGCAGGATGCGGTCGGCCATCGCAGCCTGCTTCACCGCCTCTTCCTGCCGGTCCATCGTCGCCATGCCTGCTGCGGCATCGACCGTCGCGATCACTGCATCGAGCCGATAGACATTGATCAGATCGGGATCGGTGAGCAACGTGTGCAGGACTGGCGCGGGATCGGCGAGACCGGTGGTCTCGATCACCACCCGGTCGAACCAGCACTTCCCATCGCGCGCAAACCGCCAGGGCGCATCACGCAACGTGGCGCGCAGATCGCCGCGAATGGTGCAGCACAGACAGCCGCCCATCATCTCCATCACCAGATTGTCGTCGGACCTGACGATCAGGTCATGATCAAGGCTGACCGCGCCGAATTCGTTGATGATAACGAGCGCCCGATCCATTTGCGGCGAACGTACCAGCCGGTTGAGCAGCGTCGTTTTGCCGCTGCCCAGAAACCCGGTCAGCACCGACACCGGGAGCAACGATTGCGCCCCGCCAAACAGCGCGGTCATCGTTCAGATCCAGGACTTGTGACAAGGACGAGCGTGCTGGAGCGTTGCCGGGTAACTACCATCAATCCTTCGCAAAAACCGTTGGGACTTTGATGGCTAGCTTAATGATATATTGTATCATTAATTGCAAGGAGCAAAGCGTCGGGCTGCATCGCATGCTACGGGGTCAGGCTACGGCTCTTGAAAAGGCGGCACAAGGAGCGTTAGCGCTCAAAGGCCGCCGATGCGTTGCTGGATTTGATGACCTGATAGGCGCCACAGCGGCAGATAAGTCCCAGATCTGGTCGGTCGGTCCGCCCTGAGAACTTGATGAACGAACGGAAGGTTTAGAGAAGCCGATTCGAACGACTGAACGGCGGCTATGTTAGCGGAGATAGCCGGTGAATCGCCGCCTTCTGGCGACTACCGGCATCGCCCGTGGACCCCGCCTGTTTAAGGCAACGCCTCGTAAGAATGTAATTTTCGTTCAGAGGCGGAATGCGCTACGATCGGTCTCAGTAAAGATCGTTCCTGACGCTGTGCTGGTAGTGGGCATCCACGGCCTCAGCATCGGCGGGCGACCCGCCCGCCATCGCGACCTTCATCTCACCGATCGACGGCAGGCTCTTGCGGTCGATGCGGGCCTCCGGCTGCCAGAGCCGCGCTCGGTTCACAGCCTTGCCGCAGTGGAAGAGGCTTGATCGATCGTCACGACGATGGCCGTCTTCGGAGCCTTCTGCCCTTCCTTCAACGATCCCAGCAGATCGGGATTGGTGGAGATGCGGCCCTTTCCGTTGATGCGGAGGAACACCTCCAGTCCGGGAAACAGGAACAACATGGCGAGCCTGGGATCCTCCACCAGATTGCGCATCGTCTCGATACGGTTGTTGCCGGGCCAGTCGGCAAAGGCGACGTGATGTGGGTCCAGGACCTTCACGAAGCCGGCCGGCCCTCCGCGGGGAGAAGCGTCGAGGCCCTGTTCTCGCCCGCTTGCCAGGCAGAAGAAGGTGGCTGCGCCGATATAGGCTTCATGGAACGGCACCAGATATGGCAGCACGGCGCGCTGAATGGCCTCGGCTGGCTGCGCATAGAGGCGATCGAGATCGTCGCCGGTGACTTCGGACATAGTGGGTAACTCTCTGGAAGGAATGTCGCCCCTGTAGCATTTCAGCACTGGCGGCGCTAAGCCACTCATGCCATTCTATAGTAGATTTACGCCATGATGTCGCGTCCCCCACCCGATCAAATCGGCAACGACGTCGAAGGACCATCGGTCGTTGCCTTCGCCGTGGAACTGAGGACGGAGTTCGCGACGCCACCCCACAGCCATACCCGCGGGCAGATGATCGGCTGCAGCAGGGGTGTTGTGACGATCGTGACCGATGCCGGATCCTGGATCGTTCCGGCCGGTCATGCAATCTGGCTGCCGCCCTACCAGGTGCATGGCGGCCAGAGCTTCGGGCCCGGGGCCGGCTGGAGCCTCTATCTGTCACCTGCCGCGTGCCAGACGCTCCCGCCGACACCGCGCACGGTGGCCGTTCCACCGCTGTTGCGCGAGGCGATCCTTCGCGCGGCCTCCTGGCCAGACGAGGCGATGGACGAAGCGCGCCAGCGGATCGCCGACCTCATTATTCACGAGATAGGTATGCTCCCCGCCGAGGCGCTCGGCCTGCCCATCCCGCACGATCCTCGCCTGCGGCGGATCGCCCGGGCCCTGCTGGAGCAACCGGCCGATGGTCGTTCAGTCCATCAGTGGGCAGCTTGGGCGGGGACCACGGCACGAACGCTCAGCCGGCGCTTTCCTCAGGAGACCGGCCTGACTTTCGTCGACTGGCGTCAGCGGGCGCGCCTGATGCGCGCGCTTGAAATGCTCGCAGAAGGAACGCCTGTCACCACCATCGCGATCGACCTCGGATACAGCAGCGTCAGCGGTTTCATTGCGCTCTTCCGTCGCACCTTTGGCGTCACGCCAGCGGCCCATCCAATCGGGCGTGCGCAATAAGCGGGCTCCCGCCGAAGACCGTTTACTTCTAGCTAAGAGCCGCAACCTCTGGCCGCGATTTCCTCATGGCACGTAATTGCAGCTTGTACGCATAAACGAGTGTCCGCTTCCGCGATACCGCTACGCGCCGCTTAGTTTCGGTAGCTGGGCCTACCGTCATCCCGGCGAATAGGGGCAGCCGGGAAGCTATTGCTCCTTTTCTGCCTTGGAAATCTTCCTGATAGTCGGCCGTCATGTCACATCTCGACACCCGCTCGCGCATAACGCAATGGCGGCATCCCAACGTGGCGCGTGAAGGCGGTGCTGAAGGTGCTGGCCGAGCTATAGCCGATCCGAGCCGCGACCTGTTCGATCGCCAGATCGCGGGTACGCAGCATGCGCTTGGCGAGTGCCATGCGCCAGGTCAGGAGATATTCCATCGGCGGCAATCCGACGATACGGCTGAAGCGCGCGAAGAACGCCGAGCGCGACATTGCCGCTTCGGCCGCCAGCTCGGCGACCGTCCAGCCATGCGCCGGCTGCTCATGCATGGCACGCAATGCCCCAACCAGACGGTCGTCGGACAGGCCGCGTGCGACGCTGGGGAAAGAAGCGGAATCGCTTCCGCAACGCAGCGCCTCGATCAACAGCACTTCCAGTAGCCGCTCCAGGATCAGTTCCCGCCCAGGCCGCACAGCGCGGGTCTCGTCGCCGACCAGAGCCAGCAGTTGCGCCAGCCTGGACTCGCCGCGGGCGACGACTATTGCTGGAAGGAGTGAGACGAGTAATGCCGCATCGGGTGAGGCGAAGCTGCACAAACCGACCTGCATCCTAAGATTGACCGGCGCATCTGCTGGCCCCACTCGAAACCGACCCTCGCCGAGCTCCCGAGGCACCATGTCGATCCCATGGCGCGGAGCCTCGATGCTTTCGAGAGCCTGCTCGCTTGACGTGGGGGTCAAAACGAAATCGCCGGCACGCACGATGATGGGGGACTTACCCGCGCCAACCACGCGGCATTCGCCTTCCAGAACCGCAAAATAGACGGGCTTGCCGGCGAGCTCGGGGCGGATGCGCCAGCGCCCGGCATATTCCACCAGCTTCGAATAGCTGGCCGACGGCTGCAGCAAGGTCACGATCTCGGAAAGCGGGTCAACGGACATATCAGGACTATTACCAATTAATTCGGGACGATCATGCATAGAACGTCCCGCGTGAAATAGCCACTTCCGGGGGACAGCCACGATTCTGGAGTTTTCCATGCCCACTGTTCTCATCACCGGATGTTCCTCAGGCTTCGGCCTCGAAACCGCGAAACTGTTTCTAGGGAAAGGCTGGCGGGTCATAGCCACGATGCGCAAGCCTCAGCCGGACATTCTGCCGACGTCCGACAATCTCACAGTGCTGCCGCTGGACGTTACCGATGCCGCCAGCATTGCGAGCGCGCTCGAACAGGCCGGCGAGATCGACGTTCTAGTCAACAATGCAGGGTTTGGCGCCGCCGTGCCCATCGAACTGATCGAACCCGAGACGGCGCGCCAATTATTCGAGACCAATATGCTCGGCACGCTGGCGATGCTTCAGGCGGTTCTGCCCGGTTTCCGTAAGCGCCGCAATGGAACGGTTATCAACGTCACGTCCTCGGCAACGCTCAAGCCGCTCCCACTGGTCAGCGTCTACCGCGCGAGTAAGGCGGCGGTGAATGCGCTCACGGAGTCGCTGGCTGTCGAGATGGAGCCCTTTGGCGTGCGCGTGCATATGGTTCTTCCCGGTCGTGCGCCAGAAACCCGCTTCGGCGAGAGTGCCATGCCGCATCTTCGTGGGCTGGATGATCCCGATTACAAACCCATGATCGAGGGTATGATCGCCAATTTCCGCGAAGCGAGCGGCCCGGTCACCCTTGCGGGCGATGTCGCGCAGGCAATCTGGCATGCGGCCACTGACCCGAATGCACCGCTCTGGATTCCGGCAGGCGAGGACGCCGTGCAGTGGATGGCTGAGGCCAGGTGATCGCGCTGCCGATGCGTTGGGACGGCTGAACACCGCAAGTCCGTCCGAAGACACCTGTAAAAGCCGGGCTGCGTAGATCGCGCAGCCCGGCCATCATCGTTGCGCTGGCTTCGGAGCGGAAGACGTGCTTTTTCTACGGTCATGGCCGAACCAACCCAAGAACAGATTGATCAACTCTCGCTGGCATTCGAACGTTTTACGCGCCGCTTCAAAGTGGCGGAGGCGGCGGCCGCGGCCGAGAACGCACTGAACGCGCTTGACGCGCAGTCGCTCGTCTTCATCAGCGAAAACACGGGGTGTAACGCTGGCGAAATTGCGCGCTATCTCGACGTCGTGCCAACCACCATGTCCTCGGCGATCGAGCGGCTCGTGCGCAAGGGGCTGATCGAGCGGCGCCGGCCGGAAGAAAACCGCCGGTCCGTGGCACTGACCGCGACCGTGAAAGGTTTGCAGGCGGTCGACGATCACAAGGCTGGTTATCGCAACGCCTGCGCGGCAATGTTGCGGGCGCTCGACAGCGGGGAACAAACGCAACTGATCCGACTTACAGAAAAAATAGCCGATACGAAAGTTGAATAATACGATTTTCGTATTATTCTGTCGGCATGGCCGGCACGGGCTTTACGCGCCGGCCTCAGCACGGAGGCGTTTATGCCCATCTCGATCAACGGTGCCGACCATCCCCTGCCAGACGATCCCCGCGTTTCGCTGCTCGACCTGCTGCGCGAGCGGGAGGGCCTCACCGGCACCAAGCTTGGCTGTAACCAAGGTGCCTGCGGCGCCTGCACGGTGCTGCTGGACGGGGAACGGGTGCTGTCGTGCCTGACGCTGGCGGTACAGGCGGACGGGCGTGAGGTGCGCACGATCGAAGGGCTCGAAGGACCAGATGGCGCGCTCCATCCGCTGCAACAGGCCTTTATCGATCATGACGGATTCCAGTGCGGCTATTGCACGCCTGGCCAGATCTGCTCGGCCATTGCGATGGCGCAGGAACTGCGACGCGGCGACCCGAGCCATGTCACCGCCGATCTCGCCAGCGGCCCCAACGGCCCTACGCGCGAGGAAATCCGCGAACGCATGAGCGGCAATCTGTGCCGCTGCGGCGCGCATAACGGGATCGTCGAGGCGATCGAGCAAATGCTGGCGCGAGAAGCGCTATGACGCCGTTCGCCTATCGCACCGCTTCGGATCGGGCGGACGCCCTGAGCGCCCACAGCGGCGCACGCTTTCTGGGCGGCGGGACCAATCTGGTCGATCTGCTGCGCCAGAATGTCGAAAGCGCGGCTGAGCTGGTCGATGTCAGCCGCCTCCCCGGTTCGATCAGCGAGACCGTAAATGGCGGCTTGCTGGTCGGCGCGTCGGTGAAGAACAGCGCTCTGGCCGCGCACCCGCTCGTCCGCAGCCGCTACCCCATGCTGTCACGCGCACTGCTGGCTGGCGCTTCGGCGCAAATCCGCAACATGGCGACGGTGGGCGGCAATATCATGCAGCGTACCCGCTGCGTCTATTTCTACGATGCCGAGGGCGCGCGGTGCAACAAGCGCCAACCGGGCAGCGGTTGCGATGCAATCGGCGGGTTCAACCGCTATCACGCGATACTCGGCGCCAGCGAGGACTGCGTGGCCACCCACCCTTCCGACATGTGCGTCGCGCTTACCGCGCTTGATGCCGTGGTGCATATTGCCGGGCCAGACGGCGAACGCACCGTTGCACTGACCGAATTTCACCAGCTCCCTGGCGCAACGCCGCATATCGAGACGTTGCTGAAGCCGGGCGAACTGATCACTGCGGTCGAACTTCCGCCCGCCGGTGCGTCGGCAACCCACTCCGAATATCGCAAGGTCCGCGACCGCTCCAGCTACGCCTTCGCGCTGATCTCGGTGGCCGGCGGGCTGGAGGTCGTGGACGGCAAGGTCGCTGATGTCCGAATCGCGCTGGGCGGCGTGGCGGCGAAACCGTGGCGCGCCACGCGCGCGGAAGCGGCGCTCAAAGGATTGCCAGCAACCCGCGAGAACTTCCTCGCCGCAGCAGCCGAGGAACTGACGGCAGCACGGCCGCTGGACGGCAATGCGTTCAAGGTCGGACTGACGCAGCGGACCATCGCCGCTGTCCTTACATCGCTGGCAGGAGAGCGCGCATGAGCAAGCTGCAAAACGCGCTGATCGGCGGCGTCCGTACCGTGCTCGGCCATCTTCCTGCGGCATGGCTGCCCGGTGCCTCGCCCGATCAACTGGCCGATAAGCGGGTTACGCTCGGCACTCAGCAGCCGCGCATCGACGGTCCCGAAAAGGTGCGCGGCACCGCGCGCTTCGCCGCCGAGGTGCCGATGGACGACCTGCTCCACGCCGCGTTCGTCCATTCCACGATTGCCCGCGGCACGATCGCCGAGCTGGATGTTACCGCGGCCGAAGCAGCGCCCGGAGTGGCGCTGGTGATGACGCACCACAATGCCCCAAGAATGAAGGTGCCGCCCACGATCGGCCTGACCAATCTCAAGGCGGCAGGCAACCACACTCTGCCGGTGATGCAGGATGCGGAGATCCGGTGGAACGGCCAGGTCATGGCGGTCATACTGGCCGAGACCCGCGAGCAGGCCGATCATGCCGCCACACTGGTTCGCATGAGTTACGATGCCGCTCCTTCGCGCACCCGGTTCGAGGAAGGAAAGGCCCACGCCCGCACGCCGGACTCCATGCTGATGGAGCGTAATCGACTGGAAAAGGGCAATCCCGCCAGGAAGCTGGCCGAGGCGGCAGTCTCGATCGATGCCACCTACAATACGCCGTGGCTGAGCCAAAATCCGATCGAACCGCATGCTGCAACCATCGCCTGGCAAGGCGAGAAGCTGATCGTTCATGACGCGACCCAGATGATCAACGCGACGGCCGGCTCGCTGGCCAAGGTGTTCGGTATCAAGGAAGAGGACGTTTTCGTCAGCTCACCCTTCGTGGGCGGCGGGTTCGGCGCCAAGGGGCTGTGGGACCACCAGATATTGGGCGCCGCCGCCGCGAAACTGGCTGGCCGGCCGGTGCGCGTCCGGCTCTCGCGCGCCAGCATGCATCGACTGGTCGGCGGCAGGACGCAGACCGAGCAGCGCGTGGCGCTGGGCTCCGACGCCAATGGCAAGCTCAAGGCGCTGCTGCATCACGGCTATGCCACCAAGCCGCTCCACAGCATCTGCGACGAAGGGTTCGGCCTGACCGGCCGGTCGCTCTATGCGTGCGAAAGCTTCGACATCGTCCAGCATTATGTCGATCTCGACCTGCTGGCCAATTCCTTCATGCGCGGCCCGGGCGAGGCGCCCGGAACCTTCGCTATAGAATGCGCAATGGACGAGCTTGCGCATGCGTTGAAGATGGACCCGGTCGAACTGCGTCGCCGCAACGTGGCGACCTGCGACCCCGTCAGCGGGGCACCACATTCGCAGAGCGACATAATGGCCGCCTACGACATGGGCGCGCAGCGTATTGGCTGGGGCCGGCGCGCGGCGGAACCGCGCACACGATCGGACGGCGAATGGCTGATCGGCATGGGTTGCGCTAGCGGCACATTCCCTTTCATCCGCATGCCCGGCACCTCCGCGCGGATCACGCTGGACTCCGGCGGACACGCCCATGTCGCCAGCGCGGCGCATGAAATGGGCATGGGGACCGCAACGGTGCAACGCCAGCATGCGGCGGACCGCCTCGGCCTGCCGCTCGACAGCGTATCGGTGACGATCGGCGATTCCCGCCTGCCTTTCGCCAGCTTTGCGGGGGGCTCCTCGCAAACGGCCTCTCTGGGCGCTGCGATCAGCGCGGCAAGTGACAAGCTCGCGGCGCAATTGCTGCGTCTCGCGGGCAACGACACGCCGCTGGCGGGTCTCAAGCCTGGCGAGGTCAGATTTGCCGACGGCGGCTTGCGAAAAATCGACGATCCGGCCCGGTACGAAAGCTTCGCCTCGATCCTGAAGCGTGCGGGGCGCGAGGAAGTGAGCGTCATCGG
The DNA here is from genome assembly GCF_004361835.1 of Stakelama pacifica. GTDB lineage: Bacteria > Pseudomonadota > Alphaproteobacteria > Sphingomonadales > Sphingomonadaceae > Sphingomonas > Sphingomonas pacifica. Next base: position 641,090 of record NZ_SNWD01000001.1, read on the forward strand.
CGAAAGCACGGCCCCGCTCGAAATGCTCAAATTCTCGATGCACAGCACATCGGCCATTTTCTGCGAAGTGCGGGTGAGCGAGGTGACCGGCGAGATTCGGGTCGCCCGGCTGGTCGGCGCCTTCGATTGCGGTCGCATCCTCAACGCGCAAACCGCCGCCAGCCAGTTTAAGGGAGGCATGATCATGGGTCTCGGCATGGCGTTGGCCGAAGAGACGCTGCTCGACGAGCGCAGCGGCCGGATCATGAGCACCTCGCTGGCCGAATACCATGTGCCGGTGCATCTCGACGTGCCGGATATCGATGTAATGTGGACCGACATCCCCGATCCGCGAACGCCGATGGGCGCGCGCGGCATCGGCGAGATCGGCACGACAGGCGTGGCCGCGGCGGTTGCCAATGCCATCTTCAACGCCACCGGCATCCGCGTGCGGGACCTGCCGATAACGCTCGACAAGCTGAATCTTGGCTAGCTGACCCGAGCGAGATAGAAACTCGGATTAGCAATGCGTATGCGCTCGGCGGTTCCCGCCGACATAGCCGACGTTCACCGAGCAAGGCTGGGCCGACAAAAGCGGCCTTTCATTCATCTTCGCATCGGTCAGAATGAAGGACGCGGTTTGCTCGGCAGCGGACACAACTCGGAAGGCGGAAACCGCCAACAAAGCCGTCAGCGCGGCCGCCCTCACGATTCACTTCAAAGTCGGCGTCTATCGCTTCATCGGGGGCACCACGAATTTCCTGCTCCGCCCGCTCAGCGTAGGCTTCTCGACTGTCGGTATTTCCAAAACGCGCTTGACGTGATGTTTGCAGCACTGACGTCGGTGCGCCTGCACATAATCTGCACAAAGAGCGGTCAGACTCTCGATTAATCGCACGACGCCGCTTCATCTGCGTGCGTGAAAACCCCGAGCAACGATCATCTTCAGGGGTTTTGCCAATGACGACCATTTGTAGGTCATGCCACAGCTTCGCACGAAAGGTCATAGTGGCGGTGATGCTCGTGACCACCGCCGACATCTTCTTCTATTGGGGAGGCTTCGGCGCTGTGCTCGGCGTATTTGCGCTTGCGTGGGTGGCGTCACTTGCATGGGTTCATCCTAAGCTTCGCCAGCACCCGGGACCTCGGATCGCGCTGGGAAGCGCTTTTCTGCTTGGGCTGATCCTGATCGATGATCCCAGCTTTCTTGCGGTGGTTCTGTGCATGATCGCGATCGGAACTGCGGTGCTGTTGCCGCGCCATGTCTATGACGATGCAGTCCGGTGGTTTTTGCGACTGGCGGCGTTCGCCCTGATCGGCGTGGTGAGGCCGTTCGCCGACGCCCGGCGCATCGTCACCCTGCCGACACGCGACGGCGTCACGCTTCGAAATGTTGCAGCAGCACTCGCTCCGGCATTGATCGGCGGGGCCATTTTCATCGCACTGTTTGCGAGCGCCAACCCATTGCTTGCGCGCGCATTCGCGTTTGTCCGCTTGCCCGACAACTGGTCCGTGTTCGCCCATCTGATCTTCTGGAGCTTCATGCTGGCCATCCTCTGGCCGACCTTGCGCCCGCGCTCGATCCGGCTCGGCAGTGCGCGGGAAGCGATCCCCCGCAATGTCCGCGAACTTCCCGTCGGAACGTTGGTGCTCACGCTCGCGACATTCAACGCGCTGTTCGCGATCGAAAACCTGCTCGACATCGTGTTCCTGTGGAGCAATGCGCCGCTTCCCGATGGTGTGACCCTTGCGGACTATGCGCACCGCGGCGCCTATACGCTGATCGCAACCGCTTTGCTCGCGGCGCTGTTCGTGCTGGTCGCGCTTCGCCCCGGCGGCCCTGCGGCTGAAGATAAGCGTGTGCGCACGCTGGTTATTCTGTGGATCGCACAAAATGTGCTGCTCGTCGCATCCAGCGTGCTGCGCCTGTCCGACTATATCCAGGCGTATTCGATGACCGTTTTGCGGCTGTCGGCACTGGCGTGGATGGCACTGGTCGCCGTGGGTCTGATCCTCATATGCTGGCGGCTGGTCACCGGGCGATCAACATCATGGCTGATCAACGCCAACGCTTTGGCAGCGGCACTCGTGCTGCTCGCTGCAAGTGTCGTTGACCTTGGCGCAGTCGCTGCAAGCTGGAACGTTCGCCATGCGCGGGACGCCTCGGACCTCGATCTTTGCTATCTCAACCGGCTGGGCAGCGCTGCGCTCCTGCCGCTGATCGAACTGGAACGCCGCGCCGGAACCGCCGAACTTCGCGACCGGGCAACCTATCTGAGCGATCAGGCGATGAATGACCTGCGCTGGCGTCAGGACGACTGGCGAAACTGGACCTGGCGCGGCGCGCGGCGGCTTTCCCGTGCCGAAACGCTGCTCGGTCCTTCGCCGCGCAAACCGATCGCGGCACCAAATGGCCGGGCGTGCGACGGTGCAATCTATCCGCCGTCAGAACCGGAACCGGCGCCGTCACCACTAGAACCGTTGACGAAAGGGGCCCGGCAATGATCCTGTGCCCCATGCCGCGAACCATCCTTATCGTCGATGACGATCCCCATATCCGTCAGCTCCTGACCTTCGCGCTGGGCAAGGCAGCGTTCGACACGGTCGAAGCAGGCGATGGCGAAGCGGCGCTCGCAAGCGCACAGGCGCACCATCCCGATCTCGTGATCCTCGACATCAACATGCCACGCATGGACGGGCTGGAGGTATGCCGCCGCCTTCGTGCATCGAGCGAGGTGCCGATCCTGTTTCTTTCGTCGCGCGATGACGAGATCGACCGTATCCTCGGTATCGAGCTTGGCGGCGACGATTATGTCGTCAAACCCTTCTCCCCGCGCGAGGTCGTCGCCCGATCGCAAGCAATCCTGCGCCGTGTCGCCGGGCGCCCACCGGCAGCCGATCATTGCCGCAACCATGTGGCGCAGGGGCGGCTGACGCTCGACCTCGACGGCTGGCGCGCGCAGTGGGATGGCGAGGAAGTCGCGCTTACCGTCACTGAATTCACGATCCTGCGCACGCTTGCGTCGATGCCGTCCAAGGTGTTCAGCCGCGATGCGATCATCGACCGACTGCACGGCCCCGGCTTTGCGGTGACCGACCGGACGATCGACAGCCATATTCGCAACCTGCGCGCCAAATTCGCCGCACTGGGATGCGACACCGTGATCGAGACGCGGTCGGGCGTGGGATATGTGCTGGGGTCGTGCGAACGCGCAACGCCATGATCGCTGGCATCAAGGAAGCGATCAAGCGCCGCTGGCCAAGGATGCGGCTGCGCACCATCGTCTTCGCCACTTTGTTCACCGTCGCGGCCCTGCCCGGCATCGCGGCGATGTTCCTTCGCGTCTATGAAAACACGCTGGTTCGCCAGACAGAGGCGGAACTGGTGGCGCAGGGCGCGGCGCTCACAGCGACCGCACAAGCTTTATGGCCCGGCGCGCAGCCTCAGGCGGTCGAGGCGGGCGCGGTGCATCCGGAACCGCCAACCATCGACCTTAGCAGCACGCCGATCCTTCCCGACCGGCCGCCACCTGCAAAGACGGGGCAAAGCCCGGCCCCCAACGCCGTCGCGGCCCTTGCGCGGGTGGCGCCGATCCTTGCCCGCACCAAGCAAACCACCCTTTCCTCGATCCTGCTGCTCGACCGGCAAGGTCGCATCGTTGCCGGCCCGGATCGCGGCAGCAGCTATGCCGCGTTGCCCGAAGTGCGTTCGGCGCTTTCCGGCAAGCCGCGCGCCGTTCTTCGAAGGAACGCTGACTATCGCGCGGTCTATCGCTTCGAATGGCTATCGCGCGCCGCCGCGGTGCGCGGTCGATCATGCGAGGCCGATCGTCGTCAAGGGTCATGTGGTCGGGGTGCTGTTGCTGTCGCGTTCGGCGCGCAGCCTGTTCAAGGGGCTGTACGAGGATCGCGGCAAGATCCTGATCGGCATATTCGGTATCCTCGCGATCCTGATCGTGCTCAGCGGCGTGCTGTCGCGCGGTATCGTCCGGCCGATCGAAGCGCTTGGCCGCGCAACGCGCTCACTAGCAACGGGACGGGGAACCATCCCCGAAACGCCGCAAACGGCAGCTGTGGAAATTCAGGGCCTCTATGCCGATTTCGGCCGCATGGCGACGGCGATCGACCGGCGGTCCCGCTATCTGCGCGACTTCGCCCATGCGATGAGCCACGAATTCAAGACGCCGCTCACCGGCATTCGCGGCGCACTCGAAATCCTGTCCGACCATGCAGATGAGATGTCGGCAGAGGAGCGTCGGCGGTTCCTGAACAATGCCGATGCTGACGCAGCGCGCCTGTCGCTGCTTGTCAGCCGCCTGCTCGATCTCGCGCGCGCCGATATGAGCCCGGTCGATCCAAACGTCGCGACCAACCTTCGCGCTGTCCTCGACCGTCTGGCAGACGCGCACAGCGACGACAGCTTCCGCGTGTTGTTCGACCTGCCCGATGATCTTTGCACCGTCGTCATCCCCGAAGCGTCGCTGGATGCGGTGCTTTCCACCTTTATCGGCAACAGCCGTCAGGCCGGGGCGAGCATGATCCGGTTTGAAGCAACGAACGTGCAAGGCAATCTGGCCTTACGCATTTCCGACAACGGTCCCGGCATTCCTGCCGCCGATCGCGAGCGGATATTCGAACCGTTTTTCACCACGCATCGCGCAATTGGCGGCAGCGGCCTCGGCCTTGCCATCGCCCGCTCGCTGCTGGGAGCGTCCGAGGGCGAGGTTTCGCTCGCCGTGTCGGAAACCGGTGCCGTTTTTGAAGTGAAATTGCCGATTTTCCTTGCCTGACGATTTAAGGCCGTCCGAGAGTCCCCCGGCTCAAGATGGGAACGCCCGGCATTCAAGACGAATGAGATGCGATTCGCCATTTGCTGGTTGCGCGAAATCGGCGCTTTTCGCGAACTAAGCGGCCATTCCCGGGCCCAATTCGACGATCGAAAGCCTCCGTTCGTTCATGCGGCCAATCATGGCGCCTGTTGGTAGACCTTCGCCAGCATGCGGGCGATGAAATGTTGATATTATGTTGATGTGTCACAAAAGATAAACGAGGGGTCTCTATCGGCTTCCCTTAACGCCGCATACGGCGTCGATCGTGCTCATATTGGGGATTTTTTCTGATGATTCGCATTTCGCGACGTTCGTCGCGCGCATCGCTGCGCGCGTTGTTGATGCTTACTTCCGCAATACCCGTGGTTACGATTTCGGCTCCCTATGCCAGCGCACAGGATTACACCAATATCGCAGCGTCCGGTCGCGTTACGAGCGAGAACGGAGCACCGATCGCGGGTGCTACGGTTCAGCTCACCTCATCCGACCGCGGCGTCAGTCGTACAGTGACGACCGACAGCACCGGCGCTTACACCATCCCGCAGCTCGCGCCAGGCAACTACAACTTTGCGGTTTCAGCGCCGGGCTATGCCACCTATTCGGAAGCGGCGATTCCGCTTACCCGCCAGGCTGGCGGCGCGAACAGCTTTCGTCTGGTGTCGGCAGAAGCCACAGCGGGCGATATCGTCGTTACCGGCTCGCGCGAGCGGGTGGCCGACTTTCAGGACACGACGATCGGTAGCACGATCGATATCGGCACGTTGAAAGATCGGGTTCCTATCGGTCGCACCTTGCGCGATGTCATGCTGCTCACCCCAGGCACGGTCCAGGGGTCGTCGTCGAATGCCGGGTTCGCCAATCAGGTATCGATCGCTGGCGCAGCCTTTACCGAAAACGCCTTTTACATCAACGGCCTGAATGTCACCGACTTTGTTTCTGGTGGTCAGCCGACTGAGGTGCCGTTCGATTTCTACCAAAGTGTCGAAGTCAAAACCGGCGGCGCCCCTGCTGAATTCGGACGTGCTACTGGCGGCTATGTCGTTGCCACCACCAAATCCGGTTCGAACGAATATCATGCCAGCGTGACCGGCATCTGGGAGCCTAAGGATCTGCGCGACCATGCGCCGTCGACCCGGACAACCGATTATGCCCATGCCACCGCAAGCCGCGAGGAACTAATCTTTCAGGCGAGCGGGCCGGTCATCAAGGATCATCTGTTCGTATATGGGCTGTACAATCTGCGGGACATCCGTTCGATGACGCCGCAGGCCAATCAGGACAATGCGACAAGCGTGCGCAACGACAGCCCGTTCTGGGGCGGGAAGATCGACGGCTATATTACCGGCGACCATCATTTCGAATTCACTTATTTCGACACCAGTAACGAAACCGAAAATCGCAGCCGCGAGTGGAACCGAGACACCTATAAACTGGGCGAAGTGACCGGCGGAACCAACGCACGCGCGGGCGGTAAGAACTATGTGGGCCGCTACACCGGTACGTTCACACCCTGGCTGACGGTTTCGGGGGCCTATGGCGTCAACAAGCTGCGCTCGGGCAATCTGCCGCTCGATGTCACCAATCCGCAGGTTGTAGATTATCGAACCGACCCGGCGGGCGTTCAGATCGGCCTGAACAAGGTGACGGATGCGTACAGCAAGACCAACAACGAGCGCGAATTCTATCGCTTCGACACGGACCTGCAATTCCACCTTCTGGGCGCACACCATGTGCGCATCGGGTACGATCATGAAAAAGATACGCAGGTGCAAACCTTCGAGACGATCGGCGAAGGTGCGTTCAAAATCTACAATGTGACGCCCGAATCCGCCGAACGGATCGGCCTTCCGGTCGGCACGACCTATTACACGACCCGCGTATATGCTCAGAACGGTACCGCGCACGTCCGCAACGAAGCCTTTTACATTCAGGACCAATGGTCGCTGCTCGACAACCGGCTTCGCCTCGACCTCGGGCTTCGCGACGATCGGTTCAGCAATCAGGGCGTTAACGGCGAATCCTTCTTTGAATCCGGCAATCTGTGGGCACCGCGTCTTGGCGCTGCATTCGATCCCATCGGTGATGGCGGGACCCGTATCTTCGGCTCGTACAGCAAATATTATCTGCCGATGGCAGGCGATATTAACCTGAACGTCGCAGGCAGCCTGGTCACCTACACCCGCTACAACCTGTTCAACGGGGTCAGCGGGGAAGGCAATATACCGAATCCCGGCGATCCCATTTTGTCGGTGGTCAACACCAGGGACTGTCCCGATACCGGCATCGCCAATTGCGAAGTGTCGGCCGACGGATCGCCGTTCAACCCCGATGGTGTCATTGATCGCAACATCAAGCCGCAATCATCCAGCGAGATTATTCTGGGCGTAGAGCGCCAGATTGCTGATAAGGTCCGCATCGGTGCCTCTTTCACGCATCGCCGCCTCGGCAATGTGATCGAGGATATATCGATCGATGCAGGCGCGCGCGCTTATTGCATTGGTCAGGGCTTCACTGCCGAGGCGTGCCAAAGCGCCTATCCCGGCGGCAGCCAGTTTGTCATCGCTAATCCGGGGCGCGATGTCACGGTACAGCTAAATCCATTGCCCGATGGGAGCACACCGACAGCGACGCTGAAGGCCTCGGATTTGCAATATCCCGATCCGAAGCGCAATTACGATGCGCTGACCCTGACGTTCGACCGCAGCTTTGATCAGAAATGGAGCCTGTCGGCATCCTATACGCTCGCCTTTAACAAGGGTAATTATGAAGGCGGCGTGCGATCGGAAAACGGGCAGCTGTCGATCAACCGATCGGCGGATTTCGATTCGCCCGGTTTCGTAAACGGTGCTTATGGCTATCTGCCCAATGATCGCCGCCACAGCTTCCGCGCCTATGGCAGTTATCGCCTGTTCGATGTTCTCGATCTGGGTCTGAACGCATTGGTCCAGTCACCGGCGCATTACAGCTGTATCGGCGCGGTGCCGGTTGATGTCGACGCCTATGCGAATACCTATCACGGCTACGGCTTTTACTGCCAGGGCAAGCTGGTCCCGCGCGGCACGGCCTTCAAGGGCGACTGGCGGACCGAGTTCAACTTCAGCGCCGCAGCGCGGTTGCCGCTCGACTTTGTCGATGCATCGATCCGACTGGACGTATTCAACATCCTGAACAGTCAGGCGGTGACGAACTATAACAATTTTGGAGAGTTAAGCGACGGGTCGACAAACTCCGATTATCGCTCTCCAAATGCATATCAGACGCCGCGCTACGTTCGTCTGACAGCAAGCATCGGCTTTTAATCACTCCTTCGTCGTGCGCCGGGACTTAAATCTGGGGTCCCGGCACATAGCTGCTTGCATAAGGCAGCACCGCTTCGGCATGGGTGCCGAGGAACAGGGAAGGAAAAGATGGATAAGCGGTCAAAGCGCCAACGGGAAATCATGTCGCGTCTGCGCAGCGGCCGGACATTGTCGGTCAATGCGCTGGCCAGCGATCTTTCGGTGTCGGATGAAACAATCCGACGGGAATTGCGCGCGTTAGAAGATCACGGTGCCATCATCCGCGAACATGGCGGCGCCCGGCTTGCCGCACCCACTTTGGAAGGCCCGTTGCTTCAGCGGCTCGGCGAAAATGCCGATGCCAAGCTGCGAATTGCCCGTGCGGCAGCCGAAATGATCCCTGACGGTGCCATTGTGTTCATCGATTCCGGCACGACGAGCCTGTTCATCGCGCGCCAGCTGGTGGAGCGCAAATCGCTTACCGTGATCACAAACTCGCTTGGTGTCGCGAATGATCTTGGAGGGATCAACAACAATCGCCTGTTCCTGGCTGCAGGCCAGATGGATTACGAATATCGAGCATTTTCCGACCATGCCGCACAGGAATATGTTCGCGGCTTCACCCCGCATCTCGCCATTCTTTCGGTCGGCGGGATCAGCACCGATCAGGGGTTGATGGACTTTCACCCCGGCGAAGCGACCATGAGCCGCATCGCCTATGCAACGTCGAAGCGGGTCTTGCTGGGTGCCGATGCGTCGAAATTTGGCCGCTATGCCCTGATCCAGACCGCGCAGCTGAGTGACGTCGATATTCTTGTAACCGACGAACCGCTAACCGACGAATATGCGAGTGCCTTCGCTCATGCAGAAGTGGTCGTGGCCTGACGCGAGCGCAGTGCCGGGACCAGCAAGACACCGGCGCCGAGCGCCACAAATCCGCCGAAGGTCGCCATCATGGCGTGGAACAGCCAGAAGGCAGGCGTCGGCATTCGGTCATAATATACGCCAATCAGGCCGACACAGATATTGGCGAAAAAACCGTGCAGGTAAAACAGCCCGGTCCACCACCCCACCATATTGCGCGGTGCCAGCCCTGCGATCAGGCTGAGCCCGGAAGGCCAGACCAGCACGATCGCGGCATCCACCAAAAGCAGATAGGCAAGCGCCCAGCCGATATGAGTCGCGCCGTCCAGCGCACTCGCGATAGTGAGTACCAGATATCCGGCAGCGCACAGGATGGTACCGACCATGATCTGAACCAGCGGCTCGATGGCCACGCCGCGCCGATCGAACATGCGCAGCAGCGCCTGCCATCCGGCGATCAGGGTCAGCGTCGCAAGTCCGTCGAGCGACAGAAACCAGGCCACCGGCATCCGCCAGCCATGCAGATCGAGGTCGACATGGCGTCGCGCCCAGACCAGAAAGATGTTCCCGATCTGCTCATAAGCGGCGAAGCATAGATAAACCGCCCCCAGCGCCGCAATCAGCAGCGCGGTGTTGATGACGGGGGCGGCGCGGACCGTGGTACCCGGCGTTGAAACGATACGGCCAGCTTGGTCGCGCTCACCATATCGTCCATACAGAACAAGGCCGATCAATACCGCTAACGCCGCAACGCCAATAGCTGCCATGGGCCCCGCATACAGCGCAACCGCGCCGCAGATCAGTGGTCCGCCTATCGCACCCGCATTCAGAAATCCCAGATAGATCGTATAGCCGCGTTGCCGCTCCGCCTCGTCGCTGAACAGCAGACCGATCTGCACGGAAAGATTCCCCTTCATCAGGCCCGTTCCCGCCGCAAATGGAATGAGTCCGATCAGAAAACTGCTCTCCTGGAGCATCATCCCCAGCCCCGCCAGCATCGCGATGCCGCCGAAAAGCACCATCACCCGCCGGTTATCGAGAAGATCACCGAACAGGCCGCCAAGTGGGATGGAAAGATAGATCAGCGCGTTCGCATAGCCGTAAAGCTGAGACGCAAGGCCTGTGGTCGATACCGGGCCGAACAATGACGCGCTGAGCTCGCGCACCATGGCTGCGCCGGCGACATGGCTGAGGTTCCCGGCAAGAACATGGTCGATCAGGATAAGCGCCAGCAGCGACTTCACGCCGTACATGGCGAACCGTTCCCAGAACTCCATCGCCGCGACCGCAAGAAAACGCCGCGAGCGTAGGGGGGAGCGCTTCATCGCAGAGAGAGAATCGGGCGCGGCCATTGCGCGCCGGTGCTATCCCCCTTTCGCAACAGCGAAATGACAATGCTGACGGTCTGGCGGGGCAACCGCGCGCGGCGTCAACAATGTTAGACCGGATGCGGGAATGCCGCCGCTGGCTCGCTGACCCCCGGCTGCCCGTTCTCGATATGGCCTGCAAGGCGAAGCCGCGTGCCGGTATTCCCATCGACCTGAAGATCATACCAGCGATGCCCGGCAACCGTGATCGGGAAGCTCGCACTTGTTGCTGACTCGACACGCTGCTTCAGGACCTTGCCGGTATGGGCGCAATGGACCGAAACCTCGCTCGCCGAGCCGCTTTGGTTACGGAGCCGGAGTACAGCGCTGCGCCCGGAATCGTACCAGATCAGCATAGCCTCGATTCGGCCAGGTCCCGCCTTCCCACGAAAATCGCGCTGAAAACCATTGGGTCCACGCACCACGATCGCATGGGGAGCGTCCTCGCGGAGCGGCCATGCCTCCTCCAGTCGCGATCGTGCCGCCACGGTGAAATAGCGCCAGCCGGGAAAGGCAATTTCGTCCTGAACGCCGAATATCACGCCAACCGGTCCGTCATTGACGAAACGCAGCGTTAATTCGCCCTCGCCCCAGACAGGTTCGACCGAAAAGCGATAGGGAAGCGGGCGCGCAGGCCGGGTGCCATGCTCCTGCTCCGGCACCCCCTCGCTGGTCGCGATGGCGGGCGGCGGCGCGTGTGCACACAACTCCTCAGTTTCCTCGATATAATCGGCAACCGACGGAAGCGCAGCAGCCCAGCGCGTGTCCAACCGCGCTTCATACGGAATATCGAAATCAAATATCGAGGTCAGGTCACCGCACGTCGCGCGTCGCCAGGGAGAAATATTCGGCTCCGCCACGCCGAACCGCTTCTCGAGAAAGCGGAGCACCGATGTGTGGTCGAAAAGTTCCGAATTCACCCACCCGCCCCGCGTCCAGGGCGAGATCACGATCATGGGCACGCGGGGGCCAAGGCCGACCGGTTCGCCCTGATAGGTTTCGCTGCGAACGTCGACATTGCTCGCACCATATTGCGGCGAAATCCCCGGCATCGGAGCCGGGACATGGTCGAAAAACCCGTCATTCTCATCATAATTGAGGATGAACGCGGTCTTCGCCCAGACTTTAGGATTAGCGGCAAGCGCAGCGACGAGGCGACCGATCATCACTTCGCCGAACGGAACGGGCGCATCGGGATGCTCGCTCATCTGCATCATGGGCACGATCCACGACACCTGAGGAAGGCGATCGGCGGCCACATCTTCGGCGAACGCGGCAATCAGATGGCGGGCCTGCGTCTTTTCGGGATCTTCGGGGCGTTTTCCGTCGATCCAATCGACATATGCGCGACCACGCTTGTAGCGCGATGAATCGCGGTCGAGCTTGCGAAATTCGCTGAAATAGCCGAGCGGGTTGTCCGAATAGTTGGCCAGTTCCTGATAGACACGCCAGGATATACCGGCCTCTTCCAGCCTTCCGGCATAGGTACGCCAGGGCAGTCCTTCGCTATCGTCGTCCAGCGCCATATCGGCGCCCGGATTGGGATCGCTGCCGCCGTTGGTGACGCAATATTCGCCTTCCAGCCCAACACTCAGGCCGTTGGTGCCGGTGAAATGATACAGGCGGTTGGGCCCGGTCGGACCCTGTAGCGAGCAATGATAGGAATCGCAGATCGTAAACTGATCGGCGAGTGCGTAGTAATAAGGAAGGTCCGCCCGCGTCAGATGTCCCATCGTAAGCGGCCCCTTTTGCGCCGCCCAGCAATCCCAGTTGCGCCAGCGCGCCTGACTGTCCTTCCAGCTATGGTCAAGCCCAGTGAAACAACGCGCATTGCTGTGGTTGTAATCCAGCCGAAACGGCCATGCGACCTGTCCGCCATCGCGATCGGCACGGCGCTGCCCCCATACCGTTCGCCCCGTAGGCAACATGATCGGTCGTGGGTCACCAAAGCCACGAACCCCGCGCAACGCACCGAAGTAATGATCGAACGAACGATTCTCCTGCATCAGGATCACAACATGTTCGATATCTTGAATCGAGCCGCGCTGTGATGGATGCGCAAACGCGCTCGTCGTTCCGCCCTGAGTGGCAACCATTGCGGAGGCGCTTGCAAGGAAAGTTCGTCGATCTACGCTCATGTCCGCCCAATCATCCTGTGATGATCGCACGGCTAAGCCTGAAATGTTCAGAATCCGTGACAGGACGAAAAATCATACGTTATTTTGACGGAATCGGTCATTTTGCACACAGTTGATTAAATCAGAGTACGTTTCGCCGTAAGGTCGCAACATTGGCGATGTCGGCGACGGTGCATTGTCAGCACTTCACGGAAGGCCTGAACGTTTTGCAGAATTGAAAGCTGCCGCTCCATATAGCCGACCGCTCGGTCATTCCCTGATCAATTTTCAGTTGCATGAATGTAGGGCAGCTTAAGACAATCTGGTGATTGGCTCGAAATTGGTCTGGCCCCAGTGGCCGGCATGGGCAGTGACCAACCGGTTGACGAGCCATCGGCCAGGGCGCGACGGAACCAGTCGGCATCATAGCTCCGGTCGGCGAGCAATGCCCTGGCCTTGGGGAAGGCATCAATCATCAGCGCCGCCCTTTTGTAGTCGCTCATCTGCCCTTCGCTGAGCAGCATGGTCAACGGGCGGCCTTGGCCGTCGCAGACGGCGTGGAGCTTGGAGTTCAACCCGCCTTTGGTGCGCCCGATACTTCGGGGTAGAGCCCCTTTTTTAGCAGGCTCGCCGCCGTCCGGTGCGCCTTGAGATGGGTGGCATCGACCATCAGTCGGTCCGGCTTCCCGCCCTTGGCAGCGAGCTCGGCGAAGATGCGGTTGAACACACCCAGGCGGCTCCAGCGGATGAAGCGATTGTAGATCGTTTTGTGCGGACCATAGGCGGCCGGCGCATCGCGCCAGCGCAGCCCGTCCCTGATCACGAAAATGATGCCGCTCACGATCCGGCGATCATCGACCCGCGGGATGCCGTGCGACAACGGGAAATAGGGCTCGATCCGACGCATCTGCGCCTCGCTCAGCAACCAGACTTCGGACAACAGCAGCGCCTCCTCGCGCCGTAATTGACTCAACCAATCGCCTCTCGTGGAAGCGATTTAATCGGTCCGGAGCCTAGAAGTCACCTTGTGCAGTGCAGAACCCAGCGCCTTGGCAAAAGGTGTTGAGCTCGGTTGGTTACGGCAAAAATAATTAGCCCTTGGCGGTCAGGCGAGAGCGTGCCAGAAAGGCCGTGTTACGTGACACAAGAGTGGCACAAAACGCGATAATGACATGCAGTTAACACGCTGACATTGCATAGATTATCTTGCGGCTTACCCCTCCCGTAGGGGTCACCATTTTCGAGCCTTTTTGGCCGAATTTGGCGGATTTAGGTCCATTCTATCGACGCTCAGCCCACCCGCGCTCGAAGCGCACGGCTCAGGGTATAGCGGGTGAGCGACAGGCCGAACTCGGCCCACACCCGTTGCGTCAGGTCGATCAACCGCCAGCGCACCACACCCTGCACCTCCGCGATCGGCCCTGCCCCGAGCTGATCGACGAGCTGAGCGCGCTGTTCGTCGTTCAGGATCAGGGCGATCGCCATCAGGCGCCGAACCTGATCGCCATCGGCGCATCGCCGCTTCATCCCGCCCAACTGCGCCGCCGCGATATGCCTTCGAACCTCGATCGCCGCTGCCATCGCGAGCCTCCTTCCGCTCGCGCCAGCGAACCGTGAGTCAGACTTCGCGCTCCTTTGTATAACAAACCAGTCGGGCCACTCGGCAGGAGCAAATCAGCTGGTCGTGGCGCCAGCGGTCCGAGGGACATTCCTCTGAGCCGATTGCAGGAAAGAGACCGACGCACGTGATATTGCGCGCCAGATGCTGAACCGCGGCTTCCTCGTGGTGCCCGGCCCGCACTTTTGCTCTCCAGGAAGCACATCCTCAAAAATGCGCTTCATGCGTATGCGGAAATACTCGGCGACGCGTCAGCTTAACCGGTCAGACCGGACACTGGACGATCGGGTCGACGACGGGCTTTTTCAATTCCAGGGTAACTACTCTGGCAATGTTTTCTCCGGACCTGACGCGCTCGTTCTGAAATGGCCGGAACCGACGATCCACTAACGCTTAAATAAATTTGCATTATGATTAAGCTAAGTAATTGTTTTCGAAAACGAAACATTTGCAACGTCTTAATAAGCCCGTCAGTTTTCTCTCCATTAACAGTCGCGTACCGTGATCGTCGGTTTATCGATGCCACAGCGTCCCTGCTGCTTCGTACCTGACGAGCCCGGTTCACGGGATCGAAAAGGGGAAGACAATGCCTGCGGACATCATCCTGAAATCGAACGGCGCCGAACAGCAAGTACCGATCGATGCCATCGATCTCGACGCACCTAGCATCGTTCGCCTCGACATTCCCCGCACGGCAGTAGAGGGGATGCAGCGTCAGGGTGATGATCTGATTGTCCAGCTGAAGGACGGCGACACGATCCGGATCGCCGATTTTTTCAATACGCCGGGTGAGCTTGCCAACGATCTGGTATTTGAGGAGCAGGACGGCACGCAATGGCTTGCCGCTACGGAAGGCGGAACGCCGCGCTATACGCTGCTCAACGATCTCGACGAACTGATGACCGCGACGAGCGCAGCGAGCGGCGGATCGTCGCTGCTGGTGCCCGGTATCATCGGCGGCGTAGCGGGGATCGGCGGGATCGCGGCGGCGGCTTCCGGCGGCGGCAATGACGATAATACGGGCGCCGGCACCGACGGCGACGCCGGGGACGGCGGAACCGTCGGCGGCGCGGATGGCGATGACGACACCGTCGCGCCGGCGGCTCCGACCGGAACGATCAACGGCGACGGATCGAGCATTTCCGGAACGGGTGAACCCGGCGCAGTGATCCGGGTAACCGACCCTGACGGAACCGTGATCGGGACAGCAACCGTCGCTGCCGATGGCACCTATACGGTTTCCCTGAACCCTCCACAGGTCGATGGTGAAACGCTCGCCGTCTCGCAAAGCGATGCAGCGGGCAATGTCTCGGATGCACTCGCGCTCGCCGCCCCTGATCTGACCGCACCCGATGCGCCCGATGCCACGGTCGTGGCGAACGGCAGTGCCGTTACCGGCACGGGCGAACCCGGTGCCACCGTCGAGATACGCGACGGCAACGGCACGGTGATCGGTACCGCCGTGGTCGCGGCCGATGGCAGCTTTACCGTGCCGCTCGATCCGCCACTTACCAATGGCGAAACGCTGAGCGTCGTGCAGAGCGATGCGGCGGGGAATGTGTCCGCTGCCGTGACCGCCGTCGCGCCGGACACCACCGCGCCTGACGCGCCCGAAGCAAGCATTGCGCCCGACGGCAGCGCGGTTACGGGTACCGGTGAACCCGGCGCGACTGTGACCGTCACCGATGCCGACGGCAATCCGATCGGCAGCGCTACGGTAGGCAGCGACGGAACCTATACCCTCACCCTCTCCCCGCCCGTAGCGAATGGCGAGACGATCGGCATCGTGCAGACCGATTCAGCAGGCAACAGCTCGCCTGCGGTCAATCTTGCGGCCCCGGATGTCACCGCCCCCGAGGCACCCGATGCTACGGTTGCGACCGACGGCAGCGCCGTTACGGGTACGGGCGAACCCGGCGCCACCGTCGAAATACGCGACAGCAACGGCACGGTGATTGGTACCGCCGTGGTCGCGGCCGATGGCAGCTTCACCGTGCCGCTCGATCCGCCACTTACCAATGGCGAAACGCTGAGCGTCGTGCAGAGCGATGCGGCGGGGAATGTGTCCGCTGCCTCCAGTGCCGTCGCGCCGGACACCACCGCACCCGACGCGCCGGAGGCAAGCGTTGCGCCCGACGGCAGCGCGGTTACGGGTACCGGTGAACCCGGCGCGACCGTGACGGTGACCGATGCCGACGGCAATCCGCTCGGCAGCGCTACGGTAGGCGGCGACGGCACCTATACCCTCACCCTTTCCCCGCCCGTAGCGAATGGCGAAACGATCGGCGTCGTGCAGACCGATTCAGCAGGCAACAGCTCGCCTGCGGTCAACCTTGTGGCCCCGGATGTCACCGCCCCCGCGACGCCCGATGCGATCATTTCCGCCGATGGCGGCGAGATCAGCGGCACGGGCGAACCCGGCGCGCGGATCACGATTCGCGGCCCCGACGGCGCTGCGATCGGTACGGCCATCGTCGGGGGTGACGGCACCTATAGCGCCGACCTGACCCCGGCTCAGCGCAACGGCGAGGCACTTCAGGTCACCCAGACCGACTCTGCGGGCAACAGCTCCGCTGCGATCGACGTGACCGCGCCAGACCTTACCGCACCGGACGCGCCGATCGCGACCGTTGGCGATGACGGCACCGTCGTCACCGGCACCGGCGAACCCGGTGCCACAATAACCGTCACCGATCCTGACGGCACTGCCATCGGGTCAGCGATTGTCGGAGCCGATGGCGCGTTCAGCGTGGCGCTTTCGCCCGCGCAGATTGCCAGCGAGACGCTCGGCATCACGCAGAGCGATGCGGCAGGCAATGTCTCGCCGCCCGCCAGTGCCATCGCACCCGATTTGACCGCGCCCGATGCCCCGACCGCCACGGTCAGCAATGATGGTACGGTCGTGACCGGCACCGGCGAGGCAGGCGCGACGATCACGATCAGCGATCCTGCGGGCGTGCCGATCGGTACCGCCATTGTCGGGTCGGACGGCAGCTATAGCGCCACGCTTCGCACCGCCCAGACCAATGGCGAAGCGCTGAGCGTCGTGCAGAGCGATGCTGCGGGCAATGTCTCGCCATCGACGCTCGCCAGTGCGCCCGATCTGGTCACGCCCCCCGCGCCCGACGCATCGGTATCGCCTGACGGGGCGTTGATCAGCGGCAGCGGCGAACCCGGCGCCACGATCACCGTTCGCGATTCCGGCGGTACGGTCCTTGCCACCGGTGCGGCAGGCCCGGAGGGCGAGTTCAGCATCGCGCTGTCCCCGCCGCAGATCACCGGCATTTCGCTCTCCGTCACCCAGAGCGATGGCGCCGGCAATATATCCCCGGCAACTTCCGCCCCGACGCCCGACCTTACCGCCCCTGATGCACCCGCAGCGACGATCAATGCGAGCGGCGACACGATTACCGGCACCGGTGAAGCGGGCGCAACGGTTCGCGTTACCGATGCCGACGGCAAGGTCATCGGCACTGCTATGATCGACCCGGACGGCAATTACAGCGTCGCGCTGGTCCCCGCCGAAACCGATGGCGAAGCGCTCGGCGTGACGCAGCGCGATGCGGCGGGCAATGCGTCTGCACCGACGTCCCTGACCGCGCCGGACCTGAGTGCGCCCGATGCCCCCGCCGCAAGCGTTACTGCCGATGGCAGCGCAGTCACCGGCACCGGTGAGCCGGGAACCGAAGTTCGCGTGACCGGTTCCGGCGGCACGCTGCTGGGCACCGGTCAGGTCAATGGCGACGGGAGCTATAGCGTCACTTTGTCCCCGGCGCAGAGTGACGGCGAAACGGTGCGCGTGACGCTGACCGATGCGGGCGGCAATGTATCGCCCGCGACCAGTGCACTCGCCCCCGATCTGACCGCGCCCGATGCACCGACCGCGATCATTGCGGCCGACGGCAGCCAGGTCACCGGCACCGGCGACCCCGGCGCATCGATCACCGTCACCGATCCCGACGGGACGGTGCTGGGCACCGCGATCGTCGGAAGCGACGGGAGCTATACCGCCGATCTGACGCCCGATCAGCGCAATGGCGAACTGCTTCAGGTGACGCAGGCCGACGATGCCGGGAACGATTCGCCCGCAATCGCGGTGACGGCACCCGACCTTACCGCTCCCGATATTCCGACCGCCAGTGTTTCGGGCGACGGATCGAGCGTCACCGGAAGCGGGGAAGCGGGCGCGACCGTGCGGATCTTCGATGCCGACGGCAATCAGATCGGCGCGGCGCAGGTGGGAGCGGACGGCAATTACACGGCACCGCTGACCCCGGCACAGGTGGACGGCGAAACGCTCGGCATTACGCAAAGCGATGCAGCGGGCAATATCTCGCCTCAGGCAAGCGCCGAGGCGCCCGATCTGACCGCGCCCGATGCGCCGACAGCTGTTATCGACGCCACCGGAACGATGGTGACGGGCACCGGCGAAGCAGGCGCGACGATCACGGTTCGCGGGCCGGACAACAGCATTATCGGCACCGCCACCGTCGACGCGGCGGGCGATTATGCCGCGATGCTGACCCCGGCACAGGTGGATAGCGAAACCGTGACGGTATCGCAGACCGATATTGCCGGGAACCTCTCCGACACGATCGCGCTGACCGCCCCCGATCTGACCGCACCCGATGCTCCGGACGCGGCGGTTTCGGGCGACGGCGCGGCAATTATCGGGACCGGCGAACCGGGGACTGATGTGACGATCACCGACCCGCTGGGCCGGACGGTCGGAACGGGCACGGTGGGGATCGACGGCAATTATGCGGTCAGCATCACCCCGGTGCAGACCAATGGCGAAACGCTGCGCGTCACGCTGACCGACGCCGCTGGCAATGTGTCGCCCGCTACCGCCGCGGCGGCGCCCGATCTGGTGTTGAACGACACGCCGGACGCCCCCACCGCCGCCGTAGGTCCGAACGGAGAGACGGTGACCGGCACCGGCGAGGTCGGAGCGAGCGTCACCGTGACCGATCCGGACGGCGTGATGATCGGCAGCGGCCTGGTCGGCAGTGACGGCAATTATGCGATCACGCTCGATACGCCGCAGCGCGACGGCGAAGTGCTGAGCGTCGCACAGGCGCGGCCCGGCGGCCCGAACTCCGCCCCCGCCGTTGCGATCGCCCCCGACCTGACCGCGCCGGACGCGCCGGTCGCGACGCTCGATGCGACCGGAACGATCGTTACCGGCACCGGCGAGCCCGGAGCCACGGTGGAGATCCGCACCGCCGGCGGAACGCTGATCGGCACGGGCACGGTGGAAGAAAACGGCAATTACGCTCTCGCCCTTTCCACGGCGCAGACGAATGGCGAGACGCTGTCGATCGTGCAGATCGATGCTGCTGGCAATGTCTCTCCGCAGGCGGTGCTCACCGCACCCGATCTGACGGCGCCCGATGCGCCGGGTCTTGCGGTGGGTCCCGACGGAACCACGGTCACCGGCACTGGCGAGGCGGGAGCGACCGTCACGGTGCGCGATACCGACGGTACGGTGATCGGCACCGCACTGGTCGGCGGCGACGGAACGTACAGCGCAGCGCTTGCCGACGCGCAGACCAATGGCGAAACGCTGACGGCTACCCAGACCGACGATGCGGGCAATGTCTCGCCCCAGACCTCCGCAACGGCACCCGACCTCACCGCGCCGGCAGCGCCGGACGCGTCGGTATCGCCGGACGGAACGCTGATCGCCGGATCGGGCGAGGCGGGCGCGGCAATCACGGTTCGCGATTCGGGCGGCACGATCATCGCCACCGGAACCGTCGGCCCTGACGGTCAGTACAGCATCCCCCTCTCCCCACCTCAGGTGAGCGGCGATCCGGTGAGCGTGACTCAGACCGATGGCGGCGGCAATGTTTCGCCCGCCACTGCCGCGCTCACCCCCGATCTGACTGCCCCCGATGCGCCGGTTGCGACGATCGACGCGGCGGGCGATACGATTACCGGCACGGGTGAGCCCGGTGCGACTGTGCGCGTCACCGACGCGAACGGCGTTCCGATCGGCACCGCCACCATCGGCGGCGACGGCACTTACAGCGTCACCCTCTCCCCGGCACAGCAGGACGGCGAAGCGCTGAGCATCACCCAGCGCGACAATGCCGGGAATCTGTCGGCGGCGACCCCGGTCACCGCGCCCGACAGTACCGCGCCGCAGCCGCCGACTGCGACGATCACCGGTGACGGCGATTCGGTCAGCGGCACCGGCGAACCGGGCGCACGCATTACGATCACTGATCCGCAAGGCAATCCAATCGGTTCGTCGATCGTGCTGGAGGACGGCACCTATAGCGCGACGCTCACCCCGCCACAGATCGATGGCGAGACGCTTGCCGTGACTCAGGCCGACGGCGCGGGCAATGTTTCGGGGGCAAGGGCAGTGCTCGCGCCCGATCTGACCGCTCCCGATGCGCCAGAGGCAACGATCGCGGCGGACGGTACGGCGGTTACCGGAACCGGCGAGCCCGGTACCGAAGTGCGCATCACCGATAATGACGGCAATCTGCTGGGCACCGGCATGGTCGGCGGCGACGGCAGCTATAGCGTGCCGCTAAGCCCCGTGCAGGATAATGGCGGAACGGTCAGCGTCACGCTGATCGATGCGGGCGGCAATGTTTCGCCCGCCGTGACGGTCGCTGCCCCCGATCTGGTCGCGCCGGACGCCCCCGCCGCAACCGTTTCAACGGACGGAAGCGAGGTCACCGGCACCGGTGAACCGGGCGCGATGATCCGCATCACCGATCCCGACGGTATGATCATCGGCATGGCGACGGTCGGCGCCGATGGTCGCTATACTGCCGAACTCACCACCGCCCAGACCGATGGCGAAGTGCTTCAGGTGGTTCAGACCGATGCGGGCGGCAATATGTCACCGGCGGTCAATTCTGCCGCGCCGGACCTCACCGCCCCCGATGCGCCCGTCGCAACGATTTCGGGTGACGGCACGCTGGTAACCGGGACGGGCGAAGCGGGCGCGATGGTGCGCGTGCTCGACGGGGACGGCAATGTCATCGGGTCCGCCATGGTCGGCAGCGACGGCAATTTCAGCGCCCCGCTCAGCGTGGCGCAAACCGATGGCGAGCTGCTGAACGTCCGGCAGAGCGACGCGGCTGGCAATGTCTCGGGCACCACGGCGCTGACCGCGCCCGATCTCACCGCGCCTCCCGCTCCGGTCGCGACCGTCGCTCCCGACGGCACGACCGTGACCGGTACCGGCGAAGCGGGCGCAACCGTTACCGTGACCGATGCGGACGGCAATACGCTGGGTTCGGCGCTGGTCGACAGCAACGGCACCTACACCGTGCCGCTGACCCCGGCTCAGGCGAACGGTGAAATGCTGAGCGTCGTGCAGAGCGACCCGGCGGGCAATGTCTCGCCCGACACGGTCGCCGTCGCGCCCGACATCACCGCTCCGGCGGCGCCGACCGCAGCGATCGACGGCAATGGCGCAGTCGTTTCGGGAACCGGTGAGCCGGGTGCCACGATCCGCGTCTTCGATCCCGACGACCGGCTGATCGGCTCCGGTCAGGTCGATGCGAACGGCACATACAGCGTGACGCTGACCCTTGCGCAGCGCAATGGCGAGCAGCTCGACGTGGTTCAGGCGGATGCTTCGGACAACGTCTCCGGCGCGGCCGATGTCATCGCGCCCGATCTGACGGCGCCCGCTGCTCCCACCGGAACCGTGGCGGCCGACGGTGCATCGGTCACCGGCACCGGCGAGGCGGGCGCGACCGTTACGGTCAGCGCAGCCGACGGCACCGTCCTCGGCACCGCGCAGGTCGGGGCGGATGGCAGCTATACCGCGCAGATCAGCCCGCCCCAGGTCGATGGCGAAGCGCTTGATCTGTTTCAGACCGATGCGGCGGGCAATGTCTCGCCCGACCGGAACGTGACCGCACCCGATTATACCGGTCCGCCCGCCCCCACGGCAGTGGTTGCAGGCGACGGCAATTCGGTCAGCGGAACGGGCGAGGCAGGTGCGACCATTTCCGTCACTGATCCGGAAGGCGTTGCGCTGGGTTCGACCACCGTGGCGGCGAACGGCACCTATACGGTCGCGCTTTCCGAGGCACAGCTCGACGGCGAGCGGCTGACCGTCAGCCAGACCGATACCGGCGGCAACGCTTCGCCCCCGGTCACCGCGATCGCCCCCGATCTTACTGCGCCTGATGCACCGATCGCCACCGTTGGAGCGAACGGGCTTACGGTTACCGGCACGGGTGAGGCGGGCGCGACCGTCACTGTACGCGATCCCGATGGCAATCCGATCGGCACTGCATTGGTGCAGCCGAACGGCAGCTACACCGTCTCCTTGAGCAGCGCACAGGCCAATGGCGAGCTGCTG
This sequence comes from Stakelama pacifica, assembly GCF_004361835.1. Classification (GTDB taxonomy): domain Bacteria; phylum Pseudomonadota; class Alphaproteobacteria; order Sphingomonadales; family Sphingomonadaceae; genus Sphingomonas; species Sphingomonas pacifica. Next base: position 663,483 of record NZ_SNWD01000001.1, read on the forward strand.
ACGGTGACTCAGGCCGATCCGGCGGGCAATGTCTCGCCCGTCACCAATGCACCCGCACCGGACATCACCGCGCCGGATGCCGCCGATAATCTCGCAGTTGCCGATGACGGCACGACGCTGACCGGCACGGGCGAGGCAGGCGCCTCGGTTGAAGTCACCGATGCGCTGGGCGAAGTGATCGGCGTCGGCACCGTCGGCACGGACGGCAGCTTTGCCGTCACGCTGATACCGCCGCAGACTGCCGGCGAAACGCTGAATGTCCTGCTGACCGATCCTGCCGGCAATGAATCGGGCGTGGCGATGGTATCGGCGCCCTATGACATCACCGCCTTCGATAACGTGGCCACCGCCGGGATCGACCTGACCCCGGAAACGAGCAATGTGACGGTCGGAAGCGCCAATTATCTCGCGCTCGTATCGCTTGGCGTGGTCAACCTTCAGGCGGAGGTGCTTTCGGTCCCCAATGTCCGGTTTACGGTCGAGCCAGGCCATACGCTCGATGCCAGCTTCACCTATGACGCGCTTGCCAATATCGGCGTAGCCGCCGGCTACAGCGTGGTGGTTCAGCAATGGAACGGCACGCAGTGGGTCGGCCTTGACGGACAGGGAAGCAGTTCGCTGCTCGAACTCGGCCTGCTGAACGGCGATCTCGTCGCGGGGGCGCAGCTCAATGCGGGCACCTATCGGGCATTTCTGACCTTCGACGGTGCAGCGGGCGTCGGCCTGCTCGGCGATCTCGACGTTGCGGGAGTGGATGCGGATTATACCGCGATCGGCGGGGCGGACCCGCAGGCGACGAGCGGCAATGTCATCACTGATCCCGGACCGGGCGGCGAGCTCGATTTCGTCAGCCCCGATACGGTGGTGCAAAGCGTCACGGTCAACGGAACGGTGGTCGCGGTCAATGCGGACGGCACCATTGTCGACGGCCAGTACGGCACGCTCATCATCAATCTCGACGGCAGCTATAGCTATACGCCCGATGCCGACCCGAATGCTATCGGCAGGACCGACAGCTTTACCTATACGCTGATCGATCGGGCCGATGGCGAGACCGAAAGCGCGACCCTGGCCGTAACCATCGGCAGCGACGATGTAACGGCAATGCCGGTCGCCACCGACGATATGGCCATGGTCACCGCGAATTACGACAATGTGGTCGAAACCGTCGCGCCGATGACCGAATTCACGTTCAATACACCCGGCACGTTGATCGGTTCGGTGACCCGGTCGGGCAATGACGGCTTTACGGTCGCGGCCGACACCGTAAGCGATGTAACCATCACCGCGATCCGCGGCGGCATATTGTCGCTGCTGCCCAGTTACACGATCACGGTCCGCGAAGCCGATGGCGATGTCGTCCGTTCGGTGACTCAGACTGCCGTGGCGGGGCTGCCGCTCGGTTCGGGCGTATCGGTGACGATCGAGGATCTTGGACCCGGCAATTACACCTATACCGTGTCCAGCACCAATAATGTCGGAACCGGCTATGGCACGACGGTCTATCTGGGGGAGACGGTCACCCATCTCGACCAGTATGACTTTACCGGAGCGACCAGCGCTGACGGCAATGTGCTGGGCAATGACGCGCCGGGCACCGACTTCGTGACGCTGCGCATCGATACCGGCACCGGGTTCGAAGATGTCGGCGATGCGGGCCGTACGATCACCGGGCAATATGGCACGCTGACCATCGACGATGCCGGGACCTATCACTACGAAGTGACGCCCGGCCTTGCCCATTCGTCGACCGATCTGGTGGACAGCTTCACCTATCAGATCGTGCAGCCCGGCGGGACAAGCGTGACCGCATCGCTGGACATCACGATCGACAGTGACACGCCCCAAAGTGGAGCGGTCGCCATGACGACCGAAAGCCTCAATTTCGACCAACTCCAATATGATAACGGTATGGCCGAGGTATCGCTTGCTGACCTGTTCGGTCAAAGCAATGAGGGCGATGCGCTATTGTCTCATTACCTCGATTCACTGGATGTCGATAGTGTAACGACCGGCGCTGCAGTAACGCAAAGCAGCGACTCCGATCTGAGCGCCACCAGCGATATGTCCGCCGATCCGCTCGACTATCTCGACACCATGACGGTTAACGACGACCAGCATCTGGTTTCTCACCATCAATTCTGACCGGCAAGATCAATAGGACTGATATGGATCAACTTTAGGACGAAATTCTTGCATTTTAATAGATTCTTAGCTTCTCTGCCATCCCATTGGGAAAAAAGGGGAGTTAGACAATGATAAGAGGCGCTGGAGGCGTCCTGATACTGGCTGGCCTGGCATTATCGATCCCGCTCAACGGGGCGAATGCGCAGGCCGGTCCCCGGGTGGCCCCCGATACCCGGCCCCCGACTGGCGCGATGGTTACCCTGCGCAGCGCGGCGCTGGCGGCGCTGACATCGCATCCGCGCATCGCAGAGGCGAGCGGCACGCTCGCTTCGCGCCGCGAGGAAATCGACGAAGCGCGCGCGGGCTATTATCCGCGGATCAGCGCGGGACTTACCGGCGGGTATGACAGCCGCATCCGTGCCTCATGGCGCCCCCGCCCCACCATCTCCGCCGATCAGATGCTGTACGATTTCGGCAAGGTGGCGAGCGCGGTCGAGGCGGCGCGGGCGGGAACGCGCGAGGGGCGCGCGCAACTGTTTCTGGCGATCGACGATCTGGTCCGCGAAACCGCCTATGCCGTGGTCGAATTGCAGCGTTCGGCGGCGCTGCGTCAGGTCGCGCTCGATCAGCTGGCAAGCGTCACCGATATCAGCCGCCTCGTCACCGATCGCTATCAGACCGGTGCCGCGACCCGTTCCGATGCACTTCAGGCAAAGGCGCGGGTCGAGGATGCGCGCGCCACGCTGGCGCAGATATCAGCGACGCATCAGCGCTGGGCGAGCGCGCTTGCCTATCTGATGGGGCGCGATCTGCCGGTCGAGCGAGTGGCGATGCAGGAGCCCGACTGGCTGAAGCGCGCCTGCTCGATCACGGGAACCCATCCGGACGAGATACCGGCGGTGATGGTGGCGCGGGCCAGGCGCGACCGCGCACGCGCCGACCTTCATCGCGCCCATGCCGATCAATTGCCGACCCTGTCGATCGGCGGCGATGCCTCGACCGATATATTTTCGCCGACCTCAGACCGTAGCATCTACAGCGTCGGCCTGAACGTTTCGAGCGAGATTTTCAGCGGCGGCGCGCGCAAGGCGCGGGCACGCGGCGCCGAATATGCTCTGGGATCGGCCAATGCGGGTATTGCGCGCGCCGAGCTGGAGGCGCGGCGCAACCTTGCCGAAGCGCGCACGCAGGTGCCGTTGCTGCGTGATCTGCTCGCCACGCTGGAAACCCGCCGCGCCGATATGGCGGAAACCGGACGGCTCTATCGGATGCAATATCTTCAGATGGGGACACGAACGCTGGTCGACCTGCTCAATGCCGAACAGGAATTGCATCAGGTCGGTTTCGACGCAGCGAACACCGCGCACGATCTGCGCCGCCTCGAACTCGACTGCCTGTATAATGACGGCGCGCTGCGCACCGCCTTCGATCTCGACCCGCTGGTTGCGGAGATGGCGTCTTGAAAGTTACGGTGCAAAGCGACGGCGAGGCCCGAAGCGATAGCCTGACCCGATGGGTCGACATGCTGCGGATCGTGGCGCGGCAATATCGCCTGCCGCTTTCCGAACAGAGCGCGCGCAATGCGGGTGCATGGCAAAGCAGCGAGAGCGAGCAAAAAATGGTCCGCGCCATCGCCCGCGCGAGCGGACTCGGCGTGCGGTTTTCCGATGCGAAAGAGATGCGGCTCACCCGCTGGCGCCTGCCGCTGATCGCGCGGCTCGACGATGGCGAACTGGCGCTCGTTACCGCCCTCGAAGCGGAAGGCGGGGCGAGCGTCACGCTGTCGGGCGATGACGGCATGGCAAGCCGGATGCCGGTGGACCAGCTGCTCGAAAGCACGATTTTCTTCGTGATCCCCCGCCCCGCGCGCTCCGCACCCGATCCGCGCGTCGATGCCTATATCCGCCCCTATGAGGAGCATTGGCTGCGCCGCATCCTGCTGCGCGATGCTCCTGCTTATGGGCATGTCATGGTCGCATCGATCATCGCCAACTGCCTTGCGCTCGCGACCGTGCTGTTTTCGATGCAGGTCTATGACCGGGTCGTTCCGGCCAAATCGATGCCGACCCTCTATATCCTCTTTATCGGGGTACTGCTGGCGATCGGGTTCGACTTTCTGCTGCAGCGGCTGCGCATGGAAATCGTCGACGTGCTGGGCAAGCGCGCCGATCTGCGCATGTCGGACCGCGTTTTCGGCCATGCGCTGCGCGTGCGGACCAGCGCGCGGCCGCGCTCGACCGGCACCTTTATCGCGCAGTTGCGCGACCTCGATCAGGTGCGCGATCTTCTGACATCGACTACCGTGGCGGCCATCGCTGACCTGCCCTTTTTCCTGCTGTTCCTCACCATTTTATGGTTCATCGGCGGCGTGCTCGCGCTGGTACCGCTGGGCGCGGCGGTGCTGCTGGTCGTGCCGGGTATCCTCGCCCAGCGCCGAATGCGCAATTATGCGACGGAGGCGATGCGCGAATCCTCGTTGCGCAACGCGCTGCTCGTCGAATCGGTGCAGGGGATTGAGGATATCAAGACCCTGCAGGCCGAGGATCGGTTCCAGCAGCAATGGAATCACTATAATTCTGTCTCGGGCGAGGCTCAGCTGAAGCTGCGAGGGCTGACCAACGGGCTGACCATCTGGACCCGCAATGTGCAGAACGGCGTCTATGCGGGCGTGGTGTTCGTCGGCGCGCCGATGGTCATTGCGGGCGATATCACCACCGGCGCGCTGGTCGCGGTTTCGATCCTGGGGTCGCGCATGATGGCCCCGATGGCGCAGGTCAGCCAGCTGCTCAGCCGCTTTCAGCAGGCACGGATCGCCGCGCAGGGGCTGGACGAGATTATGGCGCTGCCCGTCGATGCGCCCGAGGCCGAGCAGCGCATCCCCCTTCCCGCCATTGCAGGCAGCTTCGCGCTGCGTCAGGCGGCGTTCGCATATGGCGAACCGGACGCGCCGCCGGCGCTGACCATCGCCGCACTCGACATCGCGCAGGGGGAGAAGGTCGGCCTGCTCGGCCGCAACGGCGCGGGCAAATCGACGCTGTTGCAGGGGCTGTCGGGACTGATGCGCCCGGTTGCGGGCGAAGTGCTGATCGACGATCTCGCCATGCATCAGGTCGATCCTGCCGATCTGCGCCGCGATATCGGCGTGCTGACTCAGGACAGCCGCCTGTTCCACGGCACCTTGCGCGAAAATCTGACGCTCGGCGCCCCGCAGGCAAGCGCGCAGGCGATCTGGCAGGCGCTCGCGATGGTCGGTGCCGCGCCGTTCGTGAAGCAGCTTCGCGACGGGCTGGAACATGTCGTGCTGGAAGGCGGCAAGGGGCTGTCGGGCGGGCAGGTGCAGACGCTGCTCCTCGCCCGGCTGTTGCTGCGCGATCCCGCCGTTGTGCTGCTCGACGAACCCACCGCCGCGATGGATGAGACAGCCGAGCGCCAGTTCATTCAGCGGTTCAAACCCTGGGCAGCCGAGCGCACTGTCATCCTCGCCACCCATCGCATGCGGGTGCTCGATATGGTCGATCGGGTGATCGTCATCGATTCGGGCCGGATCGTCCTCGATCAGCCGCGCGACGCCGCGCTGCGCACCATGCAGCAGGCAAAGGGGCAGCAGGCAAAAGCGAGTAGCGCGGCATGAGCGCGGCCGCGACCTTCGACGATGACCTGCCCGGCGATGGCGAGCGCCACCGGCTGACCGGCACCAAAAGGCTGATCTGGGTGCTCGCCGCGCTGTTCGCTGCCGCGCTTGGCTGGGCCTATTTCGCTCAGCTCGACGAAGTCGCGACCGGCACGGGCAAGGTGGTACCGACCAGCCATGAACAGATCATCCAGTCGCTCGAAGGCGGCATCGTCGCCGAAATGAACGTCCGTCAGGACGATCTGGTACAGCGCGGGCAGGTGCTCGCCCGGCTCGACCCGACGCAGGCGGGATCGACCGTCGATGAAAGCGCCGCCAAATATCGCGCAGCACTTGCCGCACAGGCGCGGCTCACCGCCGAAGTGAACGGAACGACGCTCAGTTTCCCCGACGAACTGAACGGCTATGATGCGATCAAACAGAGCGAAGCCCGGCTCTATCGCACTCGCCGTGCCGCGCTGGAGGATTCGCTCCACCTCATCAACCAGTCGCTGGCGCTGATCAACGATCAGCTCGCGATCGGCGAACGGCTGAGCAAGGTCGGCGCAGCGAGCGATGTCGAGGTCATTCGCCTGAAGCGCGACCGTGCCGAGATGGCGCTCAAAAAGGCCGATCTGCGCTCGCAATATCTGGTCGAGGCGCGGCAGGATCTGGCGAAGGTGAGCGAGGATGTCGAATCGCTCGCCCCCGTGGTGCGCGGGCGTTCGGACACGCTCAACCGGCTCACCCTGCGCTCGCCCGTGCGCGGCGTGGTGAAAAGCGTCGAGGTCGCGACCGTGGGCGGCGTCGTCCCGCCCAATGGCGAGGTGATGCGCATCGTGCCGCGCGACGACCGCCTGCTGATCGAAGCGCGGATTTCGCCGCGCGACATCGCCTTCATCCATCCGGGTCAGCGGGCGAGCGTCAAAATCTCGGCCTATGATTATTCGATCTATGGCGGACTGGAGGGAGAGGTTTCCAGCATCTCCCCCGACACGATCCGCGACGAACTGGAGCCGGAAATCTTTTATTATCGCGTGTTCGTGCGCACCGACAGCGATGCGCTGGTCAATGACAAAGGACGCAAATTCGCGATCGCTCCGGGCATGGTGGCAACCGTCGACATCCACACCGGCAACAAGACCGTCCTCCAATATCTTCTGAAACCGCTCAACCGGGCGAATGAGGCGCTGCGCGAACGATGACCCGAATAGTTTCCGCCACCCGGATCGGGGCCGACCGCCTCGCTCTGCTTGCCCCGCATGCTCTGGCCTGCCCCGTCCTCACCATCGCCGGGAAGCCGCGCTGCATCCTGTTCGTATCGGCAAGCAACGGCCACGCCCGCGCCACCGTAGTCACCGGTACCGGCCCTGACGGCGCTTCCGCATGGCACATGGCGATGACCCGGATCGAACAGATCGACGCGCCGCTCGACTGGCTTCGCCTCGACATGGTGCAGGCGGTGGACGAGAGCAGCTGGCACGCCTTGCGCGCCCGACTGAACCGCGTGCAGCGCAACCATTTCCGGCTCGGCATTTCGCTCGACAGCCGGTTCGAACATGCTTTCCTCGAAACCGAGCTCAATGCCAATGCCATGCTGTGCGGCGGCGCGGACAGCGAAACGGCGCAGGTGAACGAAGCCGCTTTTACGCGCTATGCCTGTCGCCGGCATATTCTGGGCCATGTCGATTTCGGCGATTCGACACCGCTCTGGCTGTTTTCGACCAGAGCGGTCTTCGCGGCAGAGGACGGGCTGGTCCATCCCATCGCCGCCCAAGGGCGCGATGCGGGGCGGCGCGATATCGCCGGGCCGACGCCCGACCTGCTGCGCGATCTGATCGCCAAAAGCGCGCGCTATCTCGCCGCGCAGGTCAGCGGCGACGGTCGCTTCGTCTATGGGCGCGAACCCTGTTCGGGGCGCGAAATGCCAAGCTATAATGCCTGCCACCATGCCGTGGCGCTGCAGGCACTCGTCGAGGCATGGGACCTCACCCGCGATCCGCTGTGCCACGCGGCGATCGATCGCGCGATGGAATATCTGCTCGACCGGCTCGTCCGCCCTGCTGTACTTGAATCGGGAAGCGAGGTTGCGTTTCTGACCGGGGAAAAGGGTGAGGTGCAGCTTGGCGGCACCGCTGCCTGCCTGCTTGCGCTGATCAGCCATGCCGAACGGACCGGATCGACGCAAAATCGCGCGCTGATGGTGCGCCTCGCCGAGAGCATTCTTTCGATGCAGGACCCGGGGGCCGGCAATTTCACCCGGATGCTCGATTATCGCTCACCAGCGATACAGCAGCGTTCCCGCCATCCTGATGAGGACTCAGCAGCGGCCCTAGCTCTCATGCGATTATATGCGCTGACCGGCGACAAGCGGCTGATCGCGGCGGTGGAACATGCCTGCGCCCATTTCATCCGCACCGAATATCAGCGCGCACCCGATCCATGCCTTTCCCGCTGCCTGGCGGAGCTGGTACGCTATCGCCCGGAGGAGCGCTATTTCCGCCTCGGCATCGACATGATCGCTGCGCATCCGGATACGGGGGAACGCGCGGCGTCCCCCTCGCCTGCGCTGCTGGAAACGCTGCTGGCCGGGCGCGACCTGCTGGACCGGCTGAGCGCCACGCCCGAACACCGCCATTTGGTCGATATGGTCGATCGCGCCATGTTCGATCGAAGGCTGCACCGTTGCGAACGGGCGTTGATGAATGCTCATTTCTGGCCCGAACTTGCGATGTATTTCCCCAGCCCCGGCGAGATTACGGGCAGTTTTTTCCTTCGGAACAAGGGGTTTCGCGTGCGGATCGACGATGTCGGGCAATATGTATCGAGCGCAATCGCCTGTCGCGGCCATCTGGTCGCGGACAGTCCCGAATCCTCGCCTCGTCCCCAGCCGCGGCAGGCAGGATGCGCTCTCGCGTCACCGCAGCCGCCAAAAGGCTTTTCCCCCCAGTTCTCGCTGCTCGATTTTGCAAGGAAGGTCCGCGCCGCGCGCGATGCGCATACTGCCGATTTCCCGAAAAACGTCTTTCGCGACAGCGCCTGGGACATGATGATCGAGCTGATGATCGCGCATGAAGAGGGGCGCAGTCTCTGCATGAAGGATGTCATGCTGGCGGCGAGTGAAACGCCCGCCGGTGCGGCGCGGCGGGTCGACGGCCTTACCGAGGCCGGTCTGGTCCGTCGTCATGCCGACAATCAGGATCAGCGCCGCATTCACGTATCGCTGACCCCGAAAGGCCATGCCGCCTTCGCCGGATTGCTTCGCGACATGTTTTCGCTGGGCCCGGTCGATGCAAAGGCGGTACGCTCCCGTGCCGAAAATGAATATCGAACCTGAACCGCAAGCCTCCGCTCAGCGCCGTTGCCCTCACCGACTGAGGACGAGTGGCGTCTACCCGCATATGCTGCAAACGACCCTGCCGCAACGAGCGTTTCGCCGACGAGCCGTGAACAAGACAGCCGCAAATTCAACGGCAGCTATCGCCGCACCGGACCTGCAACGGTGTTGTGCCGCCGCACTGCGTGCGATCGTGCGCCATCAGAACCATGCCCTGAGGCCGAGCAGCAGTGAGACCCTGTCCGTGTCTTCGCCGGCAGCCCGTGCGAAGTCGGCAGTGTCACCGATCTTCGCCTCATATCCGACGCCGATATAGGGCGCGAACTCGCGCGCAAATTCGTATCGCAGCCGCAATCCGGTCTCGACGGTCGTGATTCCCGCGCCGGTCCTGCGTTCGGGGATGTCCTGTGCCGCGAAGGAAAGTTCCGCCCGGGGCTGCAGGATCAGGCGCTGCGTGATGCGCTGGTCATATTCCGCTTCGATCCGTGCGGTCAGGTCGCCCCGGTCCGAAAGGAATGCGGCGGCGTCAAGCTCGAACATATAAGGGGCGAGGCCCTGCACCCCGAGCACGGCGTGGCCGCGGCTATCCGGTTCGAAGTCATAGCGCACTCCGGACTGCAAGTCGAACCATGGGCCGATCGCGTGGCTCCACAAGGCCTGTATCTGCGCACTTTCAACACCGCCGCCGAATACGCCTTCGCCCTCGCTCTTGACCCAGAGCTTGTCAGCGTCATTGCCGTACCATCCTTGCGCATCCCACAGGTACAGATCCTCGCCCTCACCGCTGCGTACTTCGAATCGTTCGAACATGATGGTGGCGAGCGCGAAATCGTCCATCGTGGCGAGTTCATCGCGCGAGGGTGCCATGGCGGCCGCGCCGTAGGTCATCTCGGCAGCATGTCGCGGCCCTTGCAGCGCGCGCGGCGGGGGACCGGATGCCGGCGGCGCGGGCGTCACGCCGTCATGGTCCATATACTCCATGGGTCCGTGCGCCCCCTCATCCATCGCGCCGTGGGACATCGTATGATGTCCGGTATGCCCGATATGCGCCGAGGGGGGCTCTGCCATGGCGGCAGCAGCGTCCCGCTCGTCAGCCGGTGCGGAATGGCCGCTATGCCCGTGGTCCTGCGCGGCGGCGGGCGTCGCGAGCAGCGCCACAGCGGCGAAGAGCACCGCGCGCATCAGAGGTTTCCCGCTTCGGGGAACGGGCGCACCGTCACCACCTGCATCATGCCGGCATGCATGTGGTACAGCAGATGGCAGTGAAAGGCCCAGTCACCCGGCTCGTTGGCGGTGAGATCGAAGCTTGCCCTGCTGCCCGGCTGCACGATCAGCGTGTGCTTCAGGGGCTGGCGCGCGGCATCGACCCCGTTGACCAGCTCGAAAAAATGTCCGTGCAGGTGAATGGGGTGCGCCATCATCGTGTCGTTCACCAGGGTCACACGCACCCGCTCGTCATAGCCGAAGCGGATCGGATCTTCGGTCACGGCGGAGAACTTCCGGCCGTCGAACGACCACATATAGCGTTCCATATTGCCGGTGAGGTGGATCTGAAGGCTGCGTTCGGGCGCGCGAACCGCTCGTGGGTGCCGCGCGACGAGATCGGTGTAGCGCAGCACGCGATGCGACACCGCATCGAGCCCCAGCCCCGGGAAGTCCATGCGATCCACCGGCATCGGCGCGACCATGTCCACGCCTGTCCCGTTCGCATCAGGCGGAAGTTTCGACAGGTCCCGCATCGAATGGTGCATTCCGTGTCGGGCCGTCGCCCCCCGGTTCATCGGAGCACCCGGAGCCGAACCATGCCCGATTCCCGGCCCCTCCGCACGGGCATCGGGGCGCATCGCGCCGCCGTTCGCGCCGTCCATGCTCCCCATGCCCATGTCTGCCATGGTGAGCGTAACCGGATCACGCAGCGGCGGGATCGCAGCGCGTTCGCCGGTGGCAGAGGTCAGCGAAGCTACGGCCATGCCAGACCGGTCCATCGCCTCAGCAACGATCGTGTGCGCGCCCGCGTCGGGCTCCACGATCAGATCGTAGGTTTCGGCGACGCCGATCTGAAGCTCGTCCACCTCGAAATCGCGCACGTCCTGCCCGTCGGACTGAATGACGGTCAGCGGCACGCCGGGAATGCGAACGTTGAAAAAGGTCATCGCGCTGCCGTTGATGATCCGCAGCCGCACCCGCTCGCCGGGTACGAACAGGAACTCGAGATCGTCTGAGGGGGCGTGACCGTTGACGAGGAAGCTATAGGTCGAGCCGGTGACGTCCGAAATGTCGCGCGGATCCATGCGCATGCGGCCCCAGCGGATCCGCTCGGCCAACGGCTGCTTGCCTGCCGTTGCAGTCTGCCGGTTGTAGTTGAAATACCCATCAGAAATCTTGAGCTTTCGCATCACCTCATGCGGGTGGAGCGGCGTGAACTCGCTCAGCAGGATGATATATTCGCGGTCATAACTGCGATCCTCCGGCTCCGCCGGATCGATGATCAGTGGTCCGTAGTGCCCCATCTGCTCCTGTAGCCCCGAGTGGCTGTGCCACCAGTACGTCCCTGCCTGCCGCACCGGAATTTCGTAGGTGAAGGTCTCCCCCGGCCGGATTCCGGGGAAGCTCACACCGGGCACGCCGTCGAACTGGAACGGTACAAGCAATCCGTGCCAGTGGATCGAAGTGTCTTCTTCGAGTTCGTTGGTGACATGGAGCCGGACCGTCCGTCCTTCGCGCAGCCGAAGCATCGGGCCGGGGATCGTCCCGTTGATGGTGACGGCGTGGCCGGCGCGACCGCCTGCGGCAAAATGGCTGCGACACACCGTCAGCCGGATGTCGTCGCCGTGCAGCGTGTCGAAACCCTTCGCGGCGTGCCGCAGATCTCCGCGCGCCCAGGCAGGCATCGGCAATGACACGGCGGCGGCAAGGGCGGCGGTCCCGGAAATCAGCCCACGGCGGGAAAGCGTAAGCTGATCATGTATTTCCTGTCTTCCCATATCTCCCGAATATATACCCCCCATGGGTATTTCAAGGACGGAACGATTGCCCTGCGACGAGCGCCAGACCAGAGATGAACCAAGACGATCACGGCATGCATTCAACCATCATCCTGAAAGGGTTGGCGTGACAGCGCTTCGTCCGGGCCAATGGTCTATCGCGAAAACTGCTTCAGATGGTCCTGAATGAAATCGGTGAAATCGTGCGGCGGCTTGCCGGTCAGGCGTTCGATCTCGAAGGTCGGGTCGATGTCGTGGTGCCCGACGACGACATCGTCGAACTGCACAACGAGCCCGTTTGCCATCCATTTCGAGTTGCCCGTCAGGCGCAGGATCGCCCGGAACACCGGCGAAGGCAGGTCGAGATAGCGCACCTTGTGACCCAGCGCTTTCGACAGGCGGGCAGAGGCTTCCTTCATGTCGATCGTTTCCGGCCCGGTCAGGAAATAGGTCGCGCCTTTGTGACCATCCTGCGTCAGCACGGCTGCGGCAACGCGAGCGACGTCGCGCGTATCGACCCAGGAGACCGAGCCGCTACCCGTTACCTGCGGCAAAAAGCCCTTGGCGATCGGATCCCTGAACCACAGGAAATTCTGCATGAACGCGGTGGGCTTCAGGATCGTCCAGTCGACGCCGGAGGCGCGGAGATGATGGTCGATCAGCGCATGTGCCTTCGCCCAGGGCACTGGCGAGCGGACATTACTGTCCGAGGCGGAAATCTTCACGATGCGACCGATACCGGCTTCCTTCGCCGCATCGATCGCCGTGGTTTCCTGTTCGACCTGTTGCGGCGTGGGCGGGGTGATGAGGAACATTGTATCGATGCCCTGCATTGCGGAGGACAGCGTTTCCGGCCGGTCGAAATCGCCCAGCACAGCATCCACGCCCTGCTTGCGGAAGTTCGTGATCTGCGTTTCCTTGCGGCACATCGCCCGGAAAGGCGTTCCTGCAGCCTTGAAAATCCGACAGATTTCGCCGCCAATGCCGCCGGTTGCACCTGATACCAGAATCATAACAGAAGCTCCTTTTAAGAGTTGGGGTTTGGGTCGGAAGGCGCGGCGGCACGGTCCAGCCATTCGGCCAGAATGGTGTTCATCGCGTCGAGAGTTCGCACCGCCTCCTGAATTCGCGCTGAGCCGACGCGATCGGCAATCTCCTCGTCGAGCGCCGCTACCGCCTGCTCAGCACCCATAACGGCTTCGATTCCCGCTTCGGTGAGGAGGACGAGCTTGGCCCGGCGGTGGTGCGGATTGTCCCGGAATTCGACCATTCCGCGCTCGGCGAGCAGGTCGACGATGCGCTGCACCGCCTGCCGCGTCAGCCCCATATTCCTTGCGATCGAAGCGGTAGGAAGCGGCACGGGCGAGTAGCGCAGCGCGCCCAGCACCTGCCACCACGCGCTGGTCAGCCCCAGCGGGGCGACCAGTTCATTTCCGGTCGCGATCAGCCTTCCGCTGGTTGCGAAGACGGTGAGGGCAAGTTCGCGTACATCAGTTTTCCGGTTCGGCATAAGACAGCACATCACCCATTGGACAATATATTGTCGAAATCTTCTCAACGGCAAATGGTTCCCACGCCGGAGCGCAAGTGTCGGACCTGACGATCCGGGGTGCCCGGCTAGTCGGCAGGAGTCATGGCTGAGAGAAGATCGCTCACCGTTCCGTCGCGCTCGGCGAACCGGAACGGCTTCACTTCATCGACGATGATCTCGTCTGCGCTCGGGCGATCGATGCGGGGACGATCCTGAAGCTCGGATCGCGCACAGTGCCTGTAGCCAGCCGCGGCGAGAGGATTCAGGGCAACGACCGGGATGAAGCCCGTGAATATCACAAGACGCTGCGACTTTAAGCCTGCTCCTGACCGGCGAAGCTACCGCCGATATGGCGACATTCTCGGTCGAATATGCGAGTGTTTCGCAGCTCGCAGGCGAATATCGCCCTATGTTCGGAGCGTCACCCATGCACGGCACCCGGCAAGCGGGTGAGCGATGGTTATCTCCCCCGGTTCGCTCGCTCAGGCGCTGGCGCGCCGGATCAGGCTGAGCGGAATCTTCACAGTCTCTGCCGGTTCGCCCTCCATTCGCGCGAACAGGCAGTCGAGCAAAGTTTCCGCCGCCAGTTTCAGATCCTGCCGCACCGTTGTCAGCGGCGGAAAGCTGTAGGCGGCAAGCGAGACATCGTCATAACCGACCACCGCAACATCCTCCGGCACACGGCGCCCAAGTTGTTGCAGTGCCCGCAACAGGCTCATCGCGATCACGTCCGAAGCCGCGAAAATCGCGTCGAGGGCGACCTCATCGCTCAGCATCTCCGCCAGCATTTCAGCGAGCACCGGCGATGCCTGATCGAGCGCGAGCGGGACCGGAATATGCGGGCCGGGCTCGACGCCATGGTCACGGTGCGCAGAAAGATAGCCGGACCAGCGCGCCGACAGTTCGGGAATGTCGTGCATTCCGGCGAAGGCGATCCGTCGGCGCCCCTGATCCAGCAGATGCTTCGTCGCCAGCTTGCCGCCAAGCATATTATCGGTGCCGACACAGCAATAGTTGCTTTGCGCCGACGCTTCGCCCCACACTACCAGCGGTTGATAATGTTCGCCGACCCGTTCGAGCACCGCTTCCTGATTGGACTGGCAGAGAACAATGACGCCATCGACACTGCCGCCGCGGCAAATACTGGTCAGCCAGTTTTCATCCGCCGGGGCAACGGCGGAGAGCAACATATTGTGCTCGCGCTGGGCGAGCCCGTCCATGAGATTGCCGATCAGCGCGGTGTAAAAAGGGTCCGAGACCCGCTGGGCGCTCTCATGCCCCAGCGGAATGACACAGGCAATCGAACGGGTACGCCCCATGCGAAGGTTGCGCGCAGTCTGGTTGATGTGAAAACCATGCTGTTCGGCAAGGCTGCGAATGCGGACCCGCGTCTTCTCGCTGATCCTCGGGCTGTCGGCCAGCGCGCGGGAAACCGTTGCCGGTGTCACTCCCGCAAGCGCCGCGATATCCGCAAGGGTTTCAACCGGTTTGGACATTGCTTCCCTGTTCCGCCCTCAAGAGTTCGAGCGTGCTCCCGATATTTGCCGGGCGGCGTCGCCACCGGTTTCGCAAGGCACAGCATAATGAAAACGGCACCGGGGGTAAGCGCAAATCGCTCCGCACGGAAAAACCCCCCGCCCGCACCGCTGACCTTTCTCAAGACGCAGCGGTGCAGGCTGTGAGGACATTCAGGGTGCCGGATCGTCAGCGCAGGCTGACTTGCACCCGACCACGCGCCTGATCCGCAGGAAGCGTGAAGCTGAGCGTCTGCGCCGCTGCATCACTGCTGACGGGGAGCGCAGCGTTCGCGGCCAGCACCTTGCCATTGCCGCTCCAGCCATGGACGGTGACCGCGATCTCCTTCCACCAGGGCGTATAGCGGCCCTGCGGGTCATCAAAGGCGATGGTCAGCGACCCGTCCGCAGCCTGTGTGCAGCGCACCTGCTGACGGAAGAATTCGCCCTTCTCATACCCCATCGTCACCCCGTCATCGGCGTAGATCGTGCCCTTGCAGTCCGCGCCCGGATAGATGTCGAGCGATAGCGGACCATCGGGCGTCTGCGCTGTGCTCTGCACCAGCGGCTGCCGCGGCAGAATGGTGCCTGCCCGAACGAAGACCGGCAGATAGTCGATGCGCGGCGTTTCCTCGACCCGGGTAACCCCCTGTTGCTGCCCCTGCACGTCGCCCGCCGCAAGCCGCGCCCGTGCTTCCGCGCCGTCTGCGCCAGCGGCGGGTTTGCCCGTCCAGTAATCATACCAGCCACCGGCGGGCAGGCAGACGTCGTAGCTTCGCGGCGATTCCGGATTGGGCGGCGGCGCGATCATCAGGTTCGCACCCATTGTGAACACCATCGACTGATCGCACGGCGCGTTGATCGCGGCGGGATAGTCGTAAAAGATCGGACGCATGATCGGGTCGCCGGTGCGCGCATTGCGCTCGGCAAGCTCGTACAGATAGGGCATCAGCCGATAGCGTTCGTTGACGAACCGGCGGCGAATGGCGAGATGCTTTTCGCCGTCGACCCATGGTTCGGCGCGCGGCGTATCCTTTGCCGAATGGTCGCGGAAAATCGGCATGAACGCGCCGATTTCGAACCAGCGGGTGAGCAGATCGGCGCTCGGCCCACCGGCAAAACCACCCGCATCGGCGGCGCTGTACGAAAAGCCGGAAAGGCCCAGATTGATGAGCTGGTGGACCGCCAGTTTCAGATGGTCCCAGGTCGAACTGTTATCGCCCGTCCAGGTCACCGAATAGCGCTGTCCCCCCGCATAGCTGGCCCGCGTCATGACGAAGGGTCGCAGATCGGGGCGCAATTCCTTCAGCCCCTCGAACGTCGCGCGGGTATTTTCCATGCCATAGACATTGTGGATTTCGGCATGGCTTGCATCGCGGCTCGCAAAATCGTCGCTTTCGATGCGGTGAATATTGTCGAGCGGCATGGTCTTGGTCGGCGTTTCGAAAATCGCCGGTTCGTTCATGTCGTTCCAGAAACCGGCAATGCCGTCGTCCAGAAATTCGCGGTACAGCCCGCCCCACCATTTGCGCGCCTGCTTCGTGGTGAAATCGGGAAAGACTGAATCGCCCGGCCACACCGGCGCGACATAGGTGCTGCCATCCGCCTTACGCACCCACCGGTCGTTGGTGCGATAGGGTGCGTAGCTGCCGTCATCGACCTTCGCGATATGCAGATCGGTGATCGCGACCAGCTTGATCCCCTCATCCTTCATATCGGCGGCGAGGCCCTTCAGGTCGGGAAAGGTTTCGCTGTTCACCGTAAAGGGGCGGTTGCGATCCTGAAAATCGATGTCGAGCCAGATAACGTCAGTCGGGATCTGCTCCTTGCGCAGCCGGTCGGCGACATCGCGCACTTCCTTGGCGCTCATATAGCTGTAGCGCGACTGCTGATAGCCGAGCCCCCATTTCGGGGTAAGCGGCGCCTTTCCGGTCAGATCGGTATAGCGGCGCACGACTTCGGCCGTGCTGGGGCCGTTGATGACATAATAGTCGATCGGCCCGTCGGGCCCGCCGAATGCGAGCACATTCTCTTCGCGATGCCCGAAATCGAACCAGGTGCGCCATGTATTGTCGAGGAAGATGCCATAGCTGCCGCCCTCCCCGCCGACACCGATGAAGAAGGGGATCGATTTGTAGATCGGATCGGCGCTGCTCGAAAAGCCAAAGGCGTCGGTATTCCAGTCGACATAGCTATAGCCGCGCCGGTCAAGCTGACCGGTTTTGTCGCCCATGCCGAAATAATGTTCCGACTGCGGCATTTGCTTGCGCAGGGTGAAGCGGGTGCCGTTCATGCTGATCGGGTCGGATCGGTCGGCGGTGATGACCTTGCCCGCGGAATCGGTGATCGTCATCGCCCCGCTGACCGGATCGATCCGCACGCGCATGGTGGGCGTCGCAAAGCCGGTATCGGTCGCGGACACCTTGATCGATTGCTTTCGCATTTCCGGCGAAACCGCCCAGCTTGCGTCTTCGGGGAAGGTCCCGTCGCGCGCGATGCGTACCCGCAAAATGTCATCGGTAACCGCAGTGACGCGCAGGACCATCTGGCCTTTGCGAAGCGCGATGCCGTTTTCCAAATGCTCGAATGTGCCTTGCGCCTGCAAAGCTGCGGCTGCCGGTTTGGGCGCGGCCTGTGCCGCCATCGGCACGCACAGCATTGCCGCACCGGCGATGCCTTGCAGCAATCGGATCTTTCGGCTCATGGTCATTGTTGCTTCCTTCCTCGCCTGAATGATGTCCCGTTGGCCGGGAAAACGGATGTTCGTGTTTAGGATTAGTCCGATACTGCCTTGCATACCGCGTAGCCGAATGCAGGCAGGCGCGCGCGGACGCTGCCGGGTGCTGCCGATTGCGGCGCGCATTCTCCGGCGAGACTCTGCCAGCGCCGTGATGCGACCTCGGTCTGCACCATCTGGTCGACGGGCGCGCGCGCGGTATTGAACAGCAGCAATATCTCGTCGTCCGTAGAGGGATCGAAGCGCGATATGGCAAGCAGGCCCGGCTTCTCTCCCCGATGCCGCAGCACTTGCCGTCCCCGCGTCAGTGCGGGTGTCGATGTGCGCAGATGCGCGAGGCGAGAGATTTGCCTGTAAAGCGGGTGGTCTTCATCGAAATTGCTCACCGCCGTGGTCGCATCGGTGCCGAGCAGATGATTGTCGTTATAGCTTGCGACCTTGCTCGGGAACATATCCTCCCGCGCGCCCTGATCGTCGCCATCGCCGACAAATCCCTGTTCGTCGCCTGAATAGATGGTGGGCACGCCGCGCAGCGTGAGCAGCATCGCATTTGCTAGCTGAACCCGCGCCATCACCTCTTCGGGACCGGCATCGGGAAAATTGCGCGCGATCATCGTCGGCAGCCGGCCATTGTCATGATTGCCGCCAAAGGTCGGCAGCGTCATCGCGGTCGCATAGCCGTCCGCATAAAGCGCATCGCCGTCGAACAGCCTCTCCCATTTGTCGGTACCGGCATCGCCCGCGACCGTTTCCACAATTGCCTGTCGAAAGGCGAAATCAAGCACGGCGGGCAGGCCATAGCGGGTGTAGAGCGCCAGTCCGCCCGGATCGGTGGAAAACAGCGCGACTTCGCCGAAGATGTGGAAATTCGGGATGCCTTTCGCTTTCGCGCGCTCCAGCATCGCGGGGACGAAACGCTTCCAGAACCCCTTATCGACATGGCGCGCCGTATCGATACGGAATCCGTCCACGCCGAACCGGTCGATCCAGCCGCCGAAAATGTCGATCATCCCGTCCACCACGCGCGGATTTTCGGTCATCACGTCATCGAGCCCGGCGAAATCGCCCATGGTCGAGCTTTCGTTGGAAAAGGTCGTGTTGCCGCGATTATGGTAATAGATCGGATCGTTCAGCCATGCCGGAACCTTCACCTTCGCTTCAGCGGGCGGGACGAAGGGCATATAGGCGAAATCGGGATCGGTCAGTTTCGCGAAATTGTCGCGGGTGGCCACGGCATCGCCCGCAAAGCCCGGGTTGATCTTCTCGCCCGTCACGTCGCCTTTCGTCTGATAGGGATAATCGGCAATGCTTCGATAGGGGCAATCGCCCCCCGGACATTCGCGATACCGGATGACATCCGCCGTGTGATTGACGACGATGTCCATATACACCTTCATGCCGCGCGCATGCGCCGCATTCACCAGTCGCGCAAAATCTTCATTGGTGCCGAAATGCGGATCGACCTGCGTGAAATCAGTAATCCAATAGCCGTGATATCCCGCCGACTGGTATTTTCCGCTGCGCTGAACCGCCTTGTTCTTGAAGATCGGCGCGACCCATATGGCGGTGATCCCCATGTCCTGAAGATAGCCGAGCCGGTCGGTCAGTCCTTTCAGGTCTCCGCCATGATAATAGCCCGTCTCTGCGGGGTCGAACCCGGTCACGTCGCGCGAACCTGAAAGGCCGCCGCGATCGTTCGACCGGTCGCCATTTTCAAAGCGGTCGGGCAGCAGGAAATAGATCACCTCATCCTGCGGCACGCGGGTTCGATAATCAGCGCTCGGCGCTGCCTGCGGCTGTCGCGCCGCCGCTCCGACGGGAGCCAGCATCGCGCCGAACGCGAGCAGCGAAATCAGACGGTTTTTCAATTCGGCTCTCCGTTTTTTCCGGGGGCAGCTTCGCGCATCAGATAGGCCTGATGGTCCGGCATGCGCGAAACCACATTGGCGACATGCCGCCGCGCCAGTGTGAGGAATTCGTCGAGATCGCGCTCCGGCACCGTGTCGGCCAACGGGTCATGGCGTTCGGGCATAATCCCTTGCCCCATCAGCACCTGAAGCCAGCCCACATCCGTGAACAGGTCGTCGCTGTCGCGGAACAGCCGCCCCGTCGCGCGGAACAGCTCGATGCGGTGGGCAAGGCGATCAGGCGCGGGCTGATTGCGATATGCCGCCCAGAAGGGCTCAGGCCGGTTCGCGGCATGGTAATGCAGGATCAGAAAGTCGCGGACGCATTCCCATTCGCGCGCCGTCTGCCGGTTATACTCCGCGACCTCCGCCGGGATCGGATCGCCTGCCGGAAACAGTTGCAGCAACCGGTCGATGCCCGACTGGATCAGATGAATGCTCGTCGATTCAAGCGGTTCGAGAAACCCAGAGGCAAGCCCCAGCGCCACGCAATTGGCCTGCCACGCGGCCTTGCGGCGCCCGGTAGCAAACTGCAGCGGACGCGGGTCGGTCAGCGGCGCGCCGTCGAGATTGGCGAGCAACAGATCGGCGGCATCCTGCTCCTCCTGATAGGCGCTGCACCACACCATGCCGTTGCCGGTTCTATGACGAAGCGGGATACGCCATTGCCAGCCAGCCGTGCGGGCGGTGGCGCGGGTATAGGGGTCGAGCGGCGCGGTGGCAGCGCTTTGCACCGCTAGCGCGCGATCGCAGGGAAGCCAGCGGCTCCAGTCTTCATGGCCGACACCCAGCGCGTCCCCGATCAGGCGCGCGGAAAATCCCGTGCAGTCGATAAAGAAACCGCCGGAAACTGCACGGCCATCGTCAAGGTGCAGCGACGCGATATGGCCGCGATCATCGACAGCAACATGATTGATACGCCCCTCAAGGCGCGTAACCCCGGCTTGCTCGGCATGAGCGCGCAACAGGGCGGCATAGCGCGCAGCGTCGAACTGATAGGCCCAGGCGAGCCCGGTCGGCAGTTCGGGTCGTCCCAAATCGGGTGCGAAACGGTTCTGGTGCGCAGCGCACGCCGCAACGGAATATTCGTGCAACGCCCCCGCCCTGCCCGTGCAGCAATGGCGCAGCCAATGCTGGTGAAAGGGGACATTGCCCAGCGGACGGCCGATCGTGCCGAATGCATGGATGTACCGGCTTTCAGGTCCGTTCCACCCGTCAAACTCGATGCCCAGCTTGATGGTGCCATGCGTCGCGGCGAGTAACTGATCCTCGGCAATGCCCAATCGCTGATTGAACAGCCGGATTTGCGGGATCGTCGCTTCGCCCACGCCGACCGTCCCGATCGCTTCGGACTCGACCAGCGTGATCCGCACCGTGTTGGGTAGGAAGCGAGCGAGCGCAGCTGCCGCCATCCACCCCGCGGTGCCACCGCCAGCGATCACCATATGCCTGTTCATGGGGCTGCCCATGGTCGTTTCCCTCGTAAAAATGGGTGAGGTCGGCAGGGCACCCCCTGCTTCCCTCACCCTCGGGGGAGATCAGAAGCGCAGGCTTGCACCCGCCAGGAAGCGACGACCATAGGTCTGATAATCGATCACTTCGCGCTGATTGTCGCCGTTGATCGTGACGAACGGCTCGTCGGTCAGATTCTGGCCCTGCAGGAACACCGACACGTTTTCGAACGGCCCTGCCTTGAAGTCATAGCCGATCTGCGCATCGACGATCGTTTCATCGCGTGCCCGGCGACGGACGCGCTGCGCACCGAAGCCCGACAATTCGCCGACAAAGCTGGAGCGATAGCGCACGCTGCCGCGCACGTTCAGGCCCCATTTTTCAAAGAATACCGTGCCGTTCGCTACCCATTTCGAATAGCCGGGAATATCCTCCGCAGGCGTGCCCGGGCTGGGCCGGATTTTGGTCTTGGTATAGGATAGACCGCCGGTCGCGCCGAAGCCGTCCAGCTCACCAAACAGTTCGCCGAATTGCAGGGTACCGGCAAGCTCAGCGCCGTAGATGCTTCCGCCATCGCCGTTAACCGGAACGGAGTTACGACCGATGCGCGAGACAAGGTCATCTTCAGTGATACCGGTAGGAAGCTGATAGCCGGAAAAGTCGAACGGCGCCTCCTGCGTGTACACAAAGCTCTTTAGATCCTTGTAAAAGGTCTGAATGGCCAGATAGCCGGTATTGCCGAAATATTTCTCCACCGTGAAATCGGCGGAGTTCGAACGGATCGGACGCAAATATGGGTTGCCCCCCTCACCCGTCAGGATGCCTTCTGCCGCATTGTAGCTGTATTTGTTCGCCGCCCGCATATCGTCCATGCGCGGACGCTGCATCTGCCGCGCAACCGCGACGCGGAACACCCATTGCGTGGGCAGGCGAA
Organism: Stakelama pacifica; assembly: GCF_004361835.1. Lineage (GTDB taxonomy): Bacteria > Pseudomonadota > Alphaproteobacteria > Sphingomonadales > Sphingomonadaceae > Sphingomonas > Sphingomonas pacifica. The sequence continues at coordinate 685,616 of NZ_SNWD01000001.1, forward strand.
GCGACAGATTCAGGCTGGGCAGAACGTCGACATAGTTATCGCCGCGCATTACTTCGCCGAACGTCGTACCGTTATACACGAGACCCGACGATTTCTGCTCGGTAAACACCGCCTGCACACCGATATTACCGGTCAGTGTCGATGCACCGATCGGCTGATCGATATTGCCCTGCAAATAGGTCGTCATCACGTCTTCCTGCACGCGGAAGGCGGTCGATACTACGTCGTTGCTGTTATTCACGACGCGCGAATAAATGCCACCATAGAGCAGGTCGCGCGGATCATAGCTGAGGATCGGCCCCAGCCCCAGATAGGTGATGCTCGTCGGATCAAGCCGGTACTGATCGGGCAGCACCGCTTCGCTTGAACCGTCGGCGAGGGTGAGGAAATATTGCGTCGGGGTGAGGCGCTTGGTCCGCTTGGTATAGTTCATACCGAACCGGACCTTGGAAATCGGGCTGCCGAACGTCTCTTTCTCTACCTCAAGGCGATACTGGTTGATCTCATCCTTGATGTCACGGTCGTTATAATAGCCCGCCTGCTTAGTATCGCCGCCCCAGCCAAGCGAGTCGGTGAGCAGGATAAGCGACGGGTCGGAATAATCGAGCGTATGAGTAAAGACAGTACCGGTTTGCGAGGTCGTGAAGCCGATATCGTCAGTCGCGCCATTGCCGGCACCATAGCCGGTGCCGCTATAGCTCTCCAGCACGATTTCCTGACGATCGGTACGCGAATAGCTGAGGTCGAGCTGGGCGGTCCAGCCATTGTCGTCGTGCCAGGTCGTGTTGTAGCCGAACGAATACAGCTTCGCCTTGCGCTGGAAACTGTCGTTGCGGACCACGCCTTCGACGTCGTTGAAGGTACCGCTGGTGACCAGCCCGTCCTCGACCGTTGCTCCGGTCAGCAACGACGTTCCGTTCGCGCCATAGCCGAGCGGCAATTCAATACCGCGCTTCACCTGATCGTCATTGAAGTCCGAATAAAAGCCGTCGAGCGTCATCTTCAGCTGCGGGGTCGGCTGCCATTCCACCGTTCCCTGAAGCCCCATACGCTTCAGCACGGTTGAGGTGACATAGGATTTCGATCCGCCGATCACGTCATTATCGTCAGCCGTCTGGGCATAGCCCCAGCTGTTGAACTCCTGAATCTGATAGGGTTCGTGGAGATAGGATGCGGCGAGCGACACGCCCAGCGTATCGTTGAAGAACTGATCGACATAGGTCGCGTTGACGCGATAGCCCTTATCGTCCGACCCGGCATTCAGCTTGCCCAGATCGGCATAGGTGCCGCGCCCGCCGATCGACAAAACGCGCTTGCCATATTCCAGCGGACGGATGGTGCGAAGATCAACCGTACCCGATAGCCCCTGACCGATCAGCGAGGCGTCGGCGGTCTTGTACACCAGCACCTGATTGATGACTTCGGATGGATACTGATCATATTCTACCGCACGATTGTCGCCGGTCGACGTCTGTTCGCGCCCATTGAGCAATGTCGTCGAAAAGTCCGGCGCGAAGCCGCGGATCGAAATCTGGTTCGACCGGCCGCTCACCCGCTGCGATGTCAGACCCGGCAGACGTGCAATCGATTCCGCGATCGACGCGTCGGGCAGCTTGCCGATGTCTTCGGCGCTGACTGATTCGACCACCTGATTGCTGAGCCGCTTTTCAGCTACGGCATTTTCGAGCGACTGGCGAAAGCCGGTGACGATAATGTCTTCGACTGCACCCGGCGCCGTTGCCCCGTCCTGATTCGAAGTATCGGTTTGCTGCCCCTGCCCGCCATCAGACGACGCCGACTGCGCCCGCACCGTCGGTGCGATCATTAGGGCAATAGCGCTCACACCCAAAGAAAATAGCTGTTTTGCACGGATATTGGACGCGGCTGCGCGTTTCATCGTCTTCCTCCCCAAATGCTCCCCCGCCTTGCCGCGGGTGGAATTAATTGACTTCATTGAATTGATTCGAAGCAGCGCCATACGTGCAATCGATTACGCGCGCAATCGATTGCATGAATTATTTTCAGCATGCGTGCTTCGGCCGCCGCTCCCCGCAACGACGCCTGCTCATAGAGGCCGGGCAGCGCTTCGCTTTAACAACCTGCTCCGGCGTGCCGCCAAGCCTGTCGACTTTCAGATATCCTCACAAAGAAGTTCTGCGATGAACCGAAACGCGGTTTGCGGCTGAGAGCGAAACCGCCGCCCTTCGGGTACACGGTCCTTGTTTCGAAGGTGAGGACAAAGATGGTCTTGCCAATCGCTCCCGCCCGACCGGCCGCGACTATCGGACCTGCAACGCAAAACTCTCGATTACCGGCGTGAACCGGGCATTATGGAGCTGGCGCAACCGCTCGACCTGCGCCAGCGATGCGCTCATCACGGCTGCAGGCGCGAGTTGATCGGCCCGGTGCATGGCCAGCACCGCCTTGTCATCAAGAGCGCCGAGCGCATCCTGATCGAAGGTATAGAGCCCCTCCACCTCATGCTCGCCCGCCCCGCGGCGCTCCAGCCGAATGCGCAGCGGGCGCAGCACAGCGCGATCGGCATAGGCAGCTGCCAGCTCGCGGGCGCGTTCGATATCGGCGATCAGGTTCTTCAGCTCCAGAGCGATATTGCTGAGCCATGGAGCGGGTCGCTGACCTTCGAATAGCGCTTCTCCGCTTTCCCCGAAGGCCGGATCATCCCTATCGATGGCCAGGCCCGACACGCTCTGCCCGTCGAGCCTGAAGCCGCTCAGCCGGGCGGCGCGCGGCATGTAAGTGGCCTGAAACCCTTCGGGAAAAGCAAACAGGCTCACCGGCTCGACAAGCCCCATCAGCCCGACAAGGTCGAATTTTCCGGTCTGCTCATCCTTTGCCAGACAGATCGGCATGTCCGCCGCGGCATAGACGATCTCAGCCATCCCCAGCGGCACGATCCGGCGCAGAGCGCCTGCCTTCCTCGCATCGAACCGGAGGTCGCCATGGGCGGCAAGGTCGAGCGGACGCACCCTCATATCCGCTGCAGCCCATGTTCGCGGATCGCGCGGATCAGATCGCGATGCGCGGGCAGGCGCGTTAAAGCTTCGCTGCGCAGCCGGTCCAGCTGCTCCAGCAGCCCGCGCGCCACCGCCGCATTCGGGGAACCGTCGCCAAGGCTGCTGCGATCTGCGGCAAATCCCATGCCGTTCAGCACATATTGATAGCTCGGCCAGCCGAATACTTCACGGGCATGAGTGAAATCCTGCGCATTCGGGGAATGATGGCGCCAGAATTCCAGCCGCTCGGCCAGTTCGTCCGGAAAGCTCGCCGGATCGGCATTGTCCCGCCAGAAATCGGTATCGCGCCGTCTGGTAATGCCATAATGCAGCTTCAGAAATTCGATGATCCGCGCCCAGTGGTGCAGGAACGTCGTGTTGAACTGGCGAGCCGCGATGCGCATCGCCTGCCGGTTCTGCGGAAGGCGTTCGGCAATGGCGTCGAGCGAAGTTTCGACCAGCATCAGCGCGCTTGCCTCCAGCGGTTCGAGAAACCCCGCCGACAGACCGACCGCCACGCAATTATTCTGCCAGAAGCGGGTGCGATAGCCTGCATCGATGTCGATCCTGCGGGACGTGAGGTCTTTCGCAGCCGGGCCGATATAGTCGCGCAGCATTTTTTCCGCGCGCTCATCATCGCAATGCGCGCTGCTATACACATGCCCGACACCGCGGCGCGCCCACAGGCCGATATCCCAGATCCAGCCGGCGCCGGTCGCCGTGGAGATCGTCTGGCTGGCGATCGGCGCATTTTCCTGTGCATAGGGAACCTGCATTGCGATCGCCCGGTCGGCGAAAAGTATGTCCCGACAACTTCTGAACGGCACTGCATAGACCTTGCCGATCAACAGTGCGGCAAAGCCGGTGCAATCGATGAACAAGTCCCCGCTGACGCTTCTGCCGTCGGACAGGGTGAGATGGCCGATGTCGCCGGAGTCATCGAGCACGGCATCGGCCACGTCGCCGACAATATGCTCCACGCCGAGGCGCGAGGTTGCGTGCTCTTTCAGAAAGGCAGCGAATTTCCCGGCATCAAGGTGATAGGCGTAATTTGCCTGTCCCTGATATTCGGCGCTGGTGATCGCTTTCGGCGCGAGGCCGGCATCGCACAATGCGGCCTGAAAATCGATCCAGCCGGCAAAGCTTGCTCCCCCGCCTTCGCCGGGCCAGAAACGGGCGAGATCGATCCTTGTCGCTCCGGCCGGAGGGTTGAGCGGATGGTAATAGGAATCGCCCGGTGACCCGTCGGCCCAGCCGGTAAAGCGCGCGCCCTGTTTGAACGTCGCATCGCATTCGCGCACAAAGTCCGTTTCGCTGACCCCGATTTTGGCCAGCGTGTTGCGCATTGTCGGCCAGGTCCCTTCCCCCACGCCTATCGGTGGCACCCGGTCCGATTCGACGAGGCAAAGCCTGATCTCGCGTCCCATCCTGCGCGCTTCGGCGGCGATCCGGCAGGCGGCCAGCCAGCCGGCGGTGCCGCCGCCCACGACCGTTACCGTATTGATATGGTCTGGTTTTCCCTTGCCGTCGTCCATGCTTGCACCGGGCCTCCTACGCGACATTCGCAATAGCTATCAGTCTGCGTTCGATAATCCAACAAACCGGCTTGCAATTTGTATGATAATATATAATCCTTGATTCTCAAGGTCAAAAGGCCGGTAGAAACAGGGAGAGGAAAATGAAAGGGCGATATCGTCAATTGCTGCTGGGAAGTGCGATGGCACTGGGCAGCGTATTGGTATGTTCCGGGTCAGCAATCGCGCAGACAGGCTCCGAAAACGACACGGACGTTTCGGACGGGTCGACCGCGATATCGCGCCAGAACGCTTCTGATGATGCGATGCCGCAGGATATCGTAGTCACCGGAATTCGGCGCAGTATCGAGACTGCCGCTGCACAGAAACGGGAGGCATCGGGCATTCTCGATGCTATCTCTTCTGAAGATCTCGGCAAATTCCCGGATTCGAATGTTGCCGAATCGCTGCAACGCATTCCCGGCGTTGCGATCGACCGCAATAACGGCGAAGGACAGTCGGTCACCGTTCGCGGTCTCGGCCCGTCATTCAACACCGTATTGTTCAACGGGCGCAGCTTTGCGTCCGATGGTTATAACCGCTCGTTTTCATTCGACCTGATTCCGGCCGAACTGATCAGCGGAGCCCAGGTCTACAAAAGCTCGCTGGCATCGCTGCAGGGCGGCGGTATCGGCGCTACGATCAATATCGAGACCCCGCGCCCCCTGCCGATCGGCGGGTTCAAGGCGGTGGGCGTCGGCCGCGCGCTGTACGAAAAGAACAGCGGCAAGGTGACGCCGGAACTGTTCGGCCTGCTGAGCGACACCTTTCTCGACAATCGTTTGGGTATTCTGGGCTCGATTTCGTATCAGCGGCGTATCGCGTCCATCGATTATATAGCAACCGACGGATATCTCCCCAATACTGAGGTCGGCCCCAGCAGCGCTCCGCTGTTCACCAATGTCTATGCGCCGCGCAATCAGGATGTCGGCAATACGCGCGACAGCCGGACGCGGCTCGGTGCAACGCTGGTGGTGCAATATGAGCCGGTCGACGGGCTGACCTTTACGGCGGATGGCCTCTACAACCATTTCAAGAGCGATCAGGAAACGCACGCGCTGGGAAGCTGGTTCGAACCGTCCAACTACACCGCGGCGACTATCGACGACAACCGATCGATTACGTCGCTCACCACCAATGGCAATGCCGATTTCATTTCAAGCGGTTCGGTGCGCGACACCACGACCTATGAAGTCGGGTTCAACACCGAATGGCGTCCAAGCAGCAATTACAGCATGGTGTTCGACGCCACCTGGTCGCGCGCCAAAAACAGCGGCGGCGGCAAATCCTATTTCACCGTAATCGGCACCCCCACATCCTATTCCTTCGAGGCAGCGGAAGGCAGCGGCATCCCCTCGACCTTCGGTTACTCCAACGGCGCGCTCACCGACGCGTCTCTCGGCCGTACGCATATTGCCGGCGTAAGCGGCAATAATATCACCGAGAAGGTCCAGGAACTGCGCTGGAACAACGAGTGGAAACCCGAATTCGGCGCCCTTTCCGCCTTGCGCTTCGGCGCGACGCGAACGCTGCGCGACAAGACGAACACGCCCTATAGTTCGGACCCGAACATCGGATGCCTGTATTGCGGATATCCGACGCTGGCCGATTCCAGCCTGCTCAGCCCCTTCAAGCTGACAGGGCTGAATTCCGGCGGCGGACAGGTGCCGGCCGAATATCTTCAATATAACGCACGCGATTATTTCGACTTCCTCACGAGCACGGCTGCCACAAACGCACTGGACAGCGCACGTGATCAGCCGCTCGGCACGACTGCGGCCATTTTTGCCGAAACCAACGGCTATGCCGCCACTGCTCAGCCCGGCACGAATGTGCGCGAAGTCGTATGGGCGAGCTATGCCGCGTTCGATTTCAAAACCCGGCTGGGCGGCATGGATTTGTCGGCCACGCTGGGCGGGCGCTATGAATATACGGAACTGCAATCCTCTGGTCAGCAATTGCAGCTCACGGATTTGCTGCCGGTTGCGGGGGATCCGACGATCTACACCGGCGTATTCGCCAATGATCGCGAGGCGGTGCCCGTCAAGCAGGAGTACAGCTATCACAATTTCCTGCCCACGCTGAACATCCGGCTGAATTTCACCCCGACATTGCAGGCGCGTTTTGCCGCCTATCGCACGCTGACCCGGCCCGCGATCGGCGATCTGGCGCCCAGCTTCGATTATGGCACGCTGCGACCGGCTACGCTGACCGCGAGTGGCGGCAACCCGGAGTTGCAGCCCTATAAGGCGGACAATCTCGACCTGTCGTTCGAATGGTATCCGACGCCGACGACCACCTTGTCGATCGCCGGCTTCTACAAGAAGGTCGACGATTTCATTATCCAGACCTTCGCCGATGAGATCATTACGATCGCGAATGAAGGCAATCTTCCGGTCGGCGGGCTGATCGTCAGTCCGAATTCCGCGAGGTTCAGCGTCAGAAGGCCGCGCAATGCGGAATCGCTGGAGGTCAAGGGGCTGGAACTGAACGTCGTCCATGTCTTTGACTGGCTGCCGGGCGCGCTGAGCGGCTTCGGCATTCAGGCGAATGCTACCTTCGTCGATACCAACCGACCGTTTGATGTTACGAAGACGGATCAGTCTTTCGCGGCGGAAGGCATCGGCAATTCGCAGAACGCCACCATATTCTACGAAAAATACGGCATCTCGGCGCGCATCGCTTACAACCGGCGCGAACGCTTCCTGCAAACGCTTGCGGGAGGACCGGGCAACGAACCGATCTTCGTACGCAATTATGGCCAGTTCGACGGCAGCGCGTCCTATGAAATCACGCCGTACGCACGGCTTTTTGTGGAAGGCACCAATCTGTTCAATGCGAAATATGTGACCACGGGCCGTTTTGACAATCAGGTACTGTCGTACCGCAATACCGGCCCGCGATACGATATCGGGATGCGCGTAGCATTCTGAACATAGGCGCACTCGGGAAGGCGCTGCCGTGCGCAGCGTCCTTCGCTTTCATGACAGGCCGCACGATGCGGCCTGTCACTTGTTTGCAGGCGAGACGCCTTGTTGCCGGATTGCAGCGTCGGTCGCGGATCGGAACCGAGCGTATCGGGTGATGCAAGGCCTGCCACCTGCCGTCGGCAGCTATCGGGAACTGCCGGAAGTAAGCGAATTTATCTGAAGGGATTGGGATATGCGGTATCATCTTATGTTGAGCGCCATGAGCATTGGCGCATTAAGCGCGCCGGCGGCGCTGGCCCAGCAGGCAGTCAATCCCATCCCGCCAAGCTGGAAAGACGGACCGCCAGTCGCAAAGGCGCTGCCCCATCCCGGCCGGCCCTATCGCGAATGGGAGGACCCCAAAGTTTTTGAGGTCAACCGGGAGGCACCGCGCGCCGCCCTCTTCAATTTCGAGAGCATCGCCGCAGCACAGCGGAACCAGTCCTCACAATCCTCGCTCCACCAGTCGCTCGACGGCAGCTGGAAATTTCACTGGGCGCGCAATCCCTCCGAACGACCCGCCGATTTCTGGAAGCCCGGTTTCGATGTTTCCGGCTGGCGCGATATCAAGGTGCCAGGCATCATCGAGGCGCAGGGATATGACCGGCCCTATTATGTCAATGAAGGCTATCCCTTCCCGATGAATCAGCCGCTGATGCCGGATGATTATGCACCGGTCGGCAGCTACCGGCGCAGCTTCGACCTGTCCCCGGAATGGCAAGGAAAAGATATCTATCTGCGCTTCAACGGGGTCGGATCGGCAATCTATGTCTGGGTGAACGGGAAGAAGGTCGGCTATTCGGAAAGCACAAAGAACCCGGCCGAATTCAAAATCACCGATTATCTGAAACCGGGCAGCAACAGCATATCAGTGGAGCTGTATCGCTTCGCCGACGGCAGCTATCTCGAAGATCAGGACATGTGGCGTGTGTCCGGTTTCGAACGGGCGGTGGAGCTGTTCGCGGTGCCCAAAGCCTGGGTCCGCGACTATTTCGCCAAAGCGGGGCTTGCGAACGAGTATCGCGACGGTACCCTCGACCTGACCGTGGATGTCGCGCCGGGAATGGCCGGCCAGGGCAGCTACAGCGTCGAAGCGGTGCTGTCCGAAGACGGCCGACGCGTCTGGAGCGAGCAAAAGCCGGTGACACTGGGTGCCGATACAAGCGGTACGGCCAGCTTTACCGCCAGCCTGCCGGGGGTGAAATCCTGGACCGCCGAAACGCCAAATCTCTACGATCTCATGCTGATCGTGCGCAACGGGTCGGGCGAAGTGGTATCGGCGGTGCCCGGCCATGTCGGCTTCCGGGACATTGCAATCCGGGGCGGCCAGCTTCTGGTCAATGGCCGGCCGATCACCGTGCGCGGCGTCAATCTGCACGAACATGATCCCGACACCATTAAGGTGGTTTCGGAAGAGGAACTGGAAGCGCGCATTCGCCAGATGAAGGCGATGAACATCAATGCGATCCGCACCTCGCACTATCCGCAGCGCTCTGCCTTTTACGATCTTACCGACAAATACGGCATGTATGTCGTTGATGAGAATAATATCGAAAGCCACGGCTATATGAGCGTGGGCTATCAGGCGAAGGACCCGGCAAAATGGATGCTGGGCTACAAACCCGAATGGCAGGCAGCGCATATGGCGCGTATGCAGGCGCTGGTGGAGCGGGATAAGAACCACCCTTCGGTCATCGCCTGGTCGCTCGGCAATGAAGCGGGAGGCGGGCCGGCGTTCCAAGCCATGTACGACTGGGCGAAGAAACGCGATCAGACGCGGCCCGTCCAATATCAGGCGGCAGGGCTGAAACCGCCTTTCACGGATATGGTAGTGCCCTTCTATCCCAATCAGGCGATGATCGCTGACTGGGCGAAGGAATTTCCCGATACCCCCGTCATCATGACCGAATATGCGCATATGATGGGCAATTCGGGCGGCGATATCGCTGACCTTTGGGACGAGATTCGCGCGCATCCCAATACCCAGGGCGGTTTTATCTGGGATTGGATCGATCAGGGGCTGAATTACCACCATCCCGACGGCTCGCTATTCTGGGCCTATGGCGGCGATCCCGGGCCACTGATGCTGGTTCAGGGGTCAGATCCGCAGAGCCTGCGCGGCAATTTCGTCGCCAACGGCATGATCGGCACCGATGCCCGGCCCAATCCGCACGCGTTCGAAGTGCGCCACACCTACCAGCCGGCGCATTTTGCCGCCGCGGATGACGCGACTAAGCGAATTCGCGTAACCAATCGGTTCGACTTCATCGATCTGGACCGGTTCGACATCACCTGCACCCTGTTGGAAGACGGCATCGAACAGGCGAGCTGCGGGCGCCAAAATCTCGCCGTTCCGGCACATGGGAGCCGGGATTTCGAGCTCGCCCTGCCGAATTTCACGCCCCGGCCGGGGGCGGAATATATCGCGCGGCTCGCACTGGTATCGCGCGCCGACAGCCTGCCGATGGTGCCCGCCGGAGAAACGGTGGCGACTGACGAGATCATCCTGCCTGTGAAAGCCACGGCGGCACCCGCTGCGCGAGGCGGAGCCGTGACGCTGCGCCAGGATGAATCGCAATGGGAAATCACCGGCCCCGGCTATGTCGCGCGGTTCGACGCGACGAACGGCCAGTTGATATCGCTGCGCGGCAAGGGCGGTGAGCTTATCGAGGCGGCGCCCAGGCCCAATTTCTGGCGTCCGGTGACCGACAATGACATTGGATGGGGTGCGCAGGACAAACTTTCGGTCTGGAAGGAGGCGAGCCTCAACCGCGCGCTTTCCGGCTTCACCGCCACGCGGCAGGGCGATGCCGTCACCGTCGATGTGTTGCAGACGGTGGGCGATAATGTCGCATGGGTACGCACCCGCTATCGCTTCGTGCCGAGCGGCAACATTGTGGTGACCGAAACGATCGAGGATGGCCGCGAAAATCTGCCGGTGCTTCCGCGCTTCGGATGGAGCATGCGGTTGCCGCGATCCTATGACCAGCTGCACTGGTATGGCCGCGGGCCGTGGGAAAGCTATGCCGACCGCAAGCGCGGAGCGATGCTGGGCCGGTATGAAGGCGCCGTTGCGGACCAATATTATCCCTATATCCGCCCGCAGGAGACCGGGAATAAGGAAGACCTCCGCTGGATGGCGATCACCGATGCGGACGGCAACGGCCTGTTGATCGACGGCATGCGGCCTTTCTCCGGTGCCGCGCTGGCGCTCGATCCCATGGAACTGGATTATGACCCGCTGAAACCGAACCGGCACGGGCTGGACGTAAAGCCCGAAGACTTCACGACGCTGACCGTCGATTACGCGCAAATGGGCGTCGGCGGGGACAATAGCTGGGGGGCAAAGCCGATGGACAAATATATGCTGCCGTTCAAACGGTACAGCTTCACCGTCCGGCTTCGCCCGCTGGTCGCCGGAGACGATCCTGCGGCGATCGCACGCACTGCCTTTCCGGCTGAGTGACCCCGGTACAAACGGTTTGCGGCCCGGATGCCATAGGGCACCGGGTCGCTGACCGTTGATTACGATCGCGTCAGCTTTTCCTGCCGCGCGCAGGTTCACGGCCCTGATCGCCATCGTCGCGATGGTGCAGGTTCATCAGCGCGTTCATCAGATCCTTGTCGGGGCTGGACATCACGCCCAGCACCACTGCCTCGTCGCATCCGGGCGCCGCGACATAAGCGTGGCCCATATCGGAATCGATATAGAGGCACTCGCCCTTATTCAGCGTGATCCGGTCGTAAAATTCGGTGTGCACCTCGACCGCGCCCTCCAGCACATGGATATATTCCTCACCCGAATGGCGCACCAGCTCGCCAAACTCCTCGACGCTTTTTGCGCGGATTCGGGTCACCACGGGAATCATCCGTTTGTGGCGAAGTTCGGTGCACAGATAATAATAATCGTAGTTCGGCGTTTCGACGCGCACCGCGCTTTCGGGTGAGCTGATGCTGCGGCGCGCAGTGACCGGTGCGGCGCCTGCCTCCTCGGGCTGAGCGAAAAGTTCGGACATGCGAAGCCCCAGTCGCTGGCTGAGCTGCACCAGCTTGTCATAGGTCAGCGTCAGCCGGTCATGCTCGACCTTGGACAGGGTGGACACCGGAATCCCGGTCTTCTCGCTCATCTCCCGCAGCGTCCAGTCGTTGCGCTGGCGAAGCCCGCGCATCAGCTGACCCAGCGTCGGTTGCTCGTCATTCATTCCGTTGGCCACTCCGCACCGATCCTGCAAATTTGACAATTTTCTGTTTAGGATCATTATGTCCCAGACAGGATATTTGTTGCGCAACAGATTAAGCCGCGCCCGCAAATAACGCAATCGCGGCGAGCCAGGGCAAAGGGGGGATGCAGATGCGTTGGATCAGGCAACTGGGATTGGTCGTGCTGGCAATTGCGGCATCACCGCTATCGGCGCAGCAGCCGCCGCTCACCCCCGAACCGGTGGTTTCCGCCTCGCCCGCTGCCGGGGCTCAGTCCCGCGCGCCCGGCGCGGCGCTCACCACCCAAGACCTGAACGACTGGCTCGACGGTTTTCTTCCTTATGCCCTGCAATCTGGCGACATCGCAGGCGCAGTGGTCGCGGTGGTGAAGGATGGCAAGGTCGTTACCGAACGCGGCTTCGGCTATGCCGATGTAAAGAAGCGCATCCCGGTCGACCCGAGACGGACGCTCTTCCGACCCGGATCGGTGTCGAAGCTCGTGACATGGACCGCCGTGATGCAGCTCGTCGATCAGGGGCGTATCGATCTGGACGCCGATATCAACCGATATCTCGACTTCCGTATCCCGCCGCTCGACGGAAAGCCGGTGACGATGCGCGAGTTGATGCAGCACAGCGCCGGTTTCGAGGAGCAGTCGAAGAATATCATCGTTCGCACGCCCGCCACGTCGCCGGGCTATGCAGCGCTGCTCAAACGCTGGGTGCCGAAGCGGATTTTTGCGCCCGGCACGACGCCTGCTTATTCGAACTATGGTGCGTCGCTCGCCGGTTATGTCGTTGAACGCGTGTCGGGCGAGCCGTTCGACGATTATGTCGAACGCCATATCTTCGCGCCGCTCGGTATGGCGCATTCGACCTTTCGCCAGCCGCTTCCCGAACGCCTCCAGCCGCTGATGTCGAAAGGCTATAGCCGCGCCTCGGCCCCGCCCGGGGGCTATGAGATTGTCGGTCCCGCCCCCGCCGGATCGATGGCGTCGACCGGCGATGACATGGCGCGGTTCATGATCGCTCAGCTTCAGGGCGGCGCGTTCGGTAACAACCGGATACTCAGCGCCGCCGCGGCGCGGCAGATGCACGATTCCCCGCTCACCATCTTTCCGGGGCTTAACCGGATGGAGCTTGGCTTTTTCGAAACCAATGTGAACGGGCAAAAGGTGATCGGCCATCTCGGCGACACCGACGATTTTCACACCTCGCTCCATTTGTTCATGGAGGAAGGCGTCGGCCTCTATGCCTCGTTCAACAGCGCGGGAAAGGACGGTGCGGTTCAGCCGCTGCGCCACGCGCTGTTCCTCGATTTCGCGGATCGGTATTTCCCATCCTCACAGCGCATCGTCGAAAAGGCGGGAACCAGCCCCGACCATGCACAGCTGATGGCAGGCCATTGGCTGCATTCGCGGCGTTCGGACAGCAATTTCATGAAGGCGCTCGACCTGCTCGGCCAGCCGGAGGTGATTGCCGCAGCCGACGGGTCGCTGAAAGTGCCCTCGCTCGCGCTGCTGGCGGGCAGCGACGGCAGCTGGCGGGAGATTGCGCCGTTCGTCTGGCTCGCGCCCAATGGCCATGACCGGCTGGCCGCGAAAGTGATCGACGGCAGGCCGGTTCGCTTCTCGATGGACGTCGTATCGCCCTTCATGGTGTTCGATCGCGTCCCCTGGTATCGCAATATGGCGTGGATTCAGCCGATGCTGTATCTCAGCCTCGCCATTCTCCTGCTCAGTGCGTTGCTCTGGCCCGTGCGCGCGGTCGTGCGGCGGCGCTATGGTGGCAGGCTTGATCTTAGCCCGCGCGCCTTAAGTGCCTATCGCGCGAGCCGGATTGGCGCATTGCTGCTCGCCGGATCGGTGATCGGCTGGATCGTCACGCTGGTGATGCTGTTTTCTGACACCAATAATCTTTCCGAACAGTTCGACCCGGTCCTTTGGTTCATGGAGATTTTCGCGACCATCGGCATTCCCGGCGGCGTCGTGCTGGTCGCCTGGAATATGTGGGAGGCATGGCGCGGCGACCGACGCTGGACCGCTAAACTCTGGTCGCTATTGCTGCTGATCGCTGCGCTGATGGTGTTGTGGGTCGGGCTGGTGTTCAACCTGATCGGCTTCGGGGTGAATTACTGATGGGGAGCAACGCACCCGCCCCCGTGCCGCTCGCACTTGCGCCGCCCTATCTCCTGTTTCTCGGCGATACGGTCGAGCCGGGATTTGCCAAGACCGCGTTCGGGCTTCGCGACTGGGCCGGGGATCGGTGCGTGGGCGAACATGTCCTTCCCGGCGCGGCGGTGACCACCGGCCTGCGCGCAATGTCGCCAGTCGAGGCGCGAGCCGCCGGGGCAAGTACGCTGGTGATCGGCGTCGCCAATCCCGGCGGCGTGATCCCGCCGCACTGGATCGACGCGCTCGCGCAAGCGATCGAAGCCGGCCTCGATATCGCCAGCGGAATGCATGTCCGGCTGGTCGATCAGGAACGGCTGGTGACGCTCGCACATCGGTATGGCCGTCGGCTGATCGATATCCGCACGCCGCCGCCCGGCATTCCCGTCGCGACGGGGCGCAAACGAACGGGTAAGCGGCTGCTGACCGTCGGCACCGATTGCGCGCTGGGCAAGAAATATACTGCGCTGGCGATTGCGCGTGCCTTTGCCGCGCGCGGCATCGACAGCGATTTCCGTGCGACCGGGCAGACCGGCATCATGATCGCAGGCGATGGCATGCCGATCGATTCGGTCGTGGCTGACTTCATCGCGGGAGCCGCCGAAAGCCTCAGCCCCGATGCAGCGCCCGATCACTGGGACGTGATCGAAGGGCAAGGCGCACTGTTCCATCCCGCTTATAGCGGCGTATCGCTAGGCCTGCTCCATGGCAGCCAGCCGGATGTGTTCGTCGTGTGTCATCAGCCGGGACGCACCCATACGCTGGGCGTTCCGGGCTATCGCCTGCCGGGCATCGACGAGGTTATCGAGACGACGATGAAGCTCGGCCGGCGCACCAATCCGGCGATCCGATGCGGCGGCATCGCGCTCAACACTGGCGATCTCGATGCCGACACCGCCGCCGCGCTGTTCGCGGTGCAGCGCGAACGCCACGGCCTGCCCGTCGCCGACCCGATGCGCGGCGGGGAAGCATTCGATGCGCTGATTGCGGAATGTCTGCGCGAGTGAGCGACAGCACGGCCCGGCAGGACACAGGCAGGTTTCGGCGCCTGATCCTGCCCGGGCTGGTGTTCAAGGCGGTGGTGATCGGCGGCGGCTATGCCACCGGGCGCGAACTGGTCGAATTTTTCGCGCCCGCCGGGCCGATGGGCGGACTTTGCGGCATGCTGCTCTCGATGCTGATCTGGAGCGCGGTGTGCATGATCGCCTTCGCGCTTGCCGCCACCTTGCGCGCCTTCGAATATCGCGCACTGTTCCGTGCGCTGCTCGGCCCCGCATGGTCGGTGTTCGAACTTTGTTATCTCGCCTTCCTCATCCTTATCCTCGCGGTGATGAGCGCCGCCGCCGGAGCCATCGGCGCTGCGCTGTTCGGCCTGCCGCTGGTCGTGGGAACGCTCGCGCTGATGCTGCTGACGGCAGGATTCACCAGCTTCGGCAGCGGCCTCGCCGAACGCATGTTCCGGTTCACCTCGCTGTTTCTGTACGCGACATATGCGGTGTTTTTGGTGCTGGCGCTCAGCCGGTTCGGCGGCACGATCGCCGACCGGCTTTCGCTTTCCATTCCGATGAACGACTGGCCGCTGCGCGGCGCGACCTATGCCAGCTATAATATCGTCGCCGCGATCGCGGTGCTGCCATTCCTCCGGCCGCTACGGGGCAGGCGCGACGCTGTGATCGCAGGCGCGCTTGCCGGGCCGCTCGCCATGGCCCCTGCCCTCGCTTTCTTTCTGTGCATGATTGCGTTCGTGCCGGAGATTTCGAAAGTCGCGCTGCCGTCGGATTTTCTGTTGCGGCAGCTCGATGCGCCATGGTTCCATCTGCTCTTCCAGATGATGATTTTCTGCGCACTGCTCGAAACCGGGGTCGGCGTCGTGAACCTGCTCCATGAGCGGATCGCCGATGCGCTTGCCGCAAGGGGGCACGACTATGCCCCGCCTGCCCGCCTCGCCATCGGTGCGCTGTTGCTGGTCGGGTCGGGCTTTGCCGCAGTGCATATCGGCCTGATCGATCTGATCGCGGGCGGCTATGGCGCGTTCGGCTATATCATGCTGGCTATCGTCGTGCTGCCGATGCTGACGGTCGGTGTCTGGCGCTTGGCGAAAAGCCGCTGATCGGTAAGGATAAACGCAACCGGGACCGAACGAAGGGAGCAGGATGAAGATCGCATCGACATGGACGGGAGCGACCGCGCTGATCGGCGCGCTGGCGCTTCCCGGCACCGCGAGCGCGCAGGCGGCGAGCGATGACAAAGCGATCGAGGCGCGTGTCGATCGCCTGCTCGATGCGACGCCGGTGATCGACGGGCATAACGATCTTGCTTGGGAAATCCGCTCGCGCGCCGATAGCGACCCGACGCGGATCGACCTGTCGAAGGACACGGCGAATCTGCCCAGGCCCGCCGGTGCCGGCGAAGACTGGCTGCCGCTGATGACCGACATTCAGCGGCTTCGCAAAGGCCATGTCGGGGGGCAGTTCTGGTCGGTCTGGATTCCTGCAACCCTCTCCGGCCCGGAGGCAGTTGAGATGACGGTCGAGCAGATCGACCTCGTCAAGCGAATGGCCGCCGCTTATCCGTCAGCCTTCGCCATGGCCTATAGCGCCGACGATATCGAGCGGATCGAGAAATCGGGCAAGATCGCCTCGCTGATCGGGATCGAGGGTGGGCATCAGATCGGCGGATCGCTCGCCGTCCTGCGTCAGATGTATGTGCTGGGCGCGCGCTATATGACGCTCACCCATTCGATGAACACGCCATGGGCGGATTCGGCGACCGACGCGCCCGAACATCATGGGCTGACTGCGTTCGGCAAAGACGTCGTGCGCGAGATGAACCGGATCGGCATGCTTGTCGATCTCAGCCATGTCTCGGCCGACACGATGCGCGACGCGCTGGCGGTCAGCACTGCGCCGGTGATCTTCTCGCATTCGGGCGCGCGCGCGGTCGCCGATCATCCGCGCAACGTTCCCGACGATGTGCTGCGTCTGGTCAGGGCCAATCACGGCGTGGTGATGGTCAATTTCTATCCCGGCTATGTGTCGCAGGCGCGCGCAGAATGGCTTGCCGAAAGCGCAGGCGAAAAGGCGCGCGAGAATGCACCGCCGTTCAGCGGCATCTATATCGGGCAGCCCGAACGGGCAAAGGCCGCCTATGCCAAATGGCTGGCAGCGCACCCCGCCCCCGAGGTCACCGTCGCGATGGTAGCCGACCATGTCGATCATATCGCGAAGATCTGCGGCACCGATTGCGTCGGGATCGGGTCGGACTTTGACGGCGTCCCTTCAACGCCGACCGGCCTTGACAGCGTCGACAAATATCCCGCGTTGTTCGTCGAACTGGCGCGGCGCGGATGGAGCGACGCCGATCTGAAAAAGCTTGCCGGGGGCAATATCCTGCGCGTCCTGCGCGCGGCGGAGGCGGTCGCCGCGCGTTAGGCGGCGAGCGCGCTTCGCTCGACCCCGGCCGCATAGATACCGATCATCTGTTCGACTTTCGCGACCAGAATGTCGACCATATGCGCGTCGGGGGACATCAGGGTGAGCCGGATTTCGGAAACGTCCTGCCGCCACCGCCTCAGATCGAGCGCGAGGATTTCCATATCGCGCTGCGCGATCAGGCCGACCAGCCGCGCGAGCAGCCCCGCATCGCTTTCCGCCTCGACGCGAAGCAGGAATGTGCCGCTCATGCCGGTTGCAACGCGAGCGGCGCCCGCGCCCCGGCGATCGCCTTACGCGCCAGCCGATCGGCGGCATCGCCGGGGGTCAGGCCTTCGCGCCCGGCATAGTCGAGGATGCGCGCCAGCCGTTCGCCCGTCTCCCCGACCCGGCGCGCCACTTCCTCGCTGCTCCAGCCGAGATACTCACCCGCCACATTGATAATCCCGCCCGCGTTGACGACATAATCGGGCGCATAGAGCACGTCGCGCTCGGCGAGCCTTTCGCCATCCTCGGGCGAGCCGAGGATATTGTTTGCGCCGCCGCATATCAGCTTCGCCCGCAGCGTCGGGATCGTCCGGTGGTCGAGAACGCCGCCCAGCGCGCAGGGCGCGAAGATATCGGCCTGCGCCGACAGGATCGCATCTTTGTTCATGATCTCCGCCCCATACAGGCACGCGATATGCGCAGCGACTCCCGGGCGCGGCTCGGCGACGATCAGCTTCGCCCCCGCCTCGTGCAGCAGCGCGCACAGGCCGGAACCGACATTGCCCAGCCCCTGCACCGCAACGGTCAGGTCCTGCAGCCCGGTACCGAAATGCCGCCGCGCCGCGACCTGCATCGACAGGAATACGCCACGCGCCGTCCAGGGCGACGGATCGCCCCCCGGCTGGCCCGGTTTCTTCACCAGTCCTGCGACATGCATCGTATTGCGACGGACGGCGGCCATATCCTCGACGGTGGTTCCGACATCTTCCGCAGTGACATAATCCCCCGCCAGTTCGCGAACCGCCTGACCGAATGCCTCGAAAAGCTTCGCACGGTCATAAGGACGGTCGGGCACTGCCAGCACCGCCTTTCCTCCGCCCAGCCGCAGATCGGCAAGCGCATTTTTATATGCCATCCCCTCCGCCAGCCGCAGCGCATCTTTATGCAACGCGCCGCTATCGTCATAGCGCCAGAAGCGGCACCCGCCTGCGGCAGGTCCAAGCCGCGTCGAATGCAGCACGATAACGCCGTTCAGCCCCGCCGCGCGGCTTTCGATCGGGATTACCCGTTCCGGCGGGCAGGCAGTGAATGTCGCTGGCTGAACCATGATCTTCTCCCATGAATGGCGCAGCACGATATTCGCTATGTTTCGGGGAAAATTCTTCGCTATATTCGTCGCTCTGGCCCATAATCCGAAAAATCTGTTCGGATATAGATGGAAAGCGGGTGAAATCATGCCGGTCGAGCTCGACGCCTTCGAACGCAAAATCCTCGACGTGCTTCAGGAGGATGCAAGCATACCCATGGCGAAACTCGCCGAGCGGGTGGGGCTGTCCCCCTCCCCCTGCTGGCGGCGGGTCGACCGGCTGGAGCGCGAAGGCGTGATCACGCGCCGGGTGGCGCTGGTCGATCGCAGGCAGATCGGCCTCAACGCTCAGATTTTCGCGCAGGTGAAGCTGAACGCGCACGGCCGCGCCAATCTCGACGAATTTACCGAAGCGATTCGCGGCTTTCCCGAAGTGCTCGAAGCCTATGTCATCATGGGCGTGTTCGATTTCATGCTGCGCGTCGTGGCAGAAGATATCGAGGCGTATGAACGCTTCTTCTTCAACCGGCTGTCCAAGCTGCCGGGGGTGCAGGAAATCAATTCGACGGTGGCGCTGTCCGAGCTGAAGGCGACCACCGCCCTGCCGATCCGATAAAAGCCAGTCCCGTGCGACGAACCGCCGCACGGGGGACGAATCAGCCAGCGCCCCAGAAATCGCGCGGCATGGCGATCTGCCCGTCATCGTACAGCCGGTCGGCGACGGGATCGTCGGTCAGGTACCAGGGGCCGTCCAGATCGACGATGTCGCAAAACTGGCCCAGAACGAAGGCAGGCGCAGTGGCGAGGCTGCCCCCGGCCATATTTCCGACCATCAGCGTCTTGCCCATTTTGCGGACCATATCCTTCATGCGCAGCGCCTCGGTTAGCCCGCCGCATTTGTCGAGCTTGATGTTGATGACGTCAAAGCGCTGATAATGCTGCTCCAGCTCGTTGCCGTCCAGAATGCTCTCATCGGCAGCGATCGGGATCGGGCAGTCCAGCCCGTCGAGCATCGCCTCCTCCCCGCGCCGGTTCGGCTGTTCGAGCAGCGAGACCTTTGCATCGACCAGCGCCGCGATCAGCTTTTCGATGGTGCGGCCGTCATATCCCTGATTCGCATCGACGCCGATCCACATATCCGGCCGCGCGCCGCGCACGGCGCGCACCCGCGCGATATCGGAATCGAGATCGCCGTCGAGCTTCATCTTGAGCGCGCGCGGTGACGGAAATTTCGACAGGCTGGCAAGAATCCGCTCGGGCGAATCGGCCGACAAGGTGAAGGTCGTGGTCAGCGCATCAGTCCCGGGGGCACCGGCCAGCTGCCAGACGGCGGTGCCGCTGGCGTTCGATTCGAGTTCCCACAGCGCGCAATCGATCGCGTTTCGCGCGCCGCCCGCCGGAAGCAGCTGCTGAAGCGCTGTCCGGTCAGCACCCTGTTCGATCGCGTCACGAGCACGTTCGATCCCGGCCTGCATGTTCGGCACATCGTCTTTCAGATAATAAGCGCCCGCCGCTTCGCCCCGGCCGCGCGAATCGCCGTCTTCGATCGCGACCTGAACCGAGGGCATGGATTCGAACAAATATCCCGAAATGCGAAACGGTTCGCGCATCCGGTTCTCGATGCGCTGATCGACCAGAGAGCGACGCCGCATCATGCGCCCTTGTCCCTGGAATGCGTGGGGTTCTGTGCCTTTACCGGCAGCGCAAGGGGCGCCGATGCGCCGCATGGAAAAAGGATCGACATGCGAATGTCATCCCATAATCGCGCCGATGTTTCAATATCGGAAACTTATTATCTGGTAGGGGATTTTTGTTTTCGTATCTCGCCGTCACCCTCGCCATGGCTCCGCCGCGCGCTTTCGGCGAAACTCTGGATGCCTTCCCCGGCGCAGACCGCCAATACCGTGCACGGCGCGTCGCTCGTCCGGACATAGGCATGTGCCATGCCGCTATCGAAATACACCGAGTCGCCCGGTCCCAGCGCGAGTGGCGAATACATGGTCGAATGAAGTTCCATTTCGCCTGATATTACATACAGATATTCTTCGCCGACATGTTTGACCAACCCGCCCAGCTCTTCGACGCTGCGCGCCTTCACTTCGATGATGATGGGGACCATCTGCTTGTGCAGCAGGTCGGACGCCGGATAATGGTGGCTGTAACGGTCTCCCACCGCATCGACCCATTCCCCGGCGCGAGAGATGCTCCGACGCCCCAGCACGCCGGGTGACGGCGGCGCGGGGGGTCCGCTAACCAGATCGGCGACATCGATTTCCAGTCCCAGCGCGAGCCGGAACATCTTGTCATATGTCAGCTGCATCTTGCCGTTTTCGAGCTTCGATAAGGTCGAATAGGGAATGTCGGTGCGGCGCGCGAGTTCGCGCAGCGTAATTCCCTTGGCCTGCCGAACCGCCCGCAGTTCCGCCGCCGCTTTGTCCTGTTTGGTCACCTTGCCCATGACACGTTTCTAACCGGAGATGCGCTGCCGGGGAATATCGACTATTACGCTAATATGAAAAAGAGGTTGCATAATAAGAAACATGTAGCATCATGAGGACATAATTTTGGGGTGGACGAAACATGAAACCAACGACTGCACTGTTTTGCGGCGCTGCGCTCACGGCCCTCGCATCGCCTGCCGCCGCGCAGCAAGCGTCGTCGGCGAGCGATACTGCTGCGACTTCCTCCCCGCCAAAGCCTCAGCCGACCGGCTATGACAATGAAATTATCGTGACGGCGCAGAAGCGTTCGCAGCTTCTGATGGATGTACCGCAATCGATATCGGTCGTCGGCGGCGACCGACTCGACCAGCAACAGGCGACCAGCTTTGCCGATTATGCGGATCTCGTCCCCGGCCTGACGCTGCAACAGACCAATCCGGGCAAATCGCGCATCGTCCTGCGCGGCATCAACACCGGCGGCTCGAGCCCGACCGTATCGGTCTATGTCGACGATGTGCCTTATGGTGCGAGTACCGGGCAAAGCAACGGCGCGGTGCTTGCGGGCGATTTCGATTCGCTCGACATCGAACGGATCGAGGTGCTCAAAGGGCCGCAGGGCACGCTGTACGGCGCCAATTCGCTGGGCGGGCTGGTCAAATTCGTCACCACCCCGCCGCAGTTGGGTATAGTGGAGGGCAAGGCGAAAGCGGGCATTGAAGCGGTGAAAGGCGGCGATATCGGCTGGTCGGCAAGCGGCGTTCTGAATGTGCCGCTGGGCGAAAAGGTAGCCGTGCGTGCGGCCGGTTTCTATCGCAACACGCCCGGTTTCATCGATACGGTCGGCCTTGCCGAAGACGATGCCAATTCGGTCAAAAGCTATGGCGGCCGGGTGTCGGTATTGTTCAAACCCAGCGACACGCTTTCGCTGCGGCTAAACGCCATGGCGCAAAATATCCGCGCGGATTCGCAACAATCCTATGACGCCGATCCGGTTACGCTGAAGCCGGTTTCGACCAATCCCTATACGGGCGAGCCGGTCGACGGTTATACGCGCGGCGCGCGCTATCGCGAATATGGCAATACCGATTACCGCCTGTACAGCGGCGTTCTCGACTGGGATCTAGGCTTCGCAACGCTAAGCTCGGTCACCGGGTACAGCCGGCTGAAGAGCAATGATTTGCAGGACATTTCCGATCAGCTCGGCGGGCTGGGCGATGCCATTTACGGTAGCGGAGGGGCAGGCCCGGAAAGCGCCGGGATCTATTATCCCAATCAGGCCGACCAGAAGAAGTTCACACAGGAACTGCGCCTCGCTTCGCCCGCATCCGACACGTTCGAATGGCTGGTCGGTGCCTATTATACCAAGGAAAAGGGGCGCATTTTCCAGCAATATCTGCCCTTCGCCATTCCCGGCGGCACGCCGATCGATCCGACGCTGACGCTGCCGGTCGGACCGGACGGCGGCGACGTTACCTTTCCCGATTTCCTGATGGCGAAGCTCGATTCCGAATATCGCGAATATGCCGGGTTCGCCAATGCCACGCTGCATCTGGGCGATCGCTTTGATCTGACCGGCGGCGTGCGCTACAGCCATAATAAGCAGGATACCAGCCAGTTTCTGCAAGGTTCGCTGCTCCCGCTGGGCGGCGGCACCAGTCCCGATCTTCAGACCGGATCGTCCGACGAGGATGTTTTCACCTGGTCGGTTTCGCCGCTCTTCCGGATCAGCGATCATGCCTCCATCTATGCACGCGTGGCGAAGGGCTATCGCCCCGGGGGGCCGAATGTCGTTCCTCCCGGAGCGGGCGCTGACTTTCCCCGCCAGTTCAATGCCGACACGCTGATCAGCTATGAAGCCGGGGTCCGCGCTGAAACCGCCGATCGCAGCTTCGCGATCGATGCCTCGGTCTTCTATCTCGACTGGAAGGATATTCAGGTTTCCGTGACCTATCAGGTGCCGGGGCTGGGCGCGTTTACCGGCGACGGAAACGGCCGGAAGGCGAAGAGCCAGGGGGCGGAGGTCACCGCGACGCTTCGACCCGTCTCCGGGTTCGATGTCATCGCCAGCATCGCCTATACCGATGCGAAGCTCACCGATGACCTTCCCGGCATCGATATCGGGACCGGCTCGCTGGTACCGCCGGGCTATGACGGCGACCGGCTGCCCTACGCGCCCGAATGGAGCGCCACGATCAGCGCCGATTATCAATGGACGCTTTCGGGCGGTGCCGAAGCGTTTGTCGGCGGCAATGTCCATCTGATGAGCGATCAGGCGACCGACTTCGATCCCACCTATCGCATGGTGCTCGGCCGGCGGCAGTCTATCGACGGCTATGCGACCGTCGGGCTGCGCGCAGGCGTCGATATCGATCCGTTCCGCGTGACCCTTTTTGCGCACAACCTCACCAACTCGGGCGGGCTGGTGAATGTCGGCGCGTATGGCGCGCGACCGGGCGGCGCGATCGATGCGACGCCGATCCGTCCGCGCACCTTTGGTGCAAAGGTGGAATGGGGCTTTTAATCAGGCGAGGCGCTTCACGCCACGATCGGATCGTTCGAAAGGATGGATGAATGAAAAGGTTTCGACGCACGATCGCGACGCTCGCGGCGATACTCACCCTGGCCGTGCCGATCGTACCGGCCGCATCCGCTGCGCAAGACCCCGCTCCCGCCCAGCCCGCGCCCCCACTTTCGCCTTCGCCTTCGCCTTCTCAAAGCGCGCATTCCCTGACCGCGACCGACGTGGATACCTGGCTCGACGGGCTGATGCCCTATGGGCTTCAGAGCGGCGCCATCGCGGGTGCGGTGGTCGTGGTGGTGAAGGACGGCAAAGTCCTTACCAAGCGCGGTTTCGGCTATGCCGATGTCGAAAAGGGTATTCGCGTCGATCCCGACCGCACGCTGTTCCGCGTCGGATCGACATCGAAGCTGTTCACCTGGACTGCGGTGATGCAGCTGGTTCAGGCGGGCAAGATCGACCTCGACGCCGATGTGAACCGCTATCTCGATTTCAAAATACCGCCCGCTTTCGGCAAGCCGATCACGATGCGCAATCTGATGACCCACACTGCGGGGTTCGAAGAAACCCTGAAACATCTGATCGGTGTCGATCCGGACAAGCTCCGCACGCTGCATGAATCGGTTACCGACTGGGTGCCCGAACGCATCTATGCGCCGGGTGCAGAGCCGGCTTATTCCAATTATGGCGCAATGCTTGCGGGCTATATCGTGCAGCGCGTGTCGGGCGAGAAGTTCAACGACTATGTCACCCGCCATATTTTCGCGCCGCTCGGCATGCCGAATGCGACCTTTGCCCAGCCGCTGCCCGACCGGTTCAAACCATTTGTGTCGAACGGCTATGAGACCGCTGATGGAGCGGCGCAGCCCTTCGAGCTGATCGACCCCGCCCCCGCCGGTGCCCTGTCGATCACCGGCGGCGATATCGCACGATTCATGATCGCGCATCTGAACGGCGGCCCGCCGCTGCTCGATCCGCGCACCGCGACCATGATGCACAGCCGGGTCAACCAGCCGGTTCCCGGCCTGCCCGGCATGGCGCTCGGCTTTTATCAGGAGGATGGCAACGGGCTGAACATCATCGGCCATGGCGGCGATACGGTGCTGTTCCATTCGGACCTGCATCTGTATCTCGACAAGGGCGTCGGGCTCTTCATGTCGTTCAACAGCCGGGGCAAGAACGACGCTGCCTATCCGCTCCGCGCCAAGCTGTTCGAAGAATTCACCGACCGCTATTTCCCCGCCGCCCGACCCGACCTGCCGACCGCATCGACGGCGCGCGCGCATGGCAAGGCGATGGCAGGCACCTATCTCAGCAGCCGACGCGCGGTTTCGAGCTGGGCGCGGCTCTTCTATCTGCCGAGCCAGACCAGCGTGTCGCGCAATCCCGACGATACGATCACCGTTTCGACGATGACCAACGCTGCCGGCGTTCCGATCCGCTGGCGCGAGGTCGGACCATGGCAGTGGCAGGAGGTCGGCGGCGAAGGCCGGCTGGCTGCGGTCGTCCGCGATGGAAAGGTCGTCAGCTTCGCCAATGCCGAAGTCGCGCCGATCATGGTCTATATGCCCGCGCCTTTCGCACTCGATGGCGCATGGATCATTCCGGCGCTGGTCGCTGCGCTGCTGGTGCTGCTGCTGACCGTGATCGCGTGGCCGACCGTCGCGCTGGTCCGCCGCCATTATGGTCGCCGCGGCCCGCTGTCGGGGCGGGCGTTGCGGCTGCACCTCGCCACCCGTGCCACCGCCGCGCTCTATGTCGTGATCGCGGGCATGTGGTTCACCTTTATCGCGCTATTGAGCGCCAGCCTGCTCTATCTCGACGGGCGGCTCGACCTGTGGATGCGGATCGCCCAGATTCTTTCGCTGGTCGCGATCGCGGGAACGGTGCTCGTCTGCTGGAATATGTGGGTCGCTCTGCGCGACGGGCGCGGCTGGTTCGCGAAGCTGTGGAGCATCGCCATTGCGCTCGCGTGTCTGTTCATGACATGGTTCGTGATCGCACAGAACCTCATCCCGTCGAGCCTGAACTATTAACATGGCTGCCGGCGACGCAGTGCAGCCGGGCAATCTCAGCACGGTGGCCGGACGGGAAAAAACCCTGTTCGGCCATCCGCGCGGGCTGACCGTCCTTTTCCTCACGCAGATGTGGGCCGAATTCTCCTATTTCGGCCTTCAGGCGATGCTCGTCTATTACATGACCGGCGATCTGGGATTCAGTCAGGCCAAATCCTCGCTGATCTATGGCACCTATGGCGCGACGGCGTTCTTAAGCCCCTTTTTCGGCGGGATCATCGCCGATCGCTGGCTGGGCCGCACCAAAAGCGTGATCGCGGGCGGTGCGCTGATGATGGCGGGGCATTTTGCGATGGCGTTCGAGCCGCTGCTGTTCCCTGCCCTTGCGCTTGTGGCGATCGGCAACGGACTGTTCATCCCCCCGCTCGCGGTACAGGTCGGCAGCCTCTATCGCGAGCGCGATCCGCGTCAGGCGCAGGCTTTCAGCGCTTATTATATGGGCATCAATCTCGGCGGGCTGACCGCGCCGCTGGTCTGCGGATCGCTGGGCGAGATGCTCGGCTGGCACTGGGGTTTCGGCGCTGCCGGGATCGGCATGGCGATCGGGCTGATCGTCTATACCCGCAATCTGAAGCTGCTGCCGCCAGAACCCATGCGCCCCAACGCGTCGACACCCGGAGATCCCAAAATCCTGTCGGCGATCGACTGGCGCAACCTGCGTATCCTCGGCGTGATGATCTTCACGATCATTCTGTTCCGCGTCGCCTATGAACAGAGCGGCAATGTCATTGCGCTTTGGGTCGAACATCAGACCGACCGGAGCCTGTCGCTGTTCGGCACCGGGATCGAGGTACCCGCGACATGGTTTCAGTCGATCAATCCGGCGCTCATCATCCTCCTCACCCCGTTTCTGATGCGCCACTGGCAAAAGCGCGACCGGGGCGAGAGCCTGACGGTGCTGTTCCGCCGGATGAGCATCGGCTGCATGGTATCCAGCCTGTCGATGGCCGTCATGATCGGCGCTGCCCTCACGCTTTCAAGCGATGGCGGTCAGCCGGTAAGCATGTTCTGGGTGCTCGGCTATTTCGTGATGCTGACGCTCGGCGAACTGTTCGTCATACCGGTCGGCCTGTCGCTGATCGGCCGCCTGTCGCCGGTGCAGATCGCCGCAATGCTGATGGGCGCATGGTATCTCGCCAAATTCGTCGGCAGCATGCTGGCCGGGATCATGGGCGCGTATTGGGGCATCATCCCGGCAACTGTCTTTTTCGGCACCGGCATGGCCGCTCTGATCCTCGCGGCGGTCATCCTCGCAATAATGGGTCAGGTGCATCGGGAAAAATAGCGCATCGCATGGCCGGCCCTTCGTGGTTCAGCCCCGTTCGAGCGCGGCGGCGATATGCTGCGCGAAGCGATGCGCGGCGAGCGGTGCGCCTTGTGCCTCGATCAGCGCAACTTCTGCGTCCAGGAAGGAAAGCCGAAGCGGCGCCGGGTTTGCGTCGGGTCGGTAGGAACGTCTCACCCGGCGCGGCGGGGCATTTCGCTCCGTCGCCGTTATGGGCAATCACCCGACACGCGGTGGCGCGAGATGGCTTTGCCGCAAACGCAATTTCATGGTCCAAAGCTGCTGCACCAGCGGCTTCGTTGCATCATACTGCCCCGGCAGCATCGCAACCATCCCCCTCGCAAGCGCCAGCCCCAGATCGTCCAGGTCGAGAGAAAAGCACGTCAGATCGGGCGACAGCGCACGACATGCCGGATTGTCGCGCAGCCCGATAACGGCGACGTCGCGGCCGGGCTCCAGCCCCATGCGGCGCAGCGCGCGATATGCCCCGACCGGCGCCGTCTCCCCCATCAGCAGCAGCGCGGTCGGCCGCTCGGGCAGCGCCATCAGCTCGCTGGCGGTGGCCTCTCCGTCGCTCTCATCGGTTTCGCCATGGTGGACCAGTGCGGGCGCGAAGGCGATGCCTGCCCGCTCCAGCGCGGCGCGATAGGCTTGCACGACGATCTGGCTGTTATTGATGGTGGCGGGCGGCGCGACCAGACCGATCCGGCGATGCCCCGCGTCGGTCAGCAGGCGCATCGACTCGGCAACAAGCCCTTCGAAATCGAGGTCGATCCAGGCATAATCGCGCGCCGTCGCGGTACGTCCCAGTGCAACGAAAGGGATAGCCCGGTCGAGCAGAAAGGCTATCCGCGCATCCTCGTGCTGCGTGCCCGAAAGCACCCAGCCATCCACCGTCCCGCGCGACACATGGCGTCGCAGAAACGTCAGCCCGTCCTCCCCCTTGCGCGCCAGCAGAACCGCCAGGTCAAGGTCATGCTCACTCAGCCCGTTCTGAACCCCTTCGAGCAGCGCCATGAAAAACGGATCGCCGTGCATCGCGCTGTCATGTTCGAGGGTCAACATGAAGCCGATTGTCCCGGTCCGGCCGCTGCGCAGCGTCCGGCCCGACTGATTGGGGATATAGCCGTGGGTTTTCGCCGCGTCGATCACTCGCTTGCGCGTCGCCGGGCTCACATCTTTGCGGCCGTTCAGCGCGCGCGAGACGGTGCCGATCGACAATCCCAGATGACGGGCGAGTTCGCGTATATCCATATGCGCCCTGATCGCCGGGCACGACCATTCGCACAAGTGCTTCCTTAATTTGTCCAACAAAATAGATTGACAGCCGCACACAATCAGGCAACTGTCCGGAAACGTTTACGGTCATCGAAGAATGACGCATGCGGGGGATGAGGACTTGGATACGCTTGTTCTGGAAACACACGCGGTATCGTGGCGCTATAACGGCGACTGGCTGCGTGTGGAGGCCCATGGACGCGACGGCCTGCGTTTGCGGGCATCTCCCTTTCCCGATCGGGGCGACGCAGCCGGAGCCTTGCTGGACGAACCGGCGGACATCAGCGATCCGATCGTCACCCGCGACGGCGCGACTGCCCGGATCACCAATGGGCGGATCACTGCCGAGGTCGATCTGCAGGGTCGCGTCCGCTTTCTGAATGCGAGTGGCCATGTCCTACTGGAAGAAAAGTGGCGACAGCGCGACACGATCAGCAAGTTCTGGACCGTCGGCACCGATGAGGTTCGCACGATCAGCGCGCTCGGTCTGGCGGGTCGCGAGTTCCGGGTGATAGAGGGCGTCGACGTGGCGCAGATCACCGTTCGGTTCGAAGCGAAATCGGGCGAGCGGCTCTATGGCATGGGCCAGTATCAGCAGCCGGATCTTGATCTCGCCGGATGCTCGCTGGAACTGGCGCAGCGCAACTCTCAGGCCAGCGTGCCCTTCGTGGTGTCGAACCATGGCTATGGCTTTTTGTGGAACATGCCCGCTGTGGGCGATGCTCATTTCGCCGCCAACGGCGCGGTATGGACTGCCCGTGCTGCGCATGAGATCGACTATTGGATCACCGCCGCCGACACCCCGGCGGAAATTCTGCGCAGCTATGCCCGTGTCACCGGGACGGTGCCGATAATGCCCGAATTCGCGCTCGGCCTGTGGCAGAGCAAGCTGCGCTATCGCACACAGGAAGAACTGCTCTCGGTCGCGCGCGACTATCACGCGCGGGGCATCCCGCTTGCAGTGATCGTCGCCGACTTCTTCCACTGGCCGGTGCAGGGCGACTGGAGGTTCGATCCGCGCGAATGGCCCGATCCGGCCGCGATGACCGCCGAACTGAAGGCGATGGGGACCGAGTTGCTGGTATCGATCTGGCCGACGGTCGATCATCGCTCGGAAAACTATCCCGCGCTGGTGGAGAAAGGCTATCTGGTCCGTGCCGGACGCGGGCTCGACGTGCAGCAGGAGTTTTTGGGTAACACCCGCTTCATCGATGTAACCAATCCGGGCGCGCGCGCCTTTCTATGGGATACTGCAAAGCGCAACTATCGCGACAAGGGCGTGGCGCTGTTCTGGCTCGACGAGGCCGAACCCGAATATAGCGCCTATGACTTCGACAATTACCGCTATCACAGCGGCAGTGTATTGTCGGTGGGTAATGCCTATCCGCTGCACTATGCGCAGGCCTTTTACGATGGTCTCAGCGCCGAGGGCGAGACGAAGATCGTCAGCCTGATCCGCTGTGCATGGGCGGGCAGTCAGCGGTACGGCGCGCTGGTCTGGTCGGGCGACATTCACAGCTCGTTCGAGGCGATGCGCAACCAGTTGAGCGCCGGGCTCAACATGGGGCTTGCCGGGATTCCCTGGTGGACGACCGATATCGGCGGTTTTCACGGTGGTCATGTCGACGACCCGGCCTTTCACGAACTGATGATCCGCTGGTTCCAATGGGCGGTGTTCACGCCGATCCTGCGGATGCACGGCCATCGCGATCCGATCACCCCGCCCGCTGAGCCGTTCCGCGATGGCGTCGCCCAGTGCGATACCGGCGCGGGGAACGAGTTGTGGAGCTTTGGCGAAGCGGTTTTCGAAACATTGCGCGGATATGCCGATTTGCGCGAACGGCTGCGTCCTTATGTCGCGTCGCTGATGCGCGCGGCGCATGAGCATGGCGATCCGCTGATGCGACCGATGTTCTACGATTATCCGGGCGACCCGCGCTGCTGGACGCTGGACGACCAGTATATGTTCGGCCCCGATCTGCTGGTCGCACCCATAACAGCGGCGGGGGTGCGCGAGCGCAGCGTCTACCTGCCCGACGGGGTCTGGCGCGATGCATGGACCGGTGAGCGCTTCGCGAACGGCGGCGACATCGCATTCGCAGCACCGGTCGCGCGCATACCCGTTTTCGTGCGCGACGGCGCGACAGTGGCGGAGGCTTTTCTCCGCAACTGACGAATAAGGAACCGTCAAAAGGCGGTCCGGAGATGAAGGAGAGGATGATGGCGGCAACGGTTGCAAACCACGCCGTGGAGAGGGACGGCGGACAGCCCGGCGAGCGATCGACCGCGCATATCCCCTTCATAGAGAAAATCTGTTATGGCTTTGGCGACGCCGGCGGCACGATCGTCACCGGGCTGATCGCCAATTTCCTGACGTTTTACTATACGGACGTTTTCGGCCTCGCCCCCGCGATCGTCGGCATCCTGTTCCTGTCGCTGCGTATTTTCGACGCGATCTCGGATCCGCTAATCGGTATCATGGCGGACCGTACCTCGACGCGCTGGGGACGGTTCCGGCCCTATCTCCTCTGGACCGCGATCCCGGTCGGGCTGAGCTGCTTCCTCACCTTTCAGTCGCCCGATCTCAGCTATGACGGCAAGGTCGTTTATGCTGCCGTCACCTATTTCCTGCTCGCCTTCTCCTACTCGCTCAACAATGTTCCTTATTGCGCGCTGATCACCCGGATGACCGACAGCGCGCGCGAAGGCGTGTCGTGCCAGTCGGTGCGCTTTACGATGGTCGCCATCGCGTCCTTCTGCGTTTCGGTAGGATTGCCGATCATGGTCCGCTATCTGGGCGGCGCGGATATTGCGCGCGGATATCGCGACGGGGTGGCGATCCTGTCGCTGGCCGCGGTTGTCATGTTCCTGATCTGCTTCCTTGTCGTGCGCGAGCGGGTGGTCGCCGCCGATACCGCAAACGTGCCGCTTAAGCTCGCCATCGCCAATACGCTGAAGAACGATCAGCTGCGCTGGACCTTCCTGATGACCCTGCTCCTGATCGCAATCTTCAATACCAAGGGCGGTGCCGCGCTGTATTTCATCACCTATGTGCTGAACGGCGATGCCACCTATCAGGCGATGTTCTTCGGCACCGCGACGGTCGGCGGATTTTTTGGGTCGATCATCGTTCCTTTCTTCACCCGCCGCTTCGATGTGCGCACCGTCTATATCTGGGTGAACCTGATCCTCGTCGCCGGACATTTCGGCGCGTTCTTCGTGCCCGGCGGACATCCGATGCTGTGGCTGCTGCTGGTCGGACTGTGCTGCATCGTGCTGGGTTGCACGCTGCCGCTCCACTTCACGCTGATCCAGCTGGCCGACCAATATGGCGAGTGGAAACTGGGCATGCGCTCTTCGGGTATGAGCTTTGCCTTCAACCAGTTTTTCGTCAAACTCGCCTGGGCACTGGCTGGCGTCCTTATCAGCGGAGTGCTGGTCCTCGTCTCCTATAAAGCGGGAGCGGGCAACCAGACGCCCCTGTCGCTCGCCGGAATACGGATGCTGTCGACCATCATTCCCGGCCTGATGCACCTCGCGCTGGCCTTCGCCACTTCGCGTCTGATCCTGAACGGCGCGACGATCGCGCGCATGACCGCCGAGCGCGGCGCATGACTTTTCCTGCGGAGCCCTGCACCATGACCCAGCTGCTTCACCGTTCCACTCCGATGTTGATCGCCGCGCTGCTCGGGTCGGTCGCGATGCCGGCCCTCGCGCAGGAGCGGATTACCGTCGATCTCGCCAGCGATACCGGTGCGTTCCATGGCGGCGCATCGGGCACGCTCTACGGACTGTACGACGCGCGTCTGCCGCATCCCAACCTCGTCGAGGGCATCGCGCTGCGCACCGTCTCGACCAAGGCGCAGGACGGTCCGCAGCATCCCGGTGCCGACGCGCTGGAAGTTTCCACGCTGCTGACCGATGCATCGGGCGGCGACACCTATATCTACATGACCGATATCAACCGGGAATTTCCCTATGACTGGAAAACCGGGGACTGCGCCCAATCGGTCACGCACTATATCGAACAGCTCCGTGCGCAGGTCCGGCAGGTCAGGGACATGCCGCCGCGCTATCGCAACAACATCGTTTTCGTTCCGTTCAACGAGCCCGACGGCAACATGTTCTCCGACGGCCCCAAAGGCTGCAACGGCGTAAAGTGGCAGAACGACCCGACCGCGTTCAACAACGCATGGGACCGCGCGGTGCGAATGATCCGCAACGAATTGCCCGGCGCACGGATCGCGGGGCCGAATACCAGCATTCTTTATCCCGAGGTTCAGGGTTTTCTGCGCCATGCCATCGCCGCTGACACGATGCCCGACATCATCACCTGGCACGAACTGAGCAACCCCGCCACGGTCCGCACCAGCGTGCGCAAATACCGCGAATGGGAGGACCGGCTGTTCGCCGGGACCAAATGGCAGGGCCGCCATCTGCCGGTCAACATCAACGAATATGCCTATAACTACCACACATCGGTCCCCGGACAGATGGTGCAATGGGTTGCTGCGATCGAGGATTCGAAGGTCGATGCCGATATCGCTTATTGGAATATCGACGGCAATTTGAGCGATTCTGCGGTTCAGGCCAATCGCGGCAACGGCCAATGGTGGCTGCTCAATGCTTATGCGACGATGAGCGGCCATACCCTTTCCGTGACCCCGCCGCATCCGAACCAGAGCTACACGTTACAGGGCGTGGCGACTCTCGATCCGAAGCGAGAGCAGATGCGACTGCTGTTCGGCGGCAAATCGGGCGATGCTACCGTGGCGCTCACCCATATCCCGACCGACTTCGGATCGACCGTGCGCGTACGGGTGCGTGAGATCGACTGGACCGGGCAACTGGGCGACTCCCCGCCCCCAAGGGTGACCAGCGACCGGATCGTACCCGTCAAGAATGGTCAGGTCGATCTGAGCTTCGGCAGCAACGACCTGCCCGCCTTGCGCGAAGAAGCTGCCTATGAGCTGTTATTGACTCCGGGAGAGAGTGTGCGCCCCGCTGCGGTCACGCCCCGCTGGCGACAGGATTATGAAGCGGAAAAGGCCACACGGCGCGGACAGGGCCTGACGATACGCGGCCCCGAAGGGTCGCCCGAACATGTAGATCGCTTCCATGTTTCGAACGGCTATCTGGTCGAGGGGTTCAGGACCGGCACTGACGCGGCGCTCGATTTCGCGGTCGATGTGCCGCGCGACGGGCGTTACGATCTGAGCGTGCTCGCCAATACCTTTAACAAGGATCCGCTGGCCGCAGCGCAGGGACCGACCAACGTCTTTCTCCTGATCGACGGCAAGCCCGCGGGCGAGCTGTTCCTGCCGCTTGGCTACAAGCCCGCCGTTCTCGACCATGTCGACACCGTTATCCCGTTGTCGCGCGGTTCGCACACCCTGACCCTGTCGACCCATAGTGTCGACGGCAGGCAGCAGACACAGGGCAATGCGATGGTCGACCGGATCACGCTGACCTCGATCGATCCGGCGCGCACCAGCGCCCGTTATGACGTCGCGGATGCGGTGCTCAAAGGCGCGTTCACTCCCAAAGGCGATGGGGTGACGCTGGCCGAGGACGGCAGCGCGACCTTCTGGGTCTATGCGGCGAATGACGGACCGGCACGGCTGAACCCGACGGTCGACGACGGAACGGTACGGATGACGGTCAATGGTCGCGAGGTGGAGGACTCCGCCTTCCTGCTGGGCGGTATCAACAAGGTCGTGCTGAGCGCAGCCGCCGGGTCGCCGTCGGTGCATGGTCTTTCGGTAACGCCCGCGACCGGCCCCGCCCCCCGCCGATACGAAGCAGAAGATGCGCAGGCGGCCGGGAACGCCCGGATTGGCGCTGCGTCGCTCGCCAGCGGCGGCCGCGCGGTGTTCGCCATCGGCGGCGCCCCCGGCAACGGCAATACCCTCACCTTCCCGGATGTCGTGGTGGACAAAGCGGGGACCTATGCGCTGACCATCCGCTATTCGAACGAGGAACAGGCGAAAGCAACGCATTACAATCCCGACCCGCTCGCCCGCATAGCGCGTATCTCGGTCAATAGCGGCAAGACGATGCTGGTCACCATGCCGAACAGCTTCAATGCGAACAACTGGTGGCAGATGACGGTGCCCGTGACCTTGAAAGCGGGAGCCAACACCATCCGTATCGCGGGCGAGGAGCAACCCAATTGGGACGGGCACAGCTATGCCTCGCAGCGATGGCCGGGCATCGTACTGCGCTCGCGCTTCGCTCCCAATATCGACCGGATCACAATCACACCAATGCCCTGACCGCGCACCGGCAACAGCCGGGCGCGAGGGGTCTTTCCAGACTGCGGGCCGTAAACGTTTTTGGACAACAAAAGTAAGGAGGGGTTTATGAAAAAGGTCACCATCGGTACACTTCTTGCCTCGGTCTCCACGATGATGGCGGTAGCGATCGCCGCCCCTGCACAGGCGCAGGATCAGCAGCAGCAAGGTCAGACACAGAGCACCGCCGCCACCGGTCAGGAGGCGGCCGGCAGCCCCGACATCGTCGTCACCGGTATCCGCGCGAGCCTGAGCAGCGCGCAGAGCATCAAGCGCAATTCCCAGGCGATGGTCGATGCGCTGGTTGCCGAGGACATTGGCAAGTTCCCCGACAACAACGCCGCCGAAGCCATTGCACGCGTTACCGGGGTTCAGGTCACGCGCTATGCCGACGAAGCGAACGGCGTGCTGATCCGCGGTCTGCCCAATGTTCAGACGACGGTACAGGGCCGCGAAATCTTCACCGCCGATGGCCGGTCGGTCTCCATTCAGGACTTTCCCGCTCAGGCACTGTCACGGGTAGAGGTGTACAAGGCGACGACCGCCGAAAATCTGGAAGGCGGCATCGCCGGCCTGATCGATGTCGGCCTGCGCCGCCCGTTCGACTTTAAGGGCTTTCAGATCGCGGGCGCGTTGCGCGGCGCTTACAATACCGAATCGCGCAAGGTCGATCCGATCGGCAGCCTGCTGGTCACCGACCGGTGGCAGACAGGCATCGGTGAGGTCGGGGTGCTCGTCAACGCATCCTTCACCCAGACCCGCTATCTGAACTCGATCCGCTATCAGGGCTTTCAGGACAATGTCCCGGAAAATCAGCTGATCCTGCCGACCTCGGTCGGGCGAGACTTCACTTTCCCGCAGGATATCGGGCTCTATTATCGTCGCGGCAACCGCCAGCGCCCGTCCGTCAACGGATCGGTCCAGTGGAAGCCCGCCGATAATCTGATGATCTATGTCGACGGTCTGTATCAGGGCTATCGCGACCGCGTCGCCAACGACTTTTTCGGTATCCCCATTCAGTCCGACCCGAATGGCGGCAACCCGCCGACGATCCGCAATGCGGTGCTTACCGAGGACGGCAGCACGCTCCAGTCGTTCGATGTCGATCTCGGGCTCGTCAACGGTCCGTCCAAGGAATTCGGGACGACCCGCACCAACACCTATCAGGGTGCGCTGGGCGCGCGCTGGGAAACCGGCAATGCGGTTTTCACCACCGATCTCGCTTATACCAAATCCACCGTCGACGGAAACTGGGGCCAGTTCCAGACGCAGGTGGCAACGCCGCTATCGCTGTCGGTGAAGCTGAACGACGAGGGGAGCGTGAATTTCACGCCCAGCGGTGTCGATTTCGCCGATCCGAACAGCTTCTATATGCGCGGGCTGATCGAGAATCGCAGTCGCGCAACGGGCGACCAGTGGCAATGGCAGGGTAATGTCTCGCTTGATACGGGTTCGTCGCTGATCCCCAAATTCCTCTTCGGGCTTCGCTATGGCGATCGGAACGCAAGTTCGGTCTTTGGCGACCGCTATGCCTCGCTCGTCAGCCTGAAGGATCCGATCCTGAAGGTGCCTACCCTGTCGCAGGGCGGAATGGTCGCGCCGGGTTTCTGGAATGACGATGTCCAGCAGTTCCGGTCCTGGTACGCACCCGACGCCTTTCTGTTCAACGACCGGCTGAACGACGTTCGCGGCTATATCCGCGAAGCGCTGGTGCGTGAAGGTGCGGATGCCGCGACTCAGGATGCCTGGGCAGCAGAGAAACCCGGTCTCAACCCGCTTAACGCGTTCAAGGCGCGCGAGCAGGTGTACACTGCCTATGCCCAGATCAATTATGCATTTGACGTCGGCATTCCCGTCGACGGGGTGATCGGCACCCGGGTGATCGTGACACGCAATCGGCTGAACGGCACCAACCGCTTGCCGACCGAGGGCGGCGGTTCGGTGCTGGTCCCGATCGATTCATCGACGCAATATACCGACATCCTGCCCAATATCAGCGCGCAACTGCACTTTACCGACCGGCTGAAGCTGCGTCTGTCGCGCACGCAGGCGCTCTCACGGCCCGGCTTCAATCAGATCAATCCGACGCTGACGATCTCTCAGGGTACGATCGGCGGTAATATTTCCTACACCGGCAGCGGCGGCAATCCGAACCTTCAACCGATCCGTTCGGACAATTACGATGCTTCGCTGGAATATTATTTTTCGCGCACCGGCTTGGTCTGAGCCCCTAGATTTCCTCCATTGATAGGTAGAGTCCGGCCTTCGACAAGGAGACGGACGAATGAAGCGATCGAGGTTCAGCGAGGAGC
>NZ_SNWD01000002.1 GCF_004361835.1 Stakelama pacifica
TGCTCCTCGCTGAACCTCGATCGCTTCATTCGTCCGTCTCCTTGTCGAAGGCCGGACTCTACCTATCAATGGAGGAAATCTAGGGGCTCAGACCACGCGCCGAGAAGGCTGGCACAATGCGTCACCAACCTGTTCGATCGCGAAGCCATCGCGTTTACCGCAATTCACGCGACCCGCAGGCAGTTGGGAATCTCCGCTAGATTTTGGGTCCGATTATCGCATGGTTGGGTTCGCTTATGGGATAACAGCATGACGATATTTGGCGACAGTCGCATTCGCGCGGTGCGGCACATCGACCTCGATAGCTTGCATCCGCTGATTGAACGTGCCTTTCGAGGCGAGACCTCCCGGGCGAGTTGGTCGTATGAAGTCGCTCTAGCCGAGGGAGAGCGAATTTCTCGCGCTGCGCTCCTGGCTATTCTCGCTGACCCGCGGCAGTGCTTGCTCGGTGCCTTTGCCGATGATGCGCCCATTGGCTGCGTGCGGATTGCCTATGAGCCTGAAACCGTATGCGAACTAAGTCTGTTGACGGTCGAACCAGATCGTCAAACGGCGGGACTCGGCAAACGTCTGATCACAGCGGCCGAGAGGGTCGCGATCGAGCGATTTCGTGCTCAGTGGATGGAGATCGCGGTCATCGTTCAACAACCGCGATTGATATCATTCTATCAACGACGCGGCTTTGGCTTCACCGGCCGAACGAAGCCCTATCCGGTTGCGCTCGATCGTCCGCTTCACTTTGCGATCATGCGAAAGCGACTCCAGGATCGGGCCACCTGATCACGATAGCTTCCGCGTGATAGGGAGGCGGTACCATGTGTTCGGATGATCTATGACGGCTACAAAATTGATCCCAGATCCGACGATATCGTCGGATAGGCGGCGATCATCTTGTTCAAATCACCGACCTTTAGTCCCGTCCGGATCGCCAGACCTAGATAATTGATCAATTCCGCATATCCCGGTCCCAGCAGATGGGCGCCCAGAATTCGATCGGTTTTGGCGTCGATAACGATGCGCGTGGCGGCGCAGGATTCGCCTACCCGAAAATTGGAAAACCAGTCGCTCGTGTCGTTGACCGCCATGCGCACATCGTATCCGGCCTCCCGGGCCTCGCTTTCGAGCATCCCGACCCGTGCGAGCTCGGGAATCGTGAACACGACGCTTGGCACACCGCTATAATCCGCCTTGGCATGATTGCCCTTGAGCATGTTGGACGCGGCGACCTTGCCTTCGGCCACCGCGACCGGCGTCAACGCGGGTCCCGCCGTACCGGCGGCGTCGCCGGCGGCATAGACAGCGGGATTGGATACGCTCTGGAGGTGCGCGTTCACGCGAATGCCGGCATCGGTGCGTTCAATATTCGCCGCAGAGAGATTCAGTTGATCGACGGCAGGAACCCTTCCTGCACCATGAACGACGAGGTCGACGGTGAATTCGGCGCATTCGTCGCCCGACTTCGTGCGGATCAGAAAGCCGTCTGACACGCGTTCGATTGATTGCACCGCCACGTTCAGCCGGATGTCGATACCCAGATCGCGGCTATGCGCCACCAGTCGATCGACGAGATCGGGGTCGAAGGCGCGCAGTGGTCGCGGGCCGTGATCGGCGATGCAGACGCTGCTCCCCGCCCGAACCGCGATATGAGCAAATTCGAACGAGATATAGCCGCCGCCGATGAACAGGATGCGCTTGGGAAGCTCATCGAGGTCCATGAACCCGGCATTGTCGATTGCGTGTTCGGACCCCGGCATCGACAGCGGTCGTGCTACGGCACCGGTTGCGATCAGGATATGGCGGCCCTGGATCCGTGTCCCGCCCCCGATTTCCACTGTGTTTTCATTCAGGAACCGCGCGTGACCGTGCAACGTCACAATGCCCTTTTCATCGAAACCGCTCTCGATCCGGCCGGGCATCTTGTCGGTGAAGCTGCGCTTGAACGCGACCAGTTCGCCCCAGTCGATCCGCAGGTCGTCGTCCTTGACCCCCTTGCCGCGCATCAGCCGCGCATCGTTGATGATCTCCGCACCCCGGCGAAGCAGCTTCTTGGGATCGCAACCCCGCAGCGCGCAGGTTCCGCCATAAGGGAGTTCGTCGACGACGGCGACCGACCAGCCGGCCGCCGCGCATTTATTCGCCGCACTCACCGCCGCCATCCCGACGCCGAGCACGACCAGGTCGAACGATTGCGTCAGGATACCGTATTCCCCTGACAACAGGCCGTCGTTCCGGTGGCGCGCGCTTCCTGGATCGGGGGGCAGGGTACGCTGCCGAACGAACAGAAAACACAACAATCGCCCGCATTGGGGCGTAGCACCGCGCCACAACCTTTGCAGTCGTAGAAAAACTGACACGCATTGGTCGGCATCGTCTCGATTTCGGATCGCCCGCACACCGGACACGTCAAGGTTGATTGCAATTCCATAACCATACTCTGCATTTGCGAATCTGGAGCTGACCGGTTCAGTGCTCGCGAACCTTCGCCGGGTAGCCGGCATTGGTCGATGCGGCGGCGATCTTCGCCGGTGTCGCGACCTTCGCATCATAGGTGACTGTGGCAGTCTTCGCGCCGAAGTCGATCTTGACCGACCTGACGCCTGCGACACGGCCCATCGCGGTCTTCACGGTGATCGGGCATGTCGGGCACGTCATGTGGCCGATCGCAAATGTCCGGGTCCGCTCGCTTGCCGGTGCGGCGATCGCCGCGCGGCCGGGCGCGACGCCGATGGCAGTGCCGCCGGCAA
The DNA here is from genome assembly GCF_004361835.1 of Stakelama pacifica. Classification (GTDB taxonomy): domain Bacteria; phylum Pseudomonadota; class Alphaproteobacteria; order Sphingomonadales; family Sphingomonadaceae; genus Sphingomonas; species Sphingomonas pacifica. The sequence continues at coordinate 2,745 of NZ_SNWD01000002.1, forward strand.
CGGCGGCAAGTCCTGAAAGGACGATCGACAGGCGGTGCTTCATTTTAGGTCTCCTAATAGAACAGAGGTGCCCACCATTGCAGGGTCATGGTGAGCGCGACGATGAGCGTCGCTACCCACAGCACTGCCTTGGTCAGCAAGTCGGATCGGGGACGGGCGCAATAGCTGTCTTCGTCGCAGTGGGGCTTCGGACGAAAATAGACGTGCCAGAAGCCGCCGGCGAGAAATGCCAGCGTCATTGCGAGGAAATAGGGCTTGTAAGGTTCGAGCGCGGTAAGATTGGCGATCCATGCACCCGAAATCCCCAGCATGACGAGAAGGAGCGGGACGATGCAGCACGACGACGCCAGCACGGCGCCGACGATCCCGCCCGTGGCCAACCACCCGCCGCGCCTGCCGCCCTGACGCGTGGACGTCGATCCTTCGCTTTCCGGTCGCGTGGCCGCCATTCGCCCTTAACTCTCGATTCCTGTCCGACCGAACTTATGTAGTCCCTGTAGTAGATACAGGTTCAAGAGGTGATTTTCGATGGCATTCGCGGCGACCGACCGTCCGTTAAAACGCGGCGCGCTGGCCAGGCGTTTCGGATGCAACATTGAGACGATCCGATATTATGAGAATATCGCGCTGCTCCCGGCGCCCGAACGGACCCGAAGCGGACACCGGATCTATTCCCCAGCAGATCAAACGCGGTTGGGATTTATCCTGCGCGCCCGCGAACTTGGCTTCTCGGTGGAAGAGCTTCGCAGTCTGCTCAGCCTCGCGGACTCACACGAATATACCTGCGGAGAGGTGCTCACGCTCACCAGGGGCCATCTCACGGATATCCGGACGAGAATAAAGGATCTGGCACGCCTCGAACACACGCTCGCCGATATATCAGCCCAGTGCGAAGGCGGCGATGTGCCGCACTGCCCTGTGATGGATGCGTTGCTCAAAGACGGATAAAATTATCGATGACCTATGCAGAGGGTCGATCGATGCACCAAGAAAAGTGCCCGAAGGTCCGCTGACCGCAAAACGCGTGTCACGAAGGATTAATTGGTTTCCGATCGTTCCCGATGTCCAGTCAGACACAGGAATATAGATATCCAATCGAAACAAACCTCTAGCGCTTAAGCCGCGATTGCGGTGACCATTCAGGATGATTATCGATCATATGCAATAATATATAATGCAGCAAGATTATGCTATATAGGCTTGCCACTCAGGGGGCGGGTTATATATTCAAGCATATGGATTGATAAAAACATATGTCAGAGCAGCTTAAAACTGAATTGCTGGTTACATTCGGCCATCGGCTGAGGCACGCGAGGCGGGAAAAGAGCCTGTCCCAGCGTGCACTTGGCGAACGCGTAGGACTTCCCCAGAGTCACATTTCGAAGATCGAACAGGGCGCGGTGGACCTTCAATTCTCGAGTCTCGCCGAACTTGCGCGTGCGCTTGATCTCGAACTCACCCTCGTCCCGCGCGCCGCGGTCGCCGCGCTTGAGGGGACGATCCAGGCAGCGACCGGACGCAACGCCGATCCAAGTGCCAGTCGGGCCAGGACGATCTTGGATGAACAAGCGCAGCTCTTGGCGGACCTCGAAAGCGCCTTTCCTGCGACCGACAAACTGTCGCGTTATGGACAGGCGATCGACGAGCTTCGGCAGCTGCATTTCGATACCCCGGCACTGAAGGCATTGCAGGAGGCTGTAGAACCCTCGCGTAAGCTCGCGCGGCTGCTGCATTCAAATGACAGCAGAGCGGACATCATGAAGGCGCTCGATCAGGCGACCGCAAGTCTGCGCGCGTTGCGAAACCACCGCGTTCACGCGCCTGTTCTCCCGTCGCCGCGCCAGCGTCCCGCCCACAGGCTGGAGGAGGACGATGACTGACGCCCGTGCCCTCGACATCTTCCTTTACGATCGCAGGATCGGAACGATCACGCTGCTCGACGGTGATCACAGTATCTTCACGTTCGACGAAGGCTATGTCGCGGACGAGGCGCGCGAAACGCTAAGCCTCTCCGTTCGAGACGAATATGGCGCGCTGATCACCGATACCCGTGCCTATCGGACGCGCGTCGCGCCGTTCTTTTCCAACCTGCTGCCCGAAGGTACGTTGCGCGACTATCTCGCTAAGCGGGCTGGCGTGAAGGCAAGCCGCGAATTCCAGTTGCTCGCCGAGCTCGGCACCGATCTTCCCGGCGCCATTCGCGCAGTGCCCGTCCAGCAGACCACAGCAGCCGGCGGAGGCGAATTCGCTGACAACGAAAGCCATGTCGCCGCGCCGCCCATATTTCGCTTCTCGCTGGCGGGGGTGCAGCTCAAATTCTCGGCATTGAAAAATCGCGGCAAGAATGGTGGCCTGACGATTCCGGCGCATGGCAATGGCGGTGACTGGATCGTCAAACTACCCTCCACGCGCTTTTCCGACGTTCCCGAGAATGAGTTCGCGTCGATGAGCCTGGCCCGGCACGTCGGCATCGAGGTGCCGGATATCGATCTCGTACCCGTCGCAAAAATCGAGGGGCTGCCCGAAGGGATCGGCGAGTTCGGCGACAATGCCTATGCCATCCGGCGCTTCGACCGGACCCCGCACGGTCCCGTCCATATCGAGGATTTCGCGCAGGTCTTTGGCGTCTACCCCGACGATAAATATGAAAATGCCAGCTACCGAAATATCCTGTCGGTGCTGGCGATCGAGACCGACGAAGCGAGCATTGAGCAGTTCGTGCGCCGTCTCACATTTAGCGTGCTCATCGGCAATGGCGACATGCATCTGAAGAATTGGTCGCTGGTATATCCCGACCGGCGAGCGCCGATCCTGTCGCCGGCTTATGACCTCTTATCGACCGTTCCCTATCTGGGCGACGAGGAAGCGGCGCTCAAGTTTCGCCGGTCCAAGGCGTGGGGATCCTACACCTATGACGAACTCGGCGCGATGGCCGACAAGGCGCGTCTCGCCACTCGCCCCGTCATCCGGGCCGCAAAAGACACGGTCGAACGGTTCGACGCGGCGTGGGCGTCGGAAAGGGACCATCTGCCACTATCGAGCAAGGTCATAGCAGCGATCGACCGCCATCGCGGACACCTCGTGATATGAATGACTCATCCGCTTTCCTTGTAGAAATCGCCGTCGCGCGCGAAGATGTCCGCGATGCGCACTAATCTCGACCATTTGCCGCCGACACAGCAAGGCGAGCTGGAACGCGTCACGCGGCATTTGATGGCCGAGTTCGCGACCGCGATCGCGCGCGCGACCCAGCCCTGGAAAAAGAACGGGAAGATTCTCAAGATCATCCTGTTCGGCAGCTATGCGCGCAGCGACTGGGTTGACGATCCGGACAGGGGCTATCAGTCGGACTTCGATCTGCTCGTGATCGTCAGCCATCCCGATCTGACCGACATCGCGGACTATTGGTATATCGCCGAGGATCTGATCCAGCGCGATTCCGCAATCGACCGTCCGGTCAATATCATCGTCCATACCCTCAACGAAGTGAACCAGGCACTCAGTCGCGGCGAGTATTTCTGGGTCGATATCGCGCGCGACGGCATCGTGCTCTACGAGCTGCCCGGCAGCACGCTCGCGACACCCAAACCACTTACGCCTGCAGATGCGTACGAAATGGCGGCTTCCTACTTCAACGAGTGGCTACCCAGCATTGATCGGGCGCTATCGACTGCAAATGACCAACTGGCAAAAGGGAGCGACGACCTGGGGTGGCGCAAGGATGCCGCATTCTCGCTTCACCAAGCGACCGAGCGCGCTTTCATCTGCTTCCTGCTCGTCCGCACGCTCTATTTCCCCCGGTCGCATAACATCAAGTTCCTGCGGTCGCTGGCCGAAGATAGCGAACCCCGGCTCGTCGCTGCCTGGCCCCGTGCGACCCGTCTCGAGCGGCGCCGGTTCGAACTCCTCAAGCGCGCTTATGTCGAAGCGCGTTATTCGGCGAATTTCACCATCGGCACCGAGGACCTCGAAATGTTGACGCGCTCGGTCCGCGATTTGCGCAATTTAGTCGCTGGCGTCTCACAGCAACGAATAGACGAACTTCGAACCGCCGCGGGCCTCTAACGCCTCTGACGGTGGCCGTTCCAATCAGCGCAACGAGCCATAGCGAGCTCTTCAAGGCCATTCGGCACCGTTCCGTTTCCATCGTCTCTGATCGAGTCTGAGGCCATCCGGTTCGACCGTCGTCGTTCCGTATGGGAGCTTCGACGTGACGCCCACCAAACTTCTTCTCGGTCAGATTCTCGTCGTTTTCGGGATCGTCCTCCTCGGTCTCTGGGCTTCGACCCAGTGGGTCGCAGCGGCGCTCGCCTATCAACCGGAATTGGGCGGCGCGTGGTTTCGCTTCGCTGGCACGCCGATCTACCGTCCCTGGGCGCTATTTCCGTGGTGGTATCATTTCAATGCCTATGCCCCGCGGATTTTCGATCGCGCCGGCATGTTCGCGGGTGCCAGCGGCTTTGCCGGCTGCGGTGCCGCCATTTTCGGGTCGTTGTGGCGCGCACGCCAGTCTCGCAATGTCACCACTTATGGCTCGGCACGTTGGGCGACAACGCGCGAAATCAAACGGGCGGGCCTGCTACGCGATCAAGGCGTCATGCTTGGCCGTCTCGACGACCGCTATCTGCGTCATGACGGTCCCGAACATGTCATGGCCTTCGCCCCGACCCGTTCGGGCAAGGGCGTCGGCCTTGTCGTGCCCACCTTGCTGTCCTGGACCGGTTCGGCGGTCATTCACGATATCAAGGGCGAAAACTGGCAGCTGACGGCGGGTTGGCGGTCGCGCTTTTCGCATTGCCTGTTGTTCAACCCGACCGATCGCCGCTCGGCGCATTATAATCCGCTGCTCGAAGTGCGTCGCGGCGCCCAAGAAGTGCGCGACGTCCAGAACATCGCCGACATCCTCGTCGACCCCGAAGGCGCGCTCGAACGCCGCAGTCATTGGGAGAAGACCAGCCACGCGCTGCTCGTCGGCGCCATCCTCCACATTCTCTATGCCGAGGAAGAAAAGACGCTCGCCCGCGTCGCAACCTTTCTATCCGACCCTAAACGTAGCTTCGTCGCGACGCTTCGACAGATGATGGCAACCAATCATCTCGGCACCGAAAAGACCCCCTGCCCGCATCCGGTCGTCGCCTCGGCCGCGCGCGAACTTCTCAACAAGAGCGAAAATGAACGTTCGGGCGTGCTCTCGACCGCCATGTCGTTTCTCGGCCTGTACCGCGATCCGACCGTGGCCGCGGTGACCTCGCGTTGCGATTGGCGGATCGCCGATCTCGTCGAGGGCAAGCAGCCGCTTTCGCTCTACCTCGTCATCCCGCCCTCGGACATCAGCCGCACCAAGCCGCTGGTGCGCCTGGTGCTCAATCAGATCGGCAGGCGGCTAACCGAACGCCTCGATCAACCGACCGTCGCCGAACATCGACACAAGCTACTGATGATGTTGGATGAGTTTCCAGCACTCGGTCGGCTCGACTTCTTCGAGACCAGTCTCGCCTTCATGGCCGGTTACGGCATCCGCGCGTTCCTGATCGCGCAGAGCCTCAATCAGATTGAAAAAGCCTATGGCGAGCACAATTCGATCCTCGACAATTGTCATGTCCGGGTGGCGTTTGCGACCAATGACGAGCGCACGGCAAAACGCATTTCGGATGCGCTCGGCACGGCGACCGAGCAGCGCGCGATGCGTAATTATGCTGGTCACCGCCTCGCGCCGTGGCTCGCGCATGTCATGGTCAGCCGCCAGGAAACCGCGCGCCAGCTTCTGACCCCCGGCGAAATCATGCAGCTCCCGTCCGACGAGCAGCTTGTGCTCGTCGCCGGTCTCGCGCCGATTCGGGCGACCAAGCTGCGCTATTTCGCCGACGGCAATTTTGCCGCGCGCGTCACCGCACCACCCGTCCTGGCCAAGGGCCGCTATGGTGACCGTCCGGCTGACCGCCCGAATGTTTGGGCAGACGCAGTCCGCCTCGACGATCGCGATCGACCGGATGCCGAAGACGAGGCCTGCACTCGAGATGGCGGACGCGAGCAGCAGCGTCAGCCTGGGCTGCCCGAACACGCGCCTCGCGCGACAGAACCGCAAGAGCCGACCCTTGTGGCCGCTGAGGACGACGATCCCGCGCAGGACAAGCGCGCCATGGATCAGGCGCGCAGCCTGAGCGCGGTCGCGCGGGGCTACGGGCTCAATCAGTCAAGCGACCACGATCTGGTGCCGGGGATCTGAGCGATGAAAATACGCCAGAACCTCTATATCGATCGAGAACTCGCCGAGGCGCTCCAGGCGCTCGCCGCGGGCGAGGCCGGCAACAAGTCACGGCTCGTCAATGACGCGATTCGTGATTGGCTTGAACGGCGCGGCGCAAAGGAGATTGACGATCTTCTGAAGCGCCGGCTCGACCGACTCGGTCGCGAGATCGGCCATACCCGCCGCGACATCGAAGTGCTGCTCGAAAGCCTGTCGCTGTTCATCCGCTACCAGCTGATGGTGACCGCGCCGCTTCCCGAAGGGGACGCCGCCGCGATCGCGGTCGGCCAGGCACGGTTCGACAAGTTCGTGTCCCAGGTGGCGCGCCAAATCGCCTCGGAGCATCGTACGCTCGGTGAAACATCCGATACCGGAAAAATCTCGTGAGCGGCGACACCTTCGATGCCGGTAGCGATGGCCGCCGCCGAACCATGCTGCGCACCGCGATGGGGCCGACAATCACCGCCGCCCTCACCGATCCGCTTGTCCTCGAAGTCATGGTCAACCCCGATGGAGAGCTGCGCCTCGATCGGCTTGGCGAAGGCCGCATCGGTACCGGCGTGCGCTACGATCCCGCTCAAATCGAACGAATCGTCCGATTGGTCGCCAGCCATGCTCGTACCGAGGTGAATGCTACGGCACCGATCGTATCGGCGGAACTTCCGCCGCTCGGTGACGGCGCCGGCGAGCGGTTCGAAGGCGTGTTGCCGCCGGTCAGTCTCGCGCCCTGCTTTTCGATCCGTAAGCCCGCGACCCGGCTCTATACGCTGATGGACTATGTGACCGATGGGATCATGTCGGCCGAAGTCGCGCGGTTGCTGAGCCTGGCTGTCGTCGATCGGCGTAATATCCTTGTCGCGGGCGGCACCAGTTCGGGCAAGACCACGCTCGCCAATGCGCTGCTTGCCGAAATGGCCCATCTCGACGAGCGCGTGATCCTGATCGAGGATACGCGCGAGCTCCAATCGCCCGCGGCCGATACCGTCGCGCTCAGGACTCGCGCTGGTGCGGTGTCGATGGCCGATCTTGTCCGCTCGACACTGAGGCTGCGGCCCGACCGCATCATCGTCGGCGAAGTGCGGGGCCCCGAAGCGCTCGATATGCTCAAGGCTTGGAATACCGGCCATCCCGGCGGCATCGCGACGGTTCATGCGAACGGCGCCGGTGCAGCGCTTTTCCGGCTCGAGCAGCTCGTCCAGGAAGCCGTGGTCACCGTGCCCCAGCGACTGATCGCTGATGCGATCGATCTGATCGTGTTCATTTCCGGCCGGGGAACCGCGCGCCGGGTCGAGACGCTCGCGCGCGTCGCCGGTCTCGATCCGGACGGCGGCTACGCCGTGCTCGACATCACCCCCCTCACACCCCCCGACAGTCAAGGAGACTGACCATGTACCCAATGCGCCTTCGTCGCCGCGCGGCTTGCTTTATCGCCGCCGCGTTTCTCTCAGCCACGACCTCGACCACCGCCTGGGCGAGCGGTTCGGGCATGCCTTGGGAACAGCCGCTTCAGCAGGTGCTGGAATCGGTGCAGGGGCCGGTCGCGAAGATTGTCGCGGTGATCATCATCATCGTCACCGGATTGACGCTTGCGTTCGGCGAGACGGCGGGTGGATTTCGCCGTCTCATCCAAATCATCTTCGGCCTGTCGATCGCCTTTGCCGCGTCGAGCTTCTTTCTTTCCTTCTTCAGCTTTGGCGGCGGGGCGCTGGTCGCATGACCTCGATTTCGTCCCACCATATCGAGGGTTTCGAAGTGCCCATCCATGGCAGTCTCGGCTCGCCGATCCTGCTCGGCGGTGCGCCGCGCGGGCTTGCGATCGTCAACGGAACGCTGGCCGCCGCTGTCGGTCTTGGCCTCCAGCAATGGATCGCCGGCCTCGCACTATGGGCCGTCGGGCACAGCCTTGCGGTGTTCGCTGCGCGCCACGATCCCGACTTCGCGCCCGTGCTGATCCGCCATCTGCGCCAGAAGGGCTATCTGGCATGTTAGCGCTCCATGAATATCGCCAGCGCGCTGACCGGCTGTCCGACCACTTGCCATGGGCAGCGTTGGTCGCGCCGGGCATCGTCCTCAACAAGGACGGCAGCTTTCAGCGAAGCTTTGCGTTTCGCGGTCCCGATCTCGAAAGCGCGACCGAGGCTGAACTTGTGTCCGCATCCGCGCGCGCCAATAACGTGCTCAAGCGGTTCGGGACGGGCTGGGCGCTGTTCTTCGAAGCAGTCCGCCGTGAAGCACTAGATTATCCGGTCAGCCGCTTCCCCGATCCTGTCTCCTGGCTCGTCGATGCCGAACGTCGCGCCGCCTTCGAAGCCGAGGGTCGGCACTTCGAGAGCCGGTATTTTGGAACCCTGGTCTGGATGCCGCCCGCCGACAGCAGCGATGCCGCCGGACGCGCGCTGGTGGAGCGCGATAGTCGGCAGGAGGGCCGCGACTGGCACGCCAGCCTTGCAAGCTTTGCAGCGAAAACCGATCGTGCGCTCGATCTGCTCACGGGCTTCATGCCCGATGTTCATCCGCTCGATGACACCGAGACCCTGACCTATCTCCATGCGACCATATCGACGCGCCCGCACGTCGTGCGCGCGCCAGACACGCCGGTTTACCTCGATGCGATCCTCGCCGATACTCCGCTGACCGGGGGTCTCGAGCCGATGCTCGGGACCGCGCATCTGCGCACCCTGACGATCCTCGGCTTCCCAAATACCAGCCGGCCCGGCCTTCTCGACGCGCTCAATGCCACCGATTTCTCCTATCGTTGGATGACGCGCTTCATCGCGCTCGACAAGGCCGATGCGACCAAGGTCCTCACCCGCCTTCGTCGCCAGTGGTTCAACAAGCGCAAGTCGATCACCGCGCTCCTGCGTGAAGTGCTCTACAGTCAGCCGGCGCAATTGCTCGACAGCGACGCCGACAACAAGGTGGCTGACGCCGACCTGGCACTCCAATCGCTTGGCGGCGACCATGTCGCGTTCGGGTATCTGACCACCACGATCACGGTTACCGACACGGACCGCGTCCGGGTCGAAGACAAGCTCCGCGCCGTCGAGCGGATCGTCAACGGGCTGGGCTTTACCAGCATGCGCGAGGGCGTGAACGCGGTCGAGGCATGGCTTTCATCACTGCCTGGGCAAAGTTACGCCAATGTACGTCAGCCGCTGATCCACACGCTCAATCTCGCTCACCTGATGCCGCTCTCGTCCGTTTGGGCCGGCCCGGTGAAGAACGATCATCTTGACGGTGCGCCGCTACTGTACGCCCAAACCAGCGGCACGACGCCGTTTCGGCTTTCGACCCATGTCGGCGATGTCGGCCATATGCTCGTCGTCGGTCCGACCGGCGCGGGCAAATCCGTACTGCTCGCAATGATCGCGCTGCAATTCCGTCGCTACGCCAATGCCCGGATCATTGTCTTCGACATGGGGTTTTCGGCGCGCGCCGCGGTGCTGGCGATGGGAGGGAGTCACCATTCCCTTGGTCCTCGGCCGGAGCATGGCGATGGCGGAGGGCTCAGCTTCCAGCCGCTGCGCGATATCGATGACGTCGATGAACGCAGCTGGGCGGCGGAGTGGGTCGCGGCCCTGGTGACGCACGAACAGGTCAATCTTACCCCCGATATCAAGGAGCTGATCTGGTCGGCGCTCGGCAACCTTGCGAGCGCGCCACGCGAAGAACGCACCCTTACCGGGCTTAGTCTGTTGCTCCAGTCGAACGCGCTCAGGACCGCGCTTGCGCCCTATACGCTCGATGGGGCTTATGGCGGGCTGCTCGACGCCGACGACGAGCGGCTCGCCTTTGCCGATGTGCAATGCTTCGAGACCGAGGCGCTTATGCTGCGCAAAGGCGTCGTCGCGCCCGTCCTCACCTATCTGTTCCACCGCATCGAAAAGCGCTTCGATGGTCGCCCGACCCTGTTGCTGCTCGACGAAGCCTGGAGTCTGCTCGACGATCCCCTGTTCGCCGCGCGAATTCGTGAATGGCTCAAGACGCTCAGAAAGAAAAACGTCTCGGTTCTGTTCGCGACGCAGAGTCTCGCCGACATTACCCACAGCGCGATCGCACCGGCCATTATCGAAAGCTGTCCGCAGCGCATCTTCCTGCCGAATGATCGTGCGATCGAGCCACAAAGCCGCGCTACCTATGAACGTTTTGGCCTCAACGAGCGCCAGGTCGAACTGATCAGCCGATCGACGCCCAAGCGGCATTATTATCTGCAATCAGCGCGCGGCAACCGCCTGTTCGAACTCGGTCTCGGCCCCATCGCGCTCGCGCTGTGTGGCGCGGCCGATCCCGCGACGCAGGCGCAGATCGACGCGCTCATCGCCAATGGCGGGCAGGACGGCTTGGCCGCCCGCTTCCTCACCGCCTCCGGTCTGTCCTGGGCGGCAGATCTGCTCGCGGAATTTCCCGACACCTCATCAGCACAGGAGTAAGACAATGTCCTTCGACGCCCGCAAATATTTCGTTTCGTCTGCCCTCACGCTCGGCACTTTGGTGTCGTTCGGCGTCGCGCTCACTCTCCCCGCGACGCCCGCCGCGGCGCAATTTACCGTGTTCGATCCGAGCAACTACAGTCAAAATTTGCTTACGGCGGCACGCACCCTCCAGCAAATCAACAACCAGATCCAGTCGCTGCAAAATGAAGCGTCGATGCTCCTCAATCAGGCGAAGAATCTTCGCCGCGTTGATTTTCCCGAGGTAGAGACGCTCAACCGGACGCTCCAGCAAATCGACCAATTGATGGGCGAGGCAAAGGGCGTTGGATTTCGGGTTGATGGCCTCGACCGGCAATTTCGTCGGCTCTTTCCAAGAGACTTTGATCAGGCGCTGTCGAGCGATGAGCGTGTGATCGCGGCGCGCACCCGGCTCGGCACCGCGATGGACGCCTATCACGAGACGATGACGGTTCAGGCGCAGGTCGTCGAAAACGTCGCCTCGGACGCCGCGACCCTGCGCACGCTTATCGCGCGTAGCCAAGGCGCCGAAGGCGCGCTTCAGGTTCAACAGGCGACCAATCAGCTGCTTGCGCTCACCGCCAAGCAACAGCTTCAGCTCCAGAATATGATGGCGGCACAATATCGCGCTCAAGCGGTCGAGGCGGCGCGACGCGCGCAAGCCGAAAGCGACGCCCGCGCGACCACGAAACGCTTTCTCGGCTCCGGCTCGGCCTACACGCCCCAATAGGCTTGAGTCCGAGAGGTGACGGCGGATTCGCCCTCCGTCCGTCACCGTCGCGGGGCGCGTACGCTCCCCCGCGCGCCCCGCGACCTTCTCTTCTCCACGGCCACCAGGATCATCATCCGTGAACGACCTGAACGTCCTCGACCGCTTCATGAATGCCTTTATCCGCTACATCGACAGCGGATTCGGCCTGCTGGGTCCGGACATCGGCTTTCTGACCACGACGCTGATCGCGATCGACATCACGCTTGCAGGATTGTTCTGGGCGATGGGCGGCGAGCAGGACGTCATCGGCCGGTTCCTGCGCAAGATCCTCTATATCGGCGCTTTCGCCTTCATCCTGAACCGTTTCGCGACGCTGGCCGACATCATTTTCAGGTCGTTCGCGCAAGCGGGGCTGACGGCCGGTGGCGGGACGCTCTCCGCTGACGACCTGCTCAAACCGGGGCGCCTCGCGGCAACCGGCTTTTCAGCGGCGTGGCCGTTGCTCGACCAGGCCGCAAAGTTGATGGGCTTCACCAGCTTTTTCGACAATTTTCTGACGATCGCGGTGCTGCTGTTCGCCTGGATCATCGTCATCATCGCCTTCTTCATCCTCTCGGTGCAGATGTTCGTCACCATCATCGAGTTCAAACTGACGAGTCTCGCCGGTTTCATCCTCGTGCCATTCGCACTTTGGGGGCGGACCAGTTTCCTCGCCGAGCGTGTGCTGGGAAATGTCGTCTCGTCGGGGATCAAGGTGATGGTGCTCGCCGTGATCGTCGGCATCGGCTCGAACTTTTTCAGCGAGTTCACCGGCGCGCTTCAGGGCCAGGAACCCGATATCGGTCAAGCGATGAGCCTCGTGCTCGCCAGCTTGTCGCTCTTCGGTCTCGGCATCTTCGGCCCCGGCATCGCTTCGGGCCTCGTCGCGGGAGCGCCGCAACTTGGCGCTGGCGCGGCCCTCGGTTCGACAATTGGCGCCGCCGGCGTGGTAGCGCTTGGCGGTGGTGCCGCCATCGGCGCGGCACGGCTTGCAGGTGGTGCGGCGGTCGGCGCGGTTCGGGCCGGGACGGCAATGGGTTCGGCCGCTTCGACGGCTTATACGCTCGGTCAGGAAGGTTCAGGTTCATCGAGCATCGCTTCGGGCATGGGTGGCGTCGCCCGTGCCGCCGGGGGCGCGGCGCGGCAGCGTGCCGGCCAAGCCTTCGGACTCCGGCAAGCCTCCGAGTCGGGTCGCGCCGCTGCCTGGTCAGCCCTCAACGCTGGTGGGTCAGGCCAGCCAACGACAAGTGGCGCGACTGGCGGCGCGCCCGGCTGGGCACGCGACCTTCGCCGCCAGCAGAACGCCCGTCATCACCGCCATGTCGCGCTCCAGACGCTGCGTGAAGGCGACCGCGGCGGCAGCGGCGCCACCCCGGACATCAAGGAAAAGGAGGATTGAACGATGCGCTTTAAACGCAGTGTCCAGCGCTACGGACATACACCCGAGCCCGCAACGCCCTATCAACGTGCTGGCCAAATTTGGGATGAGCGGATCGGCTCGGCCCGTCTTCAGGCAAGAAACTGGCGGATCATGGCGTTCGGCGGCTTGCTGCTGACGGCCGGCATGTCGAGCGCGCTCGTCTGGCAGTCGCTTCAAAGCCACATCGTTCCCTATGTCGTGGAAGTCGATCATCTCGGCGAAGCGCGATCGGTCAGTCCAGCCAACCGCGACTATCGTCCGGACGATCCCGAAATCGCCTGGCACCTTTCGCGGTTCATCGAACAGATACGCTCGGTCTCGCTCGATCCCGTGCTCATGCGTCAGAACTGGCTTTCGGCCTATGCGTTCGTCACCAAACGCGGCGCGCGCTATCTCGATTCCTATGCGCGTGCCAGCGATCCGTTCGCGTCGATTGGCGAGCGGACGATCTCGGTTCAGGTGACCAGCGTGGTGCGCGCATCGGACCAGTCATTCCAGATCAAATGGACACAGACCGCGTTTGAGCGGGGTACGCAAGTCGGCGTCTCGCATTGGACCGGCATCGTGAGCGTGGTCCACCACGCTCCCGCTTCTGCCGAGATACTGCGTCGCAACCCGCTCGGCATTTACATCGATAGCATCGACTGGAGTCGCGAGCTCGATCCCGCTGTCACCGCGCCTGCCGCAGCCACCGTGAATGGCGGCGACACTGTCCTTCCCTCTTCTTCTCCGGAGATCCAGCCATGACCGCGTATCGCTATACGACAATTTTGCCGATCCTCCTCGCTCCAACGCTTGCCGTCCCTGTATCGGCGGCGCCAATCCAGGCCCTTGGCCGGCACCAGACCGAAGCGAGTCCGCCCGACGCGGTTCGAATAGCGACAACGGCGGCGACGGTCGAACCGGTCAGTGGCGACTTCGTCAATGCGGGCGCGGTTTACGCCTATAGTGATGACGCCGTGTATCGGCTCTATGCCGCCCCCGAGCATGTCACCGACATCGCCCTGCAGGCGGGCGAGGCGCTTGTCGCGGTCGCGAGCGGGGACACGGTCAGATGGGTGATCGGCGACACAAGCAGCGGCGCGGGACCTGATCGGCGCGTTCATGTTCTCGTAAAGCCAATCGCCCCGAAATTATCGACCAATTTGGTTATCACGACCGATCGGCGGACCTATCATCTTGCGCTTACCAGCAGCGATGGCGCGGCGATGTCCGCGCTCTCCTGGCGCTACCCGCAAGACGCGCTGCTGGCCGTCAAGCGCGCTCGCGAGACCGCCGAAGCGGCGGCGCCAGTCGCAACCGGTCTCGATGTCGAACAGCTTCATTTCGGGTATCGCATCAGCGGCGATCATCCGGCGTGGCGTCCAGTACGTGCCTTTGACGATGGACGGCAGACCTTCATCGAATTTCCGGCATCGATCGGCGTCGGCGAAGCGCCACCGCTGTTTCTCGTTGACGGCGACAAGACCATCAGCCTTGTCAATTATCGCGTCAAAGGGCGGTTTTACATCGTCGATCGGCTGTTTGATATCGCCGAGCTGCGGCTCGGCACGAAACATCAAAAGACCGTTCAAATTGCGCGAACCGCCCCAGTGGCGCGGAGCGGATTATGACCGAACCCGCCGCACATGTTCAATCTGAGTCAACTCAGGGGCCGAAGACATCCGCCCAGACGAAGGAGAATCCCGAAACGCTCGTTCTGCGAGCACAGCCTAGCCGCGCGATCCGTTTTCGGCGCAGCATCGTCATCCTGATCGCAGCCACCGCCATCGTCGGCGTCGTCGCAGCGGCCTGGTACTCGCTCAAGCCCCAGGCATTGCATCTTATCTCAACGCCGAGCGATGGCAGCGAGCCCGCCAGGCTTCCCGCCGGAAGCTTCGGCAACCTGCCGACCAGCTACGCTGACGCGCCCAAACTCGGGCCGCCGCTTCCGGGAGACCTCGGTCAGCCCATTCTCGATCATCAGCGTGCTCAGAATATGCTTCCTGCGAACGGGCAAAGCGGACCGGCCGATACGCGGAATTCCAAGCACGAGCGGGTCTTGGCCGAGATTGATAGCGCGCGAAGGTCTGCCTTGATGATTCGATCCGCAAACGAAGGACACGATCAATCACCCAAGCCGGCGACGGCGTCCGATATGTCCACGCCATCCCCACAAATTCCCACAGGCTCGAGTGCCGGGCGCTTTCCGAATGCGTCGCCGCACAAGGTCGAATTCATGGCCTCACTCGACACCAAGGGTGACGTGAACCCGCATGAGATCGAGCCAGCGGCATCGCCCTACATATTATCGGCCGGAAGCGTCATTCCAGCCAGCCTCATCACCGGATTGCGATCCGATCTTCCCGGGGTTGTGATCGCCCAGGTCACCGAGCGCGTCTACGACAGCCCGACGGGACGCATTCTTCTAATCCCACAAGGCGCGCGCCTCATCGGCAGCTATGACAGTGTTGTCGCCTTTGGTCAGCGGCGCGCATTGATCGTCTGGCAACGCATCATCTTTCCCGATGGACGGTCGCTTCGCATGGATAATGTGCCGGCAACCGATCCCGCAGGCTATGCCGGCCTTGCCGACAAAGTCGATTTCCACACCTGGACGCTGCTCAAGGGCGCTGCCGTATCGACACTCCTGGGTATCGGTTCCAATCTGACATTTACGGGCGAAAGTGACCTCGTCCAGGCAATACGTGAGTCGACGCAGCAAAACGCATCGCGCGCCGGCGATCAACTCATTTCGCGCGATCTTCGCATTCAACCGACCATCACGATCCGTCCGGGAACACCCGTTCGACTGGTCGTGCATCACGATCTGATCCTGCCACCACGATCCAAGGAGAATTGAGATGCCCGACCTGAAACTTGCAAAATTGCCTGAGCGAAAGCCGGTCAAGATGACCATCAACCTGGCCCCGGATCTACATCAGGCGCTAACCGAATACGCCGCCGTCTACGAGGCAGTCTATGGCCGGGCCGAGCCGGTCGGTAACCTCGTTCCCTATATGCTCACCAGTTTTCTCGAGAGCGATCGAGGCTTCGCAAAAGCGCGGCGGGCAAAATCATGAGTGGATCAATTGATTCAAGCTGCGTGCCTGACCGAGACCGGCTCGATACGCCCATTTGCGTCCGCGCCGATCGAGCGGCACAGATGCTGGGTATCGGCAAAACAAAACTATACGAGCTGATTGGCTCGGGTGAGCTGGAACTGGTTCATATCGGCCGTCGCAGCTTGATCCTAAAGTCAAGTATTGATGACTTTGTTGCTCGCCTGCGCGCCTAATAGCACGGACTAACGCAAGCCATTCCGCACCTGCATCCTCGCGAAGCGATTGCGCTCGCGCATGGCAATTCATCCGCTATTCTGACTGCGGGCTCTGAGGTAGTAACCGCCACGACGCGCGCCGTAGAAGCCCGCTTGCGGCCCCACTACGTCGTCCGCCGGACGTCGAGGACTTTGTCGGAATCGGTCCGTATCGGTTGGACATTGCCCAGACGGCGCTGGGCATCGCGTAGACTTTCGCGTTGGGCGGACACGCGATGCGCAAAGGTCTCTGGTCGCTGAACTCAAATGGCCGAGACCGATCTTGCTATTGCGGTTGCCGGTACCGACGTCTTCGCCAATATTCCAATCATCGTCGCGGGCTTGGTCACCATCGTGTGGCGGTCTGTCTATCCCGATCTCATCATCGGCGTCATAAATGCCGACGCCGCCAAAGGAATCTGGCAGGCGCCGATGGCGGAATAGCCAGACCGCGCTGCGATACCCTGAACTTGTGGTCGCGCGGTTCGCACGTGGCAGCCACCATTTACGCGGCGGTTTGCGGCCGCTTTTGCCGGTCGTTCAGGACGAATCCAATCACGATCGCGACCAGCGCGACAATCTGCGCCAGCACCGATTGCCACGTTGGAAACACTCCGAGCATTGAGATTCGCGGCATTTCGGCGAGCGGCGCGATATCAATCCAACCGGCCTCCTGAAGCGCGGCGACACCCTTGCCGGCCAGCACCACCGTAAGGATCGCCATCAGCCATGCGCTGTAGCGGAAGAAGGTGCCGATCGGCAGCGAGCGACTGTAGCGCAGCATCGCCCAAGCGATCAGCGCAAGCACGCCGATGGCGGCGCCCGCGCCGAGCAGCATCACCGCGCCGTTACCCTGCGCCCAAAGAGCCGCATAGAAGAGGATCGTCTCGAACACCTCGCGGTAGACAACGACAAAAGCCAGCGCGAACAGAAACCAGCCGGATTGGCGATTGAGCGCACCTGAAAGTTTTTTGCGGATATAGCGCTGCCACTGGTCGGCGTGGCTCTTGCCGTGCATCCAGATCCCGACGGACAGCAGAACCACCGCAGCCAGGAGCGAGCCCAGCCCTTCGGTCAGCTCGCGGCTCGCGCCGCTGATGCCGATCGCGTAGGTGGCCACCGCCCAGGTCGCGCCGCCGGCGGCGAGAGCGGATATCCAGCCGCCATGCACATAACGAAGGGCATCGACCCGCTCCGCCTTGCGAAGAAAGGCAAGCATGGCGACAACGATGAGCAGAGCTTCCAGGCCTTCGCGCAGGAGAATGGTGAACGCTCCGAGAAAGGTCGAAACGGCGCTTGACGCTTGCGGGGACAGTGCAGCCGACGCATCGTCGAGCAGCGTTTCGATCGCCGCGGCCCGTGACGCCAGCTCGCCGGACGAGATTCCGTCGCCGATGCCGGCGCGGAACGCCCCCATGCGGGTCTCGATATTCGCCATCAGGCCGGCGTCCTTGGCGCTCAAAAGCGGCTCGATGGGTTCGAACCCGTCAAGATACGCGGAAAGCGCCAGCGCCTTCGCCTTTTTCGCGTCACCGGCGCGATATGCTGCCAAACTCGCATCGAGCTTCGTCCGAGTGACCGCGATGGAGTCGCCGGCTCCCCCTGTCGAGGCGCGCGCCACCGCCTCCGGGTGCATGCGCAGATAGGCCATCACGACGTCGGCTTTTTGCTGGCCGATCGCCTCGCCCAGCGCGGCGGGCGTCGTCGTAACCAGCGCTTTCAGGTCGGGAATGCGCGATCGGATGGCAGCCTCGTTTCGCCAGAGCGCCTTGCCGCGCTGAACATCGGCTTCGGAAAAAGCGAATTCACCCGCCCGAAACGCCAGCGCCCAGCGATCGCCGGGCGGCAAATCGCGAAAGCTCTGCATCGCCGTTCCGTCGATGCCTTGTGTGATCACCTGCTCGAGCGCGGCAAGGCTTCGTTTGCGAGCGCGGCCGGCATCGGTAAAGGCGATCGGCGGCGTATCCAGAGCAGCGGCGTTGGGTCCCTTGCCATTGCCGCTGGCGCCGTGACAGGCGGCGCAGTTGTCGGCGAACAACCGGTCGCCACGCGCGACATCCGGTGGCGTCTCGGGCGCGATCGCGACCGGGTATGCGGCGAGAAGCGCCTTTGACAGCGCATGGGCAGTCGCGGCGATCCGGTCGCCACCTTCCTTCGCCTTGACCTGACGCTGTAGGGCCCCCGCCTGCTGCACAAGCGCGCTACGGCCGGGTCGGCTGGGTAAATCGCCGATCGTGCTCACGATGGTGGCCGCGAATTCGGTCATTTCGGCATATTCGCCGCGGCTAACGATCTTGCCGTTGCGCACCGCCCCGTCATAGTCGACCGCCATATAGTCGAGCAGCTTCCAGGTCGTTGTCACCTTACCGGCAGTTCCGGCGTCTACCGTCTGCGCCGAGGCAGCGCCGCCAACCATCACCAGCATCATCGCCGTCAGAAGCGCCAGCAAGAGCCGTTGCGTCGCTGTGCTGCGGTAGGCGAGACGCGATGTCGGATGCGATTCCCGGAAGTTCATAGCGCGCGCAATAATCCCTGAAGCCGCTATAGGGTCAAGGCTATTGCAACGCATTCTTACTTTCAGATTTCAGATCGAGACGGATTCCCGTGCCGATCGCGCCTCGGACAGGTCGCGCATCGCGTGGCGCAGAATCTGCCATCCGCCCGATATGCCGAGTGCTGCCATGATCGCGGCGACGATGAGATCGGGCCATGCCGTGCCGGTCCCGAACACGCCGGCTGCGGCTGCCACAACCGCGATGTTGCCGATGGCGTCGTTGCGCGAGCAAATCCAAACCGATCGCCGGTTGGCATCGCCGTCGCGATAGCGGAACAGCATGACTGCCACGCCACCATTCGCGACAAGGGCGATGATCCCGACCACGCCCATCATATCGGCGTGCGGCACCGATCCATGCCATGCCGCGATCGCTGTCGAAACCAGGACAGACATTCCCAGGAGCGCAAGCGTTGCACCCTTGGCGACCGCCGCTCGCGCTCTCCAGGCAAGTGCCGAACCTGCGACGCCCAGACTGATCGCGTAATTGGCCGAATCGCCGAGAAAATCGAGCGCGTCGGCGCGTAGCGCCTGAGATCCCGAAACAAGGCCGACGACAATCTCGCCTGCAAACATTGCCGCGTTGACCGCGAGCGCGATCCACAGCGCGCGCCGCCAATGGGGATCATTGGCCGGCGCCTCCTCGGACGAGCAATCACAACATGGCATCGCGGTCTCCGTGCGGAGTGGAAAAATCAAACATGAACGCCATATGCTCCCTGAAGTCGCTACAGGGTCAAGGGATCGGCACATGCGCATTGGCGAACTCGCGCGCCGCACCGGCGTTCGCGTTGAAACCATCCGCTGGTATGAGAAGAGCGGGCTGCTCGAGAAGCCGGCGCGGAACGCCGGCAACTACCGCGACTATGACGCGGCCGCGCTCGCTCGGCTGAGCTTTATCAAGCGCGGGCGCGATCTCGGCTTTTCGCTGGAGCAGATCACCGAATTGATGGCGCTGACACGCAACGCCCGCGCCGATTGCGAACGCGTCGACGCCATCGCGCGTCAGCACCTTGCGGAAGTCGAGCGTAAGATCGTCGACCTTTCGTCGCTGCGGCGCGAACTGAGCGGGTTGGTGAATTCCTGCACAGGCGGGGCAATCGGCGAATGCGACATCCTGCAGGCTTTGGCGCCCGAAGGTCCGCCGTCCCGGAGCGAAGGGTGAAGATGGCATCGCGGCAAGAGGCGTGAGACGTCCCCTCATCATTGTTCTGCTCGCCGCCAGCATCGGCGCACTGGGGTGCTTGCTGCCGATGTCAGAGATGCTCCGCGCGCAGTTACAGCGGCTCGGTTTGACCGCCACGCTTTCTTCGACCACCGTTTGGCTGTTGTGGACGACGGGCTGGTGGCGCGGCCTGCGGATGATAGCCGCTTTGCGCGATCAGCGAAGAAGGGCGTCCGGTCGCCTATAAGCCATTTCGGTCATTCCGCTCAGGCCGACCGCGGGGCGAAGAGGATGACGGCCGAGTCCGCGAGGCACACCGCGGCGGGATATCCCAGCGGTCGGGGGGCGTCTTCTCGACAATCCACATCCAGCCGATCGCCGCCATGATATAGACACCACCATAGGCTGCAAAAGCGCGCCCGGCCTGTCCGTGTCGACGAGTGTCAACAACCATGCAAAAAGCGCGAGCGACGCAATGCCGGGCAGAACCCAGAGCGAAGACCAGTCGAGCCGAAGCCACGCCCAGAAGGCGAAGCAGCCGGCGATTTCCGCGAAAGCCGCACCGACATAAGCGAGATAGCTGGCCATGCTCCTTTTTGGCAAAGCCTTACCCGCGCATCAATTCCTCGATGACCAGAATGGCAAGAAATCCGAGGAAAAACATGCCCGTCGCGACCGGCGTCTCGGGCTTTTCATGCGCCTCGACCAGCAGTTCCTCGGTGACGAGATAGAGAAGCGCCATCAGACCGAAGGCATAGCAGCCGGTGCGAAATGCTTCGGGTAGCGCAGCAATCGGCTGGCCGAGCAGCGCGCCAATGGGAAGCGCCAGGCCGACAAGCATGGTCATCAACACCGCGCGTCCACGCGAAAGCGTCTCGGCGAATGCCCCGACCAGCGTCAAGCCGAGGAACAGCACCTCCAGCGTCAATGCGATGGTGAGCAGCATGCCCTGCCGCGCCCCCACGACGAAGCCCAGTCCGAGCACCAATCCGTCGATGGCGAGGTCGAGGCCGGTGGCCACAGCGAGCCCGGTCGCCCCCTCGGTGCGGCTGCTATATGCCTTGAGCAGCAGCATCGCCGCGATACCCGTAAGTGCGCCGACGATGACCGCGAGCAGCGAGCCGCCATGTTTGACGTCGGGCAAAATCTCACCCGCGGCCGCCGCGAATACCACGCCCGCTGCGAGATGCTGGACGGCGCTGCGAAGCAGGGGTCCGGCATTGAAGCGAAGCGTCGTCAGGGCGCCGATCGCAAGCGCGGCAAGGGGAATGAGCGTGTAGGTGAGCGCCTGCACGATGCTACACCACGTCCGCCGGCTCGAGCGCGCACGCCTTGGGATCGCGCTCGATCTGGAGCGTGGTGTGGTCGATACCGAAATGCTCGTGCAGGTCGGCGGCAACGTCGTGGAGAAACGCATCGCGGTCGTGTTCGGCGGGCACGACCAGATGTGCGGTCAATGCGGTGTCGGTGGTGCTCATCGCCCAGATGTGCAGGTCGTGTACCGCCGTCACGCAGTCGATCTGCGCCAGATGCTCCTCCACCGCCTTCGCATCGATCCCCGACGGCACGGCGTTGAGCGACATGGCGAATGCCTCCCGCAACAGCCCCCAAGTGCTCCAGACGATAACCGCGACGATCAAGAGGCTGGTGACCGGGTCGAGCCAATTCCACCCGGTATAGCGGATGGCGAGCCCGGCGAGCACCACGCCCGCCGACACGGCCGCATCGGCCGCCATGTGCAGGAACGCGCCCTGGATGTTAATGTCGCCCTTGCGGCCGCGCATGAACATCAGCGCGGTGCCGGTGTTGATCGCGATGCCGATCGCGGCGACGATCATCACCGTATTACCGGCGACCGGCTCGGGATCGGAAAAGCGCAGCACCGCCTGCCAGGCGATCGCGCCCGCTGCCAGCATCAGGAACACGCCATTGGCGAGCGCTGCGAGAATCGAGCTGCCCTGCAGGCCGTAAGTATAGCGCCAGGTCGGCGCCTTCTTCGCGACGAGCACGGCCACCCAGGCGATGACGAGCCCGAAAACGTCGCTCAGATTGTGACCGGCGTCTGCGAGAAGCGCCAGTGAATTGGATAGAATGCCATAGGCGGCCTCGATCACCACGAATATGACGTTCAGGCCGATGCCGACCGCGAACGCCGTGCCGAAACTCGCCGGAGCATGGCCGTGCCCGGCGTGCGAATGGCCGTGATCATGTCCGTGGTGGTGATGACCGCCCATGGTCCTTTCCCTTTCTGTCAGTCGCGCCGAAGCGGCATCAGCGTTTCGACGCGCTCGAGCGTCATCAGGCCGATATGATGAAGATCGGCGACCGTATGGGCGAACGCACGGAGCGCAGCCTCTTGGTCGACCATTTCAATCACCACCGGCAGATTGTCCGCGATACCGAACGCGTGATGCTCATGGATCGGCGCCGTTCGGGCACCGAAACCCGCCCGGCCACGCAGGACGGTCGCGCCGGCCAGCCCGGCGCGCCTCGCGCGCCGGACGACCAAATCCATTACCGCCTCATCGCCGTGGCGGGCATTCTCATCGGTATAAAGCCGAAGCAACATTGCTTCTTCGCTCATCTCACCTCTCCTCTCGTCAAGCGTTCGCCGGTTCATGGTGAAGCTCGGTTGCTGCTTCCTTGCGCCGTCGTCCGAGCACCAGCTTCGAGATCGCCGGCAGCACGAACAGCGTCAGGATGGTCGCGGTAATGAGCCCGCCGATCACCGTAATCGCCAGCGGCTTCTGCACTTCGGCCCCGGTGCCGTGCGCGATCGCCATCGGCACGAAGCCGAGCGACGGCACGATCGCCGTCATCAGCACCGAGCGGAAGCGCTCCATCGCGCCGCCCTCGATCGCCTCGCCGACTTCCATGCCCGATTTGAGCCTGGCCTGGATGCTGGTCATCATTACCAGACCGTTCAGCACGGAGACGCCGAACAGCACGATGAAGCCGACCGCCGCCGAGATCGAGAAGAGCTGCCCGGTCAGGAACAGCGCGAAGATGCCGCCCGAAATCGCCAGCGGAACCGCGGCGAAGATCGCCGCCGCCATCCCGATGCTTTCCAGCGCCATCAAGAGCAGAACGAAGATCAGCACCGCCGCGATGGGAATGACGATCATCAGCCGCTGCGACGCCGCCTGCAGGCTCTGGAACTGCCCGCCCCATTCGAGATACATGCCCGCTGGCAGATCGACCTGGCTTCGGACCTTCGCCTGCGCTTCGGCGACGAAGGTGCCGACATCACGCCCGCGCACATTCGACTGGATGACGACACGCCGCTTACCGTTGACGCGGCTGATCTGGTTGATCCCCTCGACCTCCTTGAAGTCGACGAGCTGTCGCAGCGGCACCGAATGGCGTCCTGCGCTCGCTTCTTGCGGCAACATGACCGGAATCGCACCGATCGCGTCGATATTGTCGCGGGTGGCGTCTGGCATGCGCACGACAACGTCGAACCGGCGATCACCCTCGAACACCACGCCTGCTTCGCGGCCGCCGAGTGCGGCCGAAACCGTCTTGGCGACATCTTCGACCTGCAGCCCCAATCCGGAGATTGCCGCTCTGTCGAAGCGGAAGTCGAGAGTCGGGAAGCCCCCGGTCTGGTCGGCCTGGACGTCGGCCGCGCCGTCGATCGATTGCAGGACGCGTGCGATCTGTTCCGACGTCGTCGCCATTTGGTCGAGATCGTCGCCGTAAAGCGAGATCGCGACCGTGCCACGCACGCCCGAGATCAGTTCGTTGAACCGCATCTCGATCGGCTGAGTGAAGCTGAATGCGTTGCCGACCAGCGGTTGCAGCTTCGCATCGAGCTTCTTCGCAAGTTCCGCCTTGCTGAGGTCCGGATCGGGCCATTCCTCCTCCGGCTTGAGCATCACGAAGCTGTCCGACCGGTTCGGCGGCATCGGATCGGACGCCACCTCGGCGGTGCCGGTTTTGGAAAATACGTAGTCGACCTCTGGCACGCTCATCAGCGCGCGTTCGACGTCGCGCTGCATCTTCGCCGATTGTTCGAGCGAGGTGGAGGGGATGCGAATCGCCGAGACGGCAAAGTCCTTTTCATCAAGCTGCGGGATGAACTCGCGCCCGACGAACTGGAACACGACGAGCGACAGCGCGAACACCGCGACGCCCGTTCCGATCGTGACCCAGGGGCGCGCCAGCGCGCGCGGCAGGCCGCGGGCATAGCGATCCTTGAGCCAGGCAATCGCCCGCACCTCCTTTTCGGCGACCCGTCCGCGGATGACCACCGCCAGTAGCGCGGGCACCAACGTCATCGACAGGATGAACGCGGCGACCAGTGCGAGCATCACCGTGATCGCCATCGGCGAGAAGGTCTTGCCCTCGACGCCGGTAAAGGTCAGCAGCGGCGCGAACACCATCAGGATGATCGCCTGTCCGAACAACGAAGGCCGGATCATCTCCTTGACCGAGCCCGCAACCTCCTCGAGCCGCTCGCCGACGTTCAGCAGCCGGCCTTCATGTTCCTGCCGTTCCGCCATGCGGCGCAGGAAATTCTCGACGATGATCACCGTGCCATCGACGATCAGCCCGAAATCAAGCGCGCCGAGGCTCATCAGATTGCCCGGCACTTTCAGCCAGTTCATCCCGATCGCCATCATCAGAAACGAAAACGGGATGACGAGCGCGGAAATGATCGCCGCGCGGAAATTGCCGAGAAGCAGGAACAGCGACACGATGACGAGCAGCGCACCTTCGGTCAGGTTCTTCTGGATCGTCTCGATCGTCGCGTTGACCAGTTTCGAGCGGTCGAGCACGACCTGCAATTCTACCCCCGGCGGAAGCGACGGCCTGATCTGTTCCAACCTTTCGCCAGCGTCCTGCGCGACTGCCCGGCTGTTTTCGCCGAGCAGCATCAGCGCGGTTCCGATCACCGCCTGATTGCCGTTTTCCGATGCCGCGCCGGTGCGCAGCTCGCCGCCGATCGAAACCGAGGCGACGTCGGACAGGCGGATGGGAACGCCGGCACGGTCGGCGATCACCGCATTCTCGATCTGGTCGATCGAGGTGATGCGCGCATCGACCCGAGCGAGGAACGCCTCGCCCCCGCGATTGACATAGTTCGCGCCGACCGAGAGGTTGTTGCGTTCGAGCGCGTCGGCGACATCCATGAACGACAGACCGTAGGAGGAAAGCTTCGCGGGGTCGGGTTGGACCAGATACTTCTTCTGGTAGCCGCCGATCGAGTCGACGCCGGCAATGCCGGGAACGGTTCGCATCTGAAGCGCGACGATCCAGTCCTGAACGGTGCGCAGATAAGCGGCCTTGGCAGTCTCGGTCGTCAGCCGCTGACCTTCGGGCGTGATATAGGACCCGTCGCTCTGCGGCCCCGGCTTGCCGTCGCGCACCTTGGCATCCTTGGTCCCCGGCTCGGCATAGCGGATCGACCACATCAGCACTTCGCCGAGACCGGTCGAGATCGGGCCCATGGTCGGCTGCACACCCTGCGGCAGCGCGTCGCCGATCTGGTTAAGCCGCTCGCCGACCTGCTGGCGGGCGAAATAGATGTCGGTATCGTCGCTGAAGATCGCGACGACCTGGCTGAACCCGTTGCGGGTGATCGAGCGTGTCGTCTCCAGCCCCGGGATGCCCGCAAGCGACGTTTCCACCGGAAACGTCACCAGCTTTTCCATGTTGACGGGGGATAGCTCGGGCGCGACCGAATTGATCTGCACCTGATTGTTGGTGATGTCGGGAACCGCGTCGATCGGCAGCTTCTTGAGCTGGAACAACCCGAAGGCCGCGATCGCCGCGATGATGAAGAGGACCAGATACCGGTGTCGGACCGATCCGTCGATTAGCTTGGCTAGCATGTCGCGTATCTCCTGATCGGTCCGGTCACTCTTCCTCGCCCGAACCCTTTTCGAGTTCGGCCTTGAGGAGGAAGGCATTGGCGCCGGCGATCGTCTCGCCGGGCTTCAGCCCGTTCAGGATCTGCGCCGCCGCGCTGGTGCGCGCGCCGAGTTGCACGGGGCGCGGGGCGAAGCCCTTGTCCGTCCGCACGAAGACGACGTCGCGCCCGCCGACCGACTGCACCGCTTCGGCGGGGACCGACAGGCCGGCTTCACCACCCTTTGCGGCGGTGATGCGAGCGCGGATGTAATCACCCGGCGTCAACATGCTACGGCCGGCGGTTGGCGTCAGGATCACCGTCAGCGTGCGACTTTCGGGATTGGCGGACGGCGTGACCGAGCGAACCCGCGCCGGGATCTCCTGCCCGCCCGCCTCGATCACGGCACGCGCGCCGCGCTCGATCCGGCGGCCATCGGCGACCGGCACCGAGACCTGCGCCTGGACGAGATTGGGGTTGGCGATGCGGAACAGCTCGGTTTCCGGGCTGACATAATTGCCGAGCTTGGCCGGCGCCGCGGTGACGCTTCCCGAAATCGGCGATCGGACGAGCACATAGCGCCCGGTCACGCCC
This sequence comes from Stakelama pacifica, assembly GCF_004361835.1. Taxonomy (GTDB): domain Bacteria; phylum Pseudomonadota; class Alphaproteobacteria; order Sphingomonadales; family Sphingomonadaceae; genus Sphingomonas; species Sphingomonas pacifica. Next base: position 29,079 of record NZ_SNWD01000002.1, read on the forward strand.
GCCGCGGCAGCGGAACCCTGCGCCGCATCGACTGCGGCGACCGCGGCCTGATAGTCGGCGCGGGCCTTTTGCAGATCGGCCTCGGCGGTGACCTTCGCATCGAACAGGCGCTGCTCGCGCTCATATTCGGCCCTTGCCTGGGCGGCACGCGCTTGCGCCGCACGCAAGTCGCCGGAAATATCGGCTGCGTCGCGACTCTCGATGCGGGCGACCGTCTGGCCGCGCGAGACGGCGTCGCCGATCTGCTTGGTGATCCGGGTGATGCGCCCCTCGGCACCGGCGGTGAGGACGGCGACGCCGCTGGGCGGCGCCTCGATCGAGCCCTGGGCGACGATTTCGGACCCGAACGCACCCGGGCCGACCTCGACCAGCGCGATGTCGGCGGCCTTGATCCGCTCGGGCGTCATCGCGACGCTGTCGGGAGTAGTGGCGGTTTCCGGCGCGGTCGCCGGCGCCTGGTCGGGCGATGCGTCCTCGCTTCCGCTGAGCAGATATCCGGTGCCGCCGGATATGATGGCGATTGCCGCGAACGCGGCGATGATGTTGCGATTCATGTCAGTTGGTCCCCTGGGTGAAGGGCGCGGCAAGGCGCGCAAGCGCCGCCGCTGCCTCCGCGCGGGCGCGCCGCGCATCGATCAGATCGGTTTGGAGAAGCGCGAGGCTTCGCTGGGCATCGAGCAATTCGATCAGCGACGACTTGCCGGCGCGATAGGACAGGTCGGCAAGGCGCAGCGCTTCCTTTGCCTCGCCGATCCCGCTGTCGCGCAGGGCGGTCAGGCGCGCGTCAGCGGCGCGCAGCTCGGCACGCGCGGTGTCGATTTCCGCCCGGGTCCGGTTCTCGACATCGACCAGCCTCGCTTCCGCAGCGACGCGTTCGGCACCGGCGGCAGCGATATTGCCCTGATTGCGGTCGAAGACCGGCAGCGGCAGCGATATGCCCGCCACCAGTCCGACATCGCCCGTTTCGCGCACCGTCTTCACACCCAGACCGATCGACGGATCGACCCGACCCTCGGCCCGCGCGTTGCTCACCTGCGCTTCGGCAATCGCCGTTTCCGCGCGGGCGAGTAGCACATCGAGCGCTTCCGGAGCACTGATGCTGGCCGGCATCGGCACCTCGACAGCGCCGACCACCTGTGCCGGCGGCGTTTTGCTGCCAAGCAAGGTGCCGAGCGCGGCGCGCGCGGCCTGCTCTTCTGCCTGTGCCGACTCGACCGCCGCCCGCTCGCGGGCAAGTGCGGCGCGGGCGCGTAGCGCACGCAGCGGCGGCTCGCGTCCGGCATCGACCAGTTCCCCCGCGATGCGGGCGAGTTCGCGAGACCGATCGGCATTGTCGCGTGCGACCGTAAGCTGCTCTCGCGCCGCCACCGCCCGGGCAAAGCGCTGCCGGACGTCCTGGATGAGGTCGGCGCGCGCGATCGCCAGCCGCAGGGTTTCGGCAAATAGCTGAGCTTCGGCTACCGACACGCGCGCCTTGCGGTGGCCGGCAAGGTCGATCTGCTGGTTGATCGAGGCGGTCAGCTCGGTGCTTCGAAACCCTTCGAAAGCGCCGGAGCCCAGGAAATTCTCAGCCTCGACGCTGAGCGTGGGGTTTACCCGAAAGCCTGCCTGGCGAACGCGTGCACGCGCAGCGTCGACCTGGCTCTGCGCGTCCACGATGCGCGGCGAGCGAGCCGCCGCTAGGGCGAGCGCTTCCGCAAGGCTGAGCCGCTCCGGCAGCTTTGCCGTGGACGATACTGGCGGCGCGCCTTGCGCGACAGGCCCCATCGTGGCCGGCGGTCCGGCCACGGTTTGCGCCGACAAGGGCGATGTGCCCCAGCCGGTCGCGGCCACGGCGAAGGCCGCGGCGACGATACGATACATGAATTATCTCCTGACGAACGGACATCCCCCGTGAGGGGGAGGACGCATTTGTCAGGCGCGCGGAGGCCTCAGCATGCCGTCGGACGGTGCCGGATCCAGCGGCCGTGACGGAAGCGCAAGACCGATATCCCGCAGCGATACCGGGACCTCGGACGCGACCGCATCCACGGGCGCAATCAGGTGATGGCAATGCGAGGCATGAGCGTGCGGTGCGGACTTCTCACCGTCGCTATCGCCGGTCTTGCCGTCGTTATCGGCGGTGCACTCGACCGCGCCGGCAAGATGCGAAACCGGCGCTCCATGACATGCGCGACCGCACTTGCCGCCAATGACAGCGACAGCAGCGTTCCCAGAACAAGAGCGATCAATCCTCGCATGCGGCGTGCATCCATAGTGCCACCGCGTGCTTAGTCAAACTCAAAAATGTATCCTGACGCCGCACGGGCTATGTATTGATATAGCATGAATTGGCGAGGATGGCTTCAATACTCCTCTTCAGCAAGAGCAGTCGACATGCTACCGTGACGAGTGATGGTTCTCGAGAATGACCAAGTTAAGAAGGTCTATGGCAGGACCGCGAAATTCTATGACGCCGCTCTGGTCATTTACCGGCTCGCGGGAATTGGCCGACAGCGCGCGACTTCGATCGATGCGCTGAACCTTCGGCCCGGCGCAACGGTCGTCGATCTTGGCTGCGGGACCGGCGCGAACCTCGCGATGTTGGTCCGGAGGGTCGGACCGACCGGCCGGGTCGTCGGCATCGATCTTTCTCCGGAAATGCTGGCCAAGGCCCGTGAACGGGTCGCCGATAACGGTTGGGACAATGTGGAGCTACGATGCGGTGACCTCAGAACCGCCGACTTGCCAGACGCACTTGACGGCGCGGTGGCAACATTCGCACTCGAAATGCTGCCCGATCACGCCGAGGTGGTAGCGCGCGTAGCAGATCGACTGCAACCGGGGGCACGCTTCGCTTGTCTCGGGCTGAAGGAACCCGAGCACTGGCCGAAATGGCTCATCGACCTGGCAATCTTCATCAACCGCCCGTTCGGCGTCAGCCGCGACTATGCCGCCATCAAGCCCTGGCACGCGATCGAGGAGTTGCTTTCACCCGTCAGCCACAAGGAATTCCTCGCCGGTGCGGCATATCGCTGCGTCGCGGAAGCGATAGGACCTATCCGACGTACGACAAGCTCCCAGACGCGTTGAGCGACGTTTGGGGTCTCTCGCCGCTAGGCCCATATGTGTTGATGGAGCATCGATACGTCGATCACGATCAGCGCCACGCGGCCCAGCACCTCCGCGCTTTTCCCCATATACTCATCGGCCTTGCGTCCGAGCAGGACGCCGATTGTCGCCATTAGCGTGGTTAGACAGGGTTTGCCATTGATCGGATCTCGTCACGGGCGAACCCCGCTCGGCAAATCCGAGGCGGCATAACTGTGATCTGTTGGAAGCATTTACCACAAGTATTATTCGGGTAAACTTTAGTCGAATACTTGAAATTCAGCAACTGCACCGCAGAAGCGAAAACACTACTACGCAAAGTACCCGTCAGAGATTTGGTCCCTTTCGCAGGCCACCACATTCCGCCACTGATGCTTTCGGTGTTGACAATTCGGCCAGATGCATGGAAGGGATCGCGCGTGTTGCGAACCGTGCTCTACTCGATCCTGTTATCGCTGCTTGCACTGACCGTGAGCGGGCAGGGCTTGGCGCACGCCCGTTCAACCGATGCGACCGTGACTGCGAGTACGTCGTCTTCCGCCGACTGCATGCGGATGATGAACGACACCAACAAGAGCGGCTCGGACAAGCAAGGCTGCAATTTCGCGACCTGTCTTGTCAGCATGGCCGGGTGCAGCGGCGTCATGGCGCCATCGGCCGACCCGGCGATCGCGCGTCGCGTTGCACTGTCGGACGACATTGCGTTCGCCCCGTCCTCCGCGCGCTTGACCGGCTTGACGGTCGCACCCCCACTCGCGCCTCCGCGCCCATCTATCTGATCCTTTAGGCAACGGCGCCGCGACCACGCGGCGGACGTCTCGGCTGCCCGGTTACATGGGGGCCTTTGCGTCGCCGCGGCGTGCGCCTCTTCCCGCGACATCACCGCGAGCGCGGCAGATTCGCGACGTGCCCGTACCCGCTTGGTACGCGGCGACACGAAGGCTCACGAATGAAGAACTCTATGCAAGGCGCCGCCGCGCGCCTGGCGATCACCGTTGGGATGGCGGCGATCGTGCAAGCCACACCCGCATCAGCGCAATCGTTGACGTTCGGACAGGCGGTCGAACGCGCCGAAGGCGACGCACCGTCGGTCGAGGCACGTTCGGAGCAAGCCACGGCGGCGCGACGTTCCGCCGTTGCCGCCGATCAGCTCCCCGATCCGACGATCGATCTCGATTTCAACGACTTCCGGTTGACGCAGGCTCCGCCGGTGACGCCCAACGGCTACGTCCGGCAAACCATCGGTGTCCGTCAGGAATTTCCCAATCTCAAGAAGCGCCATGCTCGCGCCGACCGGGCGGCGGCGGACATCACCGCCGCCGACGCGCGCGAGGCGGTCGCGGTTCGCGAGGCCAGGCTCGGCGCGGCGCTGGCCTGGGTCGATCTCTATTTCGCTCAAAAGCGCCTCGACATCCTCGCGAAACTGGAGAGCGATATCGGCGACCTGCAAAAGACGATGGGCGCGCGGCTCGCCTCGGGCAGCGCCACCGGCGCCGAGGCGTTCGATCCCGACATTCTTGCCGCCAAACTTGCCGACCGCCGGAGCGAGCGCGAGGCGGCGATCTCTAAGGCGCGCGCCGAACTGCGCCGCTGGACCGGTATCGCCGCGCCCCAGGTCGCCGGCCCGCCGCCTGCCACGGAGATCGACTCGACAGCGCTGGCTGCGCGGATCGATACGCTTCCCAAACTCCGCGTGCGCGATGCCGCCATCGGTCAGGCGCAAGCCGATGTCCGCCTCGCCCGCGCCGAGAAGCATCCCGACTGGGCGCTGAAGGCGTCGTTCGCGCATCGCCAGCCGCAGTTCGGCAATTTCGTGTCGATCGGCGTTTCGATCGACCTTCCGCTCTTCGCCGGCAAGCGGCAGGATCCCGTGATCGACGCACGGCTCGGCGATGAACAGGCGGCGCGGCTCGAACGGATCGATGCCGAGCGTCAGGCCCGTGCCGCGTTGAGCACCGATCTCGCCGACTATCGCATGCGGCGCGAACAATATGATCGCGCGCGCGACCAGCTGGTGCCCCTGTCGAAGAAGCGCGCCGTCGTCGCGCAGGAAAGCTACGCCGCCGGCCGGCTCGATCTGGGCGCCGCACTCAACCAGACGATCGCGTTAGCCGACGCCGAAATCGACCTTCTCGAACGCGAAGCGGCGCTCAAGCGCGCCGCCGTCCAAATCCTGTTCGCCTATACCGGAGACGCCAAGTGACCCTCGACAAATCTCTGAAGCTGCGGATTGCCGCGGCAATCGGCGTCGCCTCGCTGGCCGCCGGCGCCGGCGGCTATTTTTTGGCCGAACAGACAAGCGCCGCGCCGTCGGGCGCGGCGGCCAAGGACGGCCGCAAGATCCTCTATTGGTACGATCCGATGGTGCCGACCGAGCATTACGACAATCCTGACACGCTGTCGTCGATGGGCATGAAGACCATCCCCAAATATGCCGACGAGGACGGCAATTCGGCGCCCGGCGTCAAGATCGATCCGCGCGTCATGCAAAATCTCGGCATCCGCACCGCGACCGCACAGATGGGCACGCTGCGGTCGAGCATCGATGTCACCGGCACGATCGATTTCAACCAGCGCGACGTCGCGGTCATTCAGGCACGGTCCGGCGGATTCGTCCAGCGCACCTATGGTCGGGCGCCGAGCGACCTGGTCCGGCGCGGCGCTCCGATCGCCGACCTCCTGGTGCCCGAATGGGGCGGTGCGCAGGCGGAATATCTCGCGCTCCGGCGTGCGGGCAATCAGAGCCTCGCCGCGGCGGCGCGCGAGCGGCTGAAACTGCTCGGGATGCCGGAGGGCCTGATCGCGCGCGTCGACCGGACCGGGAGCGAACAGAATGTGGTGACGATCTCGACTCCTGTCAGCGGCGTCATCCAGACGCTCGACGTGCGCTCGGGCATGACGCTCGCCGCCGGTCAGACGCTGGCGCAAGTCAACGGGCTGGGGACGGTATGGCTCAATGCCGCCGTTCCCGAGGCGCAGGCCGGGCAGATCAGGGTCGGCGAAACCGCCGCCGCCGATGTCGCGAGCTATCCCGGCGAACGCTTCACCGGCCGCGTCATCGCGGTTCTGCCGACCGCCGCCGAGGCCAGCCGCACGCTGACCGTGCGCATCGAGCTTGCCAATCGCGGCGGCCGCCTGAAACCCGGCATGTTCGCGACCGTGCATCTCGGCCAAAGCGGCGAACCGCATCTCCTCGTTCCGAGCGAAGCGGTGATCCGCACCGGAAAGCGCGACATCGTGATGCTGGCGACGGGCAATGGCCGCTTCCAGCCGGCCGAGGTGAAGCTGGGCCGCGAGGGCGGAGGCCAGACCGAAATCCTCGACGGTCTCGCCGCCGGCGAGAAGGTCGTCGCCTCGGGCCAGTTCCTCGTCGATTCCGAAGCCAGCCTCTCGAACCTTCAGGTCCGACCGCTCGACGCGTCGCGCCCGGCGCCCGCCGATAGCGCGAAAAAGGCGCAAGACGCCAGCGCGGACCATTCCGCCACCGGCAAGATCGAAGCCATCAAGCCCAACGCGATCACCATCTCGCACGAGCCGGTGCCGGCACTGCAATGGCCGGCGATGACGATGACCTTCGCGCTCGCCAAACCTGAACTGGCGCGGGGATTCAAGACGGGGGACCGCATCACCTTCCACTTCCGCAAACAGGGCCGCTCGCAAACCGTGACGAGCATCGCGCGCGCGGGAGGCGGCCAATGATCGGGTCGCTCGTCCGTGCCTGCGTCCGCGGGCGCTTCCTCGTCCTGCTGCTGGTTGGAGCTTTGCTCGCAGTCGGCATCTGGGCAACGAAAACCACGCCTGTCGACGCGCTTCCCGATCTGTCCGACGTGCAGGTCATCATCCGCACGAGCTATCCGGGACAGGCGCCGCAGCTCGTCGAGGACCAGGTCACCTATCCGCTCGCGACGACGATGCTGTCGGTGCCGGGCGCACGATCGGTGCGCGGCTATTCGTTCAATGGCGACAGCTATGTCTACATTCTGTTCGACGACGGCACCGATCTCTATTGGGCGCGCTCGCGCGTCCTCGAATATCTCAGCCAGGTGCAAAGCCAGCTGCCCGAGGGCGCCAAGGCATCGCTCGGACCCGATGCGACCGGCGTCGGCTGGATCTATGAATATGCGCTGGTTGACAGGACCGGGCAGCACGACCTCGCGCAGCTGAGGAGCATCCAGGACTGGTTCCTGCGCTACGAGCTCAAGACCGTCCCCGACGTCGCCGAGGTGGCAAGCATCGGCGGGATGGTGCGCCAGTATCAGATCGTGCTCGATCCCGAACGCATGGCCTCCTACGGCATCACCCAGGATGCCGTGATCAGCGCCGTTCGCAACGCCAACCAGGAAAAGGGCGGCTCGGTCGTCGAGATGGCGGAAAGCGAATATATCGTGCGCGCCAGCGGCTATCTCGAAAATCTCGATGATTTCCGGGCGATCCCCGTCGACACGGTGTCGGGCGGCATTCCGATCACGCTCGGCGACGTCGCCACGATCCAGACCGGCCCCGCTATCCGGCGCGGCGTCGCCGAACTGAACGGCCAAGGTGAGGTCGCGGGCGGCATCATCGTGCTGCGGTCGGGCAAGAACGCGCGGCAGGCGATCACCAACGTCAAGGCCAAGCTCGACGACCTCAAGAAGAGCCTCCCGCCCGGCGTTGAGATTGTGCCGACCTATGACCGGTCGTCGCTGATCGATCGCGGCGTCGACAACCTCAAGGAAAAACTGTTCGAGGAATTCATCGTCGTCGCGCTCGTCTGCGCGCTGTTCCTGTGGCACGCGCGCTCGGCGCTGGTCGCGATCCTCACCTTGCCGCTCGGCGTGCTGATCGCACTGATCGTCATGCGCATCCAGGGCGTCAACGCGAACATCATGTCGCTCGGCGGCATCGCCATCGCGGTGGGCGCGATGACCGACGCCGCGATCGTGATGATCGAGAACGCGCACAAGCATATCGAGCGGTGGAACCACCTTCACCCCGACGATACGCTGAGGGGCGAGGCGCGCTGGCGTCTCGTCACGGCGTCCGCCGTCGAGGTCGCGCCGGCGCTGTTCCTCAGCCTGCTCATCATCGCCCTGTCGTTCGTGCCGGTATTCACGCTGCAGGGACAGGAAGGACGGCTGTTCGCGCCGCTTGCGTTCACCAAGACCTATGCGATGGCGGGCGCGGCGATCCTGTCGGTCACGCTCATTCCGATCCTGATGGGATATCTGATCCGCGGGCGGATACCGGAAGAGCAGGCCAATCCGATCAATCGCTGGCTGACGCGGATTTACCGTCCCGCGATCGACTGGGTCATGGTCCGCCCGAAGACGACGATCCTGATCGCGGGTCTCGTCTTCGCCTCGAGCCTGTGGCCCATCAGTCAGCTCGGCGGCGAATTCCTGCCGCAGATGGACGAGGGCGATCTGCTCTACATGCCGTCGACGCTGCCGGGGGTTTCGCCCGCCAAGGCGGCCGAGCTGCTCCAGCAGACCGACCGGATGATCAAGACCGTTCCCGAAGTGGAAACCGTCTTCGGCAAGGCGGGGCGCGCCGATACCGCGACCGATCCCGCGCCGCTGACGATGTTCGAAAGCGTCGTTCATTTCAAACCACGCGATCAGTGGCGCGAAGGCATGACGCCTGACAAGCTCGTCGACGCACTCGACGCGGCGGTGAAGGTTCCCGGCATCGCCAACTTCTGGATCCCGCCGATCCGCAATCGGATTGAGATGCTGTCGACCGGCATCAAGAGCCCGATCGGGGTCAAGGTCTCGGGCGCCGAGCTGTCGACGATCGACGGCGTCGCGCAAAAGATCGAAGGCGTCGCGAAATCGGTCCCCGGCGTCACCTCGGCGCTCGCCGATCGGCTGTCCGGCGGACATTATATCGATGTCGATATCGACCGGGCGCGGGCCGGCCGTTACGGGCTTAACATCTCCGACGTGCAATCGATCGTCGCGAGCGCGATCGGCGGGCAGACGATCGGCGAGACGGTCGAAGGGCTGGCCCGCTATCCGATCAGCGTGCGCTATCCGCGCGAAATTCGCGACAGCCTGGAAGAGCTGCGCGCGCTGCCGATCCTCACTCCGTCGCGACAGCAAATCACGCTCGGCAGCGTCGCCGATGTGACGGTAAGTTCGGGGCCGCCGATGCTCCGGAGCGAGAATGGCAGGCCATCGACCTGGATCTATATCGACAGCCGCGGGCGCGACATCGCCTCGGTCGTCGAGGATCTTCAGGACGCGGTTCGTAGCCAGGTGAAGCTGCCGCCGGGCGTCAGCGTGTCCTACACCGGCCAGTTCGAATATCTGAAGCGCGCCGAGCAGCGGATGATGATCGTCGTTCCGGCGACGCTGCTCATCATCTTCGTCCTGCTCTATCTGATCTTCAAGCGGTTCGACGAGGCGCTGCTCGTCATGGCGACGCTGCCGTTCGCGCTGACCGGCGGGCTGTGGCTGCTCTATCTGCTCGGCTACAACCAGTCGGTCGCGACCGCGGTCGGTTTCATAGCGCTTGCCGGCGTCGCGGCCGAGTTCGGCGTGGTGATGCTTGTCTATCTCAAGCAGGCGCTCGCCGACCGTGGCCCCAATCCGAGCATTGCCGAAATTACGACCGCGGTACGCGAAGGGGCGCTGCTGCGGGTGCGGCCCAAGGCAATGACCGTCGCGGTGATTTTGACGGGCCTGCTGCCGATCCTGATAAGCGCGGGAACAGGGTCGGAAGTGATGCGCCGCATCGCGGCGCCCATGATCGGCGGCATGTTCACCGCACCGCTGATCTCAATGCTGGTTATTCCCGCCGGCTATCTGCTGTTGCGCCGCCGGTCAGCCAAGAAAGAACAAGGAGAAACACCATGATGAACTGCGCGAGTGACATGCCGACCGGCATGATGGTGGGAATGGGCATCGTCTGGATCCTCATTCTTGCATGGCTCGTCCTCAGCCTGCTGGCGCTCGTCAAATATCTGCGATCCGGATGACGCCACCGGTTGCGTGCCGGATTGCCGATCCCAAGCCACGAAAGGAACAGCATGATTGGCCGAAGGCAACTGGTCGCGGGAGCGGCGCTGGGCGGGGGCATGATCGTCGCCGGCGTCACGCTGCCCGGTCTGTTCGACGAGTCTCGAACGGCAGTGTCGGGCGGCACCGGCGACCGTAAACCGCTCAACATTCCACCGCTGCTCCCGGGAGTTCAAGCCGGCGGCGCGCGCCAATTCTCGCTACGGCTGCAAAAGGGCGTCAGCGAATTTATCGAGAGGCGGACGACGCCAACCATCGGCATCAACAGCGCCTATCTCGGTCCCACGCTGGAAATGCATGCGGGCGAGCGGGTTCGCATGTCCGTGGTCAACGCGCTCGACGAGCCGGCGACGCTGCACTGGCATGGCTTCAACCTGCCGGCGGCAGCGGACGGCGGACCGCATCAGCCGATCGCACCGGGCGAGACGTGGTCGCCATCGTTTGAAATACGCGAACGCGGCGCGATGTTCTGGTATCATTCGCATATGCACCGCCGAGCGGGACCGCAGGTCTATCACGGGCTGGCGGGTGCGATTTACGTTCGCGACCGCGAAAGCGAGCGCCTCGCGCTTCCAGGCGAGTACGGCGTCGACGACGTTCCCCTCATCCTGCAGGACCGGTCGTTCGGCAGCGCTGGGGAGCTGATCTATTCGCCGTCGATGATGAACAGGATGATGGGCGTCACCGGCGATACGCTACTCGTGAACGGCGGCATCGGCCGGACATTCGATGCCGGCTCGGACCGGTTGCGTCTTCGCCTTCTCAACGGTTCGAACGCGCGCTTCTATCGCCTGTCGTTCAGCGATGGCCGGTCATTCCACCTGATCGGCACCGATGGCGGGCTGCTCGCCGCCGCCTTGCGAACCGACCATGTGATCCTGGCCCCTGCCGAACGCGCTCAGATCATCGTCGATCTTCAGGACGGTTTAGCGGTCAAGCTCCTGGCCGCCGATGCCCGGCGTACAATGATGCGCGGGGGAATGATGGCGCGCGGCGCGGACCGCGGCGAGCGCTTCGTCGCGCTCGACATCCGCCCGGGCGAAGCGAGGAGACGCTGGGGTCCGCTGCCGCGTCGTCTCGTCGATCTCGCACCTCCGGATGCGAGCAAGGCGGTGCGGAAGCGGCGTTTCGTGCTCGACATGCCGATGGGAATGATGAGCGGCGGCGGCTTCACGATCAACGGACGGTCGATGGACATGCAGCGGATCGACGAAGCGGTAACGGTCGGAACCGATGAAATCTGGGAAATCGAGAACGCGTCGATGATGGCGCACCCCTTCCACGTCCACAATGTGCAGTTCCGTGTCCTCGATCGCGACGGCCGGCCCGCATCGGCCGCCGAACTGGGGCTCAAGGATGTCGTCGTTGTTCGCCCCCGCGAGCGCGTGCGCATCCTGGTGCGGTTCGAGGAATACACCGATCGCGATCTGCCCTATATGTATCATTGCCATATCCTCGAGCACGAGGATGCGGGCATGATGGGCCAGTTCGTCGTTAGGGCCTGACAGCCTGCTTGGGTTTGGCCGCCGTCAAATATGCTAAGCCAAGAACCACCGTCAGCAGGCATTCCAAATCCCGATGCCGCTTGCGATAGAGCAGATGAGCGGAAGATCGAACGGTAGAGCAGACCCGAGCAGGCGCTGCCAACTCGCTCCAATGTTCTGGCTGAAGAGGCGAATAGAAACCCAGGCAATGCCCAAGGCGACAGTATTTAGGAGCGTCGCCAAACCTAGCGTCAAAAAAGCTGTTTCCACTGATCTGCAATGCCAAGCGACGACACCGGGAATAGTGAGCGCGATCCCCAAGGGTACAATCTGGCGAAGAAATCCGCTACCCATCGCGACAACCTCCGAACCGGAATGCTACCGAAGCACAGTGCGAATATCTGGACGAAAATATTGTCCGGAGCGGGTGATCTCTTCGGCCCTCGATGACCCGATCAACTTCTCACCTCTCCTCAACACCGTGATGCATCGACTGAAAGACATAGGACGCCGAGCAACTGAGAAGTAGAAACCCCGTCAGCGATTCGACGCCAGCCAGAAACCGTAAATGGCCCACCGGGTATACGTCGCCGAGACCAAGCGTCGTCATGTTGATCAGCGAGAAGTAGAATTGATCCATCGCATCCGGTGGCGAGGATCCAGATAGCGCGCCGAGGCCCAAAAGCCCCCCAAAATAAAACCCTATGGCGAACAACGCCGCGCCGGCCAGATGCAATGCGAGCAACAACGGCAGTAAGCACGCCGTCCTCCGACCATGACCGGAGATGCGCCTGATATGGCGTGCCGTTCCGGCAATCCCCCCGATATGTACAGCGCAAACTATCGCGAAAATCGCGAATGTCAGAATGATAGTGCTCAGCATGTTTCGGCCATGCGAATGCAGATTCCCCAGGTTTCCACCTGCGCTTACGCTCGCCAGGTGTCTTATCCCTCGGCCCGCGAGGGGAACCGGTTGGACAATACGTATTAGAGGTGAAAGCAGGAAGTGATGACAATGAAGCCAATGCAATCCGACGTTGCAGCGCCCCTCGATGCAGCATTCATAAGTGGGGTATGGCAGCGGATCGGCACGATTACCGAACGACAAAGACGGTTGCGCCAAACGGCGTTGAGCGCGCTGTTCCTCGCCATCGCGACGGTTTCTGGGATGGGCATCGCCGGAAGCGATCCCGCCCGGGCACACCCCAGTGCTATCTGGGTAACCGACCATGCCCCCGCTGCGCTACTCGATCTGGAAGGCTGAAGGTGCGGCGCATTGGCCTCGTTCTACTCGTGCTTCTCGCCGTGGCACTCGGCGCACTCGGCGCACTCGGCGCGCTCGCGGTCGATCGGTGGGCGCCGACTCACAGCACAGCGACCGGTCTCCACAGTTTTGTCCATGAGCGGTTGCGGCTATCGCCCGACCAAGAGGCCGCGCTCGAAACGCTCGAGGCACGGTTCGGCGCGCGGCAGCGCGCGCTCGATCTGCAATTGCAGCAGGCCAATGTCGATCTCGCCCGTGCGATCGAGATCGAAGGGCGCAACGGCCCGCGAGTGAAAGCGGCCGTGGAAATCGTCCATGCCCGTATGGGCGCGCTCCAGGACGCCACGATCGATCACCTGTTCGCGATGCGCGCGATCCTTACGCCGGCGCAGCGCGAGCGGTTCGATGCCCGGGTCACGCAATCGCTCACCAGCCAGCCGGAATGACCCCCGGGGGCGGCGAGACGGAAGCACAAGAGCAGGAGCTTGTTCGACGCGCGAGGGCCGGTGACCGCGCTGCCTATGACCGCCTGATCGCGCGCCATGCGCCGCGCTTGTTGGCCATCGCTCAAGCGACGATGGGCAATCGCGCTGAAGCCGAGGACGCCGCGCAGGAAGCGCTTGCGCAGGCGTGGCTGAAGCTCGACCGTTTCGACGAAACGCGCGCACTAGCTCCCTGGCTGGCACGCGTAACCCTGAACAAGTGCCGCGATCTCCTGCGGCGTCGGCATTGGCGCTTCTTCACCGAAAACCCATTCGATCGGCTCGATCCGGCGAACGAACATGATCGTCCCGATCCCGAGGATCCCGTCGAGTCGATCGAGCGGCGCGACGAGCTCCGCCGTGTACAGGCGCAGATCGCGCGCCTCCCTACGTCCCTTCGCGAGCCATTGATCCTTGTGGCTCACGAGGGTTATTCGCAAGGCGAGGCAGCTGCTATTCTCGGCATTTCGGAAAAGGCGGTGGAGACGCGCATTTACCGGGCGCGTGCCCGGCTTCGCGGCGGCGCACAAAATGTTTGAGGGTTGTCACACCGAGCTCGCGTAGTAGGCGATATGAGCACCGAGACATTCCAGACGCCGTTTGGCCGGCGAGATTTCCTTCGCGCATCGGCACTCGCCGGCAGCGCCTTGCTTTCGTGTCCAGCTTGGGCGCGCGGGGGTGACCTGTCGCAGCCGCTGATCCGTCAGGGTTTCGACGAGGTGAGCGGCGAGACCATCGAACTTCGCGTTGGCCGAGGCCCGCGCCGCGTAGAGGGCCGCGCCGGACGCGGCATCGCAGTCAATGGCAGTGTTCCCGGACCGCTCATTCGGTTGCGCGAAGGTGATCCGGTGACACTCAACATCCATAATGACCTCGACGTCGATACCTCAATTCACTGGCATGGCCTGCTGGTGCCGTTCCAGATGGACGGCGTGCCCGGCGTGAGCTTTCCCGGCATTCCCGCAGGCGGCACATTCAGCGCGGTCTTTCCGGTCCGGCAGTCGGGCACCTATTGGTGGCACAGCCATGCGGGCCTGCAGGAACAGTCGGGCCATTACGGACCCATCGTAGTCGATCCCGCTAGTCCCGATCCAGTCCAAGCGGACCGCGATTATGTTCTCCTGTTGAGCGAATTCTCTTCGCTCGATCCGCATGCGATCATGGCCAAGCTCAAAAAGGGCGAGGATTATTTCAACTACCAGCAGACGAGCTGGACCGACGATTATCCGCTATCGGGCAAGGACCGCCGCATGTGGGCGAAGATGCGGATGATGGCGACCGACATCCTTGACGTGACGGGATCCACCTACACCTATCTCGCCAACGGACACGGCCCGACCGAAGGGATGGAATTCGCGTTCCGGCCCGGCGAGCGCGTGCGAATCCGGATCATCAACGGCTCGGCGATGACGTTCTTCAACGTCAGGCTTCCCGGCCTGCCGATGACGGTGGTCGCCGCCGATGGACAGAATGTGCGGCCCGTCGAGGTGGACGAGCTGCAGATCGGCGTTGCCGAGACCTATGACGTGGTCGTCGAACCCGGTTCGGCGCCCGCCTATACGATCGTCGGCGAAGCGATGGACCGATCGGGCATGGCGGTCGCCACGCTCGCTTCGGCTCCCGGCGCGCGCGCGGCGGTACCGGCGCTTCGCGATCCGCCGCTCCTGACGATGGCCGATATGGGCATGAGCGGCATGGGCGGTATGGACGGCATGAAGATGGGCGATGGCGCCTCTTCGGACATGACCGGAATGGATCACGGCGCGATGGGCCATGCCGGTCAGACGGACCATGGCGACATGGCCGGCACGAGCGGTATGGCGATGGGCGCGTCGCAGGGCGGCGGGGGCATGTCGATGTCGGGCATGTCGATGCGTGACACATCGCTGCTGCCGCCCGACGTCAAAGTCGGGCCCGGCATCGACATGGTCGCGATGAATCCGATCGACCGGATGGGCGATCCCGGCCTCGGGCTCGATAACGTCGATCACCGCGTGCTCGATTACAGGCAGCTCGTCGCGCTCGAACCCGGCGCCGACGACCGCGTGCCGTCGCGCTTCATGGAGATCCATCTGACCGGCAACATGGAACGCTATATGTGGTCGTTCGACGGCGAAAAATTCTCCGCCGTCAGCGATCATCCGATCCGCTTCGCGAACGACGAACGCGTCCGCGTGAAGCTCGTCAACGACACGATGATGGCGCATCCGATTCACCTGCACGGCCATTTCTTCGAGCTGGTGAACGGTGCCGGACATCTGCACCAGCCGCGCAAGCACACGGTGATCGTACAGCCCGGCGGCAGCGCGCAGTTCGACCTGACCGCCAACGAATATGGCGACTGGGCGTTTCACTGCCATCTGCTCTACCACATGCATGCGGGCATGTTTCAGGTCGTCTCGGTCGCCGCACCGGGAGAGCGGGCATGACGCGCGCCTTGCTCCTCCTTCCGCTGCTGTTCGCCGCGACGCCCGCTGCTGCACAGCATATGCACATGGACATGCCGATGCCGGCAAAGCCCAAGGCGGCGACCGGGCAGAAGGCCGCGCCGAAGCCCGCACCGATGCCGCCCGCAAAGCGCCGCACGCAGACGACGCCGGCGGCGAAGGCAAAGGCTCCTGCCGCGCCGGTTTCGATGGACATGCCGTCGGTCGCACCGCAGTCGTCCGCGCCCATGCAAATGCAGGATCACGGCGCGATGGACATGCCCGTTGCACCGACGACGGAAACACCGCCACCCGCCGCGGCGGGATCGGGTCCGCCGACCGCGGCCGATGCGATCTACGGCGCCGATGCGATGGCGCCGTCGCGCGAGACGCTTCGCCGCGAACAGGGCGCTCAGAAATATTTCTGGTTTATGGCCGATCGGCTCGAATACCGCGCGCACAAGGGCAAGGACGGATATCTGTGGGACGTCCAGGGCTATTATGGCGGCGACGTCGACAAGCTGTGGTTCAAGAGCGAGGGCGAAGGCGCGTTCGGCGGCGAGAACGAACAGGCCGAGGTTCAGGCGCTCTACAGCCATGCGATCGGGCCGTGGTTCGATCTCCAGACCGGCGTGCGCCATGATTTCGCCGGCCCCGACCGTACCGACGCGGTGATCGGCGTTCAGGGTCTCGCGCCCTATATGTTCGAAATCGACGCTGCGGCGTTCCTGTCGACCAAGGGCGAGCTGCGCGGGCGTATCGAGGCCGAACTCGACCAGCGCATCACGCAGCGCCTGCGGTTGCAGCCGCGCGCCGAGATCAACCTGTCGGCGCAGGATATTCGCGAACGCGGCGTCGGTGCCGGGATCGACACCGCCGAGATCGGCGTGCGGCTGCGCTACGAAATCGCCCGCGAGTTCGCGCCCTATATCGGCGTCGAGCAGGAATGGCGGGTCGGCAACAGCGCCGATTTCGCCCGGGCACGCGGCGACGATCCCAGCGTCACGAATTTCGTGGCGGGCATCAGGCTGTGGTTCTGATCCAACACCAACAAGTTGCTTGCCGAAGGAAGATACTGCGATGACCGGAATAAAATGGGCGGGTTTTGCGCTATTGAGCATGACGTTTGCGGCTTCGCAATCCGCACTTGCGCATACGAAATTGGTGAAGTCCACACCGGCAGAGGGAACCACCACTACCGGCGTATCGGTCGTCACCTTGACCTTCGATGCCGCGATCACGCCTGACAGCGGCAGCGCGGAAATCGTGATGACCGGTATGCCGGGAATGAACAACCATTCGCCAATGGCGATCAAGGCGTTCGTCGCCGCCACCGACCCGACCACGAGAACGGTGACCTTGAAGCTTCGCAATCGGCTAAAGCCTGGAACCTATGCGCTGCGCTGGGCGGTGGAAGCGGCGGACGGGCACCCTATGCGTGGCGAACTCGACTTCGAGGTCACGAGATAGGCTCGGATTCTTCGCAAATCCTGAGTGCCGGCAAACCGATGTTCGCGGGAACATGTCGTGGACAGCGGTCAAGCGTACATTAAGCATCACGCACTCGGTGCGCAGGTTATTCTCTTCCAATTTCCTAACCTCATTCCGGATCTCGGCGAGGGGATCGGGGGTGCACACACGTATCATAGACAAAGAGGAATGCGGGGGTCCGTTTCTCATGTCTATTATGTCGGGTCCGACCCGAGAAACAGCGACCGGTCGCCACCGTGACAGCGTAGATCGGGGTATCGGCCTGAGCGATGCCGGCGCCGTCGTGCACGAAGCTGCGGGCGTCAAACCGTACATCCACTCGCACACCGCATTGCGCGGCATGGCTGCATTGTTCGTATTCTTCTACCATTTCGAGCTCATACGCGCATTCCGGATACCGCTTGGATCCGCAGCACCGGTCATCGCACGCGGCTATGCCTGGGTGGACCTGTTCTTCATTCTGAGCGGATTCGTCATTGCGCTTACCTATCAAGGCTTTCTCGCGTCACCGTCAAAGACATCGGTCACCGCCTTTGCCGTCGCCCGAATCGCACGGATACTTCCATTTCACATTTTGGCGCTCACCTATCTGGCGGTGCTCATGATCGGCACCTCGTTTCTAGGACCGTTGCTGGGGGGCGGACGCTTCTGGAAGCCGCTGACGACGTTCGATTTTCGCCATTTTCTTGAACAGCTTTCTCTTCTCCAGATCTGGGACGCGAAGGCAGCGCTCAGCTGGAACATTCCATCCTGGTCGATCAGCGCGGAAATGCATGTGTATCTGATCTTCCCGCTTCTGGCCTTCGCGCTCGCGCGTGCCCCGGTGCGCAGCATCGTAGTTTTGTGTGTCACATCGGTGTCGATCTACCTTGCGATCCTTCACGCAAAGCCCTCGCTCGATATCCTGACACCCTTTGCGCTTCTTCGCTGCTTTGCCGGCTTCGCGCTTGGCGTCGTTCTCTACCGGGCGCATGAGCGACGACCGCTGCGCGCTAGACCGTGGATGGGATTAACCCAGTGCGGCGCGCTGATCCTGATCGCAGCCATTTTCTTGTCCGGTTTTCATGATGTTTTTCTCATCCCAGCTTTCGCGACACTGATCTACGCCAGCGCCTCGGACGCCGGGCCGATTGGAGCAATAGCGAGGACGCGTGCGGCACAGCGCTTGGGCACCATGTCCTATGCTCTCTATCTGCTCAATTTCCCCGTGCTGATGACCGCCGAGCTTCTATGGCCTCAGCTATCGGGCCTGACCGGTAGCCATCCCGCGAACACCGCGAAGCTTGTATGGGCGGTCGTCCTGACGGCGATTATCCTTGCGCTTGCAGCATTGAGCCACGATTATGTCGAGCAACCAATGCGCCGGATGATCGTGCGAAAATTCACGCCGAGCTAGACGGGCTTGAGATCACGATTTGCGTCGACCCCCGAGCTTTGCTGTCGACCACCACCCCAGCGCGACAAAGCCGCCAAGGAAAATATCGCTCCACGGGGAGGGCAATAGGAAGAAACTCAGGCCTGCCGCGATCACGCATACCAATTCGGCGGCGATCCCAACCCACCAGCGCACCACTGCCTGCTTTGGTCGCACGGCACCGGTTCCCCATCGCGTCCCGCTCAGTGCTGATGATCGTGACCATCCCCGCCATGCGCTTCGCCCGCCGGTTTGGTGTTCGCGCCTTCGTCTTCCTTCATCATTTCATCATGATCGGCCGGCGCATTGGCCACGATCGCTTTATACTGTGCAGGGGTCATGCTCGGCAGACGATCGACAAACGCGACCATGTCCCAGATCAGCTCGTCGCTATGCGTCTTGCCCCAGGCCGGCATCGCCGTCAGCTTGACGCCGTGCTTGATCATCCAGAATTTCTGTGCATTCGAGTGATGCGCATGTTCTGCCAGCTCGGGCGCCTCAGGATATAAGCCCTGGCTCAGTTCGGTCGGCGCCATGCCCGGCCCCAAGTGACAGCCGGTGCACATTTCGTCATAGAGCCCCGCGCCACGCGACACGCGTTCGGCGCTGGCGAGGTTGGCGGGCGGTTTGATTCCGCGCGCATGGACCGCGATCGACCGGTCACGGACCGTGTCGAGCAGCGAATAGACGGCGCGGGTATGCGGGGCGTCGGCGCCGATATTGTACACGCCGGTATAGATCAGCACGGCCGCGAAGACCGCAATGACGATCGCGGCTACGACAATGAACGAGACGCTAGGTAGATGTTTGCGATGGTCGAAATTTCGGATTGCGGCCACGGATTCGGTCTCCCCTTCTTGTCGCGCCTCACGCAAGGCCTCAATTCCATTACGTCACCTTGCGGCCTTTCCCCTCACCCGAGAGAGTATTTCCGTGACGGCGGGTGGGCGTGGATCAAAATGCTGCCAGCACCAATCCGGCAAAAATTCCTATACCGGTCACCCCGACCGCGCCTATCGCCAACGCGGCACCGCTCCATCCGCCGAGTATCCGGGCATTGCCTCCCCGCTCGCCGAAATACATTCGGGCGAGAACACGCAGATAGTAGAAGAGCGATATCACGGTATTCGCGACCGCGATCGCGGCGAGCCAGGCATAGCCGGCCGCGATGGTCGTCTTGAACAGCAACAACTTGCCGACGAAACCAGCGAGCGGCGGAACACCGACCAGGGAGAGCAGCGCCAGCGCCAGCGCGGCCGCGGTAAAAGGTCGCCGTCCAGCAAAACCGGCATAATCCTCGATCGCGGTGCGTCCGCGCAGGTGGATCACCGCGCCGAACGCGGTCAGGTTCGCCGCCGCATACCCTGCCAGGAATAGCAGCAGCGCCGCCGTGGCATCGGGCACGAGCCCGACGATCGTCACCGCCATCAGCGCATAGCCAGATTGCGACACCGAAGACCAGCCGAGCAATCGCCGCACGTCCGATTGCCATAGCGCGGCGAGATTGCCGAGCGTCATCGTCGCTACCGCCAGCGCGGCGACCAACGGCCGGACGCCGGCGTCGATGCCGCCGAACAGCGTCACCAGCCGCGCGAGCGCGATGGCGCCGCCGATCTTGGGCGCGATCGTCAGGAACGCCGCGACCGGCGCCGGCGCACCCTCGGCGACATCGGGCATCCAGCTATGCACGGGCACCGCCCCGAGTTTGAACGCCACGCCGACGACTGTCAGCGCGAAACCGACCAGCAGCAGCGGCGATGGCGCCGTTGTGCCTAGCGCCGCCGCCATGGCGGCATAGCTCGAATCGCCGAGCAGGCCGAACAGCAACGCCACGCCCACCATCAGCACGGCATTGGCGAGCGCGCCGATCAGGAAATATTTCATTCCCGCCTCGACCGACAGCGCCCAGTCGCGGTGATAGGCGGCGAGCGTATAGCCGGTCACCGAGGACAGCAGGATTCCCATGACGAGCTGCAACAGGTCGGTCGCACCGGCGAGGATCATCGCGCCCAGCGCCGACAGCAGGAGCAGCGCATAATATTCGCCCTCGCGTTGATCGGCGCGGAACCAGCCGATGCTCATCATGGTGACCGCGAGCGTAACGGCGAGGATCAGAAGTCGCGCCCAGATCGACGCCGGATCAATCACCCACAGGCCCGAAAACGTCTCGCGTACCGGCGTGCGGAGTTGGATGGCGACCAACGCCAGCGCCACCAACCCGCCCGCCAGCGCGACAAAGGCGCACAGCCGCTGCTGCGCGCGCGGCAGGAACGTAGCGAGCAGGACGATCGCGACGGCGCTCAGGACGAGCGCGATTTCGGGGGCGATGTCGCCTATCGGCACCTCAGCGCTCCGCGACGATCGGGACAGTGCCGAAACCGATCAGCGCGAGCAGTGGTCGCGGATAGACGCCGATCGCCAGCACGAGCCCGAGCAGAACGGAGAGGATCGCGGTTTCGATGCGGCCGAGATCGACAAATCCCTGACGCTCTTTTGGCAGGTCAC
Organism: Stakelama pacifica; assembly: GCF_004361835.1. Classification (GTDB taxonomy): domain Bacteria; phylum Pseudomonadota; class Alphaproteobacteria; order Sphingomonadales; family Sphingomonadaceae; genus Sphingomonas; species Sphingomonas pacifica. The sequence goes on from NZ_SNWD01000002.1 coordinate 50,233, forward strand.
CGAAAAAGAGCCGGCGAAGCATGTTCAGGAACAAGGCGGCCGTAATGAGCACGCCCAGCAGGCCGATCGCCGCGATCCACGGCCAAGTGGCGAAGGTTCCGGCAAAAATCTGGAACTCGGCGACGAAGCCGGCAAGCGCGGGCAGGCCCAGACTGGCGAAAGCGGCGACGATGGTCAGCGCCGTCAGGCGCGGCGCCACGTCGGCCAAGCCGCCATAATGGTCGAGATCATAGTCGCGCGTGCGCTGCCAGAACGCGCCCGCGATCAGGAACAAAGAGCCGGTGATGAGGCCGTGTGCGACCATCTCGACCACCGCGCCGTCGAGCGCGAGGCGGTGCGCGGCGGCATCGCCGCTCGCCAACGCACCGGCAACCGCGATCCCGAGCACGGTGTAGCCCATGTGATTGACCGAGGTGTAGGCGATCCGGCGCTTCAGATCGCTCTGCGCCAAGGCGACGAACGCCCCCCACAGGATGGAGACGAGCGCGAGGATCGCCAGCGGCAGCGCATAGGCGGCAACGGTCTCGCGCATCATCGACAGCGGAATGCGCACCAGGCCGTAGGTGCCCATTTTGAGGAGCACGCCGGCGAGGATCGCCGAGACCGGCCCCGGCGCGTTGACATGCGCGGGCGGAAGCCAAGTATGGACGGGAAAGAGCGGCGTCTTGATCGCGAAGCCGAGCACGAAACCGAACAGGATCAGCGAACTCCGCGGATCGACGCCGCCGAGCGGCTGGCGCACGATCAACGTGCGCATGTCGAAGGTCAGCGGCCCCCCGCCCGAGAGCGCTAGCCCGATGATCGCCAGCAGGATCGCGAGCGAGCCGAGCAGCGTATAGATGAAGAATTTGGTCGCGGCGGCCTGCGCGTCGCCATGGCCCCACCGCCCGATCAGGAAATACATGCCGACCAGGCTCAGGTCGAAGAACACGTAGAACAGGATCAGGTCAAGAACGAGGAATACGCCGAGCGAGACGCCGAGCAGGAAGAGCATCCAGGCGTAATAATGCCTTGGCTCGCGATCGAGACGGATCGGCCAGGCGATCGCCGCGACGAACAAGAGCGCGCTCATCAGGGCGATCGCGATGGCAACGCCGTCGACGCCCACCCGCCAGGCGATGCCGAGCGCCGGAATCCACGGCCATTCGGCGGTCGCGACGAACGCCGGCTGCGCACCGCCGCCGAAGAACCGCGCCGCGACAACCGCCAGCAATATGAGCGGCACGGCCGCTACTCCAATGGCGATGCCGCGCGATGCCCGCGCGCCAAGCGAGGGAATCATGAACAGCGCGAGCGCGGCGGCAAGCGGCAGCAGGATCGCGATCGTCAGCATGTCACCTCCACAAGAACAGCAACAGGAGCATCCCTGCTCCTCCACCCGCGATGAGCAGATAATAATGGTGCGAGAGTCCGGTCTGGAGCTTCATCGATTTCAGGCCGGTCATCGACACCGCGCGCGCGCTGCCGTGCGGCAGCAGGTCGGCAAGCCGCTCGCCGACATTGTCGCCGAGGCGCGCGATGACGCCCGCCAGACGAGACGTCCAGGCGACGCCCCAATCGATCAGACGGTCGTCGACGCCCGCGAGGCTTTCGGCGAAGCGAACGGCCGGGCGTACAACAAGCCGGTCGATCAGTAACGGCAGCCCGAACCATTCGGCGATCCATCCCGGAAACTCGATCCGTACCCCCCGGACGCCGACCACCAGTCCTGTCACCACGAATGCGAGCGACAACAGCAAGCCGGTGCCGCTCCGTTCGGGAAAATCCGCCGCCAGCAGCCGCGCCGTCGCCGCTTCGACGCCCGGCAGCCACAACAGCGACAATGCCAGCGTTGCCACCGCGAACAGCCCAAGCCCAACGCGCTCGGCGGCCCGCGGCGAGGTGAGCTGGTGTTTTTCCCCCAAACCAAAGCCGAGCGTAACAAAGCGTGCCGCATAGGCCGCGCTCAACCCGCCGGCGAGGATGACGGCAAGCGCAAGGGGCAATCCTTGCCGGGCCTCGGCGGCGCTGACGATCGCATCCTTCGTCCAGCCCCCGCCGAGCGGCGGCAATCCGGCCAGCGCCAGTCCGGCGACGAGCGCGACCGCCGCGGTCCAGGGCACGACGCGTCCGAGGCGCATCCGGCGCAAATCGTAGCTGCCGACCGCATGTTCGGCCACACCGGCGGACAGGAACAGCGGTGCCTTGAATGCGGCATGGGCGACGAGGTGGAGAACGGCGACACCCGGAAATCCCGCGCCGACCGCGACGAACATCAGCCCGAAATGCGCCGAGGTCGACGCCGCCAGGAGCTTCTTGGCGTGGAACTGCGCGAACCCGACGATCCCTCCGGCGAGCGCGGTGGCGAGGCCGATCGCGATCGTCGCCGGGCCGAACCAGTCGACCGCGTGAAGCGGTTCCCACAGCCGCGCGAGCAGGAACGCGCCTGCCGCCACCATCGTCGCGGCATGAAGCAGGGCCGACACCGAGGTCGGGCCGGCCATCGCCCGGAACAGCCAGGGCGCGAAGGGCACCTGCCCCGATTTCGCGGCTGCAGACAAGAGCAGGCCCGCCGCGACCACGCCAAGCGCCGGGCCATGCATGACCGCGAGCGAGGAGAAGGCAAAACGCCCGGTCGCGGCGAAACATGCCATCCCGGCCAGGAACAGGCCGAGATCGCCGAATCGCGTCACGACAAAGGCGTAGTTCGCCGACGCGGGCACGTCCGCGTCGCGCCAGCGATGCCCGATCAGCGCCCAGGAACAGGCGCCGACCAGTTCCCAGCCGAGGAGCAGCGTGACGAAATCCCCGGCGATCACGAGCAACTCCATCGCGCCGGCAAAAGCGACCATAAGCGCCAATAACCGCCGCAATCCGCGCTCCGCCTCATGCGCGGCGGCATAAAGCACGACTGCCAGCGCAACCCCCGGCACGAGGATTGCGACAATGGACGAAAGCGGCGTCAGCACCGCGATCAGGCGCAGCGGCCCGCCCCATTCGAGCGCCTCGCTCCAGCCTTGCGTCGCAGCGAGAACCGCGAGGGCGAGGGTCGCCGTGAGTACCAAGACACCCGCTGCGCCGAGCCCCATCCGCCGTTCGGAAGGCCAGGCGAAGATCGCGGCAGCGCCGATGATCGGCACGAGGGCGGGTAGCCACAACATCAGTGCTTCATCGTCTCCAGTCCCTCGGTCGTGTCGGCTTGGCGCTTCCGGTAGACGGCGGTGACGAGTGCGAAACCGACCGCCATCTCGATCGCCATCACCGCCATCACCACGATCGCGAGCAATTGCCCGCGCGGCGGGCCGCCAAGACCCAGCGACCAGAATCCGACCGCGATCAGCAGCACCCCGTTGAGGATCAGTTCGAGCCCCATCATCAGCATGACGAACGATTGCTGCGACAACGCGCCGTACAGCCCGATGCCGATCAGCGCGGCGGCCACGAGCAGGATCGCGGTCAAAGTCATCCGCCATGCTCCGCATGGTGCGAATGATCGCTATCTCGCTCCGGCGCCCGGCCGGCGGGCTTGCCGCCGGGTTCGAGGCCCGGCGGGCGTGATCCCTCATCGGCGGCACCAAACCGCCCCGACCGGCTCGACAGCACCACCGTCGCCACCATCGTCGCCAGGAGCGTGATCCCCGCGGTCTCGAAAATCAGCATCGACCCGCCGAGCAGTTCGGTTCCGAGGTCGCGAATCACCGGCTTGCCGGCGGCGACCGCGTGATGGGGCAGATCGGTCAGGAGAGCCGCCGCGCCCAACCCGGCAAAGGCCGCCACGCCGGCACCGATCGATACCTTATGCTGATGCACCATCATCATCGGGTTGAGGCCGGCCGGGTTCATCATGAACATGACCATGAACAGCGCCATGACCATCATCTCGACGGCCATCATGAAGATCGTCGCGATGCCGAGATAGGGCGCGGACAGGAGCAGCAGGATCGCCGCGACGCAGAAGAAGGAGAGCATCAGCGCGAATGAGGCGCGGACCATCGAATCGGTGCGAAACACACGCCACGCGGTCCAAACGGCGCCTGCCGAAAACAGCCAAAAGGCGATATCGCTGAGGGTCATCGCATTGCCTCCAGTCCCGCCCAGACAAGATCGACGAAGGACAGCGGCAACAACACCGTCCACAGCCAGGTGAGCATCCGCGCCGGCGGCACGCGCGCCACCAGATGCGTGATCGCGACCAGAACGAGCATGACGAGAGCGGTCTTCAGCACGAGCCACGCCGGGCCGGGCAGCACGGTTCCGAGATACCCGCCGAGAAACACCGTCGCCGCCATCGCGGAAAAGGCGGTCAGCATCGCGAGCTTGGCAGCGCGCCACAACAGCCGATGTGCACCTGAGGCCTCGGCATGCGTGCCGCCGGCGAGGTCCGCCGAGTCGCCATAGTCGAACGGCCCGCGCAACGTGATCGACAGGCCGAGCAGCAGAAACAGAGGCAATCCGAGCGGCTGCCGGACGGCGTTGATGAGCACCCGCTGCGATTCGACGACGGCGCCGACTCCCAGCGATTGTGCAGGTAGCGCCGCGCCGATCAGAACGAACATGCTGATCAGCATCGCCGGCAGGCCGATCGCGACATAACGGTATCCGCCGATAAGCGGCAATGGCGCATTGGCCGACCAGCCATTCAGAAAGACCACCACAACCACCAACGCCTCGCAAGCGCCCCACAGCACGAGACCCGTGGCGATATCGGTAACCGCCATCCCGGGCGCGAACGGTATGACCGAAAGGCCGGCGGCGGCCAGCACGAGATAACAGGCTGGCGCGAGCAAACGATTGAGCCTGTCGGGATGTTCGGTCGCGATCGCCTGGCGCGAAAGCATCAGTGCGGCGCGACGGAACGGTGACGTCAGAGCGGCCCGTACCGGATGGCCAGCCACAGCGGCCTCGGCAACAGCGTCGGCCGTCGCACCGAACCAGATGCCGGCGGCAAGCAGCAGAAGCACGGCGATGAGCGCGGTCACGTCCCATGCCCTTCGCGGTGCTCTTCCGGCTCCACTTCGCGCGGCGCGAGCGCCACGAGATCGCGATGCGAGAAGCTGTTGATGACAAGCATCGCCTCGCTCCATTCGAGCCCCGGCAGGAGGTCGACGAGTCGACCGCCGGGACCGGCAAACGATGACGCTTCTGCATCGCCCAACGCCGCGACCATTCGCGTGAACCGGGTGCGTGCATCAGCACCCGCGATCCTGCCGAGCCCGTCCGGAATGGCACGCATGGCGCCGCTCGCGCCGATCCGTCGTCGCAAAGCGGCGACCGCGTCCCGATCGTCGACCGGCACCGCTTCGCATCGGCGCGCCAAGGCGTCGAGCTCCAGAAGGTGCAGCATGCGCCCCACGATCATCGACCGGCACGCGTCCGCGGCGCCCTTGCCCGGATCGAGCGGAGGGCGCACGATACGCGCCGACTGAATGATATCGCCCTGCAGCACCAGCTCGAGCGCGAGACCAGGCGGAAGGCTTGGATAGAAGGGGCCGACCGTGAAGCTGAAGCTGTCGAGCGCCAGCCCGTCGCGTAAGTCGTCGGCGGTCATCGCCATGGGACGGCCATAGGGGGTTCCGCCCATCATGCCCTTGCCGCCCTGACCATGATCCCCCTCGCCTCGCCACGGATTGGGAGGGTCATCGGGCAACCAATCCGGCTCGCTCTCTCGGACGCGCGCCAGAAGTGCGGCGAATGCCCTGCGGAGCAACGGCCCCGGATCGTCGGTCGCGGAGACCTCGAGTGCAGAATCGGCCTCGGCGAACGGGCGCGTGCCCCACCACGCGGTCGCGCGCGGATGCGGCATCTGGTCGTGCAATCGCCGAAGCGCATCGCGATCCTCGTCGCGCGGTTCGCCGGCGACGATGAGGATCGCAGCTTGGCGGATGTTCGCGACGACCGCGATGTCCGCGCTCGCGGCAAGTTTCCGGCACGGGCCAAGCCAACCCCGCCCTGTCGCCACGAACACGGGGATCGGCGCGCGCATCGCGATCCGTGCGAGCGCCTTCATTGCCACCGAAATACCCCCTCGCGCCAGCCATAGACGATACCGACCGACAGGATGGCGAGAAACATACCCATCTCGACCATCGCCTTCATCCCCTCGGCGACGAAGACGACCGCCCAGGGATACATGAACATCATCTCCATCTCGAAGGCGATGAACAACAGCGTCATCGAATAATAGCGGATGTGATAGCGCTGCCAGGCGTGCGCGCCCTGATCACCACCGCCGAGAAACGGCATCGCCTGCGGCCACGATGTCGGCCAAGAACTAGGTGAGGCCAACTGGCCAAGCAGCGCCAGCGCGAAAATCAGGGCCACCAAGGAAGCGAAATAGAGCAGCTTCTATCTCCGACATCGATACCTGCAACCTCAAACGTCACGCAGGCTAGATGTTCCCCGGAATCAAGCGATTCCGAGGGGTTGTCCTATTTGTTACGCGCCGGACCCCCTGCGCCCCTCGATCTTTTTTCAGTCGCAAAACAGGGAGAAAGAATGATGGGATTTCTCGACTGGGTGGCGCATGTCTTGCCATTCATGGCGTCGCCGGCCTTTGCGATCAGCTGGTACGCGATCGGAGTTATCGGCGCGGTTGCGATCGCGATAGACGCGAACACTGCCAACAGCGCACTCAATCCACCGCTGAAGGTCGCCTGGCCGATCATCGTCTTTTTCTTCTCGCTGGTTGGTGTCGCCCTCTATCTCGTGACGTCGCGGCCTGGCGACATCGGACGCGTCCAAGGACGCAAGGCAAAGACGGAGCGCTTCACGCAATATTCGAAACCGACGTGGCGCAAGGTGGTCGCGTCCGCCACGCATTGCGTCGGCGGCGACGGCATGGGGATCATGACGGCAATGGTCTTTGCCCGCGTCGAAGGCTTCAGCTTCTGGGGTGAGTTCTGGTTCGAATATCTCATCGGCTATCTGCTTGGCTGGTTCATCTTCCAGACCTGGGCGATGCGCATGCACGACAATGGCTGGTTCGAGTCGATTTGGAAGGGCGGCCGTGCGGAATTCTTCTCCATGATCACCGTGATGCTGGGGATGGGGCTGGTCATGCGCTTTGTCACGCCAGCAACGGTCGGTGCTCAGCCGCTGCCCGATACCTACGCCTTCTGGACCTTCGGCGCCTTGGGGCTGATGGTTGGCTTCATCTTCACGTACCCGATGAACTATTGGCTGGTCGCGATCGGCTGGAAACACGGCCAGGGACATGAAGACATGCTGAAAAAGATGAACAAGGACGAACGCGACGGGCGCCGCGGGCAAGAAGCTCGCACCAGCGAACAATAATATTGAGGAATTCCACCATGATCCGCATTGCGCCCCACACAATTCTTGCGTTGTCGGTTCTATCGGCAGGTGCCTTGCCGACCTCACTTCCGGCTGCTTCGCAAGTCGCGCAGCTGGCAGATGCACGCTCTCCTCGTCCTTTGGTCAAGGGCCTTGCAAAGGACTTTCAAAAGGCAGCAACGGCGCTGCGGAGCCCGTCACGCCGGCACGAGGCAATGAAGACGCTTGACGACGCCCGCAGGCTCGGACGCGTCATGCGCGACGAACTGGGACCTGCGGGTGAGGCTGCCTATAAATTCGTGGAATCGGCGCGTCATGCGGTCCAGACAGGGCGTCCGGACGAGGCAGCTCGAATTCTCGAGACCGGCGCTGGACGCTTGACGACGCTGCCCTTCCCCAACCGGTTCGACTCCGTCGATCGCACCAATGTCGGAACGCGTGTTATTGATGCCGAGGGACGGAAACTTGGCCGGATTTCGGCAATCGACGCGGCTGCAGGCAAAGCGACCCTGAAGATCGGCGGCGTGGTGGACCTGTTCGGATTTCTCGATGCCGGCAACCGAACCGTTACCGTGTCAAACTCCGACCTTGCCGCCGGCAAAATGTACGCCGCCTATCTTGGGTCAGAAAGCTCGCTTCCTCGCTGACGACGTCGAATGTCCACGATCGTCGACCAATATTGCTCGAGGTTGAAACCCACTCGGCCAATTCCGATTATACCCTACAGGGGTATCTTGAGGACCACACTATGCGCAGTGCCGTTGTGAACCGCTTGCGGCGAATAGAAGGACAGGTCCGCGGCCTCGCGCAGATGGTCGAGGACGATCGCTACTGCCTCGACATTCTCTATCAGGTGCAGGCGGTGAAAGCCGCGCTCGCCAAGGTCGAAAACGCGGTCTTGAAGGATCATGCCGCACACTGCGTCGCCGATGCCATCCGGTCGGGCGATCCGGCGGAGCAGCAGGTTAAGTTCGGCGAACTGGTCGAACTGTTCGAAAAGGTGAAACGATGAACGACATGAGCACCGCGCCGAACACGCGCGACAGGGCCGCCACCGTATACCGGATGGTGATGGACAAGCATGTCTGTCCCTTCGGGTTGAAGACGCTGCATCTGCTCAAAAGCCAGGGGTACAAGGTCGAAGATCATCCCCTGACCACGCGCGAGGAAACCGACGCGTTCAAGGAAAAGAACGGCGTGAAGACGACACCGCAGACATTTATCGGCGGTGAACGCGTCGGCGGCTATGACGATCTGCGGCGCTTCTTCGGCAAGCCGGTGAAGGACCCGAGCGCGACCAGCTACAAGCCGGTGATCGCGATCTTCGGCATGGGCGCGGCGATGGCGCTGGCGGTCAATTGGCTGCTGACGGGTGCGCTACTGAGCGTGATGACGGCCGAGCTGTTCATCGCCATCTCGATGTGTCTGCTCGCGATGCAGAAGCTGCAGGATGTTGACGGCTTCGCGACCATGTTTCTTGGCTACGACCTGCTCGCCAAACGCTGGGTGCCCTATGCCTATCTCTACCCGTTCGGCGAGGGGCTGGCCGGCGCGCTGATGATCGCGCACGCGCTGAACTGGCTGTCGGTGCCGATCGCCTTGTTCATCGGCGGCGTGGGCGCGATTTCGGTGTTTTACGCCGTCTACATCCAGAAGCGCGAGCTAAAGTGCGCTTGCGTAGGCGGTGGATCGAACGTGCCGCTCGGCTTCGTCTCACTGACCGAAAATGTGATGATGTTCGCGATGGGACTGTGGATGCTTGTCGTTGGTTGATATTGGCCGGTCAGTTCCGACGACCGCATCGATCAGCCCGAATGCGCTTGCGCCGAGCACGATCGGCGAGAAACCCGCTGCCGCACTTATCAGGCTATCCCTTTTCACTACGAACATCGCTGTCCCAAGCCGACCGCGGCCGCCGAGGCAATAACGAGATCCCCAGTTTCCCCCAACTGGGATTAGAGCCCGGCGATTGCCTCGCGCATCAGCGCATCTGAAGCAATGGGCTGCGTAGCGGAGCCCGAAGAGCGTAAACACCGCCCAAAGTCGCCATGCCAAAGCACCGTGCCAGATCCTAAAATAGAGAACCCTCGCCCGTACGCCAGCGGTAGGATTAAAACGTCGTCATCAGGACACCCCTTTGCGCCCAGGTATTTTCATCCACGCCGCAATTGAGCACAATATGACGCCCAATCCTCCATAAGGAGGCGTCGCTTCTCCAGCGCGCGCCCGCGTCTGTAAGCTCGCTCAGTCTTTGATTCGATGGCGTGCGCAAGCGCCATTTCGACTACTTCGCGGGGGAAATCCGTCCGCTCTCCAGCCCAGTCTCGAAACGTCGATCGGAAGCCGTGTACAGTCACGTTTCGACACTTCATCCGACGAAGAACCATCGACATCGCCATGTTTGACAGTTTGTGGCCATCTGTATTGGTGAAAATCCGATCGCTGGCCGAGCGTGATTCTTTCGCCAAACAGTTCAGCAAGCTTAAGGCCACTTCACTCAGAGGCACCTGATGTTCGCGACCCGCTTTCATTCGTTCTCCTGGAACTGTCCAGATAGCGGCACGCAGATCCACTTCACCCCAAGTCGCGTCGAGAACCTCGCCAGAGCGTGCAGCGGTCAAAATCGTAAATTCGAGCGCCCGTGCAGCGATCGCGGGCCTCCTCCGCAATTCGCCCATGAAAGCAGCTAGTTCAATAAAGGGTAGTGCTGCATGATGCTCAACCGACACCTTAGGCCGTCGCGGCAACAGAAGATCGAGATGCCCACGCCAGCGCGCCGGATTTTCTCCGCTCCGATGACCTTTGGCCTTCGCTGCATCGAGCACGCGCTCAATGCGGCCACGAACGCGCGAAGCGGTTTCAGGCAGTTCCAACCAAATCGGTCGCAGAACTTCGACGACATCTTCTGTCTGGATCTCATCAACGGGTTTGGAGAACAGTCGCGCCGCATGCGTACGTAGCGTCGACCGCCACTGCTTACGATGCTTTTCGTTTCGAAAACCGGATTCAATATCGTCAATCAGTGCTTCGGTGAATGGTCCGAACAAAACTGTCGTAGTTGCGGCGATCGACTTCGATTCTCGCCGTTCTTCGATAGGATCGCGGCCTTCCAGAAAGAGCTGCCGAGCTTCAAGTGCTTTGGCGCGCGCTTGTCCGAGGGAGACATCGAGAAGGGATCCGAGTCCCATTTCCCGGCGCTTTCCATTGATCATACAGATAAAAAGCCATGACCGACTACCGGTCCTTCTGACCCGCAGATAGAGTCCTCCGCCATCCGAATAGACACCCGGCTTCGTCAGACCGGCAATCTGGCGAACGTGAAGCTTTCCGCGAGCATGCATCCTGAGAACCTCGAATAAGGTATGCGGCACATATTCGGAAAAAGCTAGTCATAAAAGTGGTCATAAAAATATCTACGGTCTGGGACGAACGATCGCGACCGACCGCGGATAATTCACCCGCATAAAGCGCCGTTTTTCAGCGGTTTTTGTTAATTGCGGCGGTTCGTCAAAGCTCGCCGAAGACCGGCGGCTGGCGGAGACGGAGGGATTCGAACCCTCGGTACGGAATTTATCCATACGGCGGTTTAGCAAACCGCTGGTTTCAGCCACTCACCCACGTCTCCGAGTGTATCGGCCAGAGCGAGCGCCTATAGCGGGGGGCGCGGGACAGATCAACCGGTGTTTATCATGGCGTTCATCGCGAATGTGCAGGCGGTGGCCGCACGGTTCATTGCAGGCTAAGACGCGCCCCGCATAAGGTCGAATCTTCGGCGAAGGACGAGCTCAGGGGACATCATGCGTATTGGTTGGATCGTTACATTACTGGCGGTGTTTGCGGTGACATCACCGGCACAGGCGCAGATTCGCACGGTCGACCCTGACACGGTGATCGACGGCGATTTGTCCAGCCCGCCCGCACAGCAGCAATATCCGGCCCCCGCGACGAGCCAGTCGCCCGGCTATCCGGCGCAGACTGAAACTCCGTCCGATTCCTACGATCCCGGCTATACCCCGCCCGAGCAATCGACCCAGCAGGCGCCGAGCTATAGCACGCCGAACAGCCAGACCTCGGCCCCGGTGTCGACGCAAACCCCCGCTCCCACCGCGCAACAGGCGAATGCCGCGACCTATGAGCGGGACGATCTGATCGCGGCGGCGGAAGGGGTGTTCGGCAAGGGCGCGCAGGGTCTTGCCGGCATTATCGAAGATATTCTGGCCGATCAGGGCAAACCCAATGCCTATATCGCCGGGCGCGAGGCATCGGGCGCGTTCGTGCTCGGCCTGCGCTACGGTTCGGGCACGCTGTTCCACAAGATCGAAGGGCAGCGGCCGGTATATTGGACCGGCCCGTCGGTCGGGTTCGATGTCGGCGGCGATGCCACCAAAGTATTCGTGCTGGTCTATAATCTCTACGACACGCAGGATCTGTATAAGCGCTTCCCCGCCGCCGAAGGGCGCGCATATTTTGTCGGCGGCTTTTCAGCTACCTATTTGCGGCGCGGCGATATCGTGCTGATTCCCGTCCGGCTGGGCGTCGGATGGCGGCTGGGCGCCAATGTCGGCTATATGAAGTTCAGCGATCATCAGCGCTGGCTGCCCTTCTGAGCGAGGCGCGGGTTCGGGGCGCGGCGCGGTTGCTCGCCGCGCCCCGGGACCCATGCGGGATCAGGCGAATGCGGTCGCTTCGAACCGGACCGGCTGCCCGATCGCTGTCTCAGCAAGCTCGCCGTCCCACATCACCTGCTGCCCGCGAATGATCGTGCCGATCGGCTTGCCGGTCAGTTCGCGCCCGGTAAAGGGCGACCATCCGGCGCGTGAGGCGAGCCAGTCCTCGCCCACCATCCAGCGCCGCTTCAGATCGACGATGGTCAGATCGGCATCATAGCCGGGCACGATCCGTCCCTTACCGACCAGCCCGAAAATCCGCTGCGGCCCGGCGCTGGTCAGGTCGATCAGCCGTTGCAGCGTCAGTCGCCCATGATGGACGTGATCGAGCATCAGCGGCAGCAATGTCTGCACACCGGGCATGCCGCTGGGGCTTTGCGGATAGGGCTTTGCCTTTTCCTCCAGCGTGTGCGGCGCATGGTCCGATCCGAGCACATCGGGAACCCCCTGCCCCAGCCAGTGCCACAGCCCGGCGCGATGCTCGCCCGATCGGATCGGCGGGTTCATCTGGGCATAGGTACCGATCGTCGGATAGGCCTCCTCCGCCGCAAGGGTCAGATGCTGCGGTGTGACCTCGCAGGTTGCGATATCCTTGTGCTGCGACAGCAACTCCAGCTCGGCGGGCGTGGTAATGTGCAGCACATGAATGCGCCGTCGTGCCTCGCGCGCCAGCGTCAGGATGCGCCGTGTTGCGCGGATCGCGCTTTCATCGTCGCGCCATTCGGGGTGGGAGGACGGATCGCCCGCACGGCGCAGATCGGCACGCTCATTCATCCGCGCCTCGTCCTCGGCATGGATAGCCACCCTACGGCTCCCCGATGCCAGAACGCGCGCAAGCTCTCGATCCTCGGCGACCAGCAGGTCGCCGGTCGAGGCCCCCATGAAAATCTTCACCCCCGCCGTACCCGGCACGCGCTCCAGCTCCTTGAGCTGTTCGGCATTCGCTGCGGTCGCGCCGACATAAAAGGCATGATCGCACCACATCCGGTTTTTGGCGCGGCGAAGCTTGTCTTCGATCGCCTCGACGCTGTCGGTATTGGGTTTGGTATTCGGCATTTCGAAAACCGCCGTCACCCCGCCCAGCACCGCCGCCCGGCTGCCGCTTTCCAGATCTTCCTTATGCTCCAGCCCCGGCTCGCGAAAATGGACCTGCGAATCGATCACGCCGGGCAGGATGTCGAGCCCGGTACAATCGATCACGCGCCCGGCATCGCCGCTGATCCCCAGCCCGGCGATCCTGCCGTCGCGAATACCGACATCCAGCTTCGCCGGCCCGGACGGCAGGTGCACCGTTCCGCCGGTAAGTTTAAGGTCGAAGCTTTCCATATACGGGCCCTTTCTTAACGCGTCGCCCGTTCCTACCTGTTCGCTATGACCGATACCAGCCCGCCGACCTGGCTCTCCGACCGCGCCCTGATCCGTGTAGCGGGGGAGGATGTGCGCGGCTTTCTACAGGGGCTGGTGACTCGCGACGTCAATCTTGTCGGGCCCGATGCGCCGCAATGGGCCGGGCTGCTCAGCGCGCAGGGAAAGGCGCTGTTTGATTTCATTCTGTGGGATGACGGCGATGCGATCCTGATCGATTGCGAAACGGGCGCGCGCGACTCGCTTGTCCGCCGCCTGTCGCTCTATCGCCTGCGTCGTGCGATCGCGATCGAGCCGGTCGAAGGCGGCGTGCACTGGTCGCGCGATGGCGACAGCGGGACCCCCGACCCGCGACTTGCCGCGCTGGGGCGGCGCTGGCTTGGCGCCGCCGATGATCGCCCCGTTACCGGCTGGCGCGAGCATCGCCTCCGCCTTGGGGTAACCGAAGGCGCGGCCGAGCTGGGTCAGGACAAAATCTTATGGCTCGAATGCAATGCCCGCGAACTAAACGGGGTCAGCTTCGACAAAGGCTGTTTTATCGGGCAGGAAAATACCGCCCGGATGCATTATCGAAGCAAGGTGAACCGCCGCCTCCTCGTCGTGCCGATCGGCGAAGAGGGACCGCGCACCCGGATCCGCTATCCCGATCTAGGCCTGATGGTCGAGCATCGCCGGATCGATGCGCTGGACGGCGCAGTGCTCCCCGACTGGATCGAATCCGACTGACCAAAGCGACCGGGCTTTTGCGCAGTCCGGCGCAGGGCTTATACCGACCTGCGTTGCCCCTGCGGTGCCAGCGTCAGGCCAGGCGATCTGGAGCACCACACCGCCCGCAGCCGCGCATCTCACGCCGCTGCGCGCGACCTTAGCGCTACACGCCCACGGCCCCGGCCTCCGCCGGGGCGACGCATAGGGATTAGCGACGAATATGCACCGCGCTTTTCCATAATCGTCGCCCCGGCGCAGGCCGGGGCCGCCAACGTCTGCCATCACCCCAAGCCAAATCCGCCTTGTAGCATGTTTCAGGAAGCCGCGACTGACTGACCCGGTCGGGTAACACACAGGGTTGCTGCACCCGTGCGCAGCTCGCGTTCACGATAGTACCGCAGCTGCGGATCATTCGGCTGCGATATAGGCCGCAAACGGCTTGCCATCCGCTCGGCCCGGGAACAGCGACACCATCGCCCTTCCCGACACAAAGAAAAAGGGAGGCCGGCAAGCCGACCTCCCCAATTCTTTGATCCAGAGGATCCTGGCTTACATGCCCGAACCCGGACCGTAGGAAATTTCCACACGGCGGTTCTGGAGTTCGCGCACACCGTCAGCCGTCTGAACGCGAAGATTGGTTTCACCAAATGCTTCGGTCGAAACGACGCTGTCGGGGATACCGCGCTGCGTCATATACGCCTTGACCGCTTCGGCACGACGCTGGGACAGGCCCATATTGTACTTCGCGGAACCCGACGTATCGGTGTAACCGGCCAGCATCACCTGCGCATTGCCGCAATCCTGATATGCCGAGATGGCGTTGTCGAGGATGCTTGCTGCTTCAGGCGTGATGTCCGCCTTATCCCATCCGAAGAACACGATATACGGTCCCGGGGTGCACACAACCGGTTCCGGCTCAGGTGCCGGCGGCGGCGGGGGAGGAGGCGGCGGGGGCGGCGGCGGGGGCGGCGGGGGCGGAGGCGTCGGCGCACCGAAGTTATACGTTACGCCGCCCATCAGGCTGTGCGAACGATATTTGCCTTCGAACGAACGACCGGCCGAATCGACAAAGTCCGCGTCCAGCGTCGAGAAGAAGCGATACTTCAGCGACACGTCCATGTGATCGGTGACCGGCGCATAGATGCCGGCGATGCCCTGATAGGCGAACACCGTGTCGGAATCGTCGAGGAACTGACCAGCCGCGACTGCGTAGTTGTTCGCCTTTACGCGAGCAACACCCGCACCGCCGCCGACAAAGCCGCCGACCGAGCCGTCTTCACCACCGAAGTCGAGAAGGCCGTTGACCATGAAGCTGAGCGCGCTGGTGCTGCCGCCGGCGTCATACACGCCTGCCGGAGCGCCGAGCGTCGTGGTGCTCGAGGTGAAGCTGTCGACGCTGGCGCGCTTATAGCCCACTTCCGCTTCAAGGCGGAACTTGCCGAGATCGTAGCCGACGACGCCGTCGGTGTCCCAGCCGTAATTGCTGTCAACCGTGGCGGTGCCAAGGTTGGTGCCAGCATTGCTGATGTCGAAATCAATGTCTTCGACCAGCGTCGCACCACCATCAATGCCCACATACCACGAATTATCGCGGGCGAGGGCGGGAGTGCTTAGCGCGGTCGTAGCGAGCGCCACAGTAGCGACTAGCTTGCGCATCTTAATCCCCTTTCAAAGTGTCCTACGGACAGCGCAAACTCCCTAACTAAGGGTTGGTTTCCACGCAAGCCGACAATTCATGCATCTGTGGCGCAAAAGCCACACTAATTTCAATCAATCAGGCCATGGCTCCGAAGCGCGCCCAAAATAGCGGAAATCGCCGCTCTCGCTTCGCTATCGATCGTATCGCCGCGGTCCGGTTCCGCGATGGCCCCCTGTCGCGCGCCGACCACCTGAATGCCGTCAATCGTCACGCCGGTGCCCCGCAAATCGCCGACTCGCCAGCCACCGTTGCGATAGAATGCCATGCAGTCATGCTGGCGTGACCAGATGCACATTCCCGGCCTCGGCGCGATGAAGCGCCAGCCGCCTCCGGTCCATCCCGCGATCATACCCGCATGTCCCGCCCATTCGCCGCTCGCATCGGCACCTGCCACCCACATATCGCCTTCGGCGCGTTCGGCGGGAGGAGCAGCGGCGCCGATCTCCAGAACGATCGGCTGCACATGCATATCGAGCAGGGTAAGGGCTTCGTTGTGGAACAGCTCCTTTTGCGCCTGTCCGGCCCAGAGCAGCGGCAAATTCAGCCGGGCGGTATGATCTTCGCTGACGCTCATTGCTTGTCCTCCTCCTTCAAAGATACCGGCGGCGATCGTCCCCAATCGCCCGCTTGCTGCACCATGGCGTTCGCGTTCCAGCCCCGCGCGCCCGCATAGCGCGGTTCGGAAAGCGCAAGGACGCGCCCGCCATCGCCGGGATCGAACAGATAAGATTCCGCTGCTTCGCCCAGCGGCGTCTCCGCGCCGTCGATCCAGAGCCAGCCGCTCCGGCTCCGCCGCACCCAGCTGAGCGCTGCCGTCCCGCCCTCGCGCGTCTCGCGAAAATGTACCGGTGACGGCGGAACGACTGATCGCCCATCAATCGCGACACGCGCTTCGGGTCCCTGCGCCGGATCGTCATCGGTCCCGATCGCACGAATGCGGATTTCGCCGCCGATCCGCGCGACGGAAACTGCATGTATTAGCATCGTGTCGCGGTCGATCAGCGTGAACCGATCCCCCGCCGCCATCCCGGCGCGATGCCGCTCGGTTCCCCGCAATCCGCGCCGCAGCCCGGAAAGGCGCCAGCGCCGCTCGCCCACCGGCGCAGCCTCGGCAAATTGCAGCAATTCCTCGCCCGCCAGCGCCAGATTGGCGCCGCCGTCCAGCCGCTGCGCATCGGCATTGTTCAGTGTCATCCAGCCTGCGAACAGCTCGACCTCGATATGGTTGTGCCGATCCTCGATCAGCGCGCTCGCGCTCGGCGCGGGCGTTACGATCCGGCCTATGACCGCCGCCGGCGCGCTGTTGCCCAGCGGCTGCCAGGACGCGCCGCCATCGCTGGTGAGCATCAGCGCCGCCTGACGCCAGCCCTTGCCCGCACCGCATGCAGCGATCCCGATACGCGGCGAATCCCAGCTCGTATCGTTGAGCAGCGGCAGTTCGAACGCGGTTACATAGCTTATCCCTATCCGTTCGTCCGGCGCGGGCAGAACCCGCCCGACGCTCGCCCCGCCCGGCAGCGCCCCGCTCGTCACCCGGCGCAGGTCGAGCGTCACGACCATCGCCTCGAACGTCCATCCCGCGACGCGCCAGATGCCCGCCTCGCCCGCAATGCGCACGCACGCCCCCGGGCCCACCGGCAGCTGTGCCCAGTCGAGCGTAACCCGCCGACGCTCCCGCGCCGCCCGGGCTGCGGCAAGGCTCTGTTCGGCCATCGCCTTTGCCGCCACGGCGCGCATCGCGGCGGGAAGCGCCTGTTTGCGCTCGCTCCCCGAGCCTTGCGAAACGGCGCGTTGCAGCCCCGCCTGATAATCGCGTTCGGGATCGTAATAAGCCAGCGCCACCGCCGACGGCAGCGACAGCGTATCGGCGATCCTGCGCGATTTGACGCCCCCGCCCTCATGCTGCGCCCGCGCCCCGCTATCCGCAATCGTCAGCGGCTCCGCATTCCCGTTAGCCAGCACGATCCGCCCGGTATCCGGAGCAGCCCAGCATCCGCTCGCTTCGGCCAGCTGTTCGACCACTGCGCGGACATCCTCGCCATAAGCGCAATAGCCGGTCAGCTTCGTACCCGCCTCGCCCGTCACCAGACCCTGGCTGCTATCGGCCAGCACCGCGCCGATATCGACCTCGCCAGCATCCGCGACGATTTCGAATGTCAGCGACGGGATGCGGTTGCCGAATGGTTCCAGCGCCATATCCTCGAACACCGCATAAGCGCAGCCGCGATGTGCGGGCGTCACCCCCGCCCCTTCCGCTGCGACGATCAGCGGATCGGGCACCTGATCCTCGCCGCCCGAATGCAAACGAAAGCCGGTGTGCATCTTGAAGTCGCCCGCCGCGCCGCGCAGCAGCTTTCCGTCGGCCCAGATGCGCCCCACCGACTGCACTGCCCGCGCCGACAACAGCACCGCAAAGGACGCGCTATAGCTGTAGCGCGTCACTTTCGGCGCGCCCTTGCCGCCTGACGTGGAGCGATGCTCGATCAGATCGGTCGACCAGATCACCGTGCCCGCCACGCGCATCGTGCCGTACAGGCGCGGTATCGCGCTGCCATAAGAGGATGTCTGCACCGCCAGTTCGGTCAGCCGTGGCCCCTCGCGCCTTTCGGCAGGGAACAGCACCGACCGGTCGATCGTCCGCCCCAGCGCTGCCCCGATCCCGGCACCCAGCGGCCCGCCGATCGCCCCGCCCGCGACTGTCAGCATCAGCGTCGCCATCGCTCTTCTCCCCGCTCGTCACTCGCCAATATCCCTCGACCGGCCAGGGCGGATCGCCCGGCCGGAACACCACTTTGCGCAGCATCGCATCGGCATGGACCAGCCCGCCGGGCACCAGCACCGCCAGATGGATCTGCCCCGGCCCGGCCATCGCGACGAGAACATCGCCGGACGCCGGCACCTCCACGCGCTTCAGCCCGGCGCGCATCAGCGCTGCCTCCGCCTTGCCCCTGTCCCCGCTGCGCAAGCCATAGCCGGTCGCAACCGGTCCTAGCCGATCGCTCCCCAGCGCCGCCGCGGCCAGCCCCACACAATCCAGCCCGAACGCCGGATCGCGCCCATGCAGCCGGAACCGCACGCCGATCATCGCCATCGCCGCCTCAGCGGCACGCTCCCCCGGAGTCATTCGCCCGGATAGCGCGTCAGCAGGTCGATCCCCGGCAGATACGGCTCTCCGCGAAAATTCCCTGCATTGGCAAAGCGCTCCGCACAGGTCGAAAGCTGTTTGTCACACCCCTCGACCAGCTCGACCAGCGCGCCTTCCCCCGCAAAGCGCGGCGGGCTGCGCAGCGTGACGGTCGCGCCGTCCGACACCGCAATCGCATCGCGCAGCCCGCTATTGCCGCCGCTCATCCAGCGCAGCATGCCGCAGCCATAGGCATTGGCGACCGGCTCGGCCCGATCGATCCCCAGCACCGCGCCTTCCACCGCAACCACCCGCGCAAAGCGCCGCCGCCCCGCCATCGCCACCCGGCACCGCGCATCGCCCAGCATCGCGCGGCATCCGGGTGAGGTCACTTCGTTCACCGGCAGGTCGAGCGCCGCCGCAATCCCGCGCAGCTCCGCAGTAAAGCCCTGATCCTCCATCGCCACATCGCTGATCGTCCCGCTGGCCAGCACCAGCGGCTCGCTGCCCGTCTCCCAGTCGCAGGCGAACAGCGTCACTGTCGCCCCTTCCCAGCGCCCGGCGAGCAGATCGGCCTCGCTGATCGCATCGCTGCACATCGCGCCGGCAATCTCGACATTGTCAGGCGCAAAATCGGCGCTCCGCTCGATCGCCGAGGGCACCATCCCCGGCGACGCGCGATAGCGAAGGCCATCGATCATCAGATCGCGATCATGCGCGGTCAGCCCGATCGCTACCCCGTCGCGCCGCTCGATCCGCCAGCAAAAGGTCATGGCGGTCAGCGACCCCTCTAACCACGCCATGCTCATGCCTCGCGAACCTCGATCAGCGGCACCGATGACGCCACCCCTGCCAGAAACGTCGCGCGCGCAACGCTCAGCCGGTCCTCGGCAAAGCGCACCGGCACATCGAAGGAGAAGCCCGCAGTTACCACCGCACCGTGCGCGGGCGCTTCGTCCAGCTCGACCCAGCCGCCCTCGGCCAGCGTGAAATTCGCTGTCTCCACCCCCGCCACCGCCACGCGAACGCTGCCCGCCACCGGCCGGGTGATCCGCCGCTCGCTCTCGCCATGCCGCTTCACCAGCGCAAAGCGGACGCTCTCGCCGTCGCCCGTCCCGATCCGCTGATCGGTCGCCGCACCTTCGGGGCCGGAGCGGTGATCGAACGGATCGCGCAACCGGAACCCCCGTGCCGGGCCCATCCGCGCGCGATAGAAATCGATCAGCGTCGCGATATCGCTTTCGGATCGCACCCCCGGTCCGACATCATAGCGACCCCGTGCCGCTGCCCAGTCGGCATTGCGCTTCTCATATCCGCCCGCGCTGGTGACGATCGCGGTCGATACTTCGGTCGTCACTTCGGCCTCGCTGCCCAGCGCAATCGGGAACAGCACATCGTCAAAAGCCTGCACCGCCGCCTCCTCGTCAAAATGAATGAAACCGTCGCGCATCACCTGCGGCAGTGCCCAGACGAACGTCGCCGCCACCCCGCGTGCCTGCCCGCGCAGCGCCGCTGCATGAATCGCATCCCATTGCCCGCGATCCTCGGGGCGAAGCACGAACCCCGCAAAATAATGCTGCTCGTCCGCCGGATAGCCCAGCCGCGCCGCGACTCGCGCAATCGCCCGCGCGCTCGCCGCTTCATTGCCCGCCTGCGCCCAGTCATAATCTTCGAGCTGCAGGATATCGAAGGCAGGCCGTGCCCAGCCGACCGGCAGGTTCATCCGCTGCACCTCCGGCGCGCGCGCATCGAGCACCGTCGGCAGATAGGCGAGCAACATCACCACCGCCCCCGGCGCCGCCGCCCTTACCGCATCGCGCAGCGCCAGCGTCGACGCCGCCAGCACTGCCCCTGCCTGATCGAGCAAATCGCGCTGCGCCTCCGAAAGCGCCCCGCGCACGTTCGCGATCGCCACCGGCGCCCCACCGAACGCGTCTTTCGCTGCCGCATCGTACAGGCAGGGCCGCCCATCGGGCATCACCCACCACCAGGGCTCGCCGATCTGAAATTGGACGGCCAGCCCGGCCTCAGCTGCGATCCCGACGAACGCCGCCGCCACGCTGCGCAAATATCCCATCGCCCCGTCATGCGCGGGCGACAGCAGGGTCGATGGCGGCTCCCATCCGGTCAGCGCCGGCGACCCATCGCTCGCCCGCTGCTTCCAGTCGTTCCAGCAATGCGCGTCGAACAATTCGTAGGAAAGCGACCAGATCACCCCGAACCCAAGTGCCTTTGCACAGGCCGCAAAATCGCGATGCCATGCAGCACACGGGGCGTTCAGCGTCCCGCCCTTCAGGCTGACATACAGCCCGCCCGAAACCTGCTCGAGCCGGAAATAATGGCTCATCCCGACATAATGGACGATATCGCCGCGATAGCCGAGGTGCAGGATGTTACGCAGCACCCGCGCCGGGGTCAGGTGATAGCTGTCGTCATAGCCGTTCGCGATCCCCAGCCGATGTTCGGGCACGATCGCGTCGCCGATCGCGATGACGCTGCCCGATCCTTCGCAAACGATCTCGCTCAGTTCCGCCCAGCCCTCGCCCGGCGCGGCGAGCATCGCGTCGCTGCCGTCATAATCGGGCGGCACCAGCGACACGAACATCCGGTCGACATCGCCCGCCCAGACCGGATCGGCCTCATCGGGAAGCAAAAACCCCCCGGAAAGCTCGCCGAAATCGAGCCGGACCCGCGCATCTTCGGGCGCGCCGTGCGCATAATTCCACAGCCGCACATACCATGCGCGCGGCGCACCCGCGGCATCGCGCCCCTCGATCGTCAGCACCGGCCCGTTGACCGCATCCAGGGCGCGCACCCCCGACGATCGCCAGCGAAACGACAGCACGCACCGCCGATAATCGCGATCCGTCGCATAGCGCAGCAACGGATGATCGTACGCATCCTCCGACGCCCAGATCAACCCGGCCAGATCATCGCGCCGGTAAAAGGCGCACGTCACCCGCAGCGAATCGTGCGCCTCTGCCGTCACCGCCGCCATCATCGGCCTTGGAAAATTCACCGTCCAGAATCGCGGATCGAACCGCTTGATCGCATCGGCATCCTGCCCGCGCCGCGCCTCGGCAAGCCAATATCCCATTACCCCGCCTCCGCCAGCGCGGCCTTCACCGCGCGCGCCACCTGCCGCCCTGACCGGGCGAGCGCCTGCGGCGCATCGCCTCCGGCCGCATTGATATTGATCGACACGCGCACCTCACGCGGCCCGCCTGCCGCCTGCGGCACTACGTTTCCGCTCGTCGTCGGCACGAACAATTCGGGTCCGCGCTCACCGACCAGATAGGGCCGCGCCGGGCTGACCGGTCCGCCCGTCGCCCGCCCCGGCAGCCCGACCAGCGCGCTCAGCAGCGCTCCCGCCGACGGTGCAGCGCTGCCCTCGCCGCCGCCGCCCAGCAACGCCGCGATACCCCCCTCAATCGCCTTGGCCGCAATCGTGTCGAGCACCGCGACCGCGACCTTTTCCAGCTCCTCGAACCCCAGCTTTCCGCTGCGGATCGCCCGGATGAGCGTCGTTTCGACCGAGCGCTCGGCGCGCTGCACCCCGGCCGCGAACGGTCCCTCCATTTCCTGCCGCATCGAATCCACATCGCGCGAAAAGCCGCGCGTATCGGCGCGAACGCTGACCATCAGCCGTTCGATTTCCTCATCCATCGGGATCTGCCTCCATCATCCGGGCGATCAGCACGCTATCGGCGGGCTCCGCCTCGTCGCCCCGCGCCGCGATCAGCAACGCGGCAAACTCCGCCGGGGTGGCGCGCCAGAACTGATCGGGCGACCAGCCGAACCAGAGCCCGGCCGCCCCGGCCAGCCGCCCGGCACGCCGCGCGAACGTTTCGCTCACCGCCCCGCCAATATCTGTTGCAGCAGCATGCGCAGCGCCGGGCTCGCCGCCGCCAGCCCGCCCGCCGTCACAGCCTCACCGAACGCCTCGCGGCTCAGCCCCTCGGGCACCGCGACCAGACAATGCCAGAACAGCCCGACCATCTCGCCCAGCGCCAGCCGACCCGCCACCGCCCGCTCGACCAGCGCGAATAGCGGCCCCAGCTCCCCCTCCGCCGCGACCAGCGCCGCAAAGCTGGGGCGCAGCAGCAACATCTCGCCCCCGACCCGAATCTGCGCCTCGCCGCGCTCTGGATTGGCGCTCATGCGCTCACCACCGGGCCGGAGCTTTCCAGCGCCAGCGTATAGGTCCGCTCGCCATTATGATCGCCGGCATAGTCCAGCCGGGTAATCAGGAACCGCCCGGTCATCGTCTCGCCGCCCTCGAAGCTCAGCCGATAGTCGTCGATCTGCCCCGAAAGCGCGTTATTCCGCAGCCGCGTCTCAGCCTCCGACCCGGTAAACACGCCAGCCCCCGACACGCTGACCGACCGGATCCCCGCACCCGACAGCAATTCGCGCCACCCGCCCGAATCCTTCGACGTGATCGCGACCATCTCGCCATTCACCGAAAGCTGCGTCGTGCGCAGCCCCGCCATCGTGCGATAGGTCGGCGCCGCCGCGCCGTCGCCGATCTTCAACAGAAATGCGCTGCCCTTTTCGACTGCCATTGCCTTGCCTCCCTTGTTCAGTTGCTGCGCAGCATGCCCACGCGAAATTCGATAAGGGCACTCCAGTGCCGCTCGCCCTGCCGCACGATCCGGCTGCGCGTCAGGGTCAGCGCCGCGATCCGCCAGCCCTCACCCAGCGCGGACGGCAGTGCACCGATCGCCGCCTCCGCCCGCTCCGCCAGCCCGCGCAGCCGTTCGGGCCGCTCGCCCGCATCATGGATCACCACGCTCACCCGCCCGTCGCGCCCCGCCATGTCCTTGGTCGACCAGTCGGAAAGCTGCGCTTCCTCGACCAGCGCATAGGGCATGGCGGAGCGCAGCGGCGGCGCATCGAACACCGCCGTCACCTCCGCCCCGATCGCATCGGCCAGCGCCGCCGCAACCGCGCGGCGCAGCGCCTCGCCCCCACTCATGCCGCCCATCCCGCGATCCAGCGCCACCGCGCATCGTTGATCCATCGCCGCCACAATCCCCGTCCGGTCAGCACGACGCCGTCATCGGTCACCTCGACGCCGATCCCCGGCACATCGACCGAACCAGCGATCCGCTTCGCCTCGGCCCGGGCCGCCTCACGCGCCAGCACCTGCCCGCGCGCCTCCAGTCGTTCGAACATCCTATCCTCCCACCGCTGCGCGAAACGCTTGCGGAGCGGCCAGCCGCATCCGCCGAAAGGGCCGCCACAGCGCCGTCACGGCGGCGGGCGGCGGATCATCCGCGCTGCGCTCATCCGAAAGATGCGCGATCAGCAGCACGACTCCCTGCCGGATGGCGTGCGGAAGATGCTCCCAGTCCGGCGACAGCCCGGCGCTGAACGTCACCTGCACCCGCCCGGCAATGCCCGGCGCGATCACCCGCACCCAGCCCTCACCGCGCGCGTCCACATCCACTGCATAGGCACCGACCGGCAGCGCGAACGCCGCCCCTTCGGCTGGCAGTCCCGCCACCTGGGTGACCGCAGCAACCGGCGCAGTGGGCAGCGGCATCCATTCGCCGGTCACCGGCAGCACCGCGACATGCTCGCGCAGCATCAGCGCCTGCCCGGTAAACGCCTCGGCGAGGCTCAGCGCAGCGCCCGCAATTGCCTCGATCCGCGCCTGATTGACGCTGCTTCCATCGCGAAGATAGACGGCGGCTGCATCGCGCGCAGCCGCGATCGCCGCCGCCGGAAAAGGTGGCTGCATCGATTTTCTCCATTTCGGTTGGTGGGAAGGAACGGGGGGCGCCCGTTTTCACAAAGCGCCCCGGCACCCCTCAGTTCGCGGCGAACTTCATCAGCTTGATCGCCTCCGAATTGCTCACCATCCCGCCGACACGCTTGGTGGCATAGAAATGGACGAACGGTTTGTTGCTGTACGGATCGCGCAGAATCTGCGTCGCGCTGCGCTCGGCGATCAGATAGCCCGCCCTGAAATTGCCGAACGCGATTGCCGGCTGGTCGGGCGCGATATCGGGCATATCCTCGGCCTCGACCACCGGATAGCCGAGCAATGTAGCGGGCTGCCCCGATGCCAGCGACGGCTGCCACAGAAATGCACCGTCCGCCGTTTTCAGCTTGCGGACATGCGCCAGCGTCGCCGAATTCATCACGAACACCGCCCCCTGCCGGTACGGCGCGCGCAGCGACTGAACCAGATCGATCAGCAGTTCGTCGGGCTCCTCGCCAAACGCACCATCCGCCCCGCTCGGCACATATTGCAGCGTGCCAAAGGCGCGGGTTGCGTCCCCGGTGCGCGCCATGGCGGCGTTCAGGAACCCGCTCGGCCGATTGATGCCATTGCCCGCAACGAACGCCGCCCCTTCGGCCCGCGCAAAGTCGCTCGCAATCTCCCCCGCCAGCCAGCTTTCGACATCGAATGCCGCATCGTCGAGCATCGCCTGACTCGCCGCCGGATTGGCGTAAAGCTCACCCATCGGCGGCGCGATCTCGTTGAACACCGGGCTTGCCGTTTCGGGCCGTGCATCGCCCTCGCCGGTCCAGCCCGACGGCGTACCGCCGCTCGTCACCAGCTTGCGATAGCCTGCGCTGCCCACCTTCACGACATTGGCGATGCTGCGGATCGGCGAAATATCGGCCAGCGTCCGGTCGATCATCGCATCGATTTCCTGCGGCACGGCATAGCCGCCCGCACCGTCGCTCACCCCCGACATCGCCTTCAGCTCGACCGCACCACTGCCCGACCGCAAAAACCCGCCGAACAGCTCCGCCCCCGGCGCGGTGCTACCCATCAGCATCGGTCGCGCACCCGGCACGCCCGCTTTCTCCTGCCCCGCAAAGGTCATGCTCAGCGCATCGCCCGTAATCTGTGTCGTCATGCTATTTTCTCCTCTTCAACCACCACTGCGTGAACCCGGGCGAGCCGCTGCATCGGCTGCGCCACTAGGCTGACCTCAATCAGATCCAGCGCCGTTAGTTCACGATATGTTCTTTGGCGTGCCGCCCTGACGCGATATCCGAAGGACAGGCCCGTCACCCCGCCACCAGCCACCAGCCGCGCCAGCGCCGGATCAGCGATCCTTCCGGTCACGCGAAGCCCGCGCGCATCCTCACCGATCAGCGCAACCTCGCCCACCGGCGCACCGCTATGCTGCCACAACAGCGGCACGCCCTCGCGCACCGCACCCGCTCCGAATGCGCCTTTGCGCACCACATCGCCGCCCCGGTCGGGGCAATCGAAGATCGCGGCATAGCCCGCGAACCGCACGCTCATTTCACCCATTCGGAAAAGCCCGTCCGCACGGCGAGGCCGATCAGCACCAGCGCCAGCCCCAGCCGCACCAGCCAACCGATCGCCGCCTTCAGCGCCGATTTCTTGGCGTCGCGCCATGCCGCCAGCAATTGCCGCAGCTCGCCCATGTCCCTTGCCGCCTGCGGATCATCCAGCCCCATATGTTTCAGCGCACGCATCGCGCCCAGTTCGCCCGCCTCCTCGACGATCGCGCGCAGCGTCACCCGCGCCGCGCCTGCCGCCTCTGCCTGTTCGATCAGGTGCGTCAGCACCGGTTCGTTGCTCATCGCTCATCTCCCTTGCCCTCAGCGCATCGCCTGGCCTACCGGAGCGCCATGCGCCCCTCGACCGGTCGAATCCTGTTCATGTTCGTGGCACTGCTCGCCGCGCTGCTCGTATTTCTGTGGTGGTCCGACATCATTCTGGTGAAAAAGTGCGAGGCCCATGGCGGCGTCTGGGACGCCGAAGCCCGCGTCTGCCGAATCGCGCTCCCCCCGATTCACGGCACCTGGACGTAACGCCTCACCGTCATTGCGAGCGAAGCGAAGCAATCCAGAGCGGCGTCCGTGTCGCTGGATCGCCACGTCGCTACGCGCCTCGCGATTACGCCCTGGCCATCGCCCCGCGCGCCTCAACCCGCCTGCCCAATCCCCAGCATCGCCCGCTTCTCCTCATCCGACAGAAACCCCGCCGCGCTCACCTGCGCCCATAGCCTTTCGCGATCCTCGGCCAGCGCCGCCACCCGGTCGAGATCGACCGACAGCGCCGCCCCCGGTATCCATCCGGCCAGCATCTGTTCCAGCGCCGACAATATTTTCCCCGTCAGCGGCAGGATCGCCTGCCGCCACAGCGCGCGGTTCGCCTCGCGATAATTGGCATAGGTGCTGTCGCCGGGCAGCCCGAGCAGCATCGGCGGCACGCCAAAGGCCAGCGCAATCTCGCGCGCCGCACTCGCCTTCAGCCCGACAAAATCCATATCGGCGGGCGACAGGCTCATCGCCTGCCATTTCAGCCCGCCTTCCAGCAGCATCGGGCGCCCCGCATTGGCCGCGCCCGCAAAGGCCGCCTGCATCTCCGCATTCAGCCGCTCGAATTGCTCAGGGGACAGCGACGCTCCATCGCCCGATTCGTACGTCAGCGCCCCGCTTGGCCGCGCGGCATTGTCGAGCAGCGCCTTGTTCCATTTCGCCGCCGCATTGTGGATCGCGACCGCCCCCGCCGCCGCGCCCAGACACCCCAGCCCATAATGGTCATCGACCGGATGGAAGCTGCGGATATGCGCCACCTGCGGCCGCCCGCCCGCATCCTCTGCGGCAAGCCGCGTCATCCGCTCCCCCACCCGATAGCGATAGGCGACGGGCCACCCTTGCGCATCCGGCTCGACGCTCACCCGTTCGGGACGCAGCGCGAACAATTCGCCGACGCCGCCCGCCCCGTCCGCAATCGCCTGCACATAGCCATTGCCGTGCAGCAGCAGATGCGACGCCAGCCTCTCCATCAGCCCCTGCCCGCCAGACGTCGCCCCGATCAGCGCCGCCAGCTCCGGCGAAGACGCAGCAACCGGCGCGGCCCCCACCCCTTCGGCAACCAGCCGAACCGCCCGCTGCGCCACCGCATTGCCCAGATACGCATCGCGCACCTGCGCCTCATAGCTGCGCGGCCATTCCCCGATCACCGGCACCCCGGCACTGACACGCGACAACACCGGACGCGACTCCTCGCGCCCGGCCGATTTTCGGCCGAACCATTTCATACCCATCTCCGAAAAAGCCCCATCAGGGAAAATCAGCGAGTGCCCCTCACCCGCTCAGCCCGGAGGCGTCGCCCGCTCCGACCGCCCCATCTCCACGCAGCCACAGCGCCGCACGCCAGCGGCCCCGGCCCGCGCCGGGGCGACGCACAATGTTAACGGCTTATGTGCACAGCGATTCCCAAAAATCGTCGCCCCGGCGCAGGCCGGGGCCGCCATCGTCTGCCACCACGCCCCACCCAAAACCGTCATTGCGAGCGCAAGCGAAGCAATCCAGAGCAGCACGCACCACACTGGATTGCCGCGCGGCTACGCCGCTCGCAATGACGACTTATGCTTTTCTGAGGTCGGACCGCGCCGAACCGCCGGTTCCGAGCGAAGTCGAGAACCCTGCCCCAGCCGCTACCCCTTGCGCGCCAGCCAGATCACATGCCGCGGCCCCTTGCCGTTGCTGCGCGCCCGCACCGCGACTTCCTCCACCGCAAACCCCGCCTCACGCACCCGCCGCGCAAAGGCAGGATCGGGCGCCGCCGACCACACGGCCAGCACCCCGCCAGGCTTCAGCGCTGCCTTCGCCCGCGCCAGCCCGGCATGCGAATACAGCCCGTCATTGCCCTCACGCACAATCCCGTCCGGCCCGTTATCGACATCGAGCAGGATCGCGTCATACGCCCCCCGCTCCGCCGCAATCACCGCACCGACATCGCGGATCACCACCGACACGCGCGGATCGTCCAGACACCCGGCCGCAAGCTCCGCCATCGGCCCGCGCGCCCATTCGATAATCTTGGGCACCAGCTCAGCAACGACCAGCTCGACCTCGCCCCCAGTCACGGCCAGCGCCTTGCGCAGCGTAAAGCCCATGCCGTACCCGCCGATCAGCCAGCGCTGCGCACCCCGCTCCGCCAGCCGCTCGGCAGTCAGCGTCGACAGCGCTTCTTCCGACCCGCTCATCCGGCTGTTCATCAATTCGTTGCGCTCGAGCACGATCATATAATCGTCGCCCCGGCGGAACAGGCGAAGCGGCTCGCCGCCCGGCACCTGCGCCGTATCGATCAGCTCGCGCGGCGTCATGGCGCGACCTCGGGCCACAGAAATTCGACTTCGCTGTCGCCCACCGCATTGCCTTTCGCATCGAAACGCCGCTCGGCGATCACGCCATGTCCTTCGGCATCCACCGTCACCACGGTCGAACAGCGTGTGCCATAGCGCGGATTGCGGATGAAGATCGGCGATCCCTCCGGCTCATCCCTGTCCCCGCCATATCCCGTCATCCCGCGCGGAGGCTCTTCATCGGCCAGCGCCGCAAACAGCGTTTCGCGCTCGCCCGTCCCGCGCTCGATCCATTCGGCCACCGCGCGTTCCAGCTTCTTCGTCTTGGGCCAGGGCTTGTCCATCACCCCGTTCGACAGGCCATGCATCCCCGGCCCCAATGGCCGCACCAGCCCCTCGGGCCGATTGGTCATGAAGTTCACCTGATCGCCATCGATCGCGATCAGGTTGAACGGATTATAGGCTTCCGGCAGTGCGCTGACGATCGCCGCGCTCCCCCGCCGCAACATATCGCTGACCAGCGCCCCGCGCGACAATTTGTGCCGGTCCGGCGGTCCGGCGCGCACATTGGTCACGACCGCAAAGCGCCCGCCTTCCGCAACGCCAAGCCAGGTTCCCCCGCCCAGCACGTCGCGGCCGCCAATCACCCGCAGCGCATCCTCCCACCGCGCCAGCGGCAGCGCCGCCCGGTCATGAAACTCATCCCGATTGCCTGCGACAACCAGCCGCCACTGCGGACTCGCCCGCCACGCCAAAGCCAAAACACACATTAGGGTCGAATTTTCTCCGTTTGCGAATCAAGGTTTTCTCGTTATGTTCAATCTGCTCAGATTGATACCGGGCGTCGTGAAATCCTTAGATGCCGAACCTCGCTGGTGCGAAGCGCGGTGAGTGCTCTCATGATGATCGTCTGCAAGAAAACGAAGTCTGGGCGGTACCATAGAGAAGGAGGTGCGCAATGCTCGCGCTCGTTCCGAATTACCAGGCCGGCCCACAGCCGTCTTGGGAATGGTATCATTTGGACGTTCGAAGTAGACCAGTAGCGAAATCGGTTGAGCCGTTCCCCTCTAAGGGTGCCGCACGTCGCGATTATTATATCCGGTTTACCTCTTCCTTCCTTTGATGCCGCCGGGCGAGAATATTCTCGCCCGGTTTGGCATTTCCCGCAACGGTCGACAACACCGTCGCCCCGGCGACGGCCGGGGCCGCCACCGTCTGCCACCCAAGCCAACCCCAAACCCGTCATTGCGAGGAGCGCAGCGACGAAGCAATCCAGAGCGCCGCGCGCCGACGCCGGATCACCTCACCCCACACCAACCGCCACCGCCCCGCGCGAGCCAACGCCACACGCCAACGGACCCGGCCTTCGCCGGGGCGACGCTTGTTGTCGCAACCCGGCGAATAAACACCCCCCTCACCCCAACAACCGTATCCCGACCTGCGCCCGCCGCTTGAGCATCAACTCGGTGAGCCCCCACACCAGCGCATCGGCGCGATCGGGCGACCGCCCCGGCCCTTCATAGCCGCCCCCGCTCACCAGCCCGCACATCTCATCCTCCAGCGCGGGAAACGCGCCGATATGCGCGACCTTCCCGCCCTCATACAAAGCCGCGACCGGCTCGGCGCGCGCCACCTTCCCCCGGCTCGCATGGACCAGCTTTACCGGCAGCGCGGCATCGGCGGCAATCAGCACGCTGCGCACCATCTCACCGCCATTATTCGCCTCGGCCACCACCCGATCCGCACCATTACGCACCGCGCACGCCGCCACCGCCCGCGCCCAGCGTTCGGGGCTGGTCGCCGCGACGCTCGCATCCTCCAGCACATAGGCTTTCCCATCGCGCCCCAGCGCCACCGCAACGATCCCGCACGCATCGCCCTTGCTCCCGGCAGGCGGATCGACCGCTACCACCACCCGGCGCAGCGCAGGCACCGCCCGCACCCGCACATTCTCCAGCAAGTCGCGACTCCATAACGCCCCCGCGACATCCTCGATCAGTTCGCCGTCCAGCTCCTGCCGACCCAGCCGCGTGCCGCCATAATGTTCCTTCACCGCATCGATAAACGCGGGGGGAAGCTGCACATTATCGGTCGTCCGCCCGCGCACCAGCGCCACATCGTCGCGCTTCATCATCTCGCGCAGCAGCGGGATCGGGCGCGGTGTCGTCGTCACCAGCACGCGCGGTGCTTCGCCCAGCCGCATGCACATCGCCAGATTGTCCCAACATTCCCTCGGATACGACCATTTCGCAATCTCATCGCACCATGCGGCGGTAAATTGCGGCCCGCGCAGCCCGTCGGGCCGCTCGCCAGAATGGACAAAGGCCTGCGCGCCATTGCGCCACACCAGCCGCCCGCGCGACACTTCGAAGGTCGGCAGGTCGTCGTCGCGCACCACGCTCGCCAAAATCCCGCTTTCGCCTTCGATCATAACGCTGCGCACCTCCGCCATGGTCGCACCGACCAGCGCGATCCGGGCACCCGAGTCGGCTTCGGCAAGGCTACGCACCCATTCCGCGCCGGTTCGCGTCTTGCCGAACCCGCGCCCGGCAAGCATCAGCCAGGTCCGCCAGTCGCCCGGCGGCGGCAATTGCCGGGGATCGGCCCATACCTCCCAGGTGCCGAGCAGCGTCTTCCAGTCCTGATCCCGTTTCTCCAACCTGCGTCGCTCTTCGGCGGTGGCAAGGAGTTCCGCGCGCTCCTTCA
This sequence comes from Stakelama pacifica, assembly GCF_004361835.1. Taxonomy (GTDB): domain Bacteria; phylum Pseudomonadota; class Alphaproteobacteria; order Sphingomonadales; family Sphingomonadaceae; genus Sphingomonas; species Sphingomonas pacifica. Next base: position 81,868 of record NZ_SNWD01000002.1, read on the forward strand.
CGCCTCCTCTCCTGCATCTCCGGCGTCGTCATTGTCGATCACCGTGCCCCTCGCGATCTGCGCCGCCGCGATTCTGTCCAGCCGCCGCAGCACTTCGGCCTTGGCCTCTTCCTGCGTCATCCCGCGAATCCCCGCCACGGCAGGGCCGCCGCCCGTCCGGTCATAGATTTCCGGACGCCGCGCCTTCAGGATGAACATCGCCAGCGCGTCCGAATAATTGCGGACATTGCCGACGATCTCGCCGCGATAATACACCGGCTTTTCGACCCCCCGCGTCGCGCGATCGACCAGTTCCGCCTCCAGATTGTCGAGCGCCTCGGCCACCGCCGCATCCCAGTCGCGTGCGAATTTGGGCTGTTTCGCCCGGTGCGCATAGACGGTCGAACTCGACAACCCCGCCTCGCGCGCCGCCCGGCTGACATTGCCGGTCTGGCGTAGCACTTCCAGAAAGCACGCCTTGCGCACCGGCAGCGACACGGTGCGCGCCTTCGCGACCGCTTTACGCCTTACCCCTTTGGTTGCTCGCCTCGCACCTTGACCGGTCACCCGCTCGCCCACCATTCGCCCCTCCCGCGCACAAAAAAAGGCCGTAAAAGCGACCTTCGCCGCCCGGCCCGTCCTCGTCTCGACTCACATTTTCTCAGCGTGCCGAACAGGTGACACAACAGCGTGACGATGTCAAGAGCAAATAACCTATATGGTTACAATCGCGCCCGCACCAGATAGCCCCGGCGATAGGTTCTGGCGGGCCGCAGGATGATGATCAGCACGCCCAGCACCGCAATCCCGGCGCCTGTGATCAGCAAAATTCCGACCGGATCTCTGGTCAGCCATGCGCCAAACACAATCGTAAGGATCGGCGTCATCAGCGTCAGCGGCGCGATCAGGTTCGCGTCATAGGTTTTCAGCATCCGGAAATAGGCGGTGTGCGCGAGGACCGACACGACCAGCCCCGAAAAGCAAAGCGCCGCCACGAATCGCCATCCCGCAGCAAGCACCGCACTGAACTGCCCGCTTTCCGTAACCGCGCTCAGCGGCAACAACACGATCACCGACGCCAGCCCGGCCCAGGCCTGAACCTGCGCAGCGCTCGACTCCAATTGTTTCAGCACCACCGCCCCCAGCGCTGCGACGGCCGCCGACCCGGCGATCAGGTACAGGCCGCTCGACGCTTCCATGCTCGACGGCGATGCGATGGCGATCACCACGCCGATAAAGGTCACCGCAATCCCGACCCCGCGCCGCCAGCCGATCTTTTCCTTCAGCAGCAAAATCGCGAACAGAACCGTCAGCGGCGCACCCGACAAATTCACAATGGCGGCGGAGGCGGGCGTGGCGCTTTTCAGACCCAAAAACAGCAAGGCGAACGACCCACCACTGATCGCGAAGCCAACCGCAGCGGTTTTGAACCATTGCGGCGGCAGCGTGCGAAACACCGGAATCAGCGCGATTGCCACCACGGCGGCACGCAGCGCTGCATAGAAAATCGGCGGCACGCCAAGGTCGCCGACCACCAGCTTGCTGACCACCACATTCAGCGCCCAGACCACACAGATCAGCATCAGGCCAAGAAAGCTGCGAAACGGCATTGGTGAAAGCTTATCAGCCCTGCGGCAAAAGGCGAGGGCGCGGCACAAAAAGCCCTAAGCCAGTGTGGATTGATCCAAACCTGTCGCACCATCGTCATTGCGAGCCCACAGGGCGAAGCAATCCAGAGCGGCGTCCACATCACTGGATCGCTTCGTCGCTCCGCTTCTCGCGATGACGATTCGTTCAGTGAAGCGCGCTTACCGCCACATCCCGTTACCCACCCGAATCAGTCGAGGCTCGCGACCAGCGCCCCCCACGCCTTCGCCTCATCGAACCGCCGGTTATGCACCACCAGTTCGCCCAGCCTGCCCGCCGCCGGATCAATCTCGATTCCTGCGTCATAGGTGAAGGTCGCATTGCCCCGGATCGACACCAGTCCGCCCGATTCGGGTGCCTGCGCCTCAGCGACGACCATGCCGCCCCGGTTGCGAATCATCACCGCCGTGCCAAATTCCTTGCGCCCGGTCAGCCCGGCGGCAAAGGCGCTCGCCGCCATCGCACTGCCACAGCTATCGGTCAGGCCGACCCCGCGCTCATAGGTCCGCACGAACAGGCCTTGCGGCTCGGCCACCACGAAACTCACATTCGCGCGCGCCGGGATCAGGTCCGGCCCCGCCTCGCACCAGTCGCCCAGCGCGACCAGTTCCGCCTCATCCACCGCATCGACAAAGGTGACCAGATGCGGGTTCGGCATCGCGACGCCGGTAAAGCGCCGCTCGCTCGGCAGGCCCGGAATCTGCGAATCCACTACCGGCGCATCGACCTTCACTCCAACATCGGCGGGATCGGTGGATGCCGGTCCGGCGCGCGTTTCGATCGTCACCACGCCATCGGCAATCGCCTCGCACCGCCGCGCGGTCGCACTGCTGGTCTTCAGCTTCACCCGCGCTTCGTTCAGCCCTGTGAGTTCGAACCCCAGCCGAGCCGTACAGCGCAGCCCGTTCAGGCACGTCTCGGCCTCGCTCCCGTCGGAATTGAACATCCGCATCCCGAAATCATGGGCCGCATCGCCCGGCGTCAGCAGCAACAGTCCGTCCCCGCCCACCGGCCCTTCGCGGTTCGCAAGCAGCCGGGCCACATTCGCCCATTCCTCATCCGAAAGCGTCAGAGCGCGCGCATCGACCAGCGGAAAATCATTCCCCGATCCGTGACATTTGATGAAGCTGATCTGCATGGGGGCGCAATGTACGCACCGCCCACCGGGCAGGCGAGCGGATTTTTGTCCCGTAACGATCCCATGCCACGCACACGCCCCTGCTTCCCAAGTCCGGGCCGCTTCGCTAAGCACCAGCGCATGCTACGCCGCCTCTATGACTGGATGCTCGCAAAGGCGGCGCATCGCCATGCCGAACGCTGGCTGTTCCTCTTCGCCTTTGTCGAATCGAGCTTTTTCCCGGTGCCCCCGCACCCGCTGCTCGGCCTGATGTGTCTTGCCCAGCCAAAGCGTGCGCTGCGCTATGGCGCGATCTGCACGATCGGGTCGGTTCTGGGCGGTCTGCTCGGCTATGCCATCGGCTATTTCGTGTACGACGCCTTTGGTCAGCAATTGCTGCAATGGCTCCACCTTGCCGACAAATTCCCCTCGGCCGCCTGCTACCTTCGCGAATATGGCGCGCAGCTCATCATCGTGAAGGGCGCGACCCCGATCCCGTTCAAACTGGTGACGATCACCGCAGGCTTCATTCATATGAACCTGTTCACCTTTATCTGGGCAAGCATCGTCAGCCGGGGTTTCCAGTTCATGCTGGTCGGCCTGCTCTTCCGCCTGTTCGGCGCATGGGCAAAGGCGTTTATTGAGAAATATCTGGGCCTGCTATCGATCGCCTTCGTCGTGCTGGTGATCGGCGGCTTCCTGCTCGTCAGCCAGCTTGAGGGCGGCCATGGCGGCGCGAACGACCCGTGCACCAACCCCGCGCCGATCGCCGCGAAACGGGTGGTATAACCCCAATCGTCGCCCCGGCGCAGGCCGGGGCCGCAAGCGTCGGCCACCCGTCCTGTCGCGCCTGTCCCGGCATCCATCGCTCCGCAAACCCGCCTAATCAGCCTCTTGCGGAAAAACACGCGCCCCAAAACCCGCTGGTCCTGAGCCCGGCGAAGGACCGCCCTTCTTCTCTTATCAAACCAGCAGTCGGCTCGCGCAGCCTTACCCGCCCAGCGCCTTTTGCCGCCGCCGCTGCACCGAAGACCCGATCCCCATCGATTCGCGATATTTCGCCACCGTGCGCCGCGCGATATCGAACCCCTTCGCCTTCAACAGTTCCACCAGCGTATCATCCGACAAAATCTTCTTCGGCTCTTCCGCCGCGATCAGCGCGCGAATCGCCGACTTCACCGCCTCAGCCGAAACCGCATCGCCGCCATCGGCTGCCTGAATCGCGCTGGTGAAGAAATATTTCAGCTCGAACAGGCCGCGCGCGCAGCTCAGATATTTGTTGCTGGTCACCCGGCTCACGGTCGATTCGTGCATCTCGATCGCATCGGCGACCTGACGCAGCGTCATCGGCTTCAGATGCGCAACGCCGTTCAGGAAGAACGCTTCCTGCTGCTTCACGATCTCACTCGCGACCCGGATGATCGTGCGCTGTCGCTGGTCGAGCGCTTTCACCAGCCAGTTGGCGCTGGCAAGACAGTCCGAAAGCCAGCTTTTCGACGCCTTGTCCTGCGGCCCCGAAGACAGTTCGGCATAATAGGACCGGTTGATCAGCACGCGCGGCAGCGTCGCGCTGTTAATCTCGACCGCCCAGCCGCTGCCGCGCCGCGCAATAAAGATATCGGGCACCACCGCCTGCGCCGCCTCACCGCCGAAGCGCAGGCCGGGCTTGGGATCATAGCCGCGCAGCTCGCGCACCATATCGGCCATATCCTCGTCATCGACCCGGCATATCCGTTTCAGCCGCGCCATCTCACCGCGCGCTACCAGATCGAGATTGTCGATCAGCGCCGCCATGCACGGATCGTATCGATCCGCCTCTTTCGCCTGCAGCGCCAGGCATTCGGAAAGCGACCGCGCGCCCACGCCGGTGGGATCAAAGGTCTGGATGATCGCCAGCACTGCCTCGACCCGCGCCAGCGGCACGCCCAGCCGGTCCGCAATGTCGCGCAGCGGCACGGTGATATAGCCCGCCTCGTCGATCTGATCGATCAGATGCGCCGCGATAAACGAATCGCCCCCTGCAATCGCTGCCCCCGCCTGCGCCAGCAGGTGATCGGAAAGACTTTCGGCTCCGCTTGCAAAGCTATCGAAATCCGGTCCGTCCTCAGGCATCGCCCCCGACGCCGCACCGCCCAGCCCAAGCGCGCCGTCCAGCCCGCCCATCGAATCGGCGGCGCTGTCATGGTGGAATGATTCGACCGACAGATCGACATCCAGCGCCGCCTCGCCCGCGCCCTCGCCTTCGCGCAGCAATTCGGTCGCATCGGCGGGCCCATCGCGCATCTCGCGCATTTCCGGCTCGCGCTCGCCCGGCCCATCGTCATCGCCACGCGATTCGAGCAGCGGGTTCTTCTCAATCTCTTCGGCGAGATAGGTTTCGATTTCGAGGTTCGACAGCGCCAGCAGCCGAATCGCCTGCTGAAGCTGCGGCGTCATCACCAGCGATTGCGACTGGCGCAGATCGAGGCGCGGGGCGAGGCTCATAGCCCTACAGCGAAAAGCCCTCGCCCAGATACAGCCGCCGGACATTCTCATCGGCGACCAGTTCGGACGGCGAACCGGTGAACAATACCCGCCCGTCATAGATGATATACGCGCGGTCGACGATTTCCAGTGTCTCGCGGACATTGTGATCGGTGATCAGCACGCCGATATCGCGGTTCTTCAACTCGGCGACCAGATCGCGAATATCGGCGATCGAGATCGGATCGATGCCGGCAAACGGTTCGTCGAGCAGCATGATCTTCGGATCGGCGGCCAGAGCCCGGGCAATCTCGGCCCGCCGCCGCTCACCGCCCGACAGCGCCATCGCAGGCGATGCCCGCAACCGGGTCAGGCCGAATTCGTCGAGCAGTTGGTCGAGCCGCCGCTCGCGCGCCGCTTTGTCCGGTTCGGCAAGCTCCAGCACCGCCATGATATTCTTTTCGACCGACAGCCCGCGAAAGATCGAGGTTTCCTGCGGCAGATAGCCCAGCCCAAGAATGGCGCGGCGATACATGGGCAGCGGGGTGATATCCTCGCCGTCGAGCATGATTCGCCCGGCATCGGGCTTCACTAGCCCCATCACCGAATAAAAGCTCGTCGTCTTGCCCGCGCCATTGGGGCCGAGCAGGCCGACAACTTCGCCCCGCGCGACCGACATCGACACATCCGACAGCACGACTCGCTTGTCATAGGATTTGGCGATGGAAACGACCGCCAGCCCTTTGTCGGGCGGCGTTTCGGTAACCGGCTCCAGTTCGGCAAAGCTGCTCGTATCGTCCATCATCTCACCCTATCTGCGCCGAACGGTTCATGCCACCTCGCGCGCCGACGGCATGAATCGTGCATGATTATCGCGCCGGAGGAAAGGGGGTGCGCCGCGCCCTTTAGTTCCGCTTGGGAACCGAGAAGGTTCCCGTCACCCTGCCGTTGCTGCGCGTCACATTGCCCGAATCGTCGCGCCCGCTGCCGACCGCCGAACCGTCGATCGTCGCGCGCCCGGTGTCGAGATTGATCGTCACCCGCCCGCCGTTCAGGACATTGCCGCCCTGATTGAGCGTCACATTGCCGAGCAGGGTCACCACGCGGCTGTTCAGGTCATAGACCGCATATTGCGAGCGAGCTTTCTGGTCGGGCCGGGTGATGACGACATTGCCCGATGCATCCAGCCGCGACACCTGCGGCGATCCGCCGACAATCTGCCCGGTATAATGGACCGTCATCCGCGCCGAATCGAGCGTCATCTCGCCCTGGCGGACCGCGACCGAACCCGACAGAATCGCGCGATTCGCCTTGTCCTGCAATTCGATCTGATCAGCCGAGAAATCGATCGGCGCATTGGTATTGTGGCGCGTCTGCGCCGCTGCGCCGCCTGCCAGAACAAGCGCGCCGAGCAAAATCAGGGGCATGGGCCGTTTCATCAGCGCCCTTTCGCCTGCTTGGGCGCGATCCGCAAGTGGGCATTGCCCTGCAACCGTACCGTACGGTTCTGAAGATCGGCCTGAATCGAATCGCCGCTGAACGTGCCCAACGGCGTGGTGCCCTCCACCTTCTCGTCGCTCTTCATCGTTCGCTGGTTCAGATCGACGACCGCATTGCGCGTATCGATCTTGTACCCGTTCTCGGCGCGGAACGTCGCCGGACCGTCGACCGACACCGTATCCTTCTGCATGTCATAATGGCCCTGACCGGCCTTTAGCTGCGCCGGACCATCGGGCAGCTGAATCTCAGCCGACAGATCGTTCAGCCGCACGACCGGTTCCGCCGAACTGCGCTGCACCGCCGATCCGGCGGTCAGCGTGAAGCTGCGCCCCTTGGTGTCCTCGCCGCGATACTGGGCGCTCACCAGCTTCATTCGTTCCTTCGCCACTTCAACCTTCCGCTTGTCGAGGATGAAGCGCATTTCGGTATCGTTCATCAGCGGCGCAATGACCAGAAACGCGGCCAGCACGCCGACCGCTGCCGGAAGCAGCTTTTGCGCAGTCGCTACCACTTTGTCGTGGGGACTGCCGGGCGCTGCCCATTGCTGGCGCGCGGTTCGGGTGCGGCGCGCTATTTCCGACATGGCCGCCGGTCCTCAGGCATGGGCGAAGATATCGATTTCGGGCCATCCCGCGAGGTCGAGCGCGGCGCGATGCGGCAGGAAGTCGAAACATGCCTGGGCAAGCTCCGTCCGCCCTTCGCGTGCCAGCCGCTTGTCGAGCTCCGCCTTCATGCCGTGCAGATAGCGCACATCTGAGGCTGCATATTCGCGCTGCGCGTCCGAAAGTTCCGGCCCGCCCCAGTCGGACGATTGCTGCTGCTTCGAAATTTCCGCACCGACCAGCTCGCGCGCCAGATCTTTCAGGCCATGCCGATCGGTATAGGTACGCACCAGCCGCGATGCGATCTTGGTGCAGTATACCGGTGCCGCGACGACGCCCAGATAACGTTGAATCGCCGCCAGATCGAACCGCGCGAAATGATAGAGTTTCAGCCGCGCCGGATCAGCCAGCACCGCTTTCAGGTTCGGCGCCGCATAATCGCTGTCGGGGCCGAAGCGCACGAGATGCTCATCGCCCCGCCCGTCGGAAATCTGAACGACGCACAGCCGGTCGCGGGGCGTGATCAGCCCCATGGTTTCGGTATCGACGGCTACAGCGCCGGGGCCCAGCACGTCGGCGGGCAGGTCTTCTTCATGAAAATAAACGGCCATCCGATCCGCCTAGCCCCGAATGGCTGAACGCTCAATGGCCGGTATCGGGACTCGCACCATTCTTTGCGTTTTTTCCTTCGCGCGAGCGCCGCGCAAAAATGTTGAGCGCCTCGACTCCGGCGGAAAAGGCCATGGCGGTGTAGATATAGCCCTTGGGCACATGCACCCCGAACCCGTCGGCGATCAGCACTACCCCGATCATCAGCAGGAATCCCAGCGCCAGCATCACCACGGTCGGATTACGCCCGATAAATTCGGCCAGCGGGTTGGCCGCGAACAGCATCACGCCGACCGCGACGATCACTGCGGTCACCATTACCGGCAGATCGTCGCTCATCCCGACTGCGGTCAGGATCGAATCGATCGAAAACACCATGTCGAGCGCCAGAATCTGCACGATCGCCGACGCAAAGGTCAGGCCCTTCCTGCCCTTTTTATCGAGCACCGAATCGGATTCGTGCGAATCGACATTGTGGTGAATCTCGCTCGTCGCTTTCCAGACGAGGAACAGCCCGCCGCCGATCAGGATCAGGTCGCGCAGCGAAAAGGCGGTTTCGAACGTCGGCTCGCCATGCGGCCCCGGCGCGCCGGTAATGCCCAGATCCACGACCGGCTTGGTCAGCCCGACCAGCCAGGCGATCATCGACAGCAGCACCAGCCGCAGCCCCAGCGCGAGGATGATACCCACCCGCCGCGCCTTTGCCTGCTGATGTTCGGGCAGCTTGTTCGACAGGATCGAGATGAACACCAGATTGTCGATGCCCAGCACCACTTCCAGCACAATCAGGGTCAGCAACGCTGCCCAGGCGGAGGGGTCGGTCAGTAGCGCAGCGATCTCTGCCATCGGTCCTCACAAAAGCCAAATCGGCGGGGGCCGGATAAGTATCTGATAACGAATCGCAAAGTAAGCACAGATTTCGTTCGCGACGCCTGCGATTTTGCGTTACACTGCTTTGTGGTGCAGTTGTTGAAGCGCCCGAAATCCTGCGTTCTTTTCGTCCGGCGCCAGGGCTTCATGGATACCAAAGGACGAACCGGGAAGATGAACAGGGCAATGAGTTTCGATAAAGGACGCCGGGGTGATCGCGGCGGGCGCGGCAGAGACAAGCGGGATTTCTTCGGAGATGAAGGGCCGCAGGATTTCGGGCGCGGCGGCGGTTTTGATGACAGGCGCGGTGGCGGCTTTGGCGGCGGCTTCGGCGGTGGCGATCGCGGCGGTTTCGGTGGCGGTGATCGTGGCGGTTTCGGCGGCGGTGATCGCGGCGGTTTCGGCGGCGGCGGCGGCGGTGGTTTCCGTGGCGGCGGCGGTGGCGGCGGGCGCGGCATGCCCCCCCAGGTCGTCGGCGAAGCGACCGGCGTGGTCAAATTCTTCAACGGACAAAAGGGCTTTGGCTTCGTCGTTCGTGATGATGGCGGCGAAGATGTGTTCGTGCACATTTCTGCGGTCGAGCAGGCAGGGCTTACCGGACTGGCCGAAGGTCAGCCGCTCGGCTTCACGCTCGTCGATCGCGGCGGCCGCGTCTCGGCGACCGATCTGAAGATCGACGGCGAACCGATGCCGGTCGAAGAGCGCGCACCGCGCGAACGCGAAGGCGGCTTTGGCGGCGGCGCCCCCGGCGGTGCTCCGCGCGGCGGCCCGCAGCGTCAGCTCACCGGTGAGAAGGCGACCGGAACGGTCAAATTCTTCAACGCGATGAAGGGCTTCGGCTTCATTCAGCGCGACGATGGTCAGCCCGACGCTTTCGTCCATATCTCCGCCGTCGAACGCGCCGGCATGCCGACGCTGAACGAAGGCGACCGGCTCGAATTCGAGCTGGAAGTCGATCGTCGCGGCAAATATGCCGCCGTCAATCTGCAGCCGATGCAGTAACGGTTCGCGCGGGTCCGGAATCGCGCGATGCGTCGATACCGATTCGCGAAAATCATGAGCGGGGTCGCGGCACTGGTCGCGGCCCCGCTGTTCGCGTACAGCCTGCCCGCGCAGCAGGCGGCGCCCGCGCCATCGACGGCGGCACCTGCCCGCCCACCGACTCTGCGTGCTGAGGTCCTGGCGCGCCTGCCGCATGACACCAATGCCTTTACCGAGGGGTTGTTCTTCCGCGACGACAAATTCTTCGAAAGCACCGGTCAGATCGGCATTTCGGACATTCGCGAGGTTGATCCCGCGACCGGCAAGGTCCTTCACCGCGTCGCGATCGATCCCTCGCTGTTCGGCGAAGGAATTACCGACTGGAAGGATCAGATCCTCAGCGTCACCTGGAAATCGGGCAAGGGCTTCCGGTGGAAGCGCGATTCGCTGAAACCGGTCGGCAGCTTTCGCTATCCGGGTCAGGGCTGGGGCATGACCTCTTCACCCGATTCGATCATCCTCTCCGACGGTACGCCGCAGCTGCGCTTCATCGATCCGAAGGATTTTTCGGAAAAGCGACGCCTGACCGTCACGTTTCGCGGCGATCCGATCAACAATCTCAACGAACTCGAATGGGTCGACGGCACGATCCTCGCCAATGTGTGGCGGGTAAATGCCATCATTCAGATCGATCCGAAAAGCGGCGCGGTGATGAAGGTTATCGATCTCGATCCGCTCGCCCGCGAAATCCATGCCACCGATCCCGATTCGGTCCCGAACGGCATCGCATGGGATGCCAAACGGCGACGGCTGTTCGTTACCGGCAAGAACTGGCCCACCATCTTTCAGATCGCATGGCCCGCACCGCCAGCGACTAACTGATCATCCGGCGCAGCGTTTCGATTCGATCGGCCTCGGCGGCCGGCTTGTCGCGGCGGATGCGCGCGATCCGGGGAAAGCGCATCGCGAGCCCCGATTTGTGCCGCTTCGAATCATGCACCGAATCGAACGCTACTTCGAGCACCAGCGTCTTTTCCACCTCGCGCACCGGCCCGAACCGCCCGACCGTATGGTTGCGCACAAACCGGTCGAGCCATTTCAGTTCCTCATCGGTAAATCCCGAATAGGCCTTGCCCACCGGCAGCAACTCGCCCGCTTCGTTCCAGCACCCGAACGTATAGTCGGAATAAAAGCTCGACCGCCTCCCATTACCGCGCTGCGCATACATCATCACGCAATCGGCGGTCAGCGGATCGCGCTTCCATTTATACCAGAGCCCCACCCGGCGGCCCGCAACATAGGCCGAATCGCGACGCTTCAGCATCACGCCCTCGATTGCCCCTTCGCGCGCGCCCTCGCGAATTTCGGCAAGCTGTTCAAAATCCTCGGCTTCGATCAGCGCCGACAGATCGAACCGGTCCGGATCGAGCCGTGCCACAAACGCTTCCAGCCGAGCCCGCCGCGCTTCCCAGTCCAGCGCGCGCAGGTCCTCCTCGCCGTCGAACAGCAGGTCATAGCAGCGCACGAACGCCGGGCTGTCGCGCAGCATCTTCTTCGTGACGCTCTTGCGATTGAGCCGCTGCTGCAGCGCGTTGAAACTGGCAGCACCTGCCCCGTCGCCCAGCGCGCCACCCTGCCCTTCGCCGCGGACCAGCAATTCGCCATCGACCACGCCCGTCACTTCAAACGCTGACGCGACATCGGGAAAGGCAGCGCTGATATCGTCGCCGGCGCGGCTATAGAGGCGCGTCTCGCCCGCCACCCGGACGATCTGCACGCGGATGCCGTCCCATTTCCACTCGGCGGCATAATCGGCGAGATTGATGTCGGTATCTTCCAGCGGATGGGCGAGCATGAACGGGCGGAATACCGGCACATCCGCCGGGGTGGGCTGGCTCCCGCGCCCCTCGCCCCACGCGAATAGTTCGACATAAGGCGGTTTCAGCCCGTGCCAGACCTCCTCCACCGCATCCACATCCAGCCCGAAGCCCTGCGCCAGCGCCGTTTTGGCAAGCCGCGCCGACACGCCCACGCGAAGCCCGCCGGTGGCGAGCTTCAACAGCGCGAACCGCTCCTCCGCCGCCAGCCGGTCGAGCATGTCGGCAAGCACCGCCGCCGCCTCGCCGCGCGACAAATGGGCAAGCCGGTCGATGACATTCGCAACGCTCAGCGCTTCGCCGCTCAGCGCCGCCGCCCGCGCTTGGTCGGGCTCAGGCCAGAGCAGCCCCACTGTTTCCGCCGTATCGCCGACGAAATCACGGCTCATGCGAAAAAGGAGCGGATCGACGCGCTCCTCGATCATCGCGCGGATCACCGATGGCTTTACGCCCTTCAGATCGATGTCACCGGTCAGCGCCGCCATCGCCCAGCCGCGATCCGGGTCGGGCGCGGCGCGCAGATAATCGGCGATCAGCTTCAGCTTCGCATTGCGCGACCTTGTGTAAATCAGCCGGTCGAGCAGCTCGGCAAAATCATGCATGACAGCCGAGCCCTCGCCGGTTCGTCGTCACCGTCAGTCGATCGCGTCTTTGACCTTCTTGCCCGCCATCAGGCCGAGCACGAGGAAAATCACGAACAGCGCCAGCGCAATGAAGAACAGTATCTTGGCGATACCGATAAACGCACCGCCGATGCCGCCAAAGCCCAGCACTGCCAGCACGATACCGATGATCAGAAACGTAAGTGCGAGTTTGAGCATGAAAAATCTCCCTGTTGATTCGCCATGTCAGCGCGCGGAACGCGCCGCTGGTTCCCGGGGGGAGCGAGCGATTGCTGTTTTTTCCGTACCGGATCGGCCCCGTGATACGAGCCTGCCGTAACCCGGACTTACTGCCAGGATCGTCTTCGCGAGGAACGCAGCGACGCCGCGATCGGGCGAGGCATGTGCCGCCCCTGGGTTGCCGCGCGCCTTCGGGGCTCGCAATGGTCGCTGTGCTCCTCGCGAGGGCGCGTTCGGGCTTGGGTGGTGGCAGACGGTAGCGGCCCCGGCCTTCGCCGGGCGACGCTTGTAGAAATCGCGGTGCATACAAGCCGCTAACCATATGCGTCGCCCCGGCGGGAGGCCTGGGCTGATGGCGTGTGCCGCTATGGTGGTGTGGAGCGGGAGCGGTTAATGCGGCGTCATGCCAGGCTGCGGGCGGTGCGGCCCTCTGGATCGCTTGCCGCTGCACCTTTCACAGGTTCGGATCGACGAAAGGCCCGTTACTCAGCCAGAAAGCCGATATGTGACGCGATAGGCAGATAGAAATCTTCTCATCCCTCCCGTTCGTGTCGAGCGCAGTCGATCCACGTTTACCGTCGCTATCGACCTCACGCTTCCCGACTTCGCTTCGTAAGCAATCCGTTCAAATATACCGCACGTAAAAAGGGGCGCCCCGCGACGCGGAACGCCCCCTTTGCATCAACCGGCTCCGGCGCCGCGATCAGCGGCGGCTTGCCTCGAACAGGAACCAGGCGCGTTCTTCGGCCTGGTCGGTCCAGTCGTCGAGGATGCCGCTGGTGGCATTGTCCTTCGCTTCGTCGACAATGTCCTTCGCCTTACGCAGGCTGGCGACCAGCGCGAGATTATCCTCGCGCAGTTCGGCGAGCATGTCTTCGGGCTTCACGAAATCGGCGTCATTGTCCTTGATCGACTGATGCCGGGCGACATCGCCGATCGAACGCAGCGTCGTATTGCCGGTCTTGCGCACCCGCTCGGCAATATCGTCGGTGGTCGCAAGGATTTGCGCTGCCTGTTCGTCGAGCATCAGATGATAGTCGCGGAAATGCGGGCCCGAAACGTGCCAGTGGAAGTTCTTCGTCTTGAAATACAGCGCATAGCTGTCGGCCAGAATGCCGTTCAGCGCCTGCGCCACGGTTTTGGTCTGATTGTCCTTAAGGTCGGTCGGCGTGTCGAGTGCGGTATCGGCCATGATGCAGATTCCCTTTTGTTGAGTCTTCGAAATTCGTTACACTAACGATCCCTGTGGCGATTGTGTCCCCGCAAACCGCCAAAAATAGCCGATCACAGCAATCGATATTCTGGATCAAAGGCTTACAAAATTTTCTGCATTCATTGGCTGCCGATCGGTACTTTTACCGGGTCGCAATGGGTATTCCGGCAGCAGCGCTTGACAAAGCGCCCCCTTTTGCGCCATGCGGCGGCGACTGTGAGCGGCGGGCCCGGCCTTGCTGGGTGATCGCCGCTTTTTACGTTTAATCGAACCCTCGAAGGACATTGGGTCATGGCCAAGCCGACCACCGTGAAGATCAAGCTCGTCAGCTCGGCTGATACCGGCTTCTTCTACGTTACGAAGAAGAATCCGCGTAACCAGACCGAAAAGCTGAGCTTCCGCAAATATGATCCGATCGCGCGCAAGCACGTCGATTTCAAAGAAGCAAAGATGAAGTGATTCGCCGGCGGGCATCGTCCCGCCGTGTGATCATCGCGAATCGAATATCGGGCGGCGCATTCGTGCGCGCGCCCTTTTCCGCGCGTGTCGTACCAGATGCGTCCCGCGCCGCCGAGTCGCTCAGACCAGCGCGAGCACCTCTTCCATGAACCGCGCCACGCCGATCGGCTTCGACACATAGGCATTGGCCCCGGCAGCGCGCACGCGCTCTTCATCCTCGCGTCCGACATAGGCGGTCACCGCCATAATCGGCACATCTTTCAACCCGGTATCGCCGCGCATCTGCCCGATCAGTTCGAGTCCCGTGACATAGGGCAGATGGATGTCGGTGATGACAAGGTCGGGTTCGACTGCGCGCGCGCGTTCGACCGCGTCGCGCCCGTCGCGAACGGGCTCGGCGGCAAAGCCGTGCGCGCGCAGCAGATCGCAAAATAATTTCAGATTGAGTTCGTTGTCCTCGACAACGAGTACGGTCTTTGCCACGGCGCTATCTGTCCCATTCCCACAGGCATGCTTTTACCGATGACAGCGCGCGACACCAGCCCGAAGGACGATCCGGCGATCATTGCGCTCGGCGCGCTGGGGTGGATTTTGCAATCCGATTCGCGCGGTGAACGATTTCTGGCGCTGACCGGACTCGATGTCGACACGCTGCGCGCCCGCGCAGGCACGCCGCATATCATGATGGCGGCGATCGCCTTTCTCGAAAATCACGAACCCGATCTGATCGCCTGCGCCGACGCACTGGATCGCGCGCCCGCCGATCTGGTAAGCGCGCGCCGCGCTCTGGAGGATATATGCGACCGCTGCTGATTACCGATTGCGACGAAGTGCTGCTGCACATGGTGCGCCATTTCGGCGCCTGGCTCGACGAAGCGCATGATATCGATTTCCACATCGAACACGGTAGTTTCGAGCAGGCGATCCGGCGGCGCCCCTCTGGCGATCCGGTCCCCGCCGAGGAAATGTGGTCGCTCATCAGCGGCTTTTTTCCGGGTCAGATGGACCGCCAGACGCTGGTGCCCCATGCCGAAACCGCGCTGCGCACCATCAGCGGCGTCGCCGATATCGTAATCCTCACCAATTTGCAGGACCATTGCCGGACGCACCGGATCGATCAGCTGGCGACGCACGGCATTCGCCACCGCGTCGAATGCAATCAGGGCGGCAAGGGCAGTCCGGTCGCGCGGCTGGTCGCGGAATTCGGCAACCCCGTGACCGTGTTCGTCGACGATCTCGCCACCCACCACCAGTCGGTGGCCGAGCACGCGCCTGAGGTTCACCGCTTGCACATGGTCGCTGAACCTGCGCTCGCCCCGCATATTCCCGCTGCGCCGCATGCGCATGCGCGCATCGACGACTGGCGCGCGGCATGCGACTGGATTTTAGCACGTTTTCTGGGCGCTCCCGCTGCGCTCGACCCACAGGAGGATGGACGGCAATGACGGATATGATCGATGCACGGCTGAAAGAGCTCGGCCTCACCTTGCCCGAGGCGGCAGCGCCGGTGGCTTCGTATTTGCCGACGGTGGAACATGGCGGCCTGCTCCATATTTCGGGGCAGCTTCCCTTTCTCGACGGCGCGCTGATGACCGGGCGCCTGGGTGAAGACCGCGATGTCGACTATGGCAATCAGGCGGCGCAGCGCTGTGCGCTGATGCTGGTCGCGCAGATGCGCCGCGCGCTGGGCGATCTTTCACGCGTCGAGCGGATCGTGAAGCTGGGCGTGTTCGTGAACAGCGCGCCGGGCTTTACCGATCAGGCAAAGGTGGCCAACGGCGCGTCCGAACTGATGCAGGCGCTGTTCGGCGAACCCGGCCGCCATGCGCGCAGCGCGGTCGGCGTCGCGGTACTCCCGCTGGGCGCGGCGGTGGAAGTCGATGCCATCGTCGCGGTGAAATAATCGCAGGCAACCTGTTGCAGCGCAGCAACATAAAATGTCTTGCTTTAAACTTTTACGTAAAATTTATTGTGCAATGGCGGCGAAATCGGCAGGCTTATGTCGTCGCCGTCACCATGCACGCCGAATGATGCACGGGAGGGACGCCGCAGGAGTGACATCGCCACTTTGTTCACAGAAAGGGACACGATGCGCTTCTCCACGATTTTGATCGGCGGCATACTTGCCGCCGCAACCGCTACCCCTGCCATGGCGCAGGATACGGCGCCGCCCGAACCGATCACCATCAGCGGCAGTGCCACGCTGGTCACCGATTATCGCTATCGCGGCGTATCGCAGACCGACAAGGAAATGGCGTTTCAGGCGGGTCTGACGGTTAGCCATGAAAGCGGCGTCTATGCCGGTTTCTGGGGTTCGAACCTTGCCGGATGGGGGACGTTCGGCGGATCGAACACCGAACTCGACCTCTTGGGCGGCGTTGTCGTTCCGGTTGGCGGGGGCGGTAATCTCGACCTCGGTCTGACCTGGATCATGTATCCGGGTGGCGCTGATACCACCGACTTTGCGGAATTGCATGCAAAGCTAAGCGGCGAGATCGGGCCGCTCTCGCTCGCCGCCAATGTCTCCTACGCCCCGCCGCAAAAGGCGCTGGGTAAGGTCTATTATACCGGCGCTGCGGCCGCTGCGGGCACACCCGACGATCCGGGCGATAAGGAAGACAATCTCTATCTGTCGGGCGACGGCGCCTACGCCATCATGAACACGCCGGTGACGCTGGATGCGCATATCGGCTATTCGGACGGCAATTCGGGCCTTGGCCCCAACGGCACCAGCATCGCGCCGACCGGCACCTATTTCGACTGGTCGCTGGGCGGCAGTGTCGTGTACAAATCGCTGACGCTGGGCGTACATTATATCGACACCGACATTTCCAAATCGGATGCGGCCTATCTGCTGCCCAATTTCTCAAAGGGCGGAACGACACCGATCGCCGACGCCACGGTCGTCTTCTCGATCGGGGCGAGCTTCTGATCGCCTGAGCGCTCTAAGGGGCGGGTGAGCCGATCATCCGCTCCCGACACAAAACGCCGCGCCGTCACGTACGACGCGGCGTTTTGTGTATCCGATACCGACCTGCGTTGTTTCGAACCTATGGTACCAATGTCAGGCAATCCGGAGCGTCACACCGCCCGCAGCCCGCCACCATAGCGCGCCACGGCGCCAGCCTGCGCCGGGGCGACGCATTGTGTCAGCGACTTATATGCACCGCGGTTTTCCGAAATCGTCGCCCCGGCAAAGGCAGGGGCCGCACCCGTTTGCCACCCCAACCCAGATCCGCCTTTGCAAGAAGCGCAGCGACAATTGCGAGTCCCGAAGCGGCGCTGCAATCCAGAATTACGCGCCCCACCGGATCGCCGCGCGGCTACGCCGCTCGCCATGACGATTGCCTCAGCGAATGACGCTCATCGCCACAGCTTGTTATTGCGGCGTCGTGACTCGCGCATCCTGACCGTCACCGGCGGGCGCTGCGACGATGCTGCGCGTGGTCTCTCCCTTGTCCACCACCTTGGTATCGGGATCGCCGACCGAGGAGCGGACGCCCGGATCGGACACATCGTCGCCAGCGGCGTTCAGCGCGTCGCGCTCGATCGTGCTGCGCGGTGCAGCGCCGCCGAACATTGCCTGCAATGCCTGGCGCGACGCAGGCTCTTCGTTCGCACGCACCGCGCCCGGCTGCGGCGGGACCAGCGCATAATCGGGCGGGATCACCAGCGGAGGCTGGCGCGCGACGGCAAATTCGTCGGGGCCGCGATTCATCGATGCACTGCGGCTACAGGCGGAGACGAGCACCAGGGCGGTCAGCCCCGCTGCGGTGACTAGGGTTTTACGCATTCGCATTCTCCACTTTGGCGCGCTCGTCCCCCTTTTTGTCACGCACCAGCAGGGCACGGAGCAAAAGGATCAGCACGCCGATCGTAATCGCCGCATCGGCGACGTTGAAGACCAAAAAGGGCTGGAAACCACCGAAATGAAGATCGGCATAATCCACCACGAAACCAAGCCGCACGCGGTCGAGAATATTGCCGAGCGCACCGCCCAGCACCAGCCCCAGCGCGATCAGATCGAACCGGTTCTTCTCCCGCGTGATCCACACCGCCACGCCCAGCGCGATCGCGGCGGTCAGCGCGACCAGCGCCCAGCGGGTCGCCTCGCTATTGGCCGCAAGCAGGCCGAGCGACACGCCGATATTCTCGACATAGCGCAGATTGAAGATCGGCAGGACCGTCATCATGTCGCCCGGCTGGTCGATGCCCAGCGGGCCGGTGACCAGCCATTTCACCGCCTGATCGACCGCGAATATAGCCAGCGCGACGAGCAGGGCCATGATTCGGGTGCGTTTCATGCCTTCACAACCTCAGCGCAGCGGTCGCACAATTCGCCGTCCGCCACGACTTCGGGCAGATGCCGCCAGCACCGCCCGCATTTATGATATGCGGTGCGCTCTACCCGAATTTCGCCTTCGCCGCGATGAACGGCCGATGAAATGAAAATTTCGGACAGATCCTCGGGCGGCAGCGGCATTTCCGGCACCCATACTTCGGCTTCGTTGCTCGACCGGATGGTCTTTTCGCGGCGCAGCGGTTCGATGGTCTCGGTCACCCGCTCGCGCAGCGCACGGATATCGGCCCATTTGGTGCTGATCGCATTGTCACCGGGCAGCGCGGGCAGTTCCGGCCAGGTCAGCAGATGCACCGACCCATCTTCATCCGGGAAGCGTGTCTGCCACACCTCCTCTGCCGTGAAGACGAGGATCGGCGCGGCATAGCGGACCAGCGCGTGGAAGAGGATATCGAGCACGGTGCGATAGGCGCGGCGGCGCTGGCTGTCCTCACCATCGCAATACAGGCAATCCTTGCGAATATCGAAGAAGAAGGCCGACAGGTCCTCATTCGCGAAATCGCTCAGCGCGCGGCCATAGCGATGGAATTGCAGCGAATCGACCGCGCTGCGCAATTCCACGTCCAGCTCGCCGAGCCTGAGCAGGATATACCGCTCCAGCTCCGGCATATCGGCGACGTCGACCTTTTCGGCATCGGTGAAGCCGTCGAGCGCGCCGAGCATATAGCGGAAGGTGTTGCGGATCTTGCGATATGCGTCCCCGGTGCCCTTCAGCACTTCGTCGCCGATACGCACATCTTCGAAATAATCGGTACTGGCGACCCAGAGGCGAAGGATATCCGCCCCCGACTGATCGATGACTTTCAGCGGGTCGACGATATTGCCGATCGATTTCGACATTTTGCGCCCGTTCTTGTCGAGCGCAAAGCCATGGGTCAGCACCGCATCATAGGGCGCACGACCGCGCGTGCCGCTGCTTTCGAGCAAGCTCGACTGGAACCAGCCGCGATGCTGATCTGACCCTTCCAGATACAGATCGGCACGAACGCCCTCGCCATAGCGCGCTTCGATCACGAAGGCGTGCGTCGATCCCGAATCGAACCAGACGTCGAGAATGTCGGTGACCGGCTCATACTCGGCCAGATGATAATCGGCGCCGAGCAGCGCCTGATGATCGGCGGCGAACCATGCATCGGCCCCGCCCTCACGAAATGCCGACAGGATGCGGCCATTGACCGCTTCGTCGCGCAGATAATCGCCACTGGTGCGATGCACATAGAGCGGGATCGGCACGCCCCATGCCCGCTGGCGGCTGATCACCCAGTCGGGGCGGCCCTCCACCATCGACCGGATGCGGTTCTTCGACCGTTCGGGCACCCAGCGCGTATTCTCGATCGCGTCGAGCGCGGTGCCACGCAGCGTCGCGCCATTGTGATTGACCGCGGCGCTAGCCGGGGTGGGCGCGTCCTCATTGACGTGCATGCCGGTTGCTTCGGCAATATCCTCACCCACCGCATGGCCTTCGCGCACGCGTTCGGGCAGCGGCTGGTCGAGCGGCGCATCCATCGGGATGAACCATTGCGGCGTGCAGCGGAAGATGATCTTCGCCTTGGACCGCCAGCTATGCGGATAGCTGTGCGTGAAATCGTCCGACGCGGCGAGCAGCGCGCCCGCTTCGCGCAAATCGGTGCAGATCGGCCCGTCGGACGCCACGAACTTCTTGTTGATGACCGAGCCCTGCCCGCCAAGCCACGCCCAGTCGTCGCGATATTTGCCATCGTCGGTGACCGCGAAAACGGGATCGATCCCGTTCGCCTTGCACAGCAGGAAATCGTCCTCGCCATGGTCCGGCGCCATGTGGACCAGCCCCGTACCTGCATCGGTCGTGACGAAATGCGATCCATCGAGGAACGGGCGAGGCTTTGCGTAAAACTCGCCGCGTGCGTGCATCGGGTGGCGCGCTTTCGCCCCAGCAAGTTGCGAGCCCTCTAGTCCGTGACTTACGAACTTACTCAAAGACTCATTTTCATCGAGACTGTCGGGCTCGTCGTCGAACTTTTCGATTGTTAGGCCAGTTCGAGCCTTGAACTTATCCAAGAGGTCGAAAGCAACGACATAGCGTTTTCCGTCGCTAGCTTTGAAGTGTTGATAATGGATAGCATTGCCGTAGCTAAGCGCCTGATTGACCGGAATCGTCCACGGCGTCGTGGTCCAGATTACCGCATGCGCACCGACCAGCTCCGGCGCATTCGGCGCTTCGATGATCTCGAACGCCACATCGATCTGGGTCGAGGTGATGTCCTCATATTCGACCTCGGCCTCGGCCAGCGCGGTCTTTTCGACCGGCGACCACATCACCGGCTTCGCGCCGCGATACAGCTGCCCGCGTTCGGCGAATTTGAGCAACTCGCCCGCGATGATCGCCTCGCTCTCGAACTTCATCGTCAGATACGGATCGGCCCAGTCGCCGATCACGCCCAGCCGTTGAAACTGGTCGCGCTGCACATCGACCCATTTCTGGGCATAAGCGCGGCATTCGGCGCGGAACGCGACCGGATCGACCTCGTCCTTGTTCAGCTTCTTCTTGCGATACTGTTCTTCCACCTTCCATTCGATGGGAAGACCGTGACAGTCCCAGCCGGGCACATAGGGCGCATCCTTGCCCAGCAGCGTCTGGCTGCGCACCACCAGATCCTTCAGGATCTTGTTCAGCGCATGGCCCATATGCAGGTCGCCATTCGCATAAGGCGGGCCGTCATGCAGGATGAAGCGCTCCGCACCGGCGCGCGCCTCACGCAGCTTCTGATAGAGATTAATTCGCGCCCAGCGGTCCAGAATGGCGGGCTCTTTCTGCGCAAGCCCTGCCTTCATGGGGAAATCCGTCTTCGGCAGGAAGACGGTGTCGCGATAGTCCTTGGTTTCTTCGGTCATCAGGGCCGATGCGTTAAAGCAGGCGCGCGCGCAACAAAAGCGGGAAATCTATGTAACGGGGCGCTTACGCAGAAAATGGCGCAAACGCCCGGCACGCCCATACCCACCTAAACTCGATTCTATCGCAAAATCGTCATTGCGGGCCCCGAAGGGGCGCGGCAATCCGGAGCCGCGTGTGCGTCTCTGGATCGCTTCGTCGCTTCGCTTCTCGCAATGACGATCGGGTCAGCGACTGCACATGCTATCCGCCCGCCGTGAGGATCGCCCGTGCGCGATCGCAATCCTCGGCCATTTGGCGTTTAAGCGAATCCATATCGTCGAACTTCGCTTCGGGACGCAGAAACTCGATCAGATCGACCTCGATCACCTGCCCGTACAGATCGCCCGAAAAATCGAAGAAATAGGGTTCGAGCAATTCGGTCGGCGGGTCGATGCTCGGTCGGATGCCCAGATTCGCTGCACCATCGACCATCCGCCCATCGGGCAGATGCCCACGCACCGCGTAGATTCCGTAGCGCGGCCGCAAATAACTTCCCATGCGCAGATTTGCCGTGGGATAGCCAAGCTCGCGCCCCAGCTTCGCCCCCGGCTCGACCACCCCGCGAATCGCAAAGGGCCGGGTGAGCAGCGCCGCCGCCGCGCGCGGATTTCCTTCGCGCAGCAGGTCGCGGATACGGCTGGACGAGACCACCGCATCGCCGTCACCAACCGGCGCGACCGCTTCAGCGGTAAAGCCCAGCTCCTCGCCCAGCGCGCGCAGCATGGCGACATCGCCCTCGCGCCCCTTGCCAAAGGTGAAATCCTCGCCCGTCACCACTCCGCCCGCGCCCAGCGGCCCGACCAGATGCTCGGCAAATTGCCGCGCCGTCATCCCGGCCAGCGCCGCGTCAAAGGTGAAGACCAGCATCGCATCCGCGCCCGCTTCCCCGAACAGGCGCTGCCGCTGATCCAGCGTGGTCAGGCGAAAGGGCGGCGTGTCGGGCCGGAAATAGCGTACCGGATGCGGGTCGAACGTCGCGACGATCGCCGGACGCCCTTCCTGCCGCGCACGCGCAATCGCGCGCCCGACAACCGCCTGATGCCCGCGATGAAATCCATCGAAATTGCCAAGCGCGACAATCGCCCCCCGATACGGGTCAGCGACCGTCGAGCCACCGTCCAGCCGCTCCATGCCAAGCGCTATAGGGAAGCAAAACGCCGCTGCCAATCGCGCGGCGCGGCGGCGCGATCAGACATCCTGCGCCAGCCGTCCGTACAGTTCGGGGCGGCGGTCGCGAAAGAAGCCCATGCCGGCGCGGTGGCGCTTTGCCCGGTCGAGGTCGAGCGTCGCGGTAATCACGCCCTCTTCCTCTCGCCCAAGCTCGGCCAGCACATCGCCCCATTCGTCGCAGATGAAGCTGGTGCCGTAAAAGGTCTGGTCGCCCTCTTTTCCGATCCGGTTGGCGGCGATCACCGGCACGACGTTCGACACCGCATGGCCCAGCATCGCGCGCCGCCACATCCGCGCGGTATCGAGCTGATCGTCATAGGGTTCGCTGCCGATCGCGGTGGGGTAAAAGAGCACATCCGCGCCCATCAGCATCATCGCGCGCGCCGCTTCCGGATACCATTGGTCCCAGCATACGCCGACTCCCAGCCTCGCCCCCGGACCGTCCCACACCCGAAATCCGGTATTGCCGGGCCGGAAATAGAATTTCTCCTCATAGCCCGGCCCGTCGGGAATATGGCTCTTGCGATACACGCCCGCGATCCGTCCATCGGGACCGATCATGGCGAGGCTGTTATAATGATGCGGCCCGTCGCTTTCGAAAAAGCTGGTTGGGATATGGATCGACAATTCGCTCGCCAGTTTCTGCATGGCGATGACGCTCGGATGTTCGGCGGTTGGCTTTGCGTTGGCGAACAGCGCCTCATCCTCGACGCGGCAGAAATATTCGTCCTCGAACAATTCGGGCGGCAACACCACCTGCGCGCCGCGCCCCGCCGCTTCGCGGACCAGTTCGGTGACTCGCGCGATATTGGCGGCAGTATCGGTGGAAAAGGCGCATTGCAGCGCCGCAACGGTGATCTCGCTCATGCCCGCCTATCTAGTCGCCCCGGACATGGATTACAGCCCCGTCATGCGGCAAGCGCCAGCGTGGCCGGACCGTCCTCGTCATCATTGGCGGAATGTCCCCTTTGCACCCGTGTTCGTTTTGTCCGGGCGCGGGGGCGGAACATGGTCGCGATAATCAGACCAGTCACCTGCCGCATCTTGATACCTGCCGAAACTACCAGCGCCGTCGCGACGATATCGACCAGCGTCGTTACCTCGACCGACGCAAGGATCATGCTCAGTTCCGGCAACGCCATACTGAACAGCAGCATGCCGTCCTGTTCCAGAAGCTGGAACAGCAACAAGCCCAGCACCGCCAGTGCGATCGTCACGATCACCAGCCCGCGATTTAATTCGTTCAGCCTGCGCGCAGGAACCTCGATCAGCGCGCGTTCCAGCGATCGGCGCGCCGGTATGTCGGGCAGCACCAACAGCGCGAACCAGAGAAACAACAGTGCAACGGTCATGCGGGGCTCCCCTTTACAAGGGAAAGTGGCACCTGCGCCGCCCCCGCACAACCTCGGCTCTGCTGCTTATTCCATCACGATCGCGACCTTGCCGCGCAAATGGCCGTTTTCGGCGCGGTCATAGGCGGTGCGGATGTCTTCAAATGCGTGTCGCTCGGCGATGGTGACCTTCAGCTTGCCGTCAGCCATCATCGCGACGACCTGCCCCAGCGCCTTCGGGTCGGGATGCGCCATATAGGTTTCCGCGCGGACCTCATGCTTCGCCGCCGTTTCGCTGTCGGGTTCGGACAAGGTGGTGATCAGCACGCCGCCCTTGCGCAGCACGCTCCAGGACCGGTCGCGCGTCTCACCGCCGACCAGGTCGAACACCATGTCGACATCGGCAACCTGATCCTCGAACTGTTCTTTCTTGTAATCGATCACCCGGTCGGCGCCGAGGCCGCGCACAAAATCCAGATCATCGGTTCCGGCGGTTGCGATCACCTTGGCGCCCTTCGCCTTTGCCAGCTGAACCGCGACATGGCCAACTCCGCCCGCCGCGCCATGGATCAGCACGCTCTGCCCCTCACGCAAATGGCCATGGTCGAACAGGCCCTGCCATGCGGTCATCGCGACCAGCGGCATCGTGCCTGCCTCGACCATATCGACATTGTCGGGAAGCGCGGTCATCTCCATCGCCTTTACGCGAACGAAGCGGGCATGGCCGCCGCGAACCATCTCGCCCATATGCGCGACGATCCGGTCCCCCCGGCGCAGCATATTATGCGCATCCGGCCCCATATTCTCGATCGTGCCCGACACATCACGGCCCAGAATGACGGGAAGCGCAGATTCCTCGACGAACGGCGCTTCACCGTCGCGGATCTTGTAATCCACGGGGTTCACGCTGGAAGCATGAACACGCAGGACGATTTCATCCTCATGCGCCTGTGGCATGTCCAGATCGCGCAATTCCATCGCATCGGCATCACCGAAGCGGGTGAGCACATAGCCGCGATTTTGCAGGTCGGGGCGGGTTTCGCGCGTCGTCAGGGTTTCGCTCTGGTCGGTCATCATCGGTCTCCTTTGCTGCGGGGAACGCAGCGAGGCAGGCCGATGATCCGTCAGGCGATGGCGAATGGTCCGGTCAGGCGGGAATCTGCTGGCTGATACAGTGGAAGCTGCCGCCGCCGGTCAGGATATGGTCGGCGCGAAGCCCCACTGCCTTGCGATCCGGAAACAGCGCACCGATCGCGGCAACCGCGCGGTCATCGCTGTCCTGCCCATAGGTCGGCACCACGACGGTCGCATTGCCGATATAGAAATTCATATGGCTGGCCGGGATGATCTCGCCGCTGTCATCCAGAACGCGCCCCGGCGAGGGGATGCGTACAATCTCTACCCCGAACGCCGCTGCCGCCCGCGCCGCCTCTGCATAGACTGCGGCATTGGGGTCATCCTCACCCGCTGCCTCCGGAAGCGCGAGCCGGTTCGGCCCGACAAAGCGCGCCAGATTGTCGACATGCCCATCGGTATGGTCGTTGGCGAGGCCCTCTTCCAGCCACAGCACGCGCGTCGCGCCAAGGTCGCGCTTCAGCCGCGCCTCGGTCTCCGCCTCGCCCGATTCGGCATTGCGATTGGGGTTGAGCAGGCATTGCCGCGTCGTGACGATCACGCCGGAGCCGTCGCCGTCAATCGCGCCGCCTTCCAGTACCCAGTCATGTTCGGTGATCGCCATGCCCCGTTTTTGGGCCAGCCGCGCACCGACATCCTCATCGCCCGGATATTCATACTTCCGGCCCCAGCCGTTGAAGCCGAAGCGGTGCGCGCGCCCCTCGCCATCCAGAATTACGCCGGTATCGCGCAGCCACACATCGCCGAAATGCTCGACCTCGACGCGAACGCCGGGATCGACCAGCGCGCGCGCAGTGGCGGCGGCTTCCTCGCTCGCCGCGATCAGCAGCACCGTCTCGCCCGCGCCGCCCGCATGGACGGCATCGGCAAACGCTGCCGTCTCCCGCTGCGCCGCTTCGAATGCATCCCCCCACAGCTCTTGATGGCTGGGAAAGCCGATCCAGACGGCCTGATGCGGTGCCCATTCGGGCGGCGGAGCGTGAACGATGGTCATGGCGCGGGCACCTACCCGCTTCTGTGCAATCGGAAAAGCCCGTTACTCAGCGGCGCGCGACTGATCGCGGATTTTGCGAAATTCCGACGATTCATACCAGTTGGGCCAGCTTGTCCCATCGGCAAGCTCGCGGCCCATTTGATAATAGACCGTCAGATCCTGGATCGCGCCCGACCAGTCCCAGTTGGGATCATATTCGTCCTGCGGCTTGTGATAGCGTTGGTCGACATAGTCCTTGTCCGCGGCCTCGCCGGCCT
Source organism: Stakelama pacifica (assembly GCF_004361835.1). Taxonomy (GTDB): domain Bacteria; phylum Pseudomonadota; class Alphaproteobacteria; order Sphingomonadales; family Sphingomonadaceae; genus Sphingomonas; species Sphingomonas pacifica. The sequence goes on from NZ_SNWD01000002.1 coordinate 108,184, forward strand.
CCTTGCCGCCCTTAACCAGATCGTTACCGCCCGCCGCGTCGAGCATCGGCACGCCCTTTTTGGCAAAGCTGAAATGGTCGGAACGATAATAGCCGCCCGCCTCGGGATGTGCTTCGGGTTCGATGGCGCGTTCCTGCGCCGCGACCAGCGGGCGGACCATATCCTCAAGCTCGGATTTTCCCGCACCGGTGATCACGAAATTGTTCACCCGGCCCTTCACGTTCAGCACGTCCATATTGACGCCGCCAACCGTTTTGGCGAGCGGGAATACCGGGTTTGCGGCATAATAGGCCGACCCCAGCAGCCCCGATTCCTCGGCCGTCACCGCCAGATAGACCTGACTTCGTTTGGTCGGCCCCGCTTCGACATTCGCCTTTGCCAGCGCGACCAGCCCCGCAACCCCGCTCGCATTGTCGAGCGCACCGTTGCAGATATCATCGCCTTGAATCGCGTCGCATTTGCCGAGATGGTCCCAATGCGCCGAAAACAGCACGACCTCATCGGGTTTTTCGGTGCCGGGCAAAATGCCGACGACGTTCTTAGACGCCTGACGCCGGATCGAATTGACGAAGCCGGTGGACGCTTTCACGCCCAGCGGCACCGCCTTGAACCCTTTATGCGTTGCAGCCTCGGCAAGTGCGTCGAAATCCTTACCCGCTGCCGCGAACAGCTTCTTTGCAGGATCGAGCTGAATCCAGCCGATCACCTTCGACTGGTCCATATGGTCGCCGGCAATATCGGGTTCGAGCTGCGGCCCGGTCCAGCTCGACCGCACCACGCCCCAACCATAAGCGGCGGGTTCGGTCTGATGGACGATGATCGCGGCGGCAGCACCCTGCCGCGCCGCTTCCTCATATTTGTATGTCCAACGGCCATAATAGGTCATTGCCCGCCCTTCGAACGGGCCTTCACGCGATGCGGTCTTCCAGTCGGGATCGTTGACGAGGATGACGACCGTCTTCCCCTTCACATCCACGCCCGCATAATCGTTCCAGCCGCGCTCAGGCGCGTTGATGCCATAGCCGACGAACACGACATCGCTGTTCAACAGGTCGATTTCCGGCGTTACGCGATAGGTCGCGACGACCATATCGGTGCGGTAATCGAGCGAAAGCGGCTGTTTGCCTCCCGTGAAGGTCAGCGGCTTTACGTTCTGAGCGGTAATCTGAACGAGCGGCACGTCCTGCAGCCATTTGCCGTTGTTTCCCGGCTTCAGCCCCGCCGCCTTGAACTGGCTGACGATATATTCAAGCACCGCAGGCTCGGTCTCGCTCGCCGGAGCGCGCCCTTCGAACTTGTCGTCCGAAAGCTCTCTGGTCACCGTTTTCAGCGTATCGACCGAAATATCGGGCGCTGCCGGTGCGGTTTGCGCATGGCACACAGTACAAACCATTGGCATCACCAACAAAATTGCTGCCGACAAACGCATCGCCTTCTCCTGAAAACTATATCTGCCCCAGCTTGCCGAAAGCCATACCCCACGTCCAGCCATGGCACCTTTGCATATGGCATTGCGGCGTGACCCGCGCTGCGGCAATCTGACCGCGAGGGGAGAAATATATCGATGCGTCATTCGTTGCGAAGCGTTACGCTTACGGCTCTGCTAGCCAGCTCGGCAATCGCTTATGGTGCGACACCGCCGCCGAGGACCGACAGCCATAGCCTGTCGGAAACGGCAAAAGCGTTTGGCCAGTTGCCCGATATTCAAGCCATCAGTCTGTCGCCCGATGGCAACCGCGCTGCCATCGTGACACCAAACCCGATCGATGGCGGCACCGTACTTGCCATTTCGTCGCTCGAAGGCACCGTATCCACCAAGCCCATTCTAAAGGTTCCCGGCGGCTCCGCGCGGATCCGATATTGCGGCTGGATCTCCATGCATTCGCTGATCTGCAAATTGCAGGTGACGGCAGATACCTATGCGCTGGGCCAGGCGACCGTAACCACCCGCCTGCTCGCGGTTAAGGATGATGGTAGCGACCAGAAAGTGCTTTCTTCTCAGGCTACTCCCTTCTCGCTTGGATTTTCAAACATCGGGGGATCCATTGTCTATCGCGGAAGCCCTGATCATCCTGATGCGCTCGTCACACACGACTATATTCCGGAATCGACGACCGGTACGCATCTGGCCAACACATCCGAAGGGGTGGGTCTGGATGCAATCGACCCCGACAGGTTCAGCGCAAAGATGGTAGAGCGCCCCACGGCGATCAGCGACGATTATATCGCCGACATGCAGGGCAATGTCCGCATTCGCGTACTCGACCCGGTGAGCGCGAACAGCAGACTCAACAGTCAGCTCGTTTTTCAGTTTCGCGAAGCGGGAGGCAATCAGTGGCGTGATTTCAGCAGCTATGACCGCCAGACCGAACAGGGCTTTTATCCCGTCCTGGTCGATTCCAAGCAAAATATTGCTTATGGATTTGCCAATCTCAACGGTCGCCGGGCCTTGTTTACCAAGCAACTTTCGGAAGGCAGCGCGCCGAAACTCTTATTCTCCCGACCCGATGTCGATGTCGACGGTTTGCAAACGATCGGGCGGCGCGCGCGCATGGTCGGTGCGAGCTATACAACCGACTTCGAACATATTGAGATGTTCGATCCCCAATTGAAATCGCTGCTCGCATCTTTTCACAAGGCGCTACCCGATCTTCCTGTCCTTAGCGTGGACGATGCGAGCGACGACGAATCGATATTGCTCATTCGGGCAAGCAGCGACACCGATCCGGGCCATTATTACGTTTTTGACAAGAAAACCGGTCATCTCGACGAGGTTTTCCGGATTCGCCCGCAGCTCAAAAATTACGCTCTGGCGCCGGTGAAGCAGGTCACCATCCCCGCCGATGACGGCGCCTTGATACCGGCATATCTGACCATGCCGGTAGGCAGTGACGGCAAGAACCTTCCCGCCATCGTTCTGCCGCACGGCGGCCCGAGCGCGCGCGATTCATGGGGGTTCGACTGGCTGAGCCAGTTTTTTGCTGCGCGCGGCTTTGTCGTGCTGCAACCAAATTATCGCGGTTCCTCCGGATATGGCGACAGCTGGTTTCAGAATAATGGTTTCCGGTCGTGGGACCGGGCGATCAGCGATGTCAACGACACGGGGAGGTGGCTGGTAAAACAGGGTATCGCCGATCCGGCTAAACTGGCGATCGTTGGATGGTCCTATGGTGGCTATGCCGCCTTGCAGAGCCAGGTTCTCGACCCCGATCTGTTCAAGGCAGTGGTAGCAATCGCGCCGGTCACTGATTTCGAACTCACCAAGGACGAGAGCCGCAATTATACCAATTACGGTCTGGTGGCAGTGTCAGTCGGCTCCGGCGAGCACATCGCATCAGGTTCCCCCGCACGCCACGCCGATAGTTTCAAGGCGCCGGTGCTGATGTTCCACGGCACTTCCGATGCGAATGTGGACATCATGCAATCGCGCGTCATGCTGGACCGGTTACGCCGCGCCGGAAAACAGGCCGATCTGGTGACGTTCGACGGCTTCGACCACCAGCTTGCCGATGCGAAGGTCCGGGCCGAAATGCTGGAGAAAGCCGATCAGTTTCTGCACAAAAGCCTGAACATCAAATAAGCAACGCGGACAGCCAGCGCACAAAAAAAGGGGAGCGAAACTTCGCTCCCCTTTTGATAAGCTTGGAAACCTTCGGATCAGCGCGAATAGAATTCGACGACCAGGTTCGGTTCCATCTTCACCGGATAGGGCACTTCGTCGAGCTGCGGCACGCGGGTGAAGGTCACCTTTGCTGCGCCGTCGGGAGCGACATAATCGGGAATGTCACGCTCGGGCAGGCTCTGCGCTTCGATCACCAGCGCCATTTCCTGCGCCTTCGAACCCAGCGTGATTTCGTCGCCCGGCACGACGCGGCGCGACGCGATGTTGCACTTCACGCCGTTGACGCGGATGTGGCCATGGCTGACGAGCTGACGCGAAGCGAAAATGGTCGGCGCGAACTTGGCGCGATACACGACCATGTCGAGGCGCTGTTCCAGCAGGCCGATCAGGTTCTGCGAGGTATCGCCCTTCATGCTCGAAGCTTCCTCATAGGAACGCTTGAACTGCTTTTCGGTGATGTCGCCGTAATAGCCCTTCAGCTTCTGCTTGGCGCGCAGCTGAATGCCGTAATCCGACATTTTGCCCTTGCGGCGCTGGCCGTGCTGACCGGGGCCATATTCACGCTTGTTGACCGGGCTCTTTGGACGACCCCAGATGTTTTCGCCCATCCGGCGGTCGATTTTATACTTGGCGCTCGAACGCTTCGACATATGTCTCTTTCCTTAACTGCGAACAACGAAGACCGGAGCGCCGCTTTCACAAACGGCCCGCCGATCAGGTCCCGGTCATCGCCCGCCCATCGGGCAGGACCGCCGCTTCACCGGGGTGCGGGGTCGATCACGAAGTGCGCGCAGCTAGCCGCGAAGCGCGCGAGAGTCAAGCGATGTGCTCATCCCGCTGCAACAGCCGGGTTCGCGCCATGATGCCGAGCAGCGCCGTCATCACCGCCGAAACCAGCGCGGCGATCCAGAAACTGCGATCCGCCGCCGAACGATAGGCGATCGCGCCCAGCACCGTGCCGAGCAGAAAGCCCAGCCATAGCGCCAGATCGCGCGCCCATCCGAACCGACTGCCTGTGCCCATCAGCGCATTGGCGAGCCGCTGCCCGAAACGCACCAGCGTCCCGGTCATATAGGTCAGTCCGATGCGGATATCGCCGTCGCGGCTGAACACGCCATTTTCCGCCCCCATCGCTGCGGCAAGCGAAAGCACGGCGAGCCCGGTGAAACCGGTCATCTGCAAAATGGCGGCAAGGACCAGAAACACAGTACAGCTGAGCATCACCACGCCATGCGCAGGGCCGCGAACCGCATCGGCGACGATCGCCGAGATCACCACGCCGCACAGAAAGGCGAGCAGCAACGACCCTGCGGTAAACACCGGGCCCCAGTCGGAATCGCCGAGGCCGATACCGAACTGGGTGGTATTGCCGCTCATGAACGAGGCAAAATAGCCGCCGATACTGGTATAAGCGAGGACATCGACGAAACCGGCCAGCGCCGCAAGCAGAAGCGCGATGCCGAAAAGCGGGACAGGGGTACGTTGCATGGGACATCTTTTCGCGCATCGCGGCGCTGCTTTCCAGCCCCCGCGCATGCGAAAAATGATGAAAATCGGTCATTGCGGCAATCCCGATGGTTGCAGGAGCCGCAAAAGCGATTAGGGGGCGCGCCATGACACCCCCCGTCGCCTGGCAAATCGGCCCGCTCCTGCCCTGGCTCGACCTGCTATCGGTCGCGGTATTCGCCGCCACCGGTGCGGTTGCAGCCACGCGCGCGGGCCAGACGCTCGTCACCGCCATGTTCTTTGCGCTGATTACCGGCGTGGGGGGCGGAACCCTGCGCGACCTTCTGATCGACGCGCCGGTTTTCTGGGTCCATGACCGGGTGGTCGCCGGGATCTGCATCGGCGCGGCGCTGACCGTCTGGCTTACGCCCGAACGCTGGTGGCAGGGAAAGCTGTTTGCGTGGCTCGATGCTGTCGGGCTTGCCGCCTATGCGGTGTTCGGCGCGGCGAAATCGATGGGCTTTGGCATTCCGCCGGTCCCTGCTGCGGTGCTGGGCATCGTCAATGCCTGTGCAGGCGGCATTATCCGCGACATGCTCGCCAACGAACCGTCGATCCTGATGCGGCCGGAGCTCTATGTTACTGCGGCCGCGCTGGCAGCGGCAACTTACGTCACGCTGCATCAGTTCGATACGCCGTCTTTCGCCGCAGCGATTATCGCGACCTTTGCCGGGTTCGGGCTTCGCGGCGCAGCGCTGCACTGGCGGATCGCGCTTCCCGCCTATCGCGGAAAGCGCTGATCCGCCCCGACGGCGAAATTATTGCGCCGCGTGCTGAAGGAAGAGGCTGACCAGCTTCGTATCTTCAGGCGAAGGCGCGACCGGCCCCAGCCCCGCGCATTGCAGGCAGCGCGCCTGAACCGACCCGGCATCGACCAGCCGCCGTGCATCGCCGAACGCCTGTGCCAGCATCGCGCGCCGCTCCATCCCCACCCGGGCGAACAGATCGGTCGTCGCATCGGCGCTGACATGGTCGTTATCCTTATCATCGCTTTCGCGCAGCAGCGATGCGATCAGCTGTTCGAACTCGCCCGGCTTTTCGGTCAGATATTCGGCATGGACCTTTTTGGGGTCGAGCTTCGCGCGCTTCGCCGCTTCGGCAATGGCATCGTCCAGCCCGCCGAACTTGTCGACGAGCCCCAGCTGACGCGCATCGCCGCCGACCCACACGCGGCCCTGACCGATCTCATTCACGCGCTCCGGCGTCATCTTGCGCGATTTGGCGACGAGGCCGACAAAGCGAGCATAGCCGTTCTCGATCTGCGATTGCAGGATCTGATCGAATTCGGGCGTGGTGCCCGCATAGATATCGGGCTGCCCCGATAGCGGCGTGGTCTTCACGCCATCGGCATTCACCCCGATCTTTTTCAGCGTATCCTCGAAGGTCGGGATGATGCCGAAAATGCCGATCGAACCGGTGATGGTATTGGGTTCGGCGAAGATTTCCTCGCCCGCCGTCGACACCCAGTACCCGCCGCTCGCAGCGAGCGATCCCATCGAGGTTACGACCGGGATGCCCTTCGCCTTTGCCTGAAGCAGCGCCTGACGAATCTGTTCAGACGCAAGCGCCGATCCGCCGGGCGAATCGACGCGAACCACCAGCGCCTTCAGCTTGTCGTCCTTCAGCGCATCGAGGATCAGGCGCGAAATCGTCTCCCCGCCCGCCATGCCCGGCTTCGCTTCGCCATCGACGATCTCACCCGCAACGGTGATGACGCCGATCGCGTCGCCGGTCGTCGGCAGCGGATGCGCGTCGAGCCAGTCCTGATAACCGATCGCTCTGAAGCTCCCCGCCGGACGGTCATCGGGCGTACCCGCAATCTCCGCCACGCGCTTCCCGAACGCAATCCGGTCGCCCATATGATCGATCAGCTTCGCGTTCATCGAAGCCTTGGCCAGATCGCCGTTCGCTGCGGCAATCAGCGTTGCCGGGTCAGCGACCATCGCCTTGATATCGGCCTGTGGCCGCAGCTTCGCGACCATTTCCTGCCACTGGCTGAAAATCGATCCGTACAGCGCCTGCATCGCCTCTTTCGCGGCAGGCGACTGGTCGGAGCGCATATAGGGTTCGACCGCCGACTTATAGGTGCCGACGCGATAGATATGCGCGTTGACGCCGAGCTTATCGAGCAGCCCCTTATAATAAAGCTGCGACCCGCCCGGTCCGCGGATCAGCACGCCGCCCATCGGATCGGACCAGATTTCGCTCGCGGCAGAGGCAAGCATATAGCCCGAATCGGTATAGGCAGTGGCATAGGCCAGCACGGGCTTTCCGCTTTTGCGGACATCGGCGATCGCGCTCGCCACGCTGGTCAGCGCGGCGGGATAGCCGCCCATGAACCCGTCCAGGTCAAGCACGACCGCCTTCACCCGGTCATCGCCCTTCGCCGCTTCCAGCGCTCGGGTAACGTCCTGAAGCGCGAATTCGTGCGGGATCGCCTGACCGGTCAGTGCAGCCGTCGGATCGATCCGGGCAGGCTGTTCGGTGATCGTCCCATCGAGCGCGAGAAACAGGGCGCCGTCCTCGATCGCCTTATTGTCGGGACGTGCCGACAGCACGGCGAACAGGCCGGCAAAGAAAAGGAGCAGCAGCGCGAGCACCAGCGCATCCTTGATCCCGACCAAAATTTTCCAGGCGCCGCGTACCAGTCGCACCATTGCTTCTCCCGCACATTTCGCCGCCCAATACGGCGCGCACCGGCGTACACAAAGAGTCTTACCCCGGCAATACGCCCGCGCTCCCGCCAAAAAAGCAATTGCGGCAAACCGCCTCCCGCCTGCTACAGGCCGCTGCATCATGGAATCGCCCGTCATCAGCCATCCGCCGCTTACCGGCAGCGCGCCCGCCGACTGGCGGGGCGAGCTGCGCGCGCTATGGCGGCTCGCATGGCCGCTGGTCGCCGCGAATCTGTTGCAGATGGCAGTCTATGCCAGCGATGTGATCTTCGTCGCGCGGCTGGGTACCGAAGCGCTCGCTGCGGCAACGCTGGGCGTTTATTATTACACCGTGCTGATGTTCGCGCTGATCGGACTGGTCACCGCGGCGTCGCCGGTCATCGCTGCCGAGCTCGGCCGTCGTCGCCATGCGGTGCGCGAGGTTCGGCGCTCGTTCCGCATGGCTTTATGGGTCGGCACCATCGCCGCACTGCCGCTTTTCCCCTTCCTGCTGTTCGGCGAATCCATGCTTCGCCTGCTGGGGCAGGATGCAGCGGCTGCAGCGGCGGCGGGCCGCTATCTCGACATATTGCTGGTCGCGATGATCCCGACCATGGCCTCGGCGGTGCTGCGCATTACCGTGTCGGCGCTGGGTCGCCCCGGCTGGGCACTGGCGGTCACGGCGCTTGCGCTTGGCGTCAACATTATCGGCAACTGGGTGCTGGTGTTCGGAAATCTGGGCTTCCCGGCGCTCGGACTCGAGGGCGCTGCGCTGGCGAGCACGATCACCAGCCTTGCGATGCTCGGCGCCTATATCGTCATCCTGTTCACCGACCGGCATCTGCGCCGCTATCACCTGTTCGGCAATTGGTGGCGGACCGAATGGAGCCGTTTCTGGGAGCTGGTCCGGCTCGGCGTTCCGATCGCGCTGACGATGACGTTCGAAGGCGCGGTGTTCAGTGCCGCAGCCTTTCTGATGGGCCTGATCGGCGTTACTGAGGTCGCCGCCCATGCGGTCGCGCTGCAGATCGCGGCGCTTTCCTTTCAGGTGCCATGGGGCATCGGACAGGCAGCGACCATTCGCGTCGGCATGGCCTATGGCGCGCGCGATCATCGCTGGATCGAAGTGGCCGGGCGCGTGGCGCTGGCCATGGGGATCGGCTTCATGGCGCTGACCGCGGTCGCGCTATGGGTAGCGCCGCGATTCTTCGTATCGCTATATCTGGACGTCAATGACGCCAATGCGCGCACCGTCGCGCTGGCGGTCGAATATCTCGCTATCGCTGCCGTGTTCCAGCTGTTCGACGGGGCGCAGGCAGTCGCGGCGGGCGTGCTGCGCGGGCTTCAGGATACGCGGGTGCCGATGATCATCGCCGGATTTTCCTATTGGGCGGCAGGATTCGGCACCGCCATCCTGTTCGGCTTCACGCTCGGTTATGCGGGTGTCGGCATCTGGATCGGGCTCGCTACCGGACTCGCTTTCGCCGCCGTGATGCTGTGCGGACGCTGGGGCATGCGGGCGCGGCTGGGGCTTTTGCCGTAGCGACAACACGGCTCGGCCCGCACCGTCATCGCAATGCAAATTTTTGTTCCCATACCCGTTGACGACACCGCACGGCGTTCGCATATCCCGTTCCGTTAGCACTCGCATTAGGTGAGTGCTAAAACTCAATTTATGCAGGAAAGGATAGCGCGCATGAACTTTCGTCCGCTGCACGACCGCGTGCTCGTTCGCCGCGTTGAGGCCGAAGAAAAGACGGCCGGCGGCATCATCATCCCCGACACCGCCAAGGAAAAGCCGCAGGAAGGCGAAGTCGTCGCCGCCGGTGCAGGCGCCAAGTCGGAAGATGGCAAGGTGACCCCCCTCGACGTGAAGGCGGGCGACCGCATTCTGTTCGGCAAATGGTCCGGCACCGAAGTACGCGTTCAGGGCGAAGACCTTCTGATCATGAAGGAAAGCGACATTCTGGGCATCGTAGCCTGACGATATCGCTCGCTCCGGCAGCCATGCCGGAGCCGCCCGAAAGGGCGCGCATCTTGAAATCTACCGTTCCCGGCCGTGTCGCCGGGATAACGAAATTACAGAAAGGTTAGTCATATGGCAGCCAAGGACGTAAAATTTTCGCGTGACGCACGTGAACGCATTATGCGCGGCGTCGACATCCTCGCCGACGCAGTTCAGGTGACGCTCGGCCCGAAGGGTCGCAACGTCGTCATCGAAAAGAGCTTCGGCGCACCGCGCATCACCAAGGACGGCGTTTCCGTCGCCAAGGAAATCGAACTTAAGGACAAGTTCGAAAATATGGGCGCACAGATGGTCCGCGAAGTCGCTTCGAAGACCAACGACGTCGCCGGTGACGGCACCACCACCGCAACCGTTCTGGCCCGCGCGATCGTTCGCGAAGGCATGAAGTCGGTTTCGGCTGGCATGAACCCGATGGACCTCAAGCGCGGCATCGACCTCGCCACCAAGAAGGTGGTTGAGGACATTAAGAGCCGTTCGAAGCCGGTTTCGGGCAATCAGGAAGTTGCACAGGTCGGCACCATCTCGGCCAATGGCGACAAGGAAGTCGGCGAAAAGATCGCCGAAGCCATGGAAAAGGTCGGCAAGGAAGGCGTGATCACCGTCGAAGAGGCGAAGGGTCTCGATTTCGAGCTCGACGTCGTCGAGGGCATGCAGTTCGACCGCGGCTATCTGTCGCCGTACTTCGTCACGAACCCGGAAAAGATGAACGTCGAACTTCAGGACCCCTATATCCTGATCTTCGAAAAGAAGCTGACCAACCTGCAGGCGATGCTGCCGATCCTCGAATCGGTCGTTCAGTCGGGTCGTCCGCTCCTCATCATTGCTGAGGACATCGAAGGCGAAGCACTCGCAACGCTGGTCGTCAACAAGCTTCGCGGCGGCCTGAAGGTTGCTGCGGTCAAGGCACCGGGCTTCGGCGATCGTCGCAAGGCGATGCTGGAAGACATCGCTGTCCTGACCAAGGGCGAAGTCGTCAGCGAAGACCTGGGCATCAAGCTCGAAAACGTCACGCTGAACATGCTCGGCACGGCAAAGCGCGTCACCATCGACAAGGACAACACCACGATTGTCGGCGGCGCAGGCGAAGCCGAATCGATCAAGGCACGCACGGATCAGATCCGTCAGCAGATCGAATCGACCACCAGCGACTATGATCGTGAGAAGCTCCAGGAGCGTCTCGCCAAGCTCGCAGGCGGCGTTGCCGTGATCAAGGTCGGCGGTGCCACCGAAGTCGAGGTCAAGGAGCGCAAGGATCGCGTCGACGACGCGCTGCACGCAACCCGCGCAGCCGTTGAAGAAGGCATCGTCCCCGGCGGCGGTACCGCGCTTCTGTACGCAACCAAGGCGCTGGAAGGCGTTACCGGTGAGAATGACGACCAGACCCGCGGTGTGGATATCGTCCGCAAGGCGCTCTACGCTCCGCTGCGTCAGATCGCTCAGAATGCCGGTTTCGACGGCGCGGTCGTTTCGGGCAAGCTGCTCGACGGCAACGACCCGAACATGGGCTTCAACGCCGCAACCGACGTGTACGAAAACCTCGTTCAGGTCGGCGTAATCGACCCGACCAAGGTCGTTCGCACCGCGCTGCAGGACGCAGCTTCGGTTGCCGGTCTGCTCATCACCACCGAAGCAACGGTTGCTGAACTGCCCGAGGACAACAAGTCCGGCGGCGGCATGCCCGGCGGCATGGGTGGAATGGGCGGCATGGGCGGCATGGACTTCTGATCCATGGCGTCGGGGCCGGGACTGCCGGCCCCGCCAACCATTTGCGAAAGATTTGGGCCGGAGGTGGCGACACCTTCCGGCCCTTTTCTTTGGCGCAAGGGGATGCAACGCAGGGACGGCGCAACCCTTCCCCGGGTCGGGCGGTTTGAAGCGGCATGAACCGCGTCGCCGCCCCGCCCATCCCGATCGACAGCCTGATTTTCGGCTATGGCCCGATGCTTCCCTTCATCGCTGCCGCGCTTGCCTGCTGGGCGATGCCTGCCCCATGGCCCAGCATTGCGGTGTGGCTGATGACGATATGGGGTGCGATGATCCTCACCTTTGTCGGCGGCGTCCGGCGCGGATTCGGGTTCGGCTATCGCGGCGCATGCACCGGGGTCGAGATCGCGACGATGCTGGTGTATTTCATTACCGCGGGCCTCGCGCTGCTCCTGCCCTGGCCCGCGCTCTCGGTATTCCTGCTGGCGGCAGGCTTCGCGCTCGCTGCGATCCTCGACACCCGCGCCGCGCTCAAAGGCAATGCCCCTGCCCATTTCGCCGCGCTGCGTATCCCGCAATTCGGCATAGCTACGGTGAGCCTGCTTATCGCGGGGCTGTCGCTTTATTCCCGATAGCGCATCGCGATGCTCCGCTTCACCCAAGCAACCCGGAGACCCCAGCTTTCGCTGGGGGTGACGACTGGTGGCGAGGGTCGCAACATGCGGATAGGTCCACCTCGACGCAGGATATGAGCGGATTTCTCCATCCAGATACGCCTTGATATTTATCGAAAATCGATACTGCTTTATTGACTATCGATAAATTCGAGTTTATCGAAATTCGATAAGAGAGATATCGTAGGTCGATACATCATGAATGTTCTGAAACTGTCGCGCTTCCTTGTGCGGGGATTATTCTGGCTCAACATTCTGGCAGGCGCGGGATTCGTCGCCGTTCTGGCATGGTGGGCGGTGTCGCCGGATGTCATTCTGACGGCGGTAGGTACAAAATACGGTATCGATCAGGCGCCGATGGTGCTGAACTTTATGAGGCTGGCACTCATACTTGGCGCCGTCGCCGCAATTCCCGTTGGCCTGTTGCTGGCTCTGCTATCGCGAATGATCGATACCGTGGGTCAGGGAACGCCCTTCATCACCGCCAATGCCGTCAGACTTCGGAAAATGGCGTGGCTGATCCTGGGTTTTCAGCTTCTCGATCTGCTGGGGGGCCTCCTCTCCTTCTATGCCCAAAAGAACGATATCGACTGGATCGGCTGGAGCCCGTCACTGCTTGGCTGGCTGCTCGTCCTGCTCCTGTTCATCCTCGCCGGCATCTTCGAACAGGGTGTTGCGATGCGCGATGATCTTGAGGGAACGGTCTGATGCCGATCACCGTCAAGCTCGACGACCTGCTCCATGCGCGGCGGATGACGCTTACCGAATTGTCCGACCGGGTCGGCATTACGCTCGCCAATCTTTCGGTTCTCAAGACCGGAAAAGCCAAAGCGATCCGCTTTTCGACCCTCGAAGCTGTTTGCCGCGCGCTCGACTGCCAGCCCGGCGACATTTTCGTTTTCGAAGAAGATGAGGAGACCGAACAATGAAGTGGCTGAAGCATTTTGGAACTGATCTGGTCGGGGCGCATTTCGACGGTGCGCGAACGCTTTATGCGCTGCGCTGGATGTTCGGGGCCATCATCCTTTGGGAGTTCGCCCAGCACGTCGTGGAATATCGCATCGGCATGTTTGAAAATGTCGAGACTGCGCGTGCCGTGCCCATGAACAGTTCGCGCATGATGTTGGGCTGGATCAAGATGCTGTCGGTTTATGTCGGCGGTTTTTTCGTTCTGCGCTACCTTGGAACGGTGCGCGCCAATCGCGCCGTATCAGCGCCGGGCATCGCCTTTCTGCGGTACCTTCCTTATCTGATCTATTCGTTGATCCTGTTTGGAGCACTATTCTACGCCCGCCAATATCTCGCCGAAGACAAGGTGCTGCCCGTCCAGGCCACAATCGGCCTTGGCCAGGTTTTTATCGAGCCGCTGCTGATGGCGTGGATAGTATCGAGCGCAACGGACGGAGCCGTACCCAATCCAATCGCCTCGGCGCGAAGAACCGGCCTGCTCTACCTTTACGCCCTGCCGCTCTTCTTCGTCGGGCGGCTACCGATCAATATCCTTCATCAAATGCTCAATCGCTATGCGGTCGGGCGGGAGCCGATACTGTTATGGCCGATGCTTGTCGTTGATGCGGTGGTTGTGGGTCTGATTGTTGCGATCATTCCCGCTATCTCTGTGCGCGTCGCTATGCGCATCGATGAGCGAACCGCGCGGCGCGAAGAAATCCGGGCTGCAAATGCTCGCCTCGCGACGCCCCTTCCTTCGGCCTGATTACATTTTTCCTCGGCATCAGAAAATGCCGAGGAATTTCTTGCGCTGCTCCTTCTTCTCGCCCTTGTCCTGTTTGCCGTCTTCGCTCGTTGCGGTGGTGCCATTGCCGACATCGTCGCGCTTTTCGCCCTTTGCGGTGCGCTGAGCGCTTGCCTTTGCGCCTGCCAGAACGGGGCCGCAGGCGGTTGCCTTTGCATCGCCGATATCGACGAACGACAGGACCGACGCGACCGGCGTGGCGACCAGCCCCAGGCCTATGGCCGTGCCTGCGCGAGCCAGCAGGTCGCCGCTGATCGGATCGATAGCGGGTTTGGCGAAATAGCCCTTGATCGCGACCGGGGACTGGCCGGAGAACAGCGAGAATTTCTTTGAATCGGCGCGGAAGGCAAGGTCGAGCGCCTCGTTCCGGAAACTGAATCCGCCACGGCCAATCATCACATTCTTCGCAGTGTCGATCAGGATCGGGTCCGCCGCCGCCACGCCATCGCGCACCGTGAAGCCGATCAGCCCGCAATTAATCTCGACCGGCTGTTTCAGCTTATCCTCGAACATCTTCTGGACGAAAGTACCGATATCAATCTCGGCAAGCTGCGCATTGCGCGCCCAGAAGGTGCCTTTGGGCATGATGATGGCGATCCGGCCATCGGCGTTGCTGAGCGATTCATGCACCGAATCGCCCCGCCCGGTGAGCTTCACCCGCGCCTTCAACACGCCGCTGGTCCCCGATTGCTCCACCCCCCATCCGGCGAGCAGGACGCCCATCGGCGTCGGCGACAGGCGTATATCATAATCGGTAACGACAGGATCGCGCCGTGCATCGATGCTGATGTCCGAACTGACATGCCCGCGCGCCATGTCGAAGGTAAGCGGCGACAATTTGAGCAGCCGGTTGTCGAGGTTCAGCGTCAGATCGGCATTCGAAACAGGCAGGTTCGGCGCGCGGATCGTACGCACGCGATAGCGGATTTCGGCATCCACATTGGCGAGCGCGTCGATTCGCAGCTTTGCATCGGGAAGCACACGGGGATGCCCGCCAATTTGCTCGATCGCGCCCTTCGCACCCTGTTCCGCCAGACGGTTGGGGTCATAGCCGATGAACGGCCCGACATCGACGATATCGAGCGTCCGGGTGGAAAGGTCGCCGGTGAGCTTCAACCGTGGCTCGCCCAGCCGAACGGTGAGTTTGCCCGAAAGGTCGCTATCGCCGAATTTGCCTTTCAAACCCGTCAGCCGCCATTCGTCCCCCGCCTTGGTAAAGGCTGTCGTCAGGTGATAGCGGCGCGTATCGGGGATGGGGACGCCCAGCACCGCGAACAGGCTGGCGAGATTCGCGCCGCGCACATCGGCATGCAGATCGGCTCCGTCCAGCTCGGTCGCGCCGGGCAACGTACCGCTGACATCGCCGCGCGCATCGGCAGTCGTCACGCGCATGGCTAGCTGATTGCGCCCGCCCGAAACCGTATCGTCGGGCGAAAGCAGCGCGCCGAGCACGTTGAAGGGGGTTCCGCGCGCCTCCCCCGTCCCCTTGAACCGCAGCGCCTGACCGATGCGCGAACCACTTGTCGCCACGGTATCGAACCGGATGTCGGCACCAAGCTGCCCCTTGGGATCGCTATAGCGAAGCTGCGTACCTGCGAAGCGGGCCCGCGTGATCGTCGGCAGGTCGAGCGGCTTTCCCTTTTCCTTCGGATCGCCAAAGGTCCAGCTGTTGCGCGCATGGTCGGCATCCCATTCGAAATCCACCGTCGCGCCGTCGAGCGCCAGTCGATGGACCCGGCGCTGACCGATCAGGAAACTCAGCGTCGCGATATCGGCATCGATTCGCTGGGCCTGAAAGAAATTGCGCTGCTTCGCCCAGTCGGGGTTGGAAACGCTGAGGCCATCGGCACGAAAATGCACATCAATCGGGTTGAAATAGAATTGAAAGTCGCCAGCCACCTGAACGTTGCGATGCGACAGGCGGCTGGCGATGCTTTCGAACGGGCCTTTCAGGAACCGCCCTTTGGTGATGAAAAGGATCAGCCAGCACAGAAACAACGCGGCGATCAGGCCATACAGGACGCGAATCGCGATCCGTGCCCAACGCGGTGCACGGGCGGGCACCATCGGCGGAATGCGGGACCATGTCCGGCTTGCACGATCGCGCCACCGGGCGGTAACGCTGTCTGGCGAAGCAGAAGCATGAGCATTGTTCATTCGCGATAAAAGCGCCGGCAGGGCATGAGTTCCGCACGCTCCTCGCTTGCCAAGACGAAGCGGTTACGCTATGCGCCCGCCTTTCCGCGCGACCATTAAGGAACTGGCCGGCCATCAAGGGCTGCCGAGTCCGTTCGCAGGCCGCGCATCATGCGAAAGGAGACAAAATGCCCAAGCTCAAGACGAAGAGCGGCGTTAAGAAGCGCTTCAAATTCACCGCCACTGGCAAGGTGAAGCACGGCGTGGCCGGCAAGCGGCACCGCCTTAGCAGCCATAACGCCAAATATATTCGCCAGAATCGTGGCACGTCCGTGCTTTCCGATTCGGATGCCGGTCATGTGCGCCTCTGGGCGCCGTACGGCCTGAAGTAAGGAGTAACGGACCATGGCACGCATCAAACGTGGTACGACCACCAAGGCGAAGCATAAAAGGATTCTGGATCAGGCGAAGGGCTATTATGGCCGTCGCAAGAACACGATCCGTATCGCACGTCAGGCCGTCGAAAAGGCCGGTCAGTACGCCTATCGCGACCGTAAGGTTAAGAAGCGCAATTTCCGCGCGCTGTGGATTCAGCGCATCAATGCGGGCGTTCGCGCAGAAGGCCTGACCTACAGCCAGTTCATGCACGGGCTGAAGCTCGCCGGTATCGATCTGGACCGCAAGGTTCTGGCCGACATCGCAATGCATGAAGGCGAAGCGTTTAGCGCCATCGTCGCTCAGGCGAAGGCGGCTCTGCCTCAGGCCGCTTAAATTTCGGCCTGACAGCGACGCGCTAAAAAAGGGGCGCGGGTGGAACTGCCACCCGCGCCCTTTTCGTATCTTCAGGCCGGTTGCCCTCCCCGTAATCCCGCGCAAGCGGGAATCCAGAAGCCGCAAGCAAGCGTCAGGTTGCTCTGGACCCCCGCGTTCGCGGGGATACGACAGGGAAGCGACTGTCACCTATTCGTACGGAAAATTGCGCCATGGGTTGATCTTGCACGCGGCTTAGGCTTCGAAGCGGACCAGCCTAATCTTTCCGAACTTTTCGCTCGTTAAGGCCGCATGGCCGGATGGAGACATGATCTTGGACACCGATCTCGACCAGCTTCGCGAGGATTTGCTCGCCGCGATCGACACCGCCGCCGGGCTGGAGGCGCTCGACGCGGTGCGCGTCCATGCGCTGGGCAAGCAGGGCGTCATCACCGCCATGCTGAAATCCTTGGGCAAGATGACGCCCGAAGAGCGTCAGGAAAACGGCCCACGCATCCACGCGCTTCGCGAGGCGGTGACCGACGCCATCGCTGCACGCAAGGAAAAGCTCGAAAATGCGCAGCTTGAGGCGCAGCTCGCCGCCGAACGCATGGACATGACGCTGCCGGTCGATGCCGTGCGCCCCGGAAGCATCCACCCGGTGAGCCAAGTGATGGACGAACTCGCCGAAATCTTCGCTGATCTCGGCTTCGCGGTCGCCAGCGGGCCCGAGATCGAAGACGACTGGCACAATTTCACCGCGCTCAACATCCCTGAGACGCACCCGGCGCGCGCGATGCACGACACCTTCTATTTCCCGAAAGGCGAAGATGGAAAGCAGGCGCATCTGCTGCGCACCCACACCTCGCCGGTGCAGATCCGCACGATGATGCAGGGCAAGCCGCCGGTGCGCATCATTGCGCCGGGCCGCGTCTATCGCAGCGACAGCGACGCCACCCACACGCCGATGTTCCACCAGATCGAAGGACTGGTCATCGACAAGGGGATTACGCTCGGCCATCTAAAATGGACGCTTGAGACGTTCCTCAAGGCGTATTTCGAGCGCGACGATATCGTCCTGCGCCTGCGCCCCAGCTATTTCCCCTTCACCGAACCCTCGGCAGAGGTCGATATCGGCTATTCCTATGAAAAGGGTCGCCGGGTCGTCGGCGGGTCGGAAGGCTGGATGGAAGTATTGGGCAGCGGCATGGTGCACCCCAATGTCATCAAAGCGTGCGGCCTCGATCCCGACGAATGGCAGGGCTTTGCCTTCGGCACCGGCGTCGACCGGCTTGCCATGCTGAAATATGGCATGGACGATCTGCGCCCGTTCTTCGACGGCGATCTGCGCTGGCTGCGCCATTACGGATTTTCCGCGCTTGATATTCCCACCTTGTCCGGAGGAGTCGGGGCATGAAGTTCACGCTTGGCTGGTTGAAACAGCATCTCGACACCGATGCCGATATCGACACGGTCGCAGAAGCGCTGACCCGCATCGGTCTTGAGGTCGAGGGGATCGAAAATCCGGGCGAAAAGCTTTCGGATTTCATCGTCGCGCGGGTGCTGGAGGCAAAGCCGCATCCGGACGCCGATAAATTGCAGGTGCTTTCGGTCGATGCCGGCGGCGAACCGCAACAGGTGGTGTGCGGCGCGCCCAATGCGCGCACCGGCCTGATCGGCGTATTCGGCCCTCCCGGTGCCTATGTTCCCGGTTCCGATTTCACGCTGAAGGTCGCTGCGATTCGCGGCGTGACCTCGAACGGCATGATGTGTTCGGTGCGCGAGCTGGAACTGGGCGATTCGCATGACGGAATCATCGAACTTAGCGAAGACGCGCTTGGCGCGGTCGGCACGCCCTATCCCGAATTTGCCGGGCTGAACGATCCGGTCATCGACATCGCGATCACCCCCAATCGGCAGGATTGCATGGGCGTTCGCGGCGTCGCGCGCGATCTGGCGGCGGCGGGCCTCGGCACGCTGAAACCGCTCGATCAGGTCTATGCCGAGTTCGGCGGCACCGCCCCGGTCGAGGGCGAAGGCGACGGGCCGGACATCGCAATCGAGGATCAGGAAGGCTGCCCGGCTTTCTATGCCCAGCGCGTTTCGGGCGTCGCCAATGGCGAAGCACCCGAATGGATGAAACGCCGCCTGACCGCGATTGGGCAGCGGCCGATTTCGGCACTGGTCGACATCACCAATTTCGTGATGATCGATCTTGGCCGTCCGCTGCACGTCTATGATCTGGCTAAGCTCGACGGCGGACTGGTCGCGCGCAAGGCGAAGCCGGGCGAGAGCGTGGTTGCGCTCAACGAAAAGGCCTACACGCTTGATGAAACCATGACCGTCATCGCCGATTCCTCGGCGGTGCACGATATTGGCGGCATCATGGGCGGCGAACATTCGGGCGTTGCCGATACGACCAGCGACGTGCTAATCGAATGCGCCTATTTCACCCCCGAAGCGATTGCGAAGACCGGGCAGAAGCTGAACCTGACGAGCGACGCGCGCCAGCGGTTCGAACGCGGTGTCGATCCTGCCTTTCTTGACGAAGGGCTGGCGATCGCCACGCGGCTGGTGACCAGCCTGTGCGGCGGCAGCGCAAGCGGCATCACCCGCGCGGGCAATCCGCCTGCTGAGCCGCGCAGCGTTGCCTTCAAACCCGAAATGGCGCGCACGCTGGGCGGGATCGACCTCGATACCGCGACGCAGACCGACATTCTTACCCGCCTCGGCTTCGAAATAAGCGCGGACGGGACGCAGGCGATTGTCCCGACATGGCGCCGCGACGTTACCGGCCCCGCCGATCTGGTCGAGGAAGTCGTCCGCATCCACGGCATCGACAATGTGCCGTCACAGCCGCTGCCCCGCCCCGCAGGCGTGGCGCAGCCGACCGCGACATGGGAGCAGAAGCTGGAGCGCAAGCTGCGCCGTGCAGCCGCCACGCGCGGTTTCCATGAAGCGATTACGTGGAGCTTCATTTCCGAAAGCGATGCGGCGATCTTCGGCGGCGGCAACTGGACGCTCGCCAATCCGATCAGCGAGGATATGAAGGTCATGCGACCTTCGCTCCTCCCCGGCCTGCTGACCGCCGCGCAGCGCAACCTTGCGCATAGCGAGGACAGCGTTCGCCTGTTCGAACTCGGCCGCCGCTATATCGGCGATACCGAACATCCGACGCTGACACTGGTCATGGCAGGCGATGCCGCGCCGCGTTCCTGGCGCACGGGCAAGGCGCGCAGCTTCGACGGCTATGATGCCAAGGAAGCGGCGCTCGCTTTGCTGGAAGCAGCGGGCGCGCCGGTCGCCAATCTGCTGGTGATGGGCGATGCGGGCGATGCCTGGCATCCGGGCCGGTCGGCGACGCTGCGGCTGGGGCCGAAGAACGTGCTCGCGACGTTCGGCGTGCTGCATCCGCGCGTGCTGAAGGCGCTCGACCTCGATGGACCGGTTGCGGCGGTGGAAATCTTCCTCGACGCAATTCCCGAAAAGCGGTCGACCGGGTTCCTGCGCCCCGCCTACACTCCGGCACAGCTTCAGCCGGTGACGCGCGATTTCGCGTTTCTGGTTGATGCCGACATGACCGCCGACACGCTGATCCGCGCGGTGAAGGGCGCGGACAAGAAAGCAATCACCGATGCGCGGCTGTTCGACGTCTTCACCGGCGCGGGCGTGGCAGAGGGCAAGAAGAGCCTTGCCATCGAAATCACCCTGCAACCCGGTGACAAGAGCTTCACCGATGAAGAGCTCAAGGCAATTGCCGACAAGGTCGTTGCAGCAGCGGCAAAGCAGGGCGCAACCCTGCGCGGATAAAGCCTGCCCCGCCCCGCCGGAACATCCTCCGGCGGGGCGAGCAGCACGCTATTCGGTGTCGGCCGCCCGTTCGAACACCGTCACCTGCGCATCGCGATAGTCGCGTTCGTCGATCGCGCGATAGCTGAGTCGCTGGGCCAGCCGGATCGACGGCAGGTTGCCCGGATCGATGATGCATACCGTGCGCTGCGCCCCGAAATTTTCCCGATACCAGTCATGCACCGCGCGCATCGCTTCATAGGCGAAACGACGTCCCTGATATTCGGGCATCAGCGCCCAGGCAGCTTCCGGGCTGTCATCGAATTCAGGACCGAAATCGCGCTGGAAATGCGACAGACCGCCTTCACCGACAAAGGCTCGGTTCGACCGGTCGATCCAGGCGAACATGCCATAGCCCTGATCTTCCCAAAGCGACACCTGAACCGCGCGGCGCTTCTCGCGCTCCTCGCGGGACAAAGGCGCGCCGCGCCACAGCGCGCCGATTTCGGTTTGCGCCCATAGCAGGTGCACATTTTCGAAATCGTCCACCGTGAGCGGACGCAGGATTAGCCGTTCGGTCTCGATCATGGCGCACGGCTATAGCGAGGGCGATTAACGGCGCAATAACGGGCTTTCGCAATATTGATCGGCTGCGGGACGGCGCGATACCCGCTGCCGCCATTGCCGTTTTGCACCGCAGCCCCTAAACGCCCGGCCATGAACCAGATTCCCGATCGCCGTACGTTCGCGATCATTTCGCATCCTGACGCGGGCAAAACCACGCTGACCGAAAAACTGCTGCTGTTCGGCGGCGCGATCCATCTTGCCGGTGAGGTGAAGGCGCGCGGGCAGGCGCGGCGCGCGCGCTCCGACTGGATGAAGATCGAGCAGCAGCGCGGCATTTCGGTCACCTCGTCGGTGATGACGTTCGAGCGCGAAGGCATCACCTTCAACCTGCTCGACACGCCGGGGCATGAAGACTTTTCCGAGGACACGTACCGCACGCTGACCGCAGTCGATTCGGCGGTGATGGTGATCGACGTCGCCAAGGGCATCGAAAGCCAGACGCGCAAATTGTTCGAAGTCTGCCGCCTGCGTTCGGTGCCGATCATCACCTTCGTCAACAAGGTCGATCGCGAAGGGCGTGAGAATTTCGAGACGCTGGACGAGATCGCCGACCTGCTCGCGCTCGACGTCACGCCGATGACTTGGCCCGTGGGTCTGGGTGGTCAGTTCGAAGGCGTGTACGACCTTGTCGGCAACCGGCTGCTGCTGCCCGAAGGGCCGAGCCGCGAATTTCAGGGCAAGGTGATCCAGACCAGCGGGCTCGACGATCCGCAGCTCGACGAAATCCTGTCGGCGCAAGGGCTTGCCAAGCTGCGCGAGGATGCCGAACTTGCCATGGCGGGCTATGCGCCCTTCGATGTCGAGGCGTATCGCAATGGCGATCTGACGCCCGTTTATTTCGGGTCGGCGCTAAAGCAATTCGGCGTCGATGCGCTGATCGGCGCGCTTGCCGAACACGCCCCGCCGCCGCGTCCGCAGCCCGCCGAACCCGCGCCGGTCGACCCGATGAACGATGAAGTCACCGGCTTCATCTTCAAGGTGCAGGCGAATATGGACCCCAATCACCGCGACCGCATCGCGTTCATGCGGCTGTGTTCGGGCACGTTCAAGCGCGGCATGAAGCTGACCCCGACGGGTCATGGCAAGCCGGTAGCGATCCATTCGCCGATCCTGTTCTTCGCACAGGACCGCGAGCTAGCCGAAGAGGCGTTCCCCGGCGACATTATCGGCATCCCCAATCACGGCACGCTGCGCGTCGGCGATACGATGAGCGAAAAGGCGCAGGTGCGATTTACCGGCCTGCCGAACTTCGCGCCCGAAATCCTGCGCCGCGTCGCGCTGAAAGACCCGACCAAGACCAAGCAGCTTCGCAAAGCGCTGGATGACATGGCCGAGGAAGGGGTGACGCAGGTCTTCTACCCCGAAATCGGCGCGAATATCGTGATCGGTGTGGTGGGCCAGCTTCAGCTGGAAGTGCTGATTTCGCGGCTGGAGGCGGAATATAAGGTCGCGGCGGGGCTGGAAATGGCGCCCTATGAAACCGCGCGCTGGGTGTCGGCCGCCGACCCCAAAACGCTGAAGGATTTCACCGACATCAACCGAAGCGCGATGGCGAAGGACCGCGACGGCAACCCCGTCTTCATGGCAAAAAGCGCGTGGGAAGTCGGCTATGTCGCCGAACGCTATCCCGACGTGAAGTTCGCCGCGACCCGCGAAAGGTGATGCTGCCGGGGCGGCGCTACGCCACGTTGCAATACGCTTCCCCATTCGTCATCGCGAGGGGCACAGCGACGAAGCGATCCAGAGCGACAACGCATGCCGCTCTGGATTGCCGCGCCCCTTCGGAGCTCGCAATGACGATGGTGCGGCAGATTGGGCGAGTGCCCGGGCGTTACGCCTCTCCCTCTACCCAGTCGCGCTTGAGCGAGCGGATCGCGAGCAGCACCAGCACCGCCGCCACCAGATACAGGCCGACACAGATGATCGCCGCATAGCGCAGCGAATCCACGCCATAGCCGCCCTTTAGCTGGTCCGAAATCGCGCCCATCAGCCAGGGGCCGATGCCCAGCCCCAACAGGTTGTTGATCATCAGGAACGCGCCCGACGTGCCCGCACGCATCCGGGCAGGTGCCAGATGCTGGCTCGCCGTCACCAGCGGCCCCAACCACAGCGTATTGAACGAATTGGCGAAGATCAGGAAACACCATGCAAGCACCGGCGAGGTGGTGAGCAGTCCGGCCATGAAGAGCGGCGCGGTCAGCACCCACGCGATGGCGGGCACGCGGGCGTACCAGGCGCGGTCACTTGCCGCGAGCTTATCGGAAACCACGCCGCCAAGGAACATCCCCGCCGTACCGCCGATCAGCAGCAGCGACGCCATGAACTGTCCGACCTTCACCAGCTCTCCCGGCTGGGTCCAGCCGAATTGCACCGCGATAATCTTCGGCACCCACAAAGCAAGGCCATATCCGGCCATCGAGCTGCACCCCGCCCCTGTAGCCAGCAGCCAGAAGGCCGGTTTGCGCGAAAGAATGCCGAGCACGGCGAGCATCGGTTCGCGCACGCCCTCCGGCTTCGGCATCGGCTTGTCACGCACGATCCACAGAAAGACAGGAGCGACCAATATCCCGGCGATACCGACGGTAATGAACGCCGCCTGCCAGTTGACGTTCGCCGCGATATAGGCGCCGAGCAGAACGCCCGACCCCAGCCCGATCGGGATGCCGAGCGAATAGATGGCGATGGCGCGCGCCCGCTCCTTCACCGGGAAATAGTCAGCGATCAGCGCATAGGACGGGGCGACGCCGCCCGCCTCCCCCACACCCACGCCCAGCCGGTACAGGAACAGCGACCAGAAGCCCCACGCCGTGCCGCACAGCGCAGTGAACCCGCTCCACACCACCAGCGATCCTGCAATCACCCGGCTTTTGCCCACCTTGTCGGCGAGCAGCGCCAGCGGAACACCCAGCACCGAATAAAGAATGGCAAAGGCTGTCCCACCGATAATGCCGAATTCGCTGTCGCTCAGCCCCAGATTTTCCTGAATGGGTACGGCGAGAATGCCCAGGATCTGGCGATCGAGAAAGTTGAAGGTGTAAACGACAAGCAGCATCGCCAGCACCAGCCAGCGGTTGCGATGCGCCACTTTCGGCTTATCGGTCATGCGCGCTCCTATCCTCCCCTGACACGCGCCCGGCTTTTGCGCCGGGTCGCTTTCGTAAATCAGGTATGCCGTACCTGCCTAGCACGGCTTTGCCCGGATCAGAACCTGAAACCAACGGTTGCGAAAATCTGGCGTTGATTGCCGTAAAAGGCGGTCAGCGTCCCCTCCCGCCCCAGATTACCGACCGGCAGGCCGTTTGCACCCGGAATGATCGCACCCGTCACCGGATCGGCGTTCACGAACGTATAGCCCGATGTCTTGTAGCGTTCATCGGTGATGTTCTTCGCATGCACACCCAGCGTCCAGCGATCGCCCGGCGCGGTCCACACAATGCTCGCATCGAGCAGCGCATAGCCCTTCTGATCGATATAGGGATTGGGGATTTCGAACTGATAGGTTTTGCTGCGATAGGACAAAGTCGATCCGGCATAGATCGATCCGCCCGCGACCGGCGCGGTATAGCTTAGCGTGCCGCTCGCCGTCCATTTGGGCGTATTCTGTACCTTGCGATAGTCGGCAACATCGGTGGGAACACCGCCGATATTGGTGACATATTCATCATATTTCGCATCGATAAAACCGATTGCGGTGTTGAAATTCACCCGGTCGCCGCCGGCGAACAGGTCGCGCGCCAGTCGGGCGCGGCCTTCGAACTCCACGCCCTTGAACGTCGCCTTGCCCGCATTGGAGACCACGCCGCAAAATGTCGAAATCCCCCCGACGGTGCAGGCGACCGATCCGGGTATCTGCACATCGGTATAATCGGCATAGAATCCGGCCAATGCGAGATAGAGGGCATTGTCGAAGAAACTGCCCTTATACCCGACCTCATAGCTGTCGACCGCTTCGGGATCGAAGCTGAGGAAGGACGTGACTTCGGCTTCCGACACCACGCCGTCGCCGTTCAGATCGGGCGCATTGACACCCACCCCGCGCGGATCGAAGCCGCCGCCCTTGAACCCCTTGGAATAGCTTGCATAGAGGTTCGAATCGGGCGTGGGTTCGAAACTGATCGACACGCGCGGCGTGAATTTGTCGAATGCCTTGCTGCCCGAAAAGTTGGTGCTTGGGGCACCGGAGGCGACACCCGCTCCGCCGAACACCGGCGAGCCGCCGCCCAGATAATTCTGCCGCAAAATGTCCGCGTTACGCTTGTCCCACGTATAGCGCCCGCCCGCAGAGATGCTCAGCCGGTCGGTCAGGTCAAAGGTAAGATCGCCGAACACCGCATAGGTTTCGGTATCGACATCGGCTTGCGTAAACGCGGTCAGCCCGGCGAGTGTCGTGAACAGCCGGACATCGAACTGCGTATCCGCGCTGGCGTCGAGATAATAGAAACCGAGCAGCCCGTGAAGCCGGTCGCTATCGTACAGAAGCTGGAATTCCTGACTGATCTGTTCGTTGCGATAATAGGCCGGCACATCAAGATCGACCGCAGGCAGCGCGTCGAAATCGATGGGTGAGGCGCTGTCATCCTTTCGCCATGCACTGATCGACCGCAGCGTGATCGCGTCATTCAGGTCGATCGTCGCATTGATCGCAAAGCCATAGGCTTCGACATCCTGTTTCGGATCGTTCAGCCCGCCGCGCGTGTCATACACATCGTCCAGTACCGGTGCGCCCGACAATTGGCCGGGGATCAGGCGATGCCCGCCGCGCGCATTGCTCTTGTCACGGGTATAGTCGCCCGAAATACGGATCAGCACCGGCTGGCCATAGCCGCCAATCTCCACCGTGCCGCGCGCGCCCCAGATATCCTTGTTATAATTATCCTCGCCCGTCGTCAGGTTCTTGCCGAACCCGCCACGCGACAGGCGCGCGCCCGCCGCACCGACGCGGATAATGTCGTTGATCGGCGTGCTGGCGCTGACCACCAGATCGGCCTGATCATAGCTGCCATAGCTTGCCCGCGCGCTGACCATCGGCTGATCGGACAGCGGGCGGGTGACATATTTCACCGCGCCGCCGATCGTGTTGCGGCCATAGAGCGTACCCTGCGGCCCGCGCAGCACCTCGATCCGTTCGACGTCATAAATGTCGAGGACCGCCGCCTGTGGCCGGTTGAGATACACATCGTCGAGATAGATGCCGACGCCCTGTTCGAACCCCGAAACGGGGTCCTGCTGCCCGACGCCGCGAATGAACGCGGTCAGCGTGTTGTTGGTGCCGCGCGACGGCTCCAGCGTGGTGTTGGGCGTGGTCTGCGCGATATCGGTGATGTCCATTGCGCCCGACCGGCTGAGATCCTCGCCGCTATAGGCAGTGACTGCGATCGGCACTTTCACCAGCGATTCGGCGCGGCGGCGCGCGGTGACGATAATCTCGCCCTCACCGCTATCGGCAGCCTCCGCGCTTTGCGGGTCGGGGGTTTCGGTCGACTGCGCCTGCGCGCTGCCGGCGATAAGGGCGAGCGCAGCTGCTCCCGCCATGTACGAAAGACGTGCGGAACGAAGCGTCAAAAGCATCGGATTTTCCTCTCCTTCGCACCCCCGGCTATGGTTGCCGGGTTGTGCCTGATCGGAGGACGCTATACTGAAACCTGAACCGGGTTTCAACTTCGAACATCATCCGGGTGCGTAATGGCGTGGGAGAAGGGTGCATGAACGCGACCAGAGCGGCGAGCAGCGGCAAGGAACCGCGCACCGAACGCGGGCGCAGGACATTGCGCGCGCTGCTCGATGCGGCGGCGGAAGAATTTGGCGACAAAGGGTTTCACGAAGGATCGATCAGCGGGATTACCCGCCGCGCAGGGGTAGCGCTCGGCACCTTCTACACCTATTTCGATTCGAAGGATGCGATCTTTCGCGCACTTGTGCGCGACATGTCGGGTCAGGTGCGCGACACGGTCGCGCCCGCGCTCCGGTCGGCGGGAGATCAGATTGCGGCGGAGCGTGCCGGACTATTGGAATTCGTCCGTTTCGTTCGGGCGCACAAGGAAATCTATCGAATCATCGACGAGGCCGAATTCGTCGATCCCGAAAGCTTTCGCGCGCATTACGCGAACACCGCCGACCGTATCAAAGCCCGTCTTCAGGCCGCAAGCGAACGCGGCGAACTGCGTTCCGGCATGTCCGAAGTCCATGCCTGGGCGATCATGGGAATGAACGTGTTTCTCGGCTTGCGCTTCGGCGTGTGGGACGACAGTGAGGATGCGGAGCGAATTGCCGATCAGGTCGCGCAGCTGCTGGCGTGCGGAATTGGGGTGGAGGGAAGCCAGGGCAGTTAAGAAAGCTGTTGCGCGCGAAGTTCCCGCCGCTCTGTTACGTTTCGCGCTGCGTCTGTTTCCTGAAAACCGACCTGCGCCGTCTACCCTTTTTTACCTCCCAGCTTATCGCGAAGGCCGGCCAGTGCGCCGAACGGTCCCGCCTCATCCTCGCGCAGAACGCCTGCTTCGCGCAGCACGTCCTCAGCATTGTCGCTTCTTGGGAACGGGTCGAGGGCGAGCGCCATGGTTTCGGCAACCGCTTCGCCCATGTCGATCGTGCCGCCATCGTAAAAAATCGTATCGCAATCGTCTTGCTCCAGCTCGATCTCTTCCTGATCGGGCGCGGCGGCGGGGACGAATCGGACGGTGAAATCCTCCTCCACCTTCGCGGGCACCGGGCCGCCGGTTGCGATACAGGCCTGCTCTGCCTTTGCGCTGACATGGCCGCTCGCGGTCACCACCTGCCCGTCGCGATCCAGCCGGTAGCGCGCCTCCAGCCCGGAAAGGCTGAGCAGGCCGAAGCGCTCTTTCAGCGCATCGCGCTCGTCCGGTTCGGCCGCAATGCTGATCTCGCCGCGAGCGCCGCCGATCTGATCGAGGCGGTGCGGACGGCTGAATTCGGGTGCGGTCATTCGGGCAACTCTCCTTGTTCGATGCGGGCGAGCGGCAGCTCGCCTAGCGCCGCGCGAAACCGTGCCAGCCCGCCCGCGACATGCGCGAGCGCCGCCGCGTCAGGCGCCTCGCCGCGATACAGGTTGCGCACCAGCGCGGGCGAAAGATCACCCATCGCCAAGCCATCGCGATAGGCGCCGAGCCGTCCGCCGAGCATCCCCATCATCTTGCCGATATGCTTTCCGACAACGATGTCGCCAATGCCGATCTCGCGAAGCTGTCCGTCCATATCGTCGACGAAACGCTCGGTAATATCGACGCCGAGGCGCGATTCGCGGTCCTTCGCCTCGATCGCCAGCAATACCATGCACAAAATGGCAGCGATCATGTCGAATCGCCCGTCGACCGTATCGGCAACCGCGCCTTCGATATACCAGTGCGGCGCACGGCCGCGCGCAACCACCGCATCATATAATGCAGCGCCGCTTTTCCGGTCGGATGCGCCGAACAGCCTGCCGATCAATCCCATTCGCTCCCCTTATCGCTATCGCGGCCCTTGTGGCACAGCGCCTTGCCGCATATTGAGGGCGCGGGCGCATGATGCAATGCGCCGCTGGCCGATTGCGGGGGCGCTGGAGAATTTGTCGATGTCGCGTTTGTTGAAATCCATTGCCCTTGGCGGCGCGCTGGCCGGTGCGGCGCTTACCGGCGGATGTGCCAAGGTGCAGGCGCATCACGGCTATGTCTTCGACGCCGATCTGGTGAATGCGGTGCAGCCGGGCGTGGACGATCGCGATTCGGTCGCGACCATGCTGGGTCAGCCGACGCTGACCGGCGAGTTCAACTCGCCCGAATGGTATTATTGGGGCCGCAACACGAACAGCCTTGCCTTTACCCGTCCCGATCCGACCAGCCAGACCGTGGTTCGCATCCGCTTCGACAAGAACGGAACGGTTGCCGCTGTCGACAAGATGGGCATGGAGCAGGTCGCGCAGATCAATCCGACCGATGAAAAGACGCCGACTCTGGGACGCAAGCGCGGCTTCTTCCAGCAATTGTTCGGCAATATCGGCACGGTGACGCCGGGCGGCATGGGGCAGCAGCCGCCGCAATAATCCTTCGGGGCCGATCGGGCAGGCCCCTTTCATTTCGCTGACAATGTCATTCCCGGCGGGTTCAGCACGACGCTGCGATATTCCTCCTCATGAACGGCGTGCGGGCATTTTTCGGCCCGCTTGCCCGCAATGCTGAGGAGGGAAGCATCCATGCGGAATTTTTTGATGGCCGGCCTGATGGCGGCGGTAGCGCTGCCCATGGGGGCAGCGCCTGCACTGGCCCAGTCGCACCATGGCGCGCGGCATCATGATCGCGACCATCAGCGGCGGGCCAATCGCCACGAACGACGCGCCGAAGTGCGCCATCACCGGCGCGAAGTCAGGCGCGACCGGCGCCATTATCGCCGTGAGCGGGCGCGCGACATCCGCCATGACCGGCGGGTTGTACGGCACGACCGGCGCGCGGCTCAGCGCCGCTGGAGCCGCTATGCCTGGCGCGACTATCGCCGCAGCCATCGGTCGATCTATCATCGCGGCCGCTGGAACGCGCCGTTCCGCTATCACCGATTCCGCCCCGGCGTCCGCATCCGGCCGGCCTATTTTTCCAGCCGCTATTATATCGGCGATCCCGGCTATTTCCGCCTGCCCCCTGCCAGCCGGTTTCAGCGCTGGGTCCGCCATTACGACGATGTGCTGCTGATCGACGTCCGCACCGGTACCGTGCTTCGGGTCTATCGCGACTTTTTCTGGTGATCGGACAAGGTGCGGCCGCTTCGGCCGCACCGACGATACGCGGCCGGCGCGGCCGGGTGCGTGGTTAACACCAGTCCTGAAAGGGTTAAGGACCGGAGCGCCAAACGCGTGAGGCAGTGATTGGCTCCCCTGTACCGTAATATTACGGTATTGCGGCGTAATGGCTTGTCTTTCCCGCCATCGAACAGGAAAGTCCGTCCTGTGCGAGGGGGGCACGAATGGACGGGGCATCGATTCTCGCGGCGCTGGACAGCGTCGCGCATGAAAGCACGCTGTTCGCTGGAGCGGGTTTTCTTATCGGCGGGATCGATGATCTCGCCGTCGATGCCGTGTATCTGGCGCGGCGGCTGTCGCCGCTGCGAAAACGCGAAGCCGTGCCCCGGCTGCTCGCCGATATACCCCGCGACCATGCGCCGCGACTCGCCATATTTATCGCTGCATGGGACGAATCCAATGTCATCGAAGCGATGCTGCGGCAGGCGCTCGATCGCATCGATTATGCCGATTACACGATCCATGTCGGCACCTATCCGAATGATCGGGCGACGATCGGGGCGGTGGCGGCAGTCGCAGCGACCAGTTTGCGCGTCCGGCTGGTCATCGGGCCCAAGCCCGGTCCGACGACCAAGGCGGACTGTCTGAACGCGATCTGGCGCGCGATGGTGCAGGACGCAGCGTCCGGCGAGCCGATGCCCGAGGCGGTCATCATCCATGATGCCGAGGATGTGATCCACCCGAGCGAGCTGCGCGTCCATGCTGCGCTGATCCGCGATCATGATCTGGTGCAATTGCCGGTTGTGCCGCTGATGGATCCGAGCTCGCGGCTGGTTGCCGGTCATTATGGCGATGAGTTCGCGGTGGCGCACGGGCTGGTGCTGCCGGTTCGTCATGCAGTCGGCGCCGCCATACCGCTCGCCGGGGTCGGCTGCGCAGTGCGCAGCGAGATGCTGCAACGCATTGCGGATGAGCGCGAGGACGGGCCGTTCGACGGGTCCAGCCTGACCGAAGATTATGAAATGGGCCTGACCGTCGCGCGCCTCGGCGGGCGTGTAACCTTCGCGCGGATCAGCGAGAGGCGGAACGGCCCGCCGATAGCGGTGCGTGCCTTTTTCCCGGCAACGCTCGACGCTGCGATCCGGCAAAAGGCGCGCTGGATGACCGGTATCGCGCTTGCCGGATGGGATCGTACCGGATGGGGACGCGCAGGCGCGCTTTCCGAACATTGGATGCGGATGCGCGACCGGCGAGCGCTGATGGCGGTGATCGTGCTGCTGGCGGGCTATATCGGCGTGGTTTCGACCGGGCTTTCGCTGCTCGCCCATTCGCTGTTCGACATCGCGCCGCCCGCCATCTCCACGCCGATGCGGATGGTGCTGAGCGCGACCCTGCTCCTGCTGTGCTGGCGACTGACGGTGCGTGCCTGGTTCAGCGGGCGGCTGTACGGGTGGCGTCAGGGGCTATGGTCGCTCCCGCGCGCGATGGTCGGCAATTATATCGCGCTGCTGGCGGCGCGGCGCGCCCTCACCCGCTATATCGCCATGCTGTTCGGCGCAGCGATCCGCTGGGACAAGACCGTGCACCGCTTCCCCGAAACCGAGGAAGAAATGGCCCTGCGATGAAGGGGCGTCCGCTACGTTTTGCCGGCAGCGTGCTTGTGGGATGGACCATGCTGCGCATCGGCATGATCTGGATCGCCACCGGATCGCTGCCCGAGGCAATCGAGCGAGGCGTTCCGCTGCCAATGCCCCGGCTGGCGAACCATGCGCGCCCGCCCGCGCCCCGGCCGATCGCTTCCGCTCCGCATGCACCGACGCCGCGGCCGGGCGAGCGCGCCGGTCCGCCCGCGCGTACGCAAGTTGCCGGGCATGCGGTCACTGAGGATTCCATAGACCCACGGCGGCAAAGGCTCGCACTCGCCGCGATGACCACCTTTGGCAGCGCCCATGCGATCGACAACACGACAGGGCCGCCGATATCGGGGCCAATGCCGCGTTTGCCGCCCCCGCCCGATCGCTGGCGGGCAAGCGGCTGGGTTTTCTACCGCCCCGGAAGCGGCGGGCCGTTCCGCGCCGGCCTTGCCAGCCTTGGCGGCAGTCAGGCGGGAATGCGCACCACCTATCTGCTCGATTCCGAAAGCCGGCTCAGCCTCAGCCTGCGCGCTGCATCGCCGCTTTCGACCAGCGGGGCGGAGGTAATGACCGGGCTTGCCTGGAAACCGTTCGATGCGCCGGTCACGCTGCTCGCCGAGCAGCGTTTCGGACTGGATCATCAGCGCGGCGGCCCGTCGATCGCGCTGGTCGGCGGACAAGGACCCGCGCCGGTCGGCCATGGATTGCAGCTCGACAGCTATGGCGAGGTCGGCGTGATCGCCCGCGACCGGGCGGACTATTTCGCGGGCGGAGCAGTCCGCGTCACGCGGCAGGTCGCGACGATCGGCGCGCGCCCGGTTCTGCTGGGACTTGGTGGATGGGGCGGGATACAGCGCGGGGCAAGGCGGCTGGATATCGGCCCCGCCCTCACCACGGCGTTGCCGGTAGCGGGCGGCAATGCGCGGCTGTCGCTCGAATGGCGCCGGCGCGTCGCCGGCAATGCCGACCCAGGATCGGGGCTTGCGCTGACACTGGGCGCGGATTTCTGATCCCGCCCGGTCGAACCGGCTTTTTTCCGGCGCGCGATGCGACTATCGCTGGGGCCAATGGACCTGTATCTGCCCGTCGCCAATATCTCGGTGAACGCCCTTGTCATCATCCTGCTCGGTGGCGGGGTGGGATTTCTGTCGGGCATGTTCGGCGTGGGCGGAGGGTTTCTGACCACCCCGCTGCTGATCGTGTACGGCATCTCCCCCACGGTTGCCGCCGCCTCCGCCGCTTCGCAGGTCACGGGATCGAGCATTTCCGGCGTTTCCGCCCATTTCCGGCGCGGCGGCGTGGATATGAAGATGGGCGGCGTGATGGTCATCGGCGGTGTCATGGGCTCGCTCGCCGGTGCCGGACTGTTCAGCCTGTTACAGCAGACCGGGCAGATCGATACCGTCATCGCGATCCTGTATGTCGTCTTGCTGGGATCGGTCGGGTCGCTGATGGCAACCGAATCGATTCGCGCCATCCGGTCGAGCCGGTCGGGCACACCATCGCGGCCGCGCAAAAGGCGGCACCATCCGCTGGTCGCGTCATTGCCGCTGCGTACCCGATTCTATGCTTCGGGCCTGTATATTTCTCCGCTCGCGCCGCTGCTGCTGGGGTTCGGCGTCGGCATTCTCACCACGCTGCTCGGCATCGGCGGCGGATTCATCCTGATCCCGGCGATGCTCTATCTGCTCGGCATGCAGACGCGCGTGGTAGTCGGTACCTCGCTGTTCCAGACCTTGTTCGTGACGGCGAGTGCGACGATGACGCATGCGCTGACCACGAAAGCCGTCGATATCGTGCTTGCTGCGCTGCTGCTGCTCGGATCCGTGACGGGCGCGCAGATCGGCGTTCGCTTCGCGCAGAAGATCAAGCCCGAATATCTCCGCCTCGCGCTCGCCGTGCTGGTGCTGCTGGTCGCGTTCCGCATGGCGCTGGGGCTTGGCTGGCGACCGGATGAAATCTATTCGGTCGAACCCTTGTGAGGCGCGCGCTTGCCCTGCTGATGCTTGCGCCGCTACTGCTCGGCGCGGCGAAACCGGTGCTGGTACCCGATGTCTCGCAGCGCGATATCGACATTATCTACAGCTTTACCGGCGCCGAATTGCTTCTCTTCGGCGCGATCCTCTATCCCCGCGGGCGCGTGCCCGATCCGGGTAAGGACCAGGCCGATATCGTCATCGTCGTCAAAGGGCCGACCGAGGCGGTACAGGTGCGCGAGAAGCAGAAGGTCGCCGGAATCTGGGTGAATGCCGAGCGGATGCGCTATCGCTCCGCACCAACCTTCTATGCCGTCGCATCGTCGCGGCCGCTCGACACGATCGTCGATGACCGGACACGCGCCATTTATGAAATGGGCCTCGACCGGCTGCAATTATCGCCCGCGTCGGGCACATCCGCCGATACGCAGCAGCGTTTTGCCGCCGGGCTGGTCGATCTGCGTCGTCGCCACGGGCTTTATTATGAATCGCCCGACGCGGTCGAGATTACCGACGGCGTGCTGTATCGCGCGCGCATCCCCATTCCCGCCCGCGTTCCGGTGGGACGCTTCACCGCCGAGACCTTTCTGGTCCGCGACGGCCATGTTCTTGCCGCTGCAACCCGCGAGATCATCATTCGCAAATCGGGGTTCGAACGGTTCGTCGCGCGTGCGGCGAACCATGCGTCGCTGCTATACGGTCTGTGCGCGGTTGCGCTGTCGGTCGTTCTCGGCTGGGGTGCGGGGGCGCTCTGGCGTCGCTTCTAAAGCACCCGCAGCAAAACCTTATATTTACCAGCGACATGCCATTGCCTGCCTGAACTCCAGCAACGGGCAGATACCATATGGATGCGAGCCGCGCGTTCGACCACGAAAGCGACCAGGACGGGCATAGCGATGCGCCGCGTGCCCGTAGTAGCGATTCGATCGGCATTCTCGTCGACATTGCCGGATCGGGCGGCCTTGCCATCCTTGATCGCGCGCGGATTCTGGCGCTTTCGGGGCATTCCGACACGTTGGTCGCCCATAGCGGGTCGGTCGGGTCGCAGGTAAAGCTGCGTGTCGGATCGTCATGGCTGATCGCCACGATCCGCTCGCTGAAGCTGATCGGGGAGGATGGCGCGCGGATTTCGGCGCTGCTCGACTTTCTGGGCGAAGGCGATGAGGAGCAGCTCACCGGAAAGCTCTGTCGCTTCCGCCGGGGCGTCACCCGCTATCCGGTGCCGGGTTGTGAAATCCATCCGGTCACCAGCGCCGACCTGAATCAGGTGTACGCCGCCGATGGCCGCGCGACGATCGGGATCGGCACCGTCTATCCGACCAGCGATATCCCCGCCTCGCTCTATATCGATGCGATGCTGGGCAAGCATTTTGCGCTGCTGGGGTCGACCGGTACGGGCAAATCCACCGCCGCGGCGCTGATCCTCCACCGCATCTGCGCGCTCGCGCCGCAGGGGCATATCGTGATGATCGATCCGCATGGCGAATATGCTGCTGCATTCGGCACGAACGGGGCGCTATATGACGTTTCGAACCTGCAAATGCCCTATTGGCTGATGAATTTCGAGGAACATTGCGAGGTGTTCCTGACCAGCGAAGGATCGGCACGGCAGGTCGATGCCGATATTCTGGCCCGCTGCCTGTTGATGGCAAAGGCGAAGAACCGGCTGGCGCAGGAGGTGCCGAAGCTGACCGTCGATGCGCCGATCCCCTATCTGCTGTCCGACCTTACCAACATCATCACCAATGAAATGGGGCGGATGGACAAGGCCACCGACACCGCCCCCTATCTGCGCCTGAAAGGCAAGATCGACGAGATCAAGGCTGATCCGCGCTATGCCTTCATGTTTTCCGGCATGCTGGTCGGCGACACCATGGCGAATTTCATGAGCCGCATCTTCCGCCTGCCGGGCGACGGCAAACCCATTTCGATCATCGACGTGTCGGGTGTGCCGTCCGAAATCACCTCGGTCGTGGTCGCGGTGCTCAGCCGGATGGTATTCGACTTCGCGATCTGGTCGCGCGGTTCGGCGCAGCATCCGATCCTGCTCGTGTGCGAAGAGGCGCATCGCTACATCCCCAATGAACGCAATGCGGATCGATCGGCGGTCGGGCGCATTCTGTCGCGCATTGCCAAGGAAGGGCGCAAATATGGGGTGTCGCTGGGCCTTATCACGCAGCGCCCCTCCGACCTTGCGGAAGGGGTGCTCTCGCAATGCGGGACGATCCTGTCGATGCGGCTCAACAATGATCGCGATCAGGCCTATGTGCGCGGCGCCATGCCGGAGGGAGCGCGCGGCTTTCTTGATGCGCTGCCGGCGCTGCGTAACCGCGAATGCATCATTTGCGGCGAAGGCGTGGCGACCCCCATCCGCGTCGCCTTCGATACGCTGGACGAGGATAAGCGCCCGGCCTCGGACGATCCGGTCTTTTCGGAACTCTGGAGCCGGACAGGCGGTGAGGAAGGCGTGATCGCCGAAACCATCCGCCGCTGGCGAACGCAGGGACGCTGACCGGCCGGTGCGCAAAGCCCGGCGTATTATCCCTTGGGAGAATGCTCCGGCTTTGCGGCCACCGCCTCGGCTTGCTCTGCCGCGCTCGGCAGCGCGAGCAGCTTGGACAATTTCGCCTTGAATGCGCTCAGCGCGCTGCCGCCCAGCCGGTCGGTCGTGGCGTAGCTGACGCCCTGCGGATTGATCGCGCGACCGTTCTTCTGAACCTCATAATGGACGTGCGGGCCGGTGGAGATACCGGTCGATCCGACGCTGCCGATCCGTTGCCCGCGATCGACATGCGCGCCCGCGCGCACCGCAAATTTGCTCATATGGCCGTACACGGTGACATAGCCGCTGCTGTGGCGGATCTTCATCAGATTGCCATAGCCGCCCGCACGCCCTGCAAAGATCACCGTTCCCGCCGCCGCAGCGCGGATCGGCGAGCCTGACGGCGCGGCAATATCCAGTCCCTTATGCATCCGCTTATAATGCAGCAGCGGATGCATGCGCATACCGAAGGTGGAGGTGATCCGCCCCTGTACCGGCATGACCATCATGCCGGTGGTTTCGCCGACGCCTTTGCGATCATACCAGGCGCTTTTGCCGCCCTTGTCCCAGCGCAGCAGATCAACGTCGCCGCCCTTGTGATCGAGCCCGGCATACATCAGATCGCCGAGCTGAACCTCGCCGGTCTCCGCGCGCGCGCGTTCGATGACAAGATCGAATGTATCATTGCTGTCGACCCGCGACATCGGCAGGCGGCTGGCGATCGCCTTGATATAGGCCTCCACCGCGCGCGCGGGCGCGCCGGCGGCGCGTGCCGACCGATAGAGGCTGCCGCCGACCCGACCGGTGATGCGCAGCGGCGTATGATCGATCGCGATCGGAATGCGGTGCGCGACCAGTCCGGATTCCGCGCGCTCCAGCTCGACGCGCAGGTCGAAGCGCGCGCGGAAGGCCAGCTTTTCCAGCGGGCGGGGCTGCGATTTATCGAAACGGCGGCCCAGCGTCAGCGCAAGCCGGGTGCCCGGTTCGATCGATCCATCGCCCAGCGCCGTATCGATCAGGGAAACGGCATGCTTCGCTTCATCCGCGCCGACACCCGCGCGGCGCAGCACGGCGGCAAGGTCATCGCCATGGCCAACCAGCGCGCTCGCCTGAATGATCGGGCGCTCAGGCGTATCGGCAAGCGGATGGACAAGACTGGTTGCCGGGCTGTGCTTGCCCGTCGTCGCGCCGAGCGCCAGCG
This sequence comes from Stakelama pacifica, assembly GCF_004361835.1. Classification (GTDB taxonomy): domain Bacteria; phylum Pseudomonadota; class Alphaproteobacteria; order Sphingomonadales; family Sphingomonadaceae; genus Sphingomonas; species Sphingomonas pacifica. The sequence continues at coordinate 145,500 of NZ_SNWD01000002.1, forward strand.
CGGAAATCGACTGGGTTTGCGCCGCATCCCATTCGCTGCCGGTCAGGGCAGGCGCGGATTCGGAAAGGATCGGGCGCGAAATGCCCGGCGCCAGCAGCACGGTGAGCGCGCACAGTCCCGCACAGGTCGCGGCACCGCGCCACCATTCGCGCGAACCGATATTCGATCCCAGATCGGGAGCGATTTCGAAATCAGGAAAGCGGTCGCGGAAACGGTCGGCAAAGGTCCGGGGACGATCCGCCTGCGGCAGGCGACCGAAGGAGATCGCGCCTGTGCCGCTGCCGTGATCGAATGCCAGATCGTTGCGCAAAAACAAGGTGCGCCGCCCCCCGTTGTGAAGTGAACCGCTTGAACCCGGCCCGAAATGAATTGGTGATGTATCCTATATGCTAAAGTCAATTTAACCGGGCGGGGCTGCGGCTCGTCCTGCGGCGAAACGTTGCGGAAAGACGGCGAACGTCGGAAACCGTGACAATTCAGCGCGTTTGCCGCGCTCCGTTCCGGACAATTGCGAGTTTCGGTTGCGCAACCGGGCGACAATCGCGATCTTGGCAATCGTGATGAGTAATTTCGCGCGCAGCCCGGTAACGGCAGTGCTGGGTCCGACGAATACCGGCAAGACGCATCTCGCGGTGGAGCGGATGTGCGCGCATTCCAGCGGCATTATGGGCTTTCCGCTGCGTCTGCTCGCGCGCGAAATCTATGACCGGGTGGTTGCGATAAAGGGCGCGGATTCGGTTGGGTTGATTACGGGCGAGGAGAAGATCCTGCCCGCAAATGCCCGCTGGCTGCTGTGCACCGCCGAAAGCATGCCGCTGGATCGCGAAGCTGCGTTCCTCGCGCTGGATGAGGCGCAACTGGGTGCAGACCCGGAACGGGGCCATGTGTTTACCGACCGGTTGCTGCGCGCACGGGGCCGGGAGGAAACGATGCTGCTCGGATCCGACGCCTTACGCCCCATGCTCAAAGCGCTGGTCCCCGATGCGGAGATCATCGGCAGGCCGCGCTTTTCGACGCTGAGCTATGCGGGTGCGAAAAAACTTTCGCGCCTGCCCCGCCGCTCGGCGATCGTCGCCTTTTCCGCTGAAGAGGTCTATGCCGTCGCCGAAACGCTGCGGCGACTGCGCGGCGGCACGGCGGTGGTGATGGGCGCGCTGTCGCCGCGAACCCGCAATGCGCAGGTGCAGATGTTCCAGTCGGGAGAGGTCGATTATCTGGTCGCCACCGATGCGATCGGCATGGGCCTGAACCTCGATGTTACGCATGTCGCCTTTGCGGGGCTCCACAAATTTGACGGCCGCCGTCGTCGCCGCCTGACCGTCGCCGAAATGGCGCAGATTGCAGGGCGCGCCGGACGGCATCAGCGCGACGGCACGTTCGGCGCACTGCACGAAGAGGGGCCGGATGCCTTCACCCCCGAAGAGGTCATGGCGATCGAGGGGCATCACATCCCCCGGCTCGACCATCTGTTCTGGCGCGACGGCGCGCCCGACCTTTCCAGCCTCGATACGCTGATCGCGGGACTCGAGGCACGTCCCGAACCGGGCGTGATGCGCGCCGCGCCACAGGCGATCGACCTTGCCGTGCTCAAGCGGCTCGCCGATGAGGACTGGGTGCGCCAGCGCGCGCGCGGCAAAGGTGCGGTAAATCGGCTCTGGGCTGCATGCGGGCTTCCCGATTTCCGCAAGCTGGGCGTCGATCCGCATGCACGCTTCGTCGGGCGTATTTTTAGCCATCTGACCGAGGGCAGCGGCCATATTCCGCACCCATGGTTCGCCGGCGAGATTGCGAAGCTCGACAATGTGCAGGGCGATGTCGAGATGATCGCCGCGCGCATCGCCGCGATCCGCAGCTGGGCCTATATCGCGCATCGCGACGGCTGGCTTGCGGACCCCATGCACTGGGCCGAGCGCACCCGCGCGATCGAGGAAAAGCTCTCCGACGCGCTGCACGACCGGCTGACTCAGCGCTTTGTCGACCGGCGCACCTCGGCGCTGCTTCGCCAGATCGGCAGCGGCGCCGCCGACCTGCCGGTCGAAATCGGCGCTGAAGGAGAAGTGATGGTCGATACGCATCAGCTCGGCACGCTCAACGGCTTTCGCTTCACCGTCGCCGCTGATGCGCGGGCGAGCGACAAGCGCATGCTGCTCGCCGCCGCCGAAAAGCGGCTGGGCAAGGAACTGGCCCGGCGGGCCGATGCGCTGGCACAGGCGAAGGATGAGGAATTCGCGCTCGATACCGGCGAGGAAGCGCGGCTGTTATGGCAGGGCGTACCGTTCGCGCGGTTAAAGGCCGGCCTGGCGCTCACCCGCCCTCGCATCCTGCTCGACCGCGCGCTCGATTCGCTCGAAGCGGCAGATCGCGCCACAGTGGAAGCGCGCGCGCAGCGATGGGTCGAAAGCGAACTCTCCCGGCATTGCACAGCGCTCACCCGGCTCGATGCAATCGCGCGTGACCCGCAAGCATCGCCCGCGCTGCGCGCCGTGGCGGCTGCGCTGGGCGATCATGGCGGGCTTACCCCGCGCGATCCGCTTGCCGATTCGGTCGCCGCGCTTTCGCCCGAAGAGCGACGGCGGCTGCGCAAAGCGGGCATCACGATCGGCGTACTCGATATTTTCGATCCCCGGCTGATGAAGCCTGCGGCGACCCGGTGGCGCCACCTCTTGTTCCGCCTGCGCGGCGACCCGGTCCGCGCGCTGCCGCCCGAGGGCGCGACGGTGCTCGACCGGGGCACAGGCGGCGCCAGCCCGGCTATGGGATTTCGCGCGATCGGGGGGCAGGCGGTACGCATGGACCTGATCGAGCGTATTTCGAAAGCTGCGCACGATGCGCGGCAGGGGCGCAAGCCCTTCGCGCCCGATCCAGCGCTTGCGGTATCGATCGGTTTGAAGCCCGAAACGCTCGACCGGCTAATGGCACGACTCGGTTTTCGCGCCACCAGCCCGCACGAGGGCACGCCGCGCTGGATCTGGCGCGGCCGCCCTGCCCCGCGCCGCGAAAAGCCAGCCGCGCCGCGCCCGGAAAACGCCTTTGCCGCGCTCGCCGATCTGGACCTTCGCAATGGCTGATACGCCCCGGATGCGGATCGATCGCTTCCTGTGGTGGGCGCGCGTGACCAAGTCGCGCAGCATCGCACAGAAAATGGCCGAATCGGGCACGATGCGCCTCGATGGGCGGCGGATCGATCGCGCTCATGCGCAGGTGCGCCCCGGCTCGATCATCGCATTTGCCCGCGATGGAAGCGTCCGCATTCTGCGGGTAGAGGCATTGCCGGTCCGGCGCGGTCCGCCTGCCGAAGCGGCCACGCTTTTCACCGAACTCATTCCCGGCAATACCAAAGACGTTGACGCATCAAGCGACGCCGCATAGCAGGAACCGAGATGTTGACTGGAGCTGTTACCCGATGACCTATGTCGTGACCGATGCCTGCATCCGTTGCAAATATATGGATTGTGTCGAGGTGTGCCCCGTCGACTGTTTCTATGAGGGCGAGAATATGCTCGTCATCAACCCCAGCGAATGCATCGATTGCGGGGTGTGCGAACCCGAATGCCCGGCCGAGGCAATCCTGCCCGATACCGAGGGCGGTCTGGAACAATGGCTTGAGGTGAACGCGACCTTCTCGGCCCAATGGCCCAATGTCACGACCAATGCCGGACAGACGCCCGACGATGCCGACGAGCATAAGGGCGAAGAGGGCAAGTTCGAGAAATATTTCTCGCCCGAGCCCGGCAAGGGCGACTGATCACGCGCCTGCCGTCGCTGCGGCGCGGAACAGCGCGAACCGCGTAATTTCGCCCGCGCAATGGCTTTTTGTGCCGATGCGGTGCGAAGTCGTGCGATGATCGCTAGTAATTTTATTACGGCTATGTTAAACGGGTAGCTGACGGAGAGGGTTTCTCTCCGCCCGGAGACGTTTGATTCTCGCCCCGGTCGCATTGTTCCGGCGCGGCAGAGCCGAGCCGTAGCGATGCGCTGTCCCTTGGGCAATAGTTCACGGAAAGGTTGCACCCCTATGGCTGCAAAGGCGCTGTCCTTCGATGTCGGCGATTACGTTGTTTATCCCAAGCACGGCGTCGGTCGTGTTATCGAGCTCCAGAAACAGGAAATCGCGGGAATGCCGCTCGAACTGTATGTCCTCCGGTTCGAAAAGGAACGCATGACCCTGCGCGTGCCCACCAACAAGGCCGAAAGCGTCGGCATGCGCAAACTCTCCAGCGACAAGACGCTGAAAGAAGCGCTCGATACGCTGAAGGGCAAACCCAAGGTGAAGCGCACCATGTGGTCGCGCCGCGCCCAGGAATATGAAGCCAAGATCAATTCCGGCGATCTGGTATCGATTGCGGAGGTCGTGCGCGACCTGTTCCGTGCCGATGACCAGCCCGAGCAGAGCTATTCGGAGCGGCAGATTTTCGAAGCCGCTGCCTCGCGTCTTGCGCGCGAACTGGCCGCGATGGAACAGGTCGACGAACCCGCCGCGCTTGAAAAAATCCTCGATATTCTGCGCGAAGCGGCACCCAAATATAACAAGGAAAAGGACGCAGCTGCCGCCTGATAGGCTTCGGTTTCGTTCCATCCATGAGGGGCGGTCCGGCAACGGGCCGCCCTTTTCATTTGCGCGGCCTGCATCTTGGTGTATTATAACGGCGATACACCGAAGAGGATTTTCGCATGCGTCTTCTACTCGCTCTGGCCGCTCTGCCGCTCGTTGCCTGCAACGGATTCGCCGATATCCCCGCCGCCTCCACCGCACGCGCCGATGGTCAGCGCGAGTGGAACGTCTCCGGGTTCGATAAGGTCGACGCCAGCGGTTCGACCGACATCACCATCCACACTGGGCAGGCGTTCTCGGTTCGCGGAGAAGGCGATCCCGATCTGCTCGATCGGATGCAACTCAGCGTGAGCGGTTCGCAGCTGCATATCGGCATGAAAAAGGGCAATTGGGGCATTTCGCGCGGAAATGCGCATCTGACCATCACGATGCCGCGCATAACTGCAGTGGAAACCAAGGGATCGGGCGATGTGGAAATCGACCGGGCAGCCGGCCCCTTTTCCGGGTCGATCAAAGGATCGGGCGATCTGATGATCGGCGAAGTGCAAGGCGGTTTTACCGGCGCCATCAAGGGGTCGGGTAATATCCTCGTAAAGCGCCAGAGCGGCGGCGATGTGAAGCTTTCCATCGCCGGTTCGGGCGATATCGGGATAGGCGGCACTGCCGATACGCTGGATATTTCGATCGCAGGATCGGGCGATGTCGATGCGGGCGGCCTCACAACGAAATCGGCGACGATTCAGGTCGCCGGGTCGGGCAATGTCGGCGCACGGGTAAACGGTCCCGTCACTATCGGGCTGCGCGGATCGGGTAATGTCGATGTGAAGGGCCAACCACGCTGCACGACGAGCAAGGCCGGATCGGGAAGTGTGCGCTGCGGCTAATCTCCCGGTTGCGTTATCGGGGATCGCGTCGCCTATAATAGGGCTATGATCCGCTTCGCTTTGTTCGCCGTTATATTAGTCGCCCCCCCGCTTGCCAATGCGAGCGAGCGCAAGGTGATGCTGACCGGGTTCGACACAATCCGGATCGACGGCGCGTTCCGGGTTGTGGCGGTTACGGGCAAGCCCTCAGGCGCGATCGTCACCGGCGGTGACCGGGCGATCGATCAGGTTTCGCTGTCAGTCGAGGACAAGGTGCTGACCGTTTCGGCGAGCAACAGCAATTGGGGCGGCTGGCCGGGCGAACGACACGAGCGCCCGGTCATCGCGGTCACCACCGACAAGGTGCGCGAGGCAGCGGTTCGGGGCGGCGGCTCGCTCGCCCTCGATAAGGCCGAGGGCATGGATGTCCGGCTCGGCGTGATGGGATCGGGCCGGATCGAGGTGGAAAATGTCATCGCCGATTCGCTGACCGGCGTGGTGGCGGGATCGGGGCTATTGAAACTGGGTGGGGCCGCCGCCAATGCCCGCTTCACCAATAGCGGATCGGGCGCGATCGATGCGGGCGGGCTGACCGTCCGCGACCTTGCCGTGACATCGGATGGGACCGGCAGCAACCATTTCACCGCCACCCGCTCCGCCGACATCACCGCAATGGGGGTAGGCGATGTAACCATCGACGGCCCCGCCGCCTGCACCAGCCGCGGCCCCGGCCCGGTGCGTTGCGACGAAAAGGGGGCATAGGCGCTGCCAGTTCCCGTCACCCGCCTCACCCGGCCTGAGGATTTGCCGGCGCTTCTCGCGCTGTTCGAATCGTCGGAAGTGAGCGCGGCTGCCGAACCCGTCGAACGGGCCGAACAAATCTGGCGCGACATGCTGGCCAGCTCTCATATCTTCACCTTCGTTCGAGCGCTGGATATGCAAATCGTCGCGACATGTACGCTGATCACCGCGCCCAACCTGTTGCGCGCCGGCAGGTCGCACGCTTTTCTGGAAAATGTCGTCGCCCACCCCGATCATCGCGGCTTGGGTCATGGCCGTTCGGTCGTTACCGCTGCGCTGGACCATGCCTGGCAAAGCGATTGCCATCATGTCCTGATGCAAAGCGGCCGCGCCGATCCGCGCGTTCATCTTTTCTATGAAGGGCTGGGGTTCCGACCGGGCCTGCGCACCGCTTATGTAGCGATGCGCCCGGGACCGCCCACCGCACGCGCGCCCTGATCGATCGGCAGGAACAGGTCCGTCACGCTATCGGGTTCGGGCACATCGGGGTAAAATCGCACGCGCTGACAGAAAAGCGGGAAATCCCGTGGCTCTTCACCGCTTTGCGGCAGCCATTCCCGGTACAGAAACAAGGCCGCTGCCTCCAGATTTTCGCTATTTCCCACGACACGCAGAACCGCGCAAGGCCCGGCCGGGATCAGCCCCTCCTCCACGCCGGCGTCATTCGGTGCGACAGGGCCTTTCGAGGCCGCACACAGGTCCATGCGAAACGCCTCGGGCGGCGTGGTTCGCGGGTCGGAATGAAAGATGTTGAAGGTAGCAGTGATGTCCTTGCCCAGCCCGGTCGCCCTGCGCCAGCCAATGAAACGCTGGATGGTGGCATAAATCCGCTCGGGATCGCCGTGATGTTTCATCAGCGCCACCGGCGTTGCGGGAAAATCGGTGATGGTGACGTCTTGCAGGCTATAGTTGGTCAAATGCTTGCTCCGTGCGAAGGTTAGCGGCCCGAGGGCGGCAAGCCACGATCGCCAGTCCGGCGCGGTTCGAAATTCGGACGGCGATTGTCCGAAGTTCTGGCGGAAAGCGCGGGCAAAGGCGTCAGACGCCTCATATCCCGCATCCAGCGCTATGTCGGTCACGCCGTCCGCATCGCGAAAAGCGAGCTGATAGGAGGCACGCCGCATCCGGACGAGCTGCACATAGCGATGCACCGACAGACCGAAGATCGCCGAAAACTGACGGTGGAAATGGTATTTTGAGAACGCCGCGACGTCGCTTAACCGATCAAGGCTGAGATCGGCATCGGGATTGCGGTCGATATGGTCGAGCACCCGCTGCATGCGTTCCTGATAGTGCGGTGGCACGGCGTTCCCTTTCCTCCTTCGTGGCAAGGCGAATTAGCCGCATCCCGACGATCGGCGCGCGACCGATCTTGCGCTATTGCGTCAGGCCGCGATCGGGAAGCGCAGCAATTTGCGCTCGGTTGCGACCAGTGCCTCGGCTCCGCGCCCCACCGCGCGCAGGATTTCGGGGTGTGCAGCGTCGAGGCCGCCGGTGAGCGCGCCGAAAGCGGGCAGGATCAGCTTGGTCGGCGTCGCAACGAAGCAGCGGCGCGACACCCGGCGGCCGCGCACCGATACGCGCAATTTGGGGTGATAATGGCCGGAAAGCTCGGGCTGCGTTTCGCCTGCCAGTGCTTCGTGGCGCAGGATCAGGCCGTCGACCTGCGCCTCCTCGACAATCCTGCCGCCGCAATGATCGATCATCCCGGCATCGTGATTGCCGGTGATCCACGTCCAGCGGGTGCGCTGGGTCAGGTCGCGCAGCAGCCTCTGCGCCGCATCCGACAGCCGCGTGCACCCGGCAGCGTCATGGAAACTGTCGCCAAGGCACCAGACCTGCTCGACCTCCAGAGCGCGCACCACGGCATCAAGCTGCCGCAAGGTATCAATCGAATCATAAGGCGGCAGCATCTGGCCGCCCGCCGCATACCAGCTCGCCTTTTCGAAATGCAGATCGGCGACGAGCAGCGCCCGGCGCGCGGGCCAGAACAGCGCACCGTCGGGACGCGTCAGAAACTCATGACCGGCGAACGAAAGGGGAACCATCTTTTCTCTATCGCCGCTTCCCACGCATCCGTCAATCGCGCGCCATGGCTTCGGCGGCGAGCACTTCCGCCTGTTCGAGCAATTCGTCATCCGCGCTCCCCTGCGCCACATTCTCCCGCCCGATCAGCACCAGCACCGGCACGGCAAGCGGACTGACGCGCGGCAGGTCGCGATGCACCATCGTATCGCCCGCGCGGTCGAGCAGATCGCCCAGCCGCCCGACATCGGTCATCCGCGCGCGCGCATCCTCCCATGCCGCACGCAGCAGCAAATGGTCCGGCTCATAGCGGCGCAGCACGTCGTAAATCAGGTCGGTGGAAAAAGTGACCTGCCGCCCGCTCTTTCGCTTGCCCGGATGCTGGCGCTCGACCAGCCCGCCGATCACCGCGACTTCGCGAAAGGCGCGTTTGAGCAGCGCCGATCCCTGCACCCATTCGACAAATTCATGCTCCAATATGTCGGGCGAAAACAGTGACGCCGGATCGGTAACGGGATCGAGGCTGTAACAGGCAAGCGCATAGTCATTGGCGACAAACCCCAACGGCTTCAGCCCCTGCCCCTCCATCCGCCGGGTGATCAGCATGCCGAGCGCCTGATGCGCGTTCCACCCTTCGAAACTGTACGCGACCATATAATGGCGCCCCTCGCGCGGGAAGGTTTCGACGAGTAGCTGATCCGGCCCCGGCAGGATCGAGCGATAGCGCTGCACCTCCAGCCATTCGCGCACATCGTCGGGAAAGCGCGCCCATTGCTCCGGATCGTGCAGAAAGCCGCGCACCCGCCGGGCAAGATTGGTCGATAGCGGCATCCGCGCGCCGCTATAGCTCGGGATACGCGCCGGCCGTGCGGTCGCCCGCACGACCAGATCGATCGCGTCCATCCGCTCTACCTCAAGGCTCATCCCGGCAAAGAAAAACGTATCGCCGGGGGTAAGCGAGGCAGCGAAATATTCCTCCACCGTGCCGAGCTTTCGCCCGTTTTTGAACCGAACGTCGAGGGTAGAGGCATCGACGATGATCCCCGCGTTCAGGCGATGCTGGGTGACGAACTTCGGATGGGAGACCCGCCACAGCCCGTCAGTGTCTTTGGTCAGGCGTTTGAACTTGTCATAGGCACGCAGGGCATAGCCGCCATCGGCGATGAAATTGAGCACCCGCTCGAACGTATCGTCGTCGAGCGCCGAATAAGGAAGCGCCCCGCGCACCTCCTCCAGCATCTCCGCCGCATCGAACGGCGCGGCGCAAGCACATGCCATCAGATGCTGGGCGAGGACGTCCAGCCCGCCGGGGCGGAAGATATCGGGGTCGAGCTCGCCCGCCTCCACCGCATCGAGCGCCGCGCGCGCTTCGAGATATTCGAACCGGTTGCCGGGGACCACCACCGCCTCGGACGGTTCGTCGAGCCGGTGATTGGCGCGCCCGATCCGTTGCAGCAGGCGCGATGATCCCTTGGGCGCGCCCATCTGGATGACGCAATCGACATTGCCCCAGTCGACGCCAAGGTCGAGGCTGGCGGTCGCGACCAGCGCGCGCAGCTTTCCGTCCGCCATCGCTGCCTCCACCTTGCGCCGCGCCTCTCGCGCCAGCGACCCGTGATGCACGCCGATGGGAAGCTGCATCTCGTTAGCCTTCCACAGATCCTGAAAGATCAGTTCGGCAAGGCTGCGGGTGTTGCAGAAGACGATCGTGGTCTGATGCGTCTCAATCTCGGCCATCACCTGTGCAGCGGCATAGCGGCCCGAATGGCCCGACCATGGCACGCGGTCCTGCGGCAACAGGATCGCGATATCGGGATCGGCACCCTTCTCCCCCACCACCTTCGCAACGCTGTCGATATCGCCATAGGGGGCGAGCCAGGCCCGATAGCCGTCGGGGTCGGCGACCGTTGCCGACAGCGCAACGCGCCGCATATCGGGGGCGAGCCGCTGCAACCGGGCGAGCGACAGCGACAACAGATCGCCGCGCTTTTGCGTGGCGAAGGCGTGCACCTCATCAATGACCACCGTCTTCAGCGTTTCGAATAACTGGTCGCTATCGGGATAGCTGAGCAGCAGGCTCAGCGATTCGGGGGTGGTGAGCAGGATATGCGGCGGGCGGGTGCGCTGGCGTGCCTTGCGGTCCGAAGGGGTGTCGCCGCTGCGTGTCTCCACCCGCAGCGACAGGCCCATTTCCTCGATCGGGGTGAGCAGATTGCGCTGCACATCGACCGCCAGAGCTTTCAGCGGCGAGACGTACAGCGTGTGCAGCCCCTCCGCCCCGCCATGGGCGATAAGATCGTCGAGGCTGGGCAGGAATCCGGCAAGCGTCTTTCCCGCACCCGTCGGCGCGACGAGCAGGCTGTGCTGCCCGGCCCGTGCCGCTGCCAGCATGTCGAGCTGATGCCGCCGGGGTTGCCAGCCGCGCGCCGCGAACCAGTCGCGCAGCGGTGCGGTAAGCGGGGGATCGATCGGGGCTGACAAGGAAGGCGCGTTCACTGCCAGCATATCGCCATGCGACGTGCTCAAAACAATGTCGTCCCCGACCCGCCCGGACCGGTCAGCGGTTTTCGTTCGCCTTGTCGTCGCGCTCCTGTTCATCATACATGCGCTGCGTCGCGGCTTCGGTATGCGCGTCCTGTTCGCGGCTGGTGCGATTGTGCAATATTGCCCAGATGATGACCGCGGCCAGCAGAATAGGCCCCAAAATCGTCATCACGCCCCACAGGCTTCCCAGATCCATCGTCTCTCTCCTGTCGTTGCGCGATCAACCCATGGGCAGCTGCATTCGATCCGTGGCACGATGATTGGCATGGTGAGCGCGGCCACCCCATATCGTTGAAATGTCTGTCGGAAACTGGATCGAACCGCATCCCGAAGGAATCTACATCCCCGCCGCCGATGCGTGGATCGATCCTTCCGCGCCCAAACCCCGCGCGCTCGTCACCCATGGCCATGCCGATCATGCGCGCGGCGGGCACGGCACGGTATGGGCGACGCCGGAAACGCTGGCGATCATGGAGGCGCGCTATGGCCCGCAACTCGGACAGCCGGTCGCCTATGGCGAGACGATCCGACTGGGCGAGGTCGATATCGGCTTCGTGCCGGCGGGCCATGTGCTTGGATCGGCGCAGATCGTGCTCGACCATGACGGCGAGCGGGTGGTGGTGTCGGGCGATTATAAGCGCCGTGCCGATCCCACCTGTGCGCGGTTCGAGCCCGTCCGGTGCGATGTGTTCATTACCGAGGCGACGTTCGGCCTGCCGGTTTTTCGCCATCCCGAAACGCATGATGAGCTGACGAAGCTGCTCGATGCGCTGCACGCGAATCCCGATCGCTGCGTGCTGGTCGGTGCCTATGCGCTGGGCAAGGCGCAGCGGGTGATCGCAGAGCTTCGCGCCATGGGGCATGGCGATCCGATCTATATCCATGGCGCGTTGCAGCGTCTGTGCGATCTGTATGCCGAACATGGCGTCGATCTGGGCGAACTGCGCCCCGCCACCGATACCGACAAAGGCGAGATGAAGGGGCATATCGTGCTGAGCCCGCCCGGCGCTCTCAATGATCGCTGGTCGCGGCGGCTGCCCGATCCGATCACCGCGATGGCGAGCGGATGGATGCGCGTGCGGCAACGGGCGCGCCAGCGCAATGTCGAACTGCCGCTGATCCTGTCCGACCATGCCGACTGGGACGAGCTGACGAGCACCATCCGTGAGATTGCGCCGAAGGAAGTATGGGTGACGCATGGCCGCGAGGATGCGCTGGTGCACTGGTGCGGGCTGCACCAGATAAAGGCGCGCGCGCTCGATCTGGTCGGGTTCGAGGATGAAGACGACTGATTCGCGGATATACGCGGGGGTGGGGTGGTCGCGGAAGTTGTGGAAGTTCACACTACGTCCCCCCTCCCGCCCCCTCCCCCGCGCGATGCCGGACGGCAAAGCGAGGCGAAGGGCGGGAAGTGTACATGGCTTCGGTCTGCCAGATTTGCGCCATGTAGGACAGCGCTATGTGGCGCGGGGTCATCTGCGGCTGACGACGCAGCGTCGGGACACGTCGATCGCACCACCCGATCGCGCCCCGGCCACGTTGCAACCGGCGCGCGGCGCTGCATTATCCATGTTCGTTTCGGCGCGGCTCAAGGTCGATTAGCAGCTTTTAAACCTGTTCCTGATAGGGGCTGCTGTTCAATCGGGAAAAGACGAATGCCGGGAACTTCCCACTATGTCGCGCCACGATCGGCCATATTGCGCTGGATCGTGTCGATCGATCCGAACCTTCCGCCCGATGTACGCACGCGACTTGGTGCGATGTTTCGGTCGTCGCCGAGATTTTTCGTTCTGGCCGCCGTCAATTCGATCGCCGTGCTGCTGGTCGCCTTTTATCGGATCGGCGATCCCGTCCTCCTGGCGCTTGTCGGGATGGAAGTCGCGCTTCTTGCCGCCCGACTGGGGGCATTGCGGGTCTGGTCGACGCGTACCGACCCGTTTTTTGTCGTCGGTCTGGCATGGGCCGCCAACCAGGCCGCCGCGATCATGGCGATCGTGCTGTCCCGCGACATTGCGATGACCGTGATCGTGCTTGCGTCCAGCCTCGCCGGGATCGGCGGCATTATCGGGCGCAACTTCATGGCACCGCGCTATGCAATGGCGCAGGTGCTGATGATCGATCTCAGTTTCAAGGCGAGTTTCGGATATCTGTTTCCGCAATTCCTTCCGCTGATCCTGTGTCAGGGCGGAATGTTCGTATTGCTGAACAAGGCCATGATAAAGCAGCACCGCCGTGTCACGGTGCGCGCGATCATTGCGGAAATCGACAGCCGCAATCAGGCGTTTCACGATCCGCTTACCGGGTTGATGAACCGGCGCGGTTTCGAGGGGGCGTTCGAACGGATGACCGCCGGGGCGGCGCAGCCGGCTTTGTTGTACCTCGACCTTGACGGGTTCAAACAGGTCAACGACCGGTTCGGCCATCATATCGGCGACCTGTTGCTTCAGGAGGTGGGTCGGCGTCTGACGGCGGCGGCCGGTTCCGATGCCACGGTCTGCCGGCTGGGCGGCGACGAATTTCTGGTGCTGGTCGAACAGGGTTCCCCCAGCACGCTGGGGCAGCTGAGCCAGCGGCTGATCGCGTCGATCGGAATGCCCTATACCATCGAACCGACCGTGCAGGTGGAGATCGGGGTGAGCATCGGTGTGGCACCGGGCTGCGCGGCGAAGGAACTGACCATGACCAGCCTCATGATCCTTGCCGATACGGCGCTATATGCCGCCAAGGCCGCAGGAAAGTCGCAATATGTCGTCTATTCCGAACGGGACGGCAGCGAAAAATGACATCGACCGGCGGCGCGCGAGTGCGTTCGATCGGTGGGCCTGGGTGCGGGGGTAGCGGGCGAAAGGCTATGCTCACGACAGCGCCGCTACTGCGCCAGCTCCGGCCCAAGCGCCGCTTTCAGGTCGTCGAGCCACGGTTCGTAGTTCCGCCACACGCCTACCCCCGACCGGTTGATCGGGCGGCGTACCTGTTCGGAGCTTGCGGTGCGGACCGCGCGGTCGGTTTTGTGGAAGTCGAGGCACGCCTGTTCGAACGGCAGGCCGAGATAGTCGAGCATCCGGCGAACCTGCCCTTCGAGATCGTCGAGCACGTCTTCATGGGCCACGCGCAGTACCTTGCCCGGCAGGACGCGGTCCCAATGATCCATCAGGTCGACATAATCGCGGTAATAGCTGCCGATCTCGGTCAGGCCATAGGTGAATTCCTGCCCCTCGGCGAACAGCTGTTTGAAGCCCGAAAAGCAGCAATCCATCGGGTCGCGGCGCGCGTCGATGATCTTTGCATTGGGCAGGATCAGATGGATGAGGCCGATGTGCCGAAAATTATTCGGCATCTTGTCGATGAAAAAGGGCGCGCCCTGCCGGTGGATGCGGGTGTTTTCGATGAAATCGCTGCCCATTTTGGCGAGCGCTTCCGGCGGCAGATCGGCGAGATTGGCGGGATATTCCCCCTCCCCCGCTGCACGCGCGCGGCCACGCAGGCGGTGCGCAAGGCTGAGAATATTGGGGAGTTCGAGCGTCCCGTCGATCTGACTGTGCGAGGCCAGTATCTGTTCGATCAGCGTCGATCCGGCGCGCGGCAGGCCGAGGATGAAAATGGGATCGGGGGCGGGATCGCCGCTGCCTGCCTTTTCCGCGAAAAGCTCGGGCGTGCAAAACTCCGCCTGCAGCGCCAGTTCGCGCGACATCTTCTGCGCATCATAGCGCGACTGGCGACGTTTGAGGTCGTTGCCGTCCGCATAGAAGCGGAAGCTTTCGGCATAATCGCCGCGATCCTCATACGCCTTGCCCAGCGCGAAATTGAGATGCACCCGGTCCATGAACGCCAGATCGGGCCGCTCCACCAGCGCGCGCATCCGGTCGATCTCCGCATCCTCGAAGCGATAGGTTTTGAGGTTGGCGAGCGAATACCATGCGTCGCCATGATCGGGCTTCGCCACGGTCGCCGCGCGATAGGAGGCGACGGCCTGTTTATGTTCGCCGCGCGTTTTGAGTGCATGCCCCTTCGACGTCAGCGTCGCGGGGTCGTGCGGCAGCTTTTCGAGCACCGCATCGAACAGGGCGAAGGCGCGGGTATAATCGCCGGTCTGCATTGCCTCGATCGCCAGTTGCGACTGGAACAGCGGATTTTCGGGATCGCGCGCGTACAGCGCCTCCGCCTCGCGTAGCGCTTCGGCGAATTTCTGCCGCTTGCGCAGCACCTGAATCCAGTCGAGCCGCAGCTGGATATTGTCAGGCGCGAAGGTCACTGCGCTTTCGAGGAGAAAGTCGGCATCTTCCATTACGCCGAGCCGACTGCCGATATCGGCGAGCAGGCGCATTGCCTCGACATGGTGCGGATTGGCTTTGAGGAAGGCGCGGCACAGGCTTTCCCCCTTCAGCACGCGGCCTTCATGAATCATATTGGTGACGGCGAGCAGTTCGCGCGGCAGCGCGGCCAGCCGGTCGGCCTGTGCGCGCGCAGCCGCCGCCTCGGCCGGGCGACCTTTCGCGGCGAGCAATTCCGCCTGCCAGCGCCAGCTTGCATCGAGCGCGGGGTTGAGGCGACAGGCACGGGCATAATGGAGAATCGCGGCATCGGCATCGCCGGTATCGCGGGCAAGATGGCCCAGCTCCTGATAGGCGCGGCCATATTCGGGCGCTGCTTCGATCAGACGCGAAAGATATGCCAACGCTGCGTCATGCTGCCCGGCAAAGCGCGCCGCGACCGCAGCGACATAGAGAAGGTCGCGATCCCCGGGTGCATCGGCAAGTGCGTCATCGGCAAGCGCGAGCGCTTCGCCATGCCGCCCGCCCTGCAAGGCGCGCTGCGCCGCCTGCACTGCCGCAGCCGTATCGATCGTTTCTGGCATTACGCCCTTTCCGTGCCCTGATATCAACCGGCGTTGATCCAAACCTATTATACGAACGTCAAGCAATCCAGCGCGCTACACCGCCCGCAGCCTTGCATCACGCCGCTCTGCGCAACCATAATAGCATCACACGCCACCGGCCCCGGCCTGCGCCGGGGCGACGAGTGTGGAAAATCGCGGTGCATACAAGCTGCTGACACCATTGCGTCGGCCCGGCACAGGCCGGGGCCGTGGCGGTCTGCCACCACAGAACCCGCCGTTGCGAGAAACGAAGCGGCGTGGCGATCCGGCGATACGCACGTCGCCTCTGGATTGCCGCGCCCCTTCGGGGCTCGCAATGACGATGATGCGATGGGTTCGGACCAATACAACTGATCTTATTGCCGAACGGCGGGCAAGACCCGAAGGTCCGCCCGCCGCCGGATCAATAGGTGCGGCGCACAACCGGCACGCCGCATTCGCTTGCATCAATTATACGTGTACCCGACGCGCAGGCCCACCGTAAGCGGGCGGTTGATCATCACGCGCGGCCGGTCGAAGTTGAAGTTGCCGGAAATTTCGGCGCGTTCGTCGGAGAGATTTTCCCCGAACACTTCGACGGACCACTGATCCTTCTGCACACCAGCGGTGAGGCTGAAGGTCGTGTAGCTGTCGAGCCGCAGCTTGTTGATGTCGATGATGTCGGTGTATTTCGACGCCGAATGCACCATCTGCGGCATCACATGCGCAGTCATGCCATTCGCCATATCCCATTCGTAGCGAATCCGGATATTGCCCTGAAAATCAGGTGCGAAGGCAAGCGGCGAGCCTTCCTGCACATCGTCGGTCGGGGTCAGAACCTCGGTAATCTCGGTATCGAGGAACGAGAACGCCCCTGCCAGCGTCAGGCCCGGCACCGAATAGGGTGCGAAGGTGAATTCGCCCTCTACGCCCTTGATCTCTGCATTCGCCGCATTGTCCGAGAAGAACAGATTGGTGATGCTGGGATCGAAGATGCCGGTCTGAAGCTTGCTGACATCGACATAGAATGCGCTGCCGTTGAAGCGAAGCTGACGATCGAACAGCTGCGTCTTCCACCCGAATTCGTAATTCTTCACCTCATCGGTGTCGAGCGCATAGGGCACGGTATAGTTGCCGGGGCCCTGCGCGCCGCCCGGACGGTTGAGCAGGCCGGGACGGAAGCCTTCCGAATAGGTGGCGTAGAAGAGCAGGTCGCGCGTCGGCGTATAGGTCAGCGTGCCCTTGAAGATCGTGCCTTCGCTCTTTGCCTTGTCCGGATTGCCGTCGGGATTGTCGGGTCCGTATTTCAGCGACAGATTGGTACCGCCACAGCCCGGAATATTGGTCTGCTCATCAACCGGCACGCCCACATTTGCGCCGAAGATCGGCGAATTGAGCTTACAGAAGGACGAGGTTGCGGCGCCTTCCAGATCGACCTGGACGTTGTAATAGCGCGCGCCGCCGGTGATCGTCAGCACATCGGGGATGATGTCGAACGATGCTTCGCCGAAGATGCCAAACTGCTCATCGGTACGCTTCACATCGTTGCGGAAGCCGACATTGGCGGGCAGCGGGCCGGGATCGCCGTAATAGCCGGGAAAGGCATTGCCGGTCGTGCCCGTCACCGCAGTATTGGTGAACGGATAGATGTCCGAAAAGCCGCGCGTTACGCCGTCATTCCCGCGAACCCGCTCATCGGCATAATAATAATCGTTCAGCTCTTTGAGCACGGTGTTCGAATAGAAACCGCCGCCGGTGAAGCGGATACGCTCCTGCTGCGGCGTGCTGAAGCGCAGTTCCTGCGTGAACACGGTGGTGTCGCTGTCCGACTTCACCGCCAGATTGGGAGCATAGCAGGTCGGATCGGCGGGCGCGTTGGCAACCGTGTCGGGATAGGCGACCGCCGTGTCGCACATATAATAAGGGATATACTGACCGACGAACAGATAGTCGGAATAGCCGACATTCTGATGCGTTTCGCGGTCGGTATAGGCGCCCGTATAGACGATATCGAGCGCGGCGAGGCGACCCTCCACCGTCCATGCGGTGTTGGAGAAATCGTCGCTCATATTGTCGGGCGAATAGCGCTGGATCGACGGGTCATCGAGGCCGAGTTCGGGATCGGCGAAGAACACGCCGTCGGTGTCGAGACCCTGACGCATATGCGCGACCGTCACGTTCCAGTCGGGCGTAAATTCATAGCGCGCCGAGGCACGGAAGCCCGAATATTGCGCGGTGTTGAAATCATCCTCGACCAGACGGGCATTGTCCGCATTCTGGAAGGTGACATTGTTGTCGATATAGTCGAGCGAAGCCGCGTCCGACTGGACGCCCTTGCGGCGCTCGCTGACCGGAACGCCGTTATAACGGACGGTGCCTTCGGGACGGAACCGCGCGCTGTCGCGCATCGAGCGCGTGCCATGGACATTGTCGATATAGCCGCCCTGATGGTCGAGAAAGACCACGCCGCGCACCGCCAGCTTGTCGGTGACGGGGACGTTCAGCATCATCTCCGCCTTGTAGCTCTGATCGCCGCCCTTGGTGAACGACGTCTCGCCCTTGGCATAGGCTTCGAAGCGCTGCACCGGCTTGTTGGTGATCATGCGGACCACGCCTGCCTGCGAACTGGCGCCGAACAGCGTGCCCTGCGGCCCCGAAAGCACCTCGATCCGCTCAAGATCGGCGGCATAGACGTCGAGGTTGCGGCCCGGCTGGGTCAGCGGCTGTTCGTCGAGATAGAAAGCGACATTGGGCGCGAGCCCCGCGACGCCCGCCGTGGTCAGGTTCGGCGTGGTCGAGGCAAGACCGCGAATATAGATGGTGTTCTGCCCCGGCCCGCCGCCACCGGCGGTGACGTTGGGAAGCTGAGTCAGATAATCGTCGAAGGTCGAAACGCCGAGCTGGGTCAGCTCTTCCGCGCCGATCGCCTGAACCGAAACAGGAACGTCCTGAAGATTTTCGTTCTGCTTGGTCGCGGTGACGACGATGTCCTTCACCCCGCCCGTGCGCGGCTTTTTGGGAGTCTGCGCGCTCCGGGTCGTGGTGGTGGTCGTGGTTGTCGTCTGCGCCATCGCAGGCACGGCGAAGCAAGTGACGAGGGCGCCCAAAGACGCGCCGGTCAGAAACCTGGTCATGTTGTTCCCCTTATTGGGTTATCTTCTTGGGCTTTACGGCGCGCGAAACGCGCACGCGCAAAGTCATCGGATAGTTCTATCCGCGCATCGGCAAATATGGGCGCCAGACGTGCCCGGAATTTTCAAGATTACGCGGAACGTGGCGGCGACCTAGCAAAGCGCGGCGAGGCTTGTAACCGCCGCGATGCACAATTACCGAACTCTGCAATATTGCGTGGCATTTTTGCAACATATGAGCAAAGCGCAGAAATCAGCCGGAATGGCTTCGCCTGAACCGGTTCCAATGCTGCAAACCCTGCGCATTGCAGCGCGATATAGCCTGCACGTTCGCGTGCTTTTCTGCCTTCGCTGCAACGGATATTTTACCTGGCGAAATGCGCTCGATTGCACCGCTTGCGCACGGGCGTTGCATGGATGCACACTCCGCCGACAAATGAGAAAAAAGAGGAGCGGTGGATGGAGCATGAGGAGAAAGGCGACCTGCCGATGCTGCGCCGCGTGGTGGCGGCGTCGATGGCGGGCACGGTGGTCGAATGGTACGAATTCTTCCTCTACGGCACCGCCGCCACATTGGTGTTCGGGCGGCTGTTCTTTCCCGACAGCGGCAATGATCTGGACGGCATCATTGCGGCGTTCGGTACCTATGCCGTCGGCTTTCTAGCGCGTCCGCTGGGCGGGGTGATATTCGGCCATGTCGGCGACCGGATGGGGCGCAAATCGCTGCTGCAATTCAGTCTGGTGCTGATCGGCCTGTCGACATTCCTGATGGGCTGCCTGCCGACCTTCGGCGCGATCGGCTATTGGGCACCGGTCCTGCTGGTGCTGCTGCGCTTTCTGCAGGGATTCGCGCTGGGCGGCGAATGGGGCGGCGCGGTGCTGCTGGTGACCGAGCACAGCCCCAACCGCTCCCGCGCATTCTGGGGAAGCTGGCCGCAGGCGGGCGTGCCGGTCGGCAATCTGCTCGCCACCGTCGTGCTGATGGTGCTGTCGGCGTCGCTTTCGTCGCAGGCGTTCGACGCATGGGGTTGGCGCGTCGGGTTCTGGCTGTCCGCCGTTATCGTGCTGATCGGCTATTATATCCGCACCAAGGTCAGCGATTCACCCGTCTTCGAAGCGGCAAAGCGCGAGACGCAGGCGGAGGAAGCCGCCGGATATGGCATCGCCGAAGTATTTCGCCGCTATCCGCGCGGCGTATTCACCGCGATGGCGATGCGGTTCGGCGAGAACATCCTCTATTACATGGTCGTGATCTTCTCGATCACCTATCTCGACCATGAAGGGATTTCGACGACCCGCATCCTCGCGCTGCTGTTCGTTGCGCATATCGCGCAGGCAATTGCGATACCGCTGATCGGCGGGCTTGCCGATCGTGCGGGACGTCGCCCGGTCTATATTGCCGGGGCCGCCGCAATGATGGTGTGGCCGTTCCTCGCCTTTCCGATGTTCGATACCGGCGCGACCATGGTGATCCTTGCCGCGATCGTGCTGGGCCTGATCGTCCATTCGCTGATGTATGCGGCGCAGCCCGCGATCATGGCAGAGATGTTTCCGACGCGAATGCGCTATTCAGGCGTGTCGATCGGCTATCAGGCGACCGCACTGGTCGCGGGAAGCTGGGCCCCGCTGATCGCGACGACGTTGCTGCGCGAGTATGAAAGCTGGGTGCCAATTGCGCTGTATGTGCTGGGATCGGGGGCAGTCAGCCTGATCGGCGCGCTGTTCCTGAAAGAGACGAAGGGCATTTCGCTGCGCGCGCTGGATGAAGCGGATCTGGAGATGGTGCGGGGGTGAGGCGGAAGAGCGGGGCGGTATCGAATTGCTCACCCCTCCCCTTCAGGGGAGGGGGCGGGGGTGGGGGATGCGCGGTCGTGATCTTCGTCGCGACGCCCCACCCCAACCCCTCCCCTGAAGGGGAGGGGCTTGCGTAAAGCGACGCCGCGTCATCACGCTCTTGCCGGCTGTCATGCCGGGTCCGTCCCGGCATCCACCTTGCCACGCCCCCTCACCCCGTTTTCATTGCCGCGCCGTGGACCCCGGCACGGAGGCCGGGGTGACGGTGTATGAGCAACACGCCGAGTTGCTTCGCTGGCGCTGGCCATGACGGTGAGCGTCGGAAGCGGGTTCAGCCCTGACCCGAAGCGGCTTTGGGCTTGCCGCGTCCGCGACCGGCGCTGCGGCTGCGATTGCCGCCGCCGGGCTTGCCGCGTGCGGCGCCTGCGGGCTTGGCATCGTGCGTCTTGCGCGGACGACGCGGGCCCTGTGCCTGACGCGGACCACGGCTGCGCTCTTCGCGCTCGGGCGGGATCGGGCCGGTGCGGGTCGATTTGATCCGCTCCTGCTCTTCGACGAAATTCGCAGGGAGCGGAACGACGTCGATCTTCTGCCGCGTCAGCTTTTCGATGCCGCGCAGATAGGGGCGTTCTTCCTCGTCACAGAAAGCAAAGGCGATGCCGTCATTGCCCGCGCGCGCGGTGCGGCCGATGCGGTGGACATATTGTTCGGCCACGTTGGGCAGATCGAAATTGATGACATGGCTCACCCCCGACACGTCGATGCCGCGCGCGGCGATGTCGGTGGCGACGAGCAGCTTGACCGAGCCCGAACGGAACTGGGCAAGCGCCTTTTCGCGCTGCGGCTGGCTCTTATTGCCGTGGATCGCGTTCGCGGCGATGCCGTTGGCGGCGAGCAGCTTCACGATGCGATCGGCACCATGTTTGGTGCGGCTGAAGATCAGCGCGCGATCGATTTCGTTATTTTCGAGGAAAAGCGTCAGCAGCGCCTGCTTTTCCTTCTGGTTGACGAACGTGACATATTGTTCGACGCGCTCGGCGGTCGACGATACGGGCGCGACCTTCACCTCCATCGGATCGGTCAGGAAGCTGCCGGCGAGTTCGCGAATCGTCTTGGGCATGGTGGCCGAGAAGAACAGGCTCTGCCGATCGGCGGGGAGCATCTTCACGATGCGCTTCAGCGAATGGATGAAGCCGAGGTCGAGCATCTGATCGGCTTCGTCGAGCACCAGAATCTCAAGATCGGCAAGGCTCATGCACTTCTGATCGATCAGGTCGAGCAGACGGCCCGGCGTCGCCACCAGAATATCGACGCCCGCCGCCGTATCGCGGCGGTTGCGGCCGATGGGAACGCCGCCGAACACGGTCGCGATCCGCATCTTGGAAAAGCGGCCATATTCCTTGGCGCTTTCGGCGATCTGGCTGGCGAGTTCACGCGTCGGCGCAAGCACCAGCATGCGGCAGCGCATCGGCTTTACGCGATTGTTGGCAGACGTCAGGCGCTGGATCGAGGGCAGCATGAACGCCGCCGTCTTGCCCGTGCCGGTCTGCGCGATGCCGAGAAGGTCATTGCCCTCCAGCAGTGCGGGGATCGACTGGGCCTGAATGGGGGTCGGCGTCTCATATCCCTTTTGGGCGAGCGCATCGACGAGCGACCGGTTAAGGCCGAGTTTGGAAAAAGACATAAAGTTCCTTGGCAAATATGCCGTCGCCCTGCGCCACAAGGCGCAAAGCGGGCGGGGAAGAGAGGCACCCCCGCGTGATATGGGAAGCTTGTTCGAGCAATCGACGCGGAGCCGTGGCACGGGGTTAACCGGGCCAGATCACGCTGCATGACGCGTCGCTGGCGGCCAGATGGCGCTTAATTGCCGAAAAGTCAATCCATAGCGTTGTGACGAGGTCTGGCCCACCCCCCATCGTCATCGCGAGAAGCGCAGCAAAGAAGCGATCCAGAGCGATATGCCCGCTCTGGATTGCCGCGCCCCTTCGGGACTCGCAATGGCGAGGGTGTGAGAACAATCAGGCGATGGTGCCGCCCGCCACGGTATAGCGTGTCGCATCGGCGGGGAGCGCGTCGAACAGCGCGGGTTCGGTGCCCGTCATCCACACCTGACCGCGCCCGGCAAGCCGCCCGAACAGCGCCTCCCGCCGGACGGGATCGAGGTGTGCGGCCACTTCGTCGAGCAGCAATATGGGGGCGCGCCCGACCCGCTCCGCCACCAGATCGGCATGGGCGAGGACGATGCCGAGCAGCAGCGCCTTTTGCTCACCGGTCGAACACAGCGCCGCCGCCTGCTCCTTCGCCACATGCGTGACGGCAAGGTCGCTGCGATGCGGCCCGGCGAGCGTTCGCCCGGCGGCGGCATCGCGGCGACGCCCCTCGGCCAGTTCGGCGAGCAACCGGCCTTCGTCGCGCCACCCATCGATCGAAAGCGAGGCGCGGGCGAACGGCCCCTCCGGTTCAGCAATGATCCGGTCGCCGAGCAGCCGCACCGCCTCTTCGCGCGCTTCCGCGATCGCCGCGCCATGCTCCGCCATCGCGCTTTCCAGCACGGCGAGCCATTCGGTATCGAGCGTGCGAACGCCCTTTTCGGCTTCGCTCAACAGGCGGTTGCGCGCGCGCATCGCGGCTTCGTAACGGCTGGTGTGGCGGGCGTGCGCGGGCGACAATGCCATGGTCAGCCGGTCGAGAAAGCGCCGCCGCTCGCCCGCCGCTTCGACGAAAATCCGGTCCATCGCCGGGGTGAGCCACAAAATGGTGAGCCAGTCGGCAAGCGCGGTGGCGGGCGCGCCCGCGCCGTTGATTCGCACGAGCCGCCGTTCGGGCGCATCGGCGCGCGTACCGGTGCCGAGATCGACCTCCCCCTCGATGCGCGCCGCCACCCCGAACGCACCGCTGCCGCCCTGCCGCGCCATGTCGGTCAGGCTTGCCCGGCGCAGGCCCTTTCCCGGCGCGAGGAGCGAAACCGCCTCCAGCACGTTCGTCTTTCCCGCACCATTCTCACCCGTCAGTACGACAAACCCATGTCCGGGCGTCAGAACGGCATCGGCATGGTTGCGAAAATCGGTAAGGGTGAGGCGAGAGATTGCCATGCACAGTCCCTAACGCTTAAGACGGAGCCTGCAATGCGAACCATCACTCCTCTGCTCGCGCTGGCCGCTGCCGGCATGTCGCTCACCGCCTGCTCGCCCAAGACGCCGCAGGAAAAACAGGCTGAGCAAATCGTCGATGCCGCCGATGCGCAGGCCGATGCGATCGAAGCCGCCGCCGACAAAAAGGCGAGCGAGATGGAATCGCAGGCCGAGCAGCTTGAGGAACAGGCCGGTCAGGCAGGCACGTTCGAGGGTAAAAGGCTGAAGGTCCGCGCCGACGCGCTGAAGACCGAAGCCAAGCTGGTCCGCCGCGAAGGCGCCGCCAAAGCGCGCGCGGTCCGCGATGCTGGCAAGGCGAAGTCGAGCGCGCTGCTGGCGCAGTAAGGCGGGCGGGAGCGGGCCGCCCCATCCTCCACACCGTCATTGCGAGCGAAGCGAAGCAATCCAGCGGGGCGCCCGACAACACTGGATTGCCGCGGCCCTGCGGGCCTCGCAATGACGATTTTCGGGGCGAAAGCGCAGCGCGGTTAGCGCCGCCCGCATGAAAGCGGCGGCAGGCGCTTCGCCCGCCGCCCGCCCGAATCAGACGCGCATCGGCATCAGCACGTAGAGCGCCGGCGATTTTTCATTTTCGCGAATCAGCGTCGGTGCGGAAGCGTCGGCGAGGTGGACCTCGACCATATCGCCCTCGATCTGGTTCAGAATGTCGAGCAGATAGCGGCTGTTGAAGCCGATTTCGAACCCTTGCGCGGCATAATCGCCGGGGACTTCCTCGGCGGCAGCGCCATTTTCGGGGCTGGTGACCGACAGCGTGATCTTGTCGCGATCGAGCGTCATCTTCACCGCGCGGGTTTTTTCGGTGGCGATGGTCGAGACGCGATCGACGCCTTCCATGAACGCCTTTGGATCGAGCCTGAGCAGCTTGTCATTGCCGGTCGGGATGACGCGGCTGTAATCGGGGAAGGTCCCGTCGATCAGCTTCGACGTCAGGATCGCCTGACCCAGATCGAAGCGAATCTTCGACGGCGACAGCGATACGCCGACCGAACCATCGACCTCGTCGAGCAGCTTGCGCAGCTCGGCGATGCATTTGCGCGGGATGATGATGTCGGGCATCCCCTCGGCCCCGTCGGGGCGAACCACGGTGACGCGGGCGAGGCGGTGACCGTCGGTCGCCGCAGCCTTGAGCACCGGCTGTTCGTCATCGGCGACGTGCCAGAAAATACCGTTCAGATAATAGCGCGTCTCTTCGGTCGAGATCGCGAATCGCGTCTTGTCGATGATCTGCTTCAGCGTTTCGGCGGGAAGCTCGAAAACGGTCGGCAGATCGCCCTCGGCAATCACCGGAAAGTCGTCGCGCGGCAGCGTCGGAAGCGAGGAGGAATAGCGACCCGCGCTGATCTTCAGCTTACCCTCTGCTGCAGAAAGTTCGACCTGTGCGCCCTCGGGCAGCTTGCGGGCGATGTCGAACAAAGTGTGCGCCGATACCGTCGTGGTGCCCGGCTGATCGACCGCCGCAGCAACGGTTTCGTCGATCTGCAGGTCAAGGTCGGTCGCCATCAGGCGAATCGAACCCTCGCCGCTCGCATCGATCAGCACGTTCGAAAGAATCGGGATCGTGTTGCGCCGCTCGACCACTGACTGAACGTGGCTCAGCCCCTTCAGCAAGGTTGCACGTTCGATCGTCGCCTTCATCTTCAACCCCCGGGCATAACGCCCATTTATGTCCTGTGCCGCCGGTCAAGTGATTCCGGCGACGGCAATTCGCTCATCATTGCCTCTCTAACGCGAAAAAGGGCCGGAGCAAGCTGCTCCGACCCCTTTTGCGTTCGAAATTCGAACGGCACGCTTCGATCAGAAGCGCATGCCAACGCCGGCAACGACCTGATGACGGTCGGTATCGACATCGAAATTGTTGGTGTTCGAGCCATCGGCATATTCGAACCGGGCCTTGCCATAGTTCGAATAGCGATATTCGACCTTACCATAGAGGTTGCCCGCGAACTGATGCTCGACACCCGCACCGACGCGATAGCCGTCGAGATTGAAGTGACGGCCGGTTTCGGTTTCGGCGTCCTGCGCGGTCAGGTCGAGCCGGGCATTGGTGTAGCCCGCCTTCGCATACAGCAGCGTCGAGGGCGTGACGAGCGCACCGGCGCGCGCGCCGATATACAGGTCACGGCCGGTCTTTACCTGACCATAGCCGAAATAATTGGCTTCGCCATTATACGGGTTCACCTTGCCGGTCGAATCGGCGACTTCGCCTTCGACACCGATCACGGCGCTGCCCAGATTGACGTCATAGCCGGCATCGACACCGTACTGAAAACCGTCGACCGTCTGGTCGTCACCCTGGATATCGCTGTCTTCGCTGCTGCCCGGGCGGATACCGTCATAGCCGGCGATGACGCCGATACGCGGACCGTTGAACGGGATATCCTGCGCCATGGCAGGAGCGGCGAAAGCGCCGGTGGCGACTGCCGCAATCGCGGTCATGGTAAGCGTACGCATACAAAAAACTCCTTAACGATCTTCTACTGCCTCCCGTACTTTGGGAGGCCCCTTTGCTTGGTTGGGATGGCGGTAATGCGCAGAAAAAGCGTTGCGTTGCATGAACCCCAGATAAACGGGAAAAAGCGTTGCTTTTGCGCCACAGGCTCTTGAAATGGGGGGTATGAAATCTAGTCGCGAGAGAGCTGGTCGGGACTTTATCGCCCGCCATGGCGAAACCGTCTTTAACGCCGCGCGGCGGTTGCAGGGCGACGCCGTCCATACCCCGTTGACTCGAAACGGATTTATACAGGCGGACGAAATGGGCCGCGCGCTTCGCGCCGAACTGGGACCGCGTCCCACGCTGACCCTGTGGGCATCGCCGACGGGGCGCGCGCTGCAGACGCTGGCGGTGATTGCCGAGCATCTGGAACTCGACTGGCACGATACGAAAACCGATCCCCGGCTGGTCGAAATCGGCATGGGGAGCTGGGGCGGGCGCTATTATGACGATGTGATTCGCGAAGTCGGCCCGGTCATCAACCCGGCAACCGGGCTGTTGCAGCCGGCGCCTGATGGCGAACGCTATGATTCGATCGCGGCGCGGGTCGGCGGATGGCTGGCGGAAAGCGATTCGCCCGGCGACCGGCTGGTCATCATGCACGGCATGTCGAGCCGGGTGCTGCGCGGGGTGATGACGGGTGCCGATACCCATCCCGAATATCGCGCACCGATTGCCGAGGGATTGCCGCAGGGGTCGATCGTCCGGATCGAAGCCGGGGTCGAAAGCCTGATCCATCGCGGAAGCGGCAAGGCGCCCGCGTGAAGCCGCTTGCCGCGCTGATCGCGGGTATCGCGCTGATCGGGGCAACTTCCCCGCAGCGCGAATCGATCGGCATATATCAGGGCTGGGGCGCGTTTCGCGATTCGCCGCCGCCGCACTGCTATGCGATCGCGCAGCCGGTTCGCCCGCGCGGTAGCGATGCCTTTGCCGCGATCGGCGACTGGCCGACGCTCGGCCGCCGGGGCGAGGTGCAGTTCCGGCTGAGCCGCGCGGCGAGACCGGGGGCGGCGGTGACGCTTTTTGTCGGCGACCGGCGGTTCGCGCTGATCGCGAAGGACCGGATCGCCGACGCGCCGAACCCCGCGACCGATGCAGCAATCGTCGCTGCGATTCGCGCGGGCCGATCAATGCGCGTCGCGGCGGTCGACCGGCGCGGCAGCCCCTTTGCCGATCTTTATGCGCTGGACGGCGCGGCGAGCGCGATCGATGCCGCCGCGCTTACCTGTCTGACGCGGCAGGGCGCCAATCCGGCCAGCTAGCAATTGCGCGCGCCATCGCGTATATAGCGGCGCATGCAGACAGCTTCGCAGCCCGCAATGCCCATTCCGGGGCATATCGACCCCGTGCCCGTTCCGCGCGCCATGCCCGCGCGCGCCGATGGCCGTATCGACCTTCTCGGCATGTCGAAAGAATCGGTGCGCGAAGCGCTGGAGGCGGCGGGCTGGGACGCGCGTCAGGCGAAATTGCGCGCCAAACAGCTGTGGCACTGGATCTATAATCGCGGCGTCACCGATTTCACGAAGATGACCGACATTGCCAAGGCGCAGCATCCCTGGCTGGAGGAACGCTTCGTCATCAGCCGCCCCGACGTGGTCGAGGCGCAGGTTTCGACCGACGGTACGCGCAAATGGCTGCTCCGCTCACCCGACGGGCAGGATTATGAAATGGTGTTCATTCCCGATGCCGATCGGGGAACGCTGTGCGTTTCGAGTCAGGTCGGCTGCACGCTCAACTGCCGTTTCTGCCACACCGGCACGATGCGGCTCGTCCGCAATCTGACCGCGGGCGAAATCGTCGGGCAGGTAATGCTGGCGCGCGATGCGCTGGGCGAATGGCCGAGCCAGCCCGAGGGGCGGATGCTGACCAACATCGTCATGATGGGCATGGGCGAGCCGCTCTATAATTTCGAGAATGTGAAGCTGGCGTTGAAGCTCGTCATGGACGGCGACGGGCTGGCGCTTTCGAAGCGGCGAATCACGCTTTCGACCAGCGGCGTCGTGCCGATGATGGAACGGTGCGGCGAAGAGATCGGCGTGAACCTTGCCGTGTCGCTGCACGCGACCAACAAGGATGTGCGCGACGAGATCGTGCCGCTGAACAAGAAATACGGGATTGAGGACGTGCTTCAGGCATGTGCCGATTATCCCGGCGCAAACAATGCCCGGCGCATCACGTTCGAATATGTGATGCTGAAGGACAAGAATGACAGCGACGACGATGCGCGCGAGCTGGTCCGCCTGCTGCGCAAATATCGCCTGCCGGCCAAGGTCAATCTGATCCCGTTCAACCCATGGGCGGGCGCGCCCTATGAATGTTCGGACCCGGACCGGATTCGCGCGTTCAGCAATATCGTGTTCGAAGCCGGGATTTCGGCACCCGTCCGCACCCCGCGCGGGCGCGATATCGACGCAGCCTGCGGCCAGTTGAAAACCGCGAGCGAGAAGAAGAGCCGCGCCGAGCTCGACCGGATGGCGGCACAAGCGGCGGTGCAGGAGGCATGATCGCCGCGCTTGCCCTGCTGGCGCTGTTGCCGATGCAGGCCGGGGGCAAGACTGACCCTTGTGAGGGCAGCACGACCATTGCGGTCAATCAGTGTCTGGCAAATCAGGTGGATGCCGCGCAGGCCGAACTGGATCGCTATCTCGCAGCCGCGCGTGAACGCGTGGCGCAGGGGGCAGGCGACCCGCCGGCCGCGACCGAAAAAGAACTGCTTACCGGGTTCGACGCCGCGCAAAAGGCGTGGGAAAAATATCGCGATGCGCAATGCGACAATATCTACCGCTATTGGCAGAGCGGCACGATCCGGGGCGCGATGGCGCTCGGCTGCAAGCTGGAGCTGACGCGGGAGCGCGCCCATTTTATCTGGGAAAGCTTTCTGACCTATATGGACTCCACGCCGCCGGTCCTGCCTGAACCGGGGGTCGGGAGCGACGACTGAGACCAGGGTGCGTCGATCCGAACCTATGGTGCCGACGTCAGGCGATCCAGACCGCCGCACCCGACCGCCACCGCTCCGTGCAATCATAGCGCCATACGCCATCGGCCCCGGCCTTCGCCGGGGCGACGCATGGTCTCAGCGGCTTGTATGCACCGCATCTTTCCACAATCGTCGCCCCGGCGAAGGCCGGGGCCGTGGCCATCTGGCACCACCCCAAACCTTGCGAGCCCCGAAAGGGCGCGGCAATCCATAGCGGCGCGCGTGCCGCTGGATCGCTTCGTCGCTTCGCTTCTCGCGATGACGATTTGCCCGGTGGATAAGACGCTCCCGACGCGCGTCAGGCGATGTGCCGCTCGCGCATATGAAGCTCGTCGCCAAGGCCGGGTTCGGACCGCGAATCGAGCGGGATCGCCGGAGCGAAGGCCGGTCGGGCGCGCGTGCCGTACACAGCTTCCGCCGCCACACGCAGCGAGGGGGAATAGCGCCGCTCGCGGGGATCGCGCTGGCCTTTCATCATCGACTCCAACACTCTTTGATACGCAATACATATGCCGACCGAATATTGTGGCGGCATGACAGCCCAATGCCTTTATGCTGTTCGCGTTCCCTTTCCGGTCGCCATTCACCCCATTTTATAACGGCTGGTCGCGTCAGCGACCGGCTCGCCAAGCGAGCGCCGCTCGCCTAAGGCGCTCGCCATGGACCTCGCCACGATTCTTCTGGCGGTCGGGGGCGGCTTTCTGGGCGGGGCGATGAACGCGCTTGCCGGGGGCGGCAGTTTCGCGACCATGCCGACACTGATCGCGCTCGGCCTTCCCGCCACCAACGCCAATGCGACATCGAATTTCGCGCTGCTGCCCGGCGCGGCAGCAAGCGCGCTGACCTTTCGCGACGAGCTCGGCCCGGTCGGGGAGGCGCGGCCGTTGCAGCTCGCCGCCATCACCTTTCCCGCCGCGCTGATCGGCAGCGTGCTGCTGGTGCTGACGCCGACAGACGTCTTCGACCTGATCATTCCCTGGTTGTTGCTGCTTGCCTTTCTGATCCTGCTGTTCGGCAAAGGCGCCGCGCGCTGGCTGCAGGCGCGGGTGACGATCGGGCGTACCGCGTTGTTCGCGGCGCAAGGGCTGCTGGGCCTGTATGGCGGCTATTTC
Organism: Stakelama pacifica; assembly: GCF_004361835.1. Classification (GTDB taxonomy): domain Bacteria; phylum Pseudomonadota; class Alphaproteobacteria; order Sphingomonadales; family Sphingomonadaceae; genus Sphingomonas; species Sphingomonas pacifica. The sequence goes on from NZ_SNWD01000002.1 coordinate 175,800, forward strand.
GGCGGCGGGATCGGGATGATGATGACCGCGACCTACGGCCTGCTCGCCGGAGCCACCCCGCGCGAGATGTTCGCGGCGCGCACGCTGATGCTCGCCATCGCCAACAGCGCGGCGGCGTTCATCTTTATCGGCTTCGGGATGGTAGCATGGTGGGCGTGCCTGCCGATGCTCGCCGGAGCGCTGGTCGGCGGGTGGAGCGCGGCGGCGCTGGGACGGCGCGTGCCCGCAACGCCGATCCGAATCTGGACGTTATTATGGACGGCGACGGTGACGCTCGCCTTTTTCTGGCGGGCCTATGGCTGAGCGGCGTCGGTGAGCGCGCGGGCATCGGTTTCGGTCTCGGCCTTGGCCAGCGCATGGGCGAGCAGGATCGCGCGATGCTCAATAATCGCGGCGCGCACCACCGGGTCGATCTCACGCGCCAGCACGCGCCCATACATGTCGAGCAGGCGCGAGGCGACGACCGGATAGGCCGCCGCTGACTGGCGAAAGGCAGCGAGCGGCCCGTCAAAGATCGCAGCGAAGCGTGCCCGGACGATCAGCAACCGGGCCGCACCGTCTCGGTCGCCGATCCACTGATCCCCCTGCCCCAGCCGGCCATGCGCCGCCATCACCGCACCCAGCGTGTCGGCACAGGCGCGCGCGGTGTAGAAATCATTGACCGCCGGCGACAATGCCCGCGCGGCGATCTCCACCAGCAGGCGGACATAGAAAACCGCGCCCTGCGGCGCGCTGCGAAACGATCCGATGGCGAATTCGCGGCCGATCCGGTTGCGGCAGGCAGCGTCGCAACCCAGCGCAGTGCCCAGCCGGTCCCCCGCCATCACAAACGCCCCCTGCCCGGTCTCGAGCCGGAAATATCCGCCCGCACGCCCGGCATGATCGGCGACCGTATTAAGGTCGATCGTTTCGACATAGCCGCTGCGCCGCGCGGTCACCGCCTCGCCGCTTTCCCAGTCGCAATCGGGGCCGCTGTCGCAGGCGCGCGAATAGGGACGCGCCTCCTGTACTGCATCGGCGCCCAGCGCTGCGATCGCCGTATCGACCTGAATCGTGCGACCAAGATCGTGCAACGCGTAGGAAAGCCAGCACAATAAGGGCAGCGTCAGACAGGCGAGCGTCGCGATGGTCAGCCGGGCAATACGCGGCGCGGCGCCGTCAGGATCGACCGCCAGCAATGCCAGCACCGCCCAGGCCAGCCCGACCAGCAACAGCCCCAGCGTCACGCGTGTCGTGCGCCGCGAAATCCAGCGATCGATCAGCCGGACACCCAGATTGCTCGCCGCGATGGTGAGCACAAGCAGGCTGATCGAGAAATAGAGCGTGGCGAGCGCGCCATACAGCGTCACCAGCGACGAGGCGAGGCTCTGCGCCGCACTCCCGCCGAAATCGAACGGCCAGCCGAGCGCGGCGAGCGCATTGCCCGCGCCCTTCGCATCGGCATGGAGCAGCAACACGATCAGCGGCAGCGCAAGCGCCACCATCAGCGTCGGCAGCCCCCAATAGCTTCGCCAGAGCAGCGCCGCGACCCATGCCGAGGGCGGACGCGAATGGACTCGCTTCACCGGGGGCGGCCCGGCGTCATTCGGGGCGCAGCATTTCGAATTTTTCGCCCGGTTCGAAATAATCGCCCCGGCCGCCGCCGCGCATGATCGGGCGGGCCTTTGCCGTGTCGTACACGCCGTCGACGATCAGGTCGCGATCGATATGAATGCCGACCACCTCGCCGAGCACCAGCCAGCTTTCGATATCGCCCCCGGCAGCGGTTTTCAGCTGGACGATCTGGCTCGTCCGGCATTCGAACTGGACGCGCGACGCCGAGACCCGGCCCGGCTTCACCAGTCTGGAAGGGGCCTGTTCCAGCCCCGAATGGTCGAATTCATCGACCCTTTGCATGGTGGAGGTCCGGTTCATCGCCTCTGCCACCTCGCGGGTTGCGAGGTTCCAGACGAATTCGCCGGTCGTCTTTGCATTTGCGACGCTGTCCTTCCACCCGACCGAGCAGAAACCGATCACCGGCGGGCGATAGTTGAACAGGTTGAAGAAGGAATAGGGCGCAAGGTTACGCTCCCCCTCCGCGCTCAGCGTGCTGACCCAGCCGATGGGCCGCGGCGCGACGATCGAATTCAGCGGATCATGGGCGAGACCATGCCCGTTTGCGGGCTCGTAAAAATGCATGTCAGCCATGGTTCATCTAGTCGCGTCTTTATGCTGCACAATCAAGCGCCGACAAAGCAGGGCAGGCATGCTATTCGGCCATGCCCACGGGCCAGCGAGCGGGAACGGACGATGGAACGGCAAAAGCGCGACGGAAAAATCTATCGGCACCGGCTGCCGACGCGGGTCTGGCACTGGGTGAGCGCAGTGACGATCTTCGTCATGCTGGGGTCGGGGCTGATGATCCTGAACGCGCATCCGCATTTATATTGGGGCCAGTATGGCGCGAATTACGACCATCCGTGGATCAGCTTTTCGCGCTTTCCGGGATGGGCGACGATTCCGTCGACCTATAATCTGGCGCTTGCCCGGCGCTGGCATCTTACTTTCGCGCTGCTGCTCGCATTCGGCCTGCTGCTGTTCATGCTGGTGAGCCTGATAAATCGCCATTTTCAGCGCGATCTGCGCATTCGCGCGCATGAGGTCGCGCCGCGCCATTTGTGGCACGATATGAAGCAGCATCTCGCCTTTCGCTTTCACGATCCCGCCAATCCCGGCGCGTTCAACATACTGCAAAAATTGTCTTATGCCGCCGTCATCTTCGTGCTGCTGCCCGTGCTGATCGGAACCGGACTGACCATGTCCCCGGGGATCGACGCCGCATGGCCATGGCTGCTCGATCTGTTCGGCGGACGGCAATCGGCGCGATCGATCCACTTCATCGCCGCCGCGCTGATCGTATTGTTCATCATCGTGCACCTGACGCTCGTCATCCTTGCCGGACCGATCCGCGAGGTGCGCGCGATGATCACCGGCTGGTGGAAAATCCCCGAAGGAGAAGACGCATGAGCCGCTTGTTCACCCGGCGCGGTGTGACGACGGGGCTGATCGCGGGCGCGGGCGGGCTGCTTTCGGGCTGCGACGCGCTGGGCCGCAACGAGACCTTCCGCAAAATCCTCTATTCGGGCGATGATGCGAACCGGACGCTGCAACGGCTGGTGAGCGACCGCAACGCGCTTGCCCGCGAATATGCCGCGCCGGAAATGTCGCCGCGATTCCGGACCAACGGCACGCGCAATCCGAATACCGATGCGTATAACGCGCTCGCCGCAAATGATTTCGCCGACTGGCGGCTGAACATCGGCGGGCTGGTCGAACGCCCGCTCAACATCGGGATCGACCGGCTGCGCTCGCTTCCCGCCCGGACCCAGATCACCCGGCATGACTGTGTCGAGGGGTGGAGCGCGATCGGCAAATGGACGGGCCCCCGCCTGTCGATGCTGCTCGACGCCGCGCGGCTGAAGCCGGAGGCGCGCTATATCGTGTTCCACTGCGCCGACCGCTATCGCGGCGGCACGGTTCCCTATTACGAATCGATCGACCTGATCGATGCCTTTCACCCGCAAACGATTCTGGCGTGGGCGATGAACGACGCGCCGCTATCGGTCGGCCATGGCGCGCCAGTACGCCTGCGCGTCGAACGGCAGCTGGGATATAAGCACGCAAAATACGTTATGGGGATCGAAGCGGTCGCCTCGCTTGCCGGAATCGGCGGCGGAAAAGGGGGACTTTGGGAGGATATTGCCGGCTATGACTGGTATGCCGGGATATAATGTACGGTTGAGACTGGAATCCGCCGCGCGAACGCACTAATTCCGCGCCATGGCACTGATCGATCGATTTCTAGACCGGATGGTACAGCGCGGTGAGCTGACCGTCATTTTCCCCAATGGCAGGCAGCGTACCTTCGGCACGCCCGACCCCGAACTCGGATCGGTGACGATCCGGATGAAGGATCGCAAGGTCTTCACGCAGATCCTCGCCGATCCCGCGCTGGGTGCCGCCGAAAGCTATATGGACGGTCGGCTGGAGGTCGAACAGGGCGATATTCGCGACCTGATCGTGCTGGCCCGCGCCAATGACGCATGGGAAGACAAGCGCAGCACGCTGGGCGCCAGCATGCCGCGCCGGGTGATGAATGCCATCGCGCACAAGGTGCAGAGCCGCAATGCGGCGAAGACGTCGAAACAGAATGTCGCGCATCATTACGATCTGTCCGAGCGGCTGTACGACCTTTTCCTCGACGCTGACAGGCAATATAGCTGTGCCTATTGGACCGATCCGGAAAACGAGACGCTGGAACAGGCGCAGCTCGACAAGAAAGCGCATATCGCGGCCAAGCTGTATCTGAAGCCGGGTATGAAGGTGCTCGATATCGGCTGCGGCTGGGGCGGCATGGCGCTGTATCTGCATGAGAAATACGGGGTCGAGGTGCTCGGCGTCACGCTGAGCGAAGAGCAGATCAAGATCGCAAAGGCGCGCGCCGAAGCGGCAGGCGTTGCCGACAAGGTCAAATTCCAGCTGATCGATTATCGCGATATCGACGGCAAATTCGACCGGATCGTGTCGGTCGGGATGTTCGAACATGTCGGAACGCCGCAATATCCGGTCTTCTTCAAAAAATGCCGCGAGCTGCTCACCGATGAAGGCGTGATGCTGATCCACACGATCGGCCGCATGGGCCCTCCGGGCGTCACCGATACTTTCACGCTGAAATATATCTTCCCCGGCGGCTATATCCCAGCACTGTCGGAGATGATCGCGCCGAACGAACCGAACCATATGTTCGTGACCGATGTCGAGGTGCTCCGCCTGCATTACGGCTATACGCTGAAAAGCTGGTACGACCGCACGGTTGCGGCAAAGGAGCAGATCATCGAGCTGTACGATGAGCGCTTCTACCGCATGTGGCTCTACTATCTCGCAGGGGCGGAAACGGCGTTCAGCTATGACGAGATGGTCAATTTTCAGGTGCAATATGCGCGCAACCGCCACACTTTGCCGATCACGCGCGATTATATGATCGCGGAAGAGGCAAGGCTCACGGGGTCTGCGGACCGGCAACAGGCCGCCGAATAAACCGGCAAGCGGCGGTGGCAATCGCCGCCGCTCCGCCATAAAGCGGCGCGGACATGACCGCCCGCCCTCTCAGCCGCGCCGCGATCTTCGCACAGGCATGGCCCATCATATTGGGTCAGACGACGGTGCCGCTCGTCGGCCTTGCCGATACGGTGGTGATCGGGCGGACCGGCGATGCGGCGGCGCTCGCCGGGGTGGCGCTCGGCACCACGGTCATCAATTTCCTGTTCTGGACCTTCGGCTTCCTGCGCATGGGGATGACCGGCATGACCGCGCAGGCACTGGGCGCGGACGATAGCGAAGAAGTGCGCGCGATGCTGGTGCGGGGGCTGGCACTTGGCCTCGGCATCGGCGCTGCATTGTTCGCGCTGCAATGGCTGCTGATCCCCGCCGCCTTTGCGTTGCTGGCGGGCGGGGAGGCGCTGGACGCGTCGGCAAAAGGCTATGTCGCGGCACGCTTCTGGGGGGCGCCTGCTTCGCTTGGCGTTTTCGCGATCAATGGCTGGCTGCTGGGGCTGGGCCGCACGCGCGCGGCGCTGCTGCTCCAGATCGTCATGAACCTTATCAATGCCGCGCTCGACATCCTGTTCGTCTGGCGGCTTGGCATGGGCGCAGGGGGCGTGGGGCTCGGCACCGCGATCGCCGAATGGGCAGCGCTTGCCACGGGGCTTGGCATTGCCGTATATGTGCTCGGCCCCGGCGCGATTGCCGCGATCCGCACGCAGCGAGCCAGCCTGTTCACCGCACCTGCAATCCGCCGCCTGTTCGCGGTGAACGCCAATATCATGATCCGCACCATCGCCCTGCTGCTGATGTTCGCATGGTTCGCCAATGCGGGCGCGCGGCTGGGCACGGTGCCGCTCGCCGCCAATCAGGTGCTGATGCAGTTCGTCAGCATCTCCGCCTTCGTGCTCGACGGGTTCGCCTTCACTGCCGAATCGCGGATCGGTGGCGCGATCGGCAGGGGGTCGCATAGCGATTATCTGCGCGCGATCCGCCTGACGGGTGAGTTCACCTTTGGCGCGGGGCTGATCTTCGCACTGCTGATCTGGATCAGCGGCGTGCCCGTAATCGCGTTCGTCACCGATAATCAGGCGGTGCGCGCTACGGCGGGCAGCCTGCTCCATTTCACCGCGCTCGTGCCGCTGATCGGAGCGCCCGCATGGCTGCTCGACGGGATTTTCATCGGCGCGACCGAGGGCAGAGCGCTGCGCAACAGCGCGGTTGTCGCCACCGCCGCCTATGTCCTCACCGACCTTGCGCTGCGCCCCATGGCGGCGGACGGCGTATGGATCGCGCTGCTGTCGGGCTATGCCTATCGCGCACTCGCGCTCGGCTGCTATATGCCCCGGCTCACGCGAAGCATTGCGCGCTAGCCCTCAGCGCAATAGAGCGCGCGGGTTTATAGCTGCTTTTTCGGAGATACTGATGGCCGACAAGATCGATCGCCCGGATATCAAAAAGGTCGTGCTCGCTTATTCGGGCGGCCTCGACACGAGCGTGATCCTGAAATGGCTGCAGACCGAATATGGCTGCGAAGTGGTCACCTTCACCGCTGATCTGGGGCAAGGCGAGGAGCTGGAGCCTGCCCGCAAAAAGGCCGAAGCGGCGGGCGTGAAGTCCGAACATATCTATATCGACGATCTGCGCGAAGAGTTCGTTCGCGACTTCGTCTTCCCGATGATGCGCGCCAATGCGATGTATGAAGGGCTGTATCTGCTCGGCACGTCGATTGCGCGCCCGCTGATTTCGAAGCGGCTGATCGAGATTGCCGCCGAAGTCGGCGCCGATGCGGTGGCGCATGGCGCGACGGGCAAGGGTAACGATCAGGTTCGGTTCGAACTGTCGGCCTATGCGCTCAACCCGGATATCAAAGTCATTGCGCCCTGGCGCGAATGGGATCTGAACAGCCGCACCGCGCTGATCGATTTCGCCGAAAAGCATCAGATTCAGGTGCCCAAGGACAAGCGCGGCGAAAGCCCCTTCTCCACCGACGCGAACCTGCTCCACACCTCGTCCGAGGGCAAGGTGCTCGAAGATCCGTGGGAAGAAGTCCCCGATTATGTCTTCTCGCGCACGGTCAATCCGGAAGACGCGCCCGATCAGGCGGAAGTCATCACGATCGATTTCGAAAAGGGCGACGGCGTCGCGCTGAACGGCGAAGCGATGAGTCCGGCGACGCTGCTTGAGGCGCTCAACGAACTTGGCCGCAAGCACGGTATCGGCCGCCTCGATCTGGTCGAAAACCGCTTTGTCGGCATGAAGAGCCGCGGCATGTACGAAACGCCGGGCGGCACCATCTATGCCGCCGCGCACCGCGCGATCGAACAGATCACGCTCGATCGCGGCGCGGCGCATCTCAAAGATGAGCTGATGCCGCGCTATGCCGAGCTGATCTATAACGGCTTCTGGTATTCGCCTGAGCGCGAGATGCTGCAGGCCGCAATCGACCATAGTCAGGAAAAGGTCGCGGGCACGGTCAAGCTGAAGCTCTACAAGGGCGGCGTCCATATCATCGGCCGCAAATCGCCGCATTCGCTGTACAGCGAAAAGGTCGTGACGTTCGAAGACGACGAAGGCGCGTACGACCAGCGCGATGCCGCCGGTTTCATCAAGCTGAATGCGCTTCGCCTGCGCCTGCTGGGCCGCCGCGACGCATAAAGCGGAACGGGGGCGAGCAGTGAAATGCTTGCCCCTCTCCGCTGCATCGCAGTAAAAGCCGCGCGATGAACCGGGTAACAAAGGTCAAACTCAACTGGTGGCAAACGCGCGCGTTTGTCGTGGCGATGGTGCTTGTCGCCATGATCCCGCTGGTCTGGCCCGATATCCCGCCGCTGGTCGACCTGCCCGGCCATATGGGCCGCTATCGCGTGCAACAGGCCTATGACAGCGTTCCCTGGCTGAAGGACTGGTATAATTTTCAGTGGAGCCTGATCGGCAATCTGGGCGTCGATCTGCTCGTCATTCCGCTGGGCGCGCTGATCGGGCTGGAAGCGGCGGTGAAGCTGATCGTGATCGCGATTCCGGCGCTCACCGCTCTTGGGCTGCTGTGGATCGCACGCGAGGTGCATGGCCGCATCCCGGCAACCGCGTTGTTCGCGCTGCCGCTGGTGTACAGCTTCCCCTTCTATTTCGGCTTCGTCAATTTCGCGCTCTCGATGGCGCTGGCGCTTAATGCGTTCGCGTTATGGCTGCGGCTGGGACGGCTGAACAAATTTCGGCTGCGCGCCGCGATTTTCGTACCGCTCTCCTTCATCATCTGGGTCGCGCATACCTATGGCTGGGGGCTGCTCGGCCTGCTCGCTTTTTCGGGCGAACTGGTTCGCGAGCGCGACCGGCGCGAGGATCGCTGGCAGAGCTGGATTGCCGCCGCTTTCTATGCCGGGCTGCATTGCATCGTGCTTGCCGGGCCCGCCGTGCTGATGGTGGCGTGGCGAACGGGCCATGTTTCGGGGCAGACCTTCGACTGGTTCAACTGGCGCGCGAAGATGCTGTGGGTGACGCAGGTTTTCCGCGACCGCTGGCAGCTTTTCGACCTGTCCTGCCTTGCCGTCCTGTATCTGGTGCTACTGCGCGGGCTGCGCGATCCGAACATCCAATATTCGCGCAACCTGACGCTGTCGGCGCTGCTGCTGCTCGCCGTCTATATCCTGTTGCCGCGCGTGGTGTTCGGATCGGCCTATGCCGATATGCGGCTGGTGCCGTACATCTTCATGGTCGCGCTGATCGCCATTCGCCCGCGCCCCGGCCTGTCGATGCGCCGGGCGCATATCATCGCGGCGATCGGCCTTGCCTTTTTCGGGGTGCGCATGGGCGCGACGGCGGCGAGCTTCTATCTTTACGACAAGGCCTATGATCGCAATCTGGCGGCGCTGAACCATCTTCCCGTCGGTGCGCGGCTCGTCACCTTTGTGGGCGAGACCTGTTACAACGAATGGAAGATGACGCGGCTTCAGCATCTTGCCGGAATCGCGCTCGAACGCCGTCTGGCGTACGCTAACGACCAATGGTCGATGGAGGGCGGGCAGCTGCTCACCGTTCGCTTCCCCGAGGGGCAGGGCTATCGCCACGACCCGTCGGAGATCGTCAGCGACGTCCAATGCCCGCGCGAATGGTGGCGGCCGATCGCGGGCGCGCTGGCGGGGTTCCCCCGCTCCGCGTTCGACTATGTCTGGATGATCGAACCGCCCGCGTATGACAAACGGCTGGAGGCAGGGCTGATCCCCGTATGGCGTGACGGATCGAACGCGCTGTTCCGCATCGATCATGATGCGGCGGCCCCGCGCCTGCGCATGGAGGATCTCGGCCCCTATGGCCCCGAGATGTTCGCCCGCGCACGGCATGACAAGCGCCTCGCCGCGCGGCTGGCGCTATCCGATGACGGGAAAAATCGGGTGGCGAAGGACGGCCCGAAAAGCGCGTCGGTCACCAAAAACGATGTGCCCGGTCACCCCGATCGTTTGAAGGGCGCAAGCTCGCCCAGATAATCCTGTTCCTCAGCCATCGCCGCTGCCTCATGCGCCACATAGTCGGCGACCGCGCGGCGGAAATTGGGATCGGGGATATAATGCGCCGACCATGTGGGCACGGGCACATAGCCGCGCGCGAGCTTATGCTCGCCCTGCGCGCCCGCCTCTACCCGGGCAAGGCCGCGCGCGATCGCGGCGTCGATCGCCTGATAATAGCAAAGCTCGAAATGAAGGAAGGGTACGTCCTCGCTGCAGCCCCAATAGCGGCCATACAGCGCATCCTCTCCGATCAGGTTCAGCGCCCCCGCGATCGGCACGCCGTCGCGCTCAGCGAACATCAGCAGCACCTTGTCGCCCATCGTCTCGCCCAGCAGGGAGAAGAAGGGGCGCGTAAGATAGGGGCGCCCCCATTTGCGCGCGCCGGTATCCTGATAAAATTCCCAAAAGGCGTCCCAATGCGCCTCCTGTATCTCGCTGCCGGTCAGGTGACGAATGGTGAGCCCCTCGACCGCGCGGGCGCGCTCCTTGCGCACGGCCTTGCGCTTGCGGCTGGCGAGCGCGTCAAGGAAATCGTCGAAACTCGCATAGCCCTGATTCGCCCAGTGGAACTGATTGCCCCGTCGGATCAGCCAGCCCGCATCGCGGAACGCCGCCACCTGATCGGGTTCGACAAAGGTCGCATGGGCGGAGGACAGGCGGTTATTGTCGGTCACCGCCTCCAGCGCGGCGATCAGCGCGGGCGCGGCCTGTGCGGCGCGCAGCAACAGCCGCGGCCCCGGCACGGGGGTGAAGGGAACCGCGATTTGCAGCTTCGGGTAATAATCGCCGCCTGCCCGTTCCCATGCATCGGCCCAGCCATGGTCGAAGACATATTCGCCCTGGCTATGCCCCTTGGCATAAGCAGGCGCGATTGCGGCGGGCCTGCCGTCCGAATCATCGACGATGACCGGCAGCGCCTGCCAGCCGGTGCCCGGCCCGACCGACCCCGATGCTTCGAGCGCGCTTAAAAAAGCATGGGAAAGAAACGGATTCGCGGCTCCGGCACAGGCGTCCCATTCGGCAGCGGGCACGGAAGCGACGCCGTCGGCGATGCGGGCGGTGATCGATTGAGAATTCACCGCCCCTATGTAGGGCGCTGAGGCGTCAGCGAAAAGACAGCGGCTCGTACAAGGCTATGTTGCGTTGCACCCATGACATGATCGTCATTGCGAGCCCCGAAGGGGCGCGGCAATCCAGATCCCCGCGCTCGAAATTAACCCTCTCTGGATCGCCGCGTCGCTACGCTCCTCGCGATGCCGACATCCGTAGCACATCATGCTTGATCGTATCAGCCTTTGTCCGCACCCGGCTTTGCCGCTTCGGCCCAGCTCTTCACATGCACGTCGCGCTGCGGGAACGGGATTTCGATGCCGTTATCCTTGAACAGATACCATAGCCGGTTGAGCACGTCGGAGCGGACATTGCCCACCCCGCCTTCGGGATCGTTGATCCATGCCAGAATCTCATGCTCGACCGAGCTGTCGCCATAGGCGGCAAGCCACACATTGGGCTTGGGCGTTTTCAGCACGCGGGGCGAATCCTTCGCCGCCTGAAGCATCAGTTCCTGCGCGAGTTTGAGGTCGCAATCATAGGAAACCCCGACCGGAATCCGCACGCGGACATTCCGGTCCGAATAGGACCAGTTTTCCACCTCCTGCGTCATCAGATTTTCGTTCGGGATCAGATGTTCTTTCCCGTCGCGGGTAATGACGCTGACCGCGCGCACGCCGATCTTGTTCACCCAGCCGAAACTGTCGCCCACCACGATCACGTCGCCCGGTTTGATCGACCGGTCCATCAGCAGGATGATCCCGGCGATCAGATTGCCGACCGTCTTTTGCAGACCGAAACCGACCGCTAGGCCAAGCGCGCCCGAAAATACCGCAAAGGTCGTCAGGTCGATTTGCAGGAAATCGATGCCGATAAAGAAGGCGACGATCAGCACCGCGATACCGGCGAGTTTCTGGATCAGCAGCTTTTGCGCGGGGTCGAAGCTTTTGGCGCGGGCGATCGAATGGGCGATCACCCGGTTGGCGAGCCGGACGAGCGCGAACAATATGATCGCCGCAACCGCGATCGTCGCCAGCGACAGCAGCGAATACCGTCGGCTGCCGACCGAAAACCCGACCGTATCGAGCAAGGCGAGCAGGTTGAACTCGTTCGTCGCATTATGGATCGCGCCCGACAGGACGACGACGAACAGCACCGCAGCAACCAGCCATGCCAGTTGTCGCGGCAATTGCAGGCCGCGCAAAATGCTGCGCGAACCCAGCGCGACCGCGCCGCCCATGGCAAGGCCGATGATGATCGCCGACAGTCCGTTCCACACCCAGCCATTGCTGATCAGCGCGAGCAGCAGCGCGACGGTGGCATGGCGCGCAATCTTGCCCATGCGTGGGGCAAGCCCCTCGCCATAGCCGCCGACGACCTTGCTCCACAGCGCCTCGAGCCGGTCGCCCGAATAGCGATCGACCAGCCAGCCGCACAGCAGCGCGAGCAGGACCAGCGCGAACGCCACCGCCGTCTGGACCATGTCGGCGGTTGTCGGACGGGCGATCCCGTTCGACGCGAGCCAGATGGCGATATCGTTCAGCGGTTCGGTCGGCAGCATCGCAACCCCTGTTCCAGATCGGCGATAAGGTCGTCGGGGTCTTCCAGACCAATATGCAGCCGCACCGCAGGCCCTTGCGCCTTCCACGGCACGACCTTGCGAAGCTTGTCGGGATCGATGGGAATGGCGAGGCTTTCAAACCCGCCCCAGCTGAACCCGATGCCGAACAGCCTGAGCGAATCGATCATCGCCGCGCGCTGATCGTCGCTGCAATCGTTCAGCACGATGCTGAACAGCCCCGAAGCGCCCGCAAAGTCGCGATGAAAAAATTCGCTGCCCGGGCAGTCGTCGAGTGCCGGGTGCAGGACGCGCGCCACTTCCGGCTGTTCCTTCAGCCATTTGGCGATGCGCAGCGCGCTCTCTCCATGCTGCTTCAGTCGCACGCCCATGGTGCGCAATCCGCGCGAGCCGAGCCATGCATCGTCCGGCCCCACGGTCTGGCCAAGCTGGAAGCTGGTCGAGCGCAACTGATGCCAATGCTCCTTCGTCGTCGTCACCGATCCGAGCATCACGTCGGAATGGCCGACGATATATTTGGTGCAGGCAAGGATAGAGAAATCCACGCCCCTTGCGATCGCGGGAAACAGCAACGGCGTCGCCCAGGTATTGTCGAGCAGCGTCACCAGCCCGCGCTCCTTTGCCACCGCGACGATCGCCGGAATATCCTGCACCTCGAAGGTCAGGCTTCCGGGGCTTTCGAGGAAGATGGCGCGCGTATTCTCTCCGATCAGCTCTGCGATTCCCGCGCCGATCATCGGATCGTACACTCGCGTGGTGATGCCGAACCGCTTCAGCATCCCATTGGCGAAAGACGTGGTCGGTTCATAGGCGCTGTCAGGCAGCAGCAATTCGTCACCCGGCGACAATACCGACAGCAGGGCCGCCGAAATCGCCGCAACGCCGCTGGGATAGAGGAAGGTCGCCTCCGCCCCCGGCTCCATTTCGGTCAGCGCGTCGGCGAGCGCCCATTGCGTCGGCGTGCCGCGCCGCCCGTAAAACAGGCGGTGATGCGTGTCGCGCGTCGCATTGGCGCGCATATCGGCGATGCTGTCATACAGGATGGTCGAGGCACGCCAGACCGGCGGGTTGACGATCCCTCGTGTCCATTCCTTGCGCCGGCCCGCCGTGACCAGCCGGGTGCCCTGTCCGATGTCGCTGTCGCCCGTATCGCTCACGCTTTACCCAATTCCTTTGGTCCCAGTTCCTTCGGCGCGGTCGGTTCCGCGCCCCATTCGCTCCAGCTACCATCATATAGCGCCGCTTGTCGCCCAAGCAGATGCAGCCCGAATGTCAGCACTGCGGCGGTGACGCCCGATCCGCAGGTGGTCACGATCGGCCGGTCGATATCGACCCCCGCCGCTTCGATCGCCGCCGCCAGTTCCTTGCCCCGCTTCCATGTGCCGTCGCTGTGGAACAGGCCGGGATAATAGAGGTTACGCGACCCCGGAATATGCCCCGGTTCGACGCCGGGGCGGCTTTCGGGCTCGCTGCCGGCAAAGCGCGCGGGCGAGCGGGCATCGACGACCTGCTCCGCACCGCTGTCGAGATTGGCCTTCATCGCGGCAAGATCGCGCACGCCCGATCGATCCGACCGGGTTGCGAAATCGCCCGGATCATAGGGCAAATTCCCGGTTTCGAGCTGCCGCCCCTCGGCCTGCCACCGCGCTATACCGCCATCGAGGATCGCGACCTGCTCCGCACCGAACACGCGCAGCATCCACCATCCGCGCGCCGCGCTGTGCAGTGGTGATCCGTCATACAGCACCACCCGGTCGCCGCTATCGATGCCAAGCGCGCGCATATGGTCCGCGAACGCTTCGTCCTGCGGCAGCATCATCGGCAGGCCTGCATCGGGATCGGCGATTGCCGCAAGGGTCATGAAGCGCGCGCCCGGAATATGCCCGTCCGCGAATTCGGCGCGCGCGTCGCGGCCCATTTCTGGCAGGAACAGACTGGCGTCGAGGATTTTAAGATCCCCCGCACCGCCATTTTCGGCAAGCCATTGAGTCGAAACCAGCGCTTCCATGATCGAACCCCCTGCACTGCGCATCATCGCGTTCCTGTTCTAGGTCGGCTCACCGCCCGCGTCGAGCCGGTCGAGAAAGGCGCGCGCACTCGCCCGGAGCGAACGCTTCACGTCCGCATCCATTTTCTCCCAGCTCCGATAGGGCATGGCGAGACGGCGATTATCGCCCAGCCGATCCTGATTGCGCGCCAGAAAATCCCAATAGAGCGCGTTGAACGGGCACGCATCCGCGCCCGTCCGCTGCTTCACATCATAGCGGCAGGCCTCGCAATAATCGCTCATCCGGTCGATATAGCTGCCCGACGAGGCATAGGGTTTGGACGCCAGCAGCCCGCCATCGCCAAACTGACTCATCCCCAGCGTGTTGGGCAGTTCGACCCATTCATAGGCATCGGCGTAGATTTCGAGGTACCAGCGATGCACCTGCGCCGGATCGGCACCGATCAGCAGCGCGAAGTTGCCGGTAATCATCAGCCGCTGGATATGATGGGCATAGCCATGGTCGAGCGTCTGACCGATCGATTGCGCCAGACAATGCATGTCGGTCTCACCGGTCCAGTAGAAAGCGGGCAGGTCGCGCGTCGCGTTCAGGAAGTTGCGGTCGCCATAGTCCGGCCCTTCGCGCCAATAGATGCCGCGCACATATTCGCGCCATCCGATAATCTGGCGGATAAACCCTTCGGCAGCGTTCAGCGGCACCTTGCCCTGCGCATATCGCTCCGCGACATCGCGGCACAGATCGAGCGGATCGAGCAGCCCGGAATTGAGATAGGGCGACAGCAGGGAGTGCCAGAGGAACGGCTCGCCCGTCAGCATCGCGTCCTGATAATCGCCGAAACAGGGCAGCGCATGGTCTAGGAAATTGCGCTTCTGCCGCATCGCTTCTTCATGGCTGACCGCGAAGTGGAAATGGTCGAGGCTGCCCGGATGATCGGCAAAACGCGCCGCGACCAGATCAAGCACCTCGCGGGTGATATCGTCGGGCTGGAACCGGATCGGGCGCGGCATGTCGAGCGTGCCCGATGGCGGGGCTTTCCGGTTCTGCTTGTCGTAATTCCATTCGCCGCCTGCCGGTTTGTCCCCGTCCATCAACAGGCCGGTCTTGCGCCGCATCTCGCGATAGAAAAATTCCATGCGGAGCTGTTTGCGCCCTTCCGCCCACTCATCGAACTCGGCATGGCTGGCGAGGAAGCGCGTGTCGGGGCGAATATCGACCTCCGCCTCGAACCGGGTGTCCCACGCCCCGAGCATCGCAGCCACGCGCCATTCGCCCGCTTCGGTGACGATGATCCGGTCGGGCGAATGCCGCTCCACCGCGCGCGCGACTTCACCGGTAAAGCTGCCCGAATTATCGGGGTCGTCGAGCCGGATATAGTCCACCCGCCAGCCCAGATCGCGCAGACGATCGGCATGATGGCGCATGGCGGAGAGGACATAAGCGAGCTTCGCCTTGTGATGGCGGACATAGCCCGTCTCTTCGGCGACCTCCATCATCAGCACGACCGTATCGGCAGGATCGGCATCGCTGAGCGAAGATATATCGGGGCTGAGCTGATCGCCCAGAATCGGGATGAGGGTGCCGACCATTATTCCCTTGCGCGTCCTCAATCCCTACATCGCCGGTCATGACACCAAAGCATCTCGGCCAGACCAGCCCGCTTCCTGCTTCTCCCGAAGCTGCGGAGCTTGATTATGTTCCCAATCCGCGCCCCGGAAAGCCCTATCTGGTGCGCTTTACCGCACCCGAATTCACCTCGCTCTGCCCGGTGACGGGGCAGCCCGATTTCGCGCATCTCGTCATCGATTATGCGCCGAATGAGAGCATCGTCGAATCGAAATCGCTCAAGCTCTTCCTCGGCGCGTTCCGCAACCATGCGGCGTTTCATGAGGATTGCACCGTCGGCATCGGCGAACGGCTATTCACCGAAATGGCTCCGCACTGGCTGCGCATCGGCGGATATTGGTATCCGCGCGGTGGCATTCCGATCGACGTGTTCTGGCAGTCCGGCCCGCCGCCCGCCGGCATGTGGCTGCCCGATCAGGACGTGCCCGGCTATCGCGGGCGCGGCTGAGCATCGTGCTCCCCGTCATTGCGAGGGCAGCAGGGCCGAAGCAATCCAGCTACGCGCAACGGGCACTGGATTGCTTCGCTACGCTCGCAATGACGGGTAATGGTTATTCCACCGTCACCAGCCGCCTTGTGCGCCGATACAGCAACGTCATCAGCGCGACGAACAGTACCACGCCGATGACCAGCGCCACACCTTCAAAACCGGGTCCGGCGAGCGACAGCACATCGCCGCTTCCTGCCCCGGCAACGATCCCTGCAAACACCACGCCCCACAGGCTTTCGCCGACGATCATGCCGGTTGCGGTGAGGACGCCCATCCGTTCGGCAAATTCCGGGTCCTTCCGCTTTGCCGCCCAGCGGTCGTAGAACCAGCCGATCAGCGCGCCCGCCGATACCGGCAGCATCAGCGACATGGGCAGATAGACACCGATCCCGACCGCGAGCGGGGGAAGCCGCATCCGCCCCAATGCGCCGAGCACTTCGTCGAGTATCACGAAGATCACGCCGGCAACCGCGCCCCAGCCGATCATCGCCCAGTTAAGGTCGCCGCCCAGCACGCCCTTTGCCAGCGCAGAGATCAGCGCCGCCTGCGGTGCGGGAAGCGCGTTCGGGCCTGCCCCCGGTGCGCCCGCAAATCCGAACGCGCTGTTGAGCAGGTCGAGCACCGGCGGAATGATCAGCGACCCGAAGACTACGCCGATGACCAGCGCCACCTGCTGCTTCCACGGCGTCGCGCCGACGAGTTGCCCGGTCTTCAGATCCTGAAGATTGTCGTTCGAAATCGTCGCCACGCCGAACACGACGCCGGTCACGATCAGCGCATAGGCGACCAGCGCCGCCACCGTATCGGGGGACGAATCGCGCCCGAACAGTCCGGCGAGCATCAGCGCGGCGGCGACCACCGACAGGATACCGATCCCCGAAACCGGCGAATTGGATGCGCCGATCAACCCCGCCATATAGCCGGTAACCGCCGCAATCAGCAGGCCGATGACCGCAACGAACACGACCGCACCCGACACCAGCAGTGCCTCCGACCCGGCAAGCGGCCCCGATGCGATGACGCTGTAGAGCAGCCACCCGATCGCAATCAGCATCACGACCGACCCTGCCCCGACGATCGCGATGGGCAGGTCGCGCTCCTCGACCGCCAATGCTTCGCCCGCATGGCGCGCGCGGCTCGCCGCCATGGCGGAGCGCACCCCGCCGATCACCGGCCCTGCGATCCGCAGCAGCGTCCAGATCGCCGCCACGCCGATCACGCCCGCACCAAAGAAACGGATATCATCACCCAATATCTGCCCCGCCCATGCCTCCGGCCCGCCGGGAAGCGGGTTTTGCGTGGTGAGGATGGGAAGCAGGATGCCCGAAGAGACGATCACGCCGACGAACATGGCAAGCCCGACCGATATGCCGACCAGATGCCCGACACCCATCAGCGCGAAGGACAGCGTGAATCCGCCGCCGGTCGCACCGCTGCCGACGCGAAACCAGCGCGTCGCCTCACCCGCGACCAGCCGCGTCTGGGTGAGTACGGCAAAGCCCGCGCTCGCGATCGAATTCCACAGCAGCACTGACAGCCCCTTGCTGCTTTCCGCCGCACCTTCACGCGATTGCGACCCGACTTTCAGCACTTCGGCCGCTGCCTTGCCCTCCGGGTACGGAAGGTCGCTATCGACCACCAGCGCGCGGCGCAGCGGCACTGAGAATAGCACCCCCAATATCCCGCCCGTTCCGGTGATCGCTGCCGTCGTCCAATAGGGAAAGCCCTGCCACCAGCCGATCATCACCAGTCCCGGCAGGACGAAAATGATCGCGGCCAGCGTTCCGGCAGCACTTGCCACCGTCTGGACGATATTGTTTTCCCAGATCGTCGAATCCTTGAACCCGCGCAGGATTGCCATGGAAATGACAGCGGCGGGGATTGATGTTGCGAAGGTCAGCCCGACCTTCAGCCCCAGATAGACATTGGCGGCGGTGAACAGCAGCGTGATGAGCCCGCCCAGCAATATCGCGCGAAGCGTCAGCTCCGCCGGGGATCGTTCGGCGACGCCGCCGCGCTTCTCATCGTTCAAGGCTCTATCCTGGCTGTCATGGTTTTCGATGCGCCCTGATGACATGTGCAGGCGTTTCGCGCTATGGCGGAAATGTTCTTGCTATGTCCAACCCCGCTCCCTCCGTCCGAAAGATCATCCATGTCGATATGGATGCGTTTTTCGCGAGCGTCGAACAGCGCGACAACCCCGATTTGCGCGGGCTTCCCGTCGCCGTCGGCGGGGCGAAGGCGCGCGGGGTGGTGGCGGCTGCCAGTTACGAGGCGCGGCGCTTCGGGGTGAAGTCGGCGATGCCCTCGGTCACCGCGATTCGCCGCTGCCCCGATCTGATCTTCGTACCGCCCCGGTTCGAGGTCTATCGTGCAGTGTCGGGGCAGATACGCGAGATTTTCGCTGATTATACCGACCTGATCGAGCCGCTGTCGCTGGATGAGGCCTATCTCGACGTGACTGAGGACCGGCACGGCCTTGGATCGGCCAGCGCCATTGCCGAAGCGATTCGCGCGCGCATCCGCGAACAGACCGGCCTCACCGCCTCGGCCGGTGTGTCGTATAACAAGTTCATCGCGAAACTGGCGTCGGACCAGAACAAGCCCGACGGGATTTGCGTCATCCCGCCGGCGCGCGGTGCCGCATTTGTCGCAACGCTGCCGATCCGACGGTTTCACGGCGTGGGGCCGGTGACTGCGGCGAAGATGGAGCGGCTGGGCATTCACACCGGCGCTGACCTTGCCACCAAGAGCCTCGACTTTCTGACCGCGCATTTCCGGTCGAGCGCCGAATATCTCTATGGTGCGGCGCGTGGAGAGGATCATCGCCCGGTGCGGCCCGACCGTCCGCGCAAATCGGTGGGTGCCGAACGTACCTTTGGCGAAGATTTGCGCGATCGCGATTCGCTTCTTGCGGCGCTGGCGCGGGTTGCCGATGCAGCATGGGAGCGGGTCGAGCGGAGCAGCGCGCGCGGGCGCACGGTGACGCTGAAGGTCCGCTTTGCCGACTTCACCACACGGACACGGGCGATCAGCTTCCCGCATGATGTGGCGGGGCGCGATGCATTTCTGGCGACCGGTGAAACGCTGCTCGATCAATTTCTTCCGACCGCGCTCGGCATTCGTCTGCTCGGGCTGACGCTCTCGGGGATCGACCATAGCGACGCCGAAGCGCAGGCGGCCCAGCCCAGCCTGCCGCTATAGCGCGTGATGGCATGGCCCCCAATCGGGGCACGCCCCACCCCAGCCCCTCCCCTGAAGGGCAAGGGTTATACCAAGCTGCATGGATGGCGACCGATCCACCCGCCGTCATGCCGGCGCACGCTCGCATATGCTGCCGGTGCGCTGCTCCGTTCTCCCCAAGCCTCCCGCAGACCCCAGCTTTCGCCGGGGTGACGGCTGGTGGCGAGGATCCCGATACTCGGATAGGTCGGCATAAACGCAGCCCGCTATCAATTCACACATCCGCCCGCCAAAAAACACAAGGCCCGCCCGGTTTCCCGGACGGGCCTTTTTCACCGCGTCATGCGTGGTGCTTTTTCAGCGATTATTCGTCATCACCATTATCGATGCCCACCGCAACATAGGCGCTGACATTATTGTGGCGGACATAGAGCAGCACCTGGCTGCGCCCTGCGGCCTTCGCCTTGGCAACCACACTGCCTAGTTCGGCGGCGGAGGTCACCGGCACGCGGTTCGCCGAATAGATGATATCGCCCCGGCTCAGACCCTTTTGCGCGGCATCGCTCGACGGGTCGGCACCGACCACGACCACGCCCTTGGTATCGGCCGACACGCCCAGCTGACGCGCGATGCGCGGCGTGATCTCAGTCACATTGATGCCGAGCGATTCGGTCGGGCTCTTGGTCTCTGAATCAGGGTTCTGCGGAATGCCCTCATCGTCCCCCTGGCTGAACTGGGAAAGCTCGCTTTCGGGCGGCCGCTGAGCGAGCGTCGCACGCACCGTCATCCGCTTGCCATCGCGCAGCACTTCGAACGGGATGGTTTCACCCGGCTTCACATTGGCGACCAGATAGCTCAGCGACTGTTCGTTGGTGACGTCCTTGCCATCAACCTTCAGAACGAGATCGCCCTGCTTGATCCCGGCCTTCGCCGCCGGACCGCCCGGTTCGACCCCGGCGATCAGTTCGCCCTTGCCGCGCTCGACGCCCAGTGCGTCATAAATATCGTCAGTCATCGGCTGAATCTGCACGCCCAGATAGCCGCGCTGAACCTTGTCGCCCTTCATCAGGGTGTTGACGATCGGCTGCGCCTCGGTCGCCGGGATCGCGAAGCCGATGCCGACATTGCCGCCCGAGGGCGAGAGGATTTGTGAATTGATGCCAATCACATTGCCCTGCATGTCGAACATCGGGCCACCGGAATTGCCCCGGTTGATCGCGGCATCGGTCTGAATGAAGCGGTCATAAGGGCCTCCGCCGGTCACGCGGTGAACGGCGGAAATTATACCCGCAGTCACCGACGATCCGATACCGAAAGGCTGACCGATCGCGATCACCCAGTCGCCGACGCGCGCCGAATCGGAATTGCCGAATTTGACGAAGGGCAGGTTGGTGCCGTCGATCTTCAGCACCGCAAGGTCGGAGGCGGGATCGTTGCCGATCAGCTTCGCCTTATATTCCTTGCCGTTGGTCAGCGTCACGGTGATCGTCTGCACCACCGCATTGGCGCTGCCCGCTGCGATCACGTGGTTGTTGGTGACGACATAGCCGTCGGGCGAAATCAGAAAGCCCGAGCCGAGCGATTCCGCCTCACGCGTGACCGGACGCCCGCCCCCCTGCTGCCCGAAAAACTGTTCGAACGGCGTTCCGGCGAACGGGTTGGCATTCACCTTCACCTTTTGCGTGGTGGAGATGTTGACCACCGCCGGCTGCAGCTTTTCCACCATATCGGCGAAGCTGGCAGGCGCACCGGGGCGCGGCGCGACCTGCGCCATGTTGCTGCGGTCATTCTGCGCCGTCTGCGCGCCCGCCGGCTGTTGAATCGTCATCGAAGCGGCTGCGCCGCCGAGGAGTAGTGCGGTGGTGATCGCGTAAGCGTAGCGCACGGATATCGGTCCTCTCAAAATTGCGTGGGGAGTAGCATCAATACGGGTTCATGCCGCAGAAATGCTGAACCTCGTTTGAATATGAACGAAACTGGGCACTCTATTCCCCGACAAATTCTTTAAGATATTCATTGTCGGGCGAAAGAATGATGTTCGTCTTGCCCTCCGGATTCGTTCCGTCCACGCCGAACGTATGGCGATAGGACTGCATGGCGCGCCAGAAATCATAGAATTTCGGGTCTTTGCCGAAACTGTCGGCATAGATTTTGGCGGCCTGCGCATCGGCATCGGCGCGAATGATCTGTGCGGTCTTGAGCCCCTGTGCGCGAATCGTCAGCGCCTCCTGCTCGCGCGCGGTGCGCATGCGCTGGAACGCGCTTTGCAGGGGGCTGCCGCTCGGAAGGTCGGCATGCTTGATCCGGACATCGACGATCTGAACGCCATATTGGCGAGCCACACGGTTCAGGCCGGTCTGGATATTCTCCATCACCTGCCCGCGTTCCGGGCTGAGCAATGCCGCGAACTCACGCTTGCCGAGCTCATTGCGCAGTGCAGAGCCGAGCAGCGGCGCCAGCGCGGTGCGCACTGCCTCTTCCGACCCCGCCGTCACGACCATGCGCAGCGGATCGACGATCCGGAACCGGGCAAAGGCGTCGACCTCCAGCCGGAGCTGGTCGGTCGAGAGCACCGGCTGATTGTCGAGTTCGAGGTCGAGCACCCGCTTGTCGACCCATACGATATGATCGACGAACGGAATTTTCGCGATCACTCCGGCGCCGCTTTTGCCGAGCGGCGTATCGGGGCGCCATTTGTTCACTGTCCGGATCGGCTGCTGGAACCGGAACACCACCGCCTGACGATATTCAGGAACGATCGTGAAGGTGTTGAGCAGGATGAGCACGACGACCAGTGCCGCAACGGCAAGGGTCACCGGATTGCGCAGGAAACCCCGGTTCATTGGCCACCTCCCTGCGCCTGCGATCCGCCGGACGAATCGCCTGTCGTCGGTGCGGGAACGCTTTTCGCGCCCGAATTCATCGGAAGATAGGGAACCACGCCCCTGGGCTCCACGATCGTCTTGTCGGACTTCGCCAGAACCTTCTCCATGGTTTCATAATATAGCCGTCGACGAGTCACATCCGGTGCCAGCTTGTACTGGGCATAGATTTTGTCGAACTCGGCCGCCTCGCCCTGTGCGCCGGCAAGGATCTGCTGCGCATAAGCACGCGCCTGATTGATATTGGCCTGCGCATCCTGCTGCGCCGCAGTCACTTTCTTGAACGCCTCATCCACCTCTGCGGGGGGTGAGGAGTTCTTGATCGCGACGCCCTGAATAGCAACGCCCGCCTGATATTCGTTGAGCAGTTGCTGCATGCGCTGCGCCGCACGGCCTTCGATCGCCGAACGACCGGCACCGATCGCTTCGTCCAGCGACACTTCGGCAAGCTCCTCACGCATCGCGCTTTCGGCGACCGCGCGCACCGTGTCTTCGGGATTGCGGATCTGGAACACATAATTTTGCGGATTGGAGACGTTCCAGCGCACCTGATAGCTGAGATCAACGATATTCTGGTCGCCGGTCAGCACCAGATTTTCGCCGCCGCCTTTCGGGAAGCTGTCTTCGCGAATCTTTTCGACATCGACCTTCTGCACCGATTCGATCGGCGCGGGCAGCGTCATCTTGACGCCGGGGCCGAGCGTTCGGGTGTAATTGCCGAACGTCGTCACCACGCCGCGCTGCTGCGGACCGATGATGTGGAAACAGGTGAAGACAAGCCACACCGCTATGATCACGACGATCCCGGCGATCCACAGACCACGACCGCCCGGCGCCTGAAACCCGCCGCCGCCGCTGCCATCGCCGCCGGGGCCACCGCCGCCACGCCGGGCGCGTTTCAGAAAGTCGTCCAGCGAAGTCACGCTGCCGCTGCGCCGCCGCCCTTCGGGCGGAAACTGCCAGGGATTGCGCGGTCCGCCGCCATTGCCGCCGGAACCTTCGCCATCGCCAGAGCCCCCGCTTCCCCAGGGACCCTTATTCTCGCTCTTCAGGATCGCGCCGAACCGCGTCATCCACCCCGTCCAATAGACCATGCAGGCCTTTATAAGGACATGCGCGCCGATTTACAGTGGCGAGACGCCGATTTCCTATTATCTGCCCCCGCATGACCGATGCAAAACAAGTGGAAGCAGCGCTTGGCCCCGTCGCCGCAGGGCGGGCAAGCGTTCGGATGAAAGACGGATGTGCCGATATCATCCTGGATGTTACCGGCCTGCCGCAGGCCGCGCGCGACGCACTTGAGGCGGATGTGAAGGGTGCGGCCGCCGCCGTTCCCGGCGTCGAGCAGGTGCGAATCGCGCAGACCCAAAGCCGGGTCGAGCGCACGCTGATCGCGATCGCGAGCGGCAAGGGCGGTGTCGGAAAATCGACCGTTTCGGCCAATCTCGCCATCGCTCTGGCGCGCGGCGGCCGAAAGGTCGGACTGGTCGATGCCGATATCTATGGCCCTTCCCAGCCCAAGCTGATGGGTGTCGAGGGAACCAAGCCGCAAGCGCGCGAAAAGACGCTGCTGCCCGTTCCCACCCCCTATGACGTTCCGATCCTGTCGATGGGGCAGATGGTCGATGCGGGAAGCGCGCTCGCCTGGCGCGGGCCGATGGCGGCAAGTGCGCTAGGCCAGCTGGTCGATGCCGATTGGGGGGACAGGGACACGATCCTGATCGACCTGCCGCCCGGCACCGGCGATGTTCAGCTGACGATGGTGCAGAAGCATAAACCCGCAGGCGCTGTGATCGTTTGCACGCCGCAGGACCTTGCGCTGATCGACGCCCGCCGCGCGATCGACCTGTTCACCAAAACGGGCGTGCCGATCCTTGGCATTGTCGAGAATATGGCGGGCTATACCTGTCCCGAATGCGGTGCGATTTCCGATCCGTTCGGGCGCGGCGGCGCGGAAGCGGCGGCGAACGATCTCGGCGTACCCTTTCTTGGCCGCATCCCGCTCGATATCGCGATCCGCACCAGCTCCGATGCGGGCACGCCGCCCGCCGCCGGGAACGGTGCCGAAGCAGAGGCGTTCGTCGGCATAGCAAAGAAGGTCGCCGAGCGAATCGCGACGCTGAAAGGATAAAACGCCATGCCGCTTACCCGCGATGAGGATATCAAAGCGCTGCTCGAAGAGGTGCGGACAATCGCGATGATCGGCGCGTCCGACCGGCCGGACCGCGCATCGAACGGCGTGATGAAATTCCTGCAGGATCAGGGCTATCGCGTGATCCCGATCAACCCGTCGATCACCGGCGAGCATGTCCATGGCGAATTCGTCTTCCGCGATCTGGAGCAGATCGAGAAGGTCGACATGGTTGATATCTTTCGCAACTCAGACGCCGCGGGCGAGGCAGTCGATCAGGCGATCGCCCATGGCGCGAAGGCGGTGTGGATGCAGCTAGGCGTGGTCAACGAAGAAGCGGCGGCCCGCGCCGAAGCGGCGGGGCTGAAAGTCGTGATGGACCGCTGCCCCAAGATCGAAATCCCCCGGCTCGGCATCGCACCGGTGGGGTAAACCGAAATTAGCGCGCCGCTCCTGCCGACACGCGCTCAGTCGCAGTGACCGCAGCGGTGGTCGGTGAAGGCGCACGCTCGACAAGCGGGCGGAAAGCGACGGATAGCAGCATCGGCGGGCCGCCGATAATTTCGGGGATCGGCGGCACCATCAGAAAGCCGCTTTCTTCGCATTGGAAAAGGTACGGCGCGACCTGAGCCATACCCTCCAGCGTCGGAACTGCATCGACCGCCTCCTGCTTGGCCGCGCTGCTATCGTCTTTGAACCGATCGACCGGCACGAAGCGGGCGGAAGCGATCTGCACCCATTCGTATTTTTTCCCGAACTGGATACCGACCGCATATTGGCCAGCGCCGACCGGGACATGGACCGCGAAATATCCCTCATGCGTCGGCGAGGCTTTTACGCTTGACGGGACAACGTCCCGACCGTCGGCCAGCAGAATATCGATATCGAAACCGCTGTCACAGAAATCAGCGTGACGAAGGTCGAGGCCGCAGCGCCGCTGCGCGAACAGCGACAGGTTGAGCGGCAAGCCGTGCCCGCGCAGCTCGGCGGGCAGGTACATGCGATCGGCGCCTTTGAGGTAGAAAAGCCCCTGATCCTTCAGCCCCGCCGCCGCGATATCGGGGTCGAACAGCTTCACCACCTCATCGCCGCCCAAATTGACGTCATGTTCGAACTGTTCGAGCACTGCCAGCTCCTCAGGCTGGGGCAGGAACATCAGGCGTGACAGCACCGCAGCCGCCGCGCGACAGTCGATCGCCCCGTCCGGAACCTGCACCCGCACAATCGCGCTACCATCGGCAAGCGCATAACCGACGGTGCCCTTCTGCGCCGCTTCGCGCGTATCGCTCTGACGCCCCTTGAGGCTGACGTCACGGCGTACCGTCTCACCCGTTTCGGTATAGTCGATGACCGACCCTTGCGCCGCTGTGCAAAGCTGTTCGAGCACCGCGACATTGGCCGCCATCGCTTCCAGCGTATCGGCGTCATGCGTCGATCCGTCGAACAACCCCGCTTTGTCGAAGCCCGTCACATCCTGTTCGCGCAGGATCAGATAGCGACCCGCGACATCAACGCCCAGCCGCTCGCGCAGCACCGGCTCGATCTGATTCTGCACCGTGCCGTTATAGCCAAGATCGATCACCATCAGCGTATCGCCCGGCGCGATATCGATTTCGCGCCGCAGATACGCCTCCAGCCGGTCGCCATAGGCACGGGAGCGCATCTGGATCGCTTTGCTTTTTTGCGGAGTCGCAAGAATGCGGTGCAGCGCGACCGCCTCACCCTTTTGCGGCAAAGCGTCGCAAATCGTCCGCACCTCCTCATCGGTAAAGTGAAGCTGGCGAAGCATATCGGCGGACGTGCCATTGCCGATTTCCGCCTCGATATAGTCCTGAAGCCGTTCGGGCGTATCGATGCTCGCCGCGATCGCAGTGAAACGGCTGAGTTCGATCGCATGGCTGCCCGCGTGCGGAAACATCGCGTCGAACACCCGGCGCGGCAAATGGCCGTCGCGCATCAGGAACAGGCGATGCACCCGGCCGCCCTTCGCTTCCAAAGCTTCGCTTTCACGCGCCACCCAGCGCGCGAACGGGGCGAGCACGGGACCGAGTACGCTGAAACCAAGCGCCTCGGCCGGATCGTCGATCCTCGGTTCGCCCGCCGCCAGCGTCGCGCGGTGCGGCTGAAACGCCATCTCGCCGATATCGACCAGCCCGCCCGATGCCGCTTCCAGCCGCAGCCGCTGCACGGTTTCGGGGCGGAACTGCAGAAGATGCAATGCGGGGATGCCGAGCTTCTGCGCCGCTTCCAGATCAGCGCGCGGATTGTCGCCGATATGCAGGACGCGCGCCGCTTTGGTCTTCATCTCCTTCAGCATGACGCCGAGCAGGCCCTCGCTCTTCGACTTGCCCTGATCGGACGAGGAGAAGATCCGGTCGATCAGCGCGGCGACATCCTCGCCCGCGCTCGCCGCGATCAGGGCGCGGAGCTGTTTCGCGCTCAGATAGGTGTCGCTGACGATCACGACCGTTTTTCCGGCCGCCTTCGCCCGGCGCATCAGTTCCACGGTGGGCGCAAAGGCGAAACAGTGCCGCGCCTCCAGATCCAGCTCAGCCTGCACCGCGGCCGCGCGTGCCTCGTCATCGGCATTGGGGAAAAGCTGCGCGTAAATCTCGGCGATCTTCGCTTCGTTGCGGCCATGGCGAAGCACGGTCGAACGACGTGCATGTTGTTCGGCCCAGATGCGCTGTTGCTGAGTCACGCCGGGAAGCAGGCGGAACAGGTCGTGCGGCGCGTGGCAGTCGCGCCACAGCAGCGTGTCGAAACAATCGAGCGAGAGAATCCTGACGCTGTCGCGCCCTTCCAAAGCGTCGGGCAATGCGTGCGGCAGGATGGTGCTATCGGTCATGTGAACTCCCCGGAACCGATAGCTTTATAGAATGCTAACCGGCCCGCCGGTCGGAACATCCTTAACGCTTCGGTTCGAAAGGAGCTTGTCGGCGGAGCCGGTGGGGCTCCGCCGACGAAAGAAATCAGTCGCGCAGCAGTTCGTTGATGCTGGTTTTCGCGCGCGTGCCTTCATCAACCTGTTTGATGATGACCGCGCAATACAGCGCCGGCTTACCGTCGCCGCCGCCCAGCGATCCGGGCACGACTACGGAATAAGGCGGCACTTCACCGCGCGTGACTTCGCCGGTTTCGCGGTTCACGATCTTGGTCGATTTGCCGAGATACACGCCCATCGACAGCACCGCGCCTTCACCGACGCGAACGCCCTCGGCGACTTCGGCGCGCGCGCCGATGAATGCGCCGTCACCGATGATCACCGGATCGGCCTGAAGCGGTTCGAGCACGCCGCCGATGCCCGCCCCGCCCGACAGATGGACGTTGCGCCCGATCTGCGCGCAGCTTCCCACCGTCGCCCAGGTATCGACCATCGTGCCTTCGCCCACATAAGCGCCGATATTGACGAAGCTGGGCATCAGCACCGCGCCCTTGCCGATATACGCGCCATGGCGGACGATCGCGCCGGGCACCGCGCGGAAGCCGCCGGCGCGGAACGCCGCGTCGTCCCAGCCGTCAAATTTGCTCGGCACCTTGTCCCACCAGTGCGTGCCGCCGGGGCCGCCGGGAATCGCCTGCATATCGTTCAGCCGGAACGACAGCAGCACCGCCTTTTTCAGCCATTGATTGACGCGCCAGCCGCCGTTTCCGTCCGGCTCCGCAACGCGCGCTTCGCCCGAATCGAGCAGGCGCAGCGCCTCCGTCACTGCATCGCGAATATCGCCCCGCGTTTCGGTCGAAACCGATGCGCGGTCCTCCCATCCCTGATCGATGACGGTCTGCAACGCTTCGCTCAACTCATGCCTCCTGAATCTGTTCGAGCCACCGGCCAAGATTGCCGGTGGTGAAATCGATGAAATCGCGGTCCGCGTCCGGCCCCTGTTCGGAGCCGTTATTGACCCACAGCGTCGCCATGCCGATCGCCTTTGCCGGTTTCAGATTGCGCGCCATATCCTCGGCGAACAGCGCCGTTTCGGGGTCGATGGCATAAGCATCGCACAGCCCGCGATACACGATCGGATCGGGCTTGGGGCGATAGCTGGTCGCGTGAATATCGTGGATCGCCTCGAACGTCTCGCCCAGCCCCAGCCGGTCGAGCACGCGCCGCGCATAGGGGCCGTCGCCATTGGTGAAGACGAGCTTGCGCCCCGGCAGCTTCGCGATCGCAGCCGCAAGCGGCGCGTCATGTTCCAGTACGTCCATTTCGACATCATGGACATAATCAAGAAAATCATGCGGATCGATCGCGTGATTTTCCATCAGCCCCCAAAGGGTCGTGCCGTGCGCATGGAAATAGTCCTTCTGCACGCGAAACGCTTCTTCCCGACCGATATCAAGCATTTGCGCGACATAATCGGTCATCCGCGCATCGATCTGCGCGAACAGATTGGCGCTCGCCGGATAGAGGGTGTTGTCCAGATCGAAGATCCAGGTGTCGATATGGGTAAGGCGTTCGATCATGACGATCCGCGATCTAGGCCGCTACGCCACGCGGGGCAATGGCGCTCGCATTTTCGTTCGAATGGCGCTGCTCACCGGTAGCTAGGGATTATTACGGGTGCGGGTTGTTACGCGACTGGCGGCCATGGCGCACCTCTATAATTCTCATCATGCGACCGATGAACCTCAAAAACATGTTTCTGGGCTCCACCATGGTTGCGGGCGCGCTCGCGACGTCCGGCTGTGGCGGCAGCGGAAGCAGTGCCGGTTCGACGCCGCCCCCGGCGTCCGCCGCGCCCGCCCCCCTTCCCAATCCGTCACCGACGCCGACGCCCGTTACGACGCCTGCCCCCGCGCCCGCCGCCCCCCGTCCGAACATCAACTACGATACCGGCGAATATCGTAACTCGGTCGGAGCGGTTTCGATGAACGCCATCACGGCCTATCAGGCCGGAGCCACGGGCAACGGCGTTGTCGCCGGAATCGTCGATACCGGCATTGATCTGGAAAGTCAGGAATTCGGCGACCGGCTGCTTGCCGCATCGCGCAATGTCGCTGGCGGCGCGAGCGTCGACGATGTGTCAGGCCATGGCACCGCAGTTGCTTTCACCCTTGCCGGGCGGCGCAACGATACCGGCTCGCACGGCGTCGCCTTCGACGCGCAGCTGTTCGTGGCGCGCGGCGACACGCCGGGAAGCTGCATGCAGGAAATGGCAGGCAGCGCCAGCGATGGCTGTCTGTTCAGCGAAAGCGCAATCGCGGCCGGAGTCGATGCGGCCCGCAATGCCGGCGCGCGGGTAATCAACCTGTCGCTGGGCGGCGATGCGGCGGGAAATCAGGTGCGTCAGGCGCTGGCACGCGCGACTGCGGCAGGGATCATCGTGGTGATCAGCGCGGGCAATGACGGCAAGGCGGACCCTGACGGCTTTTCGCTTCCGGCGCTCGATGCGGCGGTGTCCAAAGGGCTGATCATCATCGCCGGGTCGGTCGATTCGTCGGATCGAATTTCGAATTTCAGCAACCGCGCAGGCACCGGTGCCGCGCACTATCTGACCGCGGTGGGCGAGGGCGTGCGCGCGCCCGGTGCCGAGGGCATGCCGCTGCTCTGGTCGGGAACATCCTTTTCCGCGCCGCAGATCGCGGGCGCGGTCGCGCTGCTCGCCCAGGCCTTTCCCAACCTTACCGGCAAGCAGATTGTCGAGCTGTTGTTCCGCACGGCGCGTGACGCCGGGGCGGCGGGGATCGATTCGGTCTATGGCAACGGCGTTCTCGACCTCACCGAAGCATTCCGTCCGCAGGGCACGATGGCGGTTGCGGGAACCGGCGCGACGGCGTCGACGAGCGTGAACGCAACGCTTTCCGCGCCGATGGGCGATGCGATGACCGGGTCGCTCCAGACGCTGATACTCGATTCCTATGACCGCGCCTTTACGATGGAGATCGGCGGAACGGTGCGCAGCGCGGCGCCGCGCACCATGCTGGCCTCAGCGCTCACTGACGGCTATCGCACGCTGGGCGCGGGCAATGGCCGGATCGGGATCGCGGTGACCGTCGCGCCCGGTGCGTCGGATACGGCGTGGCAGCCGCTCAGCCTGGGAATCGATGAGGCGACCCGCGCACGCGGTATGGCGGCCAGCATCGCCACGCGGCTGAGCGAAAACCTCTCCTTCGCCATCGCTACCTCGCAAAGCGGCACCGCGCTTGCCGCCGGTCTTGCCGGGGCGTCGCAGCCCGCATTTCTGATCGCCGCCGATCCCACGCAGAGCAGCGGTTTCGCTGCCGCTGCCGATGTTTCGGCCGCGATCCGTCGCACCTTCGGCCAATGGGGCGTCAGCGCCGCGATGGAGCGCGGCTCGGCGCTCGACCGTGCCCCTGAGCCGATGGAAGCGGCACGCGGCCGCTGGGACCGGTACGGCTATTATCGCTCCACCCTCGCGGTAGACCGGGCGTTCGGTGCGGTTCGCACCAGCGCCGCGCTGACCCGGCTGGATGAGAGCGAAAGCGTGCTCGGCGCGCATTTCAACGGTTCGCTGGGCGGCGCTCGCGCAGTGACATGGTTCGCGGATATCGGCGCGCGCGCCGATCTGGGCGATGGCTGGTCGCTGGGCGCAAGCGCGCGGCAGGGCTGGACCCGGGCAAGCCTTACCGCCGGAATCGCCGGTGGCGGCGCGATTCGCACGACAGGCTATGCGTTCGATATCGGACGGCGCGATGTCGCGGTCGCGGGCGACCGGCTAGCGCTGCGGATCAGCCAGCCGCTGCGCGTCGCTTCGGGCGGACTGGACCTCAGCCTGCCGGTTGCATGGGACTATAAGAGCAGCAGTGTTTCGGCGTTCCGGGTGCAGCGGCTCAACCTCGCGCCGCAGGGTCGCGAAGTCGATGCCGAACTGGGCTATGCCCGCCCGCTTGGGGAGGGACAGGTTTCGGGCAATGTCTTCTATCGCCGCGATCCCGGCAATATCGCCGCGCTGTCCGACGATTATGGGGTGGCGTTGCGCTTCTCGACCGGCTTCTGATTTCGACAGGGGTGGAAGCGGGGGAAGCGAACCACCATCTGAAGCAGCATGACCGGCTATTCTCTGCTCGACCTCGTCCCCATCATCGAAGGGGGCGATGCGTCGCTCGCCCTCGCCCATGCCGCCGATCTGGCGCGGCAGGCGGAGCAAAGCGGCTATAATCGCTATTGGGTCGCCGAACATCACGGCATGCCCGGCATCGCAAGCGCCGCGACTTCGGTCGTGATCGGCCATATCGCGGGCGCGACAAAGACGATCCGCGTCGGCGCGGGCGGCATCATGCTGCCCAATCATGCGCCGCTGGTGATCGCCGAACAGTTCGGCACGCTGGACGCGCTCTATCCCGGACGGATCGACCTCGGCCTTGGCCGCGCACCGGGATCGGATCAGACGGTATCGCGCGCGCTGCGCCGGACGCTGGAAAGCGATCCGCAGCAATTCCCGCGCGACGTGATGGAGCTGCAAAGCTATTTCGCCGATGACGGCCAAACCGGCGTGCGCGCCGTGCCCGGCGGCGGGGCGAAGGTGCCGCTCTGGATTTTGGGCTCCAGCCTGTTCGGCGCACAGCTCGCTGCGGCGCTGGGCCTTCCTTACGCATTTGCCTCGCATTTCGCGCCTGCCGCGCTCGATCAGGCGATCGCTATCTATCGCCGCGATTTCAAACCCTCGGCACAGCTTTCGAAACCGCATGTCATGCTCGGCTTCAACGTGATCGCCGCCGACAGCGATGAAGAGGCCGAATATCTTGCCACCTCGCAGCAACAGGCCTTTGTGGCGATCCGCACCGGACGCGCGATCAAATTGCCGCCGCCGGTGGCCGGATATCGCGATACTTTGGGCGCGCACGGCAATGCTGTGCTCGATCAGGTGCTCGAATGTTCGGCGATCGGATCGCGCGAAACCGTGGCGCGTGGCCTTGCTGCGTTCAT
Source organism: Stakelama pacifica (assembly GCF_004361835.1). Taxonomy (GTDB): domain Bacteria; phylum Pseudomonadota; class Alphaproteobacteria; order Sphingomonadales; family Sphingomonadaceae; genus Sphingomonas; species Sphingomonas pacifica. The sequence goes on from NZ_SNWD01000002.1 coordinate 208,219, forward strand.
CGAGCGGACGGGGGCCGACGAGTTGATGCTGACCGGCGGGATTTACGATGCCGAAAAGCGGCGGCGCTCCTTCGCCCTCGCGGCGGAAGCGATGCAGTCGCTCGGCGCGCAAGCGGCGGCGGCCGAATAACCCCCGCCGCCGGCTTTTCAGACGCGTGCAGGCAAAGGCCGCGCGCGCATCGCCTGATTGACCACCGCGCAGTAGCGGTTGCGGATCGCGTCATGCGCGGCGGCGGCGACGGGGCTGGTCGCGGCGATCGCCATGATCGCCTCTTCCTCCGCGCGGCGCGACAAATAGCATATGTCCGGTGTCGGGGTCATCGCTGGCTCTCCTCAATTCCCCTTATGGAATCAGGCTATTAGCAGCGATTCGTGGCAGCGGGATGACCGGCGGCGCGGCTGATCCGCAAAATCACCTCACCCCGCCGCGGGCAGACGCAGTCGAACGAGCAATCCGCCCAGATCCTCGCTCTCCTCCAGGCTCGCCGTGCCTTCGTAAATTTCGGCGACATCGCGGACAATGGCGAGGCCAAGCCCGGTGCCCGGCTTGCCCGTGTCGAGCCGGACGCCGCGTTCGAACAGGCGCTGGCGATCCGCCTCCTCGATGCCCGCGCCGTCATCCTCCACCATGATCTCGACAAAGCCAGCTTCGGCGCGCGCGGTGATGAACACGCTGCCGCCGCCATATTTTGCGGCATTTTCGACGAGGTTGCCGAGAATCTCCTCCAGATCCTGCCGCTCGATATGCGCGACCAGACCGGGCGAGGAATCGGTGTCGATCCGGACATGCGGATAAAGGCGCGACACCGCGCGCTCGACTGCCTCCACCGAAGCGCTGACATCGGCGCGGCTATGCGACGAACCACGCCGCCCGACCGCGCGGGCCCGGGCAAGATGGTGGTCGACCTGACGCCGCATCGTCCGCGCTTCGCGCACCACCGTCTGCGACAATTCGCCCGACTGGGCGCTGGCGGCGTTCATGATGACGGTCAGCGGCGTTTTGAGTGCGTGGGCAAGATTGCCGGCATGGCGGCGCGCCTCCTCCGCCTGACGATCATTATGCGCGACCAGCGCGTTCAGTTCCTCGACCATCGGCGCGACTTCGCTCGGCATCTCGCCCTCGATCCGGGTGATTTCGCCCGCGCGCAGCCGCGCAATCGCGATTCTCAGCTTGCGCAGCGGGATCAGCCCGTACCAGGTCTGCAGCACCACCATGAAGATCAGCCCCAACCCGAGCACCAGAAAGCTGCGCACGATCGTCCGCCGCATCGCGTTAATCTGCTCATCAAGCGTCTGCCGGTCCTGCGCCACCTGAAACCGCCAGATAACGGTGGAGCCGGGAAGTTTCAGGTCGCGTTCGACGACGCGCAGCTTCTGATCGGGAAACTGCCCGCTGTCATATTCATGCACTTTCATGTCATGATAGGGGTGATCGACCTTCAGCAACCGATCCCAAAGCGAGCGCGAGACGAAGGGTTCGAAGCCCTTTCCCGATACCTGCCAGTACAGGCCCGAATAGGGTTCGAGGAACCGCTGATCACCCAGCGGGCGGTTGAACACCACCCCGCCGTCCGACGCGATCTGCGCCGACACCATCATCGAATTCAGCAGATATTCGAGCTGATCGTCGAAATTGCGCGTCACCGCGCTGGTCAGCACGCGGTCGAGCGCGAAGCCGCCGCCCGACAGCAGCAGCATGATCCACGCCGCGGCGATGAAGATCATACGGCGGCTGAGCGAGCCGGTTATCCGCACATAGGGGCGCGGGGGCGGAGCGGGTTCGGCCACGTTGCTGGTACGGACGGCGGACAGCGAAACGGCTTATTGCGCCGCTTCCTGCCCCTCATCCTCAAGACTGTAGCCAAGCCCGCGAATCGTTGTGATCGTGTCGGCACCCAGTTTCTTGCGGATGCGCGTCACGAACACCTCGATCGTGTTCGAATCGCGGTCGAAATCCTGATCGTAAATATGTTCGATCAGCTCGGTCCGACTGACCACCTTGCCCTTATGGTGGAGCAGATAGGACAGCAGCTTATATTCCTGCGCGGTCAGCTTCACCGGGTCGCCGCTTTTGGTGACCTTGCCCGACCGGGTATCGAGCCGGATGTCGCCCGCGACCAGCTCTGCCGATGCATTGCCGCTTGCCCGGCGGATCAGCGCGCGCAGGCGGGCGATCAGTTCCTCGGTCTGGAACGGCTTGGCGACATAATCGTCCGCGCCCGCATCGAGCCCAGCCACCTTGTCCGACCAGCTGTCGCGCGCGGTCAGCACCAGAACGGGCATTACCTTGCCCTCTTTGCGCCAGCGATCAAGCACGGTCAGCCCGTCGATTTCGGGCAGGCCGAGATCGAGCACGACCGCGTCATAGCTTTCGGTCGAGCCGAGAAAATGCCCTTCCTCACCATCCGCGGCGACATCGACCGCATAGCCGGCGCCCTCCAATGTGGATTGCAGCTGCTGCCGCAGATTGGGCTCATCCTCGACGATCAGAACTCGCATCTCGTTCCCCTATATTGTCCCGCGCCGCCCGATCAGCCGCCGGTGCGTCGCAAAATATGGCCCGATCGGCCATCGACATCGACCCAGATCACCGCGCCCGCTCGCAGGAATTTCAACGTATATACGGCGGAATCGGGCTCGAAATCGAACCCCAGATATTGTGCGTCGGGCATTTGCGACACCACCCGGCGCAGAATTTCCCGCATCGGCAGGATTCGCCCGGCCTCACGCGCCTCGCGCGCAGCGTTCTGATCGCTGCGGCGCGACTGCGCTTCGGCTGGGGCCTCGATGACGCCGACGGCGCAAAGGGCCAAAAGGGCAAAAGCAACCATTCGCATTTCGGTTGGCATAGCTTGAGCGCGTTGAACAGCCTGTGAATGAAGCCGGTGGGTCGGTGAAACGTGCGTGCTTGCGAATTGGCTCCCCCGCGCCTACCTGCCGACGCCATGGCGGCACCGGTTCTGGCTTATGAAAATCTTGGTCTCCAGCAAGGCGCTGGATGGCTGTTTCGAGATCTCAACGTCTTTATCGGCGAACGCGACCGGCTGGCGCTGATCGGGCGCAACGGCGCGGGCAAGACGACGCTGATGAAGCTGATCGGCGATACCATCGAAGCGGATGAGGGCCGCCGCGTCATCCGGCCGGGTGTCAAAGTGGTGATGCTGGAGCAGGAACCGGCGATCGCGCAATTCGATACGCTGCTCGATTTCGTGCTCTCGGGCGACGATGCTCCCGAAAAATATGCTGCCGAAGCGATTGCCGATCAGCTGGGCATCGACCTGTCGCGCCCGGCAAAGACCGCCAGCGGCGGCGAACGGCGGCGGGCCGCGATCGCCCGCGCATTGGGGCAGGAGCCCGATGTGCTGCTGCTCGACGAACCGACCAACCATCTCGATCTCGCCGCGATCGACTGGCTGGAGGACTGGCTCACGCGGTTCAACGGCGCGTTCGTGGTGATCAGCCATGACCGTACCTTCCTCACCCGCCTGACCCGCCAGACGCTGTGGCTCGACCGCGGTTCGCTTCGCCGCAACGAAGTCGGGTTCGGCGGCTATGAGGCATGGACCGAGCAGGTGTTCGCCGAAGAAGCACGCGCCGCCGAGAAGCTGGATGCCAAGCTGAAGATCGAGGCGCACTGGCTTGAACGCGGCGTCACTGCGCGGCGCAAGCGCAATCAGGGGCGGCTCGAAAAGCTGCACCAGATGCGCGCCACCCGCGCCGCAATGATCGGCCCGGCGGGCACCGCCAAGCTGGCCGTGCAGAGCGATGATTCGAAGACCAAGATCGTCATCGACGCAGATTCGGTGAACAAGACCTATGGCGATCGCACGATCATCCGCGATTTCTCGCTGCGGGTGCAGCGCGGCGACCGGATCGGCGTGGTCGGCGCGAACGGCGCGGGCAAGACGACGCTGCTCAAACTGCTCACCGGCGAGATCGAACCCGATAGCGGCACGATCACGCGCGCCAAAACGCTGGACGGTATCTTCATCGATCAGCAGCGCAGCCTGATGTCGCCTGAAAAACAGGTGCGCGACATTCTGGCCGAGGGCGGCGACTGGGTCGATGTGCGCGGCACCCGCAAACATGTTCAGGGCTATCTGAAGGAGTTTCTGTTCGACCCCTCGCTGATCGATGCGAAGGTCGGCACGCTGTCGGGCGGCGAACAGTCGCGCCTGTTGCTGGCGCGTGAATTTGCGCGGTCGTCGAACCTGCTGGTGCTCGACGAGCCGACCAACGATCTCGACCTCGAAACGCTCGACCTGCTGCAGGAAGTGATCGCCGATTATGAAGGCACGGTGCTGATCGTCAGCCATGACCGCGACTTTCTGGATCGTACCGTGACGATCACGCTCGGCCTCGACGGTTCGGGCACGGTCGATGTGATCGCGGGCGGCTATGCCGATTGGGAAGCGAAGCGCAAGCCGAAGCCCGAAGCGAAAGCAAAGGGAAAGGGCGGCGGCGGATCGGGCGGCGCGGCACCCAAAGCGAAGCCGACCAAATTAAGCTATAAGGATCAGCGCGATTACGACCTGCTGCCCGGCCGGATCGAAGAGATCGATGCTGCCATCGAGCGCGATGAGGCGAAGCTCGCCGACCCCGACCTGTTCACCAGCGACCCCGATGCTTTTGCCGCGCTGACCCGGGGGCTGGAAAAGCTGCGCGACGAAAAAGAGGCGGCTGAGTTGCGCTGGCTGGAACTTGCCGAGCAGATCGAAGCGCTGGGCTGACCCCCGGCCGTTGCGGCTATTGCGTTAGCCGCAGCACCACGCGCGTGCCATCCGATCCCGACTCGGTGGCGACCGTACCCCGCGCCTGACGCGCAAAGGCATCGATCAGCTTTTGCCCCAGTCCGCCATCGGTGCGGTCGGGCACGGGTTCCTCCGGCATACCCACGCCGTTATCGGCGACGGCCAGCCGCCATCCGCCCGGTTCGCAGCGGAACGACACCTGAATCCGCCCCTCGGAACGCCCCGAAAACGCATGTTTGGCAGCGTTGGTGACCAGTTCGTTGACGATCAGTCCGATCGATACCGCCCGATCACGCGGCAATTGTACCGGATCGCTATGGCATTCGAGCCGGATTGCCCCGCGCAGCATCAGCGCCTCAGCCAGTGCGTCGCACAACTCCTTGATATACGACGCCATATCGACGCTGACCGGCCCGCTATCGCCGCGATACAGATGGCGATGCGCGCGGGCGATACTCTCCACCCGACTGAGCGCCGCCGCCAATGCTTCCGCCGTCGCCGGTTCGTTCGCGCGACGCCGCTGCATGTCGAGCAGGCTGACAACGACAGCGAAATTATTCTTCACCCGATGGTCGAATTCGGCGAGGAACAGATCGCGCTCGGCAATTTGCAGATCGCGCTCACGCGTGGCGCGGCGAGCGGAGGCGCGAAATATCTCTGCAATGCTGATCGTGATCGTCGCCGATATCGTGACCGATGCGACGCTGAGCGGGCCCGATGCGGTCGCGAAGTGGAACGAACCAGCTACCGGCCATAGAAAATACCAGCTGTGCAGGATCAATATCGCTGCGGTCAGTGCACCTGCCTGCCAATGCGCGAACAGCGTCGCCAGCATCGCGGCGGGAAAGATCAGCGCGAAGACAGCGCCGCCCGGAACGATTTCGTCGAGCAGCACCCGCACCAGCACCGCCATGGCGGTACAAACGAGCGCGACGAGCAGCCGCGAAAGCCATCGCGGCATGATCGGCGCGAGCCGTTCCGGTACGTCGATTTCCCCCAGCATCGTAATGCGAAAGTCTGACGCGCATAGCGCGCAAGTCAAGCGCTGTTCGCGCTAGTATAACTAATTATAATAAATATTTCCGTAACTTGTCGCCCTAAGTTCGCGACCTGCCCGGTTCAGAGACTTTTTCCGGAACGCCCCGCCAGATCAACAATATATTGCCATGCCACGCGTCCCGACCGGCTGCCGCGCCGGGTCGCCCAGTTGACTGCCTCTTCGGAATCGAAGGGCAGGTCGTGCGCTTCGGCATAGCCGCGTACGATATCGAGATATCCGTCCTGATCGAGCGCGTGAAAACCGAGGCTCAACCCGAACCGATCGGCAAGCGCGAGATTGTCGTCGATCGAATCGCGCGGGTTGATCGCACTTTCCTGCTCGGAAAGGTCGCGCGGGATCAGATGACGGCGATTGGCGGTAACGATCAGGCGGACATTGTCGGGCCGGGCATCGGCGCCCCCTTCGAGCAGCGAACGCAGCGCACGCCCCTCGCTTGCCGCTTCGAACCCCAGATCGTCGATGAATACGGCAAAGGCGCGACTGACCGGCGCAAGCGCGTCAAACAGCGCAGGCAGCGTGTCGAGCGGTGCGACCACCTCGACCAGCGCGACCCGCTTGCCCGCCGCCTGCGCCGCGCCGATCACGCTTTTGACAAGCGCTGATTTGCCGGTGCCGCGCGCACCCCAGAGCAGCGCATCCTGCGCGGCATGCCCGTCGGCGAGACGTTCGACATTGGCCTGCAATATCTCGCGCTGCCGATCGACGCCGTGGAGCAGTTCAAGCGGCAAAGGGCGAAACGCTCGCGCCGCGACCAGCGCGCGGCCATGCCATAGATAGGCCGGATGGGTCCCGGGGTCGGCGGAATCGGGCGGCGGCGGCGCCAGCCGGTCGAGCGCATCGGCGATACGGATCAGCGGATCGGTCATGGCCGGTGCTATACCGGCGACACGCGACATCTCAAAGCCGCCACCGCGCCCGAAATCAGGGTTGCAGATCGTGATTGCGCATCAGGTCATACAGGGTCGGACGGCTGATCCCCAGCAGCCGCGCAGCGCCCGAGATATTACCCTCTGCCTGCGACAGGGCATCGCGGACCGCCTTGCGATCAGCGGCTTCGCGCACCGTTTTCAGATTGAGCGGCGCGCGCGCTTCGGCATCTGACAAGTCCAGATCGGCGGCAGTGACCAGCTTGTCATCGGCCATGATGACGGCGCGCTTCACCCGGTTTTCCAGCTCGCGAACGTTGCCGGGCCAGCCCCATCCGGTGATCGCGGCCCTCGCCTCGGGGGTGAAGCCGGTCACCCCCCGCTCCATTTTTGCGGCATGATGGCGCAGGAAATGGTGCGCAAGCAGCAGCGCATCGCCCGTGCGCGCCGCGAGCGGTGGAATCGGCACGACAATTTCGGCGAGCCGATAATAGAGATCGTCGCGAAACCGGCCATCGGCGACCATCGCATCGACGTCCTGATGCGTCGCGCAGACGATGCGCGTATCGACCGGAATCGCCTTTCGCCCGCCAACCCGTTCGATCACCCGCTCCTGCAGGAAACGCAGCAATTTCACCTGAAGCGGGAGCGGCACATCGCCGATTTCGTCGAGGAACAGCGTGCCGCCATGCGCCATCTCGATCTTTCCCGCAGTGGTTTTCACTGCCCCGGTAAACGCCCCTTTTTCATGCCCGAACAATTCGCTTTCGAGCAGCGTTTCGGGAATCGCGGCGCAGTTGATCGCGACGAACGCACCGTCGCGCCCGCTGGCGTCGTGCAGCCCGCGCGCCAGCAATTCCTTGCCCGTCCCGCTGGCGCCGAGCAGCATCACCGACACATCGGCACCCGCCACCCGCTCGATCGTGCGCGTGACTTTCAGCATTTCGGGGGCGGCGGTGATGATACCGCCCGGCGCGTCGCCAGCCCCGACCCGCGCGGCGAGGCGGCGATTCTCCGCCTCGATCGCGTGAACATGGAAGGCGCGCTCGACGATGATGCCCAGCGTGTCGATATCGATCGGCTTTTGATAGAAATCCCATGCTCCGCTGGCAATTGCGCGCAGCGCGCTGTCGCGTTCGCCATGGCCGGTGACGACGATCACGCGGGTTTCGGGCGACAGGCTGCGAATTGCTTCCAGCGTGGCGAACCCCTCGCTCGCCCCGTCGGGATCGGGCGGCAGGCCGAGATCGAGCGTCACCACCTGCGGCATTTCGGCGCGAAGCTGCGCTATCGCGCTTTGCCGGTCCGAAGCGGTGACGATCGCATAGCCTTCATAGGCCCAGCGCAGCTGGCGTTGCAGCCCGGCATCGTCCTCGACGATCAGCAAGGTCCGCGTATCGGTCATGCCGCCTCTGCCCGGCCTGTCGCGGGGCAAAGCAGGATACGCATGCGCGTCCCCTCACCCTCACGGCTTTCGACCGCCAGCGCGCCGCCCATCGCGCTCGCCAGTTCGCGTGCTTCATACGCTCCGATGCCGAACCCGCCCGCTTTGGTGGAAACAAAGGGTTTGAACAGCGAGTCGCGAATGAAGGCTGCGCTCATGCCGCAACCCCGATCGGTCACGTCGATCGCCACGCGATCCCCGTCTTGCGACACAGCGATATCGATCGGCTCGCCCGACGCACTGGCATCTGCGGCATTGCCGACAAGATGCTCGAGAATCTGGCGCAGCGCGGCGGCATCGGCATGGACCAGCATGCCCTCTCCCCCCGAAACGGTGACCGGATGATCGGGGCCGGCGACGCGCGATACCTGCGTTGCGATGTCGCCGATATCGACCGGTTCGATGGTCTGCGCGCGGACCGTGCGCTGCGACAGGCGCTGGATCAGATAGGTCATCCGGTTCGCCGCCTCTTTCACCGTGGCGACCATGTCGGCGCGAAATTCGGGATTATCGCCGTGGCGCTCGGCGTTGCGCGCCACAAGGCTCATCTGGCTGACCAGATTTTTAATGTCGTGCAGGATGAAGGCGAAGCGCCGGTTGAACTCGTCGAACCGCTGCGCTTCCATCAGCGCCGCCGTGGCGCGCGCGTTGGCGAGATAGCTCGCCGCCTGCCGACCCGCGACCTTCAGCAGGTCGAAATCCTCCCAGTCGAGCGCCCGGCCCAGCGGGGGACGCGCAAGCAGGATCGCGCCGACAAGCTGATCGAAATGCAGCAACGGCACGATCACCCAGGCATTCGGCAGGTCGGTAATTGCTTCGGGCACCGCGATGGCGTCGCAGCGATCCTCGCCCTGCCGGATCCGGTCGATCTCGATGATCCGCCCGCTCGTCGCCAGATGCCGGGCGAGGCGTGTGCTGAACGCGTCGTCGCCGGCAAGCGCTTCATCTTCCCAGTTCCAGCTGCCGTCCCGGCGCAGCGCTTCGCCTTCCGGCAACAGCAGCAATCCGGCGGGCGATTCGACCAGATCGGCAATCGCCTTTACCAGCCGGTTCTCAAGCGCGGTCTCGCCCCCCGCCCTGCCCAGCGTATCGGTGAAGCGCATCCATTCGGCGCGATAATCATAACGGTGGCGAAAGAGATGCTTGGCAAGCTTCACCCGCGTCCAGGCGCGCAGCCAGGGCGAGGCGGTCAGCGTCAGCATCGCCGCAGTCGAGCCGAAGACGAACGCGGTCTGCCACATCCGCACATGGTTGCCGCCGATGGCGGCAATCGCGCTGGTCGACACCGCGACGACGATGAAATAGGCGATGATCGCCGCGACCGACAGCGATTGATAGGCAAAGGTCCGCGATACCTTCACCCCCCAGCCGGTGCGACGGTGCAACGACAGCAGGAAGAGCAGCCCGGCACCGACCGCAAAGACACCGCGCAGCAATACCGCCGGAGCGGTCCAGCTGCCGCTGAGATACACGAACGCGAAAAGCAGGCAGTCCCCACCCCAAAGCAGGGCGAGCGCGACGAGCTTCACCCGCTCCGCCGGGGACGCTGCTTCATATACCGCATGGAGCAGAACCAGCGCGGCAAGTGTCGCCATCATCCGCAAAAGCAGCGCCAGCGAAAGGATCGACGCCGCCTGATCCGTCGCGATCCCAACCGAATCAGCTGCGATGACCAGCAGGCAATCCATGACGATCACCCCGGCGACGACGCTATACACCACCGCCAGTGCCGGGCCCGCACGGCGGCGATGATGGCTGCCGCAGAGGAGATACAGCGCAGCGACCCATGTGACGTTGCGAGCGCCCTCAGCCAGCAGCGCGGCCGACTGATCCTCGCCGATGCCCGCCACGCTGAGCGCCCATAGCGCGCTCGCGGCGAATGCGATGCAAAAGCCGATCCGGGTTGCCGCCCGCGAATCGCCGCCGACGGTCGACAGCGCCAGCAGAACGAAAAGCAGGGCGGCGAAAGCGTGGGTCGCGAGGATCGACGCTTCGATCATCTGGCACCGGCCGGCCAGAGGATCACGCGAATCGTCTGCAAAAGGATCAGCAGGTCCAGAAACGGCGAATAGTTCTTCGCGTAATAAAGATCATATTCCAGCTTGTGCCGCGCATCCTCGATCGATGCACCATAAGGATAATTGATCTGCGCCCAGCCGGTAATCCCCGGCTTCACCATGTGCCGTTCGGCATAATAGCGCAGATTTTCTTCAAGATCCTCGACGAATTGGGGCCGTTCGGGACGCGGGCCGACAAAGCTCATTTCGCCCTTCAGCACGCTCCAGCACTGGGGAAGTTCGTCGATCCGCAATTTGCGGATCAGGCGGCCGACCCGGGTGATGCGCGGATCGTTCTTTTCGGCCCATACGGCGTTTCCGGGCAGTTCGGCATCGACGCGCATCGAACGCAGCTTGATGATGTCGAATCCCACCGAATAGAGCCCCACGCGCCGCTGGCGGTAAAAAACGGGGCCGCGGCTGTCGATCTTTATCAGAAGGGCAATGATCAGGATCAGCGGCAGCGTGAGTACCAGCAATGTCGCGCTCGCCAGGATATCGAAAAGGCGCTTCGACACTGCGGAAAGCATCCGGCCCGAGGAAAATCCGTCGGAGAAGATCAGCCAGCTGGGATTGACCGTTTCCAGATCGAGCCGCCCGGTTTCACGTTCCATGAACGTCGAAAACTCACTGACATAAACCCCGGTCGTTTTGACTCGCAGCAAATCCTTGAGCGGCAGCGCATTGCGCCGCTCTTCCAGCGCAAGCACCACTTCGCTCGCGTTCAGCATCACGACGAAGTCGGAAAGGTTATGAATCGCCTCACGACCGATCGCCTCGGCAATGTTCCGGCTCGCCCCCTCCATCGCAATATAGCTGACGACGACGAAGCCCGAGCCGGGCGCCTGCGCCAGCGCCTTGATCCGCTGAGCGCGCTGGCCGGCGCCCATCACCACGATACGCCGTTTGAACGTCTCGCTACCCAGCGCTTTGCCCAGCGCGACCCGAAGCGCGAGCAGCAGCAGAATCGCCAGCGCGATCGCGTACAGCAGATTGGATCGCCAGAATGCTGTTATCGGAAACAGGAAATAGAGCAGCGACAGCAACACCGTGCCCAGCCCCACCGCGACCAGCAGTCTGAGCGCCGCAAAGCGCAGCGATTGCAACGCATCGGCGCCATATACGCCGACCGCGATCATCGCGATCTGAAGGCAAAAAGCGAACCCCACCAGTTGCGGCCAGCGATCGGCCAGCGGCGATACCGCCATGCCGATCTGATGCGCACGCACCACCCATCCTGCCTCCGCCGCCGCAATCAGCGCCAGCAGATCAAGCAGACCGAGCAGCAATACGGCGGTGGGCAGGGAATGTCGGAACAGACGGATCATCACGGGTCGCGATTATTTATGAGCAGGGCGAAGATCGGCACAGCCGGAAAGCTCGCAGAAATTAGCGAATAAATGCTAAACATCGCTAACAGAGCGGTCGATACCTTGATTTCCCCGCGCCCGTCGCCTTGTCGAAACCGATCCGGATGCGAACCATGTCTGTTACCGCCGCTCGCCGCTCCTGTCCGTTTGCATCGCCGGGAATCGGATGAGCGGACGCGTGCGTCGCAAGCTCGCCGTCGAAGCGGGCGAGCGGCTGGCCGGATCGGCGAGCGACGAACCACAATGCTGCGCATTGTGCGGCCGTCCGCTGGGCAAACGGATCGAACAACATCATATCGTGCCGAAAAGCCGGGGCGGGCGGGAGACCGTTGCGGTACATCCGATCTGCCATCGTACCATCCATGCGGCGCTGACCAATGCCGAACTGGCGGGCAGCCATCAGGGGCTGGCGGCAGTGCGCATCGTTCCCGAGATTGCCCGTTTCCTGCGCTGGATCGCCGACAAGCCGCCCGATTTTCACGCGCGTACCCGCAAGAGGCGCTGAACGGCAGTTCCCAGTGCGCCGGTCAATGCCCGCGACAGGCCAGCGCCTCCAGAATATCGTCGATCCGTGCGGAATCGCCCGCAGCGATGACCTCGCCTGCGCTGTCGGCGTGCAGCGGATCGCCCTGCCAGTCGCACATCCGCCCGCCCGCGCCCTCGACCACCGGGATCAGCGCGGCGAAATCGTGCAGTTTCAACTGCGCCTCGACCACGATATCGAGATGCCCTGAGGCGACACAGCCATAATTATAGCAATCGCCGCCCAGCACCGTACTGCGCACCGCCGAATCGAGATGTTCGAAGGCGTGCAGCTGATCGTCATCGAACAAAGCGGGCGAGGTGGTGGCGAGCAGCGCTTCGTTCAGCTCGCGGCAGCGACGGGTGCGCGCAGGCTTGCCGTTCAGCATCGTCTGAAACCCGGTCGCGCCGATCCAGCGTTCGCCGAGGATCGGCTGGTCGATCACGCCCAGCACCGGCCAGCCATTGTCGAGCAGCGCGATCAATGTGCCGAAGATCGGCCGCCCGGCGATAAAGGCGCGGGTGCCGTCGATCGGGTCGAGCACCCAGGTCCGCCCGCTGCTGCCCTCGCGCGTTTCCTCTTCCTCGCCGATAATCGCGTCCATCGGGCGTTCGGCGACGATCAGGCTGCGCATGGCCGCCTCGCCCGCCCGATCCGCCTTTGTCACCGGCGAATCGTCGCCTTTCATTTCAAGGCCGTGCTCGGCACGAAAAAAGGGGCGGATCGCCTTGCCCGCTGCATCTGCCAGCCGCCCGGCAAGTTCGATATCGGAAGTCGTGAATACCATGGCACAATGCCTAGCGGGCAGCGGCGCGGATCGCTAGCAGGCAATCATCAACAGCGGAGGGCCTTGTCCCATGAATCGCCATTCTTATTCGCGCAGCGGGACCTTGTTCGCCGCCCTGTCGCTCTTTGGCGCGACAGCCGCGCATGGACAGCAAAGCCATGTCGTGCCGGAACAGCCCGCCGATGCCCGTGAGGCGCGCGACGGCGTCGATGTGTTCGTGTTCAACGAAAGCGATACGGCCAGCCCGCTTGCTCTGCCCGACCGGATCGCAGTGACTGCGCACGACGGCACGACACTGATTCTCAGCGCCCCGGATGAAGCCGCGAAAACTGTCGCTGCGGGGCGGTTCGTACGGGTGCGCTATCATCTGGTCTCGCCCGACCAGCCGGCCTCCCCGACGCTGGCTTCATCCGATACGCCTGCCCCGCCCCCGACGGTCGAACGCGGCGTCATGACCTCGACCGGAAGCCATTCGGGATTGACCTCACGCCTCGAACCGCATGATCCGGTCTATGGCGTGATGGGAGCGGGCGATGCGGGCACCAAGCTGCAGTTCAGCCTCGCCCTTCGCCCGTTCGAGGGAGCAGGCATATTGGACGGGCTGCGCTTTGCCTATACCCAGACCATGTTCTGGGCGACCGATCAGGAATCGGCACCGTTCACCAGCACCATTTACAGCCCCGAAATCTATTATGAGATCAGACCCGATGCGAGCCTGGCAATCGCGGCGGGCTATCATCATGATTCGAACGGGGGCGATCCCGATAATTCGGTCGACATGAACAAGATTTTCCTGCGCGGCGCGAAACGGTTCGATCTTTCGGACCGCTGGTATGCCGAGGTCGCGCCCGAGGCATGGTTCTTCTTCTCGACCGAATATCCGCGCCAACCGATCCGGCGCTATGCGGGCTATACCGCGCTTCGCCTGACGGTCGGGGAAACCGACGGCATCAAGGTTTCCGGACGGCTGACCGGCAATCCCGGCACGGGGAAGGCAGCGGGCGAAGCCTTTATCTCCTACCCCCTCACCCGGATCGACGGTTCGGTCGGCGTGTATATATTCGGGCAGGCCTATAGCGGCTATGGTGAGTCGCTGAACGATTATGACCGGAATGATTCCCATGCGCGCATCGGCATCGCCTTTACGCGCTGATGAAAGGATGAACGCAATGCGCCCGTTTCTGCTCGCTCCGATGATCGCCCTGGCGATCGCAGCCCCCGCTTCCGCGCAACTGCGCGAAGGGACAAGGGCGCCGGAATTTGTCGCGAAGGGCGCGATGGCGGGCAAACCGATCACGGTCGATCTTGCAGCCGCGCTGAAGAAAGGGCCGGTCGTGCTCTATTTCTTCCCCGCCGCATTCACGTCCGGATGCAACGCCGAAGCCGCCGCCTTTGCCCAGTCGATCGACAAGTTCAAAGCGAAGGGCGCGAGCGTCATCGGCATGACAGCAGGCAATACGGACCGGCTGATCGCATTTTCGGCAAAACATTGCGCGGGAAAATTTCCGGTCGCTGCTGCCGGCCCGGAAATCGTACAAGCCTATGATGTCGCGATGAAGGGGCAGAATACGGGCTATACCGACCGGACGAGCTATGTAATCGGCAGGAACGGAAAGATCGTCTACAGCTTCTCCTCGATGCAGCCTGCTGCGCATATCACCAACACGCTTGCCGCGCTGGACAAGATCGCACATTGATGTCCGGCAGGCCGACCGACCCGACGCAATGACCGTCCGTGTCGCATGCCGGCGAAATTCTTTACGAAATATGGTGAAGAGCGATACGCGTTGTTAGCAGTTTCGTTCTAACCCTTATCGGCACGCACCATTTGTTCCGGAGAACCGGGGCTTGCAACTGCGCTTAGGGATATTTGAAGGATGTTCGCGCTATATAAGAATGACCATCATTTCAAATCGCGACGGAGCGACCGTTTGTTCCATAAGATCGGCGAATTCCTGACCGAACACAGGCTGGACCCCAGCCCGACCAACTATGCCTTTGTTCACCACCTTCTCTCGAATCCCGAAAGTCCGCTTGCCCGCACTGTGGCCGAACTGGTGCAGGTAGGCGCCAAGCTGACTCTGAACGATATCGAAAAACTGGGCGGCGGCGCCGGAGAGAGCGAACGCAAGGCGCACGGGCTGGTCTCACGCACGCATAATCAGCTTGAGCGGCTGGAAGAAATCATGCGCACGATCCGCGCCGACACCGCCGGTTTCGGCCGCGATCTTCAGGCAAGCGCAGACGCGCTGCGCGACAATCACGACAAGGGCGTTCCGAACACGCTTGAAGGGCTGATCCGCATCACCACCGCCATGATGGAGAATGTGCAGCAGGCCGAGACGCGACTGGAAAAGGTGACGCGCGAAGCGAGCGAATTGCGCCTGCAGCTGGAGGAGGCGCGCGATGACGCCCGACGCGACCCGCTGACCGGCCTGCCCAATCGCCGGGCGTTCGAGGATGCCTATCGCGAACATGTCGCGGCGGGGGGCATGCCCTGGATCGCGATTTGCGACATCGACCATTTCAAATCGGTCAATGACCGGTTCGGCCATGTCGTCGGCGATCGCGTGCTCAAAGCTATCGCGGGAACCTTGCGTACCCAATGCGACGGGCATCTGGTCGCGCGGTTCGGTGGGGAAGAATTTGCGGTCATGATGACCAATGTCGGTCGCAAACAGGCGCTCATGACGATGGAGCGCGCGCGCGAGGCGGTTGCATCCAAAAATTACCGTTTGCGCGAAAACGATATGCCGCTTGGCGCGCTGTCTTTTTCCTCCGGGGTTACGGGGACACGACTGGGCGAGGATCTTGCCGAAGTCTATCGTCGCGCCGACGCGCTTTTATACCGCGCGAAAAATGAGGGCCGAAACCGCACCGTTTCGGAATAAATTCTAACGATCAGCAAATTTTGCTATCATGCCATAGCAAAATACACCGTTCTTCTTGTCGCCTGCGCGGCCAAAGCCCTGAAATCCGGGCTTTCGCGATTCTGGCACACTCCCTGCACAGCAGTCGGCATCGGCACCGGGACAGTCCCGATCAGCCGCACCATCAGGGAGTTAAAACCATGAACACGCAGATTTCGAGCCTTCAGCGCAATGTCACCGCTTTCGTCGGCGCACTCGGCGTGACGATGCTTTTCGTGATTGCCGCCACGCCGGTTTTCCCGATCGCCTGACCGCGATCGGGCGCCAGCCCCCCATCTCAGGGAAACATGACCATGCTACGCTCTTTTGCCATCGGCGCGATGTCGTTCGCGCTCACCGCAATGCTCATCATCGCGAGCGCCACCCAGGGACAGGGCCTGATCTGAAAGGCCCTGCCCTGCGGGGCACCAGTTGCCGCCGCGCCGGGGCGGCTCGCCCCTCCCGGCCCAACCATCTGAGTTAACATCGGAACTTCGCTTCTGCCCATGCGGTTCGACCGTCATTCCACGCCTGACAGGAGAATGACGATGAGCGATCCCGACACCATCGACCGGATTCATGAAGACGGGCTTCCCGGCGAGGAGCGCACGCTCGATCCCAAGCCCGACTGGGAGCCGCGCTATCCCGGCTCCGGGCGACTGAAAGGCAAGGTAGCGATCGTTACCGGCGCCGATAGCGGCATCGGCCGGGCAGTCGCGGCGCTCTATGCCCGCGAAGGCGCCGATATCGCCATCGTCTATCTGTCCGAGGATCGCGATGCGGAGAAGACGGCAGAGATCGTCCGCAAAGAAGGTCGCAAGGCGATCACGCTGCGCGGCGATCTGGGCGAGGAAGATTTCTGTAAATCGGTCGCTGACAAGACGGTTGCCGAGTTCGGGAAGATCGACATCCTCGTCAACAATGCAGGCGAGCAGCACCCCGACCCGGAAATCACCGACATTACCGAAGAGCAGCTTCGCCGCACGTTCCAGACCAACATCTTCTCGATGTTCTTCATGGTGCAAGCAGTGCGCCCGCACCTGAAACAAGGCGCGGCGATCGTGAACTGCACCTCAGTGACCATGTATAAAGGCTCGCCCGAACTGCTCGATTATTCCTCTACCAAGGGCGCGATCACTGCCTTTACGCGCAGCCTGTCGCAAAATCTGATCGAAGACGGCATCCGGGTGAACGCCGTCGCGCCGGGGCCGATCTGGACGCCGCTCAACCCCTCGGGCGGGGCGACGAAGGAGAAGCTCGAACATTTCGGCGAAGGCACGCCGATGGGCCGCCCGGGCCAGCCCAATGAAGTCGCGCCGAGCTTCCTGTTCCTCGCCTGTGAGGATGCAAGCTATATGGCGGGGCAAGTGCTCCACCCCAATGGCGGGACGGTCATCAACGCCTGAGCGCAAGCACCGGCGCGGTCAGTCCTGCCTTATGGCAGCGACGATCGCGCCCCTGCTCGGCCATCAGCCAATCGGGAACCGCATCACCCCCGCGCCAGTCCGACGCGGCCGACCTTCACCGTGCCCGCAGGCGCTGCTTCCCCGCGCGAATAGGTGCCGGTGAGCAGTCCGGCAGCCAGCACCTTATCCTGCATCGCCTTCACGACCGCCGAGCGCCCCGGATTGGCCCCCGGATCGTCGCATTCGGACAGCGCGAATATCTGAAAGGCATAGGTGTGGACGCCATGTCCGGTCGGCGGATCGGGCGGCAGCCAGCCTTCGCCGAAATAGCTGTTGCGCCCGACATCACCTCTCGGCTCCTCGCGCTCGCGATCGGCGCGGATTTCGCCTTCCTTCAGCTCGCCATCCTCGGGCGGAAGGTCCCACACCACCGCATGGACCAGCGGCCGGGGCGCAGGCGCATCGGCATCCTCGACGATCAGCGCGAGATGCTTCGTTCCTTCCGGAACGCCGGTCCAGAAAAGCGGCGGCGATACTCCCTCACCATCCTCGGTAAACCGTTCGGGAAGCCGTGCCCCGTTGGCAAAGGCGGGGCTGGCAAGACGAATCGCCTCGAAACTGCCAAGGTCGGGCCGGGCGATCACCAGCTTGTCGGCACCGGCGCGAAGCCCGCTCATCGCCTGCCCCAGCCAGCGCGGAAGATGTTCGAGCATAATCGGCGCTCCCGGTTGCGGTTACAGGTCCAGCTTCTCATAATCCGCGGGCGGATTGATTATTTCCATCCGCTCGGCAAGCAGCGGGCGAAAGCTGGGACGGCTTTTCATGCCGATATACCAGCGTTTGGCCTGACCGTGGCTCTTCCAGTCGATTCCGCCCAGATAATCGGCGACCGAAATCTGCGCAGCGGCCGCCAGATCGGCAAGGCTCATCGTCGATCCGCCGAGCCATGACCGGTTGTCGAGCAGATAGTCGATATAATCGAGATGCGCGACGACCGCCTTCATCGCTTCGCGCAGCGCCTTCGAATCGGGTGCCATTTTATGGACGAGCCGCTTTTCCATCCGTTCAAAGAGCAACGGGCCGGTAATGTCGCGGAAGAATTGCGTGTCGAACCAGGTGACGAGACGGCGGATTTCAGCGCGATCGGCGGCGGTACCGCTGATCATCGCGGATTTATCGACCGTTTCCTCGAAATATTCGCAGATCGCTATCGAATCGATCAGCGGGCGCAGCGGGCCGCGCTCCGAATGCACCATAACCGGCGTCTGCCCGGCAGGGTTCATATCGAGAAATTCATCGCGCCGCTTCCACGGCGATTCGCGCACAGGTTCATAAGGAACGCCCTTTTCGCCGAGCAAAAGGCGGACCTTGCGCGAAAAGGGGCATAGCGGGAATTGATAGAGCAGCCACATGGTCCGCCGGTCTTAGCGGGCCGTGCGGCGCGGTGGAAGGCGTCAGAGCGCGCCTTCCACCGCGAATCGCATCATTCCGCCGCGACGACCGCTTCGCTCTCGTCGAGCGGGTGGTCGAGCCGGGTCAGCATTTCCTTCGGCACCACCTGCCAGAACCGGTCCCTGATCCGATCCCAGTCCTCCAGCAGCCCCGCCGACCATTTGCTGTCGGTCGCCTTTGCATGGTCAGTGACAAGATTTTTGAGCACCGATTCCCAGTGGAGCGAGCTGAGCCGCTGCCACACGATCGATCCGCCATTGGCGCGGCGTTCGAACGATCCGTCCGCGTCATAGATGAATGCCATGCCGCCCGTCATACCGGCACCGAAATTGGCACCCACCGGGCCCAGCACCACCGCATAGCCGCCGGTCATATATTCGCAGCCATTGGCTCCGCAGCCTTCGACCACGACATGCGCGCCCGAATTGCGCACCGCGAAGCGTTCGCCCGCATGGCCCGCCGCGAACAACCGGCCCGAGGTCGCGCCATAAAGCACGGTATTGCCGATGATCGTATTTTCGTTCGACGCGAGCGGGCTGGACACCATCGGGCGAACGACGATCTTGCCGCCCGAAAGCCCCTTGCCGACATAGTCGTTGGCATCGCCGAATACTTCGAGCGTGATCCCCTTGCACAGGAACGCGCCCAGCGACTGGCCTGCGCTCCCGCGAAGGCGGACATGGACATGGTCGTCGGCAAGCTTGTTCATGCCGAATTTGCGCGTCACTTCGCTCGACAGGCGCGTGCCGACCGCGCGATGCGTGTTGCGCACCGTATAAGTGAGCTGCATCTTTTCGCCGCGATCGAACACCATCGCCGCATCAGCGATCATCTGCGCATCGAGGCTGTCGGGCACGTCGTTACGGAAGGTGTTCAGGCTGAAGCGCCGCTCGCTCTCATCCGCATCGACCTTGGCGAGGATGGGGTTGAGGTCGAGATCATCGAGATGCTCGGCCCCGCGGCTGACCTGACGCAGCAATTCGGTGCGACCGATCACCTCATCGAGGCTCTTGCAGCCCAGCCGGGCAAGGATTTCACGAACCTCTTCGGCGATGAAGGTCATCAGGTTGATGACCTTTTCGGGCGTGCCGGTGAATTTGGCGCGCAGCCGCTCATCCTGAACGCACACGCCGACCGGGCAGGTGTTCGAATGGCATTGCCGCACCATGATGCAGCCCATCGCGACAAGGCTGAGCGTACCGATGCCGAACTCTTCCGCCCCCAGAATTGCCGCGATCACGATATCGCGCCCGGTCTTCAGCCCGCCATCGGTGCGCAGCCGCACCCGCCCGCGCAGATTGTTGAGGGTGAGCGTCTGATTGACTTCGGACAGCCCCATTTCCCACGGAGTGCCTGCATATTTGATGCTGGTCTGCGGGCTTGCGCCCGTGCCGCCGGTATTGCCGGAGATCAGAATGACATCGGCATGCGCCTTGGCAACGCCGGCCGCGACCGTGCCGATGCCTGCGCTCGACACCAGCTTGACGCACACCCGCGCCTTCGGATTGATCTGTTTCAGGTCATAGATGAGCTGCGCCAGATCCTCGATCGAATAGATGTCGTGGTGCGGCGGCGGCGAAATCAGCGTCACGCCGGGCGTGGCATGGCGCAGCTTGGCGATGAATTCGGTCACCTTGAAGCCGGGAAGCTGACCGCCCTCGCCGGGCTTTGCGCCCTGCGCCACCTTGATCTCGATCTCTTCGCAGGCGTTGAGATATTCGGCGGTCACGCCGAAGCGTCCGCTCGCAATCTGCTTGATCACCGAATTGGCATTGTCGCCATTTTCATACGGCGTGTAGCGGCTCTTATCCTCGCCGCCCTCACCCGACACGGCTTTCGCACCGATCCGGTTCATTGCAATGGCTAGCGTTTCATGCGCTTCGGGCGACAGCGCGCCAAGGCTCATCCCCGGTGTCACGAAGCGCTTGCGGATCGCGGTGATCGCTTCGACCTGATCGATGGCGATCCCCTCCGCCGGGTAATTGAATTCCATCAGATCGCGCAGATAGACGGGCGGCAGGTCGCGCACGCCGCGTGAAAACTGCAAATAGCTCGAATAGCTGTCGGTGCCGACTGCGGTCTGAAGCAAATGCATCAGCTGCGCCGAATAGGCATGCGCCTCGCCCCCGTCGCGCTGGCGGTAAAAGCCGCCGATGGGCAGCGTCACCACCGCCTGATCGAACGCCGCTTCGTGCCGGTCGGTCGCATTGACATAGAGCGAGGCATAGCCCTCGCCCGAAATCTTCGCGGGCATGCCGGGGAACAGATCGTCGACCATCGCGCGGGAAAGGCCCACGGCTTCGAAATTATAGCCGCCGCGATAGCTGGAGATCACTGCGATCCCCATTTTCGACATGATTTTCAGCAGCCCTTCGTTGATCGCGGTGCGATGGCGTTCGAAACATTCCTCCAGCGCAATGTCGCCGAACAGGCCGCGCTCATGCCGGTCGACGATCGCCGCTTCGGCCAGATAGGCGTTCACCGTGGTCGCGCCGACGCCGATCAGCACTGCATAATAATGGGTGTCGAGGCATTCGGCGGTGCGGACATTGACGCTGGCATAGGAGCGCAGCCCCCGGCGGACGAGATGCGTATGCACCGCCGCTGCCGCCAGCACGCCGGGAATCGCCACCCGGTCGCTGCCGATATGTTCATCGGTGAGGAACAGCTCGCTGCGCCCCTCGCGCACCGCCTGTTCGGCGGCGCTGCGGATGCGCTGGATCGCGGTGCGCAGCGCATCGGACCCGCCCTGCGCGTCGAACGTGCAGTCGATTTCGGCCGCCTGCCCCTCGAAATGCGCTTTCAGCCGCACCCATTCGGCACCGGTGAGCACGGGCGAATCGAGCACCAGCACCTTGCCCGGACGCGCTTCGGATTCGAGGATATTGGCAAGATTGCCGAAGCGCGTCTTCAGGCTCATCACATGGCGTTCGCGCAGACTGTCGATCGGCGGGTTCGTCACCTGCGAGAAATTCTGGCGGAAGAACTGACTGATTAGGCGCGGCTTGTCCGAAATCACGGCGAGCGGCGTATCGTCGCCCATCGACCCGATCGCTTCCTTCGCATCCTCGACCATCGGGGACAGGATCAGCTCCATGTCCTCCAGCGTCTGCCCGGCCGCGACCTGTCGCCGGACAAGGTCGGCCCGGTCGAACCGAACGGTCGCATAGCCGGGCGCGGGCGGCAGATCGTCGACCGTCAGGAACTCGGCGATCATCGCGGCATAGTCGCGCTCGCCCGCGATCCGGTCCTTGATCTCGCGATCATGGAACACCGCGCCCTCGTCCAGATCGACCGCGATCATCTGACCCGGGCCCAGCCGCCCCTTTTCGGCGACCTGCGCCTCGGGAACCACGACCATGCCGGTTTCCGATCCGACGATCAGCAGCCCGTCATTGGTGCGGGTATAGCGAAGCGGGCGAAGCGCGTTGCGGTCCATCCCCGCCACCGCCCAGCGGCCGTCGGTCATGGCAAGCGCGGCGGGGCCGTCCCACGGCTCCATCACGCTGGCGAGATAGGTATAGAGCGAGCGATGCGCCTCGGGCATATCGTCGTTCATGCCCCATGCTTCGGGGATCAGCATCAGCTTGGTCGTCGGCGCGTCCTTGCCCGAGCGGCAGATCGCTTCGAACACGGCGTCCAGCGCAGCGGTGTCGCTTGCGCCCGCCGGGATCACCGGCTTGATATCCTCCGAATGCTCGCCGAAGGCGAGGCTGGCCATCTTGATCTCGTGGCTCTTCATCCAGTTCTTGTTGCCGCGGATCGTGTTCACCTCGCCATTATGGGCGAGGCAGCGGAACGGCTGGGCCAGCCACCATTGCGGAAAAGTGTTGGTCGAATAGCGCTGGTGAAAGATCGCGACGCGGCTTTCGAAGCGCGAATCGTTGAGGTCGGGATAGAAATCCGACAGGCTTTCGGCGAGGAACAGGCCCTTATAGATGATCGAACGACAGGATAGCGAGCAGATATAGAAACCCTGTACCTGCGATTCGATCACGCGCTTTTCGATGCGCCGGCGGACGAGATAGAGTTCCTTTTCGAACTCGGCCGCATCCTGATCCTCGGGCATCGGCCCGGCGACCATGATCTGTTCGATCTCAGGCCGCGTTTCCTGCGCCTTGCGACCGATCACGCTCACATCGACCGGCACCTGACGCCAGCCATAGATGGTATAGCCAGCGTTGATCAGCTCGCTTTCGACGATCGTGCGGCAGCTTTCCTGCGCATTCAGGTCAGTGCGCGGCAGGAAGATCATCCCCACGGCCAGCCGGTTGGGCAGCACCTTGTGCCCCGACTGGTCGATCGCATCGTCGAAGAAGCGGTGCGGCAGGTCGACATGGATGCCTGCCCCGTCGCCGGTCTTGCCGTCGGCATCGACCGCGCCGCGATGCCAGACCGCGCGCAACGCATCGATCGCAGAGGCGACTACCCGGCGCGACGAGCGTCCGTCGGTCGCTGCGACCAGCCCGACGCCGCACGCATCGCTTTCGAATTCGGGGCGGTACATGCCCTCACGGGCAAGGCGATTGCGTTCTGCTTCGTTCATTGGCCGTTGCCTTTGTTCTTTGCGGCGGCCTCAAGCTTCTCGGCCAGCGCCTGCGCATCTTTCTGCGCCTTTTCCATCGACTGCTGCATCAGGCTGCGCTGCCATGCGGCGACGTCGGGATCGCTCATCACCTGCATCGACTGTTCCATATAGGCCCGCCCCGTGGGGGTGGCGAAAAACGCCTGAAGCTCGCCCAACTGCTGCGTATCGAACCGCCGCGCATAGGCGTGCGCCATGGCGTCGATCATACCGGGCATATTCTTGCGCATCAGCGCCATCATGCTCTCGGTCTGCTCTTTCAGAAACGCCTGCAGGATCGACCGTGCCTGCGGGACTGATTCCAGCTTCTCGGCCATTTGCGGATTGCTGAGCAGCCCCTGCTGGATATTGGCCATCATCGGCCGCAACATACCGTCCATCATCGCATCGCGGCGGTCCGGCGGCATCAGTTCATCCATCAGCGCCTTCGCTGCGGCCAGCCGCTCCGGCGTGACTTTCGCGGTCGCCTCCTGCGCAGCGGCAGGCGCAACGGGACGCGCCTGCAGCGGAAGCGGCGCCAATATGGTCAGTACCGCCAGCACCATCTTCGTCTTCATCATGCCGCCTCCATCGCGCTGGTTTTCGCCTTCGCCTTTTGCTTCAGCCATGCGTGCATCTTGTCCGACACATCGCGCCCGTCGCGGATCGCCCACACCACCAGACTTGCCCCGCGCACAATATCGCCTGCGGCGAACACGCCCTCGACACTGGTCATCATGGTCGAATGATCGACGCGCAGCGTGCCCCAGCGGGTAACGCCCAGTTCGGGCGCACCGAACATGGTCGGCAGATCCTCCGCCTCAAACCCAAGCGCCTTCACCACCAGATCGGCGTCCATGGTGAATTCGCTGCCCGGATCGGGCTCGGGCGCGCGGCGGCCGCTGGCATCGGGCGCGCCCAGACGCATCCGCGTTCCGCGCACCGCCGAGACGCGCTCGCCTTCGCCTGCGGAATCGAACCCCTGCGGCGCGGACAGCCAGACAAATTCGACGCCCTCATCCTCGGCATTTTCCACCTCGCGCTGCGAACCCGGCATATTCGCGCGGTCACGGCGATAGAGGCATTTCACTGACTTCGCGCCCTGACGGATCGCCGTGCGGACACAGTCCATCGCGGTATCGCCGCCGCCAACGACCACGACATTCTTGTCCTTCGCGTTCAGGCGGCCATCGCGATATTCGGGAACATCGTCGCCGAACCCGTTGCGGTTCGACGCGATCAGATAATCGAGCGCCTCGACCACGCCTGCACTGCCGACGCCCGGTGCCTTGATATTGCGCGCCTTGTACACGCCGGTCGATACCAGCAGCGCATCGTGCCGCTTGCGCAGTTCGGCGAGGCTGGCATCGCGGCCAACCTCGAAGCTTTCGTGGAAGACGATGCCGCCCGCCTTTAACCGGTCGACGCGGCGCATCACGACATGCTTTTCCAGCTTGAACCCCGGAATGCCATAGGTCAGCAGCCCGCCCGCCCGATCGTGCCGGTCATAAACATGCACCTCATAGCCCAGCCGGCGCATATATTCGGCGGCGGTCAGACCCGCCGGCCCCGCCCCGATCACGCCAACCGACTGGCCACGCTCCGGCCCCGGCACCAGCGGTTCGACCCAGCCCTTTTCCCAGGCAGTGTCGGTAATGAATTTCTCGACCGATCCGATGGTAACCGCGCCATGGCCCGAAAATTCGATGACGCAATTGCCCTCGCACAACCGGTCCTGCGGACAGATGCGACCGCAGATTTCGGGCATGGTCGAGGTTGCGTTGGACAGCTCATACGCCTCCTGCAACCGCCCTTCGGCGGTCAGGCGGAGCCAGTCGGGGATGTGATTGTGCAGCGGGCAATGGACCGAGCAATAGGGAACGCCGCATTGCGAACAGCGCGCTGACTGCTCCTCAGCGGACTCCACCGCATAGCGTTCAGTAATCTCATCAAAGTCCGACGCGCGCGAACCGGCGGGGCGTTTGGCCGGATAGGCCTGCCCGCGCGTTACGAATTTCAGCATCGGATTGTCGGCCATATGCGTTTCCCATTCCCTTCGGTTGCGGGTCACATACAGTCCCGAAGGGCGCGAGTCACGCAAAAAACGGACTTTGGGTTAGCTATGCTTACCTATAAAATCCCCGACAATCTCGCCTGCGTCATCTTTATCTGATCGCCTCAGATAAGTAGGTCCGATACGGTCCTATATAATTGCAAGCAGGATCAGTGCGATAGTTCCAGCAGCAATACGATACCATGCAAACGGCGCAAAACCGTGTCTGGTGACGATGTTGAGGAACCAACGGATCACGAGCATTGCGACCACGAACGATACGACAAAACCGATTCCGATCGCCGTCCAGCCGCCCTCGCCGATACCCTCATGGCTTTTCAGAAGGTCATAACCCGATGCCGCCAGCATCGTCGGCACGGCGAGGAAGAAGCTGAACTCCGCCGCCGTCTTGCGATCGGTGCCAAGGCCCAGCGCGCCCATGATCGTCGCGCCCGACCGGCTGACCCCCGGGATCATGGCAAGGCACTGCACCACGCCGATTCCCAAAGCGGTGCGCCAGGTCATGGTCTCGACACTGCCTTCCGGCGGATGCTTCACGAATTTCTCGACCAGCAGGATGATGACACCCCCGACGATCAGCGCGATCGCCACGACGACCGGCCCCAGCGTCGGGCTGGTGAGCAGCGCCTTCACGCCCTTATACACGAACAGGCCGATCACCGCCGAGGGCAGAAACCCCAATGCGACGTTGCGGGTAAAGACGATCGCCCCCTTATCGCCCCGCAGCAGCCCCTCCAGCACATGCCAGAAGCGGCGCCAGTACAGCACCACCACCGCCAGGATCGCCCCCAGCTGGATCACGATGTCGAACGTCCCCTGCCCCTCGCCATGAAAGCCGAACAACCGTCCGGCGAGGATCAGATGCCCGGTCGACGACACCGGCAGGAATTCGGTAACCCCCTCGACAATGCCGAGCAGGATGATGGTGAGAAGTTCGGTCACGCAGTGCTTCCTTGCCGTAATGCCCGGCGATTGGGGTCAGGACAGAGAGAGAGGATCAGGCCGGTTTGCCGATGCGCCGGCTGAACCGGCCGTTGCGGCGATACTGGACCAGCCAGCCCGGCGCGACCGTCGCCATCGGCACCGGATGCACGCCCAGCGCAGCGATTCCCGCTTCGTCGCCGACGACATTGTCGCGCTGAAGCATCTTCCACTGATCGCTGGTGATCGGCGTGCCCGGCATCGCCGCGAGCAGCGAACCGACCGAATCGGAAAGATCGATGATCGGCTTGTCGCGCCCGATGGTCTTCGCGATCCAGCGGATCAGCTCGCCCATGGTCATGATATCGGGACCGCCCAGCGCATAGGTCTTGCCGCCATGCGTTTTGGGGTCGGACAAAGCGGCGAGCACTGCCTGCGCGACATCGGCGACATAGACCGGCTGAAACCGCACCTGCGGCCGCACCACCGGCACGATCGGTGCCGACACGATCATATTGGCGAAGCGGTTGACGAAATCATCCTCGCGCCCGAACACGATCGAGGGACGCAGGATGGTGGCACCCGGAAATGCCTCGCGCACCGCCTGCTCGCCTTTTGCCTTGGACCGGCCATAGGCCGAGGGCGAATCGGGATCGGCTCCGATCGCCGAAATCTGCACCATCGATTCGCAACCGGCCTTTGCCGCGGCAACAGCGACATTGCGCGCGCCCTCGACATGCACTTTTTCAAAATTACCCGACAGAATGCCGACCAGATTGACCACGGCATCGGCACCCGTCAGCGCGCGCTCGACCGTATCGGGCCGGGTGATATCGGCCGCGACGAACTGGGTCTGCCCCACCCCGCCCTGCGGTTTCAGATACCAGGCATCGCGCGGATCGCGCTCAGCGATTCGAACGCGCGCGCCCGCACGCAGCAATTCCTGTACGACATAGCGGCCCAGAAAGCCGCCGCCGCCGAACAGCGTGACCAGCTTGTTCTTCATCATCACCGTCTTCCTTTCGCAACTGCCGCAAATGCCCGTTACACGGCCAAACGGCAAGCGCGAGATGAAAAGTGAAAAGGGCGTTGACAAGCCCCGACACCTCGCCTAGTTCGCGCCCCCTACCCCGTGCCCAGATGGCGGAATTGGTAGACGCACCAGCTTCAGGTGCTGGCGGTCGCAAGGCCGTGGAGGTTCGAGTCCTCTTCTGGGCACCATTTTCCCCTAAGGCTTAGAAAGCCTAGGCATTGGCGGAAATCCTAGGATTTTTACGAGCGTCCAGTACAAAGGTACGAGGACGACAGCCAATGTGTTCATGCCTCCATCGCGCTCCTAACGGGGTCTACTACTTCCGCATGGGAATACCTGCGGATCTGCGCCCCTTCATGGCTGGCAAGCGGGAGATAAAGCAGTCGCTAGGTCTGAAGGACCGGGAGGCGGCTAAGGCGCTTATTCCTGATATGACCAAGACGGCCCATTCTCTGCTCAAGCAAGCTGAGCGGGATAAGGCCGCTGCCAAACCTGCCGCTGTCATTGCCCCTAAGCCTGCATCCCAGATCGACCGGGAGCGGACAGATGCAGCATTGTTCAGGATGCTAAGCGGACGTTCTGAACAGCGCCGGTCACTATTGTCTGAGATATATAGCGGCATTTGGTTCGTTGGATGCGCTACGGCATGGGATGATCCGATAAAACGCCTTTTTTCCCACGCCCCTCGGTCGTAGGTACAGAATGAGGGGAAGCGATCTGAAGGATAATCGATTGGCTGGAACGGCGCGGCACAGGCCTTCGCATGTAAAGGTCTCAAAAGAGCTGGGCGTTGCGATTGTCACGGGCGCGCATCCGCCCGGAACGGTGCTGCAGGGTGAAGTCGACTTTGCCGAGCGGCTTGGCGTATCGCGCAGCGTGGTGCGCGAAGCGTTGCGCATCCTTGCCGGAAAGGGGCTGGTCGAAAGCCGTCCGAAGACGGGCACGCGCGTTCGCAATCGCAGCGAATGGAATCTTCTCGATCCCGAACTTCTGGGCTGGATGTTTGAAGGTTCGCCGCCGCTGCAATATGTCCGCAGCCTGTTTCAGCTGCGGATGATCGTCGAACCGGCTGCGGCGGAACTTGCCGCTACCGGGCGCACCGCGCGGCAACTATCGATCATGGGCCATTCGGTCGAGCTGATGGCTACGCACGGCCTGAACAGCGAAGTGGGGCAGGCGGCCGATCAGCAATTCCACACCACGATATTGGAGGCGACAGGCAATGAGCTTCTGGCCAGCCTGTCGAGCACGATTGCGGCGGCCGTTCGCTGGACGACCTTCTTCAAATACACCACCCGCCATCCACGCGATCCCATTCCCAGTCACCGGGAATTGTTCGAAGCGATTGCGGATTCGGACAGCAAATTGGCGCGCGAACGGACCGAAGCGCTGATCCGACAGGCGCTGATCGATACAGAGACAGCGCTCACCGAAAAATGACCATGGCTTCCGGCACCATCATCACATGCGGCTATCGGACGGGTCGCGCCGCCCGATAGGCGCGGACATCGTTCAGTCGGTGGTCGATACGCGGAAGATCATGCGATGATGATAGGGCTTGCCCGGCATCAGCTCCGCCGACCCGAATTTCGGCTGATTCGGCGTATCGGGGAAGCGCTGCGGTTCGAGCGCGATACCGTCGCCCATGCGATAGACATGCTTCGACTTGCCAAGAAACGTGCCGTCGAGGAAATTGCCGGTATAGACCTGCACGCCCGGTTCGGTGGTCAGCACTTCAAGCACCCGGCCCGATTGCGGGTCCTCCAGCCGCGCGGCCAGCTTGGGCTCTGCGGTCGTTCCGGCGTCGAGCACGAAATTATGGTCATAGCCGCGGCCATAGACGATCTGCTGATCCTGCCCGTCGCGAATGCCCTCCGCAATCACCCGGCCTTTGGTGAAATCGAACACGCTTCCCGCAACATCGCGCAGCTCGCCCGTCGGGATAAGATTGGCGTTGACCGGCGTGAAGCGGCTTGCCGGAATGGTCAGGCGGTGTTGCAGAATGTTGCGCTCATCCCCCTCCCCGGCAAGGTTGAAAATGGCATGATTGGTCATGTTGATGATCGTCGGCGCATCGGTGACCGCATCATAGTCGATCGTCAGATCGCCATGATCGTCAAGCGTATAGGTCGCGGTCGCGCGAACCGTTCCCGGATACCCCTGATCGCCGGCAGCGCTGACCAGTTCCATCCTGACCGAAGCGCCGCGCTCGCCCTCGGTCACCGACACCACTTTCCATGGCAGCCGGTCCCAGCCGCCGGGGCCGCCGTGCAGCGAATTGACGCCATTGTCGTTCAGCGGCAGCTGATAGGCCTTGCCGTCGAGCGTAAATTTGCCGCCCGCGATGCGATTGGCATAGCGTCCGACGGTCGCGCCCCAATAATTGGGATGCGCGACATAATCGGCCAGATTGTCGTAACCCAGCTCGATATCGGCCAGCTTACCGTTACGATCCGGCACCCGGAACGCCTGAAGCGTCGCGCCGAACGAAATGATCGTCGCGCTTACCCCATTGGCACCGGTCAGCGTCACCGCGTCGATTTCGGTGCCGTCGGACAGCGTACCGAAAGTCGATCGTTTGGCGGTAGCGGCGCTGGCCATTGAAACCGTCGAAAATATCATCGCAGCCGTGATGACTCCGCCGAAAATGAACCGGATCATGCGCTAAACCTCCCCATGGACGACGACCGGTCTGAAGCAGGTCGTTTTCGTCGCTGGTATAGTCGGACATTTCGAAGCCGCGCAAGCCGGTCCTTCTTGCAAACCGCCGAAAAGCGTCGCTGCGCCGCAGCAATCGCAATCGCGGCCTGGTTGACAGGGCGCTGGCCACGCTTATTGTCTGATAATTGAAAAATAGGAGAGGCCAGTGGTACACAGCGAAATGTCGCGGCGCGTCGCCCGGCCGTCATGCCCCTGTGCAACGTGCGACATGAATGCGTTCGCGCAGTGCCGGGGAACCTCGAAATGACCGTTATCTCCCGTCGCACCATCCTTGGCGGATCTGCGGCTGCCGCGCTGTCGTTAAGCGCCGCTCCACACCTCTCCGCCTATCCCCGCGCGCCACAGGCAAAGGCAGTGCTGGCCCCCACCCCGCCGATGGGCTGGAACAGCTGGAACAGCTTCGCCACCACGATTACCGAAGCGCAGACGCTGGAACAGGCGGCGATCATGGCGCGCGAGCTGAAGCCTGCCGGGTACGACATTCTGACGGTCGACATTCAGTGGTACGAGCCAGACGCCAGCAGCTATAGCTATTCCGCGAAACCGGTGCCGGAGATGGATGGCTATGGGCGCTTGCTGCCCGCACCCAACCGCTTTCCTTCCAGTGTCGGGGGTAAGGGCTTCGCACCGCTTGCGGACAAGGTCCATTCGCTGGGTCTGCGCTATGGCGTGCACCTGATGCGCGGCATTCCCCGGCTGGCGGTCGAGCGCAACCTGCCGGTGCTGGGCACCGACAAGCGCGCGCGCGACATTGCCGATACCTCCAGCACCTGCGCCTGGAATCCCGATATGTACGGCGTCGATATGACGAAACCGGGCGCTCAGGCTTATTATGACTCGGTCTTCGCGCTGCTCGCATCGTGGGGCGTCGATTTCGTGAAGGTCGACGACCTTTCCCGGCCCTATGACGCCCATGCTCCGGAAATCGAAGCGATCCATCGCGCGATCGGCAAGACCGGGCGTCCGATGATCCTGTCGATGTCGCCGGGCGAAACGCCGGTGATCCGTGGCGACCATGCCCGGAAATATGCGCAGATGTCGCGGATATCCGACGACTTCTGGGACGATTGGAGATTGCTGCACGATCAGTTCACGCGGCTGGAAAACTGGAACCCTTATATGGGCGACGGTTTCTGGCCCGATGCCGATATGCTGCCGCTCGGTCGGCTGAAGCTGGGCGAACGCGACAGCAATTTCACCCCGGATGAGCAGTGCACGCTGATGACTTTATGGTCGATCGCGCGATCACCGCTGATCATGGGGGGCGATCTGCGCTATCTGAACGATACGACCCGCGCGCTGCTCACCAATCCTGAAGTGATTGCGGTCAATCAGGCGTCGAGCGACAATCAGCCGCACTTCCTCGAAGACCGGTTGCGGGTCTGGACCGCGCGGGCAAGCGACGGCGATACGTATCTGGCGCTGTTCAACACCAGCGACCGGCCGGACACATTCAGCGTCGACCTGCGGCATATCGCGTTGCGCGCGGTCCGGATACGCGATCTGTGGCAACGGCGCGCCGACGGCACGGCGAGCGGACATGTCGCGCGCACGATCCCTGCCCATGGAGCGGTGCTGCTTCGGCTCAGGAGCGTGTGATGCTTCGTGTTGCAGCCACGATATCGATTGCGCTCTTCGCCTGCACTCCGGCGGTCGCGACACAGACCCGTTCCGAAGCGCCGGTGCCGGTTGTCGACATACGACTGCAACCCGATCCGGCGCATCCGGCAACCCGATTCGAAGGTTGGGGCACCGCGCTCGCATGGTTTGCCAATGTCACCGGCGGATGGCCCGATGCCGAGCGCAACCGGCTCGCCGACCTGTTCTATGGCCCCAAGGGGCTCGGCTGGACAATCGCGCGCTACAATATCGGCGGCGGTGCGAAAGCCGGCGCTAAACCGCTGTCGCAACCGGGCGCCAATGTGCCGGGTTTCTGGCGACAGCCGCCGGATGCCGACGGCACAGACTGGTGGCGCGCCGACGATCCGGCGATGTGGGACTGGTCGCGCGATGCCAATCAGCGCTGGTGGCTCGATGCGATCCGAAACCGGGTGGATGCGCCTGTCTTCGAGGCTTTCTCCAATTCGCCGCCCTGGTTCATGACCGTTTCGGGCGAAGTATCGGGCGCGAAAAATGCGACCGACGATAATTTGCGCCCCGGCTATGAGCGCCGCTTCGCCGATTATCTTACCCGCGTGGCGGCCGAACTGGAAAAGCGCCACCATATCCGCTTTGCCACGTTGTCGCCGGTGAACGAGCCGAACACCGATTACTGGTATGCGGGCAATCGTCAGGAGGGGGCGCACTGGAGCCCCGAGCGGCAGGCGATGATGATCGAGGCGACCGCTGCATCGATCCGGGCGCAGGGGCTGAGCGCCGTCGTATCCGCACCCGATGAGACGAGCTCGCAGCTCTTCCTGCGCGACTGGGCGGGCTATCCCGCCTCAGCCCGCGCCGAAATCGGTCAGCTCAACGTCCATAGCTATGGCGATGTGCATCAAAGCGCGGTGCGCGACATCGCGCGCGCTTCGGGCATTCGGCTGTGGATGAGCGAGAACGACCATCCGATGCCCGGCGACCCGCAGGATTTTCAGGGGATGACCTCGCCGCTCGCCTTTGCCGAACATGTCGTGCTCGACCTCAAACGGCTTGAACCCGCCGCATGGGTATTCTGGCAGGCGGTCGAGGGGTTCAGCCCGGCCGATACCGCCGGTTCGAACTGGGGGCTCATCAAAGCGGATCTGCGCGCCGCTCCCGATGTCGCGCATCGCATCACCATCACTCGCAAATATTGGGCGATGGCGCAGTTCAGCCGCTATATCCGCCCCGGCTATCGCCTGATCCCGGTCGATGATATCGATACCGTCGGGGCGATCTCCACCGATGACGGGGAAATGGTGCTCGTCCATGTCAATGGCGGGCTGGTAGCGCGCAGGCTTGCCGTGCCCGCCGGCTGGCACGCGCAGATGGTGCTGACCGATGCGTCGCATGATGCGCAATGCGTTACGGGAACGACGGCACCGCCGCGATCGATCGTGACGCTGGTGCTGCACCATAGCGCCACCGCGACGAGCCCCTGCGCCGCCTTTCGCTGAACCGCATTCTGCCCCGCCCCATCCCCGGCCCGATCGCTTCTTCAGCGGATAACGCAATCGCATCTGCGGGCCGGGCCTTTCGGGCCATCGGCACGCCCGATTTCGGCGAGCCGGTGCCCGGGGGTCGTTGCCGCGCGACTGACCCAGGCGGTCAGGGCGCGGCCCGTTCGCGCCCTAACTTCCGAACAACGACACCAGCAGCCAGATATTCGCGCCGCTCACGATTCCGAACAGCGTCCATGCGATTGCCTTCACCCCCGCACCATTGGCGAAATCGCCCATCAGGCGGCGGCTGGAGGTGAAGCGGATCAGCGGCCAGATTGCGAAGGGAAGCTGCGCCGACAGCACGACCTGCGACAGGACAAGCAGCCGCCCGACCGAATGATCGCCAAGGATCAGCACCCCGGCCAGTGCGGGGATCAGCGCCAGCCCGCGGGTAATGACCCGGCGCAGCCAGCAGGGGATTTTCAGGTCGAGAAACCCCTCCAATATGACCTGCCCGGCGATCGTCCCGGTAAAGGTAGCGCTCTGCCCCGACGCGAACAGGGCGACCGCGAACAGCGTCGAGGCCAGTGCCGCTCCCGTCAGCGGCGCGAGCAGGCGATAGGCATCCTCGATCTCAGTAACGCCCGTATTGCCGCTTGCGTGGAAGGTCGATGCCGCAAGCAGCAGGATCGCCGCATTGACGAAGGATGCGAGCAGCAGCGAGGCGACGATATCGATCGTTTCGAACTTCATCGCATCGCGCTTCGATGCATCGTCCTCGGTCGTGATTCGCGTCTGCACGATCGAGCTGTGCAGATAGAGATTATGCGGCATCACCGTCGCGCCGAGAATGCCGATGGCGAGATACAGCGCATGCGGATCGCGAAACGCCTCTCCGCGCGGGACGAGGCCAGCGAGCACCGCACCGGGATCGGGCGGGCTGAAGGCGAGCTGGATCACGAAACAGACGGTGATCGTGCCGACCAGCCCGAGGATGATCGCCTCGATCTGACGAAAGCCCTTCCCTTTCAGCCCGAGGATCAGCACCGTATCCAGCGCGGTGAGCAGAATCCCCGCCCATAAGGGAATGCCGAAGAGCAGGTTGAAGGCAAGCGCACTGCCCAGCACCTCCGCCACATCGGTCGCGATGATGGCCAGTTCGGCGAGCAGCCACAGGAACCGCGCCACCCCTTTCGAATATTCAAGCCGCGCCATGCGCGCGAGGTCATGTCCCGTCACCACGCCCAGCCGCATGCACAGCGATTGCAGCAACATCGCCGACAGGCTGGACGCAACGATCACGAACAGCAGGGCATAGCCATAGCGCGAGCCCGCTTCGATATCGGTAGCCCAGTTGCCGGGGTCCATATAGCCGACCGAGATCAGCAATCCCGGCCCGGCATAGCGCCATAATTTGGGCCAGAAGGGGAGCGAACGCGGCACCGCCACCGTGCCGCGCACTTCGGACGGGCAAAAGGGTGCGGTCGCGATATTGGGAAGGCCGAACGGAAATTTCATCGCACTGCCCGGCCCTGCCTCATTCGCCGGGCGTTTCCGGCTCCGCCACCGGCTCGGGAACCGCGCCCGGTGCAAAGCCATGGCTCATCCCCGCATGATAGCCGAGCGTCGATTGCCCGCGCACCGGCCCCGCCACATCCTGCACCAGATAGAGCGGCCGCCGCTTCGATTCGACATAAAGCCGCCCGAGATATTCGCCGATCATGCCCAGCACGAACATCTGCACCGCGCCCAGTATCACGACGACCAGCATGGTGGAGGTCCAGCCCTGCACTGCCGATCCGCTGATCCAGCCGAAGGCGATATAGAGGATCAGCAGCAGCGAAAGCCCGGTGAGCCACAGCCCGACATGGCTGGCAAAACGCAGCGGCGCGGTGGAAAAGCCGGTGACCGCGTCGAGCGCGAAGCGGATCATCTTCGACAGCGGATATTTGGTCTCCCCCGCATGGCGCTCCGCCCGGTCATAAGCAAAGGGAACCTGACGAAACCCGATCCACGCCACCATGCCGCGAATGAAGCGCGCCTGTTCGGGCAGGCTGAGCAGCGCATCTAGCGCGCGGCGGCTCATCAGCCGGAAATCGCCGGTGTCGAGCGGGATCGGCGTATCGGTAACGCGGTCGAGCACGCGGTAAAAGGCAGCGGCGGTCAGCTTCTTGAAAAACGTCTCGCCCTCGCGGCGGCGGCGCACGGCATAGACGACGTCCGCCCCCTGCGCGCGCATTGTTTCGCGCATATCGGCGAGCAGTTCGGGCGGGTCCTGAAGATCGGCATCGATGATCAGGATTTCCTCACCCGCGCACAGATCGAGCCCTGCGGTAAGGGCAAGCTGATGCCCGTGATTGCGCGACAGGTTGATGGCGACGAGATGGGGGTCGGCGGCCGCAAGCCGCTGCATCACCGGCCAGCTATCGTCGCGCGACCCGTCATTGACGAACACGATCTCGTAATCCTCGCCCACCGCAGCGCGCGCCGCGCCGGTAACGCGGGCGTGCAGCATGTCGAGACAGGCCGCTTCGTTATAACAGGGTACGACGATCGAGAGACGGGGGCGATTCATGGCCGGCCTCTTTAACGCCCCGTTTCGCCCGCGTCATCGCTTTGTTGCGGACGAACGGACCGGATTATTCGGGAAGGAAGCGGCGCGACACGTCGCGTGCGATCCGCATCGGGCGCATGGTCGACGCGTCGAGCGAGCACCATGTGCTCTTCACCTCGGCCAGAACATCCTCGCCGCGCTTGATAAAGGTACGGAACAGCGCGCGGGCGCCCTCGACCCGCTCGGCCACCACCGTGGCGACGATGTCGTCCTCAAGGAAGGCCGGGCGGCGATAGGTAATCTCATGCTTCAGCGCGACCCAGAGGTGGCGGGCGACATCCTCCGCCGGCGCGATCTTTTCCCAATAGGCCACCACCGCTTCCTGAACCCAGTTCAGATAGACCGCATTGTTGACATGACCCATGAAGTCGATGTCGTCGGGCGCTATCGCAATGTCGTGCTGATGGGGATGCATGGCGCGCATTGTATCGTTTGCTGACACCAGTGTCGATAAGCGATTATATCCGTTCGGCCGAACTTACCGCTTCAGCCGCGCGAAGCGCCGCGAGCAATTTCATCAGATGCGCCGCATCGCGCACCTGCACATGCACCGTATTGGTGTGGAACGTGGTGTCGCGGGTATCGAGCTGCAATTCCATGATATTTGCCCGGTGCGCGCCGATGATCGTCGCCACCACGCCCAGCGCGCCGGGTTCGTTCTTCAGCGTCACCGCGACGCGCGCGATACCGCCTTCGGCGCCCTCCCCCCAGGCGAGATCGACCCATACCGCATCTTCCGCCGAATCGAGCTGTTCGCAGGTGATCGAATGCACCTCGATCGCGCTGTCGGGGCGGCGAATGCCGACGATCCGGTCGCCCGGTACGGGGCGGCAGCATTCGGCGAGCGTATAGGCAATGCCGGGGGTAAGGCCGGTGATCGAAATCGCCCGCTGCTGCCGCGGCAGTGCAGCGATTTCCGACCGGTCGGCCGAACCGGGCATCAGCGCCTCCATCACATCGAAATCGCTGACCTTTTGCGTCGCGATGGCGTCCATCAGCGTCGCTTCGTCGGGATATTTGAGGCGTTTCAGCGCATCGGCCAGCGCGTCCTCGCCCACCGGGACCGGCAGCCGTGCGACGATCTCGTCATAGAGCTTATGGCCGAGCGCCACCGTTTCCGACCGCGCCTTTTGCCGCAAATGGCGGCGGATCGCGGCGCGCGCCTTACCCGTAATCGCGAAGTTCAGCCAATTGGGCTGCGGCTGCTGCGCCTTCGACCGCAAAATCCGCACCTGATCGCCATTTTCGATCGCGGTGCGCAGCGGCACGACACGGCCGTTGATCTTCGCGCCCACCGCCTGATCGCCGAGATCGGTGTGCACGGCATAAGCGAAATCGATCGGCGTCGCGCCCTTGGGCAGCTGGATCAGCTCGCCCGCCGGGGTGAAAGCGAAGATGCGATCCTGATACATCGCCATGCGGGTATGTTCGAGCAGCTCTTCAGGGCTCGCCGCATTGTCGAGAATTTCGACAAGATCCTGAATCCAGCGGATCTGCGTATCGGGCCGTACCCCGTCCTGCTTATAGGCCCAGTGCGCGGCAAGGCCATATTCGGCCTGATGATGCATTTGCCGCGTGCGAATCTGCACTTCGATCCGCTGCTGCTGCGCCAGCATCACGGTGGTGTGGAGCGATCGATAGCCGTTACGCTTGGGCGTCGAAATATAATCCTTGAACCGTCCCGGCACCATCGGCCAGCGGCGATGGATCAGGCCCAATGCGCGATAGCATTGCTCTTCGGTATCGACGATCACGCGAAAGGCAGTGACGTCCGACAATTGCTCCATGCTGACATGGCGTTCGGACATTTTGCGCCAGATCGAAAAGGGATGTTTCTCCCGCCCCGAAATCTCGCATTCGATCCCGCCGCGCTGCAATATCTGGTGCAGCCCGGCGGAAATCTTCTCGATCCGGTCCTCGCCATCTTCTTTCAGCGCGTCGAGGCGACGCGTGATCGATTCGAACGCTTCGGGTTCGATCTCGCGAAAGGCTAGGCTCTGCATCTCGCGCATGAATTCGTACATGCCTATCCGCTCGGCGAGCGGGGCATAGATATCCATCGTCTCACGCGCGATCCGCTTGCGCTTGTCCGGATTCTTGATGTGATGGAGCGTGCGCATATTGTGCAGCCGGTCGGCGAGCTTGACCAGCAGCACGCGGATATCATCCGACATGGCGAGCAGGAATTTGCGCAGATTTTCCGCCGCGCGCTCATTTTCGGACTGCGCCTCGATCTTGGAAAGTTTGGTGACGCCATCGACCATGCGCGCCACAGCGGGACCGAATTTGGCGAGAATTTCCTCCGGCGTCGCCACCGTATCCTCGATCGTATCGTGCAGGATCGCTGTCGCGATCGTCTCGCTGTCGAGATGGAGGTCGGTCAGTATCCCCGCCACCTCGATCGGATGGCTGAAATAGGGATCGCCGGAGGCGCGCTTTTGCGACCCGTGCGCCTGCATCGAAAAGACATAGGCACGGTTCAGCAACGCCTCATCGGCGCCGGGATCGTAGTCGAGGACCCGATCAACAAGTTCATATTGGCGCAGCACGCGACCTAGATGCCGCCGCCTGCTGCTGCTTGGCAACGATTTTGTGCGTTCAGCCCGCGCGAGCGTTGCATTTTGCGAGTGCCGCCTCGTCCAGCGCTGCTCCGTCCACGATAAAGGCGGTCAGCGTGCCCACCTTGCGCGCCAGAAGCTGGCATATCACCATGTCGCGCTGGCCGTCATGCGAGGCGGTGCAGCCATCCTTGTTGCAGTGCCAGACGGTGTTGCGGGTGACCAGCGTCGCATCGTCCGATGCGGCGGCGGGAACGCCAAGATAGACGCCGGGCGCGGCAAGCGCTGGCGTCGCGGCGGTGAACAGCGTGGCTGCGGAAAGCGAAAGAAACAGGCGCATGGGAATGGCTTTCATCCGGTTTATATGCGCTGCAGCATTATCTTACCCGGATGTAGGTTGCAATATAAAACTGGTGATGCGATGCAGTGCTGACTTTGGCCTTTGGCGAAGCGCGATTTGCGGGGTAGGATCAGGGCGATGGGCGATACGATACGAGAACCTTTGCGCCAGCTCGCGACGAGCTGCAGCCTTCCCGCCGCGCTGGAGGCGATGGGCGAACGCTGGTCGTTCCTGATCCTGCGCGCCGCCTTTAACGGCCTGCATCATTTCGAGGAATATCAGTCGGAACTGGGGATTGCGCGCAATATCCTTTCGAACCGGCTCGCCCGGCTGGTCGATCATGGCATTCTGGAACGCAGTTCGCTGGCCGAGGATCGGCGCAAGATCGCCTATCACCTCACCGATAAGGGCCATGCGCTGCTTCCCACCATGGTCGCGCTGCGCCAATGGGGCGAACGCTGGGAAACCGGCACGCCCGCCAGCCCGGTGCTGGTCGATGCCCGCGACAGGAAACCCGTCGCCCGCGTGGCGGTGCTGTCGCATGACGGGCGGCGGCTCGAACGCGGCGACCTGCTCTGGGCGCTTCCCGAAGAGGTGTTCGGCGAGGCGGCAGGCGCGGAGTAATACCGGCCTGCACGGATGGCGCCCCATCCCCCCGCCGTCATGCCGGCGCAATGGTTTCTGCTGCAGGTGCGCGGCTCCGTTCTCCCCAATCCCCCCGGAGACCCCAGCTTTCGCTGGGGTGACGACGGGTGGTGAGGATCGCGATACGCAGATAGGTCCGCATAAACGCGGCCTGGTATTAGCCGGCCGGCAATAGAATCACGGAATGGCGGGCGGCTCGGTCTTCACCGCCCATGCCCGGTTCGGCGTTTTGCCCAACGTGAAGTCGAGCGTTCCGCCCTTCGCCACCAGATCGGCATCGATCCATGCTCGGTGGAGCGGCTTTCCGTTCAGGCGAAGCGCCTGAACATAGGGCGCATCGGCTTCGGCACCGGCTGCGCGGATCGTGATCTTCGCGCCGGGCCGATCGATCACCGCCGCAGGGAAGAGCGGACTGCCCACCACCAGCTCGGCACGGCCGGGATAAAGCGGATACAGGCCAAGCGCGGACCAGACATACCAGGACGACATCTGACCCAGATCGTCATTGCCCGAAATGCCGTCGGGCCGGTCGGTCCAGATCTGGCGCATCGCCGCGCGCACCGTTTCCTGCGTCTTCCAGGGCTGACCGACAAAGTCATAGAGCCAGGGCGACCCGATCGACGGTTCGTTATCGAGTTCGGCATGGAGCGGCCCGGATTTGGTCACCGCCCAGCTGCCGTCGACATTGCGGAAAAACGCATCGAGCCGTTGTGCCGCCGCCGCCTTACCGCCCAGCGCATCGATCAGCCCGGCGGGATCGAACGGCACCATCCACAGATATTGCGCGCCGCTGCCTTCGACGAATTCGTCGAACGAAGCAGGGTCGAAATCGGGCCAGCTGCCATCGGCGTTGCGCGGCTGGATATAGCCGCCCGCCGGCGTCGCTTTCGGGTTGAAAAGGTTGCGCCAATAGCCCGACCGTTCGCGAAAGCGCCGCTCGCCCGCCCGGTCCCCGGCAATCCGGGCAAGCTCGGCGAGCCCGAAATCCGCCGCCGCCAGTTCGAGCGTGTCCGAGGCCGATCCCCATCCCGGCGCGCCGACCGGCATGTAATGCAGATTCATCCATTGATCGAGGCCGGGCCGCTGCCCCACGCACAGCACCGGGCACCCCTTGCGGCTAAGGTCGAGGGCAGTCGGAACGGTTGCTGCACGTTTCAGCGACGCATAGGCCCCCTTCACATCGAAATCCCGCCCGCCAAAGGCATAGATCGCCGCGAGCGAGGGCGGCGACGGATCGCCGTTCATCACGCCCGTAGCGCCGGTGATATGCGTCCAGCGGTCCCACACGCCATGATTTTGCTGCGCCTGATTGAACAGCGACTGCGCGATGTCCGACCCGCGCTGAGGGTCGAGCAGCGTCACCAGCTGCAATTGCGAGCGATAGACGTCCCAGCCCGAATAATTGGCATATTGCGCCCGCTGCCCTTTCGAGAGCGAATGCACCTCACCGTCGAACCCGCGATAGCGCCCGTCGCTGTCGCTATAGAGATTGGGTTCGAGCAATGCGTGATACAGCGCGGTGTAGAAGACGGTGCGATCCGCATCGCCGCCGCCGGTGATCGCAATTTTGCCGAGCGCTGCGTCCCAATGCTTCGTCGCCCGGTCGCGGATAGAATCAAAGCTGGTGCCTGCCGGGCTTTCGGCGGCAAGGTTCGCCCGCGCGCCCGCTTCATCGACATAGGATATGCCAATCCGCGCAGTGATGGTGCGCCCCTTTTCGGTATCGAAGCGAATCCAGCCGCCAGCGCCCTTGCCCGCAGGCGGGTGTCCGCGTGTGCCGTAGGTGGTGCCGCCGCCGCCATGATCAGCGCCCTTGCTCACCTGCTCATCGCGCCAGGTGCCACCAACCTCGAACGGCTGATCGAAGACCGCGACGAAGTGCAGCGTATAATAGCTTTCGCGCCGGTCCTCGGCCAGATATCCGCAGAAATTGCCCGACGTTACCGACCCGCTGACGGTGCGGGTGGCGGGATCGATCTTCAGCGTCGAATCGGTGCTGCCGACTTCGCTGTCCGAGGTGCGGAATAGAAGGTTTGCAGGGCGCCCCTCCGGAAACTTGAACCGGCCGATCGCGGTTCGCTCGGTCGCTGACAGATCGACCGCGACGCCATTGCCCAGCGTTACCGAATAGCTGCCGGGACTCGCTTTCTCCTTCGCATGGTCGATGATCGCGGCATAGCTCAGCCCCGCCTGAACCGAAGACGGCGAAACCTCCACGTCACGGGTGATCGGCATGATCGGTATGTCGCCGCTCGCCCCCGTGCAGCCGGTTCCCGACACATGGGTCAGGCTGAACCCCTTGATGCCGTTCGAGCGCCATTCATACCCCCCCGGCGCTGCGATCGGGAAACCATGGCCGGGAAGCGCCGTTTCCTCCGGACTGAATGCGACCATTCCGAACGGCAACGTCGCGCCGGGATAGACATTGCCGCCATTGGTCGTGCCGATGAACGGATTGACCTCCGCTGACGGCCCCCGCCCCTGCGCATGCGCCGAAAGCGGAAGCGTCAGTATCAGTGCGCCGAGGATGGTTCGTGCGTTCATCGATTCTGTCCTTTTGCTGGTCGGGCGCGCTTATGCTTCGCTCGTGAACGAAGGCGGCCGGTCGCCTTTCGCAGCGCCGAAGCGCGAGGGGCGCTTGCCCATTTCGAACACCAGCTCGCCGCCGCGCACCAGATCGGCATGGGCGATCCAGTTCTTCGTCCATGGCTTGCCGTTCCAGCGTACCGACTGGACATAGGGCGCATCGGGAGCATTGCCGTTCGCGCGCACGGTCAGCTTGCGCCCCTCGCCCACATCCAGCTCCGCCACATCGAACAATGGCGATCCGAAGACATAGATCGCGCTGACCGGATCGACCGGATAGAAACCAAGCGCCGACAGGATGAACCATGCGCTCATCTGACCGCAATCGTCATTGCCGATCACGCCGTCGGGATCGGCCTTGTACATCTCGGTCAGCAGGCGGCGGACCATCGCCTGCGTTTTCCACGGCGCACCGCAATAGGCGTACATATAGGCGACATGCTGATCGGGTTCGTTGCCATGCGCATATTGGCCGACCAGCCCCGAAATATCGGGCGGCGCATTTTCGGGCAGGGTCGAGGGCGCATTGAACAGCCCGTCGAGCTTCGCCTCGAACTTCGCATCGCCGCCGAAATGGTCGATCAGACCGTAAATGTCATGCTGGTTGAGGAAGGTCGCCTGCCAGCCATTGGCTTCGGTATAATCGCGCCATTTATCGACATCATGGCCGATCTGGATCGGATCATAATCCTTCCACCAGCTGCCGTCCTTGAAGCGCGGGCGGCCAAAGCCGATGCTCGCATCGATCACATTGCGGTAATTGCGCGACCGTTTGCGAAGCGCGGCTGCGTCTTCTTTCGCGCCGACCGCTTCGGCAAGATGCGCCATCGCCCAGTCGTCATACGCATATTCCTGCGTGCGGCTGACCGATTCCCACACTTCGTCACACGGGATGAAGCCGAGATCATAATAGAAACCGCGCCCCAGCGTGCTGTCGATATCCTTGAAATTCCGGTCGAAGGCGCGCGCGCGGATATGCGGCCATGCGGCGGCATAATCGGCCTTGATCCCCTTGGCATGCGCTTCGGCGAGCACCGATACTGCGTGCCAGCCGATCATCGTGCCGGTCTCTACCCCCTGAAGCGGCCAGACGGGCGGGCCGAACGGGCTTTCCGCGGTCTGACGGCACAGATCGCGGGTCAGCAGTGCGGCGTGATCGGGGGCGACCAGCGTCAGCAGCGGATGGAGTGCGCGATACGTGTCCCACAGCGAATAGGTGCTGTACGCTTCCTCACCCTTCGGCGCCTGATGCACTTTGCGGTCGAGACCGACATAGCGTCCGTCGCGATCGGTGAAGAGCGTCGGAGCAAGCAACGCATGATAAAGCGCGCTCGCCATAATGGTGCGCTGATCCGGCGTGCCGCCCGAAACGCGCACCCGGTCGAGATGCTTCGCCCACACACCGCGCGCCGACCGCGCCGCTCCATCGAAATCCCAGCCGGGCGCTTCGGCGGCAAGCGCATCGCGCGCGCCCTTCACATCCACCGCCGACAGGCCGGTCTTGATGAGAATCGGCTCCCCGCCGGCGGAATCGAAGAACAGGGCTGCCTTAACCTTATTGCCTTTCACGCTCGTCGCGCCATCAGGAAGCGGCTGGTCGTCATCGCCGAAAAACTGCACCCGGTCGGGTTTGCGCGACAATGCCATCGCGAAATAGATGTGTCGCCCCTTTGCCC
Source organism: Stakelama pacifica (assembly GCF_004361835.1). GTDB lineage: Bacteria > Pseudomonadota > Alphaproteobacteria > Sphingomonadales > Sphingomonadaceae > Sphingomonas > Sphingomonas pacifica. The sequence continues at coordinate 251,656 of NZ_SNWD01000002.1, forward strand.
AGCGATTGACCTGCCGCCCGCCGGTCAGCATCCCATCGGGGTGGAGGGTGAGGTTCGCATCCTCGACCACGATCCCCTTGTCCCAGTCATCCTCGATCGCATGGGCGAAATCGATCAGGATGTGCCCCGGCCCTTCTGCAAAGCGATAGCGGTGCAGGCCGCAGCGTTCGGTGACGGTAAGCTCTGCCTGCACCCCCGATTCCAGCGCGACACGGTAATAGCCCGGTTCGGCGAATTCGTTCGAAAAGCGCTGGCGATAGCCCTGATCGGGCGCGTCCTGCGGGCCGGGGAAGAGCTTCAGCTCCTGCCGTGTCGGCACGACCAGCACGTCGAGCATGTCGCCGATCCCGGTGCCCGACAAATGGGTGTGGCTGAACCCCATGATCGACCCGTCATCCTGATGATAGCCCGAACAGGCATCCCAGCCATGCGTGTTGGTGTCGGGGCTCAATTGCGCCATGCCGAAGGGAAGCGAGGCACCCGGAAAGGTATGACCATGGCCGCCGGTACCGACGAACAGGTCGGGCTTTCCCGGTGCCGGGACCTGCGCCCATGCGCGGACGGGCACTGCGCCGCCGAATGCGGCAAGCCCGCTTCCGGCAAGAAGCTGACGACGGCTGGCGGTAATCATGGATATTTCTTCCCTGAATTTCATGGGGGTCAGATTTTTCCGGCGAGGATGTCGGGCCGGGTATCGGCGAGCTGGACGATCAGTTGCCCGAACAGCGCATTGGCCCATGCGAACCATGACCGGGTGAAATTGGCGGGATCGTCCTTGTTGAAGCTTTCATGCATGAATCCGGTGCCCGCATGGGTGGTCTTCAGCCAGTGGAGGCACTGGCGGATGGTCGCGTCATCGCGCGCATTCATCGCATGGGTGATGATCGACATCGGCCAGATCATGTCGAGCCCGATATGCGGCCCGCCAATCCCTTCCGCCGCCTTTCCGGCAAAGAAATAGGGGTTGCGATCCGACCAGGCGAGATCGGCGGTGCGGCGGAAAAGCGCATCGTCCTTGTCCACCACGCCCAGCAGCGCGAGGCCCGACAGGCTGGGTACATTGGCGTCGTCCATGAACACCCAATTGCCCATGCCGTCGATCTCATAGGCCCAGACCTGCCCGCCCTTGCCATCGGGGATCAGCGCATGGTCGCGAAGCGCGCCCTCTACCTCTTGGGCGAGCGCTTCCGCTTCACGCGCCGCGCCCTCATCGCCGCGCGCGCCGCGATGCACTTCGGCGATCCGGCGCAGCACCGATACCGCAAACAGGTTGGAGGGGATGAGGAAGGGGTACAGGCACGCATCGTCCGAGGGACGGAACATCGAATGGATCAGGCCGATCTTCTTCGTCGGACGGCCATAGCCCCCCAGCATCAGCGTATCGGTCGGCGAAAATGCCTGACGCTGGAAATGATAGGGGCCGCGATCCTCCTTGCGCTGCTGTTCGCGGAAGGTCTGCACGGCAAGCTTCATCGCCGCGCTCCAGCGATCGTCGAACGGCGTCTTGTCGCGGGTGCGCGTCCAGTATTCGTGGGAAAGCCGCATGGGATAGCAAAGCGAATCGATCTCCCATTTGCGCTCGGCAACGCCCGGTTTCATGTCGGTCTTGTCGGTTTCCGACCATTCAAGCTTCGACGGCGCGGTCGGGTCCTTGTCGAATGCATTGGCGTACGGATCGATCAGGATGCAACGCGCCTGACGCTGGATCAGCCCCTGAAACAGCCGCTTCAGCTTCGGGTCCTTGTCGACGAGATGGATATAGGGCTGCACCTGCGCCGAACTGTCGCGCAGCCACATCGCCTCGATATCGCCGGTGATGACAAAGGTGTCGGGCTGACCCTCGAGCATGCCCGTCTGCACCGTCGTATCAAGCGTATTGGGGTAGCAATTCTCGAACAGCCAGGCGAGTTCGGGATCGGCGATCGCGCGCTTCACCCGGACAATCTCCGCCTCGATCGCCGGGCTGGTGAAATTGCGTTTCGCGGGCGACGGGCGCTTGCTGACGAACGCAGCGGCGCTCGCCATTCGCGGCATGGCGGCGGTCAGCGCGGCTGCGCCCGCCCCCGCCATGATCTGTCGGCGGTTGGGGGTCATAGGCTCTTCCCTTCGATCAGTTTGCAGGCGCGCTCAGCGAAAACGGCGCGTCGGCGGGATCGGCGCCCCATTGTTTGTTGGGCTTCGGCCCCATCACGAAAGTCAGCGTACCGCCCTGTTCCAGTGCATCATGCGTCAGGAATGTCTTGGGATGCGGCTTGCCGTTGAACGTCACCGACTGGACATAGACATTTTCGGGGCTGTTGTTCTGCGCGACGATGCGCAGCGTCTTGCCCGTCGGCATTTGCAGCACCGCATCGCGGAATAGCGGGCTGCCGATCGCATATTGGCCGGTTGCCGACGCTACCGGATAAAAGCCCAGCGCCGAGAAGGCATACCAGGCCGATGTCTGGCCATTATCCTCATCGCCCGGATAGCCGTCGGGCGTGGGGGCATAGAGCTTCGCCATGATGTCGCGGACATGATATTGCGTCTTCCACGGCGCACCGGCCCAGTCATAGAGATAGGGCATGTGCTGGATCGGCTGATTGCCATGCGCGTACTGGCCCATATCGACGATCTGCATCTCACGGATTTCGTGGATCGTCTGACCATAATAGCTGTCGTCGAAAATCGGCGGCGTGGTAAAGATCGAATCGAGCCGGTCGACGAACTTCTTGCGCCCGCCCATCAGGTTGATGAGGCCCTGCGGGTCCTGCATCACCGCCCAGCTATAATGCAGCGCATTGCCTTCGGTGAACGCATCGCCCCATTTGTACGGGTTGAACGGCGTCTCCCACGATCCGTCCTGATTGCGCCCGCGAATCCAGCCGCTCTCGGTATCATAGAGCGTGCGATAATTTAGCGCGCGCTGCGCATATTTCTTGGCGTCTTCGGTCTTGCCCAGCGCCTTTGCCATTTGCGAGATCGAGAAATCGGCGGTCGCATATTCCAGCGTGCGCGCGGCATTTTCGTTGATGCCGACATCATAGGGGACATAGCCGAGCCGGTTATAATATTCCGCGCCCTCACGGCCGACCGCCTCGACGACATTGCCGCGCTTGTCTTTCGGTCGTCCCTCGCTGGTGGTCGCGTTCTTGATCATCGCTTCGTAGAGCGTTTCCGCGTCAAAGCCGCGCACGCCGTTGATATAGGCATCGGCGATCAGGTTCGCCGAATTCGACCCGATCATGACGTCGCGATAGCCGGGGCTCGCCCATTCGGGCAGCCAGCCGCCCTCCTTATAGGTGTTGACCAGCCCCTGCATGATCTGGCTGTCGCGTTCGGGATACATCAGCGCGAAAAAGGGAAAGACCGCGCGCCATGTGTCCCAGAAACCGTTATCGGTATAAAGATAGCCGTCATGCACTTTCCCGTCATAGGGGCTGTAGTGGATGACCTTGCCGCTGGCGTCCTTTTCGAAAAATTCGCGCGGGAATTGCAGCATCCGGTACAGCGCCGAATAGAAAGTGCGCCGGTTCTGCTGATCGGGATCGCTCACCCGGATGCGAGCGAATTCCTTTTCCCATGCCGCCTTCGCCTTAGCGCGTGTCGTGTCGAAATCGTCGCTGCCGATCTCGCTCTTCAGGTTGCGCAGCGCCTGTTCGGGGCTGATGAAGGAAGAGGCGACCTTCACATGCACCGTCTCGCCCGCTTTGGTGGCAAAGCTCACCACCGCGCCGACATGATCGCCCTCGCGCGTCCGGTCGTCGGTCAGCTGGTCATTGTCGTCCCAGGTCCGCGTGACGGTGAAGTCGTGATCGAATTCGGCAACAAAGTAATTGTGGAAATTGTCGGGCACGCCGCCATGATTGTTGCGGACATAGCCGGTGATGCGGCGATTGGCGGCATCGACCTTCACCATCGACCCGCCGGGCAGCGCGTCGAGCAGGATGTGGGCGTCCGCCGCCTTGGGGAACGTAAAGCGGAACTGGGCCGCACGGTCGGTCGGCGTGACCTCCGCCGTCACGTCATAATCGGCGAGATAGACTTTGTAGGAATAAGGATGCGCTTCCTCAGCCTTATGGCTGAACCAGCTGCCGCGCTCTTTCTGACCGACCTTCAGCTCTCCGGTTTCGGCGAAGAGTGAGAAAGCCGCATAATCGTTCATCCACGGGCTTGGCTGGTGCGTCTGCTTGATGCCGTTTATCTTCTCGGCATCATAGGTATAGGCCCAGCCGGTGCGCGCATCGTCAGCCGTCACCGGGGTCCAGCTGTTCATACCGAACGGAACCGAGATCGCCGGATAGGTATTGCCATAGGACAGGCGATAGCTGGAATCGGTGCCCATTAGCGGGTTGACCAGATCGACCAGCGCGCCGGTATCAGCGGGCGCTGTCTCGCGCGCCATGCCCATCGGCACCCCGCTCGCCGCCAGCACCATGGCTGCGGCTGCGCTCTTCAGAGCAATTCGCCCGATCCTGTTCACTTGCCTTTCTCCCTTTCGCCGCTCAGCGCGGCAAGGGGCGCGGTTTCACGCCCTTGTTCGTCATTTTCACCGGACGGATCGTACCGTCCGCGTTGAAGATCATGTGGTCGATCGCGAGCTGGCGATGCTCGCCCTTATCGTCGCCCAGCGGCCTGCGGTGATAAACGATGTACCAGTCGTCACTGCCCGGCACATTGACCACCGAATGGTGCCCCGCCCCGCGCGCAATGCGGAAATCCTGCGCCAGAATCTTGCCCATTGGTTTGAACGGGCCGGTCGGGGACGGCCCCATCGCATAGGCGACCGAATAATCGGGTCCGGTCCAGCCGCCTTCCGACCACATCAGATAATAGACGCCCTTGCGCTTGATGACGAAGGAACCTTCGACATAGCCGGGGGGCGTGATTTCCTTGTAGGTACTGCCGTCGGGAAAGCGCTCGACCGAGCGCAGGTCGTCGGAAAGCCTGACGACATTGCAGTGGTTCCACCCGCCATAATAGAGATAGACCTGTCCGTCATCGTCGCGAAAGACGAACGGGTCGATCGGCTGCGCGCCGTTATGAAAAGCGTCGATCAGCGGATGGCCGATCGCATCCCGAAACGGACCGCCGGGCGAATCCGCCACAGCGACGCCGATACCGCCGGTCTCGCCATCTTTCTGAATATCGTTGGCGCCGAAGAAGAGATAATATTTGCCGTCCTGCTCGATCGCCGAGGGCGCCCAGACGGCATAGGCAGCCCATGCGACATTTTCGACATCCAGCACATGCTCATGCTTCGTCCAGTGGACGAGATCGGGCGAGGAAAAGGCGTTGAAAAAGGTCTGGATGCCGTATGAGGGCCGGACCATCTTGTTCTTACGCAATTCCAGCTGCGACCGGGTGAAATGGTGCGAGCGGTCGGGCGTCCGAAAGTCATCCGAATAGGTCGGATAGATCCAGTATTGCCCATCGAAAATCCGGATTTCCGGATCGGCATACCAGCCCTTCACAATCGGATTTTCGGCCATGGCAGGCATCGTTGCCATGGCACCCGCTGCCATGAGCGCGAACGCTTTGATCATCTGTCTCATGCCACATCCTCCGGGCGTTCGGGCGGGAAAAGAAAAGCGGGACGGCCATCCGCGAATATGGCCGTCCCAGTTCCGGGGGAGATTCCTTCACCCATTAAAATTTGTAGGAAAGCCCCACATACGCGCGCCGTCCCGAATATACGTTCGAGATGAAGCGGGCCTTCGTATCGTTGCCCAGATGCTGACGCTGTTCCGACTTGGTCAGGTTGATGACCGATGCGGTCAGCTGAACATTGTTGAACAGTTCATACGATGCGTTGAGGTCAACCTGCTCATACGGATCGGTATAGACGTTGAGCCCCGAGGACAGACCGCCCACCACTTCGCCGCGACGGTTGTACGATGCGCGCAGCAGGACCGGGCCGCGTTCGTAGAAGACCGAGGCGTTGACCTGCGTCTTCGCACTGCCGACCAGCGGCGAGGTGCCGACCTTCTGTCCGTTCAGGCTGACATCCGCGACCGAAGTGTCGTTATAGGTGAAGTTCACCTGCGCACCGAGGCCGAAACTCAGCGTATGCTGTGCATAGAGTTCGACACCCTGCGACACTGCCTTCGACCCGTTCGCCTGAGTCGAATATTGCTGGATAGTGACTTCCTCGCCAGCGACATTCTGCTGAACGTCGAGCACCAGCGGCACGATGAAGTCGGAGACGTCCTTGCGGAACAACGTAGCGCCGACCACCGATCCGCGCTGGAAATACCATTCCACGCCGACATCATATTGCCATGCCTTGAACGGCTTCAGATCAAAATTACCGCCGCCGCCGAACCAGCCGGGCAGCGCGCCGAATTCGGCCCGGTCGAACACGAACGGATCGGCATTGAAGGTGAGCGAGCGCGCACCCGCGAGATCGCCGTAGCTGGGCCGCGCCATCACCTTCGCCACCGCCCCGCGGACGAGGAGGTCGGGGGTAACGTTCCATGCAACGTTGAAGCTCGGAAGGACTTCGGTGTAGCTCTTGGACTCGTTGTTCGGGCTGTACACGCGAACTTCCCGCTGATCCTGCGGAATGACCAGGCAGTTACCGTCTTCGCCTACCGGTTTGTTCGGATCGAACGGGCCGGCAGGGCCATCGACGCAATAGTCGTTCTCATAATATAGAACGTCGGTCGAGGTGCCGCTCTGCTTCGTACTGACCAGACGAATGCCGATATTGCCGCGAACGGTTTCGGTCTTGTAATTGACCTGCGCATAGCCCGCCCAGATGCGCTCACCGATATTGTACAGATTCTGCGGCTCCGGCACACGGACCGGGCCATTATAGGTCTTGTTCAGATAATCGATGTAATTCTTGATGTTGATCGCCGGGAAAGCGTTGGTTTCGAACCCGCCGGGAATGTTGCTGAGCGAGTCAGGATAGAAGAATTCAGGCAGCGCCAGCGCACCGCCCGGCGTATCCTGAAAACGGCGCGTATTCGCATCGTCCGAATACCATTCGAACCGCCCGGTTTCGCGATGGATCGACGCATCGCGCCATTTCGCACCGACCTGAATCGAATCGATGAAGCTGTCGAAATGCCGGGTTACGTCGACCTGCGCATAGCGCTGCGACAGCGTGCTGTTCGAAAAGCCCGAGCCGGTCGAACCAAGGTCGATCTGCGCGGTGCCCGCCAGCATGTTCTGGAGCACCTCGGGGGTGAACTCCATCGACATGCCCTGTTTGGTGAAGTCCCAGGCACTCAGGAAATTGCCGTTGGTGGTGCCGTTACGCGGCTTTGCCTGTGCGTAGAACTGGAAGGAAGGGCCGCCGTCCGACTTGGTCTTGCCCAGCGCGAAATGCACATCGAGCCGATCTTTGTTCCAGTCGCCCTGAACGTCGAACGTGTTGGATACTTTTTTCTGCCGTACCAGCGTATTTTGGGGCGCAGGCGTCTCCATGGTGCACAGATTGCCCGGCACGCGGCACCCGGTGCCCTCAGGCGGAACTTCGAACGTCGCGCCGGTGAAGATCGTACCGCTGGGATCCAGCCTCGCACCGGTGAAGAAATTGCCATAGCCCCATTCGGGCACCTTGATGGTGCTGGAAATATAATCTCCCTTGACCTGAAAACGGAAATAATTGGCGGTGATGGTCAGGTTATCGAACGGCTTCATCTGCGCCGTCGCCTGAATGCCGAGCCGCTTGCGCTTTTCGTCCTGAATGGTTTCGCCGACCGACTGCGGCGCCCAATAGCCGCTATAATGCGTTCCATCGCGCGTCGTGGTACCGGCATCGTTGCCGCTGTTCCAGTACGAGATCGCATCGTCGTTCGCGAAGGTGTTGCCGTTCACATCGACGGCAGGCTGTGTGCTCTTGTCATCGGTCCACCAATGCCAGGACGAACCATAAGCGCTGAGCGTGCGGTTGGTGCGCTCCTGATAGGTCGCACCGACCAGGAAGCCCAGCCGCTCTTCAGGGTCTTTCCAGGACAGCAGGCCGGACACGTTCGGCTCCACCTTTTCGGTGACATCGGCATAGGTGCCTTCGACCTGAACATTGCCCGACCATGCATCGAGATCGAACGGCTTGCGCGTGTGGTTGATGATGACGCCGCCGACGCCGCCTTCGTCGAGCCGCGCTTCGGCCGATTTATACACCTCGACACTGCCGATAAAGGTCGAGGGGAGCAGGACATAATCGAACGAACGCGACGGATTGTCGCCGGTCGATGCAATGAAGTTGCCGTTGAGTTCGGTGAGCGTCAGATCGGAGCTCAACCCGCGAATGCTGACCCGGCTGCCCTCGCCGCCGTCGCGGCTGATGATGACACCGGGAACGCGCTGGAGCGAATCCGCGACGTTCTTGTCGGGGAATTTACCGACATCTTCCGCCGTGATGACGTCGATAAACGCGTTGGCGTCGCGCTTCTGTTCAAGACTCGCCTCGATCGACTGGCGATAGCCGGTGACCACGATGTCGCTTGCGCCGTCCTGAGCGCTGGTGGGGGCCGTTGTTTCCTGCTGCGTGCCCGTTTCCTGCGCCGATGCCGCGCCGGCAAACCCCGCCACCGCGCTGGCGGTGAGCATCAGATGACGAACCAGCCGCTGACGCGCGCTGATCTTCGATAGACGGATTCCGGATGTCTTCATTGTTTTTCCCTCCCTGTTGGTCGCGGGTGCAATACCCACGGGGTCAGCCCGTCGAGTCTTGCGCCCGATCAACTATCCACACTTCATAATCATAAAAACAATTTGTCAAATAAATGTTTTATTCCACAATTGCCCTTGTGTCCCGATGTTGGGATTCTCCCGACTTTCCCGTTTTATTTTGTGGTTAGGCGATGAACCTCTGACGATTGGCAGGTGCCGAATCATCATCATTGTCGTTCCGAATCGTTCGCCTCCCACAAGGGTGCGGCGATGCGCGAAAGCGTTTCGGGCGGTGCCTTCGCTTCGGCGCGGTCATAGGTGAGCAGGCCGTTTATCTCATCCTCGACATCGCTGGTCTGGGTGTAGACCGCAGCGCTCAGCCCCGCTTCTTTGGCCTGACGGATCACCTCGTCCATTTTTCGGCGGAAGCGCTCGACATAATCGGCCTCATCGCGCGCAACCTGATATCCCCAGTTGCGCTTGCCCGCGCGCCAGATATGCCCCTCGACCGGAAGGCCGATGCCGCCATATTCGCCCAGCACGATCGCCCGGTTTGCCTGATGCGCCGGGGTTTTGGGGACATCTTCATAGGTATGAATGTCATAGACGTCCGACACGTCGGGCGCGCTGTCCACCCAGCCGGAATCGGCATCGATCAGGCGTGAGGGGTCGAGCCCCTTCACGAAGCGGGCGAGCGTGGCTGAGTCATATTGTCCCCAGCCTTCATTGTTGATCACCCACAGCACGATCGAGGGAAAGGCGCGCAGATCGCCCACCATCGCGGCAAGCTCCTGCTGCTGCTGCGCCATGGCGTCAGACGGGAACACCGCCTGATACTGGCTGGTCCCGGCAAGAAACTGATCTTCGCCGCCGCCCGAGGGCATGTCCTGCCAGATCAGCATACCCAGCCGGTCGGCGTCATAATAATAGCGGGCGGGCTCGACCTTGATATGCTTGCGCACCATGTTGAACCCGGCCTTTTTCAGGAAGACGAGATCGCTTCGCATCGCCTCCTCGGAGGGCGGTGTATAGAGCCCGTCAGGCCACCAGCCCTGATCGAGCGTCCCGTTCTGAAAGAGCGGGCGATTGTTGAGCAGGATCGCGGGCTGGCCCTGAACGCTGCCCTCACCGATCGAAATCTTGCGCATCGCGAAATAGGCATCGACGCTGTCGCGCGGTTCGCCCACGACCCGGGCACCGGCATAGGCCGCGCCTTCACGCTGGGTGAAGCGCGAATCATAGGCGGTGCGATCGCGATCCTTCGACCCGGCATAGGGATCTTCGACCCGAACCAGTTCCGCTTTCAGGTCATAGAGATAGGGATCGTCCGGCGACCAGAGATGCGCTTGCGGAACCGTCAGCGTCGCGCGGCGATTGGCGCGGATGATCGTCGATGCAACCACCCGGCCATTTGCGCTCGCCGTCAACCGCACTGCGTCGCGATCATCAGCCCAGCCGCTCAGCGCTACCGCCACATCGACGACGCCGCGATCGATATCGGGCGTGGCGCGCACATCGGCGATGTGCAGTTCGGGCACGGGTTCGATCCAGACCGTTTGCCAGATCCCGCTGACCGCCGTGTACCAGATGCCGGAAGGATCGAGGATTTGCTTGCCGCGCGGTTGCGTACCCGCACTGGTCGGATCGGTGACCTGAACGATCAGTTCGTTCTGCCCCGGTTTCAGATAGGAGCTGATGTCGAAGCCGAAGGTCGAAAATCCGCCCTTATGCGCGCCGACCACCGATCCGTTGACCAGCACGGTGGCCGCATAGTCGACCGCACCGAAATTCAGCATGACATGCTCGCCCGCCCAGTCGGCGGGAACGGTGAAGCTGCGCCGATACCAGATTCGCTGGTCGGGCGTCACCTTGCGCGCCACGCGCGACAATCGGGATTCGACCGGGAAAGGCACCAGAATCTGCCCGTCCATCCGCTGCGGCCGCGCTGCCGCTTTGGGGGCGATGGCATAGTCCCACAGCCCGTTCAGATTTTGCCAGCGCGCTCGCTTCAGCTGCGGCCGGGGATAGCTTTGCCAGACATTGTCAGGGGTGACCCCCGCGCCCCAGCGAGTGATGAGGTCGCTGGTATAGACGCCATCCTGCGTCGTGCTCTGCGGCATCGCCGCCACGGGCGTCGCGGCGAACAGGAAAGCCAGCATAAGAAGTCGTTTCATTGCAATTCCTCCTGCTTGCCGACCGGCACGGCGGATGGCGGCAGTTCGGAGCCCGGATGTTTGGAGAGGCAAGATGGCATCCGGGCTCCGGTCTCCGCGCCGGGGGGCGGCCACGGAGATTCGAACCATGGTTCAGTTCCTCACGTCGGACAGCGAGGGCGGCGCGGCACCGAGTGACGAACCCCAGTTCGGGTTCGGCTTCGGCCCCATATCGAAGACGAACGCCGCTCCGTCGCTGATATCGTCATGGCTGAACCATGGCTTGTTCCATGCGCGGCCGTTCAGCGTGGCCGACTGGATGTACATATTATCGGGCGAATTGTTCTTCGCGGTAATGGTGAGCGATTTGCCGTTGCCCATGTCGAGCGCGACATGATCGAACACCGGGCTGCCGATCACATAAACGTCGCTCGACGGATCCACGGGATAAAACCCCATCGCGCTCAGCATATACCAGGACGATGTCGCCCCCTGATCATCCATGCCGGGATAGCCATAGCCCGCTGCATCGCTGCCATAGGTCAGGTTCAGGATTTTGCGGACGAGTGCCTGCGTCTTCCACGGCTGACCGCTCCAGGCATAGAGATAGGGTGCCTGCTGATCGGGCTGATTGCCCTGCACATATTGGCCGATCATGCCGGTGCAGTCCCGGCAAATGCCTTTGGGCGCATAGGGCGTATTGAAGAAGCGATCGAGCTTCGCATTGAACGCCTCGCGCCCGCCCAGCAGCGCGATCAGTCCACCGACATCCTGCGGAACCAGCCATAGCGTCGACCAGCCCGATGCCTCTTTCATCATGAAATTATAATAGGGTTCGGCGGGGTCGAAAGGCGAAATCCATGCACCGTCTTCGGTACGCCCGCGCATGAAGCCGGTGCTTTTATCGAAGACATTGGCATAATTGCGCGCGCGGTTCAGAAAGAGGCGGTAATCCTCTTCCTTGCCCAGCTTCTTCGCATATTGGGCAAGCGCATAATCGTCCCACGCATATTCCAGCGTCGTCGCCACGCCGGCCTTGCCCCCGGCATAAGGCGGGCTGGGATTATGATCGGGTACAATGTCCGAAATCCAGCCCTGCCGCATATATTCGGCCAGATAGCCGCGCGGCCCTTTCGGATCGACCGCGTTCTTGCGCAGATATTCGTACGCTGCAGCATAATCGAACGGAATGCCGCGCTTCCATGCGCCGAGATACAGGAACACGGCATTGTCGCCGTGGAACGAGGTATTCATATACCCCGTTTCGCGCGCCATATCGAGCTCGGACGCCATGATATTGCGCACGACCTCAGGCTCCATCAGTTCGAGCAGCACGATCTGATTGCGCCCGGTATCCCAGAACGGCACCGGGCCGTAGCGGTCATGGGTTGCGGTCTTCACCTCGCCATTGCTGTCGGCGAATTTCTCGCCCTTTGCGGCGATCAGGCGGGGGCTCGCAAAGGACTGGAACAGGGTCGAGTAGAACAGCTTGCGCTGTTTTTCCGTGCCACCCGATACGCGTACCCGGCCGAGCAGCGCCGACCATTCGTCGCGTGCTGCGGTCCGGACCCGCTCAAAGTCCCATCCCGGAATTTCATCGGCGAGCCGCTGTTCGGCCTGCGCATAGCTGGTGCCATGCGCCATTTTCACCAGTATCTTCTCGCCCGCTTCGGTGCGGAAGGTGGCATAGCCGCCGGCATAGCTGCCGTCCGTTTTGCGCGCGGCCGGGTCGATATCGCTCACACCGATGCCCCAGCCGACATTGTCGCCCGGCGCCTTTCGGAACGTGCCGAACGCCGCAAAAGGTTTCGAAAATTCAGCGACGAAATAGGCACCGTCAGCACCCCTGCTCTGCGCCGATTTACCCCGGATCATCCGGTCGCCGACCACTTCCATCTCGCCGCCATGGCGCGGAAAGCTGATGGTTACATTCGACCGTTCCGCCTTGGGAAAGGTAAAGCGCATAACGCTTGCCCAGCGCGTCGCCGTCATTTCGGCTCTGGTATCGAAGCTGTTGAGATAGACCGAGTAATAGCCGGGCGATGCCTTTTCCCGCGCCTTGTCATAATAGGCCTGACGATAGGCGGGTGCGGGCGACCAGTCGCCGACCACCGGCGAAACGATCGGCTCTGCGCCGCCGCCATAGGTGGGGCCGCCGCCACCGGTAAATCCGATCATCGTCGGATTGGTATAATAATAAGGAACCGGGACGCCGTTGGGATAGCTGAGTTCGATATTGTTGTTGACCGGCGAAGCCGCGACCGATGCATGCGGCAGGCGCGCGCCGGGGGAGGTCTGGCCCGAATAGACCGGCTCACCCGGTGGCGGCGCGTTTCCGATCAGATCCTGACGATCGAGCGGCGCGGTACCCACCAGTGGATCGGCAAGGTCGACCGCCGCGCTGCTGTCTCGCGCGGCGTCCTGCGCGAACGCCGATCCGGCGCCCGACAGACCGGCGACCATCGCGATCAGCGATACGGCAAAGGCGTTCGCCATGCCTGTCTTTCTGGGAATGACCTTCATTGTCCCCCTCCCCCTGTGTGCTTTGCTCTTGCCGACTCTCCGGTCAGCTTGGGGACAAAGTTAAATAAACCAAATTGTTTGTCAATTGCTCATCGTATTGAAATTTGGCGTTTACCTGTGGGACGATGCGTTACTGGTGAACGTCGGAAAGTCGCAGCACTGTCGAGGCCGAACGTCAGCCCGGACAGGGACCGTCGCGCCCCGGTAAAGGGCTGTTTCGTTCACCCGCGTCGCGGGACAGACTGGCCTGGCTGAATAGCGAATTCGCGCCTGCGGTCAGCGCCCTGCCTGCATCAGAATCGATTCCGACGGCAGCACACTGTCGAGGAACGGCATCAGCGCCGCTCCGATGGCCGACGCATCGTCCGCAGTATCCGCACGTCGAACCGGAGCCACCGCCGGTATCGCGCAATCCGCCATCCGTGCGTTCAGCCGTTCGACCAGCGCATCTGCAAGTTTACCCGGGAGCCGCCCGCCGATCAGAATCGTCGCCGGATTGATCAGACAGTTCACTGCGATCAGCGGCTGGACCAGCACCTCGGCCGCATCGTCGAGCCAGTCATCTACGACCGCCTGCCTTTCCGGCGACCCATCGACCAGCGAATTGGGGCATTCGACCCGATGCCCCGCCTGTTCCAGCCGATCGTACAGCGCGGAAAGCGATACGGTGTCCTGCACATTATGCCCCGGCCCATGCACCGGATCGGGCATTGCCCAGATTTCGCCCGACCGCGAATCGGCACCGCGCACATAGGCGCGATCAATGACGAGCCCGCTTCCCAGTCCTGCGCTGACCAGCAGGTAGAAAAAGCTGGTCACGGCAAGACCATTGCCCAGATGCGCCTCACCCTGCGCGGCACTCGCCGCGTCATTATCGGTGTAGATCGGCCAGGGCAGCACATCGCCCAGCAGATCGCCGATCTCGGTATCGCTCCACTGATCATATTCAGGCGGGCGGTGCGGTAGCGAAATTCGCCCCATATCGTCGGGCAGCGCCACCCCGACGCCGAGGATGCGGTTGCGATCGACGTCGCCCTCTTTCAGCAGCGCCGGCAGGCTCTCACGGACATAGTCGATCACCGTTTCGGGCAACGCAAAGGCGACCTCCCGGCTTTTCCGGCTGCGCACCTGACCGGCCAGGTCCAGCGTGACCAGCGTGATATGATCACGATCGATATTCAGGCCGATCGAAAAAGCGCCATCGGGATTGATGACGATCCGCATCGCCGGCTGGCCGCGCTTTCCCTGCAACCGGCCCGCAGGCTTCACAAAGCCGAGATCGGTCAGCTTCGCTGTGATGTTCGCGATCGTCGGCGCGGTCAGGCCGGTGACGCGCGCCAGCTCGCTGCGCGTCGTTTCGTCCATCAGCCGGATCGCCTGCAACACGATCCGCTGATTATAATCGCCCGCCCGCTCCAGATTGGTGCCGCTCAGGCTGAGCGTCAGCCGGGCAGCGCTGATATCGGCACCGCCTGCCGCTGCGCGCCGCTCTGCTTTGGGGAGCTTGAAGGTCATGTAAAAATATTCCCGAAACGATCCGCCGTCGCGGCATCGGGCCGCGCTGAAACGAAATGGATTTAATAATTCGGGTTTAATAATTTTCCGGCGTGCGCGGATTGTCAATCGCCGATTGCGGCGGATTTCCGCAAGCGGAATGCGGCAAGGCAGATTCAGGGGATTAGTGAGGGCGTACCGCCGAACCCGCCCCGCCCGCCGTGGCATCGGCGAACACCGCAGTCCAGAGCAGCGGCGCGTTCCAGTTTATCGCTACCTCATTAAGGGCATAAGCGCGGGCGTCATCGGCCCAGCAGGTCAGGGCTGCGCAGCTGCCCCGCATCCGCTGCGCCACCGGATCGACCATGGCGCTGCTGTTCGGCCCACCTGAAACGACGCCGGGCGGCGGCAGCGGGAAGGACGGGTCGAGCTGATGCGCCCAGAAGCGGTGATGCGGGTTGCGCATCGCTCGCGCGCCATAGCCGGTCACGTAGGAGCGATCGAGCGGATTGCGGCCGAGAACATAGTCGAGTGCATCGATTACCGCCCGGCGATAGCGCCCATCGCCGCTAAGGTCATAGGCAGTGCCGAGCAGCACCGCGTTCGACAGCAAAGCGCCGTTCGATCCCCATTGCGTGGGTCCGGGCGCCGCAGGAAAGCGATACCCCTGCGCCGCGTCATCGGCGACCAGTCGATCGGCCGCAGCGAGGACGGCCCGCCGCTGCGCCGCGACGAGCGTTTCGGGAAGCCGCTCGTCTTGCGTGGCGAGCGTGATAGTACCGAGCGGTGCGGTACTGCCCCAGCTGATCCCGCCCGCGGCCTTCCGGTCGGCGAAGGGGGACGCGGCGATATAGTCGATATAGCGGCGCTCTCCCGTCGTCGCGGCGAGCTCAGCCGCCGCCCAGAAGAACTCATCGCTGACATCCGTGTCGCCATAGGCCCCGCTGCCGTCGAACCGGTCGTCGGCGAACAGCGCAGGATGCGCCAAAGCGGCGACAAATGCCCTGCGCGCTGCGGCAAGGCAGCGGTCGGCAAAGGCCGGATCAATCGGTCGCCAGATGCGCGCAGCCTGCGCCGCGACCGCGGCAAGGTTGAGCGTTGCGGCGGTCGAGGGCGGATAGAGATAGCGAGGCCGGTGATCGTCCTCGACCCGGATCGGCATCGGTGCCCAATGCGCATCGGCAAGCTTGTGATACACCAGCCCGCTCCCGTCGATCATCCGAACCTTATTTCCCGCAGTGTCGGGAACCGCGACCCGGCTATGGTCCGGCAACTGCATCTTCAGCAGCCATTCGAGCTCATAGCGCGCTTCGTCCAGGATATCCGGAATGCCGTTCCCGGCCTCCGGCATGGCGGCTATCCCGTCACCGGTTAGCGGCGTGGCGCCAGCGGCCGCGCTGCGGGCATAGGCATCGAGCAGCATCCAGACGCTGACGCCCGCGTTCACCACATATTTGCCGCGATCACCGGCATCGTACCAGCCGCCGTTGATATCGATTTCGCGGTCGCAGCCCGGCCAGACCAGCCCTTTCTGATCCCGCCCGCTGAAACAGGTGGCAACTTCGTTGCGATGGCCCGCAGGACGCGCCAGATCAGCCCGCTGCACATAGCGGCGTTCGATCGGCATGCCTGCGCGCTGCTGATAGAAAAAGCCGAGTGCATCGCGGGCCAGGCCGCGAAAGGGATGCGCCGCGACCGTCACCGATCGACTTTCGCTGTCGCCCGCAACGAATGCATAACGCCCGGCGGGTAGCGGGGTATCGATGGTGATGGCAGCGACATCCTCGCCCGATTCAGGATCGGGCTGTGGCGTCGCTTCTCCCTGCGCCACGACATCGCCAGCGGCATCGCGCAGCGACCAGCGAAATGTCCGGCGCGCCTCTACGACGAAGCGCTTTTGCGCGCCGGGTTCGAAGCCGATCTGGTTGAAGCGGATCGGAGATTCGGACGGTTCCTCCGCCGCCGCGCCCGTCAGGAGCGCTGCGGCGAAGGGCATCAGCAGAATGCGCCGAACCTTCATGACCCGCCCCACCCCTTTAAAAGCGCATCCGGGTCGTGATCGAGAAGCGGCGATCGTTGCGGAAATAGCTGCGCGGTGCGCGCTGCCCTTCTGCATTGATGACGGACTCGGTCTTGGTGATGCTGTCGAGCAGGTTCACCGCCTGAATGCCGATCTTGAACTTGTCATTCACCGAATAGATGATCGACCCGTCCAGCTGACCATAGGAATCAGCGAAGATCGGCAGGAACGGCGCAATCTCGTCACGGATCGACAGCAGATAACGCGAACGCCAGTTATATGCGGCGCGCATCGAAATCGGACCCTTTTCATAGAATACCGCCGCGTTGACGGTATGCTTTGAAAGGCCGGCCAGCGGAAGCCGCGACACGTCGATCGTCGTCGTCGGCGATGATGCCTCAGCCGCCCGTCCCTGCGGAATGTTCGATGCATCTACGAACGTATAGTTCGCCTGTACGCCCAGCCCCGACAGGATACCCGGGAGGAAGTCATAGGTCTGCTGATAGGCAAGCTCGACCCCCTGCACATGGCTGTGACCGTCCGAATTTTCCGGCCCCACGAACAGAACATCCTGCGTCACGCCATTATTCGTCACCGAGCGCGTCTGCGACACGTTGGAGACGATGACGTTCGTCAGATCCTTGTAAAATACCGCCGCAGTCAGCGAGCCGACGCGCGAGAAGTAATATTCCGCTGTCAGGTCGAACTGATTGGCTTCTACAGGACGCAGATTCGGGTTCGAATTGCGGCTGCCGCCCTCCAGACGGAATACAGAGATGCCGTTCGCCGGAGCGATCTGAATCGTGCTCTGCAACTGTTCGAAACCGGGGCGCGAAATCGCCTTCGAATAGGCGAAACGGCTGATCAGACCCGGCGCAACCTCAACCTTCAGGTTGAAGCTCGGCAACCAGTGGCTGAACTTGTTACGCGTCGTATTGTTGATTGCGGTGCCGTCGGAGAAGCTCAGGATCGCCTGCTGCTGATCGGCGGGAAGGCCGCAGAACGGGCTGGTCTGCGATGGCTGCGCGCAGAAGGTGGCGACATCGGTCGAACTGCCGATGATCTGATCGCGCGTCGGGAAGGTGAAGAAGCCCGTCGCCTTGTCCGTGGTTTCGATATAGCGAACGCCGACATTGCCCGAAATACCGGTATTGCCGAACACATTGCCGCCAAAGTCGAGACGCAGATACGCCGCCTTGGTCGCTTCGGAATTGGTGTAGATTTCCGACGGCAGGAACGGCGTGCCGTCGACAACACCCGCGCGCTGCGCCACCGGCGTCCATCCACCCGAATTCGCGCCGAACTGATTGCGCCAGATCGCATTGATCGCCTGCGCCTGCGCAGCCGCAGAATCATATTCGGCTGCCGGATTGCCGCGCAGATACAGCCCCTGAAGCCCGCTCGGCCCGTCCCCCCGGAACTGATCGGTGAAGTTGTAGAGCCCCGAATTGACCTGCGGCGCATCGGCGAACGTCACCGGGCTGGAACCGTCCCAGGTTTCGCTGAGCACGCCCCAGTTATAAAGGGTGTACCGCACGGTCTGATCGCGATCGGCATAGCGCGCGCCGAACTTCGCCCGCTTCAGGAACCCTTCATCGCCGAAGTCATAAGTCGCATCGCCGCGGAACGCCCATTCATGACCATCATTCTTTTCGAAATGGTCCATCGCCGAGCGATAGAAGGAATTGTTCGGGTTCGCGAAAAATGCTGCGCTGTCGCTGCCATCGGGTGCAAGAAATTCGACGTCCGGCGTATCGCCGCGCATGTCGAGCGCGATATCGGCAAACGTCGCCCCCAGCACCGAAAAGTCGGTCTGATCGCGCGTCGAATGGACATATTGCGCGTCGAAGTTGAACGACAGACGATCGTTCGCCTTCCACTTCACATTGCCGCCGAAATCATCGGTGACCGACCGGGTCTTCACACCGCGATTGGAAAGCTGGGTCAGAACGCCGCGCTGCTGACCGCCATTGGGCGTGTAGCCGCGATCAAGCGAGATGATGCCGGTTTCGAACAATCCTTCGTCATCGAAGGTATAGTTGGTGCCGGGCAGTGGGAAGGTCTGACGATCGGCGCTGTCGGGCGCCGATTCAAACGTCCGCTCGCCCCAGGTCTGACGCGCATCGCTACGGATGAACTGCAGCGTTGCAACGAGCGATTCGTCATAGGTTTCGAACTGCGCGGCGGCATTCATGCCGATACGCTTGCGGTTGAAATCCTGCGTACGAACGCCCGCGCCGAGCGGCGCAAACACGACCTCATCGGGCGACAGGCCGGGGAAGGTATCGGTTTCGTCGATGCCATCGCCGTTGATGTCGCGCGAGCCGTTGAAACGCGCCTGATAATTGGTGACCTGAATACCGTCGGCGCGCGTGTAAAGCTGCGAGAACGAGCCGCCGGCAAGGATGCCGAACCGGCCGATACCGGTTTCGAACGTGGTCGAACCAAGCGCCGAAACCGAAGGCGAGCCCCGCTTTGAGAAGTCGCCATAATTCATATCAGCCGACAGCGCGAGCAGGGTTTCGTTCGAATCGAACGGCTTGCGCGTGACGAGATTGACCGAACCGGCGATGCCGCCCTCGATCATGTCCGCAGTCTGGTTCTTATACGCCTCGACCGCAGCGAGCAGTTCGGGCGGAACATCTTCGAAGTTCAGCGAACGACCGCCGCTGACCGAGAAGGTATCGCGGCCATTGAATTCGGAGCGGACATAGTTGAGGCCGCGAATGATCGCGCCCGAACCTTCGACCGAGAAATGGTCGGAATCGTTACCCGCGGCAAAACGGCTGATCGACACGCCGGGAATACGCTGCAGCGCTTCGGTAACCGAACGATCGGGCAATGCGCCGATGTCCTGCGCCGTGACGGCATCAACAACCGTGTCGGAATCGCGCTTGATCGACTGTGCCGTAGCAAGGCTTTCGCGGATGCCGGTAACGATGATGTCTTCGACGCCCGACTGGCTGGATGCTGCCTCGACATCGGTAGAGCTGGAATTCTGACCATCCTGCATCGTTTCGGACGCGCTGGGCGCCGGAACCGCCTGCTGGGCGAAAGCCTGTCCTGTGCTTACCAGTGCAAGAATGGAAACGCCGACGCGCAGCGTACGACCTGCCACCGGCCGGATCGGCCGGGAAATAGAGATTTTCATCTGAGACTCCCCCAAAACTGCCCGCGCCGACGTCTGTGGCCGGCGTTGGAATGCGTCACATATCGCTTGCCGTAATATGTGAACGTTCGCTTTCCCCCCTAAGCGTCCAATCTGGCCGGAGCAATATCGCCGCTCGCGTGGAAACGGTTACCGCTAACGAAGCCGTGTAAAGTGTTGCAGGGCAACCACACTCGCGCCTTTCGCATGCACCCGTTATGAGCCGGAACCTTGCCGATGGAGGGGAGCATCGTCGTGCCGATCCGCGTTGTAATTCTGGGCGGAGGAACCGCCGGATGGATGACCGCCGCCGCGCTTTCGATCCTGCTCAGCAGGCAAATGGCGCAGGTCACTCTGGTCGAATCCGAAGAGGTGGGGATTATCGGTGTGGGCGAGGCGACGCTGCCGCATATCCGCGCATTCAACGAACGGCTTGGTATCGACGAAGCGGATTTCATGCGCGCGACCGGGGCGACCTTCAAGCTGGGGATCGAATTTCGCGACTGGGCGCGCATCGGCGACAGCTATATCCACCCCTTTGGCGTATTCGGTCATGATGTCGAAGGCGTTGGATTTCACCATTATCTCAATCGCGCCGGTCGCATCGCCACGCTGTTCGACTATTCGGTTCCGATTGTGGCGGCACGCGAAGCCCGCTTCGCGCCGCCGGCGGCCGACCCGCGCTCGCTCGCATCCACCTATGGCTATGCCTATCAGTTCGATGCGACCCGCTATGGCCCGTATCTTCGCAACCGGGCCGAGGCAGCGGGCACCCGACGGATCGAAGGCAGGGTCGAAGCCGTAGAGCGGTCAGAGCATGGCGATATTGCCGCGCTGCGCCTTTCCGACGGCCGCCGGGTCGAAGGCGATCTGTTCGTCGATTGCTCGGGTTTTCGCTCCCTGTTGCTGGGGCAGGCGTGCGATGAGCCGTTCGAGGACTGGTCGCGCTGGCTGCCGTGCGACCGTGCGGTGGCGGTGCCGTGCGAGGGAAAAGGGCCGCTGCTCCCTTATACCAGCGCGGTCGCCATGTCGGCGGGATGGCGCTGGCGCATTCCGCTGCAGCATCGCACCGGCAACGGCTATGTCTACTCCTCGGCGCATATCGGCGACGATGCTGCACGCGAGCAATTGCTGAGCGAGCTGGAGGGCCCGCCGCTTGCCGAACCGCGCCTGCTTCGGTTTAAAGCGGGCAGGCGACGGCGCAACTGGGTGCGCAATGTCATCGGCATCGGCCTTTCGGGCGGTTTCCTCGAACCGCTCGAATCAACGAGCATTTATCTGATCCAGATTGCGATCACCCGGCTGATCGAGCTGTTTCCGCAACGTCCTGCCGCAGCGATCGATCGGGATGCGTTCAACCGCGCGATCGATCTCGAATATGATCGTATCCGCGACTTTCTGATCCTGCATTATCACGCGACGCAACGCGACGATTCGCCGTTCTGGAACCATGTGCGCACCATGGAGGTGCCCGAAAGCCTGTCAGAGAAGATGGCGCTGTTCCGAAAACGCGGCCGCGTCGCCAGATATCGCGAAGGGCTTTTCCTCGAACCGAGCTGGCTTGCGGTATATTTCGGTCAGCGGATCGTGCCGACCGGCTATGATCAGCGCGCCGACGGACCGGATGACGGGGCGCTTACGCGCGCGCTTGATCAGCTTCGGCAGGAAGTCGCCGCTGCCGCTGCGGCGCTTCCCGACCAGTCGGTTTATCTGGAGCGGGTCGGGGCGCTGGCATGACATCGCGCGCCATCCGAACCATCGCCGTCGTCGGAAACGGTATCGCCGGGTGGAGCGCCGCCGCGGCGTTGAAAAAGCGCGTTCCGGGCATATCGGTCGCGCTGGTACCGGTCGCTGACCTGAAGCCGGGACTGGCCGATCTGTGCGCGAGCGCAGCGCCTTCGATCGGCGACTTTCACAGCGATATCGGCCTTTCCGAACGCGATATCGTCCGACGCACCGGCGCGGCGTTCCGGCTGGGAAGCCGCTATCAGGACTGGCACGGACCGGGCTCCGGCTTCTTCCACGCCTATGGCCCCGCCGGATTCGCGCAGGGGCAGTTGCCCTTTGCCGCGCTATGGCTTCGCGCAGGGTCACCGCGACCCTATCAGGATTATGCGCCGGGCGCGGTGCTCGCCGAACAGGGGCGTTTTCTTCCCGGCGGAACCGATCTGCCCGGCGACTATGCGCATGGCCTGATGCTCGACCTGCACGTCTATCCGCGCTTTCTTGCCGCCTATGCGCGCCATCTCGACGTGCTGGTGAGCGAGGGCACGCTGGCCGGCATGGACGTATCCGACGGCCGCGTCACCGGGCTTCGGCTAAGCGACGGCAGCACGCTTCGCGCGGATATGTATGTCGATGCCAGCAACGTAGCGGCAAGCCTTATGCGCGCACTGGCCGACCCGGACTGGCAGGACTGGAGGCAGTGGCTGCCCGCCGACACGCTGGAGCGCAGCCGGACCGCGCCCGACCCCGGGCTGCCTCCGTTCGACCGGGTGCGCGCGATTTCGAACGGATGGGAAGCAACCATATCGCTGCCCGCCTGCACCGAAACCCTCCGCGTTACCGCGAAGCCCGGCGATGCGGGGGCCAGTGCGGTGCGGTTTGCGAGCGGCCGTCGCGCGCAAGCATGGTCGGGCAATGTCGTCGCGATCGGCGATGCCTATGCGGTCATCGAACCGCTCGAGGGCGCGCCGCTGCACCTGCTGCATAGCCAGATCGACCGGCTCGTCGGCTCGCTCCCCGACCGCGATTTCGATGCGATAGAGCTTGCGCAGTATAACCGTGAGACCGGCGAAGAGGCCGACCGGGTCCGCGATTTCCTGATCGCTCATTATGTGCTTTCGGGCCGGTGCGATGCGGCGCCCCCGCTGCTCGCCGAAACGCTCGCCCTGTTCGCTCATCGCGGGCGGTTGCCGATGCGCGACGGTGAAAGTTTCGACAAACATAGCTGGCTTGCGCTGCTGTTCGGGCACGGGACTGTCCCTGCGCATGCCGATCCGTTGGCCGTCGCACTCGATACGGGCGAGGCGCAGCGCGCGCTTGCTGATCACCGCCTGCATCTGGAACAGGGGGCCGCGAAAGCCCCGGCCCATTCCGCATATCTGAAGTCTCTGGAGGCATCTGCATGACCGATCACGCCATTCGCGACGTGGTGATCGTCGGCGGCGGGACGGCGGGCTGGATGACCGCCGCCGCGCTGTCGCGCTTTCTGGGCGGCGGTGGCACGCGCATCCGCCTGATCGAAAGCGAACAGATCGGGACGGTCGGTGTCGGCGAAGCAACGATTCCCACCATCGCAACCTTCAATCAGATGCTCGGAATCGACGAGAATGATTTCCTCCGCCATACGCAGGGCACGTTCAAGCTCGGCATCGAATTCGTCGACTGGCGGCAGATCGGCGAGCGGTATTTTCACCCCTTCGGCCAGTTCGGGCGCGATATTGAGGGCGCCAATTTCCATCAGCTGTTTCTGAAGCTCGCGTCGCGCGGGCTTGCCGCCGATATCTGGCATTACGCGCCCTGCGCCATGGCCGCCGCCGCCGGACGGTTCAACCGGACGGTCGATCCGACGTTCGGACCGATGCCCTATGCCTTTCATTTCGATGCCTCGCTCTACGCCCGCTATCTGCGCGGTTATGCCGAGGCGCGCGGCGTGGAACGCATTGAGGGGCGGATCAGCGATGTCGCGCTGCGCGGCGAGGACGGTTTTGTCGATACGCTGACGCTGGACGACGGGCGCAGCGTCACGGGCGAACTCTTCATCGACTGTTCGGGCTTTCGCGGCCTGTTGATCGAGGAGGCGCTGGAAAGCGGCTATGAGGACTGGCGCCACTGGCTTCCGTGCAACCGCGCGGTCGCGGTGCCGACCGCCAATATCGGCGACCCGCCGCCTTATACCCGCGCCACGGCGCGCAGCTGTGGGTGGCAGTGGCGCATTCCGTTGCAGCACCGCACGGGCAACGGATATGTCTATACAAATGAATATCTGAGCGATGAGGATGCGTGCGCCGCTTTGCTGAACTCGGTCGAGGGTGAGCCGCTGGGCGAGCCGCGTTTCCTATCCTTCGTCACCGGTCGTCGCAACCGGTTCTGGAACCGTAATGTGGTCGCGATCGGCCTGTCGGGCGGTTTTCTGGAACCGCTCGAATCGACATCGATCCATCTGATCCAGACGGGCATCGCAAAGCTGCTCGCGCTCTTCCCCGATACGCGGTTTCTGGAGGTTGAGGCCGGGGAATATAACCGGCTGATGCGCGCTGCCTATGACGGTGTCCGCGACTTCATCATTCTCCATTATCACGCGACGACTCGCGACGATTCGCCATTCTGGAACCATGTCCGCACGATGGATGTGCCCGAAACTCTGGCGCGCAAAATCGACCTTTTCCGTGCAAAGGGTCGCTTCTTTCGCTATGATGACGAGCTGTTTTCGCTGGCGAGCTGGGTCGCGGTGCTTCTGGGTCAGGGAATAATCCCGAAGGGGCACGATCCGCTGGTAGGTGCGATGGACGAAAACAGCCTCGCTCACCGGGTAGAAGAACTGCGCCAGTCCGTGCGTCGCTCCGTCGCGGCGATGCCCTCCCATGCCGAGTTTTTGCGCGCGCATTGCGCTGCGGCTCCATTGCAGCGCTGATATGAGCGAAAACGCCAAGTCGTGGTTCTTGTCCCGGCCCGTCGAGTGATGTAACCGGTTACAATTGTCAGATTTCGTTCAATCCTGCCCCTAAGCTTTCGGGAGCGCACCGTGCCCAAGTTCAATCGCCGAACCCTTCTCGCCACGGCTCCGGCCTTTGCCTCCGCCTGCACGATGAACCGGCTGACCCCTGCGCTGACGTCCGCATCCACGCCGGGCACGACGCAATTCCCGCCGCTGATCGACGATATCGAACATCGCACGTTCCGCTATTTCTGGGTCTCGAGCGATCCTGAAACCGGGCTTGCGCCCGATCGCTGGCCGTCCAATCCGTTTTGCAGCATCGCCGCAGTCGGCTTCGCGCTCAACGCTTATGTCATCGGGGTCGAGCGCGGCTGGGTATCGCGGGCCGAGGCGCGCGCCCGCGTGCTGAACACCGCGCGCTTCTTCCATGATGCGCCGCAGGGGCCGGAGCCGACCGGCAATGCAGGCTATAAGGGCTTTTTCTACCATTTCCTCGACAATGCGACCGGCACACGCTTCGGCAAGACCGAATTATCGTCGATCGACACCACGCTGCTGATGGGCGGCATGTTGTTCGCAGCACAATATTTCGACGGCGATCATCCGGAGGAAGCCGAAATCCGGCAGCTGGTGCAGGCGATCTACGCCCGGATCGAATGGCCCTGGCTTCAGGTGCGTGCGCCCAAAATCGCCATGGGCTGGCACCCCGAAAGCGGCTTCATCGCGTCCGACTGGAAGGGATATGATGAGGCGATGCTGCTCTATATCCTCGCGCTCGGCGCGCCGGTCCATGCAGTGGGGCCAGAGGCATGGCAGGGATGGACGAGCACCTATCCGCAAGTCTGGCACGGCAGCGGCGACATGCGGATGCTCACCTATCCGCCGCTGTTCATCCATCAATACAGCCATTGCTGGATCGATTTTCGCGGCATTCGCGACACGGTCATGCGCAGGGAAGGCTTTGATTATTTCGAAAACAGCCGCCGCGCGACCTATTTCCAGCGCGGCTATGGGGCCGCCAATCCGATGCGGTGGAAGGGGTATTCAAGCGATATCTGGGGCCTGACCGCCTGTGACGGGCCGGGCGATGCGACGCATGAATATGCAGGTGAACAGCGCAAATTTCGCAGCTATTCGGCACGCGGCCCCGAAACGCTGAAATATGGCTTCGACGACGGCACGATCGCGCCGACCGCCGCGCTGGGTTCGATCGCCTTCGCGCCCGAAATCGTCATCCCCGCGGCCAAGGCGCTCGCTGAGTTTCAGGGCGGGCGGGTTTATGGCAAATATGGGTTCTACGACGCCTTCAACCCCAGTTTCGTCTGGCCGGAGCTGAAGGGGACACGCGGCAGCGTCGATCGGGAGCTCGGCTGGCTCGATGACGATATGCTGGGCATCGATCAGGGGCCGATCATCACGATGATCGCCAATGCCCGTGACGATCTGATCTGGCGCTACATGCGCCGATGCGAGCCGATCCGGCGCGGTCTGGAACGCGCGGGCTTTACCGGCGGATGGCTGGCGCGGTGATGCGCTATCGCACGGCGCACCGGACACAGCCGGACCGACGGCGCGGTCTATAGCGCCTGCGCGGGCGCGGGAGTAGAGTCGCGCGATGGAATCGCCCGCTGCCCCGCCCGTGCATCCCGAACGGCTCGACCGGATGGCGGGGCCATGGGCGTCGCTGTTCGGCGAACATGCCCGCAATGCCATTGCCGGATGGTCGAATGCCGCGTTCGACCAATGGCATACGCGGCGCAGGCTGGCCGGGCTGGTGGTACATATCCCCCGTCACCCCGATGCGGTACAGCGCGTGCTGCTCGACAATGCCGCCAATTATGCGAAGCCGCGCATCGTCCGGAAGCTGATCGCTCCGCTGGTCGGGCGCGGCCTGCTGAGCGCCGAGGGCGAATTATGGCGCACCCAGCGCAAGATCGTCGCGCCAAGCTTCGCGCCGGGCGCGGTTGCCGCGCTTACCGGCACCATGGCGCAGGCGGCACGCGCCGCGATGACGGACTGGCCCGATAGCGGCACGATCGACATTGCCCGAACCGCGACCGATACAACGATGCGGATCATCGCCGAAGCGCTGTTTTCGGGCGACCCGCGCCTGGTGACGCCACAGGCGACGAAGCATATCGCCGCCGCGCTGGAGGCGGCGGGATCGGTGCGCCTGACCGCGATCCTTGGCCTGCCGACGCTTCGCCTGAATCATGTGGCGCGGGCAGGCGCGCGCGGGCAACGCTATTTGCGCGAAACGCTGACCGCGATCGTGCGCGAACGCGGACCGGAGGGCGGGGAAGATTTTCTGGGCGGCATGATCCGCGATCTGCACCAGCGCTATCCGGGCGGCGAGGCCGTGGCGCTCGCCATCGACAATGCCGCGACCTTTTATCTGGCCGGACATGAAACCACGGCCAATGCACTGTGCTGGGCAAGCTATCTGATGGCCGGCGCGCCCGGCGTTCAGGAGCGTGCACGTGAGGAAGCGCGCGCCGCCCTGACAGGCGATGCCGCAACGCTGCCCGAGCGGCTGCCCTATTTGCGGCAGATACTCGATGAAGCGCTTCGTCTCTATCCGCCCGCCCCGCGCTTCGACCGCGAAGCGCTGGGCGATGATGTGCTGGCAGGAGAAACGGTACGTGCCGGAGAAATCGTGTCGATCTGGCCCTGGCTGATCCATCGGCATCGTCGGCTATGGGAGAATGCCGATGCGTTTAACCCCGAACGCTTCGCTCCCGGTTCGGAAAAGACGCGGCATCGCTTTCAATTCCTCCCCTTCGGTGCCGGGCCGAGGATCTGTGTCGGTGCCCGGTTCGCGACCGTGGAGGCACTGGTGATCCTTGCCCATTGGCTTTCGGAGCGGCGGTTCGCCCTTGTTCCGGGCGAGGTCCCCGACCCTGTCGGGCAGGTAACCCTGCGTCCGCGCGGCGGGCTTCGTTTGCAGCTTTCGACCGTGGATTGAACCTGTGCGCGGGTCCATGGGTTCATCGCTGCAAATGCGAAAAGGAGCTCCGATGACCGACACCCCGATGCTCGACATGAATGATGGCCGCCGGATTCCGGCGCTTGGCCTCGGCACCTACAAGATTCCCGATTCTCAGGCCGCAGCCGCGGTGCGCGAGGGCCTCGATCTCGGCTATCGGCTGATCGACACCGCCGCTGCCTATGACAATGAACGCGGCGTCGGCAGCGGCTTTGTCAGCGCCGACGATGCGTTCCTCACCACCAAATTATGGAATGACCGTCAGGGTCATAGCGAAGCGATCGCTGCGTTCGAGGAAAGTCTTGCGTTGCTGGGGCGCGACCATGTCGACCTCTATCTGATCCACTGGCCCTGCGCCAAACAGGGTAAATTCGTCGACACCTGGAAAGCGCTGATCGAGCTGCGCGATTCGGGCCGGGCGAAATCGATCGGCGTGTCGAATTTCCTTCCCGAACATCTCGACGCGATCATCGATGCGACCGGGGTGGTGCCCGCCGTGAACCAGATCGAGCTTCATCCGCACCATCAGCAGCGCGACCTCACCGCCTATCATCGGAATCGCGGTATCGTGACTCAGGCCTGGACGCCATTGGGGCGCGGCGCTGCGTTCGAGGAGGATGCGATCAGGCGCATCGCGGAAAAGCACGGCAAGAGCCCGGCGCAGGTCATCATTCGCTGGCATATCGACAAAGGGCATTCGGCGATCCCGAAAGCCGCCAGCCTGGAACATCGCAAGAGCAATCTCGACGTGCTCGACTGGTCGCTGAGCGATGATGAGATTGCCGCGATCGACGCGCTGGAAAAGGCCGATGGCGCGGTAATCGGACGAATCGACTGCTAGAGTTATTGTTTTGGCGCATGTTCTGAACCTTCAGGTGATTCCACCTGACTGGAAAATGCTCTAACCCGACCGGCCGATCGCGCTGCGTGCGCGGTCGGCCAGCCGCGCTACCGCCGCTTCGTGAATGCCCGGCGCACTGGCCAGCACGCCAAAGGCGCGCGCCTCGGGCGTGTTGAACCCGATAGCACGGCCAAGCGCATCGGTGACCGACGCACCCGCCTCGCGCGCGATCAGCACGGCAGCGGCAACATCCCATTCATTGCCCCAGCGCAGCGTCGCGACCAGATCCGCCTCTCCGGCAGCAACCATCGCAATGCGCAGCGCGATCGAATTGGGTTTGACGACCAGCGCGAAATCGCGATCCGCTTTGGCAAGCGCATCCGCCGGAACGCGTGCCCCGGCAAGGTCGGTGCGCCCGCTGGCGATCAGCCGGTCGGCGCCGCGATAGGCGCCCTGCCCCTCGACCGCGTGCCAGCGTTCGCCGCGCGCGGGCGCTTCCAGCACGCCGAATATTGGCCTGCCCGCTTCGACCAGCGCGATCGACACGGCCCAGCCGTCGCGCCCGCGAATATAATCGCGCGTGCCGTCGATCGGGTCGACCACCCAGATGCGCGACGCGCCCAGCCGCTGAGCATTATCGGCGGTTTCTTCCGACAGCCAACCCGCCTCCGGATCAAGCGCGCCGAGCCGGTCGCGCAGCAGCGCATCGACCTGCAGGTCGACCTCGCACACCGGATTGCCCGGCGATTTCTCCCAGCGATCGAAATCGGTGCGCCAGCGCGACAAGGCAAGTGCGCCCGCCTCCGCCGCAATTTCGCGAATGGCGGCGAAGCGATCAGTCACCCGCGACCGTCATGCCGTCGACCCGCAGCGTCGGGGTGTTGACGCCATAGCGGAACTCCAGATCATTGGCAGGCGTCATATTCAGGAACATGTCTTTCAGATTGCCCGCGATCGTGATTTCCGAAACCGGGCGCGTGACCTCGCCCTTTTCGATCAGGAATCCCGAAGCGCCGCGGCTATAGTCGCCGGTCACCGGATTGATCCCCTGCCCGATCGCTTCGGTCACCCAGAGCCCGGTATCGATATCGGCGATCAGTGCCTCCACCGACTGGCTGCCATTGGCCATATAGAGGTTGCTGGTCGTGGTGCCGCCGCCGCGCGAGGCATGGCCGGTCGGCTCCAGCCCCAATTGCCGCGCCGCCGCGCTGTCGAGCAGCCAGCTTTCCAGCATACCGTCCTCGACAATCGTCATCGGCGATACCGGCAGGCCTTCGCCGTCAAAGGGGCGCGAGCGAAGGCCGCGCGGACGGTGCGGATCGTCCTCGATCCTGACCCCGCGCGCGAACACCTGCTTGCCCAGCATATCCTGCAAAAAGCTGGTGCGGCGCGCGATCCGCGCGCCCGAAATCGCGCCGGTAAAGGCACCGAGCAGGCCGGGTGCGATGCGCGGGTCAAAGATGATGGGCATCGCGCCGCTCGCCATTCTGGCGGGATTCAGCTTCGCCACCGCGCGTTCGCCCGCGCGGCGGCCGATGCTTTCGGATGATTCGAGATGGTCGCGATGGCGGGCCGAGTGATGGGCGTAATCGCGCTGCATGCCCTCGCCCGTTCCGGCCAGCACGCTTGCCGATACCGCATGGCTGGTGAGCGCATAGGCACCGGCAAAGCCATGGCTGGTGGCGAGCGCGATCACCACCCGGCTTGCGCTGGCGCTGCCGCCCTCGGAGTTGGTGACGCCCGCCACTTCGCGCGCGGCGGCCTCTGCGGCCAGCGCATCGGCCTTGAGGGTTTCGGGGCTAACCTCTGCACCGTCATCGAGGTCGAGCGCGGGCGGTGCGCCTTTCATCAGCCTCTCGGCGGGGGCAAGCCCCGACCAGCGGTCTTCGCTCGCCTCGCGTGCCATCCTGACCGCGCGCCGGGCAAGATCGTCCAACGCAGCATCGTCGAGCTCGCCGGTCCCGACGCTCGCGCTGCGCTGACCGATAAAGACGCGCAGCGACAGATCGGCACCTTCCGACCGTTCGACTTCCTCCAGCGCGCCCAGACGCACCGAAACGGCGATCGCGGTATCGGTCGAGATGGCGGCATCGGCGGCATCGGCGCCTGCCCTTATGGCGCGTTCGACCGCGGCACAGGCGCGGTCTTTTGCTTGTTCAGGGGTCAACATTCATGCGATTTAGGGTGGCAGTGCCCCGACGTCAAAGCGTCGTGCCGACGACCAGACAGGCGGCGAACATCAAAAAGCCCGCATTGCGGTTCGAGCGGAAGCGGCGAAGCGCGCCCGCACCATCGCCTTGGCGCAGCGTTGCGACCTGCCACAACAGATGCGCCGCCATCGGCAGCAGCGCGAGCAACGCGACCCAGTCGGGCCGGACCAGCCAGATGGCGACTGCCCAGAGCGTCAGCGCGATCAGATAGCAAAGCCCGACGCCTTCGCGCACCCGCGCGCCCATTGCGCGGGCGGAGGAACGCACGCCGACAATCGCATCGTCCTCAATATCCTGAATGGCATAGATCGTATCATAGCCGATCACCCAGAAGATCGACCCGGCATAGAGCGTCAGACCCGCCAGCGACAGTTCGCGAGCGATTGCGGCCCAGCCGACAAGCGCAGCCCACGAAAAAACAAGGCCCAGCCATGCCTGCGGCCACCAGGTAATCCGCTTCATGAACGGATAGGCGGCGACCAGCGCGAGGCTGCCCAGCGCAATCGCGACCGCGAGCAGGTTCAGCTGCACCAGTACGACCAGCCCGATCAGGCAAAGAAAGACGAGCCAGGCCCATGCCGCCTTCAGCGACACTGCGCCGCTTGCCAGCGGACGATTGGCAGTGCGCGCCACCTGCCGGTCGAGATCGCGATCGACGATATCGTTATACACGCATCCGGCGCTGCGCATCGCGATCGACCCGAGCAGGAACCAGAGCAACAGATCCCAGCGCGCAATCGCACCGCCCGCCAATGCGATCGCCCATGCACCGGGCCAGAACAGCAACCACCAGCCGATCGGCCGGTCGAACCGCGCGAGCAGGGCATAAGGCCGCGCAGCGCCGGGCAGAATGGCGATCATGCCGCGATGTTCGGTATCGGCGACGGTGTCGGAATGGCTCATGCGCCGCCTGCTGCCATAAAGCGCCGGGCGGCGGAACCTCGCCGACATGCAGTTAAGCGGTAATTTACGATTTTTTCGCAATATGCGGTGCGAATCATGGAGCGCAGCATGACACCACAGACCCATTCGTTGCCCAACCGACCCTGTCCGGCGGCCGAGCGGCGCGCCCATGTCCGCCATCGCGCCTTTCTGGCCCGGCAAAGTCAGGCGAGAATCGGTGCGCCCGACGAGCCGCCCTGCGAAGCGCAGTTGCTCGACCTTTCCATCTATGGCTGTCGGCTGGGAATTCAGACGTCGGCGCAGCATGGCGAGAAGGTGCGCATCCTGCTGTCGGGTGCCAATCCGGTTGAAGCGACGCTGATCTGGAATGAAAGCGGACGGATCGGGTGCCGGTTCGACGAGCCGATCGAACGGTCGCTTTTTCGGTCGCTGAACCTTCCCGCGGCCTGAACGCGGATTGCCCCCGCCGGGCATCGGGCGCTAAAGGGCATGGATGCCCGCTACCCCCGCCTGGCCGCCGCAATCCACTCCGCGCCTTTATGTCGCTGAACGGCTGACGCAGGGCGCGATGCTCCGCCTCGACGGCGGCGCGGCGCATTATCTGGTTCAGGTGATGCGCACCCGGCCGGGCGATCCGGTAAAGCTGTTCGACGATCAGACCGGCGAATGGCTGGGCATTGCGCGCGAGGTGCAGAAGCGCGGCCTCACGCTGGAAATCACCGATCATCTGCGCCCCCGCGAAAGCGTGCCCGATTTCTGGCTGGTGATGGCGCCGATCAAAAAGGGGCGAATCGACTGGATGGTCGAAAAGGCGTGCGAGCTGGGCGTGGCGCGGGTGGTCCCGGTGCTGACCCGCCGCACGGTCGTCGACAAGCTGAAACACGACCGCCTCGCCGCGCAGGCGGTGGAGGCGGCGGAGCAGTGCGACCGCACGGCGCTTCCCCAAATCGCTGATCCGGTGAAACTTTCCGCGCTGCTGAAGGATTGGCCGGAAGAACGGACGCTGTTCTTCGCGGACGAGACCGGCGGCGCGCCCGCCGCAAAGGCGATGGGCGAGCGCCCCGGCCCGGCAGCGGTCCTGATCGGTCCCGAAGGCGGATTCGATGCAGACGAACGCGCTGCGATCCGGGCAGTGCCGCAGGCGGTCGGGATTTCGCTGGGTCCGCGAATCCTGCGCGCCGATACGGCGGCAGCGGCGGCGACATCGCTTTGGATGGCCGCAGCGGGAGATTGGTGAACCCACTGGCGGATCGCCGCCGAGACGATTACAGGGCGCGCATGAGCACGAAAACAGTTTCGAACAGCAACGCGGTCGCGATCGAGGATCGTGCTCAGCTTGTTGGGTATTTCGCGGGCGGGGAAAAGCCCAAAGCGCGCTGGCGCATCGGCACCGAGCATGAAAAGTTCGTCTATTCGACGAAAGATCTGCACGCGCCCTCTTATGACGAGCCCGGCGGGATTCGTGACCTGCTGATGGCACTCACCGAATTCGGCTGGACCCCGATTGAGGAAGGCGGGAAGGTCATCGCGCTTGCCGGGCCGGACGGCACGGTCAGCCTTGAACCGGCAGGCCAGCTCGAACTGTCTGGCGCGCCGCTCGACAATATCCATCAGACCTGCGGCGAGGCGGATCGCCATCTAAAACAGGTCAAGGCTGTCGGCGAAAAGCTCGGCCTCGGCTTTCTCGGCCTCGGCATGTGGCCCGACAAGAGCCGCGCCGAACTGCCGATGATGCCCAAGGGGCGCTACGGCATCATGGCGAACCATATGCCGAAGGTCGGCAGCCTCGGCCTCGACATGATGCTGCGCACCTGCACGATTCAGGTGAATCTCGATTATGCGTCCGAAGCCGATATGGTGAAGAAATTCCGGGTCGGACTGGCGCTGCAGCCGCTTGCCACCGCGCTCTTCGCCAATTCGCCGTTTACCGAGAAGAAGCCCAACGGTTTCCTGTCGTTCCGCAGCCATATCTGGTCCGATACCGATCCGCATCGCACCGGTATGCTGCCCTTCGTGTTCGAAGACGGCTTCGGCTATGAAC
The DNA here is from genome assembly GCF_004361835.1 of Stakelama pacifica. Classification (GTDB taxonomy): domain Bacteria; phylum Pseudomonadota; class Alphaproteobacteria; order Sphingomonadales; family Sphingomonadaceae; genus Sphingomonas; species Sphingomonas pacifica. The sequence continues at coordinate 285,239 of NZ_SNWD01000002.1, forward strand.
GCTATACCGACTATGCGCTCGATGTGCCGATGTACTTCGTCTACCGCGATGGCAAATATATCGACGCGGCCGGGCTTAGCTTTCGCGACTTTCTGAAGGGCGAGCTTTCGGTCCTTCCCGGCGAAAAACCCAGCATGGATGACTGGGCGGATCATCTGTCGACCGCCTTTCCCGAAGTGCGGCTGAAAACCTTCCTCGAAATGCGCGGTGCGGACGGCGGGCCATGGGGCCGGATCTGCGCGCTGCCCGCTTTGTGGGTCGGGCTGCTGTATGACGAACAGGCGCTCGATGCGGCATGGAATCTGGTCAAGGACTGGTCGATTGAAGAGCGGCAGGCGCTGCGCGATTCGGTGCCCAAACTGGCGCTCGATGCGCCCCTGCCCGGCGGCGGCACGCTGCGCGATATTGCCGGCGAGGTGCTCGACATCGCCAATGCCGGACTGACCGCCCGCGCCCGGTTCAATGCGTCGGGCGATAATGAGACCGGCTTTCTCGATCCGCTGCGCGAGATCGTGCGGTCGGGCAAGGTGCCCGCGCAGCAGATGCTCGAACGCTATGCCAAGGCATGGGACGAGGATGTCTGCCAGCTGTACCGCGACAGCAAATTCTGATCCCTGAGTAGGGATATCCTTCCGTTCGAAAGCAACGTGCCCGGATCGAAAGGCACGAAGGCAGATTTGCGACGCTGCGGGGTGGACGTGCGACCAATGCCCCGTATAACCCTTGATGTTCAACGACCTCCCCTTCCCTTCCGCTGAAAAGGTATTGCCGTGATCGTTCGCTTTGCGCTTGCTACCGCCGTGCTCCTGTCCTCCACGTCGACGTTCGCGCAGCAACGATCTAAACCGCAGCCGGTGCCGATCGTGAATACGATCCCCGATGCGCGCGACACTGCCTATCCCGGCACGATCACGGTCAATATCGACGCTACCAATCTCGATCAGCGCATTTTCGAGGTCGAAGAAACCATTCCGGTCGCCAAAGCGGGTAAGATGACCTTGCTCTATCCCAGCTGGCTGCCCGGCCATCATTCGCCCCGCGGCCAGATCGAAAAGCTCGCCGGGCTGCGCGTCACCGCCGACGGCAAGCTGCTCCCCTGGGTCCGCGACACGGTCGATGTCACTGCCTTTCATATCGACGTGCCTGCCGGGGCCAGGGAAATCAAAGCCACGTTCCAGTTCCTGTCGGCGACCTCGCCCGATCAGGGCCGCGTCGTGGTCGGTCCCGACATCATGAACCTGCAATTCCAGTCGATGACGCTGTACCCGGCCGGATATTTCGCCCGCGACATCCCGATCCACGCAACGGTGCGCTATCCCGACGGCTGGACCGCGGTATCGGCACTGCCCGCGACGAAGCAGGGCAACAGCTACGTCTATCAGACGACCGATTATCAGACGCTGGTCGATTCTCCCGTCTTTGCCGGGCGCTATTACAAGGAATATCCGCTTTCGGATAAGGTCGACCTCAACGTCTTTGCCGATAATGCCAAGGAGATCGAGGCGAGCCCCGAACAGATCGCGGCGCATAAGCGGCTGGTCGAACAGGCGGTGAAGCTGTTCGGCGCGCAGCATTACGACCATTATGAATTCCTGCTCGCTTTGTCGGACGAAATGGGCGGCATCGGCCTTGAGCATCATCGCAGCTCGGAAAATAATCCGGGGCCGGGCTATTTCACCAAATGGGACGAGGGCGCGGGCGGGCGCAACCTGTTGCCGCACGAATTCACCCATAGCTGGAACGGCAAGTTCCGCCGCGGTGCCGATCTGTGGACCCCCGATTACCGGATGCCGATGCGCGATTCGCTGCTCTGGGTCTATGAAGGCCAGACGCAGTTCTGGGGCTATGTGCTCGGCAACCGGTCGGGCCTGTATACCAAGCAGCAGACGCTTGATGCCTATGCCCGGATCGCGGCTTATTATGACAGCATGGCGGGCCGCAAATGGCGCGCGCTGGTCGACACCACCAACGACCCGATCATTTCGCACCGCATGCCGATCGGCTGGCGCGATTATCAGCGCAGCGAGGATTATTATAACGAAGGCCTGCTGATGTGGATGAAGGTCGATGCGATGCTGCGCGACCAGTCGGGGGGCAAGAAATCGCTCGACGATTTCGCCAGGGCGTTTTTCGGGATGCGCGACGGTGACTGGGGCGAACTGACCTATACGATGCAGGACGTCGCCGACACGCTGAACACGATCCAGCCTTATGACTGGATGGGGTTCCTGAAAAAATGGGTCTATGACCTGCATCCCGACGGCGTGACCGCCGGACTGGAGCAGAACGGTTATAAGCTCGTCTATACCGACCAGAAGAGCGATCTGGACAAGGAGCGGACGAAGAAGGGCAATGCCGACCTGTCCTATTCGATCGGTCTCGCGCTTTCGAGCGACGGCGATATCAATGCCGTTGCCTGGAACAGTCCCGCTTTTGAACAGGGCCTCGACATCGCAGACAAGGTAGTCGCGGTGAACGGCGAGGATTATAGCGCAGACGCCATAGAAAAGGCCGTTTCCGAAGCAAAGGGCACGAACAAGCCGATCAAACTGCTGATCAAGGGCGACGGCAAGTATCGTGAAATCGCCATCGACTATCATGGCGGGCTTCGCTATCCGCACCTCGAAAAGATCGGAACCGGCACGACCGGGCTCGATCGACTGCTTGAAGCGAAGTAGAGGACGCAGATGCGCATTGATATGGTGCCGGTCGGCAAGAACCCGCCGCACAGCCTGAACGTAATCATCGAAGTCCCTGTCGGGGGCGAGCCGGTAAAGTACGAATTCGACAAGGAATCCGGCGCACTATACGTCGATCGTATTCTGCACACGCCGATGCGCTATCCCGCCAATTACGGGTTCGTGCCGCACACCCTTTCGCCCGACGGCGATCCGCTCGACGCGCTCGTGATCGCGCGTTCGCCGTTCGTGCCGGGCTGCGTCGTTCGGGCGCGTCCCATTGCGGTACTCAATCTTGAGGACGAGCATGGCGGCGATGAAAAGCTGGTCTGCGTCCCCGAGGATTCGACCTTTCCCTATTATGCGAAGGTCGGGGAAAAGACCGATCTGCCCGATATCGTGATGGCGCAGATCGAGCACTTCTTCACCCATTACAAGGATCTCGAAAGCGAGAAATGGGTGCGCATCGGCAAATGGGGCGATGCCGAGGAAGCCAAGCAGATCGTGCTTGAGGCGATCGCCCGCGCCAAGGCCGAGGGCGTCGAGTAAGCCGTTCGACAGGCGGATATACAAAGGGTCGATCCGGCGGATGCGCCGGGCCGGCCCTTTTTCGTGCAGGGCCGGTATCGATCCGGTTTCAAAGAGCGGCGGCTGCCGGTTCAGGCGCGGCCGGAACGTGCATCGCGCCTGGCTGTCGGGCAATATCAGCGATCGAGGCAGGAGGGTCGGCCGGAGCGTCTTTGGCTCGGTGCATGCCGGAACGGGTCCGGCATGACGTTGTGCCGCGGGCGCTGAGCCCCCTCAGGCCTTTACCGCAGTGACGAAATAATCGAGCGAGAGGTCGTTCGACAAAGTGAAACCCCGCCCCGGTGAGAAAGCGAGCCCGCGCGTGTCGGTAACGCGCATCCCCGCCGCTTCGAGCATTTGGGTGAGTTCTTCCGGCGTGATGAACTTGTCCCAGTCGTGCGTGCCGCGCGGGATCGCGCCCGACCCTTCGCCGAGCGTAATCATTGCAAGCCGCGATTTCTGCGTGCGGTTGGGGGTCGAGAGGATCATCAGCCCGTCATCGGCGAGCGCGCCCGCCAGCCCGTCGACGAACCCCTGCGGATCGGCGACATGTTCGATCACCTCCATCGAGGCGACGAGGTCAAAGCTGCGCCCGGCAATCGCCTCCACCCCGCCCGACAGATATTCGATGTCGAGCCCGGCAGCTTTCGCATGCGCCGCCGCAGCACCGATATTTTCGGGCGCTGCATCGACGCCGGTGACGCTCGCGCCCAGCCGGGCGAGCGGTTCGGCGAGCAGCCCTGCACCGCAGCCCATATCGAGCGCGCTGCGACCGGTAAGCGGCGTAAAATCATCGGCTTCGCCAAGCCAGTGCGAATCGATCGCGGCGCGGATATAGGCGAGGCGCGGCGGGTTCAGCCGGTGCAGCATCGCCGACGAACCCCTGGGGTCCCACCAATCCTTTGCCAGCCGTCCGAAATGCTCCGCCTCGCGCGGATCGATCGTGGCGGTTCCAGTGCTTGCCTTTGTCATGAACGGCTCCTATCAGGACGCCCCGTTGCTCTAAAGAGGCTGTGGACGAAATTAAATGACGCGGATCGTGATGAAGTTCGGCGGGACCTCCATGGCCGGGATCGAACGAATCCGTATCGTGGCCGAACGCGTAAAGCGCGAATGGGAAATGGGCAACGAGGTCGCGGTCGTCGTATCCGCCATGGCCGGCGAAACCGACCGGCTGGTCAATTTCTGTCGCGAGGCTTCCTCGCTCTACGATCCGCGCGAATATGACGTGGTGGTGTCGAGCGGGGAGCAGATCACCAGCGGCCTGCTGGCCATCGCGTTGCAGGCGATCGGGGTTCCGGCGCGCAGCTGGATGGGATGGCAGTTGCCGATCCGCACCTCTGACGGCCATGCCAGCGCGCGGATCGAACAGATCGATACGACGGCGCTGGGCCAGAGCCTCGCCAATCGCGAAGTAGCGGTGATCCCCGGATTTCAGGGACTGGCGCCCGGCGAGCGGGTGACGACGCTGGGGCGCGGCGGATCGGATACCAGCGCGGTGGCGATGGCGGCGGCGATGAAGGCGGATCGCTGCGACATTTATACTGATGTCGACGGGGTCTACACCACCGATCCGCGCATCGTGCCGAGGGCACGCAAGCTGAAGCGAGTCACCTATGAAGAAATGCTCGAACTGGCGAGCGTCGGGGCAAAGGTTTTGCAGACCCGATCGGTCGGTCTGGCGATGAAGGAAGGCGTGCGCGTTCAGGTGCTGTCGTCGTTCGTCGATGCGACCGACGACCCGGAACCCGGCACGCTGATCGTGGGCGAAGAGGAAATCGAGGATATGGAACGTCAGCTCATCACCGGCATCGCGCATGACAAGAGCGAGGCCAAGGTCACGCTTGCCGAAGTGCCCGACCGCCCCGGCGCGGTCGCAGCAATTTTCGGGCCGCTGGCGCAGGCGAATATCAATGTCGATATGATCGTGCAGAATATCGCGCATTCGACCGGCTCGACCGATGTGACCTTCACGGTGCCGCGCGCCGAGCTGACCCGCGCGCTCGACGTGCTGGAAAAGGCACGCGGCGATATCGGCTTTTCGAAGGCGATCCACGATACCCGTGTGGCGAAGATTTCGGTAGTGGGCGTCGGCATGCGCAGCCATGCGGGCGTTGCCGCGACGATGTTCGACACGCTGGGCGCGCGCGGGATCAACATCCTTGCGATCACGACCAGCGAGATCAAGGTCAGCGTCCTGATCGAAGAGGATTATACCGAACTGGCGGTGCGCGTGCTGCACACGGCATACGGGCTCGATTCGGAAGAGGAAGCCGCCTGATCCGATCGTCCGACGCGCCCGCCCGCACGTCGGAAGTTCACAAAGTTCACGGTACGTCCCCCCTCTTTCTCCCCCGCATGCGCTTCGGCCGTGACGAGGGGCGGAAAGGGAGGAAACCGGCTGCATGAAGCATGCATAGAGCACCGCAAATCCTACATTGCCAGCGCGCCGTTATACCAAAGCGCATAGATGCTTACCCATCGCGCTTCGGCTTCGCTCAGGTGCCGCGCGGGCTTGACCAGAGAGCGATGAGTCATCCTCATCGCTCTCTGCTATTACCGCACCGGCGGACCCCGAAGCGCGGTTCCTTCGTTGATGCCCTGTTCCCAATGAAAGTGGAAAAGGACGATGGCCGGAGGATGGACGCGCGACGGCGCGGTACAGGATCAGATCGACGATACGGTGAGCGATGCCGTAATGGAGGCACGCGCGCGCATGCCGCGTGGGGAGAGCGCCACGCATTGTGTCGAATGCGGTGAGCCGATCGCGCAGAAACGGCGCGAGGCGCTGCCCGGTGTCCGGCTTTGCGTTGAATGTCAGGCGGAGCGCGATTCGGTTCGGCAGAATTCGGGGTTCAACCGGCGGGGCAGTAAGGACAGCCAGCTGCGCTGAGTAACGCCCGCCTGCGTTAGTCCGAAGCGATGGTGCCAATAGCAAGCAATCCGGAGCGCCAGACCGCCCCCAGCCTCGCATCACGCCGCCCCCCGCCACCATAGCGCCACACGGCAACGGCCCCGGCCCCGGCCTTCGCCGGGGCGACGCACCGGGTTATATCAAGCTGCGTTGATGTTGGACCGATCCGCGTATTGCGGTCCTCGCCACCCGTCGCCACCCCAGCGAAAGCCGGGGTCTGCGGAGGGCCTGGGTAGAACGGAGCCGCGCACCTGCAGCAGATGCCAGCTTGCGCTGGCATGACGGCGAGGGGATGGGTCGCCATCGCTGCAGTTTGGTATTAGCCGCTTATATGCACTGCGATTTTTCACAATCGTCGCCCCGGCGCAGGCCGGGGCCGCCATCGTCTGCCATCACCCCAACAGCGACGATTCCGGCAGTGAGTGCGGGGTATTGCGGGTTGGTATAACGGCCCGATTTCAGGCGACGCGGTAGAGTGCGCCCATCATCTCAGGGATCGAACCGTTCGCCTGCGCATGATGGACCATGACGCGGTTTCGCCCTGCCTCCTTGGCCGCATAAAGCGCTTCGTCGGCACGGGCATGGATCGCCTCGACGCTTTCATTCTCGCCGAACAGCGCAACGCCGAAACTGGCGCTGAGCCGATAGTCGCGCGGGATCGGATTGATCGCGAGCGATTCGAAACAGAGGCGCAGTTCCTCGGCCAGCCGCTCGGCGCGGTCCAGATCGAAGCCGGGAAGCAGCAGGGCAAATTCCTCGCCCCCCATGCGCCCGGCGGGATAGCCGGTGCAATGGAACAGGCCGGCGAGCGCCCGGATCACCGAATCGCCCGCAGGATGGCCGAACCGGTCGTTGACGCGTTTGAAATGGTCGATATCGCACAGCAGCAACGCGCCGCTCATACCGGGCAGGCTGAGCCGTTCGGCGAAGCTGCGCCGGTTGAGCAGACCGGTCAGTGCATCCTGTTCGGACCGCAGGCGATAAAAGGAAATCACATCGCCGATCGTCTTTGCCATCAACAGGAAGACGCATAAGGTGGTGAGCATCCCCTCCGAAGCCAGCACGAGCTGCCCCAGCGACTGGCCGAAAATCCACGGGCCGCCCTGGGTGGCGGTCTGCGGCATAGCGACCAGAAAGGGGATGCGGATGATATAGGGGGCGACCACCCCGATCAGCGCAACCAGCAGCACCGAATCGATCGTCCGGCGGCGGCGAACGCGCATCAGGCGAAAGACCGATTCGGAGGCGGCAAGCGCTGCCGCGCCATAAAGCGCGATACTCTGCCAGGCCTCCGACCCGCCCCATGCCTCTATCGCCGCGCCCGCCAGCGCGATGAGCGCTACCCCGAGATGCAGGCCGTGCATCGTATCGTTTTGCGAAAATAACAGCCGCACTGCGCGCCCGACGCAATAATAGCCGCCCGCCAGCGTCGCTATTCCGATCGCAGTGAATCCCGGCTGCGAATCGCCGAATCGCAAGGCAATGGCGAATGCCCCCGCGCCGGAAAGCGCCAAGGTGAGCCAAAGCAGCGTACGATTCCCCCGCAGCGCGATTGCAGCACCGGCGCACAGGGTCATGAGTCCGCCCATCAAGAGCGCGGTTATCAGGGACAGACTGACATTCATTATTAGCCGGTACCGCCGCCCTCCTTTGCAGCGTCATGCATAAACAGAGTCTTCCTTAATAAATTATTTCATACAAATCGCTCGCTTTTTTTAGTTGCCGAGCAGATGCAGCACCATTTCGCGACGATGCGGTGAATCGCGGTGTTCGAACAGATACATGCCCTGCCAGGTGCCGAGCACGGGGCACCCGTCAGCGACGGGGATCGAAAGACTGGTCGCGGTGAGCGCCGAGCGCAGATGCGCTGGCATATCGTCCGGTCCTTCGTCATCATGTTCATAGCTGCCGCTTTCCGGCGCGATCCGGGCGAAATAGCGTTCGAGATCGCGGCGCGCGGCGGGCGCTGCATTTTCCTGAATCAGCAGCGAAGCGGAGGTGTGGCGGATGAAGAGCGTCAGCAGTCCCTGCCCGATTCCGGTCGAGGCGACCCATGCGACGACATCGGCCGTGCATTCGTACAGCCCCTGCCCTGAGGTAGCGATGGTAATGCTCGTCTGCGCCTGCCGCATCGGTCGTTTCCCTTTGTCATTGCATCGTCACGCTTGCCCGATCGTGTCGAGCGACGCTACGGCGTGGGCCATGACGATAACGCATTCAACCGGCGAGGAACGACTCGCCCGCCGCATGGCCCGAGGCTGCGAATTTCTGGGCACCCAAGTCGCGATTCTGGGCGGGGCCATGTCCTGGGTATCGGAGCGCAATCTGGTTTCGGCGATCTCCAATGCGGGCGGTTTCGGCGTGATTGCGTGCGGCGCGATGACCCCCGATCTGCTCGACAGGGAAATCGCAGCCACAAAGGCGCTGACCGACAAGCCGTTCGGGGTGAACCTGATCACCATGCATCCCGACCTGACCGATCTGATCGGCATATGCGCGCAGCATGAGGTCGGCCATGTCGTGCTGGCCGGCGGGCTGCCGCCGTCGGGCAGCATCGATGCGATCAAGGCAAGCGGCGCGAAGCTGATCTGTTTCGCGCCCGCGCTGGCGCTCGCCAAAAAGCTGATCCGGTCGGGCGTCGACGCGCTGGTCGTCGAGGGCAATGAAGCGGGCGGCCATATCGGCCCGGTTTCGACCAGCGTGCTGGCGCAGGAAATCCTGCCCGAAATCGCCGCCGACACGCCGGTCTTCGTGGCGGGCGGAATCGGTCGGGGTGAGGCGATCGCGGGGTATCTCGACATGGGTGCGGCGGGGGTTCAGCTCGGCACGCGCTTTGTGTGCGCGACCGAGAGCATCGCGCATGCGAACTTCAAGAAAGCTTTTATCCGCGCATCCGCCCGCGATGCAGTGGCGAGCGTTCAGGTCGATGCGCGGCTGCCGGTAATTCCGGTTCGCGCGCTGAAAAATGCGGGCACCGAATTGTTCACCGCCAAGCAGCGCGAAGTGGCACAATCGCTCGACGAAGGCAGCGTCGCCATGGCCGAGGCACAGCTGCAGATCGAACATTATTGGGCAGGTGCGCTGCGCCGCGCGGTGATCGACGGCGATGTCGAATATGGGTCGATCATGGCGGGCCAGTCGGTCGGCATGGTGAAGGCGGAAGAGCCGGTCGCCGACATCATCGCGTCGCTGATGGCCGAAGCGGCGGCGGCGCTGGAGAAGCGCGCGGCATAAGTTGCGCGCGGGGCGGAGCCATTACGTTCGGGCAACGTTGATGATACCCGCCCCGGTCCCGGCGCGGGCTTTGCGACAACGGACAGGGTAATTGGGGGGCAGGCGCGCTTGGGCGACCATCTGATCATCGGCGCGGCGGTCGTGACGGGCGCTGCGGTTGCGCTCACCCTGATCTTTGCCCGGTTCGCGCGGACCGACAGCTGGCTGGCAACGGTGACGCCGCTTGCGTCGATCATCGGCAGCGGTTTTCTGATCTGCGGACCGCTGCTCGCGCGCGAATTCGGGTCAATGGCCGCCCCGGCGATGATCGCGCTGCTGATCCTCGCCTTCACCGTGGGATCGATCATCCGGTTCAACATCGCGCATGCCGAACCCGTGCTGGCGGAGATTTCGACGCACCATCCGCTGGCATGGACCGCGCGGACGGGACAGGGCGTGCTTGCCGCCGCTTATGCCGTGTCGGTCGCTTATTATCTGAAATTGCTCGCAATGTTCTGCCTGCGCGCGATCGATTCGCAGAGCCTGTTGCTCGCCAACAGCATCGTCAGCGCGATTATCGCAGTGCTTGGCCTGCTGGCCTTCAGCGGTGGTCTGCGCCGGGTCGAGCGGGTGGCCGATGCCAGCGTGTCGCTGAAACTGGGGCTGATCGCGGGGATGCTGGTCGCGCTGGGCCTCGACTGGGGCCGGACGGGCGGAACCGGGCTGATCCCGGCGGCGCCGGTGGACGGGCATTCGCTGCTGTTGCTGCTGGGCCTGATCATCACCGTGCAGGGGTTCGAGACGAGCCGCTATATGGGCGAAAGCTATGATGCCGAAACGCGCATCCGCACGATGCGCAACGCGCAGATCATCTCTTCGGTCATCTATGTGCTGTTTCTGGTGCTGCTCACCCCGCGTCTGGGGCAGGCAGCGGATACGCAGGGAGTGGCGGGCGTGCTCGACGTGATGGAGTCGGTCGCGCCGTTTCTGGGCGCGTTCGTGCTGGCAGCGGCAGTGACGAGCCAGTTGTCGGCAGCGGTCGCCGATTCGATCGGATCGACCGGACTTGCTGTCGAACTGTCGCGCCACCGGCTGAACACCGCGACCGGGTTCCTGATGGCGGGGGCGCTGGCGCTGGTCGTCACCTGGACCACCGATGCGTTGCAGGTGATCGCAGTGGCATCGCGCGCCTTTGCGCTATTTTATGCCTTTCAGTGCGCGATCGCCATCTGGGTCGCGCGGCGTGCGGGCAAGGCGGGGCTCGCGCGCCAGCTCCTGTTCCTGTTCGTCGGGCTGCTCTGTCTGGTGGCGGTCGCCGCCGGGGCACCGGCGGAAGGATGACCATCGCATTGGCGCAAAGCTCTGCAATCTGGTAGCGAATCAATCATGTCCGTTTCGGCCGCCGCATCCGCTCGCGAAATTCTGACACGCCTTCACGACGTGATGGCGTCGCGCAGCCCGGCTCAGGCGAAGCTGAACGCCGTCGTCAACGTCATCGGCGAGGCGCTGGATAGCGAGGTTTGCTCGATCTATCTGCTGCGCGAGGGCGTGCTGGAGCTGTTCGCGACGCGCGGCCTGATGGAAGAGGCGGTGCATGTCACCAAGCTGGCGCTGGGCGAAGGGCTGGTCGGCACGATCGCGCGCAATGTCGAGACGCTGAACCTCGACGAAGCGGCGCGGCACCCCGATTTCGCCTATCGCCCCGAAACCGGCGAGGACCGGTTCCACAGTTTCGCGGGCGTACCGATCATCCGGCGCGAAGAAGCGGTCGGCGTGCTTGCCGTGCAGCATGTCGATCCGCGCCCTTATGCCGATGTCGAGATCGAGGCATTGCAGACGGTCGCGATGGTGATGAGCGAGCTGATCGCCAATGCCGGGCTGATCGACGGGCATGGCGATAATCTGACCCGCCCGCAATCGACCGCGAGCGCACGGGCGAGCGGTTTCAAGCTGGTCGAGGGGATGGCGGCGGGCGCGGCCGTGTTCCACCAGCCGCGAATCCATATCGAACATACCGTTGCCGAGGATACCGAGGCGGAGCGCCACCGCGTCTATGCCGCGTTCGACAAGATGCGCGACCAGATCGACCGCATGTCGAGCCAGGCCGAATTCGGCGTGGGCGGCGAGCATGAAGAGGTTCTCGAAACCTATAAGATGTTCGCCTATGACGAAGGCTGGGCGCGGCGGATCAACGAGGCGATCGATTCCGGCCTGACCGCCGAAGCGGCGATCGAACGCGTCCAGCAACGCACCAGAATGCGGATGCGCGAGATCGGCGATCCGTTGCTGCGCGACCGGATGCACGATCTGGAGGATCTGTCGAACCGGCTGATCCGCATCGTGTCGGGGCAATTGGGCACGGCGGCGCAGATGGGGCTGCGCGGCGATTCGATCCTGATCGCGCGCAATCTGGGCCCTGCCGAACTGCTCGAATATGACCGGCGGCGGCTGAAAGGCGTGATCCTGGAGGAAGGATCGCTGACCGCGCATGTGACCATCGTCGCGCGCGCGATGGGCATTCCGATGCTGGGCCGGGTGCGCGATATCCGCACGCTGATCGGTGAAGGCGACCGGCTGCTGCTCGACAGCGGCGAAGAGACAGTGATGATCCGTCCCGGCGCGGATATGGAAGAGGCGTTCGAGGCGAAATTGCTGGTGAGTCAGAAGCGGCGGGCGAAATTCGCCGAGCTGAAAAGCGAAGCGCCGATGACGCTGGACGGGCACCGCTGCACAGTGATGGTGAATGCGGGGCTTCGCGACGATGTCGCTGCGCTCGACCTGACGGGTGCCGACGGGATCGGCCTGTTCCGTACCGAATTCCAGTTTCTGGTTTCCGCCACTTTGCCCCAGCGCGAGCGGCAGATGCGCCTCTACAAGGACGTGCTTGACGCTGCAGGGAGCCGCCCGGTGATCTTTCGCACCGTCGATATCGGCGGCGATAAGGCACTGCCCTATCTCGATCATGACCGGCATGGCGAGGAAGAGAATCCGGCGATGGGCTGGCGCGCGCTGCGGCTTGCGCTCGAACGCGACGGGCTGATGAAGGCGCAGGCGCGTGCGCTGATCGAAGCGGCGGCGGGGCGGCAGCTGAACGTGATGTTCCCGATGGTGTCCGAACCCTGGGAGTTCGACGAAGCGCGCGCATTGTTCGAGGCGCAGCGCGACTGGCTGGCCGGACGGGGGCGCAAAATGCCCAACCAGATCCGCTTCGGGGTGATGCTGGAAGTGCCCGCACTTGCCGAAACGATCGACATGCTGCTGCCCCGGCTGGATTTCCTGTCGATCGGGACCAACGACCTGACCCAGTTCCTGTTCGCCGCCGATCGCGCGCATCCCAAGCTGGCGCTGCGCTATGACTGGATGAGTCCGGCGATCCTGCGCTTCGTCCGGCGGATCGTGCGTCAGGCCGATGCGGCGGGCGTGCCGGTCGCGGTATGCGGCGAAATGGGCGGGCGGCCGATCGAATGCATGGCGCTGCTGGGCGTCGGGATCGACCGGGTTTCGATCACTCCCGCAGCGGTCGGGCCGATCAAGGCGATGGTGCGTTCGCTCGACCGCGAAAAGCTGATGGCGTATATGGCGCAGCTGCTGGAGCATCCGCCACGCAGCCTGCGCGCACCGCTGACCGACTGGGCGGCAGCAAACAAGGTCGAACTGGCCTGATTCACCGTCGATTTCTGCGGTTGCGGCGTTGACAGCACGGCACAGCTGTTGGACATCCTTATATTCTCCGCTTGGCGACAAGCGGGCAACCATTCGCCGGAGTAATTATGGCAGACAACGAGCCCAGCGAAGACGCGCAGCTTTTCCCGCGCAATGTAGGGGAGCGCCTTCGCGAAGCCCGTGAGGCGAAGGGCATGGCGCTGAGCGACGTTGCCGAGAAGACCCGGATTCCGCTTCGCCATCTCGAAAGCATTGAGACGGCGCAATATAATGATCTGCCCTCGACCACCTATGCGCTGGGTTTTGCCAAGGCCTATGCGCGTATCGTCGGGCTGGACGAGGTCGCGATCGCGCGCGACCTGCGCAAGGAACTCGACCTCAACTATTATCGCGAACCGCCCAGCATGCCCTATGACACGTCCGATCCGGTGCGCGTGCCCACCGGCGGGCTGGCCATTGCCGGGCTGGCGGTTGCGATTCTGGTGCTGATCGGCGTTGGCATCTGGTACGGCACCGACTGGTTCCAGCGCGACGACGCGCCGCCCGCACCGATCATCGCGGCGAGCCCGACCCCCGAACCGATCGCAACGCCCGAGGCGAGCGCGACGGTGCCGCAAAGCGGCGGACAGGTCGTGCTGACCGCGAAGGACGAAGTCTGGGTGCGCGTCTATGACGGCAATGACAAGACGCTGATGATGAAGACGATGCAACCGGGCGAAACCTATGAGGTGCCGCAGGATGCCGATCGTCCGATGATCAATGTCGGTCGTCCCGACCAGCTGACGGTAACGATCAACGGTGCCGAGGTTGCGCCGCTGGGCACCGGCGAGCGCGCGATCAAGGATGTCGGCATTTCAGCGGACGCGCTGCGCGCCCGCGATGCCGCGCAGGCCCCGGGCACCGCCGGTTAAGGCGAGCGAAAGCGATCATGTCGGACAGGGCGATGACAATGGACACAATACTGGGATTGTATCGATGCGTTTGATGATGGCGGCGTTGCTGGTGACCACCGGCCTTGGCTGGGCGAGCAGCGCATCGGCGCAAAGCGCGCTGGACGGCCGGGTGGACCGGCTGGAGCGCGAGATGAAGGCAGTGCAACGCAAGGTCTTTCCCGGCGGCTCAGGCGAATATTTCACCCCCGAAATTACGGCCCCGCAGACGCCGCAGACCGCGCCGGGCACCCCGGCAACCAGCCCGGTCATCGCACTGGAGTCGCGGGTGAGTGCGCTGGAATCGCAGGTCGCGTCGATCACCGGGCAGGTCGAGGAAGCGCAATATAAGGTCCGCCAGCTTCAGGACGCGTTCAACAGCTATAAGCAGACGATGGACGCGCGGGTAAAAGCGCTGGAGGCGGGCGGATCGACGATCGGCGCAGGCACCGCCGGGGATGGCGGCGCTTCGGGCGGGACTTCGTTCGGATCGTCGGCCGATGCAGGCGACAGCACCGCTGCTGCGCCCGTGCCCGCGGCGAAACCTGCCGCGAACGGCGCGCGCGCCGAAAAGCTGGCGGCGATTCAGAAGCCCGATACCGGCGATGCCGCCGATGACGCCTATGTCTATGGTTATCGCCTGTGGGATGCCGGCCTGTATCCCGAGGCGGAGGCGCAGCTGAAATCGGTGGTGAAGAAATATCCCGATCATCGCCGGGCGAGCTGGGCCCAGAATTTGCTGGGCCGCACCTATCTGGACGAGGGCAAGCCGAGCCTTGCATCGATCGCCTTTTACGAAAATTACAAGAAGATGCCGAACGGCGAGCGTGCGCCCGACAGCCTGTTCTACCTCGGCAAGGCGCTGATCGAGCTGAAAAAGCCCAAGGACGCGTGTCAGGTCTATGCCGAGCTGACCGATGTCTATGGCGACAAGATCTCCGCCGATATGAAGGCGAAGGTCGAGGAAGGCCGCCGGACCGCAAAATGCCAGTGATCGAAAGCGCGCCGCGACACGCGAGCCGGGGGATGCCATCGACCCCGACACGCTGAGCCGCTTTCGCCACGATCTGGAGGCGATCACGACGCGTCCGCCCGACGCACTGTCGCCGCTGGGCATTGCGGTATCGGGCGGGGGCGACAGCCTTGGCCTGTTGCTGCTCGCCGCGGCTGCGTATCCGGGGCATGTGACGGCAGTGACGGTCGATCATCGGCTGCGCGCCGAAGCGGCTGACGAGGCGCAGAAGGTCGCCGATATCTGCGCCTCGATCCATGTACCGCACGATATCGTCCGGCTGCCTGACGCCCCGCCGGAGCGCGGCAATCGCCAGCAATGGGCGCGCGAGGCGCGCTATGCCGCGCTTGCCGACTGGGCAGGCTATGGCGGCAGGCGGACTCGCCACTGGGTCGCGGTCGCGCATCAGCAGGACGATGTCGCCGAGGGATTTCTGATGCGCGCCCGCCGCGGCGCAGGCGTCGGCGGCATGGCAATGATGGTGGCCGAGCGCGCGCTGTCGCAGCGGCGGGGAAGCGCAAGGCTGATCCGGCCGCTGCTCGGGTGGCGCCGCGCCGAGCTGGCAGCGATCGTCGCCGAAGCGGGGCTGACCCCGGTTGCCGATCCGGGCAATCACGACCCGAAATATGATCGCAGCCGGATCCGCGCGATGATCGCCGCGAGCGACGACCTGCCCGTCCCCCGGCTCGCCATGGCGGCGCATAATCTGCGCGATGCCGAAATCGCGCTCGAATGGGCGAGCGAAGATGCCTGGCGCAATCGCAGCACGATCGAGCGGCACGAGGCAGTGTCGCTCGACATGCACGATTTGCCGCATGAGATGCGCCGGAGGCTGGCGCTGCGTGCTATAGTCTATCTGCGGCGTGAGGCCGGACTGGATGAGGCGTGGAAAGGCACGGGACTGGAACGGCTGGTAGCGGCGCTGGAAACGGGACAGGCGGGAACGCTCGCCGGAATCGCTGTGCGGCCCGGTCGTCGCTGGCTTTTCCGGATTGCTCCGCCGCGTCAATCACACTGATCGGCATTGTTCCATTGTCATTAAGGTGCGCCCGCCTATCTTGGGGTGCGAAAGGTACCGATTCATGAACGACAACGACAAGCAGCCCGGCGGCCCGGACAATGGCGGCGGCAATAATCCCTGGATGAAGAGCCTGCTGATCTGGGTCGGCATTCTGGTGGGTCTTGCGCTGTTCGTGACCGTTCTGGGCGGACAGTCGGGCCCCACGGCCAATCAGACGATTTCCTATTCGGCGTTCCTCGATCAGGTCGAGGGCGGGCAGGTTCAGTCGGTCAATGTGTCCAAGGACCTGGTGAGCGGCAAGCTGAAATCGGGCGAGACGTTCAAGGCGAATGCCCCGAACGATCCGCAGCTGATCGACACGCTGCGCAAGGCGGGCGTCGAGATCAACGCCAAGCCGCAGGAAGGTCCGTCGATCTGGATGTATCTGCTGTATCAGTCGCTGCCCTTCCTGCTGTTCCTCGGCATCGCGTTTTTCGTGCTTCGCCAGATGCAGAAAAATTCGGGATCGGGCGCGATGGGCTTTGGCAAGTCCAAGGCAAAGATGCTGACCCAGAAAGAGGGCAAGGTAACGTTCGACGATGTCGCGGGCATCGATGAGGCGCGCGAAGAGTTGCAGGAAATCGTCGAATTCCTGAAGGACCCGACCAAATTCGCCAAGCTGGGCGGCAAGATCCCGAAGGGTGCACTGCTCGTCGGGTCGCCGGGTACCGGTAAAACGCTGCTCGCCCGCGCAATTGCGGGTGAAGCAGGCGTGCCGTTCTTCACCATTTCGGGTTCGGACTTCGTCGAAATGTTCGTCGGCGTCGGTGCGAGCCGTGTCCGCGACATGTTCGAACAGGCCAAGAAGGCAGCGCCGTGCATCGTCTTTATCGACGAAATCGACGCGGTGGGTCGCCATCGTGGTGCGGGCCTTGGCAATGGCAATGACGAGCGCGAGCAGACGCTGAACCAGCTTCTGGTCGAAATGGACGGGTTCGAGGCGAATGAAGGCATCATCATCATCGCGGCGACCAACCGTCCCGATGTGCTTGACCCTGCCCTGCTGCGCCCCGGCCGCTTCGACCGTCAGGTCGTGGTGCCGCGTCCCGATATCGAAGGCCGGGTGAAGATCCTTGAAGTCCATATGAAGAAGGTGCCGCTTGCCCCCGATGTCGATCCGCGGGTGATTGCGCGCGGCACGCCGGGCTTTTCGGGTGCCGACCTTGCCAATCTGGTGAACGAGGCGGCGCTGGTCGCGGCGCGGCGCGGCAAGCGTCTGGTCGCGATGAGCGAGTTCGAGGACGCCAAGGACAAGGTGATGATGGGCGCGGAACGCCGCTCTATGGTCATGACCGACGATGAGAAGCGGATGACCGCTTATCATGAAGCAGGTCATGCCGTCGTCGCGCTGCACGAACCCGCATCAGACCCGATTCACAAGGCGACGATCATTCCGCGCGGTCGTGCGCTGGGCATGGTGATGCGTTTGCCCGAGCGCGATTCCTACAGCTATCATCGCGACAAGATGTACGCGAACCTTGCCGTGTCGATGGGCGGGCGGATCGCCGAAGAGCTGATCTTCGGCTATGACAAGGTGTCGAGCGGCGCGAGCGGCGACATCCAGTACGCCACCAAGCTGGCGCGCGACATGGTCACGCGCTGGGGTATGTCGGACAAGCTCGGCCCGCTGATGTATTCGGAGGGCGAGGAAGAAGTGTTCCTGGGCTATTCGCGCCAGCAGAACAGCTCGATGTCGGACGAAACCGCCAAGGCGATCGACAGCGAAATCCGCCGCATCGTCGAACAGGGTTATGAACGGGCGAAGGAAGTGCTGACCGAGCATCTCGACCAGCTCCATACGCTTGCCGGTGCGATGCTGGATTATGAGACGCTGTCGGGCGACGAGATCAAGCGCCTGATCGCTGGCGAGGATATCGGCCGCGATGTGATCAGCCCGGAGAAGAAATCGGTGCCGCTGGGCGGTACCTCGATTCCCAAGACCAAGCGGCCCAAGGGCCCGTTCGGTTCGGGTTCGCCGCAACCCGCCTGATCGCCACGGCTTGAAACACAAAGGCCCTTCCGGGAGACCGGGAGGGCCTTCTTCGTTGGGGAGGCAGTTTGGCGATCGGATGGGGCGGCTGCAGCGTGTTTTGCGGCGCCGGATTGCTTCGCTTCGCTCGCAAAGACGATCCGGAGGAAGCTGGATGAGCGGGGCAGCGTGGCTCCGAGCTTGCCTTCGCAATGAACGACCCCATGTAATAGTCCATGTCCGATGGCGCCGAGCGTACGATGGACATGCGCATGCTGACCGCAGCGATGGCAATGCGTGCCGATCAGCGCGGTCCCGCAATTGAGGCAGAGGGCGTCCTGCGCGCCCTCGCCTCCCGCGCCGTGACCTAGCTCCATCGCGCGCCCGACAAGCGCGCCGGTGGCAATATCGCCGGCCGCCATTCCCCCGTCCATGAACGGGATCAGTATCACCGGTTGCTGCGTTGATCGCGTGACCACGAGAGAACAGAGGGAAATTATGAACGCCACTGTAACGACCATGGCCCGCACCGAAGACCCCGAAGCGCTGATCGGCGATATGGGTAAGCGCGCACGCGCCGCCGCCAAGAAGCTGGCGACGATGTCGAGCGCGGATAAGGCGAAAGGCCTGATGGCGGCTGCAAAGGCGATCCGCGCCGATGCGGAGGCGATCAAGGCGGCGAATGCGAAGGACATGGCGAATGGCGAGGCCAAGGGCCTGACCTCCGCAATGCTCGACCGGCTGAAGCTCGACGATGCGCGGATCGAAGGGACCGCAGCGGGAGTCGAGGCAGTCGCGAAGCTGACTGATCCGGTCGGCGACATCATCTCCGAACACACCCAGCCCAACGGCCTGAAAATGCGCCGGGTGCGCATTCCGATCGGGGTGATCGGCATCATTTATGAAAGCCGTCCCAATGTGACGGCGGATGCGGGCGCGCTGTGTGTGATGAGCGGCAATGCAGCGATCCTGCGGGGCGGTTCAGAAGCGATCGAAAGCAACCGCGCGGTCCATGCGGCGCTGGTGCGCGGCTTTAAGGAAGCGGGCCTGCCCGAAGATGCGGCGCAGCTGGTCCCCACCACTGATCGTGCGGCAGTCGGCGCGATGCTGAAGGCCGACGGGCTCATCGACATGATCGTCCCGCGCGGCGGCAAGAGCCTTGTCGCGCGCGTCCAGAGCGAGGCGAAGGTGCCGGTGCTCGCGCATCTCGACGGGATGAACCACACCTATATCGATGCCAAGGCCGACCCCGAAATGGCGCGCCAGATCGCGGTGAACGCCAAGATGCGGCGCACCGGGGTTTGCGGCGCGATGGAAACGCTGCTGATCGATCGCGGTTTCGGCGAGGCGAAATCGGTGGTGCAGGCGCTTGCCGATGCCGGATGCGAGATTCGCGGCGATGCAGAGGCGGTGAAGCTGCTCGACACGGCAAAGCCCGCCAATGACGAGGATTGGGATACCGAATATCTCGAAGCAATCGTCGCGGTGAAGTTCGTCGATGGCGTCGACGACGCGCTGGAGCATGTCGCCGGGCATTCGTCGGGCCATACCGATGTCATCGTCACCAGCGACGAAGCTACTGCCCGAAAATTTATCGACAATGTCGATTCGGCGATCGTGATGTGGAACGCATCCAGCCAGTTCGCCGATGGCGGCGAGTTCGGGCTGGGCGCGGAGATCGGCATTTCAACCGGGCGCCTGCACGCACGCGGCCCGGTCGCGCTGGAAGGGCTTACCACCTATAAATGGGTGGTATTGGGATCGGGTCAGACCCGTCCCTGACATCCGCGCCACGCGGACAGCACAGACACGACAAGCGGCAGGGGGAGCAGTCCCCTTGCCGCTTTTGCGTTGCGCCCCCATCTGACGCGACACAAGGGCCCTCCGGCCCCGCCCCACTTTCCAAAAGGGAGCATCCCATGCGCTATAATCAACTTGGCCGTACCGGCCTTCTCGTTTCCGAGCTTTGCCTCGGCACCATGACCTTTGGCGGGAAGGGGTTTTTCAAGGCAGTGGGGCAGGTCGGGCAGGACGATGCCGACGCGCTGATGCGCCGCGCGATCGACGCGGGCGTCAATTTCATCGACACTGCCAATGTCTATTCGGAGGGCATGTCGGAAGAGATTACGGGTCAGGCGATCCGCAATCTGGGGCTGCGGCGCGAGGATGTCGTGCTGGCGACCAAGGTGCTGGGTCCGATGGGCGATGGCCCGAACAGCCGGGGCGCATCGCGCGGGCACATCATGGATCAGGTAAAGGCCAGTCTGAAGCGGCTGAATACCGATCATATCGATCTGTATCAGATTCACGGTTTCGACCCCCTCACCCCGATCGAAGAAACGCTGCGCGCGCTCGATGATCTCGTGCGGGCGGGCGATGTCCGCTATGTCGGCGTGTCGAACTGGGCCGCGTGGCAGATCATGAAGGCGCTGGGCATTTCGGAGCGCGAGGGCCTGTCGCGGTTCGAAAGCGTGCAGTCCTATTATACGCTGGCGGGGCGCGATCTTGAGCGTGAGATCGTGCCGATGATGCGGTCGGAACAGGTCGGCCTGATGGTCTGGTCGCCGCTCGCCGGGGGCTATCTGTCCGGCAAATATCGCGGCGATGCGAAGGATGGCCGCCGGGCGGAGTTCGACTTCCCGCCGGTCGATACGAAGCGCGGCGACAAGGTCCTCGACGCGATGGAGCCGGTTGCGCAGCGGCACGGCGTGTCGATGGCGCGGATCGCGCTTGCCTGGCTGCTCCACCAGCCGCATGTGACGAGCGTCATCATGGGGGCAAAGCGCATGGATCAGCTGGAGGACAATCTTGCCGCTGCCGAAATCCGGCTTTCGGACGAGGATCTGGCCGCGCTGGACAAGGCAAGTCGCCTGCCCAAGGAATATCCCGGCTGGATGATTGAACGGCAGGGCGAATATCGCAGCGGCGGCGGTAAGGCGGGTCAGCCGCCCGCGCCCGACAAGGACTGATCGCGGCTTGGCATATCGCGCGCGCGCAGCCGCCGCAGCCCGGTCCCGGCGGATCGGGCTGCTCGGCGGATCGTTCAATCCCGCCCATCATGCCCATCGTGCCATCTCGCTGGCGGCGATTCGCGCCTTGCAGCTTGACGAAGTGTGGTGGCTGGTGTCGCCCGGCAACCCGTTAAAGGCGAAGGCCGGCGATATGGCGCCGTTTGCCGCGCGGATGGCCTCTGCCCGGGCGATGGCGAAGCGCGCGCGCATCCGCCCGACCGCAATCGAACGGCGACTGGGCACGCGCTATACGGTCGATACGCTGCGCAAACTGACCCTTCGCTATCCCGACAAGCGCTTTATCTGGCTGATGGGCGGCGACAATCTCGACCAGTTTCACCGCTGGCGCGACTGGCGGACCATTGCACGCACCGTTCCGATTGCGGTTATCGCGCGTCCGGGTTATGATCGCCGTGCCCATGCAAGTCCTGCAATGGGTTGGCTGCGGCGCTTTGTGCGGCCCGCAGGCCAGGCGAAGAGATGGACTGAGTGGAGGTTGCCGGCCCTTGTGCGCTTGCGTTTCCGTCCCGATCCGACTTCGGCGAGTGCCATTCGCGCCGCCGATCCCGCCTGGCACCGGCGAAATTCGTCGTCCCATGTTTAGTGCACATTGTTTAGCGAAACCCTAGGAGCAGTCTTGGCCGCATCTTCCCATGTGACCCCCACGCCCGGCGCAGAAGATGCCGAGGCGCTGCACACGCTCGTTCTCGACTCGCTCGATGCCGATCAGGCAGTCGAGATGATTTCCATCCCGCTGGCCGGCAAGAGCAGCATCGCCGATCACATGGTGATCGCGTCGGGCAATTCGAGCCGTCAGGTCGCGTCGATGGCAAGTAAATTGTCCGAAAAGATCAAGGCGCGCTTCGGCCGCAGCCCGCGGGTCGAAGGGCTGCAGACCGCCGACTGGGTGCTGATCGATGCGGGCGATGTCATCGTCCATCTGTTCCGCCCCGAAGTGCGCACCTTCTACAATCTGGAACGGATGTGGTCGTTCGGCGAGGATTCGCCGGCCGGTAACGCCTGACCGATCCGCGCGCGCAGCCATGCAATTGCATATCGTCGCGCGCGGCAAGATCGGCCGCAGCCCGGAAAACGAGATCGTTCAGCGCTATCTGAAGCGAGTCAGCTGGGACACGCGGATTACCGAGCTGCCTGATAAGGGCGGCAAGGTACCCGCCATGGAGACGCCCGGCCGCCTGATCCTGCTCGACGAAACCGGTCGCGACATGCCCTCGATGGAATTTGCGCAGATACTGGGCCGCTGGCGCGACGACGGCGTTCGCGAGGCGCGGTTCATGCTGGGTGCCGCCGACGGGTTCGACGATGCGGAGCGGTCTGAGGCCGATCTGCTGATCTCGTTCGGGCGGCTGACATGGCCGCATATGCTGGCGCGCGCGATGCTGGCCGAACAATTGTGGCGCGCGGCGAGTATCCTCGCCAACCATCCCTATCACCGCGAAGGGTGATGCGGCGCGTGTCGCCGCGACTGGTGGCGGGGGCAGCGCTCGCGCTGATGCTTGGCGGGGGCGCGGCAACGATGCTGCCCGCGCGCCAGCCCGATTTGCCCGCGCTGCGCGACCGGATGCAGGCGGCACGGCAGGCAGCGGAGATTGCGCGCGACCGGGCGGCGGAGGCGGCGGCTCAGGCGGACATCGAACAGGATGCGTCGGCGAAGGCGCGCGCCGGGCGAGCGGCAATGGCCGAACGGGTGGCGGCTGCCGAGGCCGATATCCGGGAAGCGAAGGCGCGCGTGGCGCTGCTTCAGGCGCGGCTCGCGCAGGAGCGCGCGGCGCTGGCGCGGCAGCAGGCGCCGCTTGCCCGGGCAATCGCCGCGCTGCAGTCGATGGCGCGACGCCCGGTGCTGCTGAGCCTCGCCCAGCCGGGATCGGTCAGCGATGCGGTGCATGTCCGCGCAGCGCTGCAAACGATCCGCCCGGCGATCCTGAAGCGTACCGAAGCGGCGCGCGCACGGGTTGCGCGAATCGCGGCGCTGCGCGCGCAAGCGGCGCAGGCGGTGGCCGCGCTGAGCCGCAGTCGCGGGCGGCTGGAGCAGGAACGCGGCGAACTTGCCCGGCTCGAAACGCGGCACCGCGCGCGCGGGGAGCGGCTGGAACAGCGCGCGATGGACGAATCCGACCGGGCGCTCGCGCTGGGCGAGGATGCCCGCTCGATTGCCGGACGGATCGCGGCGGGGCGAAGCGCGGATGCGACCCGGGCGGAGCTCGCTGCGCTGCCGGGACCGGTACCGCGAACCGGCGGGGGCAAGGCGGCAGCGAGCGGGGCAAGCGGTCCTGCCCCCTATCTGCTCCCCGTTTGGGGACGGCTGGAAACCGGGCTCGGCGAATTGTCGCCGGCCGGGGTGCGGTCGCGCGGGCTGACCTTTGCGGTGAAGCCCGGCGCGCGGGTCATCGCCCCGGCGGCGGGGCGCGCGCGTTATGCGGGGCGGTTCCGCGCGTTCGGCACGATCCTGATCCTCGATCATGGTGATGGCTGGACGACGCTGATCACCGGGCTGGATCAGCTATGGCCCGTGCGCGGCGATTGGGTGCAACAGGGACAGGCGCTGGGCAATGCGCCGCAAAGCGGTTCGCCGCACATCACGGTCGAACTGCGCCGGGGCGGTCAGCCGGTCGATATGACCGCGCTGATGCGATGATCCGCACGCTATCGTGTCCCCGCTTCGCAAATCTGCGCTTTGATCCCGCCCCGGAAACAGGGTAGCATGCGCGATAACCCATGTTTCGTCCTATTCTCGAAAGCGTATCCATGTCCCGTCCGCTTCTGCAGGCCACCGCCATTGTCGGCGCAATGGCGCTTATCCCCGTGTCCACCGGTGCGATGGCGCAGGTCGATACCAACAGCTATCGCGACCTTGACCTGTTCATGGACGTGTTCAACCGGGTGAAGGCGGATTATGTCGATCCGGTCGACAATAAGACGCTGGTAAAAGGCGCGATCGACGGGATGCTTGCGGCGCTCGACCCGCATAGCAGCTATGTCGACGAACTGGATTACGACAATCTGCAGATCCAGACGCAGGGCAATTATGGCGGGCTTGGCCTGACGGTCACGCAGGAAAACGGCGTGGTGAAGGTGATCGCCCCGACCGAAGACACTCCCGCCGACAAGGCCGGGATCAAATCGGGCGATTATATCACCCATATCGACGGGAAGCTGATTTACGGCGATACGCTGGATTCTTCGATCGAGAAGATGCGCGGCGAGCCGGGGACGAAGATCACGCTGACCATCGTTCGGCCGGGCATGGACAAGCCGCTCGAAAAGACGCTGACGCGCGAAATCATCACCCAGAAGCCGGTCAAATGGGAGGTGAAGGATGGTGTCGGCATCATCAATATCAACACCTTCTCCGCCTCCACCGGCAAGGATACGCGCGCGGCGATTCTGGCGATCAACAAGTCGCTGGGCCATGCGCCTTTGGGCTATGTCGTCGATCTTCGCGAAAATGGCGGCGGCCTGCTCAGCCAGGCGATCGAGGTTTCGGACGTTTTCCTCGACCATGGCGAGATCGTGTCGCAGCGCGGGCGCGGCAACGATATCGAACGCTATTACGCCGAAAGCGCGGTGCCGGGCGATGTGACCAAGGGCGCGCCGGTGATCGTGCTGGTCGATGCGGGGACCGCTTCCGCCTCCGAAATCGTCGCGGGCGCGCTGCAGGACCATCACCGCGCACTGGTGATGGGCGTGCGCAGCTTCGGCAAGGGGTCGGTGCAGACGCTGCTGCCGCTGGGGCCGAAGACCGCGCTTCGCCTGACCACCGCGCGCTATTACACGCCGTCGGGCCGGTCGGTTCAGGAAGGCGGGATCGAGCCCGATCTCGCCGTGCCGCAGCTTTCGGATGAGGATCTCGACAGCCGTCCGGTATTTCGTGAGGCCGATCTTCGCCGCCATCTGATCAATACGGCGAAGGCGGACAATGCGCTGCTGGAAGATGATGAAAAGACCGATCCCGCTTTCGACACCAATGCCGAGGCGCTGAAGAAGAAGGGGATCGAGGATTTCCAGCTGAATTATGCGGTACAGACGCTCGCGCGGCTCGGCGATGCCCGCACCGCAGCCGCGAAATAAGCCGCGATGGGGACGAACCCACGGTTTCGCGCCGCGCAATGGCTGGCGCTGCTGCTCCCCCTCACGCTGATGGCGGGGGCGCTGGGGTCGCAATATATCGGCGGACTGATCCCGTGCGAAATGTGCCAGTGGCAGCGCTGGCCCCATTATGCCGCGATTATCGTCGCGCTGCTGTCCTTTGCCTTGCCGAAGGGAGGCAAAGACGCGATCGCGCTGGTCGTGCTGGCAGCGATCCTGATCGCGGCGAGCGGGCTGATCGGCGTGTTTCATGCAGGGGTCGAATATAAATGGTGGGACGGCATCACCGCGTGCACCGCGACGTTCCAACCCGGTGCCGACTTTCTGAACGTGATCCATGCGCCGATCGTTCGGTGCGACGAGCCGCAATGGACGCTGATGGGCATTTCGCTCGCGGGGTTCAATGCGCTGTTTTCGCTGTGCGGTGCGGCCGCGATCCTGCTATTGTCAGCCATGAGGAGAAAGGCATGACTCGCTGGAAACCGGGCGACCGGCGCGAAGCCGTCGCCGATATGATCCGCGTCGATCAGGCAGGCGAATTCGGCGCCACGCGCATTTATGGCGGTCAGCTTGCCATCATGTCGGACCGCACCGCCCATGCGGCATCGATCGCGGGCATGGCCGAGCAGGAGGTGCGCCACCGCGAATTTTTCGACGCGATGCTGGCGCGGCGCGGGGTGCGGCCGACCGCGCTCCAGCCCTTCTGGCATGTCGCGGGCTATGCGCTGGGTGCGGCAACGGCAGCGATCGGCCCGGAAGCGGCGATGGCGTGCACTGCGGCAGTCGAGACCGAAATCGACCGGCATTATGCGCGCCAGCTCGAAACGCTGGGCGACAGCGATCCCGAATTGTCGGAAGCGGTGGCGCGCTTTCGCAACGAAGAACTCGAACATCGCGATACTGCGCTGGAAGCGGGTGCCGAAAATGCCCCGGCCTATCCGCTGCTGTCCGGGCTGATCCGGGCGGGATGCCGGGTCGCGATCGGGCTTTCGAAACGAATTTGAAGCAATCGGCGGCGCCGATGCGTTGGGCGCATAAGGAGGATTGAAATGGCGAAATGGCTTATCCCTGCCCTGATCGGCATTGCCGGAGCGGCAGGCATCGCGCCGGCGCATGCGCAGACGCAGAACGGCGTACTGGTCATCTATGGCGACGATGTGTGTCCGACCGATTCGAACGGCAATGAAATCGTCGTATGTTCGCGTCGCCCGGAAGATGAGCGCTATCGCATCCCCAAAGAGCTGCGCGACGAGGATGTGCCGCCGCAGCGCGGTAGCTGGGCAACGCGGGTGGATGATGTGCGCAATGCGGGCGAGAATGGCGTGGGCAGCTGTTCGGCGGTCGGCGCAGGTGGCTTTACCGGCTGCACCGCCCAGATGATCAATCGCGGCAAACAGGAATATCGCCAGCGTCGCGACGCCGCCGACGAAGCCGGGAAGTGACCGGAACGCGCTATCGGCGGATATGGCTTCGCCGATAGCGTTTATACACCCGCGTTGACAAGTTGGATTTCAGAACATAACAAGAACGGCATGGCACAACTATCCGTTCAGGACAAATTGGGCATTCTGGCCGATGCGGCGAAATATGACGCGTCCTGCGCCTCGTCGGGAACGGTGAAACGCAATTCGGCGGGCGGCAAGGGGATCGGTTCGACCGAAGGGATGGGCATCTGCCATGCCTATGCACCCGACGGACGCTGCATCAGCCTGCTCAAAATCCTGCTCACCAATTCGTGCATTTTCGACTGCCATTATTGCATCAACCGCAAAAGCTCGAACGTCCGGCGCGCCCGGTTCACGGCGAAGGAAGTGGTCGACCTCACCCTCTCCTTTTACCGGCGCAATTATATCGAGGGGCTGTTTCTGTCGTCGGGGATTATCGGTTCATCCGATTATACGATGGAGCAGATCGTCGAGGTCGCAAGGGCCTTGCGCGAAGACCATGATTTCCGCGGTTATATTCATCTCAAGACGATCCCCGATGCCGATCCGGCGCTGGTCGAGGCGGCCGGGCGCCATGCCGACCGGGTGTCGATCAATGTCGAACTGCCGACCGAGCGCGGGCTGAAACGGCTTGCGCCCGAAAAGTCGCAGCCGCGAATCGAAGGCGCGATGGGGGCGATGCATCGCGCGATCGAGGATGGCGGCGATGCGCGGCGGCGCTATCGCTCGGCACCGCGCTTTGCCCCGGCGGGCCAGTCGACGCAGATGATCGTTGGCGCCGACAGCGCCACCGATGGCGATATCGTACTGCGCGCGTCACAGCTATACGGGCGCTTCGGGCTGCGCCGGGTCTATTATTCGGCGTTCAGCCCGATCCCGGAGGCAAGCGCGGTGCTGCCGCTGCAACGCCCGCCTCTGATGCGCGAACATCGGCTGTACCAGTCGGACTGGCTAATGCGTTTTTACGGATATCGGCCCGACGAAGTGGCGGAGGCGGCGGACCCGGCGACGGGAATGCTGCCGCTCGATATCGATCCGAAACTTGCCTGGGCGTTGAAATTTCGGGATCGCTTTCCGGTCGATGTGAACCGCGCACCGCGCGAAATGTTGCTGCGCGTGCCCGGCCTCGGGGTGAAGGCAGTGAATGCGATTCTGTCGACGCGCCGATGGCGGCAGTTGCGGATCGCCGACATCGCGCGGCTGACCGTTTCGGTGAACAAGGTTCGCCCCTTTCTGATCGCAGCGGACTGGCGGCCGGTGATGCTGTCGGATCAGGCGGATCTGCGGCGCTTCGTGTCCCCGCGCGCCGAGCAGCTCGAACTGTTCGCAGCATAAGGCCGGTTGAACCTCTGACGCTCTCGCCGGTTGTGAAAGGCGCGAACCAGAACAGGAGATATATCGATGGCCGATGCGCGGATTTTTCAGGACCTGAAGGACGATCACGACCGGCATCGCGATCTGCTCGCCAAAATTGCCGAGACGCAGGGGGACAGCGAGGAGCGCCGGACGCTGTTCGAGAAATTCCGGGTCGAAGTGTCGGCGCATGCCGCAGCGGAAGAAGAGTCGCTATATGCAGCGATGCTCGAAAAGCCCGATCTGCGCGACGATGCGCGGCATTCGGTGTCGGAGCATAAGGAAATCGACGATTTTCTGGGCGAGCTTGCTGATAAGGATATGAGCTCGAGCGGCTGGCTGACGACGTTCAAGGAAATGCGTCACCGGTATGAACATCATATCGATGAAGAAGAGGAGGATATGTTCCCCGCCGCCGCCGACGGACTGTCGGATGCGGAAGAGGCGCGGCTTGCAAAGATCTTCGAGACGCGCAAACCGCGCGAGGCGGAACGTGCCGAACATAGCGAGGCCGGCGACGATCGCGAATGATCGGCAGGCGGCGGCGCGCAGCGTTTGCATAAGGCTGGCGGGCGAGGATGATTTTGACGGGTGGCGCGACGCCGCCCGCTCGCTCGCCGCCGCTGAAGTGCCGGCGGACGCGGTGCACTGGCAGGTCGGCGATGCGGCGGGCGATCTTTTCGCTTCACCGGCCAGCGAGGCACTTCCGCCGGGGAATCGTGAAATCCGGGTGTCGAAGCGGTTTATCGAGCTTGCCCGGGGCGTGTTGCTTCATCGCGATTCCGAACGGTTTTCGCTTTGCTATGCGCTGCTGCTGCGCATGGCGGAACAGCCCGCGCTGATAGACGATCGCGCCGATCCCATGATGCGCCGCGCCGAGGCGATGGCCAAATCGGTGCGGCGCGACATGCACAAGATGCGGGCCTTTGTCCGCTTCCGCAGCGTCACGGACGAGAGCGGCGACCATTATGTCGCATGGTTCGAACCCGAACATCATATCGTCCGTGCCAATGCCGCTTTTTTCGTCAACCGCTTCGCCGCGATGCGCTGGTCGATCCTGACGCCCGAAGGATCGATCCACTGGGACGGCGAGACCTTACGCGAAGGTCCGGAAGCGGTGCGCGGCGATGCTCCCGGCGACGATCCGGTCGAAGCGGTGTGGAAGACTTATTATGCGTCGATCTTCAATCCCGCCCGGCTGAAAGCACGGGCGATGCTGAAAGAGATGCCGCGCAAATATTGGAAGAATATGCCGGAGACCGCGCTGGTCGGCGAACTGATCGCCACCGCGCGGCAACGCGAGCGAGCGATGATTACGACCGACCGAGCCAGTATGACGGGAGATCGCACCGCGACGCTGACCGCGCTTCGCGAGGAAGCGACGGGGTGCACCCGCTGCCCCCTCTACAGAGATGCGACGCAACTGGTGTTCGGCGAAGGACCGGGCGATGCAGCGATGATGCTGATCGGCGAGCAGCCGGGCGATCAGGAAGATCTGACCGGGCGCCCCTTTATCGGCCCTGCGGGGCAGCTGCTAAACGAAGTTCTGGCCGCAGCAGGGATTGAACGCGACGCGCTGTATGTCACCAATGCGGTCAAGCATTTCAAATTCACGCCCCGCGGCAAGCGGCGAATCCATGCTAAGCCCGACGCTGGTGAGATCGAGGCCTGCCGCTGGTGGGTCGAACAGGAGCGCGCGCTGGTCCGGCCGAAAGTGGTCGTCGCACTGGGGGCGACGGCGGCGCGCTCGCTGCTCGGTCGGACGGTGACGATCGGGCGCGAGCGCGGGCGGCCGATCGAACTGGGCGATGGCGCCACGGGGTGGATTACGGTCCATCCCAGCTATTTGCTGCGCATTCCCGATGCGGCAAAGGCGGAAGAGGAGAAAGCGCGCTTCCTCAGCGATCTGAAAGCCGCTTACGCCTTGCTTGGCTGACTCTCCGGTCGGCGGGCGGCTGCGAAAAACATCAGATGGACGAGGCGGGCATTTTCGGGCCGGTCTCCGAAACCGGGGGCGGCATTGTGGAACAGCCATGGGCTGAACAGGATCAATCGGTTGAAGCGCATCGGCACGCGCATCACCCGTTCCCACCGGTCGGGGAAATTGGTGTCGGCATTGACGACGCGGCGCACGCATTCGTCGGCCGATCGAAAACCCGCCTGAAGCAGCGCGTCGTCGGTACGCGGCACACCTTCCAGTCCGGTAAGCTTATGCCGGAAAAAATCGGTCCCGCCCTGACAATCACGGTTGAGCGACAGGAACAATATCCCCGAATAAAAGCACGGATCGATATGCACGCCGGTTTTGCCGGTTTCGCGTGCGAGGGTGAGGCGGCAATGCTCGTGCAGCGTTCCGGGCATCCCCTCGACATGCACCCCCAGCCGCGCCGATATCGCAGCGTCGAGATTGCCGATGGCGAGCGGGCTGCGCGAGGGCAGGCCGGGATATTTGCCCTTTTTGAACGCCGGATCATATTCGAGCGCGAGAGCAGCTTCCCGAAAACCGGTCGGGTCGGGCAGAAAATCGTCGAGGATGATGAGCGAAGGCAGCATAAGACGACAGGTTTCGGTGCAAAGACAGACCGATGCAATGGCCGCATCCGCTTTCGGACGCAATGCGTTGTATCGTGCATGACCGATCCGCTCCACCGTTTTGTCGAGGCGCAGCAGGGCGTCTGGGAAGCAGCGCTGGCCGAGTTGCAGGCTGGAGAGAAGCGCAGCCACTGGATGTGGTTCATCTTTCCGCAGATTGCCGGGCTGGGCCGCAGTCCCACCGCGCAATTTTATGCGATTGCCGATATCGGAGAGGCGACCGCGTATCTGGCGCATGACATACTCGGCCCGCGCCTCGTCACCGCGAGCGAAGCGGTGCTTGCCCATGCGGGCGAGCGCAGTGCGCGCGCGATCATGGGCGATATCGACGCGGTGAAGTTGCGATCGTCGATGACGCTGTTCGAACGGGTCACTGCCGCCGGGCCGTTCGGCGCGGTGCTCGACGCGTTTTACGATGGCGAGCGCGATCCCGAGACGCTCAGACGGTTGTGAGGCGGCGACGCTGCGGTTAGCGTCGCGGCCATGAACTCGGTAAAGCTCGATCCCAGCTGGCTGACTCCGCTTCAGGGCGAATTCGATTCGCCCTATATGGCGCAATTGCGCGAATTTCTGATCGGTGAGCGCAAGGCGGGCAAGCGAATCTTCCCGGCGGCTCGCGAATGGTTTCGTGCGCTCGACCTTACCCCGCTCGATCAGGTGCGCGTCGTCATTCTGGGGCAGGACCCGTATCATGGGCCGGGACAGGCACACGGGCTTTGCTTTTCCGTCCGGCCCGGCGTCCGCACGCCGCCCAGTCTGGTCAATATTTACAAGGAGATGCGCAGCGATCTCGGCGTCGAACCGGCGGGGCATGGGCATCTGGAACATTGGGCGCGGCAGGGGGTGTTGTTGCTGAATTCCGTATTGACCGTAGAGATGGGCAATGCGGCTTCGCATCGCGGGCGCGGATGGGAGCGCTTCACCGATGCGGTGGTGCAGGCGGTGGCGGCGCAGGACCGGCCGGTCGTGTTCCTGCTCTGGGGTGCCTATGCGCAGAAAAAGGCCGGGTTCATCCGGTCGGTCGAAGCCGGGGGAAAGCATCTGGTGCTCAAAGCCGCCCATCCCTCGCCGCTGTCGGCGCATAACGGATTTTTCGGATGCCGCCATTTTTCGAAAGCCAATGCGTTTTTGCAGGCGCAGGGGCGCGCACCGGTCGACTGGGCGCTGCCCGCCGATGCGGGCGAAGCGGCGGCGTAGGAGGATGGACCGGCGATGATCGCCCAGCTGGCCATCGCCACCGCCATGGTGCTGCTGACCGTCGCGATCCATGGCGGCGGGATCATCGCGCTGGTCCGGCTGATGCGGCTGGAGGAAGCCGAGGAGCGCGCGGCGCATATTCCGCATGCATCCTGGCGCGGATTCGTGTTCGTCCTGACGCTGGTGCTTGGCCTCTTCGTGCTGCACGGAATCGAGATATGGCTCTATGCGCTGCTGTATCTGGCGGGCGGTGCGCTGGGCGCGCTGGAACATGCCGTCTATTTTTCGACGATAACTTATGCGACGATCGGATATGACGATCAGGGACTCGCCGCGACATGGCGACTGGTTGCGGCGATTGAGGGGATTAACGGGGTGATCCTTCTCGGCTGGTCCACCGCATTTTTCGTAACGGTGGTGGGGCGATTGGGGCGACGATAAGGGGGACGAGCAATGGCGGTTGCGGCGGTGAAGCGCATGTCTGGCGGCGGCATCCGGGCGCTGGTGCGGCCCACAGTGCCAGCAGCGATTCGCGACCGGCTGGCGCTGCAGCAAAGCGAGCGGTTGCATGGCTTTCTGCCGCTGCTGTGTATCCTGATCGCGGGCAATTCGCTTGCCATGGCATGGGCGATTCTGGGCGATCTGCCCTGGTGGCAGCAGGTCGCACCGCCGGCGATCATCACCGGAACCTGCCTTGCCGTGCTGGCCGTCAGCCGCATCCGGGGCAAGCCCGAAACCGCAGCGGCGGCGCGGCGGCAGCACCGGTTCGCGGCGGGGATTGCCGGGGCGCTGGGGCTGGTCGCGGGGTTCTGGTGCATCAATGCCTTTACCGAGACCGAGCAATATTATTGCATGACCGCGCCGGTATTTATCGGCATCGCAGCGATCATTGCGGCGACGTGCCTGCTGAGCGTACCCTATGCCGCGATTGCGGCGATGGGGACGACACTGGCGCCGATCGTCATCAAGCTGTCGCAATATCCGTATGATTCGCTGCGGGCGATGTCGGTGATGCTGGCGCTGGTCAGTGTGATGCAGGCGGGCGTGGTCCTTTCCAAATATCGTGAGACGATTTCGACTTTGGTGCTGGAACACCGGCTGGAGCAGATGGCACAGGCGGACCCGCTGACCGGGCTCGACAATCGCCGCGCGTTTGAGGGTGCGCTGGACGAAGCGCTTGGCCGGGGCGAATCCGTGCTGATCGCGCTGGCCGATCTCGACGGGTTCAAGCCGGTCAATGATCGCCATGGCCATCAGGCGGGCGATGCGGTGCTGATCGCGCTTGCCGCACGGATGCGCGAAGCGGCACCCGAGGCGCTGTCGGTCGCGCGGCTGGGCGGCGATGAGTTTGCCATCCTGTTCGCCGCGGGTTCGGATTCGACCCCCGTGATGGAGCAGCTTTCGCGCACCCTGCCCGATCCGGTCGATTTCGACGGAGTGACGCTGTCGGTCGGGGCGAGCATCGGCACGGCGACAAGCCCGGCGGACGGGGCAAGCGCGGCGGCGCTGCTCCACGCCGCCGATATGCGGCTGTACGCGCAAAAGGCATTGCGGCCGGACCGGCGGCGGCGGGCGCGCGCGGCGGCATAAGCGATCGCCGTTCGCCCGCGCGGAAGTTGTGGAAGTTCACACTACGTCCCGCCTCGCGCCCCCTCTCCGCTTGCCTGCCCCTTCCCCTTTTGTTCGGCCACTTCCGCGATGATCGCGTCGATCCCGTCGAGCACCGCGCGCTTTTCGCGTTCGGCCTCGCGGTCCATCGCCTGATTGCGGGCGTCGGCGACTTCGCGTTCGGTGAGGTGGTGCGCGGTGGCGATCGGGTCATGCGCATCGCGCTCCACCCCGAAAGCATCGGCCCAGCCATCCTGCGCCACACGGTCGATCGCCTGTGACAGCGTGAGCGCCGCGCCGTCGGGGTGCCGCTGATGCTCCATCCCGTCGAGCCATGCGCCATAGCGGACGGGATCGCGATAGCGCAGCAGGAACATGGTCAGGCGTTCGTCATAATAGCGCCGCTCGCCAATCTGTTCGCCCTGATAGAAGACCGGCCGCACCACGCCGTTCAGCGCGCGCGAAAAAGCAGCATCGGACAGGCGGCGGACCGCATAATCAAGCGCGGCATCCCATGCCACGCGAAACGATTGGGCATCGACGCGGCGGCGCAGCGCATAGGCCGAACTGGCCGACATGCCGACGCGCCCGCAGGCATGATCGACACAGCCGCATTCGGCCAGCGCCTCGACAAAGGCGACCTGTTTGTCGGGCGTCCAGCCGTCGTGGCGCGGACGCACCTCTACCGGATCGAAATCGGAATCGAAGGCGGAAACATCGTCGCGGCCTTCGGGCGGGATGGGGGTTCTGCCATGGGTCATCGAACAGGATGAACCAGATTTTGCGCGTGTAGGACAGCGAATCCGCAGGATTGTAGGACAATGTAGGATTTGGGTGTGGCGGATCGGCATCCATCAGCACCGCCGAATTGATGCAGGGTCCGGGCCGGAAAGGGCGTATGAGGGTGGCGGGCGATGTCGTCCATGAAGGAACCATGATGGCCAAGAGCCAGAAACGATCGAACCGCGAAGTGCGCAAGCCCAAAGCGGAAAAGCCCAAAAAGCAGAACGCCTCCAACCCGTCGACCAAACCGGTCGCGATGGTGAATCTGAACAGCTGATCGCGGCGCGGCGCCCGTAGCTATTGCGCGGGCGCCGGTCGTGCTTTTTGGCTGGTCGCGCAGGGCCCGGCGGCTTAGGTCCGTCGTTTTTACACGGAGCCCGAATATGAGCGACGAAGAATATGTGTACGACGAAGCCAGCGGCGAATGGATTCCCGCGAGCGAAGCCGCAGCAAAGGCAGATAGCGGCGGCGAAGACGCGGTCGAAGTACGCGACGCGGTGGGCAATGTGCTGACCGATGGCGATCAGGTGACGCTGATCAAGGACCTGACGGTCAAGGGCGCAGGCCAGACGCTGAAGCGCGGCACGTTGATCAAATCGATCCGGCTGACCGGCGATGCGCAGGAAATCGACTGCAAATTCGACGGTATCAAAGGACTGGTGCTGCGCGCGGAGTTTGTGAAGAAGCGGTAGGGTGGCGAGCTGGAGAAAGCGCGGCGACGCTTGCGGCCCGCGATCAATGAGGGACGCGCTTCGGGGGTGAGTGAGCGCGATCCGTTCGACTATCTTGATGAACTGCGCGCCGGACTGCGCAAGAGCGCCGGAAGCAAGGATGCGGCTTGAACTGAGCCGCGTTTCCGATGATCGGCGCGCAAATCCAGCCTATGTCACGCAGTTCTCGGTGCCGGAATCCCTCGTAAAAGTCCTTCGGTGCTCAAATCTTCATCGATCTCCGGCCAATGAATGCCAAACCCCCCGCCCGCTGGCTCCCAGACCGATCGCTGCTCCGGCGTTGCCGAGAGAAGGCGCGGATACCAGGCAAGGGGAACGGAGATTGTGCGTCCATCCATCAAATCCACGACGAGGCTGTCCTCTGTGCAGTGCACATCGGCTACGCGCTCGTCAGTTATTCTGACCGAAATGTTCATGCCATGCCTCCAGCAGCGTCAATCGATGCTCCGCTACTAGCCCTAATATGGCATTGATTTCCCGCGGGCGAAAGCCGCTGGCTTTGGCAAGTGAAATGGGGTCGAGCCAAGCCTTTAGTGTCGCGCCATCTTTGTCGACATGGATATGCGGCGGCTCATTGGGTTCATGGCTGAAGAAATAGAAGCGATACCCGTCTTTGCGAAGTGCGGTAGGCATTGGGCTAAGCTCTCGTTGCGGCCCATTCAACGTGAGCCGACCGCAATCGAAGCTCAAGCGATTAAAATTTACGGAGACCAACGCCCTACCGATAACCATTTGCAGAAATTGGGTTTTGTTTTCGTCGTTTTGCGACTTTGGACACAGCGGCCACGCTTTAGAAGCGATCAAACACGGAAAATCTTTGGTAAAATTCCAAGGAATAGCTGTGGTTTGCGCGAGGTCGGTGGCGCAAAACAACGTGCGACATCAGCAGTCCATTCCAACCGAAATTCTGGCTGCATCTCTGCCAATGCCGCTGCACCGTCTTTATCGGAGCATTCTCGGAGGCGGGTGAGGGAAATAGATAGGGCGAGGCCAATTGTTCTTCCCTATGGCGTCGCTCGATGAGTGCTAAAATGCGCATTCCTTCGTCACGGAGCGGCTGTCTAGATACAAACCAAAGCTTTCGTTCATCCGGCAGGTAAGGATACCAGATGGAATCGATGATATTTGACCATCGCGCGCGCAGGATCGGCTGAAGCCTTGCTTCGGTAGCGAAATAAAGGCGAATCGCCAAAGCCTGACGCCAGCTCTTATCCGCTTCAAGAGCATCGAAAAGCCGCTGATAGTCTGCATCACTTATTTTAAAAATCTCTGGAAACGGCGGCGATTTGCGTGAATCCAGATTTTTTGCACATTGCCGTTGAAGCGCTTTGAGCTTCCGACGGAGCGGACCAAACTGGTCGCCAGCATCTTTGAATACGCCGCCTACAAACGACCTGAGAACTTTGCCGTTTCCACGGCTGATCCCCGGTTGAGAAATGGCCTCCGCCAATTCCCGGATAGGCACATCGTCAAATGTCGATGCGAGTATCGCCTTTGGGACATAGCTACCCACCAGATTGCTGATCTGGTCTAAATATAAATGATCCTTTGAACTGCGTCGCAACCGAGCGATTTTGTGATCGAAAGCATCGCCAATCATTGTCGAAAGCACTTTTGCTTTTCGCCGCTGCCAAGCTCGTTCGCTACGATCGGCCGATGTTGGCAAGCCCAGATGAAACGCGATCCGATCGCGCGCCCACGTACGCGCAGCATTTAAGAAATGGCCGAGCGGCTTGTCCCGGTCCCGACGCCACCAAAAAAGCGCGTAGTCACGTTCAGGACGAAATGTTTCTCGAACCAAAACGCCGGATCGGTCGCGCAAGCGAATTGCGTAGGCTTTGCCTCCGCCTTTCTTGCCAGCCCATACCCGCAACCCGAAATGGTCGAGATGATTGTCCCCGATCCAGGTTTCTCCCCGGATCGGCGGATCAATCGCATCGACCATTTCTGGCGTCAGGCAAGCCTTCGGCATTAGTCAGCAGGCAGATAAAGCTTTCCGCCTTCTTTTTTGAACTTTTCGCTCATTTCTTCCATGCCTTCACGGGCGTCTTCGCGTTCGTCTGCCGGGGTTTCGCGGCGGATGTTTTCGCTGGCGAGGTAGCTGTCGCTATTCTGCTTTGCCGCGAAGTCGCGTACTTCCTGCGTGATCTTCATGCTGCAGAATTTGGGGCCGCACATCGAGCAGAAATGCGCGGTTTTCGCGCCTTCTGCCGGGAGCGTCTGGTCGTGATACTGCTCCGCCGTGTCGGGATCGAGCGACAGGTTGAACTGGTCGCGCCAGCGGAATTCGAAACGGGCGCGGCTCAGCGCATCGTCGCGCAGCTTGGACGCCGGATGCCCCTTGGCAAGGTCGGCGGCATGGGCGGCGAGTTTGTACGTCACCACGCCGACCTTCACATCGTCGCGGTCGGGAAGGCCCAGATGCTCCTTTGGCGTGACGTAGCAAAGCATCGCGGTGCCGTACCAGCCGATCATCGCGGCGCCGATGCCGCTGGTGATATGGTCGTAGCCCGGCGCGATGTCGGTGGTTAGCGGCCCAAGCGTGTAGAAGGGGGCTTCGCCGCACGCCTCCAGCTGCTTGTCCATATTCTCCTTGATCTTGTGCATCGGCACATGGCCGGGGCCTTCGATCATCACCTGAACGTCCTGATCCCACGCCTTTTTGGTGAGCTCGCCCAGCGTGTAGAGTTCGGCGAACTGCGCCTCGTCATTGGCATCGGCGATCGATCCGGGGCGCAGGCCGTCGCCCAGCGAATAGGCGACGTCATAGGCCTTCATGATCTCGGTAATCTCGTCGAACTTCTCGTACAGGAAGCTCTCCTTGTGATGCGCGAGGCACCATTTCGCCATGATCGATCCGCCGCGCGACACGATGCCGGTGACGCGCTTTGCCGTCATCGGGACATAGGGCAGGCGAACGCCGGCATGGATGGTGAAATAATCGACGCCCTGCTCCGCCTGTTCGATCAGCGTGTCGCGGAAGATTTCCCAGGTCAGGTCTTCGGCAATGCCGCCGACCTTTTCGAGCGCCTGATAGATGGGCACGGTGCCGATCGGCACGGGCGAATTGCGCAGCAGCCATTCGCGCGTGTCGTGGATGTTGCGGCCCGTCGACAGGTCCATGATGGTGTCCGCGCCCCAGCGGGTGGCCCAGACCATCTTGTCGACTTCCGCCGCGACGTCGCTCGCCACCGCCGAATTGCCGATATTGGCGTTGATCTTCACGAGGAAGTTGCGGCCGATCGCCATCGGCTCGCTTTCGGGATGGTTGATATTGTTGGGGATGATCGCGCGGCCGCGGGCGACTTCGTCACGGACGAATTCGGGGGTGACGTGGTCGGGGATCGCCGCGCCCCAGCTATTGCCGTCGCGGGTCGCAGCCTCGTGCATCGCGTCGCGGCCCATATTTTCGCGGATCGCGACATATTCCATTTCGGGCGTAATGATGCCTTTGCGGGCATAGTGCATCTGGCTGACATTCGCGCCGGGTTTCGCGCGCAGTACTTTCTTGCGCACGTTCGGGAAGGGCTGGACGCCGCCCGACCGGTCGGGGCCGGACATGCCGTTGTCTTCGGGCTTTACTTCGCGCTGGGTGACTTCCTCGACATCGTCGCGGCCGCGAATCCAGTCGCGGCGAAGTTCGGGCAGGCCGGCCATGATGTCGATGCGGGCATTGGGGTCGGTATAGGGGCCGGAGGGGTCGTAGACGCGAAGCGGCGGTTCGCCGCAACCGGGTTCGAGGTCGATCTCGCGCATGGCGACGTTGAGGGGGCCGACATGCACCTTTCGGCTGCCGCGAATCGGGCCGGTGGTGACTTTCATTTCGGTACGGGCGGGAATATCGGCCATCAGTGTCGTTCCTTCCTTGTGGAGGAAGCGATACGCCGGTGCGGCCGCTCCCTCCCTACGCCGGTTTCAACCGGATCAGGTTCAGCGGGTCGGGGGCTGCGGCCCCCCTCTCAAGCGCTGCATCAGCGCTCCCCCGGGGATGGGTCATGTGTAACGGGTTTGGATCGCGCATGAAAGGGGGGTTGGCAGGGCGTGCTGCGCGGGGCAGTTTCGGGCCATGGCTGAGCTGCTGATCGTCTGGCATTCGCGCACCGGGGGGAGCGAGGCGATGGCGCGCGCGGCGTGCCAGGGCGCGGCGGCTGAGGACTGCGCGGTGCGGATGGTCGCGGCGGGCGATGCTCAGGTCGAGGATATGCTGCGCGCAGACGGATATCTGTTCGTGTGCCCCGAAAATCTGGCGGCGATGTCGGGGATGATGAAGGAGTTTTTCGACCGCACCTACTATCCCGTGCTGGGGCGGATCGAGGGGCGCGGCTATGCGGTGATGGTGTGCGCAGGCTCGGACGGGGAAAGCGCGGTGCGGCAGATTGCGCGGATCGCCAAGGGCTGGCGGTTGCGCGAAGTGGCAGAGCCGATGATCGTCAATACCGATGCGCAGACGCCCGAGGCTATTCTGGCGCCCAAGGTGATTGGGGAGGAGGAACTGGCGACGTGCCGGGAGATGGGGCAGGCATTGGCGGCGGGGCTGGCGATGGGGGTGTTTTAGGCCGGGCGGGGCGGAAAGCCGAAGCGATAGCTGCTACGCTTTGCCCGGCAAGGCAAAAAATGCTCGTTCCGCTTGTGCCCCAATGCTGCCGGTCATTCCGATGAGGTTGGCGTTGCAGACGCCTTGTCGTCATAAACGATCTTTTGCATCAGTGCGACAAGCTGACGCTGCTCCTGCGCTGACAGGCTGGCCATTGTTTCAGCATTGACTGACCTGGCCGCCTCAATTGCCGCATCGCGCAGCCCCCTTGCATGGTCGGTTAACCAGATCCGCTGCACCCGGCCATCTGCCTCGTCCTTTTGCCGCCGGACCAGCCCATCGCGTTCCATGCGCGCCAGCGTGTTGGCCATGGTGGCCTGTTCAATGTCCAGACGTTCGACCAGCTCTTTTTGCGTGAGCCCATCGCCCTCCCACAGTTCCAGCAATGCCGGGAACGTGCCGGGGGTAAGTCCAAGCGGACGGATGCGCTCAGCGAGTCCTCTCTCGAAAAGCCGGGCCATGTGATTGACGAGGTATCCGGCTGACAGCTCTTTAGAAAATTTCATACCGCGCTGTTAGCACTTGCATAGCAAGCTATACAAGATTACATAGCTGACTATGTTTTTGGAGAACGCGGAAGGTTTCCATGGCGAGAGTGATCCACCCCATCGCAGGCGCAATCGCTCTGCTGACCATTAGTTTCTTCTGGCTATCCACGGTGTCGTCAGAACTGTTTGGCAGTGACGCGCTGGTCGTCACCGTCAAGACCATGATCCCGTGGGGCTTTCTGATCCTGATCCCGTCGCTGATGGCGGCAGGCGGCTCCGGTTTTCTATTGGGCAAGGGATGGCGCAACCCATTGGTCAGTGTGAAGCGCAAGCGCATGCCGATCATTGCAGGGAGCGGTATTCTAATTCTGATACCATCGGCGCTTTATCTGTCGTTCAAGGCTCAGGCGGAGTCCTTCGATGCCGGGTTTTACATCGTGCAAACATTGGAGCTGATCGCGGGCGCGGTGAACATCACCCTGCTCAGCCTCAACATGCGCGACGGACTGCGTCTGACCCGCAAACGTCCGGCGCTGCGCGACGTCAGTAATTGAGCAAGCTGCGTATCTCTTCGCGTGGCTGCGAGGGACGCTCCCTTACGTGACCGGCAGTTTTTACCCCCGTATCGGTCCTTCGCAGCTGCATTCTGCGCTTCTTCGACAGCCACCTTCGGCCTCGCGTCTCAGCCCAGCCCCGCAAACCATTCCGCGTAAGGCGTGTTCTTCGCGAGATGGCGATTCCAGTCGGGGGCGTTGTCGTTCCACCAGACGGGGCCGCGTTCGCCAAGGGCGCGTTTGGCGGCATCGACGCGGCGGCGGGCATCCTTGCGGGCGGTATCGTCGGGGGCGTCGCGTTTGGCGCGGCGGGCGGACATGAGTTCGCTCACCAGCGCCTCGCGCTTTTCGGGATCGAGCGTGGGATCGCTCATCCGCCATAGCCGGCCACGCACGACGAAATAACGTCCGTCGGGCGTGACCGGATGGCCGCCCGCGGTGTCAGCGGGCGGCATGGTTTGTAATCATCGGGATCAGAAGGTGTAGGTAAGCCCTGCGCCGATCGTCCACTGATCGGCATCGCCGACATCGGAGACGAGCGGGCTGTCCTTATATTTGCCGAGCATCCGGCTGTAGAATACGCCGCCGCCGACGCCCAGACCGTGGAGCAAATCGCCCGTAATGCTCTGCACGCCGTACAGGCCGAACGACACGTTCTTGAAGCCGCTGTCGCTGATATCATAGGTGCGAAGTCCGCTGACTGCGCTGCCCTGCGGCGTGACCGAGAAATAGGTGCGGCCATAGCCCTTACCCACATAATCGGCCGAAGCGGTCAGGCCGACCGCCGTAGTGCGCGACAGCGGCGTGAGATAGCTGATCTGCGGGGTGACGACATAGCTGTCATAGGCACCCGCGACATCAGCGACCACCGCGATGCGCGCCGAGAGCGAGTCATAATCGCTGGTGATGACGCCGGTGCGCGAAATGCCGACGAAACCGCCCAGTTCATAGGCAGTGTCGAGCTTGCCCAGCGCACGCACCTGCGCATTGTCGATATCGCCGGTGCGGTTCAGCCGAACGCCGGCGATCGGGCCTGCGCTGAACTTCGTCCCCACCCCGCCCTTATCGGGAATGAGATCGACATAGAGCTGCGTTCCGCGCGACCAGAAATCGACCCCGCTGATCCGGCCATTGACGAGCGCGGCGGGCGTCCACTGGTTGGTGTCGGCGCCTTCATAATCGGGCACATTGGCAGCCCCGACGCCGATGCTGATCCGATCGCCGCCGGTGTCGATGTCAGCGCCGGACGACTGAGCGAGGGCGGGCTGCACGGAAATGGCGGCGACACTCGCGGCGATGAACGAGCGAATATACAAGAATGGGTCCCTTTCGGTATTGTTTGCGCTGCGAACGCATGAATGGTCGCTTCGGGTCCGGCGATGCGTTACGCCGATGTTACAATTGAACGGCACCGTTGCCGAATTGCATCATCAGAAAATGTAGCGCATCCGCACATCCTGAACGGGCGTTTTGGGACCGACTTCGAAACGCACCGCCGAGAAGCGCGGGGGACCGAAGCGGATCGCGGGATTGCGCGAAAACCCAAAGCCTTCGCGCGGAATGCCCGCAAAAGTGTCGAGCCGGTTATTGCCATTCTCGTCATGGATGACCGACAGGGCATAATCGCCCGGAGCCAGGCCGGGAAACAGGATCACCCGCTGCCCCGCCGGAACCGAACGGGTAACGGCACGCGGATCGCGGTCGCAATTGGGGAAATGCGCTTCATCGGCGGTGAGACACAGGCGGATCATCCCCTTGTCCGATCGCAGATTTTCGATTTCGACGGTCAGCGGCCCCGATTCAGGCGGCGTCGCGGCACCGCTCAGCAGTGCGACCACGATCAGCGCCACCCCCAGCCGGCGGGCAAAGCGCTGCATCGGACCGATGCCGGAACCGCCCAAGGCCTTCATCCGTGCCGCAGAGACGATCCCAGAAGCGGAAATAGAGGCCATAATTGCATCCATAGCGTTCGTGATGCCGCTGATGATGGCTGGCGGTGATCAGCCATGCACCCAGCGGCCCGGACCACAGGAAGCGGGGGAAGATTTCCCACCCCATATGGTTGGTCACCCCCATAACGGTCATGACTGTCAACACAACGCCCAGTGCGCCGACATGAATGGGAATGAGGAACACCAGCGCCGGAATGACGATCGCGCCGGTCAGCGCCTCGATCGGGTGAAAGCTCATCGCCGCCCATGCGGTGGGCGGGCGGCTGGCATGGTGGACGGCATGCGCGATGCGAAACCATTTGGGAATGTGCATCCAGCGATGCGTCCAGTAGAACCAGGTGTCGTGCAGGAAGAGATAGGCGAAAATGCTGACCGGCACATACCATAGCGGCATGGCGTGAATGTCGGCATAGATTTTCGTCCAGCCGTGATTTTGCCAGCCCCATGCGACCACGCCTGCGGGCACACCGTAAATGGCGGCGGAATACAGGCTCCAGCGCACCTCGCGCCACATCTGTTTGTCGAGGCCCGCATACAGGCCGGGATGTTTGATGCGCGTGGCCAGTGCAAAGCCGCCGCTGGCGATGAGATAGCGAACGCCGACGATGAACGTCATGGCAAGCGCCGAGGCGAGGATGGCAAGCGCGATGGTCACAGGCGCGGTTTAGCGGATCGCGCAGGCGGTGGCGAGAGCGGGTCGACGCCAGTCGGGGGCAACGCCGCAGCTTAGCCGCGCCGCCCCATCCGGTCAGGCGTTTATCGGTACGCGATTATAATTGCGGGCATAGGCGTTTTCCACGCCGGGCAGGATTTCGACGATGTCGAAATAACGATCCCAAAAGGGGGTTTCGCGCAAGTCCTCGACCAGAAGCTGGTAGGATTCATGGTCTTTGGCATCCCACATCCAGATATCGGTCACCCGCGTCGAATAGAATTCGACATCAAAAAAACGCAGCGAAACGACGGATTCGTGCTTTTTGAGGATCGGCTTGAACTGTTCGGTGAACAGCGCGAACCGACGCTCCACCGGAAAGCCGAGCCATTCGGGCGATGTCTTGACCAGCATGAAGACGGTGATGGCGGGGTCGGAAACGGGGGTCATGGTCTGTCCTTTGCAATACGTGTTCGACCCCGATAGAATGCGAGCAAAGCCTCATATTCGCTACTCGCATTGCCACCATGGTCCGACCGCCGCCACATCATCGCCCCACCCCGCGCAAAACGCCTCGTCAGCCGCGATCGGTCGAGACGGTCGCCGTGCTGGTGGAAGCGGCGGCTCGCATTCTGGAGCAGCACGGCCCGGGCGGATTCACGACCAACGCCGTGGCCGGGCGGGCGGGTGTGAGCATCGGATCGCTCTATCAATATTTTCCGGGCAAGGAGGCGCTGATCGGCGCGCTGATCGTTCGCGAAACGGGGCAGCTGATCGCCGATTGGGAGCGCGACGCGACCGCACCGGACGGCGCACAGGCGCTGACCGACATGATCGGGTCGGCGGTTGCGCATCAGCTGAAACGACCAGCGCTCGCCCGCCTGCTCGATGTCGAAGAGGCGCGACTTCCGTTCGACCGGGATACGCGCCGTGTGTCGGATCGGTTGCGGGCGCTATTGCTGGAGGTGCTGGCGAGGCCGGATCTGCCGCACCAGCCCGATCCGGAAGTCGCAGCAGCAGATGTACTGGCCATCATCAAAGGCATGATCGACGCAGCGGGGGAACGCGGCGAAGGCGATCAGCCATTGCTTGCCCGTCGGGTACGGCGAGCGGTCGACGGTTATCTGAACAGTTCGGATCACGTCTGATCGACCTTACCGGATCGACGGACGCTTTCCTCCCTCCGATCTGGGTTCTCGACTCCACCGGTCGCGCAATTGAAATTTCGCTCAAATGCGCTATCTTGATGCTCAAAGGAGCATTGCTGTTATGGCCACTATCCCGAGCGAAGCTGCTCCCACCCGGCGGCAGCCAAAATCTGTGCGGGGCAAGGATTTCTATGTCCGCATCTTTCGCTCCACCCCGCAGGCGCGGATTGCGATGATCCGCAGCGGCGTGCTGGCGGGCGATGCCAAGCAGATGATCAGCGATCTGCATTTCGATCAGCAGGCGCTGCTGCGCGCGCTCAACCTGAAAATCGCGACGGTCAATCGCAAGGCGGCGCGCGGCGAAGCGTTGTCGAGCGAAGAAAGCGAGCGGGTGCTGGGTATCGCGCGGCTGGTCGGGCAATTGCAGGCGATTGTCGAGGAATCGGGCGACCCGCGCGGGTTCGACGCGACTTTGTGGCTGTCGCAATGGCTGCGCGAACCGCTCGCCGCGCTGGGCGGGCAAAAACCGCTGTCGCTGCTCGACACGATGGAGGGGCAGGCGCTGGTCGCCGACACGCTGGCCAAGGTGCAGAGCGGGGCCTTTGCGTGACGCGCACCGTGTGGCGCATCGCGGCGGACACACGGGACTATCCGGCGGATGATGCAAGC
Organism: Stakelama pacifica; assembly: GCF_004361835.1. Classification (GTDB taxonomy): domain Bacteria; phylum Pseudomonadota; class Alphaproteobacteria; order Sphingomonadales; family Sphingomonadaceae; genus Sphingomonas; species Sphingomonas pacifica. Next base: position 330,128 of record NZ_SNWD01000002.1, read on the forward strand.
GGCCGGGGGGCGGAGGTCACCGGCGGGCGCTGGAACCGCAAGGGCACGCCGATGCTCTATAGCGCGAGCAGCCGGGCGCTGGCGTGCCTTGAAACCTTCGTCCATCTCAATTCGGGCGGGTTGCCGCTCAACCGCTATCTAGTCGGGATCGAGATCGACGACGCGCTGTGGGACGCGGCGCAAGTGGAGAGCGAAGCGTCGCTTTCCGTCGGTTGGGATGCGGAGCCGGCCAGCCTGACCAGCGTTGATTTCGGGACCGGCTGGGCGAAATCCGGCGCATCGCTGCTGCTGATCGTGCCATCGGTGATCGTGCCGGAAGAAGCGAATATCCTCATCAACCCGCGCCACCCCGATGCGGGGCGGATTACCCCGCGCAAGGTGCGCAAATGGCAGTACGACCCGCGCCTGACGCGGGGATGATTGCCGGAGCGCCCCGCCCCCTCCCCGGCACGGAAAAATCGCACAAAGACGCTGATTTTAAGCGCTTCTGCGTCTTGCGACCGATGGCGCACAGAGGCATGCTGCGCCTTGCGCGCGCTGCGGGTCGCGGCGCGGCTTTTCGGGAGAGCGTGCCATGCCTCGTCTGCCTTTGACGGTTGTTTTCCTGTGTCTGACGCTTGGGGGCACCAGCGCCTCTGCGCAGAGCGGGAAATCCGTCGATCCGCTGGCGGAGGTGAAGAAAGGCGCCTGGGTAGAGGTGTGGCAGCCCGGCCCCGATGGTGAGCAGATTGTGCTGTGGCCCCGGAGCGTAAAGCTCGACAAGCCGGACACCGGCGACCATCCCGAAGAGGTCGGCCATGGCACCGGCCCGGTGGCGGGGAAACCATGGCAATGGGCAAGCTATGTCACGCGGCCGACCATGACCATTTATCGTCCCAAGGGGGAGAGTACGCACAGCGCGATGCTGGTGCTGCCCGGCGGCGGCTTCGCGGCGGTGGCGATGGATCTGGAAGGCACCGAAATCTGTGACTGGGCGGTCAGACTGGGCATGACCTGCGCGGTGTTGAAATATCGCGTGCCGCAGGCATGGACCGGGGGCAAGCGGCCCGACAAGCTGCTGGCGCTGGACGACGCGCAGCGGGCGATGGGAATGCTGCGCGAGCGCGCCGCCGACTATGATATCGATCCGGACCGGATCGGGGTGATCGGCTTTTCCGCCGGGGCCTATCTCGCCGCGAATATGAGCAATGCGCCGACGCGCGATTATCCGCCGGTCGATGCGGCCGACAAGCAATCGCCCGTGCCCGATTTCGCGATCATCGCCTATACCGCGCGAATCCGAGACAATAGCAAAGCGCCGACCGACCTTTCGCTGGCGCCCTGGGTGAAGATCAGCCCGGACGCGCCGCCGACGCTGATCATCCATGCGATGAACGATCCCACCGACGATGTCCGCAACCCGATGGCCTATGCGCTGGCGCTGAAACAAGCGGGCGTGCCGGTGGACGTGCGCTTCTATGCGCGCGGCGGCCATGCGTTCGGCATGCGGCCGACAGATGCGCCGGTGACGACCGAATGGCCGGGCGAAGCAAAGCAATGGCTGACCGATATCGGGATGTTGCCGCGCTGAGCGTGTCGCGGCACAATTGCCCCACAGAAACGCAGATGCGGGCAGGAACGGCATTGAACGGAGCGCCATGACCGAGCGAATCGAATCGCTGACCGAGCGGGAGAAGGAGGCGCTTCGCCTGCTACTCGCCGGGCATGACACCAAATCGGTGGCGACGACGCTCGACCTGTCGGTGCATACGATCAATGATCGTTTGCGCGATGCACGCAAAAAATTGGGGGTGTCGAGCAGCCGCGAGGCCGCACGGATGCTGGGACAGGCCGAGGCCGCCACCCCCCAATTATCCGGGCGCATGAAAATCGGGATGGCCGACGCACCCACCGATCCCAAAACCTTTCCTCCATCGCAACGCCGCCCGGCAATCGGTTTGCCGCTTGTCTGGCTTGGAGGAGGAATGCTCATCATGTCACTGATCATCGCAACGCTCGTCTTCACTGCCCTGCCCAGCCAGAATGCCGCGCGACCGCCCGCCGCCGAAGCCGCAGCCGCGCAGTCGGACGCGATCGCCGCCAATGCCCCGGCGGTGACCGCAGCGCGCGACTGGCTCGCGCTGATGGACAAGGGCGCATGGGGCGAAAGCTGGTCGGAGGCCGGAAGCCTGTTTCGCGAACAGGTAACACAGGCGCGATGGACCGATATGGCAAAGGCAGTGAGCGGGCCGCTGGGCAAGGTGACGGCGCGCGCGTTCAAAAGCGGGAAGCAGATGAACGCACTGCCGGGTGCGCCGAAGGGCGACTATGCGATGGTGCAGTTCGCCACCGACTTCGCCCATCGCGCCGGAGCGACCGAGACGGTTGTCCTTGCGAAGCAGGCCGATGGCTGGAAGGTTATCGGCTATTTCATTCAGTAATCGGGTTCAGCGGTCCGGGGGCAAGACCGTGCCATCCGCGGAAGCTGAGCGCGGTGTAGAATAGTTCGATGGCGTGGAAGCCCGCTTCGCCCAGCAACGCTTCATCCTCCGCCGCTGTCAGAAAGGGGAGCCGCTCCGCCATTTGCTGCGCCGACGCCTGAGCCTCCGGGTCGCGCGGGTCGGCGCGGGCAAAGGCGGCGGAGCGGGCAAACCAGCGGGCGGCGTCATCGCGGTCGGGCGGCGAATGGTGCGCGACGATGAAGGGTGCATCGGGGCGCAACCGCCGGGCGATCTGGCGCAGCGTGCGCAACCGCTCCCCGGCTTCGAGAAAGTGCAGCGTGAGCAGGCACAGCGCGCCGTCGAACGGCCCGGCGGGCGCATCTTCGATATAGCCGGGGACGAGGTCGATCCGGTCACGATGGGATTCGGTGAGCTGCGCAGCGATGGCGAGCATCGCCTCCGACGGATCGACACCGGTAAAGCGCCAGTCCGGCTCCGCCGCGGCCAGCGCGCGAAGCTCCATCCCGCCGCCCGCGCCGAGCACGAGCAGCCGCGCCTCGCGCCCCAGCCGCTCGGTCAGCAGCACATGCGCCATGCGGTGGAGATCGAAAAGACCCGGCACCTTGCGCGGAGTCTGTTCGACATAGTTCGCCACCGCTTTGGGATCGCTGAACGGCAGGTCGGATGATCCCGGCACGGCAATCAGCGCCCGTACAGTGCCTTTGCATCGGCGCGGAAACGCGCGCCGCTGTCGGGGCGGGAATAGAACATGTGGCCGCCGGGATAGACGTCGAGCTTCACCCGCTGCGCCATGCCAAAGCTGGGCATCTGATCGACGATCAGGCGCGAGGCGAAGAAGGGGCAGGACAGATCGTCCCAGCCATGCGCGATCATCACTGCCATTTTCGGGTCGTTGGCGATCGCTTTCCGCAAATCCTGCACCGGGGCGTCATCGGGCTGGCCGCGATCCCATGCCTGATTCACCGCATAGGAAAGCGCATGATAGCGGGCGGTCGTCTTCCACCCCACAACGCGCGTCACGAAATCGACCATCGCGCTGGTCGTCGGCGCGATCAGCGTTTCGAGCAGCGGGTCGTTCGACTGCTGCTGCGCCGCCCAAGGAAAGGGATCGAAGCCAGTGACATTGCTGTCATACACGCTGCCGATCTTTCCCTCTGCGCGGTGCACTTCGCGAAGATAGGTGCCCGCATCGACGCGGCCGCCCATTTTTGCGACCAGATTGCGGTCGAGACCGGTCAGCTCAGTGACGCGATCGACCAGCCGGGCAACCGCTGCCGGATCCGACCGCCCCTGCAGCAGGTCGGTGGCGAACTGACCGCGCGTATAGGCCTCCACCTGCGCCATGGCTTCGGGTGTCAGCCGCCCTTCGCGTTCCAGATGCGCAGCGGCCATCGAGGGCAGATCGACCATCCAGGGAAGCGGCGACAAGGCAGTCGAACCCGCGCCCGATGCCGGGTCGAGATAGGGCGAAACCAGCACCATGCCGTTCACGCCGACACCGATCTGCGATTGCAGTTCGTGGGCGATACGCGGCACGCGATAGCCGCCATAGCTTTCCCCGACGAGATATTTGGGCGAACGCAGTCGCTCCTCTTTTACCAGCCAGTCGAAAACGACTTTCGACAGATATTCGATATCGGGATCGTTGGCGTAGAAATGCTTCTTGGTTTCATCGGGATCGACAAGGCTGCGCGAAAATCCGGTGCCGATCGGATCGATGAACACCAGATCGGTGAAATCGAGCCAGCTGTTCGGGTTATCGGTCGTCACCGGGGCATCGGACGGAGAATCGCCCTGATCGCCAAAGGGTACGCGCTTCGGCCCGATCGCGCCCATATTGAGATAGACCGACGATGCACCGGGGCCGCCATTGAATGCAAAGGTTACCGGGCGATCCGCCCCGCCGCCGGGCACGGTATAGGCGGTATAGACGACCTGACCGATTTCGTTGCCCTTGTCATCGCGCACCGGAATGGTGCCCACGGTCGCCTTGTACCGGATGGTGCGGCCCGCGATCTGAACGGTCTGATCGACGCTTTTATCGTCGGGAAGCGGCGGGAACTGGTTGCTGTCGTCGGCACCCTTTTCGGCTGCGGTTTGCGGCTTGTCCTGCGCAAAGGCGGGCATGGCGAGCGTTGCGCAGGCGAGCGCGGCGATCAGCGGCTTGAAATGCAAGAAATGTCCCCGATGATATAGTGAAACATCAGCCTAAGCCGCTGCCGGACGCTGCGCAATAGCGTCTTTGACGCTCGACCCTGCCCGCTCCCCGCGATAGGATCGAGGCATGACCAGCTTTCGCACCCCCTATCCGCCCATCGACCCCTATGACAGCGGCATGCTGGATGTGGGCGACGGCCATCGCGTCTATTGGGAGCGGGTCGGCACGCCGGGCGCGAAACCGGCGGTGTTCCTGCATGGCGGACCGGGTGGCGGGTCCTCGCCCGCGCATCGGCAATTGTTCGACCCCGCGCGCTATGACGTGATGCTGTTCGACCAGCGCGGGTGCGGGCGTTCGACGCCCCATGCCTCGCTGGAAGCGAATACGACCTGGCATCTGGTCGATGATATCGAGCGGCTGCGCGCAATGGCGGGGGTGGAAAAATGGCAGGTATTCGGCGGATCATGGGGATCGACGCTGGCGCTTGCTTATGCCGAGACGCATCCTGCCCGCGTCAGCGAGCTGGTGCTGCGCGGCATCTATACGCTCACTCGCCGTGAGATGGACTGGTATTATCAGTTCGGGGTGAGCGAGATGTTCCCCGAAAAGTTCGAACGCTTTTTAGCGCCCATCGCGCCCGAAGATCGCGGCGATATGATTACCGCCTATCACCGGCTGCTGACCGGCGACGATGAGGAAGCGAAGCTGGAAGCGGCAAAGGCCTGGTCGATCTGGGAAGGCGAGACGATCACCCTGCTCCCCGAACCGGGCACGTCGGACCAGTTTCATGACGGGCATTTCGCGCTCGCCTTTGCGAGAATCGAGAATCATTTCTTTTATAACAAAGGCTGGCTGGAAGAGGGGCAGTTGCTGCGCGATGCGCCGAAGCTGAACGGGATTTCGGGGGTGATCGTCCATGGCCGCTATGACATGCCCTGCCCCGCGCGCACCGCGTTCGACCTGCATGCGCGCTGGCAGGGAAGTGAGCTGGTGCTGATCGAGGGCGCGGGCCATGCCTATAGCGAGCCGGGGATACTGGACGCGCTGATCGCGGCGACCGATCGCTTTGCGGGGGGGTGAGGGCCATATCTTGGCGTTGCGCTTACGCCCGTCATGCCGGGCTTGTCCCGGCATCCACCGTGCCGCCTGAGCCTCGGGCGGTTGCTCCCGCCGAGCCGTAGATGCCGGAACAGGTCCGGCATGATGGGGGCATGCGACGCTGATCCTCCGCAACGGTGTCTGCCGCACCGCAGAAACAAGGCATGGCGCGCCTGCCGCACTGGCCCCCGGATCAGGTCCGGGGTGACGGCGTAATTTGGGTGACGGTACCGTCCGAAGCGCATGCCGCGAGATACATCATGATCGTCATGCCGGGCCTGTCCCGGCATCCACGGTGCCGCCTCAGCCTCGGGCCGTTGCTCCCGCCGAGCGGTAGATGCCGGAACAGGTCCGGCATGACGGAGGAGGCAGGCGAGGCAAGCTCTCTGCAACCAGCATATCGCTCGCCGGGCGAACGTGCCGACATTCGCGCGGCACCGTGCCCCCCGCACAAAGTCCCGGTGACGAGAGAGGAAAACCGCCGTCAGCGAGCCTCAATGCGCGTAGATCATCTTCTTCGTCATGCCGCCATCAACGGCGATATGCTGGCCGGTGATGAAGCCTGCGCCTTCGCTCGCGAGGAAGGCGACGGTGGCGGCGATATCTTCCGGCACGCCGATACGGCCGACCGGATGCTGATCGCGGTCGATATCGCGATGGTCGGGCCGGCTGCGCGCTGAAGGCTTTTGCCAGGGCCCGGTTTCGATCCAGCCGGGCAGCACGGCATTCACCCGGATATCGGGGCCAAGACTGATGGCGAGGGCATGGGTGAGCGCGAGCAGCCCGCCCTTTGCTGCGGCATAGGCTTCGCTGTTCGGTTCGGACTGGATGGCGCGGGTCGACGCGGTGAACACAATCGAACCCTTGCGCTGGCGGAGCAGCGGCACAGCAGCGCGGGTCATCAGGAACGCGCCGGTGAGATGCGCATCCTGCCATTTGCGCCAGTCGGCGAGCGACAGTTTTTCGACCGGGCCGGTATCCGGGTTCGCGATCCCCGCATTGCTGGCGAGCAGGTTGATCCCCGCCTCCCCGGCCGCTTCCTGCCAGGCACGAATCGCATCGAACGCAGCGGCGACCGAATCCTCATCCCCGACATCGCAGCCCTGTGGCAGCAGCGGCTGCCCGCGATAGACATCGGCAAGATCGGCGAGCGCCTCGCCATCCAGATCAAGCGCGGCAACGCGCCAGCCCTCGCCCAGCATATGATCGACAATGCCGCGCCCGATCCCCTGAGCGCCGCCGGTAACGATGGCGGTTTTCATTGCTGTTGTTTCCCCTGCAAACACAGATGAACCCGAAACGCGCCACGATGGATGAATTTCCGAACGATTCAGACAAGTTGCTGTTGCGCGTCGGGGTTTTTAGGCACATGCTAGGTTCATGTGGGTAGCCGATCTTCTGGCTTTAGCCTCGCTAGCGCTGTCTGCGCCTCAGACAGTGCCGCCCGCTTCTTCACCTTCTGGTGATTCCACTGTCCCATCGTCACAACAGCCGCAACGGTCGGATCAGGACATCATCGTTACCGGGATGACGCCAAAGGCCCTGCGTTCCTATATTCACGAAGCTTCAGGAAATTATGTGGGCGAGCAGGTGCCCCGATGGGGCGTTTCAATTTGTTTAAAGGTTGAGGGTCCTGCTCCCAAACAATCTGAATATATGGTCCAGCGAATCTCGGCTATCGCGAAAGCTGCGGGAGCGCCCCCGGTGCGCACGGATGGATGCGACCCCTCGGTTGTCATCACCGTGTCCAGCGACGCGGACGAACTGACAGCAGAGTTGCTCAGACGCTTTCCGCGCCTCGGTTTCGATCTGAGCAGCGGGATACTGGACCTGCGCAGAGTTAAGGCGATGCTTCGCGAAGCCCGGCCGGTGCGGTGGTTCGCCAATACGAGCTGGTTCAATCCGATTGTCCCGATCGCAGGCGAAATGCAATCGCAGGACATCAGCGCAATGCCGCAAACGTCAGCGTCCCGGCTGAATCCCCCGCGTCAGCGATATTTTCGTCGGATGCAGATACTGGTCGACGGCAAAAGCCAGGGTCCGGTCAATCTGCGTCAGCTCAGCGACTATTGCGCGATGGTGGCCCTTGCCAACCCGTTGATGGACGGAGACTTTCCTGACGGTTCCATTCTCTCGCTGTACCAACATGACGGCGACACGGCGCCGGCAGGATTGATGCCGGTCGATCTGAATTACCTGCGCGCCTTATATTCCACCACCATCCGCTATTATGCTTCAACCAACATCACCAATATACAGCGTCGACGTATAAGGGAGAAACTGGAGCATCTGTCCGGTATTCCGGAACGCAGCCAGGAAGATGCGGACGGCTCCTGATCCGGTGGCCCCACTGATGATCAATCACATCATGGGCGGGGATACACGGTTCGGCGCAAGAAGCGGTGCCGGACAGCAAAATTGCGATTGACGGGGCTTTCGATACCCAATCGCTTGGTCTAGGCGCTTGTCCCCATGCCCGAACGCCTATCCTGTGATGTCGCGATCGTTGGCGGGGGGCTTTCCGGCGCGCTGATTGCGCTGGCGCTCAAAAAGCGTCGTCCGGACATCTCCCTTCGCCTGATCGAATCTACTGCCCGTATCGGCGGGAATCATATCTGGTCCTTTTTCTCCGGCGATATTGCGCAGGATGACCGGTGGCTGATCGCCCCGCTGATCAGCTATGGCTGGACCGGCTATGACGTGCATTTCCCGGCGCATTCGCGGGGGTTGAAACAGAATTATTATTCGATCGAGAGCGAGCGGCTGGACACGGTGGTGCGCGCGACGCTTGCCCCGCATGAGCTCATTACTCAGGCCCATGTGCTGGGCGCGAGCGCGCGCGCGGTCGTGCTGGGCGAGGGCGAGCGGATCGAGGCGAAGGGCGTCATCGATTGCCGGGGCGCGGGCGATCTGGGGCTGCTCGATTGCGGGTGGCAGAAATTTGTCGGCATGGAATTCGACCTTGCCGATGCGCATGACCTTGCCCGGCCGATCGTCATGGATGCGCAGGTCGAGCAGATCGACGGCTATCGCTTCGTCTATTGCCTGCCCTTTGCCGCGACGCGGATGTTTATCGAGGACACCTATTATTCGGACACGCCCGATATCGACCGGGCGGCGTTGCGCGGGCGGATCGAAGCCTATGCGCGCGCACGCGGCTGGGGATGGGACCGTGTGCTTCGGGCAGAGGCGGGTGCGCTGCCCGTGGTGATGAGCGGCGATTTCGAAGCCTATTGGAAAAGCGGCGGCAATCGTATCGCCAAGGCGGGGATGCGCGGCGGATTGTTCCACCCGCTCACCGGCTATTCGCTGCCCGATGCGGTGCGCAGCGCAGCGCTGGTCGCGCGGCAAAGCGACCTTTCAGGCACCGCGCTGCACGATCTGCTCCACGGGCTGGCGCGCCAGACGTGGAAAGCGCGCGGATTTTACCGGATGCTCACCAAGATGTTGTTTCGTGCATCCGAGCCTGAGGCACGCTATCGCATCCTCGAACGCTTCTATCGGCTGGACGCGGGGCTGATTGCCCGCTTCTATGCCGGCGAAGCGACCTTGCTCGATCAGGGACGGGTCCTGACGGGCAAGCCGCCCGTGCCGATCGGCCGGGCGATTGAGGCGATTTTGGGGACGAAGCGATGAGAAGCGCAGCAGTGATCGGGTCGGGGTTCGGCGGGCTGGCGCTTGCCATCCGGCTGCAATCGGCGGGCGTCGATACCACGATCCTCGAAGCGCGCGACAAGCCCGGCGGGCGCGCATATTATTGGGAGCGCGACGGCTTTACCTTCGATGCCGGGCCGACGGTCATCACCGCGCCCGAATCCTTGCGCGAATTGTGGGAATTGTCGGGCGACGCGATGGAGCGCGACGTGAAGCTGGTGCCGATCCAGCCCTTTTACCGGCTGAACTGGCCCGACGGCACCAATTTCGATTACACCAATAACGACGACATCCTGATGCGCGAGATCGGCGCGCTCGATCCGGCCGATATTCAGGGCTATCGCCAGTTTCTGGAATATTCCGCCGGTGTCTATCGCGAAGGCTATGAAAAGCTCGGCCATGTCGCGTTTCTCGACTTCGCCTCGATGATCAAGGCAGCGCCCGCGCTTGCCAAATATCAGGCATGGCGGTCAGTCTATTCGATGGTTTCGAAGTTCGTGAAGAATGAGAAGCTGCGACAGGCGCTGAGCTTTCACACGCTGCTGGTCGGCGGCAATCCGATGACGACCAGCGCCATCTATGCGCTGATCCACAAGCTGGAGCGCGACGGGGGAGTGTGGTTCGCGCAAGGCGGCACCAACCAGCTCGTCAAGGGCATGGTCGCGCTGTTCGAACGGCTGGGCGGCACGCTGCGCCTTGGCGATCCGGTCGAAGAAATCGTGACGATGGGCGACCGGGTGACCGGGGTTACGGCGAAAAGCGGGCTGCATCTCGATGTCGATGCGGTCGCGTCGAACGCCGATATCGTGCACAGCTATCGCGACCTGCTGAAGACGTCGCGCAGCGCGCAGCGCACGCTGAAATCGCTGGAAAAGAAACGCTTTTCGCCTTCGCTGTTCGTCGTGCATTTCGGCGTGAAGGGCCGCTGGCCCGGCATTCCGCACCATATGATCCTGTTCGGGCCGCGCTATAAGGGGCTGCTGTCCGACATCTACGATCATGGTGTGCTGAGCGAAGATTTCTCGCTCTATCTCCACCATCCGACCGCGACCGATCCGGCGATGGCACCCGAAGGCTGTTCGACCTTTTATGCGCTCGCCCCGGTGCCGCATATGGGCAAGTTCCCGGCCAATTGGGACGATGTCGCACCGATCCTGGAAAAGCGCATCCTGGACGAGGTCGGGCGGCGGCTGATCCCCGATATTCATGAGCGGATCGTGACGAAGTTCAGCTATGCGCCGACCGATTTCGCCCATGACCTGAACGCACATATGGGCAGCGCCTTTTCGCTGGAGCCGATCCTCACCCAAAGCGCCTATTTCCGCGGGCATAATCGCGACTCCAATATCCCGAACCTGTATCTGGTGGGTGCGGGCACGCATCCCGGCGCAGGGATTCCGGGCGTTGTGGGAAGCGCCAAGGCGACCGCCGCACTGATGCTGGAGCGGGGGGAATAGGGCCTGCCCGACAGGCTGTCGCGACCTGCACAATGGCGGAATGGCAGGTTGGGGCCGCACGCTGAACCCGCGCTCCGGCCCGGAAAGACACGGCTATGGAGAATTGCGGTTCCGGTCCCAATTCTGTACGATGACCGGGTTTTCCGGGAGTTTTCGAAATGATCCAGCGTCACCGCTAAAGCGGAAAAGCATATGGCTGCGGAGTGATCCGCCGACTGGACTTCTGATTTCGAGAACATCATGCACCGATTGAAGAACAAGACGTGTGTCATCACCGGCGCGGCGCGTGGTATCGGGCGCGCCATTGCAGCCTGCTTCCATGACGAAGGTGCGATCGTCATCCTCACCGATCTGGACGAAGCAGCAGGGGCGGACGCTGCTGCCGAGATCGGGTGTCGGTTCGAACCGCTCGACGTGCGCGAGGAAAGCGACTGGGCCCGGCTGAGCACGCTCGTTCCGATGGCCGATGTGGTGGTCAACAATGCCGGCATCACCGGCTTTGAGGCGGGCATGACACCGCATGACCCCGAACATGCCAGCCTTGCGGACTGGCGCGAGGTTCATCGCGTCAATCTCGACGGCACCTTTCTCGGCTGTCGCTATGCGATCGGCGCGATGAAGGGCAAGGGAACGGGGTCGATCATCAACATATCATCGCGATCCGGGCTGGTCGGCATCCCCGGCGCGGCGGCCTATGCCTCCTCAAAGGCAGCGATCCGCAACCATAGCAAGAGCGTCGCACTGTACTGCGCGCAGCAGGGTTGGAAGATACGATGCAACTCGATCCACCCTGCCGCGATCCTCACCCCGATCTGGGAACCGATGCTGGGCACTGGCCCCGACCGGGACGCCCGGATGCAGGCGCTCGTCGCAGACACGCCGCTCAAGCGGTTCGGGATGCCCGACGAGGTGGCTGCCATTGCGCTTATGCTTGCCTCCGACGAAGCGACCTATGTTACCGGCACGGAAGTGAATATCGACGGCGGCCTGCTTGCCGGGTCCGCCGCCTCTCCCGGCTGAATGCGGGGCCGGGGTGAGGCCTCGCATCGTCGCGCTTGTGGCGGCGGGGCGCTTTTCCTAAAGCCGGTCGCACTTTAAAGAAGCGGGGCGCGCTGCCCTGCCTGAATGGAAATCCGATGAAGCGCCTTGCCGTATATTGTGGCTCCGCCACGCCCGCCGATCCCGTTTATATCGAAGCTGCACGCCATGTCGGGCGCTCGCTTGCCAAGCGGGGGATCGGCGTCGTGTATGGCGGTGGAAAGCTCGGCCTGATGGGCGCGGTCGCCGACAGCGCGCTGGCCGCCGGGGGCGAGGTGATCGGCATCATCCCGCAGGCGCTGGTCAATGCGGAGGTCGCGCATCAGGGGCTGACCGAACTGCATGTCGTCGAGACGATGCACGAGCGAAAGGCACGCTTTACCGAGCTTTCGGACGGCTTCGTCACCATCCCCGGCGGGACCGGCACGATGGACGAATTGTGGGAGGCGATGAGCTGGGCACAGCTTGGCTATCACACCGATCCGGTCGGCCTGCTCAACATTGCGGGCTATTACGACCATCTGATCGCATTTGTCGCGAAGATGGGCGAGGTCGGGTTTCTGCGCCCGCAGCATCAGCAATTGCTGATCGTCGATGACACGCTCGAGGGGCTGCTGGACAAGATGGCGTCCCACGAACCGGCGGTGCCGATCGTGCGGATGACGCGCGCCGACCTGTGAGCGACCACGCCGCCCTTCCCACGCGTGAAGCCATCGTCGCAACGGCGGGGGAAACGATCGCAAAGGGGTCGAAGAGCTTTGCCGCGGCGAGCAGGCTCTTCGATCGCCGGACGCGCGAACGGGCATGGCTGCTCTATGCATGGTGCCGGGCGTGCGACGATATCGCCGACGGGCAGGAGCTGGGCCATGGCATGGAGCGGGTCGAGGACGGTCCGGCGCGCCTCGCGCTGATCCGAGACGCGACCGCAAAAGCGCTGGCGGGCGAAGTGGTGGGCGATCCTGCCTTCGATGCGCTGCGCATCGTTGCCGCCGAAACGCACCTGCCGCATCGCATGGCAAACGACCTGATCGAAGGGTTCGCGCTCGACGCGCGCGACTGGCGTCCCCGGACCGAGGCGGACCTCCTCACCTATTGCTATCATGTCGCGGGCGTGGTGGGCGAGATGATGGCGGTGGTGATGGGCGTCGATCCGGAGGATGAGGCCACGCTGGCGCGTGCCTGCGACCTTGGCCTTGCCTTTCAGCTCGCCAATATCGCGCGCGATATCGAGGAGGATGGCCGGGTCGGGCGCTGCTATCTGCCGATCGAATGGCTGGTCGAGATGGACATGGCACCGGGCGATCATTTCAAACCGTGGAACCGGCAGCGTCTGGCGGTGCTCGCCCGGCGGCTGGCACGCATGGCGGAACGCTATGAGGCGAGCGCGCGGGTCGGGGCTGCGAAACTGCCCTTCCGCTCGGCATGGGCAGTGCTGTCGGCGGCGCATATCTATGGCGGGATCGCGCGCAAGGTGGCGGCGGCGGGCGAACATGCATGGGACCATCGGATCAGCACGTCCAGGGCTGAGAAGCTGGCATCGGTAGCGCGGGCGTTCGGCGAGGCGATGAATCGCGGGAGGATCGCGCAGCGTCCGCGCGATCCGCAATTGTGGACGCCGCGCCGCGATGTAGCGAACGGATAGACGGACGGCGCTTCGACAGGCTCAGCGCGAACGGAGAGTCTGAGCACTCCGCCTGACCCTGCCGCCGGGAAGGCGGTCGGCAATCAGCCCGCCGAGGATCGGCACCGCCACCGCGCAGATTTGCATCCATAAGGGGTGCGGGATCATGAAGGTTGCGGAAAGCCCCGCGATCAGCAGGATCGCGACGGTGATCCAGCCCGACCACAGCCAGCCGCCGATCCGCTGCCCCATATAGCATCCGGCAGCCGCGCCGAAAAACCATGCGAGAAGCACCATGATCTTTGCAGGCACCGGCACATGATCGAACAGGTCGGGCGAACCCGGGTCCGTGCCCGGAGCGAGCGGAAACAGCAGATGCGCGATCGATTCAAGCAGGATCGTGATTAGAAAACCGATCGCGATGCCGATCAATATGCCCAGAATTTTCCGCATGCTTTCCCCTCGCCCCGACCCCTGGCCGGACGGTGTAGCACGATGCGAGGGCGCGATCAGATTTTTTGCGGGAAAGCCGGGCGGTCAGCCGCGATTATTGCGGTTGCCGTCGGCATCGGCCCAGCGCTGGCTGGTCTGGCGACAGCGCGCTTCGATCACCGGATAATCGATATCGGTATTACGATACAGCGCGGCGGGAATCGCCGCCTCGCACTGGGCGGCACTGGCATAATGATGAGCTTCGACCCGCTGCTGCCGGCACACAGCGCCTGAATCGGCGCAGCCCATCAGGGCAATGACGAAAGTGAGCGGTTCCATGTATCAGCCTCCTGTCAAGAGGAAATCCTCGCACCGCGTTAAGTTCCGTCGCGCGCATTGCTTCCGTTCGTCGCAGCGCCCAGATAGAGAGCCGTCATGCCTCCGATTTCCAGCACGCCGGGCGCGGTCGAACGACCGCTGCTGCCCACGATCCGCCGCTTCCTGCCCTATCTCTGGCCCGCCGATTCGCGCGCGCTGAAGGTGCGCATTTGCGGGGCGATGCTGCTGGTCATCGCGTCGAAGCTGTTGCAGGTCTATGGCGCTCCCTTCGCGCTGCAGGGTGCGGTCGACCGCATGGCCACGGGCACGCGCGACGGGGTGACGCTGGTCGTGCTGCTGGTGCTCGGCTATGCGCTGGCGCGGTTCGGCACCGTCCTGTTCGACAATCTGCGCAATGTGGTGTTCGAGCGTGTGGGACAGGAGGCTACCCGGCGGCTGTCCGCCAATGTCTTCCGCCATCTCCACCAGTTGTCGCTGCGCTTCCATCTGGAACGGCGCACCGGCGCAGTGACGCGCGTGGTCGAACGCGGGACCAAGAGCATCGACACGATGCTGTATTTCCTGCTGTTCAATATCGCGCCGACGGTGCTCGAACTCGCGCTGGTCATCGGCATTTTCTGGACACGCTTCGGCCTGTGGCTTGTCGCGGCGACACTGGTGATGGTGGTCGTCTATATCGCCACGACGCGGATCATCACCGACTGGCGGACGAAGCTGCGCGAGCAGATGAACGATCTCGACACCGGCGCGGTCGCGCATGCGGTCGATTCGCTGCTGAATTTCGAAACGGTCAAATATTTCAACGCTGAAGGCCGCGAAGCACAGCGTTATGACCGCGCGGTCAACGCCTATGCCGAAGCGGCGGTGAAGAGCGAGAACAGCCTTGCGCTGCTGAACGTCGCGCAGTCGCTGATCACCAATGCGATGCTGGGCGGCGGGATGGCGATCATCGTTTACGGCTGGGCGGCGGGGCGGTTTACGCCGGGCGATGTCGTGCTGGTTTCGACGCTGTTGTCGCAGCTTTTCCGCCCGCTCGACCTGCTCGGCATGGTGTATCGCACCGTGCGGCAGGGGGTGATCGATATGGGCGCGATGTTCGACCTGATCGATACGCCCGCCGATGTGACCGACGTGCCCGATGCAAAGCCGCTGACCATCGCAAAGGGGCATGTCCGGCTCGAGGATGTCCGCTTCGCCTATGACGAGCGCGAGATATTGAAAGGGATCACGCTCGACGTCGCGCCGGGATCGACGGTGGCGGTGGTCGGGCCGTCGGGCGCGGGCAAATCGACGCTCGCCCGGCTGCTGTTCCGCTTTTACGACGTGACCGGCGGGCGCATCACCATGGACGGGCAGGATATTGCGCAGGTGACGCAGCAAAGCCTGCGCTCAGCGATCGGCATCGTGCCGCAGGATACGGTGCTGTTCAACGACACGATCGGATACAATATCGCGTATGGCAAAGCGGGCGCGACGAAGGAGGACATTCATGCAGCGGCGCGCGGCGCGGCAATTGCCGATTTCATCGAACGCCTGCCCGACGGCTATGACACGCGTGTGGGTGAGCGCGGCTTGAAGCTGTCTGGCGGGGAGAAGCAGCGCGTGGCGATTGCCCGGACGCTGCTGAAAGACCCGCCGATCCTGATCCTCGATGAGGCGACCAGCGCGCTCGACAGCCGGACCGAGGCGGAAATTCAGGCGACGCTGGAACGAATCGAACGCGGGCGCACGACGATCGTGATCGCGCATCGCCTCTCCACCATCGTTCATGCCGATCAGATCGTGGTGCTCGATTCCGGGCGAATCGCCGAGCGCGGCACGCATGCCGAATTGCTGCGCCGGCGCGGCCTGTATGCCGAAATGTGGACACGCCAGCAGGCCGAACGCGAGGAAAAAATGGCAGCGCAGTGACTGAGAACGTTATTTTGGGACAATTTTTGCGCAGCAACTGGAAATTTCGTTTCCCTTAACCGCAAATCGCTGCCATATGATTGCCGTGAGGCTGATCCGGTTGAGAATCAGCCCGCAGGAGGATGCCCGCTATATCTGCCCGGGTCGCGTTTTGCGCCCGGGCAGTATCAATCCGCGACGCACCCGAACAGTAAGGCCGCCCCCCTCGTGCGGCCCTTGCGGGATCAAGGCCCCCCGTCGTGCTGCGCGGCGGGGGCCTTCAGCGCAGTGACAGCTTTATCCTGCTATGGAATCTCCGCTAAAGCAGGCGCATAGGAATATTCGCGCCTTGCGCCCGCCGCCAGCCGTCGGGCCGTTGATAACAGGAGATATGATGCGCCTCTCGCCAATTGCCGCCGCAGCCATGCTAGCCCTCACCACCAGCGCGATGACCCCGATGACCGCCAATGCCGCCCCCCAGGCCGATCAGAACCGCGCCAACCCGCTGCTGACCAAAAGCCAGCTGCCGTTTCAGGCGCCGCAGTTCAACCTGATCAAAGACAGTGATTATCTGCCCGCGATCCGCGAAGGCATGAAGCAGCATCTCGCCGAGATCGAAGGAATCGCGAACAACAAAGCGGCACCGACATTCGACAATACGATCGTCGCGATGGAAAAATCGGGTCGCTTGCTGACCCGCGCGACGAACACGTTTTTCAACATCGTATCGGCGAACAGCAATGATGCGCTGCAAAAGGTGCAGACCGAGGTCGCGCCCGAACTGACCGCGCACAGCGATGCGATCTATATGAACGACAAGCTCTTCCGGCGGGTCGACACGTTGTACAAGCAGCGCGATTCGCTGAACCTCAATCCCGAACAGGCGATGCTGCTGAAAGTGTATCACGACAATTTCGTGCATGCCGGGGCGCAGCTTTCGCCCGCCGACAAGGCGAAGCTGAAGGAGATGAACAAGGAAATCGCGTCGCTTCAGACCGCGTTCCAGCAAAAGCTGCTTGCCGCGACCAAGGACGGTGCGCTGATCGTCGACACGAAGGAAGAGCTGGCCGGACTTTCCGACGACCAGATCGCTGCGGCAGCACAGGCGGCGAAGGATCGCGGGCTGGACGGCAAATATGCCCTGACGCTGCAGAATACGACGCAGCAGCCGCTGCTGCAGACGCTGACCGATCGTGCGACGCGCAAGGCATTGTTCGAAAACAGCTGGACGCGCGCCGAACGCGGCGACGCCAACGACACGCGCGACACGATTTCGCAGCTCGCGCTGCTGCGCGCACAAAAGGCGAAGCTGCTCGGCTTTGACAGCTATTCGGCCTATGTGCTGGACGATCAGATGGCGAAGAACCCGGCAACGGTCGATACCTTCATGGCCAAGCTGGTTCCCGCCACGGCGGCACGCGAACGGGCCGAAGCTGCCGATATTCAGGCGATGATCGAGAAGTCGGGCAAGGACTTCAAGCTCGAACCCTGGGATTGGGACATGTACGCCGAAAAGGTGCGCAAGGCGAAATACGACCTCGATGAAGATCAGGTGAAGCCGTATTTCGAACTGAACAAGGTGCTCGAAGACGGCGTATTCTATGCCGCCAATCAGATGTACGGCCTGACGTTCAAGGAGCGGAAGGATATTCCGGTCTATCAGCCCGACGTTCGCGTGTTCGAAGTGATCGACGCCGACGGGTCGCCGCTGGGTCTGATGTATTTCGACTATTTCAAGCGCGACAATAAATCGGGCGGCGCATGGATGTCGAATTTCGTCGATCAGTCGCATCTGCTCGGCACCAAGCCGGTCATCTATAATGTCTGCAACTTCACCAAGCCAGCGCCGGGCCAG
Organism: Stakelama pacifica; assembly: GCF_004361835.1. Lineage (GTDB taxonomy): Bacteria > Pseudomonadota > Alphaproteobacteria > Sphingomonadales > Sphingomonadaceae > Sphingomonas > Sphingomonas pacifica. The sequence goes on from NZ_SNWD01000002.1 coordinate 348,111, forward strand.
CCCGCGCTGATCAGCTTTGACGATGTGACGACGATGTTCCACGAATTCGGCCATGCGCTGCACGGCCTGTTCGCGGATCAGACCTATCCGTCGATTTCGGGCACGTCGACCGCGCGCGACTTTGTCGAATTCCCCTCGCAGTTCAACGAACATTGGGCGCTGGAACCCAAGGTGCTCAAAAACTATGCGGTGAATTACAAGACGGGCGAACCGATCCCGGATGCGCTGGTCGCCAAGATCAAAAAGGCAGCGACCTTCAATCAGGGCTATGCGCTGGGCGAACTGCTTGCGGCGGCGAAGCTCGACCTTGCCTGGCACGCGCTTCCCGCCACCGCACCGCGTCAGAATGTCGATACGTTCGAAGCGAAGACGCTCGCCAGCATGGGGCTGGATATCCGCGACGTACCGCCGCGTTATCGGTCGAGCTATTTCCAGCATATCTGGTCGAACGGCTATGCCAGCGGCTATTATGCCTATCTGTGGACCGAAATGCTCGACGACGACGCGTATGACTGGTTCGAAAACCATGGCGGCATGACCCGCGAAAATGGTCAGCGTTTCCGCGACATGATCCTGTCAAAGGGTCATACCATGGATTACGGCCCGATGTTCCGCGCCTTTTACGGCAAGGACCCGGAGATCGGCCCGATGCTGAAGGCGCGCGGCCTGACCGGGCATGCCGATGCCGACACAGCCGCACCGACCGCCGACGGCCCGGCGCAGCAGCCGGCGGGCGAACCGATCGACCGGTAAGCGAACGACAAAGGGCGCGGGAACAGCTCCCGCCCTTCTTTCAGACTTTGGGGGCTGTGCCTGCTATCAGGCGCAGCCCTCGACATATTCGATTGCCGGGCCGCCGGCATGGATGAACTGCACCCGCCCGTCGCGGTCGATTTCGAAGCGGATGCCGCGGCCCGATGGGCTTTGCGGGCCACCCGTCGACCAGAGCGTCAGATATTCGCCCGGCGAATCGAGATAGGCATGCGGGCTGGATTTGACCCGTGCGCCATACGCCGCGCGCACCGCGGCGGCGGTCGCCCCAACCCCGATTCCCGCGCTGGTCTTCACATCCGATCCGCGCGACAGGGTGATCCGCGCCAGCCGCCCGTCGATCAGCATCACCATCATGCCCACCGGCGCCCCTTCCGGCCGATAGATTTCGCACTGATCCGGATCAGGGCCGTTCGCATCCCCCGGATTGACGTCGGGGCCGAGCGCGTCGGTCACCGCCGCCTTGCTCATCCCGATCCTGAGCGGCCCCCAGCCGGTGGGAAGCAGCGCGCGGCCGTTCGCCACGCCATCCGCATCGTTCTGCGCGCTGTCATTGGCGGGGGCAGCGGTCGGGGTCGCGTCAGGCACCGGCCCGGCGGGCAGTTCGACCGTCATATTGCCGGTGCCGTCGGCGTCATCCTTGTCAGTCTGCCCCGATCCGCACGCGGCAAGCAGGGTGAGCCCGGCAAGGGCAAGGGGAATACGCATCGAATTTCGCTCCACGATTATCGCTGGATCACCGGCCTTACGGCGGATGAAGGCGTTTAACGATAGGGATGTGTCCTGAGTTTCCTCATGCGCCCCTTGCCCCTGCCCGCCTGCTCCGCGATAGAGCGACACCGTGAACCAGCCCACCGACATTCTTCGCAAGGTTTTCGGCTTTCCCGGTTTTCGCGGCGTGCAGGGCGATGTCGTCGCACGCGTGCTGAACCGGCAGAACACGCTGGCCGTGATGCCGACCGGCGCGGGCAAGTCGCTTTGCTATCAGCTGCCTTCGGTGGTGCTGGAGGGGACGTGCGTGGTCATCTCCCCGCTGATCGCGCTGATGCACGATCAGCTGCGCGCGGCCGAAGCGGTGGGCATCCGTGCCGCGACGCTGACCTCCGCCGATGACAATCGGGCGGAGACGATCGCGCGCTTTCGCGGCGGTGAGCTCGACCTGCTCTATGTCGCGCCGGAGCGCGCCTCCTCCTCGCATTTTCGTGAGCTGTTGAGTCAGGCGAAAATCGCGCTGTTCGCGATCGATGAGGCGCATTGCGTGTCCGAATGGGGGCATGATTTCCGCCCCGATTACCGGCTGCTGCGCCCGTTGCTCGACAGTTTCGCCGATGTGCCGCGCCTCGCGCTGACCGCGACCGCCGATGCGCATACCCGCGCCGATATTCTCGAGCAGCTCGGCATCGCGTCCGACGGGCTGATCGTCGCCGGGTTCGACCGGCCCAATATCCGCTACGCCATTTCGCCGCGCGGCAATATGACGCGGCAGCTTTCGGACTTTATCGCCGAAAATCCGGGGCCCGGCATCGTCTATGCCCAGACGCGGGCACAGACCGAGCGGCTGGCCGAAGCGCTGGCCAAGACCGGACGCCCCACCCGCGCGTACCATGCCGGGCTGGACGCACCGGTGCGCGCGCGCAATCAGGCCGATTTCGTGGCGAGCGAGGATATGGTGATCTGCGCCACGGTCGCGTTCGGCATGGGTATCGACAAGCCCGATGTCCGCTTCGTCGCGCATGCGGGTATCCCCAAATCAATCGAGGCTTATTATCAGGAGACCGGCCGCGCGGGCCGCGACGGCGACCCGGCGGTGGCGCATCTGTTCTGGGGCGCCGATGATTTCGCGCGGGCGCGCCAGCGGATCGGCGAAGTAGAACCGGGGCGGCAGGCGGGTGAGCGGGCGCGGCTTACCGCATTGGGCGCGCTGGTCGAAACGGCGGGGTGCAGGCGCGCCATCCTGCTGCGCCATTTCGGGGAGACCCCGCCCGAACGCTGCGGCAATTGCGACAATTGCCTGAACCCGCCCAAGGCGCTCGATGCGAGCGTGACGGCGCAGAAATTCCTGTCCGCCGTATTCCGCACCGGGCAGATGTTCGGGGCGGGCTATATCGAAGAAGTGCTGCTTGGCCGTTCGACCGAGCGCAGCATGACCAACGGGCATGAGAAGCTCTCGGTTTGGGGCATCGTCTCGGGCGAGGAGACTGCGCTGATCAAGCCGGTGCACCGCGCATTGCTGCTGCGCGACGCGCTGCGCGCCAATCCGCATGGCGGGCTGGAATTCGGCCCCGGCGCGAAACCGATCCTGAAGGGCGAGGCGCGGGTCGAACTGGTGCTGCCCCCTGCCCGGCGCAAAGGGCGGCGGGGAGCGGCGGCGACGCCCAATCCGATCGGCAATCCGCTGTTCGAGGCGCTGCGCACGTGCCGCCGCGATCTGGCCAAGGAGATGGGGCTGCCGCCTTATGTCATCTTTCATGACGCGGTGTTGCGCGACATGGCGCTGATCCGCCCGTCCACCTTGTCGGCGATGGGGGAGATCAGCGGGGTGGGCGCGAAAAAGCTCGATGCCTATGGCGATGCGTTTCTGGCGGTCATCCGCGACGCAGCCTGAGGACTTGGCGGGAGGAAGCGGGCGCGGTACAGCATGGCCATGGCTGATATCCGACGCATTGACGAGACAATCTCTGTCGCTCCGCAAATCGACCCTGCCGATCTCGGCGAAATTGCGGGCGAAGGCTTTACCGCGATCATCAACAACCGCCCCGATGGCGAGGATGCGGGCCAGCCTGACGGCGACGCGATCGCTGCGGCGGCGCAGACGCTTGGGCTTGGATATAGCGCGATTCCGGTGACCCATGCCGGGTTCAGCCATGCGCAGATCGACGCGATGCGTGAGATGCTGGACGCAGCGACCGGGCCGGTGCTGGCCTATTGCCGGTCGGGCACGCGCTCGGCCAATCTCTGGGCGCTGGCAAGCGCGAAGGCGGGCGGCGATCCCGATGCGATCGTCGCGAAAGCCGCCGGTGCCGGATATGATCTTTCCTCGATCCGGCCTTTGCTGGAGTCGCTCTCCGCCGGCGCATGAGCTGGTGGGCGCTGATCGGGTCGTTTGTCGCGATCCTTGCGCTTGCCGGCCTTGTCCGCCTCTGGAAGCTCGGCCATGCCGCGCTGGATGATGAGGCAGGGGTGCGCCGGATCGCGCAGCAATTGCTTCCCGACTTTCCCTGCGAACAGGTGGTGCGCGACAGTGTCGGCGAAAGTGCGCTGCTGTTCGGCCCCAAAGGCGTTGCGTTCGTCAAACTGCACGGTGCGCATTTCGTTGCCCAGCGGCTGGGCGATGCACCGCCGTTTCGCCGCGACCTGACCGTGGTTTCGGTGGGTCTGGAAGAAGCGCTGTACGGCCCCTGCGTGGTGCGGCTCGACAGCGAGCGCGCGGCGCGCGACCTGACCCGGATGCTGCAGTCCCGGCGCTGACGCTCATACCAAAGCGCATAGATGCTTACGCATCGCGCTTTGGCTTCGCTCAGGCGCCGCGCGGGCTTAACCAGAGAGCGATGAGTCATTCTCATCGCTCTCTGGTATCAGTCTGCAATCGGCGCTTACCCACACACAAAAAAGGGCCGGCACGAGGCCGGCCCAGTGGTCCGCAGGAGGAACTCTGTATCGGGGCGGCACCGCCGCCCCGGAAGCGTGGATCAGTTGTAGGCGCGCTCGCCATGTTCGCCGAGGTCGAGCCCTTCCTGCTCGACCTCCTGGCTGACGCGCAGGCCGGTAAGCGCCTTGGCAACGAGGATGGCGATCACGGTGCCGACCGCTGCCCAGACAATCGCGACGATGACTGCGTACAGCTGAATGCCGAGCTGCGCGCCCATGCCGACCGAACCGTCACCGGGACCGCCCAGGCCGGGCTGATAGACGATGCCGGTGCCCATCGCGCCGATCATCCCGCCAATGCCGTGAATGCCGAACGCATCGAGCGAGTCGTCATAACCGAGCTTCGGCTTCACTACCGAGACGAAGAAGAAGCAGACGACCGAGGCGACCGCGCCGAGAATGATCGCGCCGAACGGCCCGGAATTGCCCGCCGCAGGGGTGACCGCGACCAGCCCGGCGATGATGCCCGAACACCAGCCGAGCGCCGATCCCTTATGCCCCATCACGCGTTCGGTCAGCATCCAGAACAATCCGGCCGATGCGGTAGCGACGAACGTGTTGATCATCGCAAGACCGGCCGATCCGTCCGCCTGAAGCGCCGAACCGGCGTTGAAGCCGAACCAGCCCACCCAGAGCAGGCCGGTGCCGACCATGGTGAGGGTGAGCGAATGCGGCGGCATCGGCTCGGTCGGATAGCCGCGCCGTTTGCCGAGGAAGAAGCTCGCGACGAGCGCCGACACGCCGGCATTGATATGCACCACGGTGCCGCCCGCGAAGTCGAGCGCGCCCGCCTTGAACAACAGGCCGCTGCCCGCCCAGACCATATGCGCGATCGGAAAATATGCGATGGTCAGCCACACTGCAGCGAACACCATCACCGCCGAGAACTTCATCCGCTCGACCAGCGCGCCCAGGACCAGCGCGACCGTGATCGCGGCAAAGGTCATCTGGAAGCTGATGAAGACATATTCGGAAATCTTGTCGTCCGAAAAGGTGTCGGCAAGGCTGGCCGGGGTGACGCCCGACAGGAAGAATTTGCCCCAGCTGATAAAGTCATTGCCTTCCGGCCCAAAGGCGAGGCCATAGCCGTACATGACCCAGAGCAGCATCGCTAGACACGCAACGCCGCCGATCTGCGTCATGGTCGACAGCATGTTCTTCGACCGGGTCAGACCGCCATAGAATAGCGCAAGGCCGGGCAGGATCATCATCAGCACGAGCAAAGTGGAGGTCATCATCCACGCATTGTCGCCGGGATGGACCACGGGTGCGGCCGCCGTTTCCGGTGCCTGAAGCGCGGTATCCTGCGCCCATGCGGGAAGCGCCGCGAACAGCGAAATGCCGGCCGCGCCGATCGCGCCGACGGTTCTGGTTCCAAATTTCATCATGCCCCCCTCGCTCACAATGCGCTCTGATCGGTTTCGCCGGTGCGGATGCGAACCGCCTGTCCGACATCGAGGACGAAGATCTTGCCATCGCCGATCGCATTGGTGTTGGCCGAGGCCTGAATCGCCTCCACTACCCGGCTGGCGATATCGGTGGCGCACACCACCTCGATCTTGATCTTGGGCACCATATTGGTGCTGTATTCGGCGCCGCGATAGATTTCGGTCTGGCCCTTTTGCCGACCGAACCCCTTTACCTCGCTGACCGTCATGCCCGTCACGCCGACTTCCGTCAGCGCTTCGCGCACGTCATCAAGCTTGAACGGCTTGATGATGGCGATGACCAGTTTCATTTGCCCCCCTTCCCTCTTCAGAAAGAAACTTGCGGGAGGAACAGCAGCAAGGGGCGTGCCAAGTACGAAAGCACCCGCCCACGCGCCTTGCGGTGCAGCAAATTGTTACCGAAGTGTAAAAATATGGGCAGGGCGGCGTACGACTGCCTAAAAATCAGGCAGCGTCGTCGATGATCCTGCGCGCTGCCTCCGCATCGCTTTCATCGACCATCACCCGCACCGGGATCAGGAAGGCGCTGCCGTCCGCGATGCTCGCCTCGGCATCAAAAGCGAAGCAGGGAATGCCTTCGGATTTCAGCCGTCCTTCGAGGATATGCGCCTCGAACCGGTTGAACCGGCCGATTTCGACCAATGCCATCAGGCGGGCGCCTGGCTCGGCACGCGGACGGGGAGGCCGTCGATGCTGCTCGTCCGCGCGGCCCATTTTTCGAGCCGCTCGCTATCGCTGACGCCCGAATGATATTTGGAAAGCGTCTGCCGCTCCCGCTCGAAGCGCATGATCGGAACGCCCCAGCCGCAGCTCGTTTGCAGCGTTTCGACGGCGATCACGAAAATCTGCCGCGTTCCCGGCAATGGGGTGAAATGCCCGATTAGTTCCTCCCATTCTGCGTCCTGCGGCAGCACGGCCCGGCCCCGGCCGTACAAACGCAGGATCAGTGCCGGATTTTCGAAGGCGCAGAACAGAATGGTGATGCGCCCGTCGGCGGCAAGATGCGCATTGGTCTCGTTCCCCGACCCGCCGACATCGAGATAGGCGACGGTGGAATCGTCCAGCACGCGGAAACAGTCCATCCCCTTGGGGCTGAGGTTGATCCGGGCCGCATCGGCAGCGGTCGCGACGAAGAATAGCGGCTGTTTCGCGATGAAGGCGCGATGGTCGTTCGTGATCGATTCGAAAAACTCGGCCATTTGCCGCTCCGTTGACGGTTGCCGCCTATGCGCATAGCTTATGCGTATGAAGCACGATGCCCTTCGATCTGGCAAGCGCAAAGCCGTCAACCTGTCGCTCGACACCGGCGTGGTGGCGGCTGCGCGCGAGGCGGGGCTGAACCTCAGCCAGATATGCGAGGCGGCGCTGCGCGATGCCGCGAAGAAGGAACGCGAAGCGAAGTGGCGCGAGGAGAATCGCGAATGGATCGCTGCGAACAACGCATGGGTTGAAAAGAACGGCCTCCCCCTCGCCGAATTTCGCATGTTCTGATGGCGCAGTTCGATGTGGTGCGCCTGAACGGCGGCGCGCTTGCCGTGGATTGTCAGAGCGACCTGCTGCAGGGGATCAATACGCGATTCGTCGTGCCGTTGCGGCGTCCCGATGATTCGCCGCCGCGCCGTGAGCGGCTCAATCCCGTTTTTGCGATCGAAGGCGAGGACTGGGTGATGGTCACCCAGTTCGCGGGCGCGGTGATGGCGCGCGAGATCGAGGCAAGCCTTGGCTCGCTCGCCGATGATTATATTCGCATCACCGGCGCGCTCGACATGCTGATCTCAGGCTTCTGAAGCGGCGCGGGCTATACCGCCGTGCCGCCGACCGTCAGACCTTCGACCAGCAGCGTTGGCTGACCCACGCCTGCCGGAATCGACTGGCCGCCCTTGCCGCACATGCCGATGCCTTCGTCGAGCGCGAAATCGTTGCCGATGCCGGTGATCTGATTGAGCACCTTCGGCCCGTTGCCGATCAGCGTCGCGCCCTTGATCGGTGCGCCGATCTTGCCGTTCTCGACCTTATAGGCTTCGGTGCAGGAAAAGACGAACTTGCCCGACACGATATCGACCTGCCCGCCGCCGAAGCTCTTGGCATAGATGCCGTTCTTCATCCGACTCATCAACTCGCCGGGATCGTGGTTACCGGCGCGCATAAAGGTGTTGGTCATGCGCGGCATCGGCGCATGTTCGAAGCCCTGACGGCGGCCATTGCCGGTGGGTTCGACCCCCATCAGCCGGGCGTTCATCCGGTCCTGCATATAGCCTTTCAGCACGCCATCCTCGATCAGCACATTTTCGCGCGTCGGCGTGCCTTCGTCATCGATCGACAGCGAGCCGCGCCGGTCGAGGATCGATCCGTCATCGACCACGGTGACGCCTTTTGCCGCGACCTGTTCGCCGATCCGGCCGGAAAACACGCTGGTGCCCTTGCGATTGAAATCGCCTTCCAGCCCGTGCCCGACCGCTTCGTGGAGCAGCACGCCGCACCACCCCGGTCCGAGCAGCACCGGCATCACGCCCGCAGGCGCATCGACCGCTTCGAGATTGGTGAGCGCCTGTGCCAGCGCCATGTCGATCGCACGGTTCCACGTTTCCGGTTTGAGCAGATTGTCATAGAGCGCACGCCCGCCGAGCCCGAAGCTGCCGCTTTCGCGCCGACCGTTCGATTCGACGACGATATTGACGTTGAGCCGGGTGAGCGGGCGGATATCGGTCGCGACGAACCCGTCGGGGCGAACGATCTCAACCACCTGCCAGCTACCGATCAGTCCCACCGACACCTGCGCCACGCGGGGATCGCGCGCACGCGCTGCGGCGTCGATCGTCTGGCAAAGATTGACCTTGTCCGCGAAGGGGACGAGGTCGATCGGGTCGGCATCGGTATAAAGATGGCGGTTATTGTGGCGTGGCGGCGGTGCCTTTGCCTGTTTCGCCGGATCGATCAGCGCCATAGTCTCCCCCGCCCGCCGGATCGCATCGGCGGAAAGCTCATTGGCATGGGCGAAGGCGCTTACCTCGCCCGTCACGGCGCGCAGGCCGAACCCCGAATCATTATTGTACGACGCGCTGGTCAGCCGCCCGTCATCGAAAACGAAACTTTCCGATTTGCGATATTGCAGGAAAAGCTCGCCATCCTCTGCTTTGCCCAGCAGATCGGCGGTCAGGCGCTTTGCCGTTTCGGGGTCGAGCGAGTCGCGATACAGAAAGCCGCGCGGGTCGATAGTCGTGGTCATCCACCCGATATAGGAAGGATTGCGGCCAAGTCTAACGCCGCATGTCCCTTATCGTGCGTTCAGGCCGCTTCGCCCGAGGGGCTTGCACCCGATGCGATGTCGGGAAGCTGCGACTGGTCCACGCCATCGGCAGGGCCGCCGATCAGGATGAAACGCCGGTCGCAATAGCCGCAATCGACATAACCATGTTCGTCGATTTCCAGAAACACGCGCGGATGCCCCAATGCCGCGCCGCCCGGAATATCGGTGGCGCCGTCGCAGGAAACCCGGCGGGTGGTGACCTTGATCGTTTCAGGCGGAGCAATCATGGGTCGATCCGATAGCAACGCTTCGGCGTCGCTGCAATCACCGTTGCGCAGCTTTTATGCGCGACAATGCTTGCGTCCGCAGCGCAGCGAGCGCATTTCCCCCGATATGAGCGAAGCGGCGATCAGGATCGAGGGTCTGAGCAAGACCTATGCAGGCGGCAAGCAAGCGCTGAACGATGTCACGTTCGACGTGCCGCGCGGGCAGATTTTCGGGCTGCTCGGCCCCAATGGCGCGGGCAAATCCACGCTGATCAACATTCTTGCCGGGCTGGTGAACAAAACCGGCGGGTCGGCGAGCATCTGGGGCTTCGACATTGACGCGCACCCCCGCAATGCGCGCGGGTCGATCGGCATCGTGAATCAGGAAATTACCTTCGATCCGTTTTTCACGCCCTTTGAAACGCTGGAAATTCAGGGCGGGCTATATGGCGTGCCAAAGGCGAAGCGCCGCTCAATGGAATTGCTTCGCGCCATGGGGCTGGAGGATAAGGCAAACGCCTATTCGCGCACGCTTTCGGGCGGCATGAAGCGGCGATTGATGGTGGCCAAGGCGATGGTCCATTCGCCGCCGGTGCTGGTACTCGACGAACCGACCGCTGGCGTCGATATCGAGCTGCGCCAGCGGCTGTGGGAATATGTGCGCGGCCTCAACGATTCGGGCGTCACCGTGGTGCTGACGACCCATTATCTGGAAGAGGCCGAAGAGCTTTGCGACCGGATCGCGATCATCAATCAGGGGCAGCTGATCGCGAACGAACCTACCCGCGTGCTGATCGCACGGGCGCAGGAAAAGCTGGTCGAAGTGACGGTCGATCGCGACATCGCGACAGTGCCCGACAATCGCTGCTTCCAGAAGATCGAGCGCAAAGATGAGCGCACGCTATCGGTGCGGTTCGACAAGAGCGAAGTGAATGCGGGCGAAGTCCTCTCCGCGATTCAGCGCGACGGATACGGAATTGTCGATGTCGTGACGCGCGAGCCCGATCTGGAAGACGTCTTCCTGAACCTGACCCGCGCGGCGACGCAGGCGGCGTAACCGCTTATCGGTGGTGGCGTTCGAAGAAGCGCCACATTGCGTGATTGTCGGCGACCCATTCATGGCCCCGGCCATGATAGACCCAGGCGGTGACGCTGGTGCCGTCCTGACATTCGCCATAGCCGGTGACGAGCAGCTTGCCGGTAAAATCGAACCGGCGCGGCCCTTCGGTACAACCGTCGAGCGCGGCCCAGCGGGCGAGCGCGGCATCCATCGAATATTGCCAATAGCCTGCGCCGCCTCCTTCCACCGGGTTCACCGTGTCCTTATCCCCGGCAAAGGCGAGCACTGACAGCGGCGCATCGGGGCGGCAGGTGGCCGGATCGGGGCGGGTCGGATCACTCTCCAGCGGATTGCCTGCGCGAAGGCCGACGACCGGCGCGATCGCGGCGAACCGATCAGCAGCGACGCAGCCAAGCCATGACGTCATCCGCCCGCCGCCCGAAATCCCGGTGACATAGACGCGCGCCGGATCGACGCATCCTGCCTGAACCAGCGTGTCGATGGTGGTAAGGATATACGCGACGTCGTCGGGCACTTCCGGTCCCGGCACCTTACCCGATACGGTGGGCACGCCGGGAATATTCCACGCATAGCCATCGCCCAGCGGGATCGCCGCGTCGGGCGCGACCAGCGCAAAGCCGCTGGCATCCGCCTCCGCCGCCAGCTTTGAATCGGCCAGCACGCCCTTCGCGCTCGACCCGCTGCCGTGCAGGACGAAGACCAGCGGCAGGCGGCCCTTCGCATCGTGCGGCAGGTAAAGCTGAACCGCCCGCCCGTCGGCGAGCGAAAGCGGCGCGGTCTCACCCGGCTTTCCCACCCCGCATAGCGCGTCGGCATGCGCCAGCGATGTGCCGCCCACCAGCGCGACGATCATCGAAAGACAGGCGAGCAGCCAGTTGCGCATGAATATTCCTCTCTTTGGCGTCCTGACGACATGGGAAAGCGCGTATAAGCGCTTGCGCCGCGATTGTCAGCGCGTAGGCAGGTGGTTTGACCTTCCCCCGTTCGAACGGAGCTATTCTTGGCCGGCACTCCTCATCACAGCGACGTCCTGATCATCGGTTCGGGCGCGGCGGGGCTGACCGCCGCCCTCAACCTCGCCGACCGGTTCCGGGTGACGGTGATTGCCAAGGGGCAGATGAACGAAGGCTCGACCGCCTGGGCGCAGGGCGGCATCGCGGCGGTGCTGGAACCCGGCGACACGTTCGAAAGCCATATCGAAGATACGATGATCGCGGGTGCTGGGCTGAACGACCGCGAGGTGGTCGAGATGGTAGTCGGCGGCGCTCCCGCCGCGATCGAGCGGCTGATCGAGCTTGGCGTGCCGTTCAACAAGGAAGCGGGGGCGCTGCACCTCACGCGTGAGGGCGGGCACAGCCATCGGCGGATCGTCCATGTCGCCGACGCCACCGGCTGGGCGGTGCAGGAGGCGCTGCTCAACGCCGCGCTTGCCCATCGCAACATCACGTTGGTCCCCGACATGGTGGCGATCGACCTTGCCACCAGCCGGCATGAGCAGCGCTATTCGGGCGCGGGCAATGTCTGGGGCGTCTATGCGGTAAACAAGGAAACCAGCCGGGTGACGCTGTTCACCGCGCGCGCGACCGTGCTGGCGACCGGCGGGGCGGGTCGCGCCTATCTGTTCTCCACCGCGCCGCGCGGCGCGACCGGGGACGGCATCGCCATGGCGTGGCGGGCGGGTGCGCGCGTCGCTAATATGGAGATGATGCAGTTCCACCCGACCTGCCTGTATAATCTGGAGGTCAAGAATTTCCTGATTACCGAGGCAGTGCGCGGCGAAGGCGGACATTTGCTCCTGCCCGACAGCGGCTATCGCTTCATGCCCGATTTCGACGAGCGTGCAGAGCTTGCCCCGCGCGACATCGTGGCGCGCGCGATCGACCATGAGATCAAGCGGCTGGGCCTCGATTATGTCCATCTCGACATTTCGCACCGCGATCCGGAATTCGTGAAAGGGCATTTCCCGAACATCTATGAAAAGCTGCTCACCCTCGGCATCGACATGACGAAGGAGCCGATCCCGGTGGTCCCGGCGCAGCATTATACCTGTGGCGGCGTGGTGGTGGATCGCGACGGGCGCACCGACCTTCCCGGCCTGTATGCGGCGGGCGAAGTGACGCAATCGGGGCTTCACGGCGCAAACCGGCTTGCCTCGAACAGCCTGCTCGAATGTTTCGTCTATGGCGATGCGGTGGCGAACCATATCGCCGGCTGCTGGGACGATCTGCCCGAACCGCCCGCCATCCGGCCATGGGACGAAAGCCGGGTGACCGATTCGGACGAAGAGGTCGTCATCAAGCAGAACTGGACCGAAATTCGCCGCTTCATGTGGAATTATGTCGGCATTGTCCGCACCACCAAGCGGCTGGAGCGCGCCGCGCATCGCATCAAGATGCTGGGCGATGAGATTTCCGATTATTACGGCCATTTCCGCGTAACGCCGGATCTGGTCGAACTGCGAAACCTGCATCAGGCGGCAGAGCTGATCGTGCGATCCGCGCTTGCCCGGCATGAAAGCCGGGGGCTGCATTTCAATCTGGATTATCCAGCGCTGGCCGACGAGGCGCTCGACACCGTGCTTGTGCCCTGACCTTACGCCTCCGGCTCTTTCTCGTCGCGCCGCCATGCTTTGAGATCGCCGAGATGCGACTTCTCCTCCTTCACCCGCAGGCCGAGTTTTTCGATCAGCCAGGGCATGGTAAGCCCCTGAACGAAGATCGAGAAAGCGACGACCGCAAACGCCACGGTGATGATCGTGCTGCGTTCAGGGATCGAAGCGGGCAGCGCGAGTGCCAGCGCCAACGCCAATGCGCCGCGAAGCCCGCCCCAGAACAGCACATGCTTATATTTCCACGGCACCGCCAGCCGCGTCTTCGCGAACGCCGCCATCACCGGATAGACCGCCACCGCCCGGCCCAGTAGCGACAGGCCGGTGGCAAGCGCCGCTGCCTCCACCACCGCGAGGATGTGCATCTGCGTTTCGCGCACGCCGATTAACAGGAAGACCACCGAATTGGCGAGAAAAGCGACATATTCCCAGTGGTTGAGCACGGCGGGCCGCCCGCTGTCCGAAATCGACCCCAGAAAGCCGTAATTGCCGACGATCAGCCCGGCGGTCAGCGTTGCGAGTACGCCCGAACAATGGAAATGTTCGGCAAGGATGAACGAGCCATAAGCGATCAGCATCGTGATCGTCACCTCGACCAGCCGGTCGCTCGTCCGCCCGGCAATGAGGATCAGCGGCACCGCGACCGCCGCGCCCGACAGGATCGCGCCTGAGATATTGGTGACGAGATGCAGGCCGACCTCGCCTGCGCTGGCCCCCGCGCCGGTCGCGAACATCATCAGGATCGCAAAACCCACCGCCGCGACGCCGTCATTGAGCAGGCTTTCGGATTCGACCAGCAGATGCAGCCGCCGTTCGACATGCATCGTCTTGAACGCAGCGATCACCGCGACAGGATCGGTCGCCGCGATCAGCACCCCGAAAAAGGCAGCGCCCAGCCAGCTCCACCCGCTCAGCCAGTGCATCCCCACCGTCACCACTGCGGCGGCGAGCAGCACGCCGAACGTGACGAGCGCGATCAGCAGCGGCAATTCGCGGCGAAACGGCTTCCACGGGATCTGGATCGCCGCTTCGAACACCAAAGGCGGCAGCAGCACGAAGAAAATAAGGTCGGGGGTGAGGGTCAGCGGCACCGCGACGGGCAGCATCGCTATGGCTACCCCCGCCACCACCAGCCCGACGCTATAGGGCAGTTTCAGTCGGTGCGTCGCGATCGCGACGAGCGACGCCACGAACAGCAGGCCGCCCATCATCGTGAAGTCAAACTCTTGCAAAACCGCCCCCCTTTTTCGCACTTTGCCGCTACAATGCGGATATTCGTCGCATGTATCCAAAACTTCGCTTGCGGCCATGCCCTGTGTGACCGCATGATCGGACCGGGCAAAGGGCAAATCAACCGTGGCGAGTACGCATAGAAACATGAAATTTTTCCGGGCGTTAACAATGGCTGCGATCGGCCCCGTGGTGATGACGGGTTGCGGATCGCATGGTGTGATCCCCGCCGGCCCCGATGCCTATGTCGCACCGCCCGTCCGCACCGTCGCGGTTCCGGTGCCGCCCCCTGCCCCCAAACCCAAGGAAGCGCCCGCCGCGCTGACCGCGATTATCCAGTCGGCGGTGCGCAATTTCGACGGCAAAGCGGGTGTTGCGGTCGAGAGCGTGGATGACGGCTGGATCGTATCGGCGAACGGCGAAACGCTGATGCCGCAGCAAAGCGTCAGCAAGACCTGGGTCGCGATGACCGTGCTGGCGCAGCGCGATGAAGGGCGGCTGTCGCTCGACGATCCGCTGACGATCACCACCGCCGACCTGACGCTGTTTCACCAGCCGATCGCCGCGCTCGTGCAGAAAAATGGCGGTCGCTACACCAGCACGGTCGGCGAGATCATGAAACGCGCGCTCACCATGAGCGACAATACGTGCAACGACAAATTGCTGTGGCTGGTCGGCGGGCCGCCCGCAGTCCGCGCGTTTATCGAGAGCCGAAAGCTCGGCGCGATCCGGTTCGGCCCCGGCGAGCGGCTGCTGCAAAGCGGCACCGCCGGGCTTACCTGGCAGCAGCGCTATTCGCTGGGCCGCAATTTCTATCAGGCGCGCGCCGCGCTTCCCAATGAGGTGCGCGCCAAGGCGTTCAACGCCTATATCGCCGATCCGCCCGACGGTGCCGCGCCGGTCGCGATCGCCGACGCGCTCGCCCGGCTGAAGCGCGGGGAATTGCTGTCGGCGGGATCGACCAGCTGGCTGATCACCACGATGCAATCCTCGCATACCGGGCGCAACCGGCTGCGCGGGGAAGTGCCGGGCGACTGGCTGTTCGGGCACAAAACCGGTACCGGGCAGGATTTCGGCGGGCGCACGGCGGGCTATAACGATGTCGGCATCCTGACCGCGCCCGATGGCCGCAGCTATACGGTCGCGGTGATGATCGGCGACACCGCACGCACCATCCCGCAGCGCTGGGAACTGATGCACACGGTAGTGAAAGCGATCGTGAACAGCGACCGCAACAGCCGGTAGGGCGGCGCGTCAGGAAGAAGAAGAAGAAGAAGAAGAACGGTCCTTCGACAAGCTCAGGACCAACGGAGTCGTTGAGGGCCAGCGGGGTAGCTCTGGACCAGTGGGGGCTGAGGCAGGGCCTTTTCCAATTACCGTTTGCGCTGAGCTTGTCGAAGCGCCGTTCTTCTTCTCCCGCCGCCCGGCACTGTTGCGGTATCGGCACTAAGTTTCAGAAAAAGCGCGCATGCCTGCTGCGCCGCGCGAGCGGGGCGTAAAGCTATCGCGCCGGCGCGCTTCGGCTGCTAAGCGCAAGCCCATGGCCAATCATCTCTACCTGGTCGACGGATCGGGCTATATCTTTCGCGCCTATCACCGGCTGCCTCCGCTCACCAATGTCCATGGCGAGCCGGTGGGAGCGGTGTACGGCTATACCACCATGCTCTGGAAGCTGGCGGACGAGCTGCACAAGGCCGACGGCCCGACGCATATGGCGGTGATCCTCGATAAGTCGAGCAAGACCTTCCGCAACGAGATGTACGACCAGTATAAGGCGCACCGCCCGCCGCCGCCCGAAGATCTGGTCCCGCAATTTCCGATGATCCGCGACGCGACGCGCGCTTTCTCGCTGCCGTGCATCGAGGAGGAAGGCTGGGAGGCCGACGACCTGATCGCCAGCTATGCCAAGGCAGCGCTGGCGCAGGGGTGGCAGGTGACGATCGTCAGTTCCGACAAGGATCTGATGCAGCTGATCGAACCGGGCCTCGACCTGTATGACACGATGAACAATCGCCGGCTGGGCGAGGAACATGTCCGCGAGAAATTCGGCGTGACGCCGGATAAGCTGGGCGAGGTCCTCGCGCTGATGGGCGACAGCGTCGATAATGTGCCGGGCGTTCCGGGGATCGGGCCGAAGCGCGCGGCCGACCTGATCAACGAATATGGCGATGTTGAAGCGGTGATCGCGGCTGCACCGGACATGAAAAAGTCCAAGATGCGCGAAAACCTGATCGACAATGCCGAAATGGCGCGGCTGTCGCGCAAGCTGGTGACGCTGGCGTGCGACGTGCCGCTACCCGATCCGCTCGAAGACCTTGCGATGCAGGGAATTCCGGAAGCGCCGCTGCGCGCGTTTCTGGAACATCACGGGTTCCGTTCGCTGCTGGCGAAGCTGGGCGCGGTGGCCGACGCGCCCGCCGCACCGAGCGAAGCGCCGGTGCCGGACGAGCAGGAGGATCCGCCGTGCGATCACGATGCCTATGAAACCATCACCGATGCGGACGCGCTTGATCGCTGGATCGCGGCTGCGCAGGCGCAGGGCCATGTCGCGGTCGATACCGAGACGACGGGGCTGGACGCGACCCAGGCCGATCTGGTCGGGGTCAGCCTTGCGCTCGCCCCCAACCGCGCCTGCTATATCCCGCTCGGCCATGGCGGCAGCGACATGTTCGCCGAACGCCCGGTGCAGATGGACCGGGACGACGCGCTGCCCCGGCTGAAGGCGTTGCTCGAAGACCCGGCGGTGCTCAAGATCGGCCACAACCTCAAATATGACATGATCGTCTTGGGGCGGCACGATATCGCGGTGGCGCCGTTCGACGATACGATCGTGATGAGCTTCGACCTTGACGCCGGAAGCCATGGACACGGCATGGACGAGCTTGCTGCCACGCATCTTTCGCATAGCTGCATCGCGTATAAGGACGTGGTCGGCACGGGGAAGAAGCAAATCGGTTTCAACGAGGTCGATCTGAAAGCGGCAACCCGCTACGCCGCCGAGGATGCCGATGTGACGCTTCGCCTGTGGCAGCGGTTCAAGCCGCGCCTGCCCTATGAAAGCGCGACGCGCGTGTACGAGATGGTCGATCGGCCGCTCGTCCCCGTCATTGCGCAGATGGAAGCAATCGGCGTGAAGGTGGATGCCGAGCGGCTGAAACAGCTTTCGGGCGAATTTGCCGAACGGATGGCAGCGCTCGAAACCGAAATCCACGGCATTGCGGGAAGCCCCTTCACCATCGGCAGCCCCAAACAGCTGGGCGATGTCCTGTTCGAACAAATGGGGCTGAA
The DNA here is from genome assembly GCF_004361835.1 of Stakelama pacifica. GTDB lineage: Bacteria > Pseudomonadota > Alphaproteobacteria > Sphingomonadales > Sphingomonadaceae > Sphingomonas > Sphingomonas pacifica. The sequence continues at coordinate 365,698 of NZ_SNWD01000002.1, forward strand.
AGGCGGTCGCAAGGGCAAATCGGGCGTCTATTCGACCGATGTCAACGAGATGGAGCGGCTTGCAGGGCAAGGGCATGCGATTGCGCGGCTGGTGCTCGACTGGCGGCAATTGTCGAAGCTGAAATCCACGTACACCGACGCGCTTCAGGCGCAGATCAATCCGCGCACGGGGCGCGTGCATACCAGCTATTCGCTGACCGGCGCGCAGACCGGGCGGCTGTCCTCGACCGATCCCAACCTTCAGAATATCCCGATCCGTACCGAAGTCGGGCGTCAGATTCGCGAGGCGTTCGTGGCGGAGCCGGGCAATGTCATCCTCGCCGCCGATTACAGCCAGATCGAGCTGCGGCTCGCTGCGCATATCGCCGATGTGCCCGCGCTGCGTGATGCCTTTGCGCGCGGCGACGACATCCATTCGATGACCGCGACCGAATTGTTCGGGGAGGTCAACCGGGAGACGCGGGCGCGCGCGAAGACGATCAACTTCGCAATCCTCTACGGCATTTCGCGCTGGGGGCTGGCCGGGCGGCTGGATGTGACGGCGGATGAGGCGCAGGCAATGATCGACCGCTATTTCGAACGCTTTCCGGGGATCAACCGCTATATCGCCGAAACGCTGACCACGGCGAAGGAGCGCGGCTATACGGAAACGCTGTTCGGGCGGAAAACGCATTTCCCCCGGCTCAAATCGAAGAATCAGAATGAGCGTGCAGGTAGCGAACGCGCCGCGATCAACGCGCCGATTCAGGGGACGAGCGCCGACATTATCAAGCGCGCAATGGTGCGCATGGGACCGGCACTTGCCGACGCGGGCCTGCCGGATGTGAAGATGCTGATGCAGGTCCATGACGAACTGGTGTTCGAATTGCCAAAGGGCGATGTCGATGCCGCCAAAGCCGTGATCGAGCGGGTGATGGCGAATGCGGCTGAACCCGCAATCACGCTTACCGTGCCGCTGGGGGTCGAAATCGGCACCGGAGAAAGCTGGGGCGCAGCACATTGACTGAGGCACTAGGGGGGCAGCAAGACATCGCCGCGCTGGCAAAGGGCGGGCGAACGAATACGGTGGGTTTCGTCATGCGGCTGGTCGCGCGGCTGCCGTTCCTGTTCATTGCCGGGCGCATCTATGGCCCGGACATGGTGGGGCGGTTCGCGCTTGCCGTGGTGGTGGTGGAGCTTGCCGCGCTGCTTGCAACGCTGGGGCTGAAACGCGGACTGGCACAGGCGCTTGCCAATACCGATCGACCACATGCTCATGTCGTATGGGACGGGATGGTGGTGGCGTTCGTAGCGTCTTTATGTGCCAGCGTCGTGCTGATCGCCTTCCCGCAGGTCATGTATCCGGACAGCGATATTGCCGGGCTGGACCGGTTTCTGCCGTGCATCATCTTTGCGATCGCATGGTCCGATGTCAGCCTTGCCGCGCTTGCCTATCGGCTGAACGTCAAGGCGGCAGTGACCGCGCGCGCGGTGGTGGAGCCATGGACGATCAGCATCTGTGCATGGCTGTTTTCCTTCTACTCGCTGCGCGACGGACTGGTGATGAGCTATGTCGCGTCGATGGCGGCCGCGATGATCGCGTCGCTGATCCCGTTCATCCGCACCTATGGCCTGCCGCGCGGATGGTCGCCGCGCATCGCGCCGCTTTTCTCCATGGCGACGCAGAATATCCCGCTCGCCGGGGCGGATGCGATCGAATGGTCGACGCGTAATGTCGACCGCTTCATCCTCGGCCTGCTCTTCGCGCCCAAGGTGGTCGGGATCTATTATATGGCACAGCAGGTCGCCTCTATCCCGCAAAAGCTGAAGACCAGTTTTGAGCCGGTCATGGGACCGGTCATCACCAAAAGCCTTGCCGAAAATAATCTGGTCGCGGTCGCCAATCAGGTGCGGCAGGTCGGCTTCTGGACGATCGCGGCGCAGCTTGGCATCGCACTGATGCTTACCATTCCGGGTGAAGCGGTGATGGGGATTGTCGGCCCGCAATTCGTGGCGGGGACGGCGGCGCTCGGCTTCCTGCTCGCCGCCGAAGTTGTCGCATCGACCGGGACGGTGTGCGAATCCGCGCTGGTCTACGTCGCGCGGGTGCGCAACCTTGCCATTTCGATGACGATGATGGGGGTGCAGATCGGGCTGAGCTTCGCGCTGGTCTGGATCGCGCGGGGGATGGGCCTGCCGATCATGTATCAGGCGGCGGGTCCGGCAATCGCGCTGATGGTGTCGATCGGCATCACCTCAATGCTGAAGGCGCGGTTCCTGCACCATATGCTGGGCCATGTCGTATCGGGATTTCGCTGGCCGCTCGTCTGGGCAGGCATGGCCGCGCTGTGCGCGGGCGGCGTTTTCACACTGCTGCCCAAGGAATATGAATGGGTCGAGCTGGTGATCGGGATTCCGGTGATCTTCGCGGTCTATGCATTCATCATCTGGCGCTGGGCCTTTGGCCCCGAAGACCGGACGCTGTTCCGCAAACTGCCGGGCGCGAGCGAGCCGTCGCTGATCGTGTCGGAGGAACCGGCGCGATAGAGGTGCGCCGGTAAAGACTTCGCTCGACGTTTGCGGAGCAGGAGGGGGCGAAGCCGCCCCCCCACCCGATTAATGGCGGAAGTGGCGCATTCCGGTGAAGACCATCGCCAGACCCGCTTCATCGGCGGCGGCGATGACTTCATCATCGCGGATCGACCCGCCGGGCTGAATCACCGCGGTCGCGCCTGCTTCCACTGCGGTCAGCAGACCGTCGGCGAAGGGGAAGAATGCGTCCGATGCGACCGCCGACCCGATCGTGCGCGATTTGTCCCATCCGGCCTTTCCCGCCGCATCCTTTGCCTTCCACGCGGCGATGCGTGCGGATTCGACGCGGCTCATCTGGCCCGCACCGATCCCGGCGGTGCTGCCGTCCTTCGCATAGACGATCGCGTTCGACTTGACGTGCTTGGCCACCGTCCAGGCGAAGCGGCAATCGGCAAGTTCCTGCGCGGTGGGCTGGCGCTTCGTCACGACCTTCAAATCGCCGTCGATCAGCGCCGCGTCACGAGACTGGACGAGCAGCCCGCCCGCAATCGAGCGCAGCGACAGGCCGGGGCGTGCCGGATCGGCGAGTTCGCCGGTGAGCAGCAGGCGCAGATTCTTCTTCTTCGCAAAGATTTCGCGCACCTCATCATCGGCGTACGGGGTCGCGACGACTTCGGTGAAGATTTCGGTGATCGCGGCCGCCGTCTCAGCGTCGAGCGGTCGGTTGGTCGCGACGATGCCGCCGAACGCCGACACGCTGTCGCAGGCAAGCGCCGCGCGATAGGCCTCGATCAGCGTCGGCGCGGTCGCGACGCCGCACGGATTGGCGTGCTTGACGATAACCACGGTCGGATCGGCATCGCGAAATTCGCTGACCAGTTCGAGCGCCGCATCGGCGTCATTGTAATTATTGTAGCTAAGCGCCTTGCCCTGAAGCTGCTGCCCCTGCGCAATACCGCGCGCACCCGCCGCGCGCGGCAGATACAGCGCCGCCGACTGGTGCGGATTTTCGCCGTAGCGAAGCTCGTCCCCCAGCGTGAAGGCGACGGGCAGCGTCTTCGGGAAGGTCTCGCCCTGATCCGAAAAGGCGAACCATTGCGCGATCGCCGAATCATAGGCGGCGGTGGCGGCATAGGCCTTTGCCGCGAAGCGCTTGCGCGTCTCCAGCGTCGAAGCGCCGTCATTACCGTCCATCTCCGCAATCAGCGCGCCATAATCGGTCGGGTCAGTGACGATCGCGACCGAAGCATGGTTCTTCGCCGCCGAACGCACCATCGACGGTCCGCCAATATCGATATTCTCGATGACTTCGTCACGTTCGGCACCCTTCGCGACCGTCGCTTCAAAGGGGTAGAGATTGACGACGACTAGATCGATCGCGCCGATGCCGTGTTCGTCCATCGACGCGACATGATCATCATTGTCGCGCACCGCGAGCAGGCCGCCATGCACCACCGGGTGGAGCGTCTTGACCCGCCCGTCCATCATTTCGGGAAAGCCGGTCAGGTCGGAGATGTCGCGCACCTCCAGCCCCGCATCGCGCAGCGCCTTTGCGGTGCCGCCGGTCGAAACCAGTTCGACCCCGTGGCGGGCAAGCGCCTGCCCCAATTCGATGATCCCGCTCTTGTCCGAGACGGAGAGAAGCGCGCGGCGGATTTTGATGGTGCTCATGCCCGCGCTCTTTTTCGCAAAGCGGGCAAGGTTGCAAGAGGCTGTTTGGTGCGCCGCCGATCAGCGGCTGCGACGCAGCAGCCAGGTGACGGTCGCGCCCGACGCCCCCGCTTCGCCCGACAGGACGATCTGGCCGGTGAGGCGCGGCCCGCCCTTCGCATCAACCCACAGGCTTTCCTCGATCCCCAGCACAGCACCCTTGCATCGCAGCTGCCATGCGCTGCCGTCGGTCAGGCGGAGCAGCGCGGCAAGCCCGTCGGCGGTCGGCGAAGCATCGACATGGACCCCAAGATGGAATCGGATTGCGAACGGAGTTGCGGGCTTTTGCCGTTTGCCCGCCGGGATCAGCGAATCCTCACCGCGAATATCGCTGCCGTCCCGGCTCATGATGATCTGACGCCGGTGGAGAAAGCCGAAGCGGCGGGCATAGCCGTCATGGCTTGCCTCGATCCGCTGCATCTCCGCGCTGTCATGGCGGTTGACGCTGACCTCGGTTACGCCCTTGCCCAGCGCGCCGTCGGGATGGATCGCGGTCGAATTGCTGTCGGCAAGGATCAGCGTCGAATGCGCCGCGCTGGTGCGCAGCCCCTCGGTCAGGTCACGCGGCAGCGCCACCTCGGCCGTGCGCGCGCCGCCGCAATTGACAATCAGCCGGTGCGGCCCATCGGAGAGTTCGAAAGCCAGTGTCGAGGCGCAGCCGCCCTCCACCATGCGAGCGACAGGCGGCGGCGCGGCGTCGAGGACCAGCACGCTATTGCCCCCCTCGATCCGCTGATAGCCCCAGTCGCGGGCATTGCGCAGCGGGCGAATCCGCGCCCCGGTCGCATCGATCATCTGCGCGATCGTGTCGCCGGCGATCGGCCCCGCGCCCTGCCAGCTCGACGTGCCGCCATCGCCCATGCACAGGGCGGTGAGCGCGGCGAGCATCGCCTCGATCCGCACGGTCAGAAATTCGGGCGGCTCGATCCGCCGCGCGGCATAGGCACCGCGCACCAGCGTCAGTAGCGTGATCGCCTCTGCCTGCCTCGTGGGCGATCGCGCGGCGGTGCCGCCGTCGTCGCTCACCCAGGCGCCGATCGCGCGGCGAAGCCCCGCCTCTCCGACGGCAAGCCGCGAATCGCCACCGGGCAACAGCAGCCCGGCGACCATCACCCCGCTCCACGCAGCCATGCGCTGCATCCCCATCGGCGCTTTGCCTGCGGTACGTTCGAGATGGCGAGCGCCGCGGGCGAGCGCGTTCAGCACCTGCGATCGATAGACGAGATCGGTCGAGGACAGGATCAGCGGCGCGTGCGCGGTCCAGAACAGAATCCGTCGCCCCCATTGATCGGGACGCCATGCGGGATCGGTAACGACCTTTTCATGCACGGCCAGCCATTCGCGCATCAGCGCTTCGGCGATCGGCGCGGCCTCTGCGCGCGTCGCGACCGAGGACAGGTCGCGCAGCCATTGGAAACTGTGGAGATATTCGCCGAATTCGGCCGAAAATTTCGGTTTGGCAAGCGACAGGTCGGCGATTGGATGCGTTTCGCCGCGCCATACCAGCGCACCGCCCAGCAACGCCCTCCCCCGCGTAATGTCGCCGAGAAACGGATCGTCGGCCACCGCGACGAGCTTCAGCGGATGCCGCCCTTTCAGCCGCAGCGAATGGACCGGGCTGCGCCATGCGAGCCGATGCAGGCTCGCGCTCATCCGCTCGGCGAGCGACAGGCCCCGGTCGCCATCGGTGCGGACCAGCCGCTCCTCGGGCACCCCGCCGGGCCTGATGTCCGCCGGGCGGTCTTTGCTCACCTGTCGCCCCGAAGCGCTGCGATATTGGCGGCATAGGCGTCCGGCCCGCCGGTAAAGGTCGCCGTGCCCGCGACCAGCGCATCGGCACCCGCTTCAATCGCGCGCGGAGCGGTTTCGCGGTCGATCCCGCCGTCGACCTCCAGATCGATATCGCGGCCCGATGCATCGATCCGCATCCGCAGATCCGCGATCTTGTCGAGTTGCCCTTCGATGAACTTCTGCCCGCCGAAACCGGGATTGACGCTCATCACGAGGATCAGGTCGATCATGTCCATGACATGGTAAATCGCCGAAGCGGGCGTTGCGGGGTTCAGCACCACCCCCGCGCGCTTGCCCAGCGCCTTGATCGTCTGAATCGTGCGATGGAGATGCGGCCCGCTTTCGGGATGGACCGAGATGCAGTCCGCACCCGCATTGGCAAACGCTTCGATAAACGGATCGGCGGGGGTGATCATCAGATGCACGTCGAACGGCTTTGCGCTGTGCTTTCGCAATGCCTTTACCACGGCGGGGCCGATGGTGATGTTCGGCACGAAATGCCCGTCCATCACATCGACATGGATCCAGTCGGCGCCCGCGGCGTCGATGGCGCGCACTTCTTCCCCCAGCCGCGCGAAATCGGCGGACAGGATGGACGGTGCGATACGTACGGGTTTCTGCATGACGTCCCATGTAGCATGGCGCGAATCACCCGCAAGCCGAACGATCGATCAGCGGGTGCGCATCATCCGGCAGATGAAGAAGCCGTCCATGCCGCCCTCGCCCTCCAGCATTCCCGGCAGGGTACGCAGCCAGCCCTTTTTATCGGCGAAAACACCCTCGGGAAGTTCGTCGGCGAGCACCGGGTCGATTGCGAAATCGTCGCGCGCGGCGGTGAAGCGCTCGATCTGCGCCTCGCCCTCAGCAGGTTCAAGCGAACAGGTGGCGTAGACGAGCAATCCGCCGGGCCGTACCCAGTCGGCAGCGCGGGCGAGCAGGCGTTCCTGCAACTCGGCCATTTCATCGATCAGGCGCGGATGGACGCGGTGGAGCACATCGGGATGGCGGCGAAAAATCCCGGTCGCGCTGCACGGCGCGTCGAGCAGTACAAGGTCGAAGCTTTCGTCCGGTTCCCATTCGAGCGCGTCGGCGGTGACGGCCTTTGCGGACAGCCCCGTGCGTTCGAGATTGTCGGCAAGGCGTCCAAGCCGCGATTCCGAAATGTCGAGCGCGGTCACATCCCATCCGGCAGCGGCGAGTTGCAGCGTCTTGCCCCCCGGCGCGGCGCACAGATCGAGCGCGCGGCCGCTACCGCCGCCCGCAATCCGGGCGGGAAGCGAAGCGGCGATATCCTGAACCCACCAGCGCCCTTCGGCGAAGCCGGGCCGGTCGGTCACGCCCGGACCATCGCCCAGCCGGACATGGCCGGGCATCAGGCTGGTGCCGTTCAGATCGGTGGCAAGCGCGTCGGTTTCGCTCGTGTCGCGCAGGGTCACATCGGTCGGTGGCTGCTGCGCGATAGCGCGGGCGGCATGGGTGAGCATGTCCTGCCCCCACGCCTTTTTCCAGCGCGCGGCGACCTTTGGCGGCAGCGTGGTTTTTTCCGGCAGCGCAGCCTCTCCGCGCATCAGCGTGCCGAACACGCCATGGACCAGCTTGCGCGGGCCGCCATCGACCAGCGGCAATACGGTCGAGATCGCGGCATGCGGGGGCGTATCCATCGCGAGCACCTGTGCCAGCGCCATGCGGAGCACGCTGCGCGCCTTGGCATCATCGGCAAGACGGCGCTGCGTCGCCGAATCGATCAGCGCGTCGAGATCGGGAAGCCGCCGCAGCACCTGCGCGACGATGGCATGGGCAAGCGCGCGGTCTTCGCGCCGGTCGAGACCGGCGGCGGCATTGTCGAGCGCAGCCTCCAGCGCCAGCCCGCGCCGCAGCACGGCGTCGAGTAGTTTCAGCGCAGCCCGCCGCGCCGGAACGCCGGGCGGTTCGGGGGCAAGCCGGGGACGCGCCATCAGTCGCGCTTCAACGGGTCGAGCGCGCTGCGGCGGGTTTTGGGCGAGGCGGCGCGAGTGACGGGAACGCTCGCGTCGCGGGCGACGCTGCGCATCGGGGCAGCGCCCGCAACCTCGGGCATGGCGCCCGCGATGCGGCGAAGTTCGGCAATCCGGTTGCCGGTATCGGGATGGGTCGAAAACATGCTGTCGCCCTTACCCCGGGAAATGCCGGGAATGATATAGAGTTGCGACGTTGCCGGAATCCGCTCGGCCACCGGGTTGCGCACCCGTGCCGCCCCGCGATGCAGCTTTTCGAGCGCGGAGGCGAGCGCGAGCGGCTTTCCCGAAATCTCGGCGCTGGCCCGGTCGGCACCATATTCGCGGGTCCGGCTGATCGCGAGCTGCACGATCATCGCAGCGAACGGCGCGACGAATACGGCGAGCAGCCCCGCCCAGCCCGGACCGCGCCCGTCACCGCCGCGAAAGAACAGCCCGAAATTGGCGAGCATCGAAATCGCGCCCGCAATCGTCGCCACCATCGTCATGATCAGCGTGTCGCGGTTGCGAACATGGCCAAGCTCATGCGCCATCACTGCCGCGATCTCGTCACGGTCGAGAATGTTCAGCAGGCCGCTGGTTGCGGCAACCGCTGCATGGTTCGGGTCGCGCCCGGTGGCGAAGGCATTGGGCTGCGGCTGATCGACGATATAGACGCGCGGCATGGGCAGCTTCGCGCGCTCGGCCAGTTCGCGGACGATACCGTAAAATTCGGGCGCGCTTGCTGCATCCACCTCGCGCGCATGGTGCATAGAAAGAACGATCTTGTCGGCATTCCAATAGGTGAAGATGTTCATCCCCACCGCGACCATCAGCGCGATAAGCATGCCCGTCCGACCGCCCAGCGTCAGGCCGAGCATCATGAACAAAGCGGTCAGCGCCGCCAGCAACATTCCGGTCTTTAGCGTGTTCACTTGAACCACATCCTTTCGCCCCCAATGTGGGTGCAAAGCGCCTTTGGATCAATTGGAAGGAAGTCGCGATGGGACAGCGCCCCCCGCATGTGAAGCCCCCGGCCCATCTGTCGAAAAGCCCGCCGGTGCCCGAACCCGATCCAATGCCGCGCGAACGAAGTGCCGAGGACGACCCGCTCGACCGCGATCCCACCCGCTATGGCGACTGGGAATTGAAGGGCATTGCGGTCGATTTTTGATCGCGCGTGAATGAAGAATCGCGCGCGTGAAGAAGAACGGTGCTTCGACAGGCTCAGCACCGACGGTCCTTGAGGCTGATGTAATCGCCTGAATACCGTTGACCCTGAGCTTGTCGAAGGGCCGTCCTTCTTGTCGCCTAAACCCCTTCAGGCCTGAGCGGGCGCTGCAACAAGGCATCCATCACCGCATCGAGCGGGGCGCCGCCGAGCAGATCGCACACCGCCTGCGCAATCGGCATCTCCACGCCGGCGTCCCGCGCCGCTTCGCGCAGCACCGGCGCAGTTGCGGCACCTTCCGCGACCGTCTTGCGGTCAGAGAGCAGCGCCTCTGCCGCAATACCCTGCCCCAGCCCCACCCCGAGCGAGAAATTGCGCGAGCTGGTCGAGGAGCAGGTGAGGACCAGATCGCCCAGTCCGGCCAGCCCCGCCAGCGTTTCCTGCCGCGCACCACGCGCCATGCCGAACCGGGTCATCTCCGCAAAACCGCGCGCGATCAGCGAGGCGCGCGCGTTAAGGCTAAGTCCCGCCCCCTCGACCACGCCGCAGGCGATGGCGAGCACATTCTTCACCGCGCCGCCAATCTCCGCGCCCACCACATCGTTCGAGGCATAGGGGCGAAAGGTCGCGCTGGCGATCCGGTCGGAAAGGCGCCGGGCAAGCGCTTCGTCGGCACAGGCAAGTGTTACCGCCGTCGGCAGGCCCGCCGCCACTTCATGCGCGAAGGTCGGCCCCGACAGCACGGCAAGCGGGCTATCTGGATGCGCATCGGCCGCCACCTCGCTCACCAGCCGCTTGCTGCCCGCCTCGATCCCCTTGGCGCACAGAATCAGCGGGCGGCCCGCCACCTTCGTCTCGCCAAGCACCGCGCCGATATGCTGCGTCGGAACGACGACAAGCAGCGCGTCGAGATCGTCGAGATCGCTCAGCCGGTCGGTCGCGCGGATGGTCGGGGACAGCGCGACGCCGGGCAGGAAAATGCTGTTCTCATGGCGCGCATTGATCGCATCGACCACCTCACTTTCGCGCGCCCACAGCGTGACGGGCGAATCTCCCCGTGCCGCGACCTGCGCCAATGCGGTGCCCCATGCGCCCGCGCCGATGACTCCCAGTTTCATGCCTTTACTCCTGCCCCGCGCACCTTTTCTGCTTCGGGATCGAGCGGCCAGCGTGCGCGCGCCGGCGTGTCGAGCGGATCGGTCAGCCCGGCGGCAAAGCGCTCTGCCCCGGCCCAGCCGATCATCGCCGCATTATCGGTGCACAGCCATAGCGGTGGCGCGACAAAGCGAAGCCCTGCATTCGCCGCCAGCGTTTCCAGCATCGCCCGCACCGCGCCATTTGCTGCGACCCCGCCCGCCACAACCAAAGCGGTCGCGCCGTGCGCTGACCGCAGCGCGCGGATCGTGCGGTCCTCCAGACAATCGACCACCGCTTTCTGAAACCCCGCCGCAATGTCTTCCGCGCGGTACACCCCGGCATCGCGGGCGCGCAGCACCGCGCTTTTCAGCCCGGCGAACGAGAAATGCGGTTCGGGCGAACCGAGCAGCGGACGCGGCAGCGGCACGGCAAGCGGATCGCCCTGCTTCGCCGCTTCCTCGACTCGCGGCCCGCCGGGATAGCCGAGGCCGAGCAGCTTCGCGGTTTTGTCGAACGCTTCGCCGGCGGCATCGTCGATCGTGGTGGCGAGGCGGCGATAGCGGCCCACCCCTTCGACCAGCAGCAACTGGCAATGGCCGCCCGAAACCAGCAGCAGCAGATAGGGAAATTGAAGATCGGGATCGGCGAGCCGGGGGCTGAGCGCATGCCCCTCCAGATGGTTGACCGCGACCAGCGGCTTTCCGCTCGCCAGCGCCAGCGCCTTGCCCGTAACCAGCCCGACCATCACCCCGCCGATCAGCCCCGGCCCCGCCGTTGCGGCGATGGCGTCGACATCGGACAGGGCAACGCCCGCCTCTTCCAGCGCGGCCTCGACCAGCGGGCCGAGAATCTCGACATGCGCGCGCGCCGCGATTTCGGGCACCACCCCGCCATAGGGCGCGTGCGCTGCCTCCTGCCCGGCGAGTTTGTGCGATAAGATACGCCGGTCGCCGGTGACGAGCGCCGCTGCCGTTTCATCGCAGCTCGATTCAAGGCCAAGGATGACTGTCATGGGCTTTCCTCTACTGTGGCACATCGTTAGCACAAGGCGTCATGCCTCAGCTTCGTCTCGGAACCCGCGGCTCGCCGCTCGCCCTTACCCAGGCCCATATGGTGCGCGATGCGCTTTGCGCACGCCATCGAATGTCGCCTGACGATATAGAGATCGTGGTGGTGCGCACCACCGGCGACAAGGTGCAGGACCGCGCGCTCGCCGAAATCGGCGGCAAGGCGCTTTGGACCAAGGAGCTGGATCGCGCATTGCTGAACGAAGAAATCGACTTTGCGGTGCATTCGATGAAGGATGTCGAAACGATCCGCCCGGTCGACATCGCGATCGCCGCGATGCTGGAGCGCGCCGATGTGCGCGACCGGATCATCGGGGCGGAGTCGGTCGAGACGCTGCCGCAGAACGCGCGGTTCGGGACCAGCTCGCCACGCCGCGCGGCGCAGCTTCGCTATCTGCGCCCCGATCTGTCGATCCTGCTGTTCCGCGGCAATGTCGATACAAGGCTCGCCAAGCTGGCGGCGGGAGAGGCCGATGCTACCATGCTGGCGGCGGCGGGGCTGGAACGGCTGAAGCGGCCGGATATCGGAAGACCGGTACCGATCGATACGATGCTGCCCGCTCCCGCTCAGGGCGCAGTCGGGATCGAATGCCGGGCGGAGGATGCGGCGATGCGCGACCTGCTCGCCGCGATCGACCATGCGCCGACCAGCCGCTGCGTGCGGGCCGAGCGCGCGCTGCTAGCCGCGCTGGGCGCCGATTGCCATTCGCCGGTCGCGGCGCTTGCCACCGAAAGCGGCAGCAGCGTGCAGATGCGTGCGATGCTCTATGCGACCGACGGCAGCGAGCGGGTGGCCGGCGACGCCAGCGCGGGAATCGGCGATACCGGCTTTGCGGGCGCGCTTGCCCGCGACCTCCTGAACCGTGCGCCGCCCGCGATCCGGAGCCTGTTCGCCGGATGAGCCGGGCGATCGCCATTCTTCGCCCCGAACCGGGCAATAGCGTGACCGCGCGCCGGGTCGAGCGAGCGGGCGGCACGGCGATCCGCCTGCCGCTGTTCGTCGTGCGCCCGCTCCCCTGGCCCGCGCCGAAGCGTGAACATGACGCGCTGATCCTGACCAGTGCCAATGCGATGCGCCATGGCGGCGCGCAGCTGGCGGCGCTTACCCATCTTCCGGTGTATGCGGTGGGCACGGCGACCGCGACCTCGGCACAGGCGATGGGGTTCACGATCGCGCATGTCGGGACCGAGGGGGCCGATGCGCTGCTCGAACAGGCGCGGCGCGATGGTATCCGCCGCGCGCTGCACCTGACCGGGCGCGACCATCGCTTAAGCGCGATACCGCCGATCGTCGAACTGCGCGAAGTCTATGCGAGCGAGCCTTGCGAGATGGACGAAGGGCGCGCGGGTGCGCTGATCGATTGCGTTGCGATGGTCCATTCGCCGAGGGCAGGAGCGGCGCTCGCTGCGCTTGCCGATACGCACGGCCTCGATCGCGCGCGCATCGCGCTGGCCGCGATCAGCGAAGCGGCGGCGGAAGCGGCGGGCACGGGCTGGCGCGCGATCGCAGTACCGCCCGGGATCGGCGATGCCGCGCTGGTCGACACCGCGATCGCGCTCGCCGATTGACCGGGCGATGCGGGGCGAGGATAAGGACGGCATGGATAACGGCCAAGCGCATGACGGCGTCAACATTCCGCGCAAAAGCTCCGCAAGAATGCTTCTTCTCGTCGGGCTCATCGCGTTTCTGGCGGGGATCGCCGCAATGGGGCTCGGCTATGCCCTGTGGGGCAACCGGTTCGATTTCGGCGGGCGCAAGGAAACGGCAGCCCCCGCCGCGATACGCAGCGCGACATCTCCCGACCCCCAGCGGCTGAATGCGCTTGCCGAGCGGGAGGCGATGCTCAGCACGCGGATCGACCAGCTGGAGGAGCGGCTGTCGGGAATCGACAGCGACAGCCGCACCGCATCGGGCTTTGCCACGCGTGCCGAAGGGCTGATGGTCGCCTTTGCCGCGCGGCGGGCGCTCGATCGCGGGCTGCCGCTCGGCTATATCGAGGGGCAGCTTCGCGAACGCTTCGGCGCGGTGCGGCCCAAGGCGGTGACGATCGTCGTGCGTGCGGCGCGCAGCCCGGTGACGCTGGAGGATCTTCGCCTTGCGCTCGATGCGATGGCGCCGCAGCTGATGAACGGCAATGAGGATGCCGGATGGTGGGCGGCGACCCGGCGCGAACTGTCGAACCTGATCGTGGTGCGCCACGAACGCACGCCCAGCCCGCGCGCGACCGACCGGCTGGCGCGTGCCCGGCGGATGCTCGATGCGGGCAATGTCGACGGCGCGCTGGCCGAAGTATCGCACATGCCGGGGGCCGACGATGCCGCGAGCTGGATGACGGCCGCAAAACGCTATATCGAGGCGCGGCGCGCGCTCGATGCGATCGAAACCACCGCGCTGGAAGGCGGGGCGCAGCCGCTCCCCCAGCCCGAACCGGCGGCACCCGATGCGCAGCAGGGCGCGCAGGACGATGCGCCCGCGATAACGAACCAGAATTAAGGCCGGAATTAAGGAACGGATGATGACAGGTATGGGCCGGTTCGACTGGCAGGACCCTTTCGCACTCGATGCACAACTGACCGACGAAGAGCGGATGGTGCGCGACACCGCGCATAATTACGCCCGCGAAAAGCTGCTGCCGCGCGTCGGCTCCGCATTCGAGCGCGAGGAATTCGATCGCGACATCATGTCGGAAATGGGCGCGCTCGGCCTGCTGGGCGCGACGGTGCCGGTCGAATATGGCGGGGCGGGCCTTGGCTATGTCAGCTATGGGCTGGTCGCGCGTGAGGTGGAGGCAGTCGACAGCGGCTATCGCAGCGCGATGAGCGTGCAGTCGAGCCTCGTGATGCACCCGATCAACGCCTATGGCACCGAGGCGCAGAAGCAGAAATATCTGCCCAAACTGGCGACCGGCGAATGGGTCGGCTGTTTCGGCCTGACCGAACCCGATGCCGGGTCCGATCCGGGCGGCATGAAGACGCGGGCGAAAAAGATCGATGGCGGCTATTCGCTGTCGGGGTCGAAAATGTGGATCACCAATTCGCCGATCGCGGATGTCTTCGTCGTCTGGGCCAAGTCCGACGCGCATGACGGCAAGATCAAAGGCTTCGTCCTCGAAAAAGGGATGAAGGGCCTGTCCGCGCCGAAGATCGAGGGCAAGCTGAGCTTGCGCGCATCAGTCACCGGCGAAATCGTGATGGACGAGGTCAAGGTTGGCGAGGATGCGCTCCTCCCCAATGTCGAGGGGCTGAAAGGGCCGTTCGGCTGTCTCAACCGCGCTCGCTATGGCATCGCATGGGGATCGATGGGCGCGGCGGAATTCTGCATGCACGCCGCGCGGCAATATACGCTCGACCGGCACCAGTTCGGCGTACCGCTTGCCTCCAAACAGCTCGTTCAGATCAAGCTCGCCGATATGGAAACGGAGATTGCGCTGGGGCTTCAGGGCTGTCTGCGCGCAGGCCGGATGTTCGATGAGGGCAGCCTTGCACCCGAAACCATCTCGATCCTGAAACGCAACAATTGCGGCAAGGCGCTCGCCATCGCCCGCGTCGCGCGCGACATGCATGGCGGCAACGGGATTTCGGGCGAATTTCATGTGATCCGCCACGCGATCAATCTGGAAACGGTCAACACTTATGAAGGGACGCATGACGTCCATGGCCTGATCCTCGGCCGCGCGATCACCGGCATTCCCGCCTTTTAACGATGAGCGTCGCCTTTCGCCGCGATAGCGATGAGGAGCATCGCGAGCCGGAATTCGAATTGCCGATCCCGGTCGGGCCAAATCTCGTCACCGAACGCGGGCTGGCGCTGATCGGGGAGAAGATGGCTGCGCTGAAAGCAGCGGTTGCTGCCGAAAGCGATGAGGCGTCGACAAAGAAGCTGAGGCGCGAGCTGCGCTACTGGTCGACACAGGCCGCAACCGCGCAGATCGCCCCGCCGCCCGCGCCCGGAGAGGCGGGGCTTGGTTCGCTGGTCACGGTGCGTCGTGAGGGGCGCGAACACCAATTCCGGATCGTCGGGCATGATGAAGCGGACCCGGCGGCAAAGCTGCTCGCCTTTACCGCGCCCCTCGCCCGCGCGGTGATGGGCGCGATGGCAGGCGATCTGGTCGATTTCGGCGGCAAGGCGGAGTCGCTCGAAGTGGTGGCGGTCGCGTGAAGCCGCTCGCCGGGATTCGCGTGGTCGAGCTTGCCCGCATCCTTGCCGGGCCATGGTGCGGGCAGCTGCTTGCCGATCTGGGGGCGGAGGTCATCAAGGTCGAGCGGCCCGGTGCGGGCGACGATACGCGCCATTGGGGGCCGCCCTTTCTGCACGATGCGGAGGGCGGGAATCTCGACGCTGCCTATTATCATTCGACCAATCGTGGGAAACAATCGCGCGCGATCGACATCACCACAGCGGAAGGACAGGCGGAAATCCGGGCGCTGGTCGCCGATGCCGATGTCGTCATCGAAAATTACAAGGTCGGGGGCCTGAAGAAATACGGCCTCGACCATGACAGCCTGACCGCGATCAATCCGCGCCTGATCACCTGTTCGATCACCGGTTTCGGCCAGACCGGCCCCTATGCCCATCGCGCGGGCTATGACTTCATCATTCAGGGGATGGGCGGGATCATGAGCCTGACCGGGGAGCCGGACGGGCCACCGCAAAAGGCAGGAATCGCCTATGCCGATATCTTTACCGGCGTCTATTCGGCGGTCGCGATCCTTGCGGCGCTGCGTCGGCGCGATGTCGAGGGGGTGGGCGCGCATATCGACATGGCGCTGCTCGATACGCAGGTCGCGGTGCTCGCCAATCAGGCGCTGAACTGGATGGCGAGCGGCAATGTGCCGTATCGGATGGGCAACGGCCACGCCAATCTCGCCCCGTATCAGGCGTTCGAGACGAGCGACGGTGCCCTCATCATCGCAGTCGGCAATGACTCCCAGTTCGGCAAATTATGCACGATTCTGAATCTGCCGCTTGCCCATGATCCGCGGTTTGCCACCAACCCGGCGCGGGTTTCGAACCGCGGCGAACTGATTCCCATTCTTGCGAAAGCGATCGAATCCTGGCGCAAGGCAGACCTTGCCGCCGCGCTGGAAAAAAGCGGGGTTCCGGCGGGACCGATCAACAATGTCGCCGAAGTGTTCGCCGACCCGCAGGTAGTCGCGCGCGGAATGCGCGTCGCGCCCGGCGGCCTTCCCGGCGTGGCCAGCCCGATCACCATCGACGGAAACCGCATGGTCGCCGATACGCCCAGCCCGCCGCGTGCCGCCAACGATGCGTAATACCAAGCTGCACGGATGCCCCCCAGCCGTCATGCCAGCGTAAGCTGGCATCTGCTGCTGGTACACTGCTCCGTGCTCCCCAAGCCCCCGGAGACCCCAGCTTTCGCTGGGGTGACGACTGGTGGCGAGGATCGCACTACGCGGACATATCCACATCAACGCAGCTTGGGCCGCTAAAGCCGTTCGAGCAGCGCCTGCGCCGCCGCCGGTGCCTTTTCCTTGAACCCGTTGATCATGAAAACGAAGGTGTCGCGCGGCCGAACGCCGTGATCGCCCGTACCGAAAGTCGGGAGGCCCTGCGGCTGATGCCCCTCCGCCCAGCTTTTTGCGCGCGCAGCCCAGTCGTCTAGCGCGGACGGGGCATAGCCCGCCGCGAACCGCGCTTGCGCATTTTCCAGCCGGGCATAGACGAAATCGCCCGTCACATCGGCGATCGCCGGATAGTCGGCGGAATCGGCATAGACGATCGCGACGCCCGCATCGCGGCACATCGCGACGAAATCCGGGGTGTGGAAGCTGTCGTTGCGCACCTGCACCGCATGGCGCAGCGCCAGCCCGTCATGGCGATCGGGGAGCAGTTTCAGGAATGCGCCGAAATCGGCAGCATCGAACTGTTTCGTCGCCATGAACTGCCAGAGGATCGGGCCGAGCTTGTCGCCGAGCTCGGTGAGGCCCTGTCCCAGAAACGTCTGGATCGATTCGCCTGCTTCGGCGAGCACCTTGCGATTGGTGACATAGCGTGATGCCTTCACCGCGAAGACGAAATCGTCCGGAACCGTCTTTGCCCATGCAGCGAAGCTCGCCGGTTTTTGCAAGCGGTGATAGGTCGCGTTGATCTCAATCGCAGTGACCGCGCGGCTGGCATATTCCAGCTCGCGCTTCTGGACCAGATCGGCGGGGTAAAAATTACCGCCGCGCCAGGGCGGATATGTCCAGCCGCCGATCCCGACGCGGATGATTCGCTTGCTCATCGGGCGAGTGTAGCCGGTTCGCGCTACAATTGGCATGGCGCGATGAAATCACGCTGCGCTACGCGGCAAGACGCGAATCTGCACATTGGTGCTTCCCAAGCGGGGCAAAGCGCGCTATCGGGCCGGTCCCACGCATCGGGGCGGTTAGCTCAGTTGGTAGAGCATCTCGTTTACACCGAGAGGGTCGGCGGTTCGAGCCCGTCACCGCCCACCATGCGTTCGGTGCCCCTCCCCGCAGCATCCCGGCCCCTATAGCGATCGGACCAGCCGAACCGTCATCGCGATCCATGCCGGGTCGGTCACGACGATCTGCCGCTGCCCGGCACCAGTGGGTAGCAATTGCAGCCGATCCGCCTCCAGCCCGATCAGTCGGCCAAAGGCAAAGCGGCCGACCGCGCGCGGCACGAGAACGTCCCGGTTAAGCGCGGTTGCAAAGTCCTGCGGCAACAGGCGGCGGCACCATAGCTCATCACCCGCGCGATAATCGCCGCTCGATCCGGTAACGGTCACCGCGACCATTTCGGGTTCGACGCGCGGCGCGACCACCATGGCGGGGCGGCGGGGCGCATGGGCCTCGCCATTGTCGAGCACCGCCGCGACCGCCAGTTCGGCCTGATCGGGCAGCCTTACCAGATCGGCCGCCTCGACCCCCAGCGCATCGGCGATCCGGTTGAGCCATTTCACCGAAACGGTTCGCGTTCCCGTTTCCAGCCGCCCGACGGTCTGCGCGGTGGTGGGAGGCACGCAGCGTTTGGCGACATCTTCCAGCGTCAGACCCTTTGCCTTTCGCACATCGCGGATTGCGGTTATCATTTTCGCCCCTTTTGAACCAGATCGGTTTTTCACTGTCCTACACATAGCGCTTTATGGCAAGCCCTGATTCGAATCGGGTGAGCCAGGAGGATATTCGCCATGCGGCAACTGGAAGAACGCGAATTTCGCGACGGCCGAATCGCCGGACCGCCGAGCGGACGGGGACGCAGCGTTACAGTGAATTTGAACGAATCGCCGCTCGGCTGGCTGAAGGCGCGCGGGATGATCAGCGATGCGCAATATGAAGCGGGCGAGCGAGTGCGCGCCGATTATGAGACAGCCTCGCTTGGGCCCTGCGTCACTATGCGCTGGGACAGCGGGCCGCGTGCGCCCGCACGCGGCGCGGCGCCCGACCATGTCGACCCCTCGCATGTCCGGATCGCCGCGAAGGACCGCTTCGACGGGGCGATTGCGGCAGCCGGGCCGGGCCTGTCGGATATTGTCTGGCGGGTGATCTGCGCCAATGAAACGCTGCCGAACGCCGAAAAGGCCTTGGGATGGCCGGTGCGTGCGGGGAAGCTGGTGCTGACGCTGGCGCTGGACCGGATCGCCGATTTTTACGGCATTCGCTGACGATGGCGCAGCGCCACGAGCGATCAGATCCGACGGATCGTTTGCAGAAAGTCGCGCGCCTGACGCGAAAGTCGGCCGGCACCGTCGTTCAGCTGCGCGGCGATCGCCTGAATATCGGCGGCGGCGTCCGAAGCCTCGCGCGTAGCTGCGGCCAGCGCCTCGACATCGTTCTGCGTCGCATCGGCCGAATCCACTGCCTCGCCGACATTTTGGGCAATCCGCCGCGTGACATGTTCTTCCGCCACCACCGACCGTTCGATTTTCTCGCTATATCGGCTGATCCGTTCGAACGCTGCTTCGACATCAGCATTGGCGGAGGATACCGCCGCAACCGATCCGCGAATCGAATCGACATGGGTGACGATGGTCGAGGCCGCCCGGCTCGTCTGATTCGACAATTGCTTGATCTCGTTGGCGACGACGCGAAAGCCCAGCCCCGCATCGCCCGCCCGTGCCGCTTCGATCGTGGCGTTGAGCGACAGCAGGTTCACCTGACGTGCGATATCGCCGATCATCGCAATCACGGTGTCGATCGACTGGGCCGATCGGGTGAGATCTTCGGCGCGTTCGGTCACGCGGGCGACAAGCGCCGTCGCGGCCTCGGCCGCCTCGCGCGCTTCACGCGTGTTGGTTGCGATATCCGAAAGCGCGCGGGCAAGATGCTGACCATCGGCCTCGATCTCGGCGAGATTGGCGCGGCTCTGCGCCCCGGCGGCTGCGACCGACGATGCGCTTTCGCCCAGCAGCCCGGCACGCTGCGCCGTTGCGCTCGCATTGTCGTGCATTTGCGCCGACAACCGGACAAGCTCTTCCGCGAGTATCTCCACGTGTCGCTCAAAGCCGCAACTCGCCGTTTCGACGCGCTGGCCACGCTCGGCACGGGCGCGCACCCGTGTCAGTTCCTGTTCGGCGGTGAGATACAACAGGCGCCGGTTCGCGACGACCGCCCAAAATTCGCCGTTCAGCGTCAGGATCATGCCGTCGCTTCCCCGCGCGCGGCGATAGAGATCGATCAGGCCGGAAAGCGGAAGCGTCGCCTCCGCCGCCGGGCAGGGTTTGACGAGGCTGCCCGGTGCCGAACCGTAAGCGGGGTTACGCATCAGTGCATGACCGAACGGGCTGAGCAGCATACGGCGAACGTCCGAGTCGTAAATGGCCCCGACCGGGCGCCGCTGGCTGTCGAGCACCGGCAGGATGCGCAAATCGCTCTCAACCCGGAAATGTTCGGCGGCCTCGATCAGGGGCGTGTCTTCCATCACGAACGGATGGGAGCATTCCGCGCGGGTGATCCAGTCGGGCGGCGCCGAAGGCTCCGCGGTCGTGGCCGGATCGGCGCGGGGTTCCAGCAGGGTCAGCAGCGCTTGCATGGGCGGTGTCCTGTCAGAACAGGGTAAACAGGTTCTTAGCCGAAAATGACAGTTCAGCGAAACGGCGATCTTTTTTCGCGGCGCGGTTCAGCGGTTCACCGCTGCCGGTTCGCCGCTGCGTAGCGCATGCGTGCATAATTGCGCCTCCGGCGTGTCGTCGCCGTCAAGCGCCTGCACCGTGACCCACCCCGCCGCGCGCAGTTCGGCGGCACGGGCCGGATCGGTGCCGATCGGCAGGAACAGGCGGCGGCGTTCGTCCTGCCCGACGCCAAGCGCCAATATGGCATCGGCATAGAGCGAGAATCCGACCGCAGGCTCTTCGCTGCAGTCGCCACGCAGAATCGTATAGGCGCCGCCCCGCCCGATCGGGCCGCGCCCGCCCGACAGGAACAGCGAAAACCCGAACCAGCGTTGATATTCGAAGCCATGCCGCTCGGTCGGATCGAGCGTGACCGCGACATCGCCGCCCAGCCCCTCCGCAATTGCCGCGAGCCCGTCGAGGCGGCTTGCCAGCGCATCGCCCGATATTGCCCGCAGCTTCGCCATGGCCGGTTCGAACGGCCCCGCCGCCGCGATCAGCGGCAGATAGGACGCATCGATAGCGGCAACCCCGGCGGCGTCCTTCGCATCCAGCCGGTCGCGCAGCGCGGCGAAATCGGCGGCGGTGAGCGTGTCCGCCGCCATGATGTCGATCAGGTCAGGCAATGTGAAGTCGATGGCGATCCCGTCCTCGACACCGGCAGCGCGGAGCGCCTCGACCGCGAGCGTCACCACTTCGCGCGCGGCGGCGACCGAATCGAGGCCGATCAGCTCGACCCCGATCTGGCGCTGCGCGCGTTCGGGCTTGAGCTCGGTTGCGCGCAATTTGAGCACCGGCCCGGCATAAGACAGACGGACAGGCCGCGGATGATGGCCCATGCGCGTGGCGGCGATCCGCCCGATCTGCGCGGTCATATCGGGCCGGATGGCGAGCGTTCGCTGCGACACCGGATCGACGAAGCGCACCGCGTCGCGCGCGCTTCCCGATTTCAGCCGCGCGGCGAAACTGTCCTCGAACTCGGCAAGCGGGGGATCGACCTGTTCATAGCCATGGCCGTGCGCGACATCGAGCACCGCGCGTTCCAGCCGCGACGCAGCGCCCGCCATCGGCGGCAGCCGGTCATGAAAACCTTCGGGCAGCAATCCGCCGCTCACCGGTCGATCCCTTTTTGCATGTCAGCCTTTCGTCAGAACTCCAGCGCCATCGCCGTCTTCACGCCGGGAAGCGCGCGTACGGTATCAAGGAACGCCTTGTCCATCTCTCCATCGACCGAAAGGAGCAGGATGGCTTCGCCGCCCGCTTCACGACGTCCCAGATGGAAGGTGCCGATATTGACGCCCTTTTCGCCGAGCAGCGAGCCGAGGCGGCCGATAAAGCCGGGCTGATCCGCATTCACGACATAGAGCATATGGCCCGCGAGATCGGCCTCCACCTGAATGCCGAACAGTTCGACCAGACGCGGCTTGTTATCGCCGAACAGCGTGCCCGCGACCGAGCGCTCGCCGTCCCTTGTCCGCACGGTGACGCGCAGCAGCGTGTGATAATCGCCCTCGCGATCATGGCGCACCTCACGCACGTCAAGGCCGCGCTCCTTGGCGAGGAACGGCGCGTTCACCATGTTCACCGTGTCGGTATACGCGCGCATCAGCCCGGCGAGCACCGCACCGGTGATCGGCTTCTGATTGAGCGCGGCGGCATCGCCCTCCGCCTCGATCGAAACGCCCTGCAATGCGCCATGCGCAAGCTGACCTACCAGCGAACCCAGTTTTTCGGCAAGCGCCATATAGGGTTTGAGGCGCGGTGCCTCTTCCGCCGACAGGCTGGGCATGTTGAGCGCGTTGGTGACGCCGCCCGACAGCAGGAAGTCGCTCATCTGTTCGGCGACCTGAATCGCGACATTGACCTGCGCCTCGGTCGTCGATGCGCCGAGATGCGGGGTCGAGATGAAGTTGGGCGTGCCGAACAGCGGGCTTTCCTTCGCCGGTTCGGTGACGAACACGTCGAGTGCCGCACCGGCGATATGGCCCGAATCGAGCCCTTCCTTCAGCGCCGCCTCATCGACCAGACCGCCGCGTGCGCAATTGATGATGCGAACGCCCTTCTTCGTCTTGGCGAGATTTTCCTTCGACAGGATATTGCGCGTCTGATCGGTCAGCGGCGTGTGCAGCGTGATGAAATCGGCGCGGGCGAGCAGCGTATCGAGATCGACCTTTTCGACGCCCATTTCGATGGCGCGCTCTTCGGTAAGGAACGGATCATAGGCCACGACCTTCATGCGAAGGCCGAGCGCGCGTTCGGCAACGATTGAACCGATATTGCCCGCACCGATCAGGCCCAGCGTCTTGGCGGTCAGTTCGACCCCCATGAACCGGTTCTTTTCCCACTTGCCCTGCTGCGTCGAAGCATCCGCCTCCGGCAGCTGGCGGGCAAGCGCGAACATCAGCGCGATGGCATGTTCGGCGGTGGTGATCGAATTGCCGAACGGCGTGTTCATCACCACGACACCGCGCGAAGATGCGGCGGGAATGTCGACATTGTCGACGCCGATCCCGGCGCGGCCAACCACCTTCAGATTGGTCGCGGCATCGAGGATTTCCTGCGTCACCTTGGTCGAGCTGCGAATGGCAAGGCCGTCATAGTTGCCGATGATCGCTTTCAGCTCTTCGGGCGTCTTGCCGGTGATTTCATCGACCTCGACCCCGCGCGAACGGAAAATCTCGGCGGCTTTGGGGTCCATTTTGTCGGAAATAAGGACTTTGGGCATAGTTGCCTCCTTCGTCGCCCCGGCGCAGGCCGGGGCCGATATATTGGGAATTCGAAACGGGGCGGCCCCGGCCTGACGCCGGGGCGACGCATTAATGGCGTTTAAGCGGGCTTTGCCTGTTCCCAGGCCCAGTCGAGCCAGGGGCCGAGCGTTTCGATATCGGCAGTGTCGACAGTCGCGCCGCACCAGATGCGCAGCCCCGGCGGCGCATCGCGATAGCCCGCAATGTCGTACGCGGCATCTTCGGCTTCGAGCAGCGCGGCCATTTTCTTGATCGCTGCCGCCTGTGCGTCACTATCGGCATCGGTGACGAGCTTCAGGCAGACGCTGGTGTTCGAACGGATCGCCGGATCGGCGGGGAGATGGTCGAGCCAGTCGCGTTCCTCGACGATCCGGCCGAGCGCGGTGGCATTGGCCGTCGAACGCGCGATCAGGCCATTAAGCCCGCCGACCGATTTCGCCCATTCGAGCGCGAAGATATAATCCTCGACCGCCAGCATGGAGGGCGTGTTGATCGTTTCGCCCTTGAAGATACCTTCGATCAGTTTCCCGCTTTTAGTCATGCGGAAAATCTTCGGCAGCGGCCATGCGGGCGTATAGCTTTCGAGCCGTTCGACCGCGCGGGGGCCGAGGATCAGGACGCCATGGCCGCCCTCGCCGCCCATCACCTTCTGCCAGGAGAAGGTGGTGACATCGAGCTTGTCCCAGGGAAGCTCCATCGCAAACACTGCGCTGGTCGCATCGGCGAAGGTCAGCCCCTCACGATCGTCGCGAATCCAGTCGCCATTGGGTACGCGAACGCCGCTGGTCGTGCCATTCCACGTAAAGATGACATCATGGCTCTGATCGACTTCGGCCAGATCGACGATCTCGCCATAGCCGGCCTTTTTGACGATCGGTTCGATCTTTAGCTGCTTTACCGCATCGGTGACCCAGCCCTCACCAAAGCTTTCCCATGCAAGCGTGGTGACGGGGCGCTGACCCAGCATCGACCACATCGCCATTTCGACGGCGCCGGTGTCGCTCGCCGGAACGATGCCGATCCGGTGCGTATCGGGAACGCCGAGAATTTCGCGGGTCAGATCGATCGCGCACTGCAACCGCGCCTTTCCGAGTTTCGAACGATGCGAGCGGCCGAGCACTTCCGTCGCCAGTTTTTCAGGCGACCAGCCGGGCGGCTTGGCACAGGGTCCGGAGGAAAAATGGGGGCGCGCCGCTTTGGTGGCGGGCTTTGCGGACGCAGTTGTGGCGTCGGCGGCAGTCAAATCGGTCATGTATCTCTCCTTACAGAGAGCACGCGCTGCGTTGGGACAGCGTGGCCCGTCGACGGCCCTAACGTGCCGCCAGTCGCTGTCAAGCTGCGTTTCACCGAAACAAGGCGGGCCGAGGGTGCAATTCGCATCGGCTGCGGTATGAAAGGGCCATGCGTGTCCTTGTTCGCCTGTTGCCCGCCCTGCTGCTCCCCTGCCTGCTCGCCGCCTGTATCTTCGGCGGAGGCGGAGACCGGCCAACGCCGCGGCAATCGGCGCGGCAAAGCGCGCGCCCTGCGCCCAGCGCCCCGACGAGCCGCGAGACCCGGCAGTGCGAGGCCAATCTGACGCGCGCCGGATATAGTTTCCGATCGCTCCCCGACCGCGATTTCGGGGGCGGATGTTCGATTAACGGCGCGGTGCAGCTGCTCGACATCGGCGTGCCGGTGACAGGGATCAAGGCGATGCGCTGCGGCCTTGCCGACAAATTCACTGGCTGGATCACCCATGGCGTCCGCCCGGCAGCGATCCAGATATTGGGCAGCGATGTCGTGCGGGTCGAAACTTTCGGCACCTATGCCTGTCGCAATATTCGCGGCAATGCGGCCTATTCGACGAAGCGGTCCGAACATGCGAGCGCCAATGCGGTCGATATATCGGGATTCACGCTGGCGGACGGGCGGCACATCACGATCGAAAAGGACTGGAATTCCAGCGACCCGCAAATCCGCCGGTTCATGGAAATCATTCACCGTTCGGCGTGCAAGCGGTTCCGCACGGTGCTCAGCCCCGATTATAATTCAGCACATTACAACCATTTCCACATGGATATGGGCGGCGGCACCTTCTGCCGATAGGGAAAGCGCCGGGTTGCGCCGCCCGCCCGATCCGCTAAGGCCGGGGCAATGAGCGAACCCAAAGTACCGTCCCGCGTTTTCCGCCCCGCGCAGCAGGAGGCCGAAACCGCCCGCACCCATGGCCATACGCCGCAGACCGAAGATCCGGCCTATCGCCTTGCCTTTCAGGACATGGATTTCCTGCTGCGCGAGGATCTGCGCCCGGTGCGCTTCCAGCTGGAGCTGCTCAAACCGCAGCTCATCATGGACGAAGCGAATATCGGCTCGACGCTGGTCATGTATGGGTCGGCGCGAATCCCTGAGCCCGAAAAGGCGCAGGCGCTGCTCGACCTTGCCGAGGATGACCGGGCGAAGCGGATCGCCGAGCGGCTGATCGAGAAATCGAAATATTATGAAGTCGCGCGCGAGCTCGGCCGGATCGCCGGGAAGTTTCCGCGCGACGAGGATGGCAAGCGTCATTTCGTCGTCTGCTCAGGCGGCGGCCCTTCGATCATGGAAGCGGCCAATCGCGGTGCCGCCGATGTCGGCGCCGAATCGATCGGGCTGAACATCGTCCTGCCGCACGAACAGGCGCCCAATCCCTATGTGACGCCGTCGCTGTCGATGCAGTTCCATTATTTCGCGCTGCGCAAGATGCACTTCCTGCTGCACGCGCGCGCGGTTGCCGTTTTCCCCGGCGGGTTCGGGACGTTCGATGAGAGTTTCGAGCTGCTGACGCTGATCCAGACGGGCAAGATCGATCCGATGCCGGTGCTGTTCTATGGCAAGGAATTCTGGAACCGCGTGATCAATTTCGAGGCGCTGTGCGAGGAAGGCGTGATCTCCCCGCGCGACCTCAACCTGTTCCATTTCGTCGAAACGGCGGAAGAAGGCTGGGAGCTGATCCGCGATTTCTATCGCAACCGCGACGGGGTCAAGCTCGACTGATCGCCATGGCGCGGCGGTTTGTTTCGCCGCGCCATCGCCCTTCACCGGTCAGGCGGCAAAGCCCGTCGATCGCGACAGCGCCTCCCACTCGGCCAGTTCCGCGCGCATTGAATCGAGCTTTGTCCCGACCAGGCCGAGCGCATCGTCGCCGAGAAACAACCGCACCGGCGGCTCGGGCGAATCGACGAGGGTGAGCAGCGCGCGCGCCGCTTTCGCCGGATCGCCGGGCTGCTGCCCGCTTTTCTGCTGCCGCCCTGCGCGAATCGGGCCCATCACCGAATCATAATCGGCGATGCTGCGCGCGGTGCGGTCCATCGACCGGCCTGCCCAGTCGGTGCGGAACTGGCCCGGTGCGAGCGCCGTCACCCGGATGCCGAACGACGCCACTTCCTTGCCCAGCGCCTCGCTGATCCCCTCCAGCGCGAATTTGCTGCCGCAATAGAAGCTGATCCCCGGCATGGTGATGAAGCCGCCCATCGACGTGACGTTGACGATATGCCCGCGCCGCCGCTCGCGCATCGTCGGCAGGGCCGCCTTCGTCATCGCGACCGCGCCGAAGACATTCGCGGCGAACTGGCGCTGGAGATCGTCCATCGACGATTCCTCCATAATCCCCTCATGCCCATAGCCAGCATTGTTCACCAGCACGTCGACCGGCCCGACGCGCTTTTGCGCATCGGCAACCGCGTCCGGAACCGCGTCATAGTCGGTAACATCGAGGAGTAGCGGATGCGCCCGCCCCCCGGCCATAGCAGCAAAGGCATCGGCATCGCTTTCGCGGCGAACGGTGCCGACGACGCTGTGCCCCGCCTCCAGCGCGGCTTCGGCAAAGGCGCGGCCGAGGCCCGAACTGACGCCGGTGATGAGAAAAGTTTTGGGGCTGGCGCTGGTCATGGTCTACCTCGGAAATGATGTATAACTATATCATGATATAGATAGCGCTATGACAAACAGCAACACCGAATCGGGCGGGCTTCGCGGTGAGCCGCTTCGCCATCGCGTGCTCGACGCCGCCGAAACGCTCCTGCGCGACGGCAAGGCGGATTTTTCGATGCGCCAGCTTGCCGCCGAGGCGGGGGTCAGTTTTGCGACACCGTTCAATCAGTTCGGCAGCAAGGCGGCGATCATGCACGCGCTTTCGAAGCGCCGGATCGACACGATGAGCCGCCGGTTCACTGCCGCACCCGCGCCGCGCAATGCGCAGGACCGGATATTGCTGGCGATCGATATCGCCGTGGCAGTCATGATCGAGGAACCGGCGATCAACCGCGCGGTGATGAGCTGGGTCGGCACCGCAGGGGGCGGCGATGTGCTGCACCATTCGACGATGCTGTGGTCGCTCGCGCTCGGCGATGGCGAAGGCCTTGCCCCTGCGCGGCGGCAGGCAGCGCTGGATGCGTTGCCGCGCCAGCTCGCTTTCGCCTTTCGCGGCGTACTCTCCTTCTGGACCGCGGGCGAACTGGCCGGTGACGCGCTGGCATCGCATGCGCGCGAGGCAGCGCGGATGCTGCTGTCGGGCTTTACCGGACCGGCCCCGTCGGGTTGAGGCTGCTGCGGCCCGTTGACCCGCCGATATACGAATCATATATGGTTCATATATTCATATATTCGGAGCGCGCGGATGGGCATCGTAAAGATCGGGGACGAATTGCATGAGGAAGTGCGCAAGGCGAGCGGGGTGATGTGCCGCTCGATCAATGCGCAGGCCGAATTCTGGATCAGGATCGGCATGCTCGCCGAGGCCAATCCGCAATTGTCGTTCAACGATCTGGTCCGGCGCGAGCTCGACCGCGCTGAGGTCCGCATGCCCGATCGCGCGGCGGCCTGACATGGTAAAGACCCCGGACGAAATCGCGCTGATGCGGCAATCGGGCCGGCTGCTCGCCAGCGTGTTCGAAATGCTCGATCGCGTCGACCTTGCCGGGCGGTCGACCATGGCGGTCAACGATCTGGTCGAGCGCTTCATCACGCATGACCTTGCCTCGCGCCCCGCGAGCAAGGGGCAATATGGCTTTGCCTATGTGCTCAATTGTTCGATCAACGATGTGGTCTGCCATGGCGTGCCCGACAATGATGTCGTGATTCGCGACGGCGACATCATCAATCTCGATATCACGCTGGAAAAGAACGGCTATATCGCCGATTCGAGCAAGACCTATCTGGTGGGTGACGTCGCGCCTGCCGCCCGACGGATCGTCCAGATCGCGCAGAATGCGATGTGGCGCGGCATCGGCGAAGTCCGGCCGGGTGCGCATCTGGGCGATATCGGCTTTGCCATCGAACGCTATGCGCGGCGCAACGGATGTTCCGTGGTGCGCGAATATTGCGGCCACGGCATCGGGCGCGAAATGCACGAAGAGCCGCAGGTGTTGAATTTCGGCCATCGCGGGCAAGCCGTGCAGTTGCGCGAAGGCATGGTCTTCACGATCGAACCGATGGTCAATCAGGGCAGCCGACGGGTCGTCACCCGCGATGACGGCTGGACCGTCGCGACGAAGGACGGGAAGCTCTCAGCGCAGTTCGAACATACGGTCGCGGTGACCCGTGACGGGGTCGAGGTGCTGACCCTGCGCAAGGACGAAACCCCGCCGGTGGCGCGCGCCGCCTGAGGAAGGCGGAGGGCGCGAAGGGGCACCGCCCGGGATCGCGCTACGTGTCTCGATTTCGCTCGACACGAACGGGGAAGGCGTCGCTGCCCTATCCGGCGGAGCCGCCGCGTAAAACGGATGGCTCTGCGCACTGCCCCGCCCCGCCCCGCCAGGGCCCGCCGCATAAGCGACGACCCCGGCACGGCCCGGCGCTTACCGGTCGGGCGTGGGCTGCTGCCCCGTCTTAGCGGGCGGCATGTTGAGTTCGACCGCGTTCTCCTGCGCGCCGGTTTCGTTCGCCGCGCCCTCATTCGCTGCCGCCGCGCCCGCATTGTCGCCGCCGGTCGCGCCCGGCGGCGGCGGGGCGGGGAGCGGCAGGTTGGAGCCGTGCTGATTGAGATAGAGGATCACATCGGCGCGATCCTGCGGATCGGACAGCCCGGCAAAGGTCATCTTCGTGCCCGGCGCGAATTTGCGCGGTGACATCAGCCATTCGTCGAGATTTTCAAAGGTCCATTTGCCGCCATGCGATGCGAGCGCATCGGAAAAGGCAAAGCCGCGCTTGCCGTGGCCGATTTCCTCACCCACCGTTCCCCACAGATTGGGGCCGATGCCGTTGGGCGCGCCTTGCGCCACGGTGTGGCAGGCGGTGCATTTGTTGAACACCTTTTCACCCGCAGCGGCGTCAGCGGCGGCGAGCCGCGTCGCGATCGGGGCGACCTGCGGCCCCGAATCGCCGCCGGTTTCGACACCTTCCACCGGATAGCCGAACTTCTCCGGCTCTGAATGCCCCAGAAAAATCATGCCGCCGACGATCGAAAGTCCCAGCGCCGCCACACAGGCTGCCAGCACCCACCCCGCAATTGTATTCGTTCGATTATCCATTGCCCCCGCCGATGCTTTGAGCCGTCTCAGGTATTGCGTCTTCTATTGACGCTACCCTGCCACCGCAAGCCATGCTTGCCTAGAGCCGTACGGCGATCTACTTCGCGCGTCCCATGCAACAATTTCCCGGCCCCGCGCAGCCCCTGATCGCGCGCATGACAGAAGCGGCGCTGGCAGCGCCCGAAAAAGCGGTCGCCTATCAGGGCGCGCCCGGCGCGAATTCGCACATTGCGGCACTCGGCGCCTTTCCCGACTGCCTGCCGCTTCCCTGTTTCGGATTCGGCGATGCGATCGACGCGGTGCGCGAAGGCCGGGCCGATCGCGCGATCATCCCGATCGAAAATTCGCAGCATGGCCGCGTCGCCGATATGCATTTTCTGCTGCCCGAATCGGGGCTGGTGATTATCGGCGAATATTTCCTGCCGATCCGCCACGCGATGATGAGCATCGGCGAACGCGCGCGGATTCGTCAGGCGATCAGCCATGAACAGGCTTTGGGGCAATGCCGCCACTGGCTCGCCGGGCAGGGGATTTCGGCGCTTGCCTATCCCGACACCGCCGGGGCGGCCGCACGGGTGCGCGAAATGGACGATCCCGAAATCGCCGCGCTCGCCCCGCCGATGGCGGCGGAATTATACGGCCTGACCCTGCACGAAGCGAGCATCGCCGATGCCGATCATAATACCACGCGCTTCGTCGTGCTCGCGCGCGAAGCCGTTCCGGCAGCGGCAGACACGCCGATGATGACGACATTGATGTTCGCGGTGAAGAATGTGCCCGCCGCGCTCTACAAAGCGCTGGGCGGGTTCGCGACGAACGGCATCAATCTCACCAAGCTGGAAAGCTATCAGCGCGAGGGCAGTTTCGCCGCGTCCGAATTCTATTGCGATGTCGAAGGTGGCCCCGGCGATGCCGCGCTGGATCGCGCGCTGGAAGAACTTCGCTTTCAAACGAAATGGGTGCGGCTGCTCGGCACCTATCCGCGCGCGCGCAAGCGCGGCGGCGATTAGGTCTCAGCCCGGCTCTTCCTCCAACCATGCCGTCAACAACGCATGCGCAATGGCGTGCGGCGGCGGCGGCAGGAACGCGGCGCGCTCCTCCCCGGCAAGCGCGGCGCGTACCTCGTCACGCGTGAACCAGCGGGCATCCTCCAGTTCGTTGGTGTCGACCGTAATCGTGTCGGCGACGGCATCGCCGATGCACGCGATCATCAGCGAGGAAGGAAAGGGCCAGGGCTGGCTGGCGATATAGCGCACGCGCGACAACGCGATTCCGGCCTCTTCCAGCGTTTCGCGCGCAACCGCTTCCTCGATCGATTCGCCGACCTCCAGAAATCCTGCCAGCGCCGAATAGCGCCTCTCGGGCCAGCTTGCCTGACGCCCCAGCAGCGCGCGGCCGTCATGCTGCGCGATCATGATGACAACCGGGTCGGTGCGCGGATAATGTTCGGTGCCGCACGAATCGCACAGCCGCGCCCATCCCGCACGGATGGGATGCGTCGGACCGCCGCACATCGCGCAAAAGCGATGGCGCGCATGCCAGGAAACAAGGCTGCGCGCCGCGGCATAATGCGCCATATCGGCGCGCGGCATCGCGGCGACCGCGCGCATGATCTCGAACATATTGCCGCCATCGGGCATCCCCGGCGGGACCGCGACGAAATGCGGCACCTCCCCGGCAAAGCCCAGCAGGACGAGATCGTCGCCTTCGCCCGCGTCACCAAGCGCCTCCCAGCGCAGCGCGCCGTCGGGATGGATCAGCGCCGCCAGCCCGTCCATCTGCAACAGCCGCGCGTCCGGGTGGCGCAGTGCCGCCGCATACGCCGCAGCATCGGTGCGGACATGATCGGCGCGGTCGAGCGTCCCGCCGGTAAAACCGGTTTCGATCATTTGCCGAGATCGGCGTAGACGCGTGAGACGATCTCGCGCCGCAGCGGCCATTTGTCGGCCGGGATATAATTGACCATCACCGTGCCACGCACCTGCTTTTCAGGGTCAACCCAGGCGATCGTACCGGCAGCGCCGCCCCAGCCATAGGTGCCCTTGCCCGGCCCGCCGGGCACATCCTCCAGATAGACCGAACCGCCCGCGCCATAGCCGGTTTTCGGACCCGCCGATCCGCCGGTCGCGCCATCGACGCTGGAATAGGTGACGCCTTGCGGAAGCAGGTTCGACATTGCGAGCTTCACCGTTTCGGGCTTCATCACCTGCGCCCCGTCGAGCGTGCCGCCATTTTGCAGCATGTGGAGGAACCGGTCGTAATCGCGCGCCGACATGACCAACCCCGCCCCGCCATAAGGAAAGCTGGGCGGATCGAGAAAGACCGAATTGGCACCGGGATCGACCGCCACACGGCTGTCGCCCATCCAGATATAATTGGTGGCGAGCCGCGCCTTCTGATCGGCGGGGACCGTCCAATAGGTCGATTCCATTTTGAGCGGGGTGAGAATCCGCGTCTGGACATAGCGGTCGAACGGCATGCCGCTCGCTACTTCGATCACCCGGCCCATCAGGTCGAGCCCGATCGAATAGCTCCATTTCGTCCCCGGATCTGCGATCAGCGGCAATTTGGCGAGGCGGTCGGCGAATTCCTCCAGCGAGGCCGGACGAGTCGCGCGCACCCCCTGTTCATATCCCCGGCTGAGCGTTGCGGGGAGAATGCCGTTCTTTTCATATTCCTTCAGCAGCGCGCCCTTGGTCACGATCGAATAGCCGAGCCCCGCCGTGTGCGTGAGCAGGTTGCGGATCGTCATCTGCCGCTTTGCCGGGCGCGTTTCCAGACTGTCGGTATCGGGCGCGACGAGCACCTTCATATCCTTAAAGGCCGGAATGAAATCGCTCACCGGCTGGTCGAGCGACATTTTGCCGTCCTCGATCAGCGTCATCGCCGCCATCGCGGTGATCGGCTTGGTCATCGAATAGACGCGCCACAAGGTATCGGGAGTCGCCGCCGTGTCGCTGTCATCGGCGATCCGGCCTTCGGTCACGAACGTCGGCGCATCGCCGTCCGCGCCGACCGCGATGACGATCCCCGGAGCCCGGTCGTCATTGACGAATTGCTTGGCAAAGGCAGCGGTACGCGGCAGCTCGATCGCCTTTGCCGAAACGCCCTCATGCGTCTGGGGCGCCGGTGTCTTTCCCTGTTCGGCAAGCGCTGCGCCGGGCGCGATCGCGACCATCGCCGCCAGTGCAAGTCCGAGCCGAATGTTCACCATCTTGTTTCCTTCATGATCCTGGCCGCCTTTGCGAACACGGTGGGCAGCCCGGCCGACTCCAGATCGGCTATCGGCCACCATTCCCCGACATTGTCCCCGATGTGCCCCGTGACATCGGATGCCGCAAGCACAGCCTCAAGGGTAAAATGGGTGAAGCCATGCTGAACGATCCTTTCGGTCATCACCCATTCGGCATCGACCGGCGCACCGGCAAGTCCGGGCGCATCATCCTGCCAGGGGCCGGTGGGCAGCGCGCGCATGCCGCCCAGCATGCCCTTTTCCGGACGGCGCACGAGCAGCACCGAATCGCCGCGCCGCAGCCAGAAGAATGTCGCCCGGCGATGCGGGCGGGCGCGCTTGCGCTCGCGCCGGGGCCAGCTTTCGGGCTCGCCGCTCCGCTCAGCGGCACAAGCGCCGCTGAGCGGACATAACAGGCAGCGCGGCGAGCGCGCAGTGCAGATCGTCGCGCCGAGATCCATCATCGCCTGCGCGAAATCGCCCGCCCGGTCATCGGGCGTGATCGTGTCGGTTAGCGCGCGTATCTCCGGCTTTGCGCGCGGCAAGGGCGTTTCGAGCGCGGCAAGGCGAGCTACCACCCGTTCGACATTGGCATCGACCACCACCGCGCGCCTGCCGAACGCGATCGCGGCGACGGCAGCGGCAGTATAGTCCCCCACGCCGGGAAGCGCGCGCAGCGCCGCCTCGCTATCGGGCAGCCGCCCGCCATGGTCGTTCGCGACTGCGCGCGCGCAGGCGAGCATGTTGCGCGCACGGGCATAATAGCCAAGCCCCGCCCATGCCGCCATCACATCCGCATCCTCCGCCGCCGCGAGCGCAGCGAAATCGGGCCAGCGGCGGGTGAAAGTTTCGAAATAAGGCTTCACCGTCGCGACCTGCGTTTGTTGCAGCATCACCTCGGACAGCCAGATGCGATAGGGGTCGCCGCGCGGCGCGCCGGGCGGGCTGCGCCAGGGCAGGACGCGCGCATGGCGGTCATACCATTTGAGAAGAAGCGCGGCGATCGTCGAAGGAAGCTTGGCGGGCACGCGCTGCCTATGGCATGGAGAATCGCGATGACGAAGAGCGCAAAGACAAATTCGGGAAAAACTGTCGCCGGTGACCGGCGATACGGCCATGCGCGCGCACTGTCGGACCTGCTGCCCGGCGTCGGCCGCGCGGCATTTCGCCGCTATGGCTTTGTCCAGAGCGCGATCGTCAGCCGCTGGCCCGAAATCGTCGGGGAGCGCTATGCCCGTGTTTCTGCACCCGAATCGATCCGCTTTCCGCGCGGCGAACGCACCGAAGGGGTGCTGAGCCTGACCGTCGCCAGCGCGCATGTGACGATGATGCAGCATATCGCGCCCGAAATTATCGAGCGGGTGAACCGCTTTTTCGGCTATCCCGCCGTCGCCCGGGTCCAGTTCCGGCAGGGCGTGGTCGCGCGGGCAAAGCATCGCCCGCGCGCCGCTCCGGTGCCGCAGGCCCATTCCGAACTCGGCGAGGGATTGCGGACGATCGCCGATCCTGAGCTTCGCGAAGTGCTGGGCGCACTGGCGCTCAGCGTCGAGCGGCCGGTGGTGAACATCCCCCATTTAGGAAAGATCAGTTGATGCGCCTGTTGCTCGCGCTGTTTGCCCTCCTGCTTACGTTCGGTGCCCCTGCCCTTGCGCAGGAGGCGGCAAAGGCCCCGGCAGTGTCGCAGGAGGGGGTCGACCTCGTCCTCGGCAATCCCGCCGCTTCGGTGACGTTCGATGAATATCTGAGCTATACCTGCCCGCATTGCGCGCATTTCAATGCAGAAGCAGGCCCCGCGATCGAGGATATGGCGGCAAAGGGCGTGCTTCGCGTCCGCCTGATCCCTGCGGTGCGCGACCCGCTCGACATTGCCGAGGCGATGCTGGTGCGCTGCGCCGCGCCCGCCCACGCACTGACGCTGCACCATGCGTTTTTTGCCGGCCATGAGGATCTGTATAACGCCGCGCGGCGCGTTCCCGCTTTCTATACCGATATGGCCACCGCGAAGAGCGGCGATATCGCAGCGGTGGCAGCAGCGGCGGGGCTTGCCGACATTGCGAAGACCGGCGGGATCGACGCTGCCGCTTATACCGCCTGCCTTGGCGATCAGCAGGCGCTGTCGACGCTGCAATCCTCGGCGATGGACAGCTGGAAGAAAATCGAAGGCACGCCCAGCTTCGCGATCAACGGCACCCTGCTTGACGCCAATGACTGGCCGACGGTGCAAAAGCGGCTTGAGGCGGCGCTTTCCCGCTAACATCCACATTCCGACTTGTTCAGGAGATTAGGTTCGATGCGTTTCTGGATTCTGGCCGCGCCGCTGATGCTGTTGGCGGCATGTTCGGGTAGCGGCGAGGCGAACGGCAATGCCGCGTCCGACACTGCCGCAGCGCCGGTCGCTGCAGTGAAGCCGCCCGAGGGCAAACAGTGGCGCGACGTGGTCAGCGCGACCGATCTCGGCATGCGGATGGGCAATCCCGATGCGCCGATCAAGCTGATCGAATATGGATCGCGCATGTGCCCGACCTGCCGCAAATTCGAACAGGACGGCTTTGACCCCCTGATCAGCAATTATGTGAACAGCGGCAAAGTGAGCTTCGAATTCCGCGATTATCTCGTCCATGGCGCGCTCGACCTGCCGACCACGATCCTCGGCGAATGCGTGTCCGGCGACGCCTTTTTCCCGATTCTGGAGCAGATGTTCCAGGCACAGCCCGAATTTGCCGACAAATTCACCAATATGTCGGAGGCGGAGAAAAATTCGATCCAGTCAATGGATTCGAACGCCATCGCCCTGATGCTGGCGCAGAAGATGGACGTGATCGACTTCATGCAGAAGCGCGGCATGACCGCCGAAAAGGCGCGCGCCTGCCTTGCCGACAAGGGCACGATCCAGAAGCTCGCCGACCGGATGGGCGAAGCCGCGAAGATGGGCGTCAGCGGTACGCCCAGCTTCTTCCTGAACGGCAAGCAGGTCGAGGACGCCGTCACCTGGGACCAGCTTGAGCCGAAGCTGAAGGCGGCAGGCGCCTGATCGCGCGATAAGGATATGCGCGGGTGCAGATAAAGAGGCTGCGGCTTTCGGGCTTCAAAAGCTTTGTCGAACCCGCCGACCTGCGCATCGAACCGGGGCTGACCGGCGTGGTCGGTCCCAATGGCTGCGGCAAATCCAACCTGCTGGAGGCGCTGCGCTGGGCGATGGGCGAGAACAGCGCCAAATCCATGCGCGGTTCGGGCATGGAGGATGTGATCTTCGCCGGGACCAGCCGCCGACCGCAACGCGATTTCGCCGAAGTGTCGATCCTTGCCGAGGAAGTCGGCGGCACCGACGGTGATGAAGTCGAGATCGTCCGCCGGATCGAACGCGGTGCGGGCTCCGCGTATCGGATCAACGGCCGCGATGTCCGGGCAAAGGATGTCGCGCTGCTCTTCGCCGATGCAGCGACCGGCGCGCATTCGCCCGCCCTTGTCAGTCAGGGGCGGATCAGCGCGGTGATCTCCGCCAAGCCCGAACAACGGCGGCAGATGCTCGAAGAGGCTGCCGGGATCGCCGGGCTGCATGTCCGGCGCAGGGATGCCGAGCAGCGGCTGCGCGCGACCGAGACCAATCTCGCCCGGCTCGACGAAATCATCGCTGATCAGGACTCTCGCGCCGCCGCGCTGAAACGTCAGGCGCGGCAGGCGGAAAAATATCGCCGCCTGACCGACGACATCCGGATTGCCGAAGGGCGGATGATCTTTGCGCGCTGGCGCGATGCTGCGGAAGCGGAAAAGGTGGCGAAGGCCGAGGCGAAAGCCGCCGATTCGCTGGTCGCCGAACGTGCCGAAGCGCAGGAAGCGGCCGCAGCGCATCAGCGTCAGGCGGCCGAGGCGCTGGCCGAGGCGCGCTCCGCCGCATTTGCCGCGCGTGATGCCGCCAATGCCGCGCGCCACCGGCTGGAAGTGCTGGAGACCGAGCGCGATACGGTGAGGCGGCGGCTCGCCGAACTCGATGCCGGACAGGCGCGGATCGCGGCGGACCGCGAACGTGAGGGCGAGCTCGCCAGGGATGCGAGCGCCGCCATTGCGCGCCTGACGGCCGAGGCGAAGCAGCTCGATCAGGCGATCGCCGATGCCGCGACCCGGATACCGGAGGCGGATGCAGCGCTTGCCCGCGCCGAACGCGAATCGCGCGATGCCGAAGTGGCGCTCGCTCAGGCGCTGGCCGAGCAGGCGCGCGAAAGCGCCGACGCGCGGGTGGCGCAGGCTGCGCTTGCCGCCGCGCGCGACCGGCGCGACCGGGCGCAGCGCGATGCTGATCGGGTGGCGGCGGAGATCGCCGCGCTGGGCGATGCCGCACCGCTCGAAGCTGCGCGCGATACTGCCGCCCGGTGTCGGGCCGATGCGCTGACAAAGGGCGAGGCAGCACGCGATGCGCTTGGCGCAGCCGATGCAGCGCAAGGCGAAGCGCTTGCCCGGCAGGAAGCAGCGCAGACCGGGCGCGCCGCAGCGCATGCCGAACGCGCCGCGCTGGAAAGCGAAGCGGCGGCGCTGACTAAGGCGACCCGGCAGGACAAGCGGGATCGCGTGCTCGACCGGCTGACCGTCGCGCCGGGTTATGAGCGCGCGCTGGCTGCGGCGCTGGGCGACGATCTGGAAGCGGGCCTCGACCCGGCGGCGGAGCGCCATTGGGGCGGGGCTGAGCTGCACGCGAGCGACCCTGCTCCGCCGGCGGGCACGCAAAGGCTGTCGGACCATGTCACCGCACCGGAAGCGCTGGCGCGGCGGCTCGCTTTGTCGCTGGTCGCTGAGACCGATGCCGGGCAGATGCTCGCGCCGGGACAAAGGCTGGTGACGCTCGCGGGAAACCTGCGCCGCTGGGACGGGTTCGTCGCGAAATCGGGCGGCGCGGCGGCGGCGGAGCGGCTGGAGCGGCTGAACCGCCTGCGCGCGATCGAGGCGGCGCTTCCGCAAGCCATCGCTGCGGTCGAGGCAGCCGACCGGGCGCGCGAAGCGGCAGCGCAAACCCTTGCCGAAGCGCGGGCGCAGGCGAGCGCCGCACGCACCGCGATCGATGCGGCGGACAAGGCAGCACGCGAAGCACTGCGCGAAGAGGATCGCGCGAGTGCGGCGCTCGAACGGCTGGCGGCACAGCGCAGCGATCTCGACGAGCGGCGCGCGCGCACCCGCCGTGATCTGGACGAGGCGGACGAAGCGCTCGCCGCGGCGCAAGCGGCGCTCGCCGCGCTTCCCGATGGCAGCGCCATGGCGGAGCGGGTGCGGACGCTGTCGGCGCTTGCCGAAAGCAAGCGCGCGGATGTCGCATCGGCGCGCACCGACCGACGGTCGATCGACCGCGATCTTGCGCAGGCGCGCGAACGGGCAAGCGCGGTCGCCGCCGAGATTCGGGGATGGAAGTCGCGCGCGGGCGAAGCGACCCGGCGGATAGCGGAGATCGACAAGCGCGAGGCCGAACTGGCGCGCGAACGCGAAGCGCTGGCCGACAAGCCCGAAGCGATCGGGGGCAGGATCGACGCAGCCAGGGCGGCGGTCGAACGCGGCACCAGCGAAGCACAGGCGTCAGCACATGCCGAAGCCGAGGCAGAGGAAGCGCTACGGAGCGTCGAGGAAAAGGCCCGCACCGCCGCCGAAGCGCTTGCCGAGGCGCGCGAACGACGCGCCGGCGCATCGGCGCGCGCAGAGAGTCAGGAACTGCGCCGGGTGGAAATGGGTCGGGTCGCGGGCGAGCGCTTCGAATGCCCGCCGCCGCTGCTCCCGCAAAAAGCCGGGTTCGATTCGGCGAGCGTCGCCAGTCCGAAAGAGGAATCGACGCGGCACGAGAAGCTGACACTGGAGCGCGAACGAATCGGCCCGGTCAATCTGGTCGCCGAAAGCGAATTGCAGGCGCTGGAAAGCGCCTCCGCCACCAATCTGGCCGAGCGCGAGGAACTGGGTCAGGCAGTGAACCGCCTGCGCGGGTCGATCGGCACGCTGAACCGCGAAGGGCGCCAGCGCCTGCTCGCCGCATTCGAGGCAGTGGACGGGCATTTCCAGCGGCTGTTCACCACGCTGTTCAACGGCGGATCAGCGCACCTGCAACTGGTCGATTCGGACGATCCGCTGGAGGCGGGGCTGGAGATCATGGCGCAGCCGCCGGGCAAGAAATTGCAGTCGCTCACGCTTTTATCGGGCGGCGAACAGGCGCTGACCGCCGTCGCACTGATCTTCGGCCTGTTCCTCACCAACCCTGCCCCGATCTGCGTGCTCGATGAGGTCGATGCGCCGCTCGACGATGCGAATATCGACCGGTTCTGCGACCTGCTCGACCGCATGACCCGCGAAACGCGCACGCGCTACCTGATCGTGACGCACAATGCCGCGACGATGAGCCGCATGCACCGCCTGTTCGGTGTCACCATGGTTGAACAGGGGGTGAGCCGGCTGGTCTCGGTAGACCTGGGCATGGCAGAGGAGCTAGTGTCCACATCATGAGCGGCACGGCCACCTATCATCTTACGGCAGAACATCTCGCAGCCGGGTACCGGTTCAACGATCGCCTCGCCTGGCGCAAACCGCGCACGCTGTTCGCGGTGGGCATGGCCATTGTGCTTTACACCATGATCTTTCTGCTTATCGGCGGAGTTTCGGGAATCGCAGCGTTCCGCTCGTTCGTAATCGCCGCAGCGATAATCGGGGGGTTCGTCTTTTTGGTCGTGATGATCCGGAAATGGCAGATACCGCGTCTGGCGAAGCGCCATTTTGCACAGCACAAGGCCCTTCAGGAGGCGATCAGCCTGTCATGGGATGCCGATTCGATCGAGCTTCGCCAGCCACGCTCGGTGGGCAATCATGATTGGACCGGGTTCATAAAATGGGGCGAAACGAGCGAGCTTCTGCTGCTCTATCAAACCGATATCATGTTCGTTCTGGTGCCGATCACCGCCTTGCCTGAACATGGGGCAGAGGAAATCACGACCTTTCTGACGGAGGCCGGCGTGCCGCGCGTTGGGCGCTGAACCGCTATTATTCCTCGCGCGCCTTTTGATGGTGGCGAATCACTTCGTCGATCACGAAGCGCAGGAATTTTTCCGAGAATTCGGGATCGAGATCGGCATCGCCGGCAAGATTGCGCAGCCGTTCGATCTGCCGCTCCTCACGCCCCGGGTCGGCGGGGGGAAGGCCGTTTTCCGCCTTGTACCGGCCAACCGCCTGCGTGATCTTGAACCGCTCGGCGAGCATATAGATCAGCGCCGCATCGATATTGTCGATGCTCTGGCGATAGCGTGCAAGCACGTCTTCGGTCATCTGTCGCTCCCACGCATTTACGAAAAGCCGCATATCCGTAGCGAAACCGCCCGGCAACACTTGCGTTTATCGCGCGGTCGCGCCACATCGCCAAATCGATGACCGCAACCGTTCTCCGCCTCGACCCAAGCGACAAACCGACGCTCGATCCGATGATCAGCCTCGTCGCGACCGATATGAATCTGGTCAACAATGTCATTCTGGACCGGATGCAGTCGGAAATCCCGCTGATCCCGGAGCTTGCCGGGCATCTGATCGCGGGCGGGGGGAAGCGGCTTCGTCCGATGCTGACGCTCGCCAGCGCCCGATTGCTCGATTATTCGGGGACGCGCCATCACAAGCTGGCTGCAGCGGTCGAGTTCATCCACACCGCCACGCTGCTCCATGACGATGTCGTTGACGGTTCCGATCTGCGCCGGGGAAAGCGCACCGCGAACCTGATCTGGGGCAATTCGGCGAGCGTGCTGGTCGGCGATTTCCTGTTTTCGCGCAGCTTCGAACTGATGGTCGAGGATGGCAGCCTGAAAGCGCTGCGAATCCTGTCCAATGCCTCCGCCGTGATCGCCGAGGGCGAGGTCAATCAGCTGACCGCGGTTCGCCGGATCGAAACGTCCGAGGAACGCTATCTGGAAATCATCGGCGCGAAAACGGCGGCTTTGTTCGCCGCTGCCTGCCGGATCGGCGCAGTCGTCGCCGAACGCAGCGAAGCCGATGAGGCAGCGCTCGACGCTTATGGCCGCAATCTGGGCATCGCGTTCCAGCTCGTCGATGACGCGATCGACTATACGTCCGATGCGGGCACGATGGGCAAGGATGCGGGCGACGATTTCCGCGAAGGCAAGATGACGCTTCCCGTGATCCTCGCTTATGCCCGCGGGGACGAGGAAGCGCGCAAATTCTGGAAGGATGCGGTCGAGGGACGGCGCGACAGCGACGATGACCTTGCCGAAGCAATCACCCGGATGCGCGAAACCCGCGCGGTCGACGATACGCTTGCCCGTGCCCGCCATTATGGCCAGCGCGCGATGGATTCGATCAGCGGGTTTCCGGCGAGCGCCGCAAAGGACGCGATGATCGAGGCGGTCGAATTCGCGGTCGCCCGCGCTTTCTGAGGGCCTGCTGGGCATTTCCGTTGGCACTGAGCTTGTCGAAGTGCGGTCCTTATTCGCGCGTTTGAAGAGAAGAAAAACGGTGCTTCGACACGCTCAGCACCAGCGAGGGCGATAATGTCCGAATCGCTTCCGATCGATGCGGTGCTGCCCGACCTGATCGCTGCGCTGTGCACCTCGTCCTGCGCAGTGCTGGTCGCCCCGCCCGGCGCGGGCAAGACTACGGCGGTCGCGCCCGCTCTGCTCGGCGAACCCTGGTGCAGCGGCGAAATTCTGCTCCTCTCCCCCCGCCGGATCGCGGCGCGCGCGGCTGCGGAGCGGATGGCGGCGCTGGCCGGGGAGCGGCCCGGCGAAACCTTCGGCTATGCGACGCGGATGGACAGCAAAAGATCGGCTGCAACGCGGGTGACGGTCGTGACCGAGGGAATTTTCGTCAATCGCATCCAGTCCGACCCTGAATTGTCGGGCGTTTCGGCGGTGCTGTTCGACGAGGTGCATGAGCGCAGCCTCGACAGCGATTTCGGGCTGGCCCTCGCGCTGGATGCACAAGGCGGGTTGCGGCCTGACCTGCGCATTCTTGCCATGTCCGCGACGCTGGATGGGGCGCGTTTCTCGCAATTGATGGACGGCGCGGCGGTGATCGAGAGCGAAGGACGCAGCTATCCGCTCGACCTGCGCCATATCGGGCGCAATGCCGAGGCGCGAATCGAGGATTCGATGGCCGCTGCCATTCGCCGTGCGCTGCGCGAGAGCGAGGGCGGCGTGCTTGCATTCCTGCCCGGCGTTGCGGAGATTGAGCGGACGGCGGAGCGGCTCGATTCGCTGGGCGAGGAAATCGTACTGCACCGCTTGCACGGCAGCCTCGACCCCGCTGCGCAGCGCGCGGCGATCGCACCCGATCCCGAGGGGCGGCGCAAGCTCGTGCTGGCCACGTCGATTGCCGAAACCTCGCTGACGCTCGACGGCATCAGGGTGGTGGTCGATTCAGGGCTGGCTCGTCGCCCGCGCTATGACCGGGCGGGCGGGATGACGCGGCTGGTAACCGAGCGCGCCAGTCAGGCGGCAGTGACACAGCGCGCGGGGCGTGCCGCGCGGCAGGGGCCGGGGGTTGCATGGCGGTTATGGGAAGAGGCAGCAACGGCGGGCCTGCCGCCCTTCGACCCGCCCGAGATATTGGAAGCCGACCTTTCGGCGCTGACGCTCGATTGCGCGCTGTGGGGCGTTGCCGATCCGGCCAGCCTGCGCTGGCTCGACCCGCCGCCGCCCGCCGCAATTGCCGAGGCGCGGATGCGGCTCACCGCGCTGGAGGCGCTCGACGGCGATGGTCGGCCCACTGGGCATGGGGCAGCGATTGCGCGGCTGCCGCTGCCGCCCCGGCTCGGCCATATGCTGGTTCGCGCGGCGGAGGGCGGATTCGCGAAGAGTGCTGCCGAAGTCGCGGTCCTGCTGGGTGAGCGCGGGCTGGGCGGCAATGACGCCGATCTGGAACAGCGCCTGCGCCGTTGGCGGACAGAGCGCGGGCGGCGAGCCGACGGCGCGCGCAAGCTGGCACAGCGCTGGGCGCGGCTGGTCGAACCCTTTGCGGCGAAAGGCGCGGTGCCGCAGGGCGATCCGGTCGCGCTGTCGGTCGCGCTGGGCTTTCCCGACCGGATCGCGAAACGCCGCGATGCATCGGGCGAGCGCTGGATTTCGAGCGGCGGGCGCGGCTTTCGACTCGATCCGGCCTCCTCGCTGGCGCGCAACGAATGGCTGGCGGTGGCGGAAACGCAAGGATCGGCATCGGGCGCGCGCATCCTCTCGGCAGCGCCGCTCGACCCGGCCGACATCGAAACGCTGTTTGCCGCACGAATCGAGATCCGGCGCGCGGTCCGGTTCGATCCGGCGAGCGGCGCGGTGGTCGCCGAACGGGCCAAAATGCTCGGCGCGATCCGCCTTTCCGCCGGGCCGGACAAACAGGCCGATGCGGAGGAGATCGCCGCCGCTCTGGTCGAGGGCGTGCGCGAACATGGCCTGGCGCTGCTCCCTTGGGGCGAGGGCGCGACTGCATTGCGAGACCGCGCCGCCTTTGCCGGAGAGAGCCCGCTCAGCGACGAATCGCTGCTCGCGCGGCTCGACGAATGGCTGCCGCCGCTGGTGGCGGGCAGGAAGCGGCTCGACCGGGTGGAGCCACAGGCGCTGACGCATGCGATGGAGGCGCTGCTCGGCTGGGACGCGCTGCAGGCGGTCAACCGCATCGCGCCGCGCGCCTTTACTTCGCCCGCCGGATCGACGCACAGCATCGATTATGCCGCTGAGGGCGGGCCGCGCGTGGAGCTTCGCGTACAGGCGCTGTTCGGCCTTGCCGAGCATCCGGTGATCGGCCGCGACCGCGTGCCGCTGGTGCTCAGTCTCACCTCACCCGCCGGGCGGCCGATTCAGACGACGCGCGATCTGCCGGGTTTCTGGGCCGGAAGCTGGCGCGATGTGGCGAAGGAAATGCGCGGTCGCTATCCCCGACATCCCTGGCCCGACGATCCGGCAAGCGCCGCGGCGACGCTGCGCACCAAAAAGACGGATGCAAGGCGAAGCGAATCGCGCTAACCGGACGTTGGTTCATTCAGGACGGAACGAGGAAGGGAAGTATCGTGGCTGTCGCGCGTATCTATCAGCGCCCAAAAAATGCGATGCAGTCGGGCCGCGCCCGCACTCAGGAATGGGTGGTGGAATTCGCGCAGACCGAACCGCAGGAACCCGATCCGCTGACCGGATGGGCGGGCCATGCCAACACGACCAGTCAGGTGCGGATGCGCTTTCCCACGCTGGAAGCGGCGAAGGACTATGCCCAGCGGGAGGGGCATGACTATCACGTCATTCCCACGCCCGAGCGCAAGCTGAAGCTTCAGGCCTATGCTGACAATTTCCGCTAAAGCCGGGTGACATCACATTAATCCTCCCTCCCCTTCAGGGGAGGACCCGGGGATGGCGCGCTTGCGCAAGCGTACCGTTCACAGGGGGACGGTTCGCTACACCATCTCGGTCGGGGTGATGTTGACGATCACGTCACGCACCGTGGTGAAGACCAGCAGCACCGTCGCGACCAGCAGCGCCGATAAAAGGCCGATCAGCGCGAACAGCGCGCGATAGAGCCAGATAAACCAGATATCGCTCAGCCCCTCAAACTCGCCCACCGGCAGGGTGAGGAGGAGGAGCAGCACGACCGATCCCAGCAGCGTTGCCGTCGCCATGCGCGACACACGATAGATGTTGCGATAGAAATGCGCGCCGAACTCGGCTTCGGCACGGCGCGCCATGCCGATCAGCGTCAGCATCAGGGCAAGCGTCGTTGCCGAGGCAGTGGCAATGGCCGACCCGAAATACAGTCCCGCCTGCGACAGCTGGTTGATCAGATCGATCGCCTTGGCGTCCGAATAGACCTGACCCACCGCGTAAAATGCGCTGCCCGCAAGCGCCAGTGTCGCAACGGCGCCCACCCATGCCCAATAAT
This sequence comes from Stakelama pacifica, assembly GCF_004361835.1. Lineage (GTDB taxonomy): Bacteria > Pseudomonadota > Alphaproteobacteria > Sphingomonadales > Sphingomonadaceae > Sphingomonas > Sphingomonas pacifica. The sequence goes on from NZ_SNWD01000002.1 coordinate 410,473, forward strand.
GCGTCTTCATGGCCGCCCCAACCCGAAACCGCCGGGCAAGTTCCTCAATTTACTTGGTTTATCATGCCCGAGCCGAGCAGGAGCAGCAATTTGACGTCCATCGCCATACCCTCTTCGCGGCGCGCGGCGACATAATCGGCAAGCTGGCTGAGCGGTACGCGATGCACATTAATATCCTCGCCATCGACGCCGCCGCCCTCGCTCACTTTTTCAAGCTTGCTCGCGCGCACCAGCGTAAAGCCTTCCGAGGCCATGCCGGGCGAGGAGAAAAACTCGCCGAGATTGTCTAACCGGCCGGCGCGATAGCCGGTTTCCTCTTCCAGCTCGCGCCCCGCCGCCGCTTCCGGCGCCTCATCACCGCCGTCATCGCCGACCAGCCCGGCGGGCAGTTCGAGGCAGCGACGGCCCAAAGGCGCGCGATATTGATCGACCAGCAGGACATCGCCGTCGATCAGCGCAAGGATGACGGCGGCGCGCATACCGCGCGCCCGGCTGACAAATTCCCACCGCCCCTGCTTCTTGGCGACGATCCAGTCGCCCTGCCATTTGATTTCGACGGGCTTGTCGCTGTCGTGATGGTTCAAAGCTCGATCAACCGATTGGGGAGTTCGTTGGGATTGCCTTCGCTTTTGGGGAAGGTCTCGGACAGGACGGTGCCCATGGCAGCAATGGCGGCGATCATACCGCCTGCGCGATCGCCCTTGCGGACATGGTCGATCAGTGCCGCCATGGCGTCGCCCCAGCGCTCGGCGGGTACGCTGGTGTGGATCGCCTCGTCAGCGACGATCTCCGCCATATGCTCGTCGAGCGAGAGATAGAGCAGGATGCCTACGCGGGTTTCGGTGCGTTTCTCAGCCGAAGCGCGGAACAGCGCCACCGCCCGTCGCCGCACCCGGCGCGACCGGGTGGCGCGGGGGGTGAGTGCGACGCGAAGCCGTCCCCATTCCAGCCCGTAGCGGATGAGGAGGAAAACCAGCGCCTGCACCACCAGCAGCACGACGAGCATTTCGGAAAGGCCCGGCGCCTCCCACCCGCTGGTGAACAGGCCGAGCTTCATTTCCAGCAATTTCGGGAACAATGCGAAGATCGCCGGGACCAGCAGCACGCCGAGCAGCGCATAATGCAGCGCGACATCCCGATATTCGTCCGAGCGATGCGCGATGATCGTGACGATCTCACCATCGGTATCGGCCTCCGCTTCGGCGACTGCACCTGCGATCCGCGCATGATCCTGCGCGCTTAAAGCCTTGTAGGTCATTACCAGCCCCCCGAAGCGCCGCCGCCGCCGAACGAGCCGCCGCCGCCCGAAAAGCCGCCGCCGCCACCGAAACCGCCGCCTGAGCCCCCGCCCCAGCCCGAGCCGCCGCCTCCGCCGAAACCGGGGCCCCAGATGATGACCGGTCCCGCGCCCCGGCGATAGCGCCGCCCGCGCGCCCGGCCGAACAGCATCGGCACGACCACGAAGAACAGCACCGCCAGCCAGAACAGCCCGACGATCAGCCCCGATCCGTCATCGCCCTTGCGTCCGCGCGTCTTTGCCGCGTCGAGCTTCTGTTTGGCGCGCTGCTCCGCGGCCTCCAGCGGCAATTTCATCTGCTCGCCGATCGCGGCGGCGCCCGCCATGATACCCCCCGCCATATCGCCCTTTTTAAAGCGCGGCAGGATATCGTCATGGATGATCATGCTCGACATCGCATCGGTCATCACCGGTTCGAGACCATAGCCGACCTCAATCCGTACCTTGCGCTCGTTGGGTGCGACGATCAGGATGATGCCGTTATTCGCCTTGTCCTGCCCGATCTTCCACGCGCGGCCGAGGCGATAGCCGTAATCCTCGATCGGATAGCCCTGAAGATCGGGGATCGTCGCGACCACGAACTGCCGCCCCGATGCCTGCTCGATTTCTTGCGACAACTGGGTGAGCTGCGCCACCTGCTGCGGGTCGAGCAGATGCGCGTCATCGACGACCCGGCCGGTGAGCTTCGGAAAGGTCTGCGCCGACGCCGGCAGCGCGACGATCAGCAGCGCAAGCAGGGCGGTGATCAGCGCAAGCAGCGTTCGCGACGGAACCGCGCCAGGCCTGCTCGCCCGAACCGGTGGATGGTGCACTATCGCGCTCACCGCTTCAGTTCATATTCCCGAAATCGACCGTCGGCGCGACATCGGCGTTCGGGGTCGTCGCCTGATAGGGCACCATCGGCTTGGCACCGTAAAATACCTTGGCGCCGATCGCATCGGGGAAGGTGCGGATGGTGACGTTATATTTCTCCACCGCTTCGTTATAATCGCGGATCGCAATGGCGATGCGGTTTTCGCTGCCTTCCAGCTGGCTCATCAGCGTCTGGAAATTGTCCTGACTCTTGAGCTCGGGATAGCGCTCCACCGTGGCGAGCAGACGACTGAGCGAACCGTTCAGATTGCCCTGCACGCGCGAATATTGCTGCATCTTGCCCGCATCGGTCAGGTCGTCGGCCGAAACATTCACCTGCGTCGCACGAGCGCGCGCATTGATGACGTCCGATAGGATCTTGCCCTCCGACTGGGCCGATGCCTTTACCGTGGATACGAGATTGGGGATGAGGTTCGCCCGACGCTGATAATCAGCCTGCACATCGGCCCAGCGCGCCTTGGCATTTTCCTCTGCCGTGGGAACACTGTTCAGCCCGCAGGCCGAAAGCATCGCCGCCATTGCCAGTGCCATCACTGCCTTGAAACGCATGGAGTGTGTTCTCCCGGAAACAAACTTGCCTTTGCCCGTATTAGCGGGGCAGGATCATCAATGCGATGAAAATCCGGTTTCGTCGTGCCGAATGCCCAAAAGGATAAGGAGCCCGCCTTTGTTCGCCGAATTCCGTAAATTCGTGATGCGCGGCAATGTCCTCGACCTTGCCGTCGCAGTCATTATCGGTGCTGCGTTCGCCACGATCACCAAATCGCTGACCGACGATGTCATCATGCCGGTGGTCGGATGGATTTTCGGCGGGTTCGATTTTTCGAGCTATTTCATCCGACTGGGGCCGATCCCCGAAGGCTATACCGGGTCGGTCAATAATTATGCCGCGCTGAAGGAAGCGGGCGTGCCGCTATTGGGCTATGGCGCGTTCGTGACGACGGTGATCAATTTCCTTATCCTCGCCTTCATCATCTTTCTGATCGTTCGCAGCGTAAACCGGATGCTGGCACGGTTCGAGCATCAAAAACCCGAAGTGCCCGCCGCCGAACCGACCGATGTCGTGCTGCTGCGCGAAATTCGCGACGAATTACGCAAACGCCCCGCGGAATAAGGCGTCAGGCGGCGGCGAGATCCTCGGCATTGGCATCGGCAAGGCTGGTGCCGTCGAGGATGCGAGCGGTTTCATCGCGGACCCGCGCCATCGCGATGCGAATCGCGCAGCTCGCCTCATCCCGGCAATCGTTGCACGGCTTATAGGCGGTGCGGCTGACGCACGGGACGAGCGCCAGTGGTCCCTCGATCACGCGAATCACTTCGCCGAGCGAAATCAGATGTATGGGCCGCGACAGGCAATAGCCGCCCGCCTTACCCCGATACGAATGAATCAGCCCCGCCATGCGCAGATCGGCCAGGATAAGCTCAAGGAATTTGCGCGGGACATTCGCCTCCCCCGCGATCCGCTTCATCGGCACGGGCCGGCTTCCGGCGGGATAATGCGCGAGATACAGCATGGCGCGCAGGGCGTAACGGGATCGCTGAGTCAGCATGACGAGTGTCGCCATGCCCGATCAATGTGGCCAACGGATGGCCGGGCAACGCTTTTCTTTCGCGACAAAATGCCTATATGGGGAATTGCCGGTTTCGACCGGCTATGGCGATAAATTGTGGCGTGCAATAGGCACAGCGGACCCGGGGGCAGTACCCGGCGGCTCCACCATAACCGGTGGTGTATCTGGACACCGTTTCTGACGGGGCCGAACCAGGATCGACGTGTGTTGAAAAACGCTGTTTTCGCTCGGAATGGGACCACCGAAACGGCCCATATTCACAAGTGCCAACGATAACGAAGCACTCGCTATTGCGGCGTAATCTGACGGCCTAACGGCCAAAGATTACTCTAAAATGCGCGGTTGGACCGCACCGGGCAACAGAAGCGGATTCCGGCGGCCGCCGGGGGGGCCGAGCAACAGAACCCCCCGGACCTTCTTTCCCACAGGTTTCGATTCAGACCGGCAGGATTAGCCGCGCTGTCGTACGATCGGTGCGAAACAGCTCGAATGTGCCGTTGAGCTGCCCGGCGAGCATCGCGGCGATGCGCAGGCCAAGGCTGTTGCTTGCCTCGATCGAAAATCCTTCCGGCAGGCCATGGCCGTCATCGCGCACCTCAACCTTCACCAGATCCTCGCCATCGCGCGCGAGGTGCACCTCGATATGGCCGGCATCGCGGTCGCGAAAGCCGTGCTCGATCGCGTTCGCCATTGCCTCGGCAACGATCAGCGCGAGCGGCACCGCAGCGTCGGGATTGAGCGCGGCATCGTCGGTTACATTGATCGTGCAGGCAATACCGGTGCGTCCGCTCGCCTCCACCACATCGGCGCAAAGCGGCTCCAGAAATTCGCGGATTGTCCGGGTTGCGCCGCTGGCCGAATAAAGCTGGCGACTGATCTTGCCGATCAGCCCGAGCCGTCGTGAGGCCTCGTCCAGCGCCGCGCGCCCTGCTTCATCGCTGACCTGCCGCTTTTGCAGCGACAATAGCCCTGCCGCGACCTGAAGATTGTTCGACACCCGGTGCTGCAGCTCGCGGAACAGCAATTCGCGCGTTTCGGCGAGCTTGCGATTATTCTCCCGCTCATCGGCAAGCTTCGCATTGGCGCGCTGCATCCAATGGATGATGACGATGTCGACGGTCACGACCAGCACGTAAAAGCCGAGCGCGATCCATCCGCCGCCGATCAGCGCGAAGCTGTAGAATGGCGCGATGAAGAAATACCAGGAGAAGAAGCCGCAAACCAAAGCCGCAATGCTTCCCCAGCGCGAGCCGAAGAAAAACGAAGACAGGATGACCGCGGGGAAAAAGGTGACATACGGAAAGCCGTTCGGCAACGCAGGGTCCGCCGCCAGCCGCAGGAACAGGGCAAACAGAACCAGACCCGCCACACATGCCGCTGCCAGAAGCGGGCGCGACCGGGCGATCGGCAGGCGTTCGAGAAAGCGAACCTGATCCACGCTGCTGCGCGAAGATGTGTCGGTGATGGTGAAACCCTTTGCCAGTACGAAACCCGCGGAACTGCCGCCGGTCCCATATAGATTACCCGCCTGCCCGCGCCAAGGATGGGCGTTCTCCATAAGAAAAGGGGCCGGAATGACCCGGCCCCTCTTCCTGTTTCGTGAAGCGATCGGTTGTGATCAGTCTTCGGTGATGAAGGACGGCAGGCCGATATCGCTGCCGTCTTCCTCGCTGCGCGGTTTGTCGCCCCGGTCGCGGCGCGGACCGCGAGGTCCCCGGCCACCACGATCGCCGCCACGGTCACCGCGATCGCCGCCCCTGTCGCCACGATCCCGACGCGGACCGCGATCGCCACGATCGCCACGCGGTTCGCGTGCTTCGCGCGGCGGACGGGTGTCCTCCAGCTCTTCGCCGGTTTCCTGATCAACGACGCGCATCGACAGGCGAACCTTACCGCGCGGATCGATCTCGAGAACCTTGACCTTCACTTCCTGACCTTCGGACACGACGTCCGAGGGCTTTTCGACGCGCTCATTCTTCATTTCGGAGACGTGGACGAGGCCGTCCTTGCCACCCATGAAGTTCACGAATGCACCGAAATCGACGATGTTGACGACCTTGCCGTTGTAGACCTTGCCGACTTCGGCCTCTTCCACAATGCCCTTGATCCAGTTCATCGCCGCTTCGATCTGGCTCGGATCGGACGAGGAAATCTTGATCTGACCTTCGTCGTCGATATCGACCTTCGCGCCGGTGGTTGCGACGATCTCGCGGATCACCTTGCCGCCGGTGCCGATGACTTCGCGGATCTTGGTCTTGTCGATCTGCATCGTTTCGATGCGCGGCGCATGTTCGGAGACGCTTTCACGCGTGTGATCGAGCGCCTTCGACATTTCGCCGAGGATGTGCGCGCGGCCTTCGTTCGCCTGAGCGAGCGCGACCTTCATGATCTCCTCGGTGATGCCGGCGATCTTGATGTCCATCTGGAGCGAGGTGATGCCCTTGCTCGTACCGGCAACCTTGAAGTCCATGTCGCCGAGATGATCTTCATCGCCAAGGATGTCGCTCAGTACCGCGAAATCCTTGCCTTCGAGGATCAGGCCCATCGCGATGCCCGAAACCGGGCGCTTCAGCGGAACGCCCGCATCCATCATGGCCAGCGAACCGCCGCAGACCGTCGCCATCGACGACGAACCGTTCGATTCGGTGATGTCAGACAGAACGCGGATCGTGTACGGAAATTCTTCCGCATCCGGCAGCACCGGATTGAGCGCACGCCATGCCAGCTTGCCATGGCCGATCTCACGACGACCCGGCGCGCCGAAGCGGCCGACTTCACCGACCGAATAGGGCGGGAAGTTATAGTGCAGCATGAAGCGCTGATACGACAGGCCGGGCAGGCCGTCGATCATCTGCTCGGCATCCTTGGTGCCAAGCGTGGTGGTGCAGATCGCCTGCGTCTCACCACGCGTGAACAGCGCCGAACCATGGGTACGCGGCAGGAAGTGGACCATCGCTTCGATCGGACGAACCTGCTTGGTATTGCGGCCGTCGATCCGCTTGCCGTCCTTGAGGATGGCGGTGCGGACGATCTCCGCTTCCAGCTTCTTCATCATCTTGCCGGCGGCCATCTGTTCCTGGCCCTCTGCATCAGCAAAGGCTTCCTTCACCTTCGCCCGCGCTTCGTTGAGGGTAGCCGAACGCTCGGACTTGTCGGTCAGCTTGTACGCTGCCGCAATATCCTTGCCGACCAGATCCTTGATCTTCTTCTTGAGCGCGCTGGTATCGCCCTGCGGCGCCAGTTCCCAAGGCTCTTTCGCTGCCTGTTCAGCCAGATCGATGATCGCGCCGATGACTTTCTTCGATGCGTCATGCGCGAACATGACCGCGCCCAGCATCTCGTCTTCTGAAAGCTCCTTCGCTTCCGATTCGACCATCATCACTGCATCGTGGGTTGCCGCGACGACGAGGTCGAGATCGCCTTCCTTGCACGCTTCGAGCGAGGGGTTGAGCTGATATTCGCCGTCCTTGTACCCCACGCGCGCTGCGCCGATCGGGCCCATGAACGGAACGCCCGAAATCGTCAGCGCTGCCGAAGCGGCATACATCGCGACGATGTCCGGCTCATTCTCGCCATCATAGGAGAGGACCTGACAGATCACGTTGATTTCGTTGTAGAACCCTTCCGGGAACAGCGGGCGGATCGGACGGTCGATCAGGCGGCTGGTCAGCGTCTCCTTTTCGGTCGCGCCGCGCTCACGCTTGAAAAAGCCACCCGGAATACGACCGGCGGCCGAGAATTTTTCCTGATAATGGACGGTCAGCGGGAAGAAATCCTGTCCTTCCTTTACCGACTTTGCGGCGGTCACTGCGCACAGAACCACCGTTTCGCCGAGCGTCGCGAGCACCGCGCCGTCGGCCTGCCGCGCAACGCGGCCAGTTTCGAGGCTGAGGGTCTGTCCGCCCAGCTCGATTTCGACTTTCTTCATATCAAACATTCGATTTCCTTCGTACCGGGCGCCCTATGCGCACCGGGGCATACGGATGCGAGCCAGGTTCGGCTCTTTTTTCGGGGATGGGCCGGATTGCCCGCCCCTCGACAATGCGGCGCTTATCCCATCGGGGGGCGCCGGGTTGGGGCAGCATGATCGTAAAATGCTGCCGCGTCATGACAAAAGGGCGCCCGATGGGGCGCCCTTCGTTCGATTTATTTGCGAATGCCGAGCTTCGCGATAAGGTCCGAATAGCGGCCGTGGTCTTTCTTCTTCAGATAGTCCAGCAGGCTGCGGCGCTTGTTCACCAGCATCAGCAGGCCGCGGCGCGAATGGTTATCCTTCGCATGCGTCTTGAAATGCTCGGTAAGGTTGGCGATGCGTTCGGTCAGGATCGCGACCTGTACTTCGGTCGAGCCGGTGTCGCCTTCGCCGCGACCATGTTCCTTGACCAGCGCATCCTTGCGCTCTTGCGTAATCGACATTCTGTTTCCTTCGACATCGCGTTACAGATTGAACCCGCGAACGACACGGACCGACTGGTCCTCGACCTCCACCAGCGCGACCGGGACATCGTCCAGCATCGCAAAAGCAGGGCCATCGTTGGCGGCGATCCCGTCCAGTTGCCGCCCCTGACGGAGCAACCCTGCCTGGTCGGGCGATAGGGAGAGAGCCGGGATGTCGTCCAGCCCCGCCCTTAATGGCAGGCAAACATCTTCAAGGGCGCGGGCCATAGCGGCTTCGTGCAATTTGTCCAGCGAAATCGCTGAATTCAGGTCGAACGGACCTGCCTTTATCCGGTGCAACATGGTGACATGTCCCACCGAATCAAGGGCATAAGCGATATCGCGGGCGAGGCTGCGGATATAGGTGCCCTTTGAGACATGGGCGGTCAGGGTGATGGCGTCGAGTGGCGCGTCGGGTAAGGGGCCGCCGGTTTGCTCGACGTCGCCCCGGCGCAGGCCGGGGTCGTCCGGATTTTCCGGTTCGCGCGCCTCATGGCGATCCCGGCCTTCGCCGGGATGACGAGTAGCAGCGGGATGACTGACCGTCAGTGCGTGGATCGTCACCCGCCGCGTCGCGAGTTTTACCTCGCCGCCCTGCCGGGCGATGTCATAGGCGCGCTGGCCATCGACCTTCAGCGCCGAATAGGCTGGCGGCATCTGATCGATTTCGCCGGTGAAGCGCGGCAGCACCGCTTCGACATCGGCGAGGGTCGGGCGATTTTCGCTGGTCGCCACGACCTGCCCCTCACCATCCAGGGTATCGGTTTCGCTGCCGAAGCTCAGCGTGAAATCGTAAATCTTGTCGCTGTCGAGCATCCGCCCGGCCAGCTTAGTCGCTTCGCCCAGCGCGATCGGCAGCACCCCGCTCGCCAGCGGGTCGAGCGTGCCGCCATGGCCGACCTTGCGCTTCGGATAGTCGCCGGTGCGCAGCGCGCGCTTCACCGCGCTGACCGCCTGAGTCGAGCCGAGCCCCACCGGCTTGTCGATAATGATCCAACCGTTCATGGCGCGCGGCCCTAACCGCGTGTCATCGGTTTCGCCAGCCCGGATCATTTATCGGGAAGCGGCCCCGCGACGCCCGGCCCGCCATATTGCGGCGGCTTTGCGCTGCGCACGATACTGCGCACGCCGCATTTGCGCTCGCTATTCTGCAATTCATAGACGAACGAAAAGCGGTCGAAGCGCGCATTGGTGTCGGTCGTATAGCCAAGCGAGGGCTGGCCTGCTGTCCGGATACACGGGCCGGACAGCGTGATATAATACCAGCGCAGCGTGCGATCCTGGACATAAAGCGAGGAATCATCAGGGCCGCGCGTCCAGTTTTGCAGCCCGCCATTGGCCGCGTTGGCGATCGTCACCTGCGGCCGGTCCTCGATCGGAGGCGGCGGGGCATCCTGAGCGGGGGCGAGGGCGAGCAAAAGCGCAGCGATCATCATGACGGCCTTTCTATCCTGTCCCGACTGAACCGGTGCTGAGCGGGGCGGTTCCGCCCGACAGCGCCTCAGCGAAATGGCGGCGGCACATGGCGACATAGCGTTCATTGCCGCCGATTTCGGTCTGCTGCCCCTCGGCCACCGGATTGCCCTCGCCATCGACCCGCAGGTTCATCGTCGCCTTTCGTCCGCACCGGCACACAGATTTCAGCTCGATCAGCGCATCGGCAATCGCCAGCAGTCGCGCCGAGCCGGGGAAAAGATCGCCGCGAAAATCGGTGCGCAGGCCATAAGCGAGGACGGGGACGTTGAGATCGTCGCACACCCGGGCGAGCTGCCCCACCTGATCGGGGGTGAGGAACTGCGCCTCATCGACCAGAACGCAGCCCGTGGCGCGCTCCGCCCGGTCGGCGGCGATGGCGGCGAACATATCGGTGTCGGGGGTGAAGACGTGCGCGGCGGCGGCAAGGCCGATGCGCGAGGCGATCCGCCCCTCCCCCGCCCGATCGTCGATCGCGCTGGTCCACAGCATCGTCGTCATGCCGCGTTCGCGATAGTTGAAATCGGCCTGAAGCAGCGTGGTCGATTTCCCCGCGTTCATTGAGGCGTAGTAGAAATAGAGCTTAGCCATGATTCGGCCTGTCTGACCCGTCCCTCGCGTGTCGGAAGTTGTGGAAGTTCACACTACGTCCCCCTGCCCCCTTCCCCCCGTGGCGCACCGAAAGGTGCGGTCGGGCGAGAGGGAGAAGGACGTCATCCGACCGGCATGGCAGATCGGGGGCGTGTAGGACAGGGGTTTATGCGGGCGGCGCGGGGGCTGGCGGTGTGGGGGATGTGCGGTGAGGGCGCATAGAGAAACATTACCGTTAGTGCGCGCCGGTCCGGATTGCCTCACCCGCTTTTGCGGGTTCGCGGAGACGAGGATTGGGTTCGGTTCGGGCTCTTTCTCCGTATTCCCGCGAAGGCGGGAATCCAGCGGCAAGTATGTGCCCGCATCTCCCTCGGCACGATATTCGTCAAGCCCCGATCGGACGGCGCGGCCAAGGCAGCGGTGCGCGTGAGGCTCTGGACCCCGGATCAGGTCCGGGGTACCCGAATAGGGCTGGCGCTCTCGCCAGACCGAACGTCGTTCTTAGCGGAGGCGGGATTCCATTGCGCGACCAACGCATCGGTGCGCGCGGGGCTCTGGACCCCGGAACAGGTCCGGGGTACCCGAATGGGGCCGGCGCTCTTGCCAAACCGAACGTCGTCCTTAGCGGAGGCGGGATTCCATCGCGCGGCCAACGCAGCGGTGCGCGCGGGGCTCCGGTCCCCGGAACAGGTCCGGGGTACGCCTCAGCCCTCGCTGTCGTCAGCGTCGTCCAGGTCCTGCGCCACCTTGGGGTCGCGCAGCAGTTTTTCGATATGACTTGCCTCGTCAAAGCTCTCGTCGGCGAGGAATTTAAGCTTCGCGGCGTATTTCGTGCGAATACGCTGGGCGACTTCGCGCTGAAGATAGGCGGTGTTGGTGCGCAGCGCTTTGAGCACCGCTTCCTCATCCTTGCCCAGCAGTGGCTTCACGAACACCGTCGCATGGCGCAGATCGGGCGACATCCGCACTTCGGTGACGCTCACCATATGCTGGCTGAGCGTATCGTCATGCACATCGCCCCGGCTCAATATGTCGGAGAGGACATGGCGCACCTGTTCACCGACGCGAAGCGTACGGACGGACTGGGATTCGGGAGTTTCGCTGTGGCGCATACTTGAAATTTTCGTCGTTTTCGCTTATTCAACCATCACTACGGCGGAAGTGTTCAACGCTTCCATCTCCAGGGCTCGGATGTTGCAGCATCCGGGCCCTTTTTGATTAGGCTCCCGGCGTTGCAGCGCCGGGAACCCGTCAGGCATTATTTGTGCTTCAGCTCAATGAGCTTCACCACAAGCCCGAGCAACGCGACAAGGAATGTCGCGAAACTCAGCGCCAATACTACGGCAGTTATGTCCATCGGCTTTCACCTCCTTTCGACCGCGTGGTGCGGTCGAAAAGAGGTGTAGCAGAACGGCGACTGCCGGGTAGCTGGTCCCGCCTGCTTTCACAGCAAGCCGGCCTTTTCATCGCGAAACCCGACGTCATTGCGAGGAGCGAAGCGACGAAGCAATCCAGCGGTTCGCGTGACGCTCTGGATTGCTTCCCCCGGCTCAAGGCCGGGGTCGCAATGACGGAGATGCACAGCTCGTCTTGTCCCGGCGCACGGCCGGGGTCGCAATGACGACTGCGCGTAAAAGCCGGGCGCAAGGTCTCCCTCGCGCCCGAACCTTTTACAGCGTGCGTTCGCGCATCTCGACTTCGAAGGTTTCGAGATAGTCGCCCGGTTTGATGTCGGTGAAGTTCTGCGTGAACGTCACACCGCATTCCAGCCCGGCGCGCACTTCGGGGACATCGTCCTTGAAGCGACGCAGCGATGCGATTTCGCCCTGATAGATGATGACATCGTCGCGCGTGATGCGAGCCTTGAGCGCCTTGCGGATCGACCCTTCGGTGACCAGCAGACCGGCGGCCTTGCCATGCTTGCCAGCCGAGAAGACCTCCTTGATCTCCGCACGGCCGACGACCGTTTCGAAGGCTTCGGGGCCAAGCTCGCCTGCCATACCGGCACGGATATCGTCGGTCAGGTCATAGATGACGTCATAATATTTGAGCGCCACCGCCTGACGTTCCGCAATCTCGCGCGCCTTTGCATTGGCGCGGACATTGAAGCCGATGATCGGCGCACCGCTCGCGCCCGCAAGCGACACGTCGCTTTCGGTGATCCCGCCGACGCCCGAATGCAGGATGCGCACGCGGATATCCTCAGTCGAAATCTTGTTGAGCGAACCGATGATCGCTTCCACGGTCCCCTGGGTATCGCCCTTGATGACCAGCGGATATTCGATCGCCTGCTTGTCCTTCAAAGCACTGAACATGCTTTCAAGGCTGGCCGGTGCCTGAGTCGTGCGCTTCTGCTGCATCACGCTCTGGCGATATTCGGCGATTTCGCGTGCCTTGGTCTCGGTATCGACCACCTGAAGCTGGTCGCCCGCCATCGGCACGCCCGACAGGCCAAGGACTTCGACCGGCGTGGAAGGACCAGCCTTCTTCACCTGCTTGCCCTTGTCGTCGATCATCGCACGAACCTTGCCGCTTTCCGCGCCAACGACGAAGATGTCACCGACCTTCAGCGTGCCGCGACGAACGAGGATCGTCGCAACCGGACCACGGCCCTTGTCGAGCTTTGCCTCGACCACCGCACCTTCGGCGGCGCGACCGGGATTGGCCTTCAGTTCGAGCAGTTCGGCCTGAAGCTGGATCTTGTCGGTCAGGTCATCGAGACCGGTCTTTTTCAGCGCGGAAACTTCCACGTCCTGAACGTCGCCCGACATTTCCTCGACGATGACTTCATGTTCCAGCAGACGTTCGCGGATCTTTTGCGGATTCGCCTCGGGCTTGTCGCACTTGTTGATCGCAACGATCATCGGCACGCCCGCCGCCTTGGTATGATGGATCGCCTCGATCGTCTGCGGCATCAGCCCGTCGTCTGCGGCAACCACCAGCACCACGATATCGGTCACATTCGCACCGCGTGCGCGCATGTCCGAAAAGGCTTCATGGCCCGGCGTGTCGAGGAAGGTGATCTGCGACTTGTCCTTCAGCGTTACCTGATAGGCGCCGATATGCTGGGTAATGCCACCGGCTTCGCCCGCAGTCACATCGGTCCCGCGCAGCGCGTCGAGGAGCGAAGTCTTGCCGTGATCGACATGGCCCATGATCGTGACGACCGGAGCGCGCGGCTTCAGATCCGCTTCGTTATCTTCGGTCGTGTCGAGTTCCAGTTCCACATCGGCGTCGGAAACGCGGCGGACATTATGCCCGAAATCGGTGACGAGCAGTTCGGCCGTGTCCTGATCGATGGTCTGATTGACGGTGACCGCCATGCCCATCTTGAACATTGCCTTGACCAGATCCGCGCCCTTTTCCGCCATACGATTGGCGAGTTCCTGCACGGTGATCGCTTCGGGCACCTGAACGTCGCGGACCTGCTTGTGCTGGTCGCCGCGCGAACCGCCGACATTCGAACGCTTTTCCTTTTCCCGGGCGCGTTTCAGCGCGGCAAGGCTGCGGGCGCGTGCGCCCTCTTCGCCGCCAAGCGCGCGATTGACGCTGAGCTTGCCCGAACGCCGGTCGTCGCGTTCCTTGCGGCCACCGCGATTGTCCTTGCCGCCCGGCGCATCGCCGGCACCCCGCTTGGGCGCTGCGTCGCGCGACGCAGGCTCTGCCTTGGGCTTCGGCTTGGGCTTCGGAATTTCGGGACGCTGCACCGGCGTGAAGCGGCGCGGCGCGGGGCGGCTCGGATCGAGGCCAAGTCCGACCTCGGGCGCTGCAGGCGCAGGCGTTTCCGCCTTTGCCGGTGCTTCGGCCTTTGCAGGCGCTTCCTGCTGGGCCTTTACAGGCTCTGCCGCTTTCGGCTCTTCCGCAGCTTCCTGCTTCGGCTCAGCCTTGGGCGCGTTTGCAGCTTCGGCAGCGTCCTTCGCTGCCTGAGCTTCGGCGGCCTTTTTGGCTTCGGCTTCTTCGGCTGCCTTACGCTCGGCGTCTTCTTCTGCCTTGCGCTTTTCCTCGGCGCGGCGGCGTTCGTCTTCCGACGCCTGCTGCTTTTCCTGCTCCTCGCGGCGACGCGCTTCTTCAAGCGAGTTCATGCGCGCCTCTTCGGCCTCGCGAAGCAGGCGCTCCTGCAATTCGCGGCGCGAATTGGCGTCCGCTGCCGGGCGCGGCGCGGGCGTGGGTGCAGGCGCGGGCGCCGGCTTCTTCTTCGCCTCGGGAGCGGGAGCGGGCGTCGGCGCGGTATCTTCGCGCTGCTGCTCCTCGCCCGGACGGCCGAGCACGCGGCGCCGCTTCACCTCAACCACCACGGTATTGGAACGGCCATGGCTGAAGCTCTGCTTCACCTTGCCCGTTTCCACCGTGCGCTTGAGGCCAAGCGTGCGTGCGCCCAGTTTCGGCTTTTCCTTGTCCGTATCGCTCATCCGGTTACTCAAAATCCTTCGTTTTTTCTACGCCAGCAGGCTCGAATGCCGATGCGCCCTGCGATTCACTTTCGCAAGACAGCGTGAAGCATTCGGGTCCGATAAAGTGCAGCCAGCGGTCGAGTGCTTCGCGCACCCGCTTCGCCGCCTGGGCGTCGGTCAGCCCGGCATGTACCACATTTTCGCGGCCAAGGGCCAAGGACAATATGGTGCGTCCTACCGGCAATGCCAATCCCTTCAGACCGGAACCTTCCGATTCCGATCCGACCCGCCACGCCTGGGCGAGTTTCGCAGCGCCGTCGGCGCGCGCATCATTTGCGTGCAGCAACATGCACAGCTTACCCGAGCGCGCCGCCTTTTCGATGCGCTCCGATCCTATAATAAGCCTTCCGGCGCGCGACTCCAACCCCAGCCGGTCGAGCGCATTGCGTTCGAGCGCGGCGGCGATGCGCTCGCCAAGGTCGTCGGGCACCGATAATTTCGCGCCCTTGAAGGCGCGGGCAAGCGCGCCGCGAAGCTTTCCCTTCGCCTGCGCTTCTTCCAGTTCGGCGCGGGTAACGCCGATCCATGCGCCGCGCCCGGGGGCCTTTGCCCGCACATCGGGGAGCACATCACCGTCCGGCGAAATGGCGAGCCGGATCAGCCCCTCACGCGGCGATTCCTCGCGCGACAGGATGCAGGTGCGGATGGGGGCGCATGCGTCCGTGGATGCCGGGACCAGCCCGGCATGACGGAGTGTATCGGTGCTTAGCGCCGTATCATTGTTCGGAGTCCGCAATTGCGTCCTCCTGCGCCGAATCCGGCGTCTGCTGATCGGTTTCGGCCGGAGCCGCTTCCTCATCGTCGAACCAATGCGCGCGCGCGGCCATGATGATTTCGTTACCCTGTTCTTCGGACAGGCCATATTCGGCGAGCACGCCGCCCTTGTCCTCGGTGCGCTTCGGCGCGGCGTCGTTGCGACGGCGCGGTTCGGCGCGCTTCTTCGCGACCAGTTCGTCGGTGGCGAGGTCGGCGAGATCGTCGAGCGTCTTGATCCCCGCCTTGCCCAGCGTGACCAGCATCGCTTCGGTCATATAGGGCATGGTGGCGAGATCGTCCTCGACGCCGAGCGCGCGGCGCTGCTCACGATTCGCTTCCTCGCGGCGGTCGAGCGCTTCCTGCGCACGACTTTGCAGCTCCTGCGCCAGATCGTCGTCGAAACCTTCGATCGCGGCGAGTTCGTCGAGTTCGACATATGCGACTTCTTCAAGCTCGCCGAACCCTTCGGCAACCAGAAGCTGTGCCAGCGTTTCGTCGACATCGAGTTCCTTCTCGAACATCGCCGAACGTTCGACAAATTCCTTCTGCCGCTTCTCGCTCGCATCCGCTTCGGTCAGGATATCGATCGCCTTGCCGGTCAGCTGGCTGGCGAGGCGGACATTCTGGCCGCGACGGCCGATGGCGAGGCTCAGCTGATCGTCGGGCACGACGACCTCGATCCGCTCCTCTTCCTCATCGAGCACCACGCGCGCCACATTCGCGGGCTGAAGCGCGTTGACGACGAAGGTCGCGATATCTTCCGACCAGGGAATGATGTCGATCTTTTCGCCCTGCATTTCCTGAACGACCGCCTGAACGCGGCTACCCTTCATGCCTACGCATGCGCCGACCGGATCGATCGAACCGTCATGGCTGATCACGCCGATCTTCGCGCGGCTGCCCGGATCGCGGGCCGCTGCCTTGATCTCGATAATGCCGTCATAGATTTCGGGCACTTCCTGCGCGAACAGCTTCTTCATGAAGTCGGGATGCGCGCGGGAAAGGAAAATCTGCGGACCGCGATTTTCGCGGCGAACGTTCAGGATCAGCGAACGGATGCGGTCGCCAACGCGAACGACTTCGCGGGGAATCTGCTGGTCGCGGCGGATAACGCCCTCGGCGCGGCCCAGATCGACAACGACATGGCCGAATTCGACGCGCTTGACGACGCCGGTGATGATTTCGCCCGCGCGATCCTTGAACTCGTCATATTGACGCTCGCGCTCGGCATCGCGGACCTTCTGGAAGATGACCTGCTTCGATGCCTGTGCGGCGATACGGCCGAATTCGATCGGGGGCAGCGGATCGACGATATAGTCGCCGACAGCGGCGCCCTTCTGGAGCTTCTGCGCGTCCTTGACCGAAACCTGTTTGAAGAAGTCGTCGACCTGTTCGACCACTTCGACGACGCGCCACAGACGCAGATCGCCGCTATTGGGATCGAGCTTTGCACGAATGTCGTTTTCCGCGCCGTAGCGGGCACGCGCCGCGCGCTGGATCGCGTCTTCCATCGCCTCGATGACGATCGCCTTGTCGATCAGCTTCTCACGCGCGACGGCGTCGGCAATGGCGAGCAGCTCTGCCTTATTGGCGGAAATCGCAGTGGCCATGGGGTCAGTCCTGTCCTTCTTCGATAAATTCGTCAGCACCCTCTGCGGAGAGCGCCTGCGTTGCAGCGATCAGCCGGTCGGTCATTACCAGCTTGGCATCGTCGATCGCGTCGATCGGCAGCAGGTGTTCCTGCTCCTGCGCATCGACGATCTTCACCGATTCGCCTTCGACGCCCGTCAAAATGCCCTTGAACGCCTTTCGCCCGTCGCGCTTTTCGGCAAGCGTGATCTTCGCCTCATGCCCTTCCCATGCGGCGAAATCCTTCAGCCGGGTGAGCGGGCGGTCGATGCCGGGCGACGACACTTCCAGCCGATAGGCATAGGGAATCGGGTCCTTGCCCGCCTCCTCTAGCGCGTCGAACTTTTCCGACACGCGGCGCGACAGATTGGCGCAGTCGTCGATCGTGAGCTGCCCGGTTTCGGGGCGCTCGGCCATGATCTGCAACGTCGGGTCCGATTCGCCGCCGAACATCTTCACGCGCACAAGTTCGAACCCAAGGGCAGTCGCCTCCGGTTCGATCAGCGCGGTCAGTCGGGCAATATCGGTCATGCAGATCCTGTACATATAGCTTCGGCGCCGCCGGAGCCCGTTGGGACCCGACCTCTGCAACAGTAACGATGTAGAGAAAGCGCATTGGCCATATAGGCGATCGCAAGCCCTGCGGCAAGTGCCGTTGCGATGCCATGGTTGCGCTTGCGCAGGGATACGCTTTGGGAGGAAAAGCGTTCGGTCACAATCACTCAGCATCTGAAGGGGGACGCGATGCGCCCGATCCATCTGCTTTGCACTTCGCTAGTCGCGCTTGCCGCCTGTTCGGGCGGATCGTCCGGTTCGGGCAGTACGGTAACGCCCGCCCCCAGTCCGACGCCCACGCCGGGCGCCACCCCCGCGCCCGGCGCTACGCCTGCGGGCACGCCGGTTTCCATCCCGGCGAGCGATGCGCCCTTCACGGTGCAAAGCTATGGCAGCTTCGACAATCCCTTCTCGGTCGCGTTCCTGCCCGACGGGCGCGCCCTCGTCACGGAGAAGCCGGGCACGATCAAGCTGGTGACGATCGGCGGCACCACCAAAAATGTCGGCGGCGTTCCGGCGGTCGAATATGGCGGTCAGGGCGGCCTGCTCGACATCGCGCCCGCGCCCGATTTCGCGACCAGCAAGACGGTGTATCTCAGCTATTCACAGCCCGGTCAGGGCGGCAGCGCGCTGGCGATCGCACGCGCCACGCTGAACGAGAGCGGATCGGCACCGACGCTCGGCAATCTGAAGGTCATTTTCCATCAGCAACCGGCAGGCGATGGCGGGCAGTTCGGCGGGATCATCGCCTTTGCCCCCGACGGCAATTCGCTGTTCCTCTCCTCGGGCGAGCGGATGCGCAAAACGCCCGCGCAGGACCCGAACAGCGCGCTCGGCAAAATCCTGCACATGACGCCGGACGGCAAGCCCGCGTCCGATAATCCGTATCGCTCGGCGGGCGGCGAGCGCGCCTATATCTGGTCGAGCGGGCACCGCAATCCCTATGGCCTTGCCTTCGACGCGGCAGGCAATCTGTGGGAAAACGAGATGGGGCCGAAGGGCGGCGACGAACTGAACCTGATCGAAAAGGGTGCGAATTACGGCTGGCCCGAAGTGTCGAACGGCGACAATTATGACGGCTCGCCCATCCCCGACCACGACACCCGCCCCGAATTCGCCGCGCCGAAACTATGGTGGAATCCGTCGATTTCTCCCGCCGGGCTGGTGATCTATTCAGGGAATGTCTTCCCGCAATGGAAGGGATCGGCGTTGCTGGGCGCGATGTCGGGGCAGGCGCTGATCCGCGCTTCGCTGAACGGTACCGCTGCGCAAAAGGCGAACCAATGGGATATGGGCATGCGCATTCGCGACGTGGCGCAAGCGCCCGACGGGTCGCTATGGGTGATACAGGACGGCGATGACGGCAAGCTGATGCGGCTGGTGCCCAAGGGGTGATGTGCCGGGCCTGATACCAGGCTGCGTTGATATGGACCGATCCGCGTATTGCGATCCCTGCCACCGGTCGACACCGTAGCGAAAGCTGGGGTCTCCGGGGGGCTTGGGGAAGAACGGAGCCGCGCACCTCCAGCAGATGCCGGCTTGTGCCGGCATGACGGCGGAGGGATGGGACGCCATCCATGCAGCCGGGTATTACGGCCCGGCAAGCCTTGCAACTCTGCCCGTTCGCGTCGAGCGGTGTCGAGACACGTCGGCCGGGGTGCTCAGAACCAAAGTGCTCTTACGAGCACGCGCGGTTCGCGCTCAGGCCCGATCGAGCAGGCACGTCAGCCGGGCAGCCGCAATCGGGCGGGCAGGATCGTCCTGCCATGCATGCGCCTCGACATTCGCGATCCGGGTGCCGAGGCGGATGATCGTTCCGACCGCACGGG
Source organism: Stakelama pacifica (assembly GCF_004361835.1). GTDB lineage: Bacteria > Pseudomonadota > Alphaproteobacteria > Sphingomonadales > Sphingomonadaceae > Sphingomonas > Sphingomonas pacifica. The sequence continues at coordinate 429,935 of NZ_SNWD01000002.1, forward strand.
TCGGTTTTTCGCGCCCCCCGCGCATATAATCGACCGTCACATTGACCGGCTTGATCCGCGCCTCCGCCTCACCCAGCGCATTATAGAGCGCTGCGATCGCCGCCATTTCGAGCAGGCCACCGATCGCGCCGCCATGGACGAAGCCGGGCCGCCCGGTCACATCGCGGGCGAACGGCATGACGAGCACCGGCGCGCCTTCTCCCGTCTCGACCGACAGGCCCAGCAGATCGGCATAAGGCGGCAGCTTCATTTGCGGTCCAGCAGCATGAAGGTGCCGGCGACATGGGCGAGCGGATCGTCCGGATCGCCGTCATGCGCATGGCCGCGCACAAAGGCGATCGAGCGCGTGACGCGATAGCATTCGCCACGGCCGATCACCGTCCGGTGCGGGCTGGCGGGGCGGAGATAATCGATGCGCAGGTCAAGCGTGGCGTGCGGCAGAAAGGCGCCGCGCTTCAGCCAGACCGCGCCGCTGCACGCCATGTCCATCAGCGCAAGGATCGGCCCCGAAGCAAGGATGCCGCGGGCTTCGTCGCCGATCAGCTTCGCATCATAGCCAAGCGCCAGTTCGCACCAGTCATCGCCATGCGCATGATAGTCCATGCCGAGCGCATTGCCGTGCAGGTCGAAGCGCCGGGCGAACAGCGCCTGCGGATCGAAAGAGGCCGGTTGTGCGGACGACATGATAGCGGCGTACCGCGGGCGGCGCTTACCCGCAATATGGCATGCCCGCCGCTGCCTTTCGCCGCCGAACGTTACAGCGATGTAACTACCGTGCCGCGCGTCGCGGGGGATAGCATTTGCGCGGTTTATCGAACCCACAGGGAGTCCATGCCATGCCGCGCATTATTTTCAGCGACGCCGAGATTGTCGACCTGCCCGTATCGCTTGCGCTTGCCGGAGCGATCGGCGGCGAGCCAGCCGGGGACGGCATATTGGAAATCATCGTCGCGGTCGCCAATGGCTGAGCGATGACGGCAGCGGAGCGAGGGAGCGGCGGCGGCGATCCGGGCGGTGTCGCGCGCGCGGTCGCCGATGCTGCGGATGCGGATGGCGCGTTGGCGATCCTCGAAAGGGCGCTCGGCGATCCGGCATAGGTTGCCGCGCTGATCGCGCCGATGCTGGCGCAGCTGCGCGACGATCCGCTGGCTCAGCCATCTTTGCCGGTGAAGCGCGACGGCGACCGGATCGCGATTCTGTTGCACGATGATGTCGCCTTCAGCCTGTCGGCGCGGATCGTCGATCCCGACGGCGGTTCGGCGGTCGAGGCGCTACCCGACCGGCTTGCCCTGTCAGGACAGCGAAGTGTCACGCGCTATCTCGCCGCCGAGGGGGCGACGCTCCATCGCTGGCGGCTGGCGGGTGATCGGCTGCATCCGGCCGGGACGCTTGGCTTGCACAGCGGGATGATCGTGCGCTGCGACGGCAGGGTGGAGGCGCAGCATGCGGCCCCCGGCAGCGGCGCTGCGCTGGCCGCGCTGACGGCCACGCTTCACGGGCGGGCGACGGACCCTATCCGAGAATATGCGCTGGACGACGGCGCGCTGCTGCGCACCGGCACGCGCGATCTCGACGCATCGCGGCGCCGGATGCTGTTGCGGCTGTTGCGCGAAACCGGGCATCCGCGCGCCGATGCTGCATTCGATGCTGCAAGCCGTCACCCGCAATATTTTCTGCGCTGGGAGGCGATGCGCGAATGGCTGGGCCATGACGCATGCGCAGCGCTGCCCCGGCTGCGCGAGATGGCAGCGAGCGACCCCGCCCGAGACGTGCGCTGTGCGGCGACCGAAATGGCGCGGCGAGTCGAGGCGAAAATCGCGACTGAGGTGCGATGCCCCGCCTGATCGATACCGGGCCGGTGTCGCCCGTCTCCTATGACGCTTTTGCCGAGGCGCTGGCGGTGAGCCCGATCGATATTCGCGATGAAGATGGCTTTGCGTCGCTGGCGCCGCTGCTCGCCCGGCTGGGGGCCAATCGCGACTTTCTGGCCGAAGCGGCGATTGCGGCGCTTGAACGCAGCCCGGCGGCGAAGGCGGGACACGGCTACGCGCCGCAGGTGCTGCTGCTCGATTCGCCCGATCCGCGCTTCGTGCTGCGCGCCGCTTTCTGGCCCGCCGCGGGCGACGCAGCGATGCGCGCGAGCGGCGGCGACGCCTTTGTGTATGGCCTGACCCACAATCATAATTTCGCGTTTCTGACGCATGGCTATATCGGCCCCGGCTATGACAGCGACTATTGGGCGTTCGATCCCGATAGCGGTGCATCGCGGCCCGGCGATGCTGCACAGCTTCGCTTTGCCGGTCGTTATCGCCTCAGCTCCGGCACTACGATGCTGGTTCACGCGCATCGCGACGTGCACCGGCAAATGCCGCCCGAGCGCTTTTCGGTCTCGCTCAACATCCTTGCGCGGCCCGGCGGCACGCCGTGGCAGCCGCAATATCGGTTCGATCCGGCGCGCGACATCATCACCGGCGAGATCGCGACGCTGCCCTCGCACGCGCTGATCGCGCTGGCGGCGCATTGTTCGCCCGCCGGGCGCGATCTTGCCGCGAGCTTTGCGCAAGACCATCGCTGCCCGCGCATGCGGAAAGCCGCGCTCTCCGCCTGTTGCGCGGCGCGGCTGCCCGATGCGGTGCGAATCGCCGAGGGCGCGGCGTCGGACGGCGCGACGGCGCTCGCCCGCCATGCCCGCGCGCTGCTCGGTCGCTCCGAAACGGATCAGTCTACCCCTGTGCAGGACCGCGCCGCGCGATAAGGGCGTTCGCGCATGAACCGCGCCGTGGCCATTGATGTCGATTTGCCCGGCCTGTTCGGCGCGATGCTGGCGCGCGACCTCGACGCCGTGCCCGCTGATGCCGCCGCGCGGCGATCGCCGCTGCTCACCCGCTGGGACGCGGGGCGGCAATGCGCGGCGGCGCGAGTCGCTGCGCTGCGCGAATCGGGGTGGCACGGGCCGCTGATGCTGCTCGCCGGTCGCGGCGCGCCGCTTGCCGAGGCGCTGGATGCGGGCGTCGAGGATGCCGCGACGACCGATATGGCGGCGGGCGAGATTGCCGCGCGGCTGGCGCGGATCGTCCGGCGCACGCCTGTGGCTGCGCTGCGCATCGGCGATGTCATGATCGATCCGCAGCGGCGCGATGCGTTTCGCGGCGGCAACCCGCTCGGCCTGTTGCCGCGCGAATTTCTGCTGCTGAGCTATCTTGCCGAACGGCGCGACCGCGCGGTCAGCCGTGCCGAATTGCTGCGCGCGGTGTGGAAGCTGGATTTCGATCCGGGCACCAATGTCGTTCAGGTCCATGTATCGCGGCTGCGCGCCCGACTGCGCCGCAGTGCGGCCCCGCTGATGCTCCATACCGAATATCGTAAAGGGTATCGCCTCACCGCCCCGCGCCCGGCATAAGCCGAAGCGAGCAACCAAGGAGGCGAAGCATGACGCAAGCGCGCATTACCCTGACCATCGATCGCGGCGTGGCCGATGTCCGGCTGAACCGGCCCGACAAGCTGAACGCGCTCGACCCGGCGATGTTTGCGGGCATCGCCGATACCATCGCAACGCTGGACGCGACGCCGGCCTTACGCGCCGTGGTGCTGTCAGGCGAAGGCCGCGCCTTTTGCGCCGGGCTGGATATGGCGAGCATGGCGTCGGGCGATAACGACACCGATCTGCTGGCGCGCGACCATGGCGATGCCAATCTGGCGCAGCAGGTCGCCTGGGGCTGGCGCAAGCTCGCCGTACCGGTGATCGGCGCAGTGCATGGGCTGGCCTTCGGCGGCGGGCTGCAGATCCTGTCGGGCGCCGATATCCGCTTTGCCGCAGCCGAAACGCGCTTTTCGGTGATGGAAATGAAATGGGGAATCGTCCCCGATATGGGCGGGTACGCGCTGTGGCGCGGACTGGTGCGCGACGATGTTCTGCGCGAGCTGATCTATACCGCGCGCGAGTTCGAAACGGACGAGGCAGTCGAAGCCGGTTTCGTCACGCATATCGCCGATGATCCGCGCGCGGCGGCGCTGGCGCTTGCCCGCGACATTGCGGGGCGCAACCCGCATGCGATCCGTGCGGCGAAGCGGCTTGCCAATCTCGCCTCCGATGCATCATCCGCCGATATCCTGATCGCCGAAAGCGACGAGCAGGTAAAATTGCTACGCAGCCCCAACCAGATCGAGGCGGTCGCCGCGAATATGGCGAAGCGCGCGCCCGATTTTACCGACTGAACCTCTCTTGCCCCGTCGCGCCGCCCGGTTAGAGTAAGCGCCCATACCGAAGGTTCGAAACAACCGAGAGAGAGGATCGCCATGCGGGAAGCCGCCATTGTCTCCACTGCCCGCACCGGCATCGGGAAAGCCTATCGCGGGGCGTTCAACGATACCGAGGCGCCGGTGCTGGGTGCGCATGTCATGAATGCGGCGATCCGCCGGGCGGGGATCGACCCGGCTCGGATCGACGACATCTTCTGGGGCGTGGGCAATCAATGGGGGACAAGCGGCGCGAATGCTGCACGCATGGCGGCGTTCGCGGCTGGCCTGCCGCAAAGCGTGCCGGGATTTACGCTCGATCGTAAATGCGGGTCGGGGCTGACCGCGCTGGCGCTCGCAGCACGCTCGATCATGTGCAACGAAATCGATGTCGCGCTGACCGGCGGGATGGAGTCGATCAGCCATACCGTCACGGCGGACGCGCCGCGCTATCGCAACGCATCGGTGCTCGCGAACCAGCCGCATGCCTATATGCCGATGATCGAAACGGCGGAGATCGTCGCCGAACGCTATGGCATTGCCCGCGAGGCGCAGGATGCCTTCGCTGCCGTCAGCCAACAGCGCGCGACCGCCGGGCTGGCGCAGGGCGCGTTCGAAGAAGAGATCGCGCCGATCACCGTCGAAAAGGCACTGTTCGACAAGGAAGGCAAGCGGATCGGGACCGAGACGGTGACGCTGTCGGCCGATGAGGGGATTCGCCCCGGCACCACCGCCGAAGTCCTGTCGGGCCTGAAACCGGTGTGGAAGAACGGCGAGGTGGTGAAACAGGGGCGCAATGTCACTGCGGGCAATGCGAGCCAGCTGTCCGACGGCGCGGCGGCGCAGATCGTCATGGACCGCAAAACCGCGCAAGCCGAGGGGCGCGAGATACTGGGCATCTATCGCGGCTTTCAGGTCGCGGGATGCGCGCCGGAGGAGATGGGCATCGGCCCGGTCTTCGCGATCCCGAAGCTGCTCGACCGGGCGGGGCTGCGCGTCGAGGATATCGGCCTGTGGGAAATCAACGAAGCCTTTGCCAGCCAGTGCCTCTATTGCCGCGATCAGCTGGGCATCGATCCCGAAAAGCTGAACGTCGACGGCGGCGCGATCGCAGTGGGCCATCCCTTCGGCATGACCGGCGCGCGGCTGGTCGGCCATGCCCTGATCGCAGCGAAGAAGCGCGGGGTGCGCTGGGCGGTCGTGTCGATGTGCACTGCGGGCGGAATGGGTGCGGCGGGATTGTTTGAGATCGTTTGAGGGGGAATAGAGGCAGCAGATTCTATCCGAGCGCGTCGGCCCCCGCCTCGATTGCCATGGCCGCTTCCGCAGGCGAGGCAATGCAACAGATCTTTACGCGGGTTCGCATGGAAACGTGCATGTCAACTGTCGGCCCGAGAAGCAATATCGGCCTGAAGACCGTCCGGTTCGCGGTGGTCGCAAGCCTTTGTTCAGCCGCCCCGATCCATTTGGTGGATGGGAAATGATCCAAAATGCGCCTCCGGACATTGTGCTTCCAACCCGCCTGAAGGAGTTTTACGCCATGCACCCCCGCCTGTCCCTGCTCGCTCTGCCGCTTGCGCTTGCTGCCTGTAACGGGGGCGGGGCGAAGGTCGACCATGCCGACGATCTCGCCAATGCGCAGGCGACACCGCCGTTCAACAGCGCCGCGCCTGCACCGACACCCACGCCAGCGGCATCCGCGAAGCCGATTCTCCTGTCGCAGGAGGATGAGAGCATCGATTTCGATTATGCGATCGCGGCGCAGGCGGCGGCGATTCCCGCGCTTCGCGATCAGCTGCTCCAGCGCGCGCAGGCGGACAAATCGGTCATGCTGAAGGATCAGGCCGAATATGCGCGCGAGATGAAGCAGAACGGCTTTCCCGTGCATCCTTATGGCCTCTCCACCAAATGGAAGGTGGCGGCGAATACCGACCGGCTGCTGGTGCTGGTGGCGGAAGGCTATCGCTATACCGGCGGCGCGCATGGCAGCGATTTTTACGAGCCGCTGATCTGGGACCGGCAGACATCGGGCCGGGTGGCGTTCGGCGATCTGTTCACCGACAAGGACGAGGCGCTGGCGACGATCCGCAAACCGTTCTGTGACACGCTCGACAAGATGCGGCTCAAACGGCGCGGCGGACCGATGGGCGAGCCGGGCGATTATTTCAATCGCTGCCCCGATTTCGGCGATGCCATAACGCTCGCCCCGGCAAAGACCGTCGGCGGCAAATTCGCCCGGATCGGCGTTTGGATTCCGGCAGATGTCGCGGGATCGCATGCCGAAGGATCGTATGAATATGATCTGGTGATTCCCAAGGCAATGGCCGAACTGGTAAAACCAGAATACCGCGCTTCGTTTCCGGGGACCTGATTACGGCGCGGCGCAAAACATGACTGGATTGCCGCGCGGCTTCGCCGCTCCCAATGACGGGTGGGGTGCGAACCGTCTCGAAAAACCGTCATTGCGAACTCGCGCAGCGGGTGACGCAATCCAGAGCAGCGCGGCACGCCTGATTTCTGGAATCGCGGCTGCCCGAGGCCGCGTCGACAAATTCCGAATGGGCAGCTTTCGGTATTTTTCGCCTAAAAGCTACCTTACCGGATACGCCCACTTTCAGACATTCGGCCTCTCTTCGCTCGATCCTTATTGCGGACGCTCCGCCAGCAGCGCATGTACACGCTATTGCCCATGTCGAAGCAAACCTCGAAATGCCTAACCGTCTCTTCGCTGCTCTGGCCACACTCTGGATCTTTTACGCCGTGCCAGTGCTATTGCTCGCCGCGATGACCGCTCAGGATGAGGAGCAGTTCCGCTTTCCACCGATCAGGGGGGCAGTCGACGCCATATTCTACGGTCTGCTTGTTCTGCCGCCACTACTGTGCGGCTTCATTTGGTTCCGCCAAGCAGGTAGCAGACAAACAGTCGCGGGTGTTGCAAGCTTGGCGATGGGCTGGGGGCTGGTTTTGATACTGGCCATACCGGTTGTTGGTCTGATGCTCCTCGCAGCAGGCGGCTTGTTCCTGAGCTAAGCGATAAGCTGTCAGTCCGCTTCCCACCCCAATTACTGTCTTACAAGCCCTGTCTGGAGCTTCCTGCGAGCGGTCGCTTCCGACGCGGTTGTCCGCGCCGCCTAGTCCTCTTCGCGCTTCGCCCCGTCTAACAATGCATCGCGCTTTGCCTTGTTGGCTGCGTCTCGCGCGCGTTCGGCCTTGGTACGGCCGAACGTGGCGCGGTTGGTTTGCGCGGCCGCCGCCTTCGCGGCCCGCGCGCGTTGTTTGCGCGCGGTGCGAAGGTTGACGACCTCGCCCATCAGTCAGCGAACAGCAGGACGGGCGTTTCGAGCAGCTTTTTCAGCGCCTGCACATAGCTTGCCGCGTCATAGCCATCGACGACGCGGTGATCGCACGAAATCGACAGGTTCATCAGCTTGGCGCGAACGATATCGTCGCCCTGAAATACCGGGCGTTCGACGATCTTGTTCGGGCCAATGATCGCGACCTCGGGCCGGTTGATGACCGGCGTGGTCGCGATGCCACCCAAAGGCCCAAGCGAGGTCAGCGTAATCGTGCCGCCCTGCATCTCCTCCGACTTCGCCTTGCCGCTGCGCGCGGCTTCGGACAGGCGGCCGATCTCGCTGGCGAGCTGCCAGACATTCATGTCCTGCGCATCGCGAAGCACCGGCACCATCAGCCCGGCATCGGTTTGCGTCGCCATGCCCATATTAACGCTGCCCGAGCGCGTCACCACGCCCGCTTCATCGTCATAGCGCGCGTTGAGCATCGGGAAATCGCGAAGCGTGCCGCAAATCGCGACGATGATGAAGGGAAGCACGGTAAGCTTGGGCCGCGAACCGCGATTGGCGTTCAGGCTGGCACGCATCGCCTCCAGCTCGGTCACGTCGATTTCGTCGACATAGGTGAAGTGCGGGATGTTGCGCTTCGACGCGGCCATATTTTCGGCGATGCGGCGGCGCATCCCGATCACCTTGACCGTTTCGTCGGCCCATCCGCGCTCGGCGTGCGGGGCGTGATAGCCCTGCGAACCGTTATAGCGCAGATACGCATCGAGATCGCCGTGGCGGACGCGATCACCATCGCTCGCCACATCGGCAAGGTCGATATTGAGGTCACGCGCACGTTTGCGCACCGCCGGGCTGGCGAGCACGGGCTTGTCGTGGTCCCGTCCCTCACCACCGTTCGGGCTGAGCTTGTCGAAGCCCTGTTCTTCTTTCTCCTGCGCCCGAGAAGAAGAGGACGGCGCTTCGACAGGCTCAGCGCGAGCGGGTTTGGAATTCGCCTTCGCCTTTTCGCGGATTTCCTTATCCTGCGCGTCGGTGGTGGCGCTGGCCTCTACCTCGCCCTCGGCCTCTACGCCGGGGGTTTCGACCGCGACCTGCTCCTCTTCGGCCTCCGCCGCAGATTCGTCATCGGTTTCGATGACGACGAGCATCGATCCGATCGCAACCTGATCGCCCTCTTCGCCCGCAACCTCGACGATCTTGCCCGCGACGGGGCTTTCCATTTCGACCGTTGCCTTGTCGGTCATCATATCGGCGAGCTGCTGGTCTTCCTCGACCGTGTCGCCGACCTTGACGTGCCATGCGACGATTTCGGCTTCCGAAATGCCTTCGCCGATATCGGGCAGTTTGAACGTGAACCGTGCCATCAGACTATCATCCTGAATATTTTCGGTGAGGACGTCATGCGTCCTTCATGATTTCCTTGAGCGCCTGCCCGATGCGAACCGGGCCGGGGAAATAGGCCCATTCGAGGCTGTGCGGATACGGCGTGTCGAAGCCGGTAACGCGCAGGATCGGAGCTTCGAGGTGATAGAAGCAGCGTTCCTGCACCGTCGCGGACAGTTCCGACCCGAAGCCTTGGGTGCGCGTCGCTTCATGCACAATCATGCACCGACCGGTCTTTTTGACGCTCTCGACAATCGTGTCGATGTCGAGCGGGACCAGCGTGCGAAGGTCGATAATCTCCGCATTCACGCCGCTTTCCGCCACGCTGTCGGCAACGACATGGACCATGGTGCCATAGCACAGGATCGTGACGGCATCGCCTTCACGCACCACCGACGCCTTGCCCAGCGGGATGCGGTAATAGCCGGTGGGCACTTCGCCGCCCGGATGGTTCGACCAGTTCTTCGCCGGGCGATCCCAATGGCCGTCGAACGGACCGTTATAGATGCGCTTGGGTTCGAAGAAGATGACCGGGTCATTATCCTCGATGCACGAAATCAGCAGCCCCTTGGCATCATAGGGCGTCGCCGGAATGACGGTTTTCAGCCCCGATACATGGGTGAAGATGCTTTCGGGCGATTGCGAATGCGTCTGGCCGCCGAAAATCCCGCCGCCGAACGGCGAGCGCACGGTCAGCGGCGCGATGAATTCGCCCGCCGAGCGATAGCGCAGCCGCGCCGCCTCGCTCACCAGCTGGTCGAGCGCGGGATAGATATAATCGGCAAACTGGATTTCGGGAACGGGGCGAAGGCCATAGGCACCCATGCCGATCGCCACGCCGATAATACCGCATTCGGTGATCGGCGTGTCGAACACGCGGGTCTTGCCATATTTCTTCTGCAGCCCCGCGGTGGCGCGGAAGACGCCGCCAAAATAGCCGACATCTTCGCCCATCACGACGACATTGTCGTCGCGCGCCATCATCACGTCCATGGCGGAGTTCACCGCCTGAATCATGTTCATCCGCGCCGTGTCGCCTTCGCGTTCGGGCGTGGGTGCGATGCGTGCTTCTTCGCTGGTAATATCGTTCATTGCCCGGCCCTCACTTCCGGTCCCAGGGACGGCCAGAGGCCTGTTCCTCGGCGATCATCTGCGCCTGTTGTTCTTTGAGGTGCCAGGGCATTTCCTCATACACCCCTTCGAACATCGTCTCGAACTGCTGGTGCAGGCCGTGGCCGAGAATGCCGTTCTTTTCGGCTTCCTTCTGCGTCTTGCGAACCAGATCGGCGCATTCCTGATCCATCGCCGCCTGACGATCCTCATCCCATTCGCCAAGCGCGATGAGATGATCCTTCAGCCGCTTGATGGGATCGCCCAGCGGCCATTTGGTCCATTCCTGCGCGCTGCGATACCCGCTGGGGTCGTCGGAGGTCGAATGCCCCTCGGCACGATAGGTGAAATGTTCGATGAGCGTCGGCCCCTGATTGGTGCGCGCGCGCTCGGCTGCCCAATGCGTCGCGGCATAGACGGCGAGCGGATCGTTGCCGTCGACGCGAAGCCCGGCAATGCCATAGCCGACAGCACGCGCGGCAAAGGTGGTGGCTTCGGCACCTGCGAACCCCGAAAAGCTGGAAATCGCCCATTGGTTGTTGACGACGTTCATGATGACCGGCGCGCGATAGACAGTCGCGAAGGTCAGCGCCGAATGGAAGTCGCCTTCCGCCGTCGATCCTTCGCCGCACCATGTCGCGGCAATCCGGCTGTCGCCCTTTGCCGCCGACGCCATCGCCCAGCCGACGGCCTGCGGATATTGGGTGGTGAGGTTGCCGGAGATCGAGAAGAACCCGTCTTCGCGTGACGAATACATGATCGGCAGCTGCTTGCCCTGCAGCTTGTCGCCCTTGTTCGAATAGATCTGGTTCATCATTTCGATCAGCGCATAGCCGCGCGTGATCAAAATGCCCTGCTGGCGATAGCTGGGGAAACACATGTCATCGCCGGCCAGCGCCATGGCGGCGGACACCGATACAGCCTCTTCGCCGGTGCATTTCATGTAGAAGCTGGTCTTGCCCTGACGCTGCGCACGGAACATGCGCTCGTCAAAGGCGCGGGTCAGCGCCATGTTGCGCAGCATGGTGCGCAGCGAATCGGGGTCGAGGCGCGGATCCCATGGCCCCACCGCCTTGCCGTCTTCATCGAGCACGCGAACCAGCCCATAGGCCAGTTCGTGAAACTCCGACGGGTTGTCGCCCGGTTCGGGCCGCCGCGCTGATCCCGCAGCGGGCACCTCGATATCGGAAAAATCGACCTCATCGCCGGGCCGGTATTTCGGCTCGGGAACGTGCAGCGATAGCTGCGGTCGGTTGGCGCGCTGATGGTCGCCGGTCATCGTCTCTCCAGAATTTGCGTCTTTATGAACCCAAAGCGGCGTGCTCGGGTCCGGTTCCGCACGTTGTTATAAAATTATAAAGGGCTTGGCGAGTCCCCCTTCGACTAGCCGCGCCGATCAAGCGGGTTCGATCGCGATAACTTGCTGTTCTATCACGCCGAAAATCGGGTGATGCCGGTCATCCTCAGCCCAGATTCGCACCGTATCTCCGGGTTTGAGAAATTCGGTTTTAGCCTCGCCATGGCGGATCGTTTCGACGGTGCGCTGCTCTGCAAGACACGTATAGCCGACACCGCCCTCCGCGACAGGACGACCCGGCCCGCCATCCGCATCGCGGTTGGAAACGGTGCCCGATCCGATGATCGTGCCCGCGCCCAGCTTTCGCGTCTTTGCGGCATGCGCGATCAGCGTGCCGAAATCGAAGGTCATATCCTCGCTCGCCATCGGATGGCCGAACGGCTCGCCGTTGAATTCGACCATCATCCGGCGATGCAGCTTGCCCTCGCGCCACCACTCGCCGAGCGAATCGGGCGTTACGAAAACGGGGGAGAAGGCGCTGGCCGGTTTGGAATTAAAGAAACCGAAGCCCTTGGACAGTTCGCCGGGGATCAGGCCGCGCAGGCTGACATCATTGGTCAGGCCGACCAACCGGACGGCGGCAAGCGCTTCATCGCGCCCCGCCCCCATCGGCACATCGCCGGTGACAACGACAACCTCGCCCTCAAAATCGGCGCCCCAGCTTTCGTCGCCCAGCGGAATCGGATCGCGGGGTGCAAGAAAGCCGTCCGACCCGCCCTGATACAGCAAAGGATCGGTCCAGAAGCTTTCGGGCATTTCCGCGCCCCGCGCCTGCCGCACCAGCGCGACATGGTTCACATAGGCCGAACCGTCCGCCCATTGATAGGCGCGCGGGAGCGGCGATGCTGCATCATGTTCGTGGAAGCGCTCACGCGGGATCGCTTCATGCGCAAGGTCGGTGGAAAGGTTGCGAAGCGCGGGTTCATGGGCATCCCAGTCGTCGAGCGCTGCCTGCAGCGTGGGCGCGATATGACCCGCATCGGCATACCAGGCGAGATCGTCCGACGCCACGACCAGCCGCCCGTCGCGTCCCCCTTTGAGGCTTGCGAGCTTCATATCCTCTTCTCCTTTATATCCTTGTCCGATCGCTCCCACAGAAAGCGGAACGCGGCAAGCGGTTGCGTGTTGACACTGCTCCCCTCCCTCCGCATCGCGTGCCCTTATGCATTCCGGCCTCCGCTTTCTCGATCATCCCGGCGAAATGGCGGAGCGTATCCGCAACGCCGACTGGAGCGCCCACCCGCTGGGGCCGATCGAGAGCTGGTCGCAGCCGCTTCGTTTTGCGGTGAATATCTGCCTCGGATCGCGCTTTCCCTGTGCCATCTATTGGGGGGCGGACCAGATTCTGCTCTACAACGATGCATGGGCGCCGATCCCCGCCGACCGCCATCCCTGGGCGCTGGGGCGCAAGGGTGCCGAGGTGTGGGCCGATATCTGGGACGTGGTCGGTCCGCAGCTCGCCGAGGTCGTGGACACGGCGCAGGGATTTGCGACCTATGACCAGCAGCTGATGATGGAGCGCGGCGGAATCCCGCGCGAAACCTATTGGAATTACAGCTTTACCCCGATCCGCGACGAAACGGGCAAGGTCGTCGGCATCCTCAATCAGGGAAACGAAACCACGCGCTCGGTCATGGCGGCGCGGATGCGGATCGCGCAGATCGACCGGTTCCGGGAGATTGTTGATCAGGCGCCGGGCGCAATCGCGCTGCTCCACGGCCCCGATTATGTGTTCGAAATCGCCAATCGTTCCTATTGCGATCTGATCGGCAGGCAGGATGTCATCGGCCGCCCGGTGCACGATGTCGTTCCGGAGGCGGTGCGTCAGGGATTTGTGGCGCTGCTCGACACCGTGTTTCGCAGCGGAGAGCCGTATCGCGGCGATTCGGTGCCGATCGAATTCGATCGCGGTCCGGATCAGCCGCCCGAGCGGCGCGTCATCGATTTCATCTATCAGCCGCTTACCGACAAAAACGGCATGGTCACCGATATTTTTATCGAGGCCAATGACGTCACCGAAAAGATCGAGGCGGTGGAGGCACTGCGCGAGGTGAACGAGGCGCAGCGCTTCGTTCATGCGCTGTCCGAAAATCTGCGCGATCTGGATACGGTCGCTGCGGTCATGGATTTCGCCGCCCATGCCCTTGCCGAACGGCTGGGTGCCGATCGGGCGGGGTTCGTTCGTGTGGGCCCCGGGGATGAACTCGATTTCTCCGCCGGATGGAATAATGGCCGCCTGCCCCCCCTCACCGGCCGGGTCGCGCCCGAGACCGTCAGTCGGTTCGGGCTGGAGCGATTTCGCAATGGCGAAACGCTGCTGGTGCAGGATCTCGAACGCGAGAGCCGGCCCGGCGACGGACGCGCGGGCCTGTCGCCCGCCGGGATCGGCGTACCGGTGATGCGCGGCGGCGCATGGATCGCCAGCCTGTTCGTCAGTCAGGCCACGCCCCGCCAATGGCGGCAGGAGGATGTCGCGCTGGTCGAAGCGGTGGCGGAAACCAGCTGGGACGCGGTCGAACGAGTAGAGGCGCTGTCTGCGCTGCGCGAAAGCGAGGCACAGTTCCGGGCGATCACCAATTCGATCGACGATATGGTGTGGTCGTCCCGGCCCGACGGCCATGTCGATTTCTATAACGACCGCTGGTACCAGTTTACGGGCGTCCCCTCCGGATCGACCGACGGATCGAGCTGGGCGAACGTGCTGCATCCCGAAGATGTCGAACGCGCGGGCAGGACATGGCAGCATTCGCTCGCCACGGGCGAACCCTATCATATCGAATATCGGATGCGGCACCATAGCGGCACCTATCGCTGGGCATTGGGGCGTGCGCAGCCGGTGCGTGACGAAAGCGGCGCCATCACCCGCTGGTTCGGCACCTGTACCGAGATACAGGCGCTGGTCGAGGCGCGCGAAGTGCTCGCCCGCTCGCGCGAAGAGCTGGAAGCCGAAGTCGATCAGCGTACCCGCCAGCTGATGGAGGCGGAGGCGAAGCTGCGTCATGCCCAGAAGATGGAGGCGGTGGGCCAGCTGACCGGCGGTATCGCGCACGATTTCAACAATATGCTCGCAGTCGTGCTGGGCGCACTCGACCTGATGGAGCGGCGCATCGAACGCGGCGAAGCGGATGTTTCGCGCTATATCGTCGCGGCGCGCGACGGGGCTTCGCGCGCGGCGTCGCTGACCCAGCGGCTGCTCGCCTTTTCGCGCCGCTCGCCGCTGTCGCCGCAATCGGTCGATGTGGGCGAGATGGTCGCCGGCATGTCCGAACTGCTCAATCGTACGCTGGGCGAAGCGATCCGGGTCAAAACCGACATCAGCGCAGCCAGCTGGTCAGCGATCGCCGATCCCAGCCAGCTCGAAAACAGCATCATCAATCTGGCGGTCAATGCCCGCGATGCGATGCCCGATGGGGGAGTGTTGCGGATCGCCACGGTCAACCGTACGGTCGACGCGGCTGAGTGCGAAGGCAGCGCGCTTTCGCCGGGCGATTATATCGAGATTTGCGTCAGCGATACCGGCATCGGCATGGCGCCGGACGTGGCGGCGCGCGCATTCGACCCGTTTTTCACGACCAAGGAAGTGGGCAAGGGCACCGGGCTCGGCCTCAGTCAGATTTTCGGCTTTGCGCGGCAGTCGGGCGGCGATGTCCGCATCGAAAGCACGCCGGGTACCGGCACCGAGGTCCGCCTGCTATTGCCGCGCGATCAGCGCAACCTGCCGCGCGAAGATAGTGCGCGGACCGGCAATCGCAGCGCCGCGGCGGGGGGCAGCGAAACCATATTGCTGGTCGAGGATGAAACGCGGGTGCGCGCCTTTTCGGCCGAAGCGCTGCGCGATCTCGGCTATTCGGTGCTGGAGGCTCGTAATGGCGAGGAAGCGCTGTCGATCATTGCATCGGGCGCGGTGCCGGACCTGCTCTTCACCGATGTCATCATGCCGGGGATGACCGGCCGCGCGCTCGCCGAACGGGTGCGGCAGCAATTGCCGGGATTGCGGCTGCTCTTCACCAGCGGTTATACCCGCGATGCGATGGATCAGGCGAGCAGCCTTGCCCCCTCCACGCTGGTGCTGCCCAAACCGTTCGGGATCGGCGAGCTGGCGCGCGCGGTACGCGATGCGATCGACGGCCCTGTGATGCACAAGGGCATGGACGTGGACGCGCCGGGCGACTAGTCCCGCCCGCGCAGGTTCCACAGGAAGGACGAGAGCATTGGCGAATGTTGCGGTGATCGGTGCCCAATGGGGCGATGAAGGCAAGGGCAAGATCGTCGACTGGCTCGCCGAGCGCGCTGATATGGTGGTGCGCTTTCAGGGCGGGCATAATGCGGGCCATACGCTGGTCGTCGGCGACACCACCTATAAGCTTTCGCTGCTCCCCTCCGGCATTGTGCGCGGCACGCCCTCGGTGATCGGCAATGGCGTGGTGCTCGATCCCTGGGCGCTGAAGGCGGAGATCGGACGCCTGCGCGAACAGGGGGTCGATGTCACCCCCGACACGCTGATGATCGCCGAAAATTGCGCGCTGATCCTTCCCTTTCACCGCGATCTCGACGGCTTGCGCGAAGATGCCAGCGGTCAGGGCAAGATCGGGACGACGCGGCGCGGCATCGGCCCCGCGTATGAGGATAAGGTCGGGCGCCGCGCGATCCGGGTGTGCGACCTTGCCCATCTCGACGATCTGGGACCGCAGCTCGACCGGCTGACCGCGCATCACGACGCGCTGCGCGCCGGTTTCGGCGAATCGCCGATCGATCGCGATGCGCTGATCGCCGAACTGCGTGAGATTGCGGGCTTCGTGCTGCCCTTCGCGCAGCCGGTATGGCGCAACCTTAACGAAGCGCGCTCGCGCGGGCGGCGCATTTTGTTCGAGGGCGCGCAGGGCGTGCTGCTCGATATCGATCACGGCACCTATCCGTTCGTCACCTCCTCCAACACGATCGCGGGCACCGCGGCGGGCGGATCGGGGCTGGGGCCGAGCGCGGTCGGCTTCGTGCTGGGCATTGCCAAAGCGTACACGACGCGCGTCGGCTCCGGCCCCTTCCCCACCGAACTCAATGACGATACGGGGCAGCGGCTGGGTGAGCGCGGGCATGAATTCGGCACGGTGACCGGGCGCAAGCGCCGCTGCGGCTGGTTCGATTCGGTGCTGGTGCGTCAATCGGTGGCGGTATCGGGCGTGACCGGGATCGCGCTGACCAAGCTCGACGTGCTCGACGGGTTCGACGCGGTGAAGATCTGCACCGGATACCGGCTGAACGGTCAGGATTACGACTATTTCCCCGCGCATGCCGCCGATCAGGCAGGCGTCGAGCCGGTGTACGAGGAAATCGAAGGCTGGAGCGAATCGACCGCCGGCGCGCGCAGCTGGGCCGACCTTCCGGCACAGGCGATCAAATATATCCGCCGCGTCGAAGAGCTGATCCAGTGCCCGGTCGCGCTGGTGTCGACCAGCCCGGAACGCGAAGACACGATTCTGGTCCGCGATCCGTTCGCGGACTGAGTTTCATGCTCCCCTGCCGTTTACGCTGAGCGAAGTCGAAGCGCCGCCCTTCTTGCCTGCGCTGTAAGAAGAACGGTCCTTCGACAAGCTCAGGACCAGCGGCATGGGTGGGTAAGCCGCATTTCGCGCGATGGCGAACCCTTCAGCCGACAAACACCGCGAATGCTGACTAGCCCGCGCCCACTATGACGCGATCAGCACTTCGCCCCGCGCTGGCTCACCCGTACCCGGCGGCACCATGCTGGGATTTGTCGGGTAGCTGCTGCCGTTAAAGCGCAGTCGCGCGCGATAGGCTGGAATCGTACCGCCGCCCGCTACGGTCACCTCCAGATCGCGCCAGCCATTGGTCCGGCTATCCAGCACACGGATCGGCAGCCGGGCAACGGTGATGCGGGTGACAACGCGATAGCCGCCCTTCGGCATTCTAGCGACGACGAACAGGTTGCAGCCGCCCGACCCGCAATAGCTTCGCCCCTGTGCATAAATCAGCCCTTCAGGAACGCCGTCGCCGTTAAGATCGGCTTCGGCGAGCATTGCCTTGCCTCCATCGAGCAGGGTTGCGGCATAGGCCTGCAAGCTTTGCGGCGCGCGATGCGCTGCCTGCGACGGGGCAGCGATCAGCGCGATCGGAATCAGCGCGGCCATTGGCCCGGCCACTTTCACCCGCTTACCCGCATTGGGCGCGGTGGAGCAGTTTCTGGTCGGCGAGAACCAGCGCGACCATTGCTTCGACCACGGGCACGCCGCGAATGCCGACACAGGGATCGTGGCGACCTTTGGTGGCGATTTCGCTTGCCTCGCCCTCGCGCGTCACCGTTTCGACGGGGATCAGGATCGAGCTGGTCGGTTTGAACGCGACGCGCAGGCGCACCGGCTGGCCGGTCGAGATGCCGCCCGCAATGCCGCCCGCATGGTTGGCGAGAAATTCGGGGCCATCGGTGCCGGGGCGCATCGGATCGGCATTCGCCTCACCCGAAAGCGCAGCCGCGCCGAAGCCGTCGCCGATCTCGACGCCCTTGACTGCGTTGATGCTCATGCAGGCCGCCGCGAGTTCGCTGTCGAGCTTGGCGTAGAGCGGCGCTCCCCATCCTGCCGGAACGCCGGTCGCTTCGCATGTCACCACTGCGCCTAGCGACGAGCCTGCCTTGCGAGCGGCATCAACGAGCTTTTCCCAGCGCCTGGCCGCTTCCCGGTCGGGGCAGAAAAAGGGGTTGTTGCCGATTTCGTTCGCATCGAACTTTGCCGGATCGATTCGGTCGCCGCCGATCGATTCGACCCATGCGGTGATCGTCACTTCCGGAATGACCGCCCGCGCCACCGCGCCCGCCGCGACGCGCGCTGCGGTTTCGCGCGCGCTGCTGCGCCCGCCGCCGCGATAGTCGCGAAAGCCGTATTTGGCGTCATAGGCATAATCGGCATGGCCGGGGCGATAGGCTTTGGCGACCTCGGAATAATCTTTCGATCGCTGGTCGGTATTTTCGATCATCAGCGAAATCGGCGTGCCGGTGGTGCGCCCTTCGAACACCCCCGACAGGATGCGCACCGCATCGGGTTCGCGCCGCTGCGTCGTGAAACGCGACGTGCCCGGACGACGCTTGTCGAGAAAGGGCTGAATATCGCTTTCGGACAGCACCAGCCCCGGCGGGCACCCGTCGACGACCGCGCCCAGCGCAGGCCCGTGGCTTTCGCCCCAGGTGGTGAAGCGGAAAACGCGACCGAATGTGTTGTAGCTCATGCGGCCTTCGCTGGCGAAGCGGTTTCCATCCGGTCGGCAAGCAGCGTGGCGATCGCGATGTCCTCGTCGAGCGCCTCCCAATGGATGCCGCTGGGCGAGAGGAAGAAGTCCTTCCGCTCCGCCTCGCTGCCGTTCAGCAGGCGCGGAAACCATGCCAGCGGCACGCCGATCGTGCGCCCGTCCTCAAGCTTCACCCACATCGAGTCTTCGTCGAACGTGACGTCAGTTGCTTCCGGTGAAAAAGGCGTCCCATGCATCTTTGATTTCCTGTCGGCGTCGTGTCACGATTGCTTGTACCACCCGCAATTCACGCGGGGTGAGGCGTCGATTATAGGCGATCCGCACATCGGGATACAGCCAAAGCTTGGCATCGCCGCCGGGCCGCGCGACATGGATATGGGCTGGCTCCAGCGGATCGCCTTCGCCCGAATAGAAGTGAAACCGAAATCCGGCCTCCCAAAACACCACCGGCATCACTGTTCCCTTGTCGTCGTCACCCCTCCGCCAACGCGGCGAAGGCGTCGGCGTGGCGGGCCTCGCCGCGCGGGCCGCAGGGAAGCCCGCCCTGCAGGTCCAGCGCCAGCAGGAAGGGACCGGCATAGGGCGAATCGAACCCTTCGGCGGCTTGCGCCGAAAAGCCGAAGCGATTGTAAAATCCCGGTTCGCCGAGCACGAACATCAGCAGCGCGCCCGCTTCGCGCATCCGGTCGATGGCGGCGCGGATCAGCGCCTCGGCCGTGCCGCTGCCGCGATGTTCGGGGAGCACCGCCACCGGCGCCAGCGCGACGGCGGGGGCGGGGTCGCCGCCGATGGAAAGCGTCATCCGGCTGACCGCGACCAGTCCCTGCACGTCACTGGTCGCTTCATCGCGCGCGATCAGGACAAGGACCAGCTCGCCGTCGATCGCAAGCTGCTTGACCAGATTCGCTTCTGCCGGGCGGGCGAAGCAGCGGCCGAGGACATGGTCGATATCGGCGGCATCGACGGGCCGCGCGGGGTGGATGACGCTGCTCATGCCGCGACGATCTCCACCCGGTTGCCGTGCTCGTCCTCGGTAAAGAACCGCTCCCGGCTGCCGAGCGGGATATCGGCGCGGACCGGATGGCCCGCCGCCTCGACCGCGCTGCGCAACGCGGTCAGATCGTCCACGGCGATCGCCACATGCGCTTTTGTCGCGGGCCGGAAATCGGGATCGACGCCGATGTGCAGTTGCAGCGCGCCGATCGCGAACCAGCAACCGCCGCGCCCCGCCTGCTCGGCAGGTTTGGGGATTTCAGAAAGGCCGATCACGCCGCCGTAAAAGCGCCGCGCAGCATCCTCCCCGCCCGCCGGAATGGCGACCTGCACATGATCGAGCGTCGCCGCCATGGTGTCAGCTCAGCGCGATATCGGGCGCGTCCTCGGCCTTCATGCCGATGACATTATAGCCCGCATCGACATGATGGATTTCGCCGGTAACGCCGCTCGACAGGTCGGACAGAAGATACAGGCCGGCGCCGCCGACATCGTCGATGGTGACGTTGCGCTTCAGCGGGCTGTTGAGCTCATTCCATTTCAGAATGTAGCGGAAATCGCCGATACCGCTGGCGGCCAGCGTCTTGATCGGCCCGGCCGAGATCGCGTTCACCCGGATATTGTCGCGCCCCAGATCGACCGCGAGATACTGGACCGACGTGTCGAGCGCCGACTTTGCGACGCCCATGACATTGTAATGCGGAACGACCTTTTCCGACCCGTAATAGGTCAGCGTCAGCAGCGCTCCGCCATTGGGCATCATCGCCTGTGCGCGCCTCGCCACTGCGGTAAAGCTGTAGACCGAGATGTTCATCGTCATCAGGAAATTGTCGAGGCTAGTATCGTAATAGCGCCCGCGCAGCTGATTCTTGTCCGAAAAGCCGATGGCGTGCACGACGAAATCGATCGTAGGCCATTTGTCGGCAAGCTGCGCAAACGCAGCGTCGAGCCGGTCCATGTCGGACACGTCGCATTCGATCAATGTGTCGCTGCCCAGCTGTTCGGCGAGCGGGCGCACGCGCTTGGCCAGCGCTTCGCCCTGATAGGTGAAGGCCAGCTCCGCCCCCTGTTCAGCAAGCTGCTTCGCGATGCCCCAGGCCAGCGACTTGTCGTTGGCCAGGCCCATAATCAGCCCGCGCTTGCCCTGCATCAATCCCGTCACGTCCGACTTGCTCCTTATTCTTCCGGCCGCTCGGGCCTTGAAAGGTCGTCTAGCTCGTCAAGGGGCACTTCCGCCAGTGCCGCGTTCAATTCGGCGCCGATCACTACGCCAAGCCCGACGATATAGAAGAAAATCAACACGATCATCACCCCGGCAAGGCTGCCATAGGTCAGATCGTAGCCGCCCAGCTGACCGATAATGACGGGAAGCAAAGCCGTGACGGCGAGCCACCAGAACGTGACAAAGGCAGGACCGGGCCATTTCGGGCAGTCGCCGCTGCGATAGCGGCTGGGGGTCAGCGTGTAGAAGAGGATATAGAGCGCGCCGAACAGCGCGATTGCCGGCACGACGCGGGTCAGCGACACGGCCTGCGCCCAGCCGGTGGCGAAGGGCAGCACGCGCAGGATAAATTGCTCGACGCCCGTCAGCACCACCTGAAAACTGAACGACAGCATCACCAGCACCACCGATGCGATGATCAGGCCCACCGAACCCAGCCGGTTCTCCCAGAAAGGGCGGCTCGACACCGTGCCGTACGCGCGGTGGAGGATCGATCGGACGGTTTCGATGAAGCTCGCCGTGGTCCACAGCCCGACCAGCGCGCCCAGCCAGAGCAGTGAGCCCGAGCGCGCGGCGAGCACATCGCTGATCGGCTGATACAATACGCTCGACACATCGGGCGGTACGGTGCGCAGAAATGCGTTCAGCGCATTAAGCCCGTCGCCCGTCCGACCGACCAGCCGCGCGACCGCCGCCGCGACGATAAAGAACGGAAACAGCGTCAGCAGCGACAGATAGGCAAGGTTGCCGGCATGCATGAACCCGTCGTTCCACACGCCGATCGCAACCCGCTTCGTCACCTCGATCGCGCGGTCGCTGATCCCCAGATCGTCGAGCCGCCGATGGATTTTTCCGCCCAGCCCCTTGCGCCGGGCCTCGGGAGATTCGGGAGAGCCGTCTTCCGCCACAAGCGCGTTAAACGCCGAGGCCCGTCCGCGGGTTGCGAATATCGCCCGTCCAGTTTTCAACGAACTGCTTCAGCCCCGCATCGTTCGCCGGAATTTCCAGCATCAGCGTGACGAGCTGATCGCCGCGCCCGCCGCCCTTTTTGTGAAAGCCGCGCTCTTTCAGGCGAAGTATCTTGCCCGAGCTCGACCCGGCGGGGATCGTCAGCATCACCGCGCCGTCGACCGTCGGCACCCGCACCTTGCCGCCCAGCACCGCCTCTTTCAGCGTCACCGGCAGGTCGAGCCGGATATTGTCGCCGTCGCGGGTGTAGAATTTATGCGGCTGAATCTCGATCGTGACGATGCCATCGCCATTGCCGCCCGGCCCCGGCTGTCCTTTGCCGGTCAGGCGCATCTGGGTGCCGTCCTCGACCCCGGCGGGGAGTTTCAGGTCGATCGTCTTACCGTCGGAAAGCGTGATCCGCTGCGGACGGAGCGCCGCTGCATCCTCGAACGGAACGGAAAGGCGATAGGCAGTGTTTGCGCCCTTGGGCTGTTGCCGCTTGCCGAAGCCCGAATTGCCGTATCCGCTACGAAAGCCGCCGCCGCTGCTTTGCCCGCGTCCTCCGCCGAAGCCGAACAGGCCTTCGAAAATATCGCCCAGATCGCCGCTGTCGCCGCCACCGCCGAAATCGAACTGCGATCCGCCCGAGCGGAACCCGCCGCCGCCGGGACCGCCCGCACCGCCGCCGAAGCCGAAGGGCGAGGTGGGATTGCCGTCGGCATCGATTTCGCCCCGGTCGAAACGCGCGCGCTTATCCTTGTCGGTGAGCAGGTCATAGGCCTGAGTCACCTGGCTGAACCGCTCCGCCGCCTTCGGATTATCGCGATTGCGGTCGGGGTGCAGCTCCTTGGCGAGCTTGCGATACGCTTTTTTGATATCGGCCTCGCTCGCCCCGCGCGCGACGCCCAAAGTTGCATATGGATCGGCCATTATTGTCCTGAACGTTCGAATAAGTCTTTGGCTGCTACATCGTCTTCGCTGCGCCGGTGCGCAAGGGCCGCGTCATCCGCCGGTGTCGAGCGGCGCGACATCGACCGAAACCTCCATCTGCTGCGCGCCCGATCCCAGCATCACCCCGTCGATCGGCGCGACATCGCCATAATCGCGTCCGATGGCGACGACGACGTGATCCTCGGCCATCCAGATGCCGTTGGTCGGATCGATCCCGACCCAGCCATGGTCCGGGCCGCACCACAACAGGACCCAGGCATGGGTGGCGTCCGCGCCGACCAGCCGCTCCTCGCCCGGCGGCGGCAGCGTGCGCAGATAGCCCGAGGCATAGGCCGCGGGAAGCCCGGCGGCGCGCAGCCCCGATATCATGATCTGCGCGAAATCCTGACACACGCCGCCGCGCTGGGCAAAGGCCTGAGCCGGCGGGGTATCGACCAGGGTGGCGGAAGGGTCAAAGGCGAAATCGCGCTGAATCCGCCGGGCTAGCGCGATTCCCGCCTCAAGCGCGCCGCGCGCCGGATCGAGCTCGTCCGAACACCAGCGGGCGATATCGGGGTCGAGCGGGATACGCGGTGAGGGATAGAGATAGGCGGCGGGTCCGGCGGGCGACAGGTCGCGGCTTTCGCGCGCCATCCGCGCAATATCGGCAAGCGTCGGATCGCCCTCGCCCGGCATCGGGATCGGCCGGTTCACGTCCACCCGCGCGCTGCTTTCGATGGTCAATATCCGCGTCGGCCGATCGACCACCAGCCGCACCATATTGGCCAGCCCCGCCGGTGCGCGGGCAGGAACGAAATGCCCGCCCGGTTCGACCGACAGGCGATAGTCCTCCAGCGTCTGGCCCGACCACAGGATCGGCTTCAGCCGCAGATTGCACCGGGCGAACGCGGCGGGATCGCCATAATCGAACCGGGTGATATGGCGAATGGCATAGCGCATCATCCCAGCGTCAATCCTTCGGCACGCAGCGGCTCGCCCGCCTGCAGGAAATAGCGGCGCGCGATCGCGTCCGACAATCCGGCGAGGCGAACATCGATATCGTGCAACATCGCCTGATCCAGATCGGCAGCGCGCCATGTCTTCAGCAGCGCGACGATCTCATCGGCACGTGCCTGCTGCGGTTCGGCGAGGCCGTCATCGGAGAGCACCGGCAGCGCGGACAGATGCTCGGCGATCGCCGCCACCTGAAACGCAAGGCCGCGCGGATTGCTGGCATCGAATGCGATCAGGTCGACCACCGGCACCCGTGCCGGTCCCGCCATATAGCGCTGGCGATAGCTGATCTGGCTGTCGGCAAGGTCGAGCAGCGTCGAAAGATCGTCGCCGGTCACGTCGCCGCTGATAAAGGCGCGCAAGGTTCGGCTGACCGCCATGGCGCGCTCCAGACGGCGGCCCAGATCGATAAAGCGCCAGGCATGGGTGCGCGCCATATGTTCGGCGCACAGCCCGGCAATCGCAGCGTAGCGCCGCTGAAGACTTCCCGCTTTGTCGAGCAGCCCGCCGCGCGTCGGGAAGGGCGCTTCGAGCAGGCGGATCATATCGGCGGCCAGCCGGTCGCGCATCCCGTCGCCGATGCCGCGCGCCTGACGATTGATCGCGCGCACCGAAAAGCCGGTGCCTTCCCCGGCCAGCGCGGTCCGCGCGAATTCGACCAGCTCGGCCCGGCCCGTACCCGGCGGCGGGGGTGCAGCCGTCCCGGCAACCACCAGCCCGACCAGCCGCCCGATCGTGGCCTGCGACAGGGCAGCGCCGGTATCTGCGCTGATCGAATGGCCGAGCAGTACGCGAATCACGCCGAGCAGCGCCTCGCCCCGCTCCAGATAGCGGCCGAGCCAGAACATATTATCGGCGGCGCGGCTGGGCAGCGTGCCGGGATTGCGGCGCAGACGAATTTCCTCCGGGCCGGGGAGCAGCGTCACCGGTTCGACGGCGTGCGATGCGGTGACGCACACATCCGCCGACCAGCTCCCCTCACCCATCAGCGCGGCACGCGGGTCGGGATGCTCGCCGATCCGGGCAAAACCGCCGGGAAGCACTGCCCAGCGCCCGTCGCTTCCGCGCGCGGCAAAGACGCGCAGCATGAACGGGCGCGGCGCGAGCGCGCCGTCGGCGACGACGGGCATGGTCGACAGCCTGACGATCTCCTGCCCGATATAATCCTGCGGGCGGCGGGCCATATCGGCGATCAGCGTGTCGCGCGCCTTTCCCGAAAGATCGGCGCCGAGCACCTTCGCCCCCCCGGGCAGGCCCAAAGGCGCATCGCCGAATGCAGGTGCGATTACCAGCCGGTCGAGATTGTCGCGGATATAGTCGGCCTGATCGCTCTGGCCCGCCCACCAGGTCGCGATATTGGGCAGGCGCAGCTCCTGCCCCGTCAGGCGAAGCGACAGGCGCGGCATGAAGGCGGAGAAAGCGGGCGCCTCCGCCGCGCCCGATCCCGGCGCGTTCGACACCACGACATTGCCCGCCGCCATCGCATCGACCAGCCCGGGCACGCCGATATGCGAGGTCGAATCGAACGCCAGCGGGTCGAGCAGGCGCGGATCGAGTCGCCGCAGCAGCGCGTCGATCCGCTTCACCCCCGCAATGGTGCGCACATAGAGCTGGTCGTCGATCACGGTCAGATCGGCGCCCTCGACCAGCATGAAGCCCAGATAGCGGGCAAGATGCGCCTGTTCGGCATAGCTGGGGTCGAACCGCCCGGCGGTGAGCAGCCCGATGCGCGGATCCGATCGGCGGCACAAGGCAGCGAGCCCGTCGCGCAGCGCGGCGAAGAAAGGCGCATGACGCTCGATATTCAGCCGCGATTGCAGCCCGCCCAGCATCCGCGCTGCCGCCAGCCGGTTTTCGAGCGCATAGCCCGCTCCGGCAGGCGCGCGCAGATGATCGGCGAGCACGCGCCATTCGCCGGTCGGCCCCCGGCACAGATCGGCGGCGAAGAAATGCAGCTGATATCCGCCCGGCGGCGCGACCCGCGCCATCGGGCGAAGGAAGAACGGGCTGCCGGTCACCAGCGCGGCGGGAATATGGCCGCGCTCGACCAGCCGGGCATCGCCGTAGAGGTCGAACAGAATGGTTTCCATCAGGCTTGCACGCTGCGCCACGCCATCGGCGATGGTCCGCCATTCGCCCTCGTCGATCATCAGCGGGATCGGCGATAACGGCCAGGGCCGCTCGTCATGTTCGCCCGCGATGCGATATCCGGTGCCGATATCCTCCGCCTGACGCTGAGCGCGCTCCTGCGCATTGGAGAGACGGCCGCCGCTCACCCGCGCCAGTTCCTCGAACATGCCGTGCCATGCGGCGCTGGCGCTCCCGCGCGCCGAGCAGAGCATGTCGGCGGCGGGCGAATGCGCGCAATATTCGGCGATCCAGCGGTCGGCGATCGCGCCTGCGTCCATCGCATCGGCGGCGCGGTCAGCCATGAATTGCCATGCGCATCAATTTGCCCCCATCGCCGGTTCCGGCTGCTTCTCCCCCAAAGCGGGCGCGTGGGCAACCATCGTCTCGATGGCTTTATAGCGGGCAGCCATCAAAGCGGTGCATCGCGATACGAAGAACCGCGCTTCAACAAGGTCAGCGCAAACGGTTTTAGGATCACCTGCAACAAAATCGCTCGCGCTGAGCCTGTCGAAGCGCCGTACTTTTCGCCGAATGCGCCACGATCCTTACACATCGGGCAGCGCCTGATCCGCGACGCCCCAACCGGCAAGCCCCCGCCCATTGGCGCGCTCGATCAGCTCCGCCGAATCGCCGATATGCCAGCGATTTGCGGCGTCGATCTCTTTCAGCTCGGTCCAGCTCACCGGCGCGGCGACCGGCGCGCCTTCTCGCGCGCGGGCGCTATAGGGCAGCACTGCGGTCGCCCCGCGCTGATTGCGCAGCCAGTCGATGAAAATCCGCCCCTTGCGCTTGGCCTTGGACATGGTCGCGGTGAAGCGATCGGGTTCGCTCTGTGCCAGCGCGCGCGAAAAGCGTTCGGCGAAGGACTTTACTTCGGGCCAGTGCGCCTCGCCGTTCAGCGGCACGATGACATGCACACCCTTGCCCCCGGTCAGCATGGCGAAGCTGGTCAGCCCGATATCGGCGAGCTGCTGCTTGATATCCATCGCTGCCTTTTTGACGTCCTCAAAATCCAGCTCTTCATCGGGGTCGAGGTCGAAGACCATCCGGTCAGGCGTCTCGACCGAATCGGCGCGCGCGCCCCAGCCGTGAAATTCGATCGTCCCCATCTGCACGCATTGCAGGATTCCCGTCGCGTCATCGACATAGAGATAGGGTTCGGTCCCGCCGTCTTTCTCCTCGATATCGACGCTGTGCACCGATTTGCCGAAGCTGCCCGCGTCATGCTTCTGGAAGAAACATTGTTTGGCGCGGCCCTGCGGACAGCGGACAAGGCTGATCGGGCGATGCGCGATTGCAGGAAGCATCAGTCCGGCGATATCGGAATAATAATCGGCAAGCTGACCCTTGGTGATCTTCGCATCGGGAAAAACGACGCGGTCGGGATGGGTGATCTTTACGCCCGTGGCCTCACGCCCCTTTGGCGGATCGGCGGGGGTTTCGGCGACTACTTCGCCTGCATCCTTGTCGCCGCGCAGCCCCAGAAAGCTCGCATGGCGCACGACATTTTCGCTGGTGAATTCGGCAAAGGCGATTTCGGCGACGAGTTTGGGCGTGACCCAATGCGCGGTTTTGGCGACCGATTTGGGCACGTCCACCGGCGCGGTCTTGCGCGCGATCCGATCGAGTTTGGCGGCGAGGTCCTCGAGCGTATCGGCATCGAAGCCGGTCCCGACCCGCCCGGCATAGCGCAGGCTGTCCCCTTCATGCACGCCGAGCAGCAGCGAAGCGAAGGGCCGCCCCTTCGCGCTGCTATCCGACCAGCCGACAATCACGAATTCCTGCCGCTTCGTGCATTTGATCTTCAGCCACGCTCTGCTGCGCGTACCCCGATAGGGAGCGTCGACCTTTTTCGACACCACCCCCTCCAGCCCTTCGGCGCACATCGCTTCGAACAATTTCTCGCCCTCGCCCAGCACATGTTCGGCATAGCGGATGCGCTCATCGGTCACGCCGGAGAGCAGCGCCGCCAGTTCCTCCTTGCGCTGCACCTGCGGCAGGTCAATCAGGTCGTCGCCGTCGCGTTCGAGCAAGTCGAAGGCGAAGCACGTCATCGCGCCGCCCTCCGAAATCGCGGCCTGAAGCGTCGAAAAATCGGGTTTGCCGTTCTTGAACGCAACAATCTCGCCATCGATCAGCGCGGCATGCGGGATGGTGTTCGCCGCCTCGACGATGCCGGGGAATTTGTCGCTCCAGTCCAGGCCCGACCGGGTAAACACCCGCGCGCCGCCTTTGCCCGTCGAAATCAGCGCGCGATAGCCGTCATATTTAACTTCATGCAGCCATTGCCGCCCGGCGGGCACGCTGTCGACCAGCGTGGCAAGCTGCACGTCGCGAAAGCCCGGCGCGTCTCCCGTCATCCCTTTGTCGCCCCCGCGAGGGCCGGAGCCAGTCTTCCTGCGCTTCTTGGCGGGCTTCTTCTGGCCCTCCTCGCCATTCTCGATCTCGCGCATCGACCGCCCGGTCTTCACGCTGGTGAGCGCGGTTTCGACCAGCAAATCCGATCCGCCCGCAAAATCATCGTCGATCTTGCGCAACAGCCAGTTTTCGCGCTTTTCGTTTTTCTTGCCGCGAAGCCGGATCAGCAGCCATTCGCCCTTCATCCGCTCGCCATCGAGCACGAAATGCAAATGCCCCTTTTCGATGTCGCTCGCCTTCTTGCCCTTGATCGGCGACCAGGTACCGCTGTCCCACAGCATCACCGTGCCGCCGCCATATTCGGCTTTCGGGATCGTCCCTTCGAAATCGCCATAGCTGAGCGGGTGATCTTCGGTCCGCACGGCGAGGCGTTTATCATCGGGATTGAGGCTCGGCCCGCGAGTCACTGCCCAGCTTTTGAGCACCCCGTCCATTTCCAGCCGGAAATCCCAGTGGAGCCGCGTCGCGTCATGCTTCTGCACCACGAAGCGATTGCCATGGCCGGGCGCGAGCGTACCAGCCGGTTCGGCGGTGCGCGAAAAATCGCGCTTCGCGTTATAGTCTGCGAGCGGATCAGTCTTCGCCATCGTCATCCTCCGGCATCCAGCGGCGCTCCATCGCGCCGACCACGATCAGCAGCACCAGCGCCACGACGCTCGAAAACAGGCCAAGCGGATATTGCCCCGCACCGAAGGCGATACCGATCCCGGTGACCAGCCATAAATGCACTGCCGTGGTGAGATTCTGCGCCTGACCGTTCGAATAGACGACCAGCGCAGCGGCGAGCACGCCGATCACCGTCGCCGTTCCCTGCAACACACGCAGCGGGTCCATCCGCGTCGCGCCGCCGCCAAGCTGATGCCATAGCGCAAGCGCCGATACGGTCATCAACGCTGCGCCGAAACACGCGATCGCATTGGTGCGCAGCCCCGCGCCATGGCCGCGAAACTCCCTATCCACGCCCAGCAGCAATCCGGCCAATGCTGCGCACAACAGGCGCAGCATCGGGTCCCATCCGATACCGGTCAGGCCGACGGGGGCATTCAGCTCCATCAGGCGCTCTTTTTTGTCTTTGCGCCCGATCGCGACGACGATTTGCGCTTCGATGACCCTTCAGGCTTTTCGAGCGACTTTTTGAGCGCGCTCATCAGGTCGACGACATTCGATCCGCCGCCGCTCTCGGGCGCCTCGGCATCCTCGACGATTCTTTTGCCCTTCGCCTTGCGCTTTTTCTCGATCAGCTCGGTCAGCGCATCGACATAGCGGTCGTGAAATTCGCCCGCATCGAAGGGCGCGGTCTTTTTCTCGATCAGGCTTTCGGCAAGGTCGAGCAGTTCTTCGTCAGGTTTGTCGTCGGGAATGTCGCGGAAATAGCCCTGCGCTTTGCGCACCTCATCGGCATAGCGCAGCGTCTCCAGCACCAGCCCGCGCCCGCATGGTTTCAGGCTGACGATATATTCGCGCCCACGCAGCGCAAGCTGACCCAGCCCGACCTTCTTCGTCTTGCGAAGCGCCTCGCGCAGCACGATGAACGCTTCTTCGGCAAGGTCGTCGGCGGGCACGACGAAATAGGGTTTTTCATAATAGAGCACGTCGATTTCGTGCGCATCGACGAACTGGGTCAGCTCCAGCGTCTTTTTGGATTCGAGCTTTACCGCGTCGATCTCTTCGGATTCGAGCAGGACATAGCTGCCCTTTTCGACCTCATAGCCTTTGACGATTTCGTCGGTATCGACGGGACCGATGCCGGGCACGACCTTTTCATATTTGATCCGCTTGCCTGAAGGTTCATGGATCTGACGAAACGAAATCTGTGCCCCCGATTTCACCGCCGGATAGATTTCGACAGGGATCGACACCAGAGCGAGCCTGATCTGTCCCTGCCAATAAGCGCGTGCTGCCATTGCCTTTTCCCCGTTGCGGAGCCGATTCAATCCGCGAGCCACGGAGTCGTTCCGCCGCGATAGACTTGGGCGAGCGGGGGGCTTAAACCGCCCGCTATGAGCCATGATCCCTTTGCCCTGTTCGCCGACTGGTATGCCGAGGCGCGCGCCAGCGAACCAAATGATTCCAATGCGATGGCGCTCGCCACCGCCGATGCCGAGGGTCATCCATCGGTACGCATGGTGTTGTTGAAGGGGCATGGACCGAACGGGTTCGTCTTCTACACCAATCGCGAAAGTCAGAAGGCGGCAGAGCTCGCGGAAAACGCGCATGCTGCGCTGCTCTTCCACTGGAAATCGCTGCGCCGTCAGATCCGCATTCAGGGGCCGGTGAGCCTGGTATCGGATGCCGAATCGGATGCCTATTTTGCATCGCGCAGCCGCGATTCGCAGCTTGGCGCATGGGCATCGGACCAGTCGCGCCCGCTTGATGAGCGCGCGACGTTCGAGAAGCGGTTCGAGGAGGTGAAGGCCCGGTTCGAAGGCGGCGATGTTCCGCGCCCGCCGCATTGGGGCGGCTATCGCGTCACGCCCACGCGAATCGAATTCTGGCTTGACCGCGAACATCGCCTGCACGAACGGCGCGTCTTCACCCGCACCGACAGCGGCTGGGATATGGGCATGCTCTACCCGTGAGCGACGATACAGCGCGGCTGACCCGCAATGCGGCGCTGGCCAGCGTGTCGGCGGCGCTGCTGCTCGGCGTGCTGAAGGGCTATGCCGCATGGGCGACGGGATCGGTCGCGATGCTCGGCTCGCTCGCCGACAGCGTGCTCGATCTGGTCGCCTCGCTCGTTACGCTGTTCGGGGTGTGGGTCGCGGCGCAGCCCGCGGATGAGGATCACCGATTCGGCCATGGCAAGGCCGAATCGCTTGCTGCGCTGTTTCAGGTCGCGGTCATCACCGTATCGGCGGTTGCGATTCTGGTACAGGCGGTGCAGCGGCTCAGCTCCGGCGAAGTCAGCGCGAATGCCGAATATGGTATCGCGGTGTCGGGCATCGCGATCCTCGTGACGCTCGCGCTCACCAGCTATCAGCGCTTTGTGATCGCGCGCACCCGATCGGTGGCGATCGGCGCGGACAATGTTCATTATCAGTCCGACCTGCTGCTGAACGCCGCGGTGATCGTCGCGCTCGCCCTCGAACATTATGCCGGGCTGGCCGGTGCCGATCCGGTGTTCGGTGTCGCGATTGCCCTATGGCTGTTGTTCGGCGCATGGCGCGCCTCGATTGCCGCGATCGACCAGCTGATGGACAAGGAATGGCCAGAAGACAAACGGATGCGTTTCGTCGAAATCGCCAGCCGCCATCCCGAACTCAAAAATCTCCACGATCTGCGCACACGCAGCAGCGGCGCGCATGATTTCGTCCAGTTTCACATCGGCATGGACCCGATGATGACGGTTGCGCAATCGCATGACGTGGTCGAGCGGCTGGAGGCCGAACTGCGCGACGAATTTCCCGGCACCGAAATCCTGATCCATGTCGATCCCGAAGGACAGGTGGATCAGCCCGACAATCCGATGGCCGAGGCCGATCTGATCGAACAGTTGAAGGAAGACCGCGAATGATCCGCCTGCCCTTTGTCCAGATTGATGCCTTTGCCGATGCGCCCTTCACCGGCAATCCGGCAGCGGTGGTGCCACTGGAGGCATGGCCCGACGATTCGCTGCTCGGCAAAATCGCGATGGAGAACAACCTCTCTGAAACCGCGTTTTTCGTGCCCGATACGAGCGGCGAAGCGGACTATGAACTGCGCTGGTTCACGCCAGAAACGGAGGTGCAGCTTTGCGGCCATGCGACGCTGGCGAGCGGCCATTATCTGCTGTCGGCGGATGAGTCGCGCGATTCGGTGACGTTCCGTACCCGCCGGGCAGGAACGCTTCGCGTGTCGCGCGACGGGAATGCTTATGCAATGGCGCTCCCCGCATGGCGGGCGAGCGAGGCGGACCTTTCCGATCGCCTGCCGCCGCTGGGACTGTCGCGCGATCAGGTGTCGGCGATGCTGGCGCATGACAGCGGCTATTCGCTGATCGTTGTGGAGGATGCGGCGCTCGTCACCGGCCTTGCCCCCGATTTCGCCGCGCTTGCAAATACTGACGATTTCGTCGTCATCGTCAGCGCGCCGGGCAGCGACAGCGATATCATCAGCCGGGTGTTCGCGCCGGGAGCGGGGCTGGAGGAAGACCCGGTGACCGGATCGGCGCATGCGGTGCTCACCCCCTATTGGGCCGACCGGCTGGGCCGCGACCGCTTGACCGCGTTTCAGGCGAGCGCGCGCGGGGGACGGCTCGACTGCCGGATCGAGGGCGACCGGGTAGTGCTCACCGGCAAGTGCGTCACCGTGATCGAGGGGACCTTGCTGCTGCCGGAAGGATCGCTTCGATAATATCGCCCATCGCCGCAAGCGCCGCTTTCGACTGCGGATCAGCGCTATGGCCGAGACGTACCAGAACGACATCGTGCGACGCGCCGTCGCGCCCCATGCCATGTGCGGCGACGACATATTGGCCCAGATGCCCCTTCATGCCCACCGCATCGTCCGGCCCTTTGCCGCGGAACAGGCCGGGACCGTGGGCGGCACCACCGGGTCGGTTGAGCCATAGCTGCCCGCCATAGCCCGAATAAGCCGGCGAGGGCGCTTTCATCAACGCCAGCCATTCGGGCGCGATCACCTGTGTTCCATCCTGCGCCCTGCCGTCGATGAGCAGGCGACCGATTCGGCCCCAATCGTCCGGGGTCATGTGGATGAACGATCCGCCGACCTGAGTCCCCGCGCCGTCAAATTCCAGAAACGCGCTCGTCACTGCGGCAGGGCCGAAAAGATGCGTTTGGGCGAAGCGGCGATAGGCGGCTGCGCGGACCTTCGGATCGGTCGAGGGCGTCAGCGTGCGGGTGACGATCTCGGACAGGATGATGCTGGTCAGCGTGCTGTATTCGAACCAGGTTCCGGGGCGATATTGCAGCGGTGCGGCAATTGCACGCGCCGCCATGCCATGCGTTCCCGACACGAACAGCACCTGATTGGTATCCGATGCCTCGACCGGATCGCCGACCTCGATATGGCGAAGCCCGGACGCCATGTTGAGCAGATGGCGGAGCGTAACGGCTTTGCGCGGATCGCCCTTGCCGTGCCATTCACGGATCGGTGCGGGGGCGTCAAGCTTCAGCCTGCCCTCCTGCACCAGTTCGCCGATCAGCATCGCGGTGATCGTCTTCGCCATCGACCAGCCGATCATCGGCGTGTCGGGCGAGAAGCCGTCAAGCGTCGCGCGAAAGGCGATGCAGCCATCGACATTCAGCACGATCGCCCGCGCGCCGGGATCGTGCAGCGCCAGCGAATCGAGCATCGGATACAGGTTCGGCGCGGCGATATGGCAGGGCCGCTGCTCGATCTCGGCCGCAGGCGCCGCATGGGCGGCCCCCTGCAGCGTAGCCGTAATCGCCGCAGACAATGTCGCGAACAGGATGAACTTGCGCCTCACGCCGGCAAGATTAGGGTTGGCGCGCATGAAGGCAAGCAAAGTCCTTTCCGGCATTCTTGCGGTGCTGGCGATCGTTGCGATCGCCACCTTCCTCTATTTTCGCACCATGACGCCGAAACTCGAACTGGGGCTTGGCTATGCGGCGCGGGTAGCGTGCGGATGCCGCTATATCGAGGGACGTCCGCTCAGGAGCTGCTACAGGGATTTCGAACCGGGCATGGAGCCGATCCGCCTGTCCGACGATCCCGCCACGCATACCGTCACCGCATCGGTCCCCCTGCTGCTCCATCGCAAGGCGCGGTTCGATCCCGTGCTCGGCTGTCAGCCCGACCGGTTCAAGGGCGAACCGCTTAAAGTACATCCCGCCGGGTAATCGCGCGGCGAAACGTCAGGCTGCGAGCGCGATCTCCGCCCGCTCGGTTTCGGCGATCCAGCCGCCGCCCAGCACCCGGTCCCCGGCATAGAGCACCGCCGCCTGACCCGGTGCGACGCCATATTCCGCGGTATCGAACACCACCCGGTCGCCCTCAAGCCGGGCGGGCACAGGCCGCGCGAGCGAGCGCACCTTGGCGGTGAGCGGCCCCGAATGATCACCGCCGATCCAGTTCAGCCCCTCGATCCGCGCAGCCTTTACCGCAAGCGCGCGGCGGGGGCCGACGACAACCTGCTGGCGCTCGGGATCGAGCCGAATGACATAAAGCGGTTCCGCCTGTCCGCCGATCTCCAGCCCGCGTCGCTGGCCCACGGTGAAATGGATGAGGCCGCGATGTTCGCCAAGCTTCGCGCCGCTTTCATCGACAATATCGCCGGTCGTGCCCGCTTCCGGACGCAGCTTTTTCACCAGCGAGGCATAGTCGCCATCGGGAACGAAGCAGATATCCTGACTATCGGGCTTACCCGCGACGATCAGGCCAAGCTCCTTTGCGATCTCGCGCACCTGCGTCTTGGGCATGCCGCCCAGCGGGAAGCGCAGAAAGTCGAGCTGCTCGTTCGTCGTCGCGAAAAGAAAATAACTCTGGTCGCGGGCCGGATCGGCGGCACGGTGCAGTTCGGCACCCTGCGCCCCTTCGACGCGGCTGACATAATGGCCGGTGGCGAGGCAATCGGCGCCCAGCTCCCGCGCAAGCGCGAACAGATCGGTGAACTTGACCCCCATATTGCACTTCACACAGGGGATCGGTGTGCGCCCGGCCATATATTCGTCGGCGAAATCGTCGATCACGCTGTCGCGAAAGCGGCTTTCATGGTCGAACACATAATGGGCGATTCCCAGCCTGTCGCACACGGCGCGCGCATCGCGAATGTCGCGCCCGGCACAGCACGCGCCCGCACGCCCCACCGCCTCGCCATGGTCATAAAGCTGCAAGGTGACGCCGATGACCTCCGCGCCGGTACGCGCAGCGAGGGCCGCCACGACCGAACTGTCGACGCCGCCCGACATGGCGACGACGATCCTGCGCGCCGCGATCGGGCCGGAAAGCTGAAATTCTGCATGAGTCATGATCGGGGTGGAGATAGTGATTTCGCCCGCGCGATGCAAAAAGCAAAAAAACATGCATCCTTTACCAGACCTTCAGCTTTCTTTCTTATGGTTATGCGTGTGTAAACCATTGAAATTATGCGAGGGCGCTTCAGTTGGACCTCAGCTATGCATCGCAGGAGCGCGCACGGACGGTTACCGTCCTGCCGACGGCGCTCGCGGTGCTGGTTGCGGCGTTTCTGACGCGGCAGGCGGCGAGTCGAACGGCGAGAATAAGTGCGATGCTGGAGCGGAACGATATCGCAATACCGATTACCGGCCCGGCGGACGGCGCATTTAATAGCGGGGTTGCGGCGACGATAACAAACCGGAAAAAAGTGTAAATGCGCTGTTTACCTACCCATTTTATGGGATGTTCAAAATCCACTGTCATTTCCTGACAGAGTAAGTGAGTAAGGGGCGCAGGCCCGATCGAGGATGGCAATGATCGAGAACCAGAAAATCCGCCCGGAACGGGTAATCGGCCCGCTCGGTGAGCCGCTCACGATCGAGACGCTCCCGCCCCGCGACACCACACGCTGGGTCGTCCGGCGCAAGGCAGAGGTGGTCGCCGCAGTCAATGGCGGATTGCTGACGATCGAGGAAGTGTGCGAGCGCTATGGCCTGACCGCCGAGGAATTCGCGAGCTGGCAGCGCGCGATCGACCGGTCGGGCATGCCGGGGCTTCGCGTCACGCGTATCCAGCATTATCGTTCGCTCTATGAGCGGCAGCAGCGCTATCGCCCCGAACCGCGCGAATAGCGCTGTCGCATCGAAGGCGGAACAAACAGGCAGGGTTGCGAGTCTTTTCCGGCACGGGCCACCCCAATCGGGTCCATGTAACGGAGGGACGTAAAATGGGCATTGTCGGTTTCATTATCTGGCTGGTTATCGGCGGTATTGTCGGCTGGCTCGCCAGTCTCGTCATGCGCACCGATGCGCAGCAGGGAATTCTTCTCAACATCGTCGTCGGCATTGTCGGCGCTTTTATCGGCGGCCTGCTGTTCGGCGGTTCGATCAATAACGGCATCACCGTGATGACGTTCATTACCTCGCTGATCGGCGCGATCATCCTTTTGGCGATCGTTAATCTGGTTCGTCGCGGTTCGGTTCGGTAATCCGCAGCACGAACTGCTGGCAAAAAAAGGGCCGTCCCCGTTGGGGCGGCCCTTTTATTTTAAGCGACCGGTGCTTCTTATTTCAGCAGGAAGCGGACCTCGACATTGACGTTCACATCCTGCTCGCCCGGGCTGATCTGCGTCGAATCCTTTGCCGCTTCAGCGCGCATCGAAACCATCATCGGGCGGGGCGGGCTGCTCATGCCGTTTTCGCGAATCCAAAGGATGCGATCAACCGACAGTCCCGCCGCTTTTGCATATAGCGCGGCGCGGCTTCGCGCCTTGGCAACGGCATCGCTGCGCGCCGCATCCTGAGCCGATTCCAGATCCTCGACCGACAGGTTCGGCCCGTCAATCTGGTTCGCGCCCTCACGCACCAGCGCATCAAGAATCGCGCCGCTCCGTTTCACGTCGCGAAAGCGGATCGTGACCGTATTCGTCGCCTGATAGCCGGTGATCTTCGGCGGCTGGTTTTCGCCATATTGATATTTGGGATTGAGCGCGATCGTCGAGGTCTGAATGTCGCGATCGGCGATTCCCGCTTTTTTCAGCGCGGCAAGCACCGCGTTCATTCGCGTAGAATTGGCTGACAGCGCGGCCGCCGCCTGATCGGCTTCGGTAACCACGCCCGCGCGGATCGTTGCGATATCGGGGGTGCGGGTAACGCTGCCCTCTGCAGTAAGGTCGAGCACCGTTGCGCCCGGCGGAACCGGTACGGCGGTGGTGATATCCTGCGCCTGTGCCGCTGCGGCCGGAAGTGACGCGGCAAGCATGGCCGCTCCGGTCAGAATGATATGTTTGCGCACTATGCCCTCCCGTTGGGTAATGGAGATTGATGGCCTAACAGCCGAATACCAAACCGAAAATGAACGCATCCGGTTCAATTGGCGCCATCGAAACCTGCGCGGTTGTCGGCGCGTATCGTTGCCCGCCCATCGCCGCTACCTCGGGTTCGCGAAATCTCTTCAAGGGACGGCATCCCGTTCGACGGAGATTGATGTTGCGTGCACGCGCGGTTGAAAGCAGGTACGTTATGGCCGCGGCTGCGACGCGATCAGCGAAAGCGATGCGCAACAACGACTTGCCGCTAGTGACTTATTCGTATAACACAGTTTGTGAATTACCGCTCAGGACGGGGGCCTGGACCGAAAGTGTCGAACATGAATCAAGAGCCCGGCGCCGCCGAACGCGATGCCTATCTGTTGGAAGACATGCGCGATTCGCGCGCATCGCGCAGGCGCTGGATCGTTATTGCGCTGCTGATCGCGGGGGCGCTGCTGCTTGCCTTTTTCTTCTTCGGCAAGGGCAAAGAGAGCGGCGCAGACACACCCGCCGCGGCGACCGGTCAGGCCGATTCGCAGATTCCGACGATTTCCGTTGCGGTTCCGGGTCGCGGCACCGTTCGCGAAGTGGTGAGCGCGACCGGATCGCTTGCCGCGCGGCGCGAAATGCCGGTCGGGGTCGTGGGCGAAGGCGGTCAGGTAACGCGCGTTCTGGTCGAACCCGGCGCCTGGGTGAAAAAGGGCCAGACGCTGGCCGAGGTAGATAATTCGGTACAGCGCGAAACGGCGCAATCGCTCGCAGCGCAGGTCCGCGCTGCCGAGGCTGATGCCGAACTCGCCCAGTCCGAACTCGATCGCGCACAGCAGCTGGTCGGGCGCGGATTCATCTCAAAGGCCGATCTGGAACGCAAACGCTCGGCGCGCGATTCGGCCAATGCGCGCGTGCGCGTGGCGCAGGCGCAGCTTCAGGAAACGCGCGCCCGCAACGCGCGGCTCGATATCCGCGCTCCCGAGGCCGGGCTGGTGCTGACCCGCGCGGTCGAACCGGGCCAGATCGTCAGTGCCGGCAGCGGCGTGCTGTTCCGCATCGCCAAAGGCGGCGAGATGGAGATGCTTGCCCGGCTGGCCGAAGGCGATCTGCGTAAGGTTTCGGTGGGTGTCCCCGCCGAGGTGACACCGGTCGGCAGCGACAAGTCCTTCAAGGGCCAGGTGTGGCAGGTATCGCCGGTCATCGACCCGCAAACGCGGCAGGGCATTGCCCGAATCGCGCTTGCCTATAATTCCGAACTTCGTCCCGGCGGTTTCGCCTCGGCGCGGATCGTGGCGGGGGCGAACAGCCTGCCGCTGCTCCCCGAATCAGCGGTGCTGAGCGACAATGACGGCAATTATGTGTATGTCCTCAACGACAAGGATGAAGCGGTCCGGCGCGATGTGAAGGTCGGCAATGTTTCGGACGACGGCGTTTCGATCGCCGGCGGCCTGAACGGAACCGAGCGGGTGGTGCTGAGCGCAGGCGCATTCCTGAACCCCGGACAAAAGGTCGATCCGGTACTCAAAACGCTGGGAAAATAACGGCATGAGCTTCCGCAGAATCTCCGCATGGTCGATCCGCAACCCGGTGCCGCCGATCGTTCTGTTCCTGGCGCTGACAATCGCCGGGCTGGTCAGCTTCTCGCGGATGGATGTCAATCAGGACCCGGACGTCGAATTTCCGATCGTCTGGGTCTCGATCACGCAGCCCGGTGCTGCGCCCAGCGAGCTGGAAACGCAGATCACCCGCCGGGTGGAAGCGGCGGTGCGCAACGTTCAGGGAATCGACCAGATCGATTCGACCGTGACCGAGGGCAATTCGCAGACCATTGTTCAGCTCGACATCGGCACGCCGATCGACCGCGCGGTGAACGATGTGCGCGAGGCAGTGAACCAGATTCGCGGCGATCTTCCCGACGGTATTCTGGAGCCGCAGGTCGGGCGCGCCAACACCTCGGACAGCGATATCGCGAGCTTCACCGCGATCGCCGATGACATGACGCTGGAGGATCTCAGCTGGTATGTCGATAATACGGTCGCCAAGGACCTGCTGACCATTCCGGGCCTGTCCTCGGTCGATCGCGGCGGCGGTGTCGATCGCGAAATCCGGGTTATTCTCGATCCCGCGAAGCTGCAATCCTATGGCATTACCGCAGGCGAGGTGAATCAGCAGTTGCGTCAGGTCAACCTGAACGCTGCCGGAGGCCGCGCCGAAATCGCCGGCTCCGAACAGGCGGTTCGCGTGCTCGGCAATGCCAACAGCGCGCGCGATCTCGGCGCGACGCAGATCGCGATCGGCGGCGGGCGCACCGTCCGGCTCGACGATATCGGAACGGTAAAGGACCTCTATGCCGAGAAACGCTCCTCGGCCAAATTCAACGGACATGAGGTGCTGTCGTTCGATATCAAACGCACCAAGGGCGCGTCGGACGTCACCATTTTCCACGAGGCGGAAAAGCATCTTGCGGCGCTCGAAAAGCGCAATCCGAAGGTCCATTTCGAACTGCTCGTCAACCAGTCCAAATATGCCGAGGAGCAATATCACACCGCCATCGATGCGATGATCGAGGGCGCTTTTCTGGCCGTCGTCGTCGTCTTCTTCTTCCTGCGCGACTGGCGCGCGACGATCATCTCCTCGCTCGCGATCCCGCTGTCCGCGATCCCCAGCTTCTGGTTCATGGACATGATGGGTTTCACGCTCAATCAGATGACGTTGCTGGCGCTCTCGCTGGTCGCGGGCGTGCTGGTCGATGATGCGATCGTGGAGATCGAGAATATCGTTCGCCATATGCGGATGGGCAAATCCGCCTATCAGGCCGCAATCGACGCCGCCGACGAAATCGGTGTTGCGGTGCTCGCCACCACCATGTCGATCGTCGCGGTGTTCCTGCCGGTCGGGCTGATGCCCGGCATTTCGGGCGAATTTTTCAAGAATTTCGGCCTGACCGTCGTTGCCGCGGTGCTGATGAGCCTTGCCGTCGCACGCCTCATCACCCCGATGATCGCCGCCTATTTTCTGCAGGCAAAGGGCCATGCGGTGCATGGTGAGGGTCGTGCGCTGCATTGGTATCTGCGCGTGCTGCGCTGGTCGCTCGACGATACGCGCGCGAAGCAGGTTGCGGCAAAGGGCGGCTGGCGGCGGTTTGCGGCCAAGTTCCTCGATCATCGCATGTGGATCATGGGGTGCGGCGTGCTGGCCATGGTGGCGACGGTCATCACGTTCAGAAGCCTGAACCAGACCTTTTCGCCGGAAACCGATAATGATTCGGTTACCGCGTCGATCGAGATGGTCCCGGGAACGACGCTGCAGCAGACGCAGGCGGTGGTCGATCGGGTCGACACGATATTGAGCGAACAGCCGATCGTCGAAAATACCTATGCCCGCGCCTTTGTCGGCAATGGGCGGGTGACCGCACTGCTGAAAGACGATCGCGAGATGGACAGCAACGCGTTCCAGCGGTCGATGGCGAGCCAGCTCAACAAAATTCCCGACGCGCGGGTTTCGTTCAACAATAATCAGGGCTGGGGATCGAGCGGCCGCGACCTGACCATCACGCTGGGCGGCGAAGACCCCAAATTGCTTCAGGAAACGGCGTTCAAGATCGTCGAACAGATGCAGGGGCTGAAATCGCTGGTCGCCCCGCGCATCAGCGGCGATCTGCAACGCCCCGAAATCGTCATCACCCCGAATATGGACCTTGCCGCCGATCTGGGCGTGACGACCGCTGCCCTGTCGAACGCGATCCGTGTCGCGACGCTGGGCGATATCGATCAGAACAGCGCGCGTTTCTCACTCAGCGATCGGCAAATTCCGATCCGCGTCGCACTGGCCGAAGACGCGCGCACCCGGCTTTCGACGATCGAGAATCTGCCGGTCCCCACGCAAAATGGCGGATCGGTTCCGCTGGGTGTGGTCGCGAAGATCAGCTTTGGCGCGGGTCCGACCAAGATCCAGCGCACCAATCTTGAACGAAAGCTCACGATCGGGGCTGATCTTGCCTCTGGCGTCGATTACAGCGTCGCGATGGAGCAGATCCACAATCTGCCCGCGATGAAGAATCTCCCGCTCGGCGTGCATGAAATGACGCTGGGTCAGGCGAAATGGCAGGCGGAGATGATCAACAATTTCATCGTCGCCGTGCTGTCGGGCATTTTGCTGGTCTTCGCGGTGCTTGTGCTGCTCTACAAACGGGTGATGCCGCCTTTCGTCAATCTGGGTTCGCTGGCACTGGCGCCGCTGGGCGGCGGGGTCGCGCTGCTGATCACCGGAAATCCGCTTTCGATGCCGGTCTATATCGGCCTGTTGATGCTGCTCGGCATCGTCGCCAAAAACTCGATCCTGCTCGTCGATTTCGCGCTGGAGGAAATGGCGAACGGCGTCGAAAAGACCGTCGCGATCATCGATGCCGGGCATAAGCGCGCCCAGCCGATCCTGATGACCACCATCGCGATGGTGGCGGGCATGGTGCCGACGGCCTTGTCGCTGAGCGGCGGCGATTCGTCCTGGCGCGCGCCGATGGGCATTGTGGTGATCGGCGGGCTGATCCTGTCGACCGCGCTGACCCTGCTGATCGTCCCTGCGGGCTTCAGTCTCGCGGTGGGGCTGGAACGCTGGATCGGGCCGCGCCTGTCGCGTCGCCTACTCACCTATCGCCCCGGAGATGACGGCAGCGCGATCGAGCATCGGCCCGGCGGGCGGATCGGCTATGACCCCGACCCGGATTCGCCCCGCCCCGCCGAGTGAACCTTCGCCCGCTTCGGGGATTGTTGCGGGTATGAATGCATTGCGGCGCGCATCCCCGGCAGGCGATACGGTTCCCGAGGCGCTTCGCCGGATGCGGCGGGTCGCCACGGGGCTGTTGCTGGCGATGGCGGTGCTGTTCCTCGTGGCGCGCACGCTGGCCCACAGCCATCCCGCATGGGGCTATGTACAGGCCTTTGCCGAGGCGGCGATGGTCGGCGGCCTTGCCGACTGGTTCGCGGTGACGGCGCTGTTCCGCCACCCGCTCGCCCTCCCCATCCCC
Source organism: Stakelama pacifica (assembly GCF_004361835.1). Taxonomy (GTDB): domain Bacteria; phylum Pseudomonadota; class Alphaproteobacteria; order Sphingomonadales; family Sphingomonadaceae; genus Sphingomonas; species Sphingomonas pacifica. The sequence goes on from NZ_SNWD01000002.1 coordinate 472,139, forward strand.
CATACCGCGATCATCCCGCGCAACAAGGACCGGATCGGCAATACGCTGGCCGTGTTCCTACGCGATAATTTCCTGATACCCGCCGTCGTTGCGCGGCGGATGGCGCGGGTCGATCTGGCGAGCGCGATCGGCCGCTTCCTTGCCGATCCGCCCGAACGTGGCCGGATCTGGCGCGGCGCATCACGGCTGGGCGGCGACATCCTCGAATCGCTCGATCAGGAGCGGCTGGGCGGCATGGTGAAGGGCGCGCTTGCCAAAAAGCTGCGCGCGCTCGATGTCGCGCCGATGCTGGGTCAGGCGCTGGAGGCAGCACTGGCCGAAGGACGCCACGCGCCGCTTCTCGATTCGGCGATTCGCTGGACCGGGCGGACGCTGGAAGCGAACGAGCATCTGATTCGTCAGATGATTCACGACCGTGCCGGATCGATCATGCGCTGGACGGGGCTCGATGAAACGCTCGCCAATAAAATCATCGACGGGCTCCACCGGCTGATCGACGAGATGATCGAAACGCCCGACCATCCCTTGCGCATGCGCGCCGAGGAAGGCCTCGCCAATTTCGCGCATGACCTTCAGCACGACCCCGAAATGCGCGCGCGTATCTTCCGGCTAAAGGCCGAAATCCTCGACAATCCGGCGATTGAACATTGGTGGATGGGGGTTTGGGAGCAGATGCGGCGCGGCATGCTGAAGCTCGTGCGCGAACCCGGCGATGCGCTGACGGGACAGCTCGGCGATGCGCTGCGCCAGCTGGGCGACACGCTGCAGCGCGATCCCGACCTCAAACGCACGATCAATCGCTTCGCCCGGCGCGCTGCCGTGGGCGCCGCCGCCGATTATGGCGACGGCATCGTGCGGCTGGTGTCCGACACGGTGAAGGGCTGGGACGCCGAAACGATCACCCGCCGGCTGGAAAATGCGGTAGGGCGCGACCTGCAATATATCCGGATCAACGGCACGCTTGTCGGCGGCATGGTCGGCCTGTGCATCCATCTGGCCGACCGTTTGTTGTGAGCGGTTCAGCCGCGCCAGTCGAGCACGGGCCAGCCGCGTTTCCCGGCAAGCCTTCGCAGCGCGTCATGCGGATTGGCGGCAAACCCCTCATCGGCCCATTCGAGCGCGGGAGCATCGGAGACATGATCGCTGTAGAACCGGATATGCGCGTTGCCGCGATCGATGCCCTGATGCGCCATCCACGCCTTGATCATGGTCAGCTTCGCCTCGCCATAGCAATTCTCTCCCTCGATCTTGGGAAGCAGGTCGCCATCTTCGGCAAAGCGCGATTCGGTGGCGATGACCGAATCGAAACCGAGCTTGTCGGCAATTGCGCTGGCGTAGAAACGATACGAAGCGGTCGCGAGCACCAGTTCATATCCCGCCGCCCGGTCCTCAGCGATCCGGTCGCGCGCGCCCTGAAGGATACCGCTTTCATCAACCGTCTCGGCAAAGGCTGCGGCAAGCTGAGCGCGCGTATCAGGCGCCAGCGAGCGGCCGAGGATCAGCCGCTGCGTGAATTGTTTGAGCTGTCCCCGGCTGATCAGGCCGAGTTTATAGGTGATCGCCCCGCCCAGCGCCGCCGGTATCAGTGCAAGTCGCCATGGCGCGATCCTGCGCGCGGCATGGATAAGAAACGGGGTCCAGGTCGGCTCGCGCGTAATCGTGCGATCCATATCGTAAATGGCAAGGTGATGCATTGGGGCATTTAATCGCCAATATCCTTGCTGTTCCAGTCCAAATGCGGGATGGGCATATGCAATGAGCAACGCGGCCGAATTTACCCGCGAGGGGGACACGCTTCATATCACCGGCGCGCTGGTCCTGGCGCATCTGGGCGACCTGCCCGATGCGCTGGATTCGGCAGGCGGTGATGTGAAGCGAATCAACCTTGCCGATGTCGATCGGATGGACACAATCGGCGTGTGGGTGGTGCATCGCTTCGCCGATCGCTGCGGTGCCGAGATTGCAGGCCTGAACGAGGATCAGGAGCGCCTGTTCGAGCAGGTGCGAGAGGCCGATGCCCCGGTCGCCAAGCCGCCCCGACCCAAAAACGCCTTCATCCATATGCTGGAGGAGGTCGGCGAAGCGACCGCGACGGCGGGGCAGACGCTGCTCGGCCTGCTCGGTTTCATGGGCGCGACGACGATCGCTTTTCTGAAGGTGCTGCGCCACCCCAGCCGCTTCCGCTTCAACGCGACAGTGCACCGGTTCGAAGTCGTAGGCGTATCGGCGCTCGCGATCATCGGGCTGATGAGCTTCCTGATCGGCATCGTGATCGCACAACAGGGCGCAGTACAGCTTCGCCAGTTCGGCGCTGAGGTGTTCACGATCAATCTCGTCGGGCGAATCACCCTGCGCGAACTGGGCGTGCTGATGACCGCGATCATGGTCGCCGGCCGGTCGGGCAGCGCCTTTGCCGCGCAGCTGGGCACGATGAAGCTGACCGAGGAAATCGATGCGATGCGCACGATCGGCGTGTCGCCGATGGAGGCGCTGGTGCTGCCGCGCGTGCTGGCGGCGGTGCTGATGATGCCGCTGCTCGGCTTTTACGCCTCGATCGTGTCGATCATCGGCGGTGGGCTGCTCTGCTGGGTCTCGCTAGGCATTCCGCCGGTGACGTTCATCCAACGGCTGCACGAAGTCGTACCGATCACCGACCTCTATGTCGGGCTGGTCAAGGCACCCGTGTTCGGCGCGATCATCGCGATTGCGGGCTGTTTTCAGGGCATGCTGGTGGAAAGCGATGCCGAACAGGTCGGCCTGCGCACCACGGCGGCGGTGGTGCAGGCGATCTTCCTCGTCATCGTGCTCGACGCCTTTTTTGCCGTGTTCTTTACCTGGATCGGCTGGATATGAGCGACGAAACGATCATCCGGGTTCGCGGCCTGAAGAATGCGTTCGGCGAACAGGTCGTGCATCAGGACCTCGATCTCGACGTACGCAAGGGCGAGATTCTGGGCGTGGTCGGCGGATCGGGCACCGGCAAATCGGTGCTGATGCGATCGATCATCGGGCTCCAGCCCCCGGCCGAGGGGGAAGTCGAGGTGTTCGGCGAACATGTGCTCGGTCGCAGCGAGGACGATACCGTCGATATCCGCAAACGCTGGGGCGTGTTGTTTCAGGGCGGGGCGCTGTTTTCGACGCTGACGGTGGCGGAAAATGTGCAGGTGCCGCTGCGCGAATTCTATCCGGACCTCAATCTCGACCTGATGGACGAGATTGCCAATTACAAGGTCGTGATGACCGGCCTGACGCCCGATGCGGGGCCGAAATTTCCGGCCGAACTGTCGGGTGGTATGAAGAAACGCGCCGGGCTTGCCCGCGCGCTGGCGCTCGATCCCGATCTGCTGTTCCTCGACGAGCCGACGGCGGGGCTCGACCCTGTCGGCGCGGCGGCGTTCGACGAATTGATCAAATCGCTGCAAAGGACGTTGGGTCTTACCGTATTCCTCATCACCCATGATCTCGATACGCTGTACGCGATCTGCGATCGGGTCGCGGTGCTGGCCGACAAAAAGGTGATCGCCGTGGGGACGATCGACGAACTGCTCGCCACGGACCATCCGTGGATCCAGGAATATTTCAACGGCCCGCGCGGGCGGGCGGCCGTGGCAACCGCGAACGCGCACAAGGAATGAAGGTCTAGACGATGGAAACCAGATCGAATCACGTGCTGGTAGGCGCCGTCGTGCTGATCCTGCTCGCCGTGCTTGCGCTGTTCACCGTCTGGCTCGCCCGGCTGAACGGCGGGTCGGAAAAGCAATATGACATCTTCTTCAAGGAAGCGGTCGATGGTGTGAACAAGGGCTCGCCCGTGGCCTTTTCCGGCGTGCCGGTGGGACAGGTGAAGGAAATCGCGCTGTTCAAACCCGATCCGCAATTCGTCCGGGTGCGCATCACCGTCAACAGCGACGTTCCCGTGCTGGAAGGCACCACCGCGACGATTCAGGGCATCGGCTTTACCGGCGTCAGCCAGATCCAGCTCGACGGTGCGGTAAAGGGTGCCCCGCCGATCACCTGCCCGGAAAAGGACCGCGCCAGCGTCTGCCCGCTGGGCGTGCCGGTCATCCCGACCAAACAGGGCGGGCTCGGCGCGTTGCTGAGCTCAGCGCCGAAGCTGCTCGAGCGGCTGACGACGCTGACCGAGCGGCTGACCGAATTGCTGTCGGACAAGAATCAGGCGTCGATCGCGGGCATATTGGAAAATACCAACCGCCTTACCGATGCGCTGGCCGATCGCGGTCCTGAGATCGCCGCGACGCTGGCCGAAACCCGGATCGCGATCCAGAAAGCCGGCAATGCAGCGCAGCAGATCGGCGAGCTGGCCGGTACCACCAACCGCGTGCTCGATCAGGATGTGCAGCCTGCGATGGACAATCTCAATCAGGCGATCAATTCCGCGAAGCACAGCATGGACACGCTGGACAGCGCGATCGGCGACGCACGACCGGGGCTCAAGACCTTCTCGAACCAGACGGTGCCGGAGGTCAATCAGCTCGTCCATGACCTGCGCAACATGACCGAGGCGCTGAGCTCGGTTGCGCAAAAGGTCGATCGCCAGGGTGCGGGGTCGATCATCGGCGCGCCCGCGCTGCCCGATTACGACCCCAAGAAATCGCCTAAGCAGCCCAAGGAGTAAGGCCCAGTGCGCGCCATCAAGACCCTGCCCGCCCTCGCCACTGTTGCGCTCCTCGCCGGATGCGTGAAATTCGGCAGCGAACCGCCGCCCTCGCTGCTGGTGCTCAGCAGCGACGCCGCGGTGAAGGTGGGTGCGACGCAAAGTTCCGCCACCAGCCCGACGATCACCGTTCGCACCCCCGAAGTTGCGCAGGAAATCGCGGTCCAGCGCGTTCCCGTGCGGTCGAGCGACACTTCGATCGCATATGTGAAGAACGCGCAATGGGTCGAACCGCCGGCTCGCCTGTTCGCGCGGCTGCTCGGCGATACGATCGGCGCGCGCACCGGGCGGCTGGTGCTCAGCGGGTCGCAGGGAACAGTCAATCCGGGCGAGACGCTGTCGGGAACGCTGCGCAACTTCACGATCGATGCGCCGACGATGGAAGCGGTGGTGACCTATGACGCGTCGCTGATCCGCGCGAAGACGGACACGGTCGAAACGCGGCGCTTTGAAGCGCGCGTACCCGTCACTGCGATCGACAACAATTCTGCGGGGATAGCGCTCAACCAGGCGGCCAATCAGGTCGCGGTCGAGGTCGCCGACTGGATCGGTAAATAACCGCTATTGGTCGGGCGTTTTGCGGACCGGCGCGGGCACGTTGCATATGTCCGCGCCATCGGCGGGAACGGTGAAAAAGGGCGGCTGCCGATTCTCCCGCTCCGCGACATAGGCCGCGAAGCGCGGATTGTCGGTGGCACGATATTGAAACCGGGGCCGTTCGCTCTCCGGCATGTCCGAGGCGAGCCGGACGCTGACAATGCCGGTCGGCGTCTGCTCCTCGCCGTAAAAGCCCATCTCGCCGGTCCCGCGCGGCAAAGCCGAGAGATGATCCATCCCGTCGATCACGCGTCCGATCAGCGCAATATTGCGGTCGAGATGGCGCGGGGCATGGCCGATCACCGTATATAGCTCCGCCCCGCTTCCCGTGCTCGGTGCCAGATCGCGCGCCACGCCGACCATGCCGTAGCAATGCGGCAGCCATTGCCGGACACCGTCCCCGGCCAGCGGCCAGCCATCCGCGCTGAACCCCGTCACCCGCGCATAGGGATCGCCGCGCGACAGGCTCAGGCTGAGCGGCGCTGCACTCCAGTCATATTCGGGCGGCAGATCGTCGGCGACGCCGGCGGGCAGCGGTGCCTTTTCCGTCACATCGCCCCATTGGGTGACATAGCCGTCCTGCACCCGGTACACGCTCTTTCCGTCCCACCAATGGTCGCGGGCGAGCGTGCGGATATTGCCGACATGGCGCGGCGCATAGCGCGGGGCCAGCCGGATCACCACCTCGCCACCATCGGCAAGCCGCATCACCAGCAGTTCATCGGCCGGAATGGCGCGCCAGTCGGCGGCGACAGCGTCCGAGGGGGCGGTCTGCGGCGCCGCGGCCACCGGCGGGACGGCAAGCGCGACAAGGGCGGATAGGAGCATCTGCATCGGCAAAAGCTGGCACAGCGATACCGGGCTGGCAATGGCCGGCGTCGCTTCGCAGCGAAGCCGCTCGGATGAGGAGATGCTTGCACCGCGCGCCGTTCCGGCCTAGGGGAACGCCCTTCCAGCGATATGCGGAGCGGTGGCCGAGTGGTCGAAGGCGCTCGCCTGGAAAGTGAGTATACGGCAAAACCGTATCGAGGGTTCGAATCCCTCCCGCTCCGCCACTTCGGAACAACGGTGGGCACTCCGCCCACCGCCGAGGCTACGCCGTTCGCGGCGAGCACGCGCAACAGGTTGCTCTTCGAGCCCATGATGCGGACTTCCTCGCGATCGACTTCTACCCGTTGCGCGAGCGCACGCAGATGATCGCGCCGGTAGCCGCCGCCCTCCAGCCGGATACGGCGTCGCGCGGTCGATGCGAACTCGCGCAGCATCGTCGGCGTGATCGCCTGCTGGGTCGAGCTTACGAGCAGCGCTGAGGCGCGTTCGGCATCCGCTCGCGCCTGATCGCGGGTCGCTTTCAATCCGTCGATGCGATCCTTGAGCGCCGGGTCATCGAGGTCGGCGACTCCGCTTTCGATTGCGTCATAGAGCCGCTTCAAACGCAGCTCGGTCTCCGCAGCACGCCGGTTCAACTCCGCGATATGCTCGCGGCGCCGCTCGGATCGCTCTTGCCGGCGATCCAGAACCTCGGACAATACGACCTCAAGCCTGACTGGATCGAGCAGCCGTTCCGCCAGATGATTGGCGACAAGATCGTCCAGCCGCTCCATCGCGACGGTCATACCTTCACAAGCGGTCGCTCCCTGCCGCGCCTTCATCGAGCAGGTGTAATAGCGATAGCGCCCGCCCTTGCCGGTGCGGATCGTCATCGCGCCACCGCATCGCCCGCAGTGGATCAGCCCCGTCAGCAGCGTCGGACCACCGACGACCTGCGGATGCGCGACCTTCGGACTGCGCGCCTTCAGATGCGCCTGCACCGCATCGAACGTCGCTTGGTCGATGATCGGCGGCACCTCGACCGGGATCACCTCGCCAGCGGGCTTCAGTTCCTTTGACTTGCCGCGCTTGTTGAACTCGTGTCGGCCCGCATAGGTGGCGCGCGTCAGCATCCGATGCACCGTGCCGATGCCCCAGCGCCCACCGTCGCGGGTGAAGATGCGGCGCTCGTTGAGATGATTGGTGATGGTCTTGACACCCATCGGCCCGGACGTGCCGTCCCCTTCCAGCGCCAGCTTGAACGCCAGTCGCACCGTGTCGGCGTGGAGCGGGTCGATCTCCAGCTTCTTCTTGGTCTTGGCGCCGCGCTGTTCGGCGGCGACGACGCGATAGCCGATCGGTGGCAGCGAGCCATTCCAGAAGCCCTGTCGTGCGTTTTCCTTCAAGGCGCGCAGGACGTGTTTCGCATTCTCCTTCGACTGATACTCGTCGAACAGCGCCATAATCTGGCGCATCATGACGTGCATCGGATCGTCGCCCATCTCCTGTGTGATGGAGAGCAGCTTCACGCCGTTCTTGGCGAGCTTGCGGACGTAGAACTCCAGCTCGAAATGGTCGCGGAAGAAGCGCGAGAAGCTGTGGACCACCACCACGTCAAACGGTGCCGGCTTGCTCGTTCCGGCCTCGATCATGCGCTGGAACTCGGGTCGGCGGTCGTTGGTGGCGGATGCGCCCGCCTCTACGAACGTATCGACCAGCTCCAATCCTCGCGACAGGCAATAGGCTTCGCCCTGCTTGCGCTGATCGGGGATCGAAACGTCATGCTCGGCCTGCCGCGCCGTTGAGACGCGCAGGTAAAGGGCGGCGCGCAGCGGCACGGTCATGGCAGCATCCTCACATCATTGGCACGGCCCGAACAGCTCGTCGAAGACATCGCCGAACCATGCCTCGAACACGTCCACTTCGGCGCTCGTGACCGGAACGCGCTCGGGCCAATCGTCAGTGACGGTCCAGGACGCAAGATCGTCTTTGGGCGGCCGACCCACATGGGGCTGAGCCGAGTTGACCGGCAACCGGACATAGTCGAGCAAGTCGTCCGGGCAGTATGCAGGACGGCGCGGCGTTCGGCGACGAGGCTTGCGAGACGTGGCCATGCAGACAGGGTGCCGCCCGCCTTCCTCTCGCGCAACGGCTCCGACGCAGCGTAGCGCAGATAGGGACGGACGGCGGCGCGGTTCATGGCTCGCCCCACGGGTTGACCACGGTGATGCCGCAGTCGGCGAAGTCGGCGACGTTGCGAGTCGCCAGCCGGGCTCCACGCGAGCGGACGATCGCGGCGATCTGCGCGTCGATCTGACTGATCGGCTGGCCGCCCTTCTGCCGCCCGGCCGCGATATCGGGATAGGCGTTGGCGGCATCGGTATCGAACGGCAGCACGCGCCCGGCGAGATCGACATCGAACATCGGCTGCGCGGCCGCCATCAGCGCATCGCGGCGGCGCCCCTCGGGCAGCAGCGCCAGACCGTAGAAGATTTCCGCCTGCGTCAGCGTGGTCGTGAACACCCCCGCCATCGGCTGCTCGCCCATCCAGGCCATCACCGTTGCGTCCGGCTCGCGCCGCATCAGCTCGGAAATGACGTTGGTATCAAGGACGATCATTCGCCGAAATCCACCGGCGGCCGGATCGCCTCGCGCGGTGCGGCGGGCAGATCAACGCCGCCCAGCGGGCCGAACCTTTCATGGATCGCTTGAGCGAGATTGCGAGGGCGCGGATCGTCTGTGGACAACGCCGAGCGCAGAATGTCGCGCGCCTCGTCTTCCATCGACCGGCCATTGACGGCTGCGCGCACGCGGAGGCGCTTCTTGATCACATCGTCGATATTTCGGATCGTCATGACCGCCATGCTGGCCTCCATAAGTCAATGACTTCATATTAGTCGATGCTGGTGAAAATTACAAGATCAGAGGGTTTGGCGCCTCCCTGCGGGACCGCCGCTCTATCTGCGCTGCGCTCCGACCGAACCCCTGACGGGTTTCGGCCCTGCCGGGTGACGATCAGCATGGCGGGCGGCGCTGGCGCGCCGGGCAGCACGCGGTTTCAATAGAGCGTACTCTGCGACTTCTACGAGCCGACAGGGTGCGCGCCTTATCGTAGCCGCGTGGCACACTTGTTCTGCCCGGAGGGCGCGGCGGCGGCTGGCCCCCAGGCCCGCGCGCACGCCGCCGCGCCGGCCGGTCGCCGCAAGGGTGCCTTCATTGGTAGCGCCGCGGACGCGGCGCGGCTGCTTGGGGCTCTGCCCCCGGCGCCCTTCGGAGCGGCTTCCGCCCAGCTTCCTCCACGCTTCGCGTTCCGTGCAGCCGGTTCCCCGCGAAGCCGCCCACTCCGGTTGCACCCCCGGTCTCGCCGACGGGCAGGGTTTCAGCGCGGCGTTCCGCTGCGCGGAAACCCAAGCCCAAGGAGCAGTAAGATGACCGATACCGTTCAAACCGAAGCCGTCAGTGGCGTCGAGATTTTCGTGCCGCTGAACAAGCTCAAGAAGTCCCCGCGCAATGCCCGCAAGGTGCCGCATGGGGAAGCCGCTATCGAGGCGCTGGCCGCTTCGATCCAGCACAAAGGGCTGATCCAGAACCTTGTGGTCGAACCCGAGGTGAAGGCGGACGGTTCACCGACCGGCTGCTATTTCGTCACTGCTGGCGAGGGCCGCAGACTGGCGATGCTGCTGCGCGCCAAACGCAAGCAGATCAAGAAATCGGAAGCCGTGCGCTGCTGGCTCGATACGCAGAACGATCCCGCCGAGGTCAGCCTTGACGAGAATGTCACCCGGACGCCGATGCACCCCGCCGACCAATTCGAGCGATTCGCGGAGCTTTCCCGCGACAGGGGTTGGGGTGCGCAGGAGATCGGCGCGCGGTTCGGCGTGTCGGCTTCCGTGGTGAAGCAACGCCTCCGGCTTGGTGCTGTCAGTCCGAAGCTGTTGCAGGTCTATCGCGAGGACGGGCTTACGCTCGACCAGCTAATGGCCTTCGCGATTGCGGAGGACCATGCCCGGCAGGAGCAGGTGTTCGAGAGCCTGCATCATAATCGCGAGCCGTGGATCATCCGGCGTGACATGACAGCCAGCAACGTGCCCGGCGACGATCGCCGTGCCGTGTTCGTCGGGGCCGAGGCCTATGTCGAGGCGGGCGGCAACATCATCCGCGACCTGTTCAGCGAGGATCGGGGCGGGTTCTTCGAGGATGCGGGCTTGCTCGATATGCTCGCGACCGAGAAGCTGCGCGAGATCGCGGGCGAGGTTCAGGCCGAGGGCTGGAAATGGACCGAGGCGCATATCGCCTATCCCCACGCCCACGGGATGCGGCGCTTCTATCCGCAGACCATCGCCCTGTCCGACGAGGACGAGGCCCGGCTGGAGGCGCTGTCCACCGAGCATGACGAGCTTGCCGAGGGCTATTCGTCCTACGACGAGTTGCCGGAGGACGTGGCCGAGAAGCTGGAGGCGATTTCCGACGAGATCGACGCCATTTCGGCCAAGCGTCACGCCTACGACGCCAACGTGATCGCGCATGGCGGCGCGTTCGTCATGCTTCACCATGACGGCACGGTCAGGATCGAGCGGGGTTTCGTCCGTCTCGAGGATGAGGCGCTGGCCGACCCGCAACCGGAGCCGGAAGCCGAGGGCGATGCGACGGCCCCGGAGGCCGTGGAGGACGAGCAGGCGGAGGACGGCGACGAGGACGTGCGGGAGATCGAGGAAGAGGACGAGGAACCGGGCAAGCCGATTTCCGACAGCCTCACCCGCGACCTGTCCGCCCATCGGACGCTGGCGCTTCGTGTTGCACTGGCCGAGCGGCCCGATCTGGCGCTGATCGCCTTGACCCACACGCTCACGGCGCAGTTGTTCTACAGCTATACCGAGGCCGGTTGCCTTGAGGTTCGTCCGACCGTGACGCCGCTGGGCAGCCATGCGGACGGGATCGAGGATACGCCGCTCGCCGCCAAGGCGAACGAGGCGCGCGAGGCGTGGGCCGAGCGGATGCCGCGTGACGTGGCCACCCTGTGGGGCTTCATCGTCGGGATGGACGACGACAAGCGGCTGGCGCTGCTGGCGCATTGCGCGTCCCGCACCGTCAACGCGCTGCGCTTGCCGTGGGACCGCAAGCCCCGTTCTCTGCAAACGGCGGACAGGCTGGCGACCGCGCTGGCGCTGGACGTGGCGAAGGACTGGACGCCCACCGTGGACAGCTACCTTGGTCGCGTGACCAAGGCGCATATCGTGGAGGCCGTCGCCGAAGGCGTGTCGGAGGACGCCGCCCGCCGTATCGCGGACATGAAGAAGCCGGACATGGCGCAGGCCGCCGAGCAGCTTCTGGCCGGGACTGGCTGGTTGCCTGTGATCCTGCGGACGCCCGAGCCGGAGGCGGATCAGTCCGAGTCTGTCGAGGTCGAGGATGGCGGGATCGTGGAGCAGCCGTCCGAAGCGGAGGCCCCCGATACCGGAGCGGAGGACGGCGAAGCGTCCTATGCCGTCGCCGCCGAATAGCGGCATTGGGTCGGGGCCGCGCGAACGGTCCCGGCCTTCTTTCGCTGCCCAAAACTAGCGGCCGCACCCTCGTTGGGGGGCGGCCGCTTTTGCTGTTTGAAAAGATCGTCGCTCGCCGGGCCAAGGCCCGGCTCGCGGATATAGGTCAGGCCGCGCTGGCATAGGCAAAGGGCGTGATCGTCATAGGCACCCTATCGGTTGGCGTGCGGCGCAAGCGCCTCAATGATGCGGCAGTCCGCGACCGTGCCGCCCCCGCATGAGGTGATGAGCGCGGCCAGTTCCCGGCGCAACGCCGTCAGATCGGCGATCTTGCGCTCGACTTCGGTGAGATGGTCGCGGGCGAGCGCATCGACCGTCGCGCAGTCCCGGCCGCGATCGTCCGACAGCGACAGCAGCGCGCGCACCTGGTCGAGCGGGAAGCCGAGATCGCGGGCGCGGCGGATGAACGACAGCCGCCCCAGCTCGGCCGCGCCATAGGCGCGGTAGTTGCCGCCGGTGCGCGGCGGTTTCGGCAGCAATCCGATCCGCTCATAATAGCGGATCGTCTCCACCTTCGTGTCCGTCGTCTTGCCTAGCTCGCCGATGGTGAGCGCCATAGCCTTGACCCTGTAGTTGCTACAGGGTGCATATAGGCTGTCGCATCGAACGAATCGAGGTGACGAACATGGCAGGCGGATGCTGCGGTGGCTGCGAGACGACCGCGCCGACCAAGGACAAGGCATGGCGGCGCGTGCTGTGGATCGCGCTCGCGATTAACGCCGCCATGTTCGCGGTCGAGATCGTCGCCGGCGTCGCCGCGCACTCCGCCGCGCTCAAGGCCGACGCGCTGGATTTCCTCGGTGATGCCGCCAACTACGCAATCAGCCTCGGCGTCGCCGGCATGGCGCTGCAATGGCGCGCGCGGGCCGCGCTGCTCAAGGGGGTATCGCTGTTGCTGCTCGGCCTCTGGATTCTCGGCAGCACCGTCTGGATGGCGCTGACTGGCACCTTGCCGCAGGCCGAGACGATGGGCGTCATCGGCGTGCTCGCGCTGCTCGCCAATCTCGTTTGCGCCGTCATGTTGTGGCGGCACCGCGACGGCGACGCCAACCGCAGATCGGTGTGGATCTGCTCGCGCAACGACGCGATCGGCAATATCGCCGTAGTCGCCGCCGCGCTGGGCGTGTTCGGTACGGGCGCGGCCTGGCCGGACATCGCGGTCGCCGTGATCCTCGCCGGGCTTGGTGTGAGCGGCGGATGGCAGATCATCCGGCAGGCACGCGTCGAACTGCGCCGGGTTGCTTCTGCGGGGCGGGAACAAATCGCCATCTAACCCGCCGGGCCGCGCCAGGGCGTTGTGTGCGTCTTATCGCCCGCTGGTCGCCCTCCTGTCAGCGAGTCGTGTTCGTCAGTGCGCAATCCTCCTCCCCAGGTCGGGGCACGCACACGGCCTCTCCAATGGCTTGTCTGACCGAGGCCGATCGCCTTCCCGCAAGGGTGTCGTGCGCCTTTTTTCCGCCGCCTGCGGCTTTGCATCGCGAAGCAAAAAAGCCGCCCGCCACCCAACCTCCACTGCGTTTCGGCCGCAAGCGGTGCGGGGTCGATCGAGCCCCGGCCGACGCTGAGCCATCGAGGCCGCGATGGGCGTGGCCTGAACAGACAGGAGATTACGACATGGCTACCATCGGCACCTTCACCGCCAACAGCAAGGGCGAGATCGCTGGCGTCATCAAGACGCTCACCCTCAACACCAAGGCCAGCTTCCGTGCCGTCGAGAAGGAAGGCGAAAAGTCCCCTGACTTCCGCATCAGCGCCGCCAACATGGACATCGGCGCCGCCTGGAAGAAGACCAGCCGCGAAGGCCGCGACTACATCTCGGTCAAGCTGGATGATCCCAGCTTCCCGGCGCCGATCTACGCCACGCTGTCCGAGACCGACACCACCGGCGAATACGCGCTGATCTGGTCCCGCTGACCGGCGACGACGCCCCCGCTCCACCGGAGCGGGGGCCTTTCGCGTTGGAACGGCAGAACTAGCCGGACAGCGAATCGAACAGGGGCAGCGGCATCGGGCCGCGCTCCGTCAATGCGCCAGCGTCATAGGGCGCGATCGTCACCCATTCGACCGCCCAATCCAACGTCAGCTCACCGGAACCGATCCGTGAAATCCCGGCGCCGTCCACCACGACCCGGAAGTCGAAGCGATCTTCCTCTAGGCGGCCTTCGATCAACGAACCATCGCTCGCCGCCAGCAGGAAACGCTCCTCAATCTCGTCATAAGGGATGCGCAACGTTTTGGTGATGTCCCCTGCGACTGCGATGCGCTGGCCCGGCTGTCCTGTGATCGTAATGCTCATACCGACTCCTTGCAGCCGGTGTGGATCAAAACAGGAACAAATGGCAAGAGCTGTTTGCTGGCGCCGCAGGGCGGCGCGTGCTTGGGGCTCTGCCCCCGGCGCACTCCAAGCGGCTTCCGCCCAGCTTCCTCCCCGCGCTGCGCGCGTTCCGTGCAGCCGGTTCCCCGCGAAGCCGCCTTCCGTTTGCACCCCCGGTCTCGCCGACGGGCAGGGTTTCAGCGCGGCGCTCCGCTGCGCGGAAACCCAAGCCCAAGGAGGCCCAAATGCACTACCAGCTTGCCACCCGGTTCGGCCGCAACGCCCATCAGATCAGTGGGCGGGAGCCGCTCGACAACGAGGCGCTCTATCGGCACGTCCCGTCCATCTTCGCCCGCGAAGCGCATGACAGCCGTTCGGATCGCTACGTCTATGTCCCGACCATCGATATCGTGGAGGGGCTGCGCCGGGAAGGTTGGTCGCCGTTCTTCGCGGTCCAGTCGGTTCCGCGCGACGGCAGCCGCCACGGCCACGCCAAGCACATGCTGCGGCTGCGTAGGGACGACGGCATCGGCAAGCCGGAGGCCGCCGAAGTCATAATCGTGAACAGCCATGACGGGACCAGCGCCTACCAGATGTTCGCCGGGATGCTGCGCTTCGTTTGCACCAACAGCATGATTGCGGGCGAGCGGTTTGAGGAGGTCCGCGTGCCGCACAAAGGTAATATCGAGCATGACATTATCGAGGGCGTGTTCACCGTCGCCGAGGACTTCCCCCGGCTGATCGACGCGAGCGAGTCGATGAAGGCGATCCAGCTTTCGCCGGATGAGCAGCGCTTGCTTGGCGAGGTTAGCCTTGTCGCCCGCTATGGCGACGAGGAAAGCCCGGTTAGGCCCGAGCAGATCATCGAGCCGCGCCGCCGCGAGGATGTGGACCGCAGCCTATGGACCACGTTCAACGTCATTCAGGAGAACGTCGTTCGTGGCGGGTTGCAGGGCCGCAAGCGCAACGCCGAGGGCCGTATTCGCCGTGCGCAGACCCGCGCGATCAACGGCATCGACCAGAATGTGACGCTCAACCGTGCGCTCTGGACACTAGCCGAAGGGATGCAGCGCCTCAAAGCGGCGTGACGATAACTACCGCAGGGCCGGAGTTTCCGGCCCTGCGGCTTTGCCGTTTTCGCGCCGATCCGCTGCACCGGATCGGCGGCGGCCGCGCGTGCCGAAGGTCCGCGCGGCCGCATGAAGTGCGCTCGCCGGGCTAACGCCGGCTCGCGATCTAAAGGGATGTGGTTAGTTGGTTTCGGACTGGTCAGCTTCGGCGAGTAGATCAGCCGGCGTGACGCCTAGTGGGGAGGCCAGATGAAACAGGGTCACAACCGTTGGATTACGGCGACCCCGTTCAAGATCACTGACATATTGCTGGGTAAAACCTGACGTCTCGGCAAAGCGCTCCTGGGTAAAGCCCTTCTCCTTCCTCAGTCTGGCGAAGTTCAGTCCCACGAGGCGGCGCATATCCATGCGCGGCAAGCTGGACGATACACACTATGCGGTTTATCTCATATAAGGTGTATCGACAGCTTCGCACCGCCTCATCGCTGCCAAAGGTGCAACGAACGATGCGAGACTTGCGCCTATTTGACGTCCGTATTTGGTCTAGTTTTGTTAACGAAGAACATGACGGGAGCGCCATGAGCACCAGCCAATTCGCGGATCGCGCGCCGAACATATCGCAGCTCACCGCCTATGACGAAAGCCATCTCACCGATTATTTGCGCCTGCTCGACGCCGACGAAGAAGGCGCAGACTGGCGCGAAACCGCCGCCTGTATTCTCGGCATCGACGCGGCCGCCGAACCGCGCCGGGCAAAAACAATGCACGACAGTCATCTTGCGCGAGCGCGATGGATGACCGAGGTTGGCTATGCCCATCTGCTCGGATGCGAACGACCGTTAAAACGTTAAGATTTCAATCCAATTCGGTTGCATTCACTCATCTCTGGCACGGCTTTCGCGGCATGATTGAGCGCAGCCTTTGCGCTATTCGCCCGATATTTCACAGGTGACGCTGAACCTCCTGAAATCCGCGCGAGACGCGGTTAGGAGGATGGAATGCCGACGCCCCAGCGTCGGCGCCCGCGACGCGACGGCGGTTTGTCCGGCGCGATCGGACGCGCCGACATAGCCGCCGAATTCCTTCGGCGAAACCGCACCTATCGCGCCGAACATGCGCAAATGCAGCAACGCATCGCTGACGGCGCCGTCGCAAAGAATGCCGCCGAGTCGGCATTCGCGCGACGCTGGGGGTTGTCCTTTCGCCACGGCGCCGGATGACCTGTCAGAGCCGGTCGTTTGGCGCCCCGAGCTGACCGCCGTCACGGTCATCCTGGACGCCGCACCGGAGGGATTTGCGACCGCTGCCCCAGTCGATCCGCGCGCGCTTGGCGCGCTGCTCGCCGACCTGGCCGGGATCGACGGACGCCATGTCGTTGTGGCCGATGTGGCCGGCGAGCATCGGCTGTGGCTGCGCGACTCAACGCCGGGCCGGCCGCTCGCCGCCGTCATCCCGCTCGACAAGGATTTCGTCACCCGCCTTGCCAGCCTGCTGCGCTTCCACCGCCGTCTGCTCGGCCGCGCCGCCGGCCCTCTGCCGCGCGGATGGCCGCTGACGGCTTACCGGCTCGCCCGGCTCGACTTGATGCTCCGCGCGCTCGACCTGCGCGATGGCGGTGCGACCTACCGCGAGATCGCGATTGCGCTGGGACGCGACGAGGCAGCGCGGCTGTCCGCGAGCGACTGGAAGATGTCTTCCGCGCGTTCGTTCGTGGTCCGTCTGGTTCGCGACGGCATCGCGATGATGAACGGCGACTACCGCAAGCTGCTCCATATCCGCTAACGCTATGGCAGGAGCGGGCAGAGAACGAACGGACCGGTTTCCCGGCTGTCTGAACAGAGATGCCGAATTGGGAGTAAGTGCCCGATTAGATTGGGCGGGCCTGCCCGCCCTCCCACTCGCGTCATGATGTTCGCAATTCTTCCTCGATGATCGCCAAGGCGCCCGCGATGCCGTCCGCCTGTGAGCCGAAGCCGACGCGCATATGCTCGGGCATGCCGAAGCAATCTCCGGGAGCTAGCAGAACGCCCCGCTCTGCCATCCGCTCGCAGAACGGCCGGCTTTCGCGGCCATCGCGAAACCACGGAAACGCCACGAGCCCGGCCTGCGGCGGCACCCATTCGAGAACGTCGCTCACTCTAGCCATGAAGGCGCGAAGCTCCTTCAGGTTTGCGGATGCGACACTGTTCACTCGCTGCAAGATCACCGATCGGCCTCGCATGGCATGCAGCGCGAGCGCCTCCAGAACCGGCGAGCCGCTCCACGCGATATAGCTGCGCGTGCGGATCATGCTCTCTCGCCGCTGTGCGTTCGCGTCGATGACCCAACCCATGCGTAAGCCGGGCAACGAGAGTGCCTTCGACATGTCGCCGGTCACGATCACGTTCTCGATGCCGGCCGCCGATCTTCTCGGCGCATCGAAATAGACGGGGTGGAACACTTCGTCGAGCAACAGGGGCACCCCCTTGCTCGCAAGCGCATGCGCCAAAGACACGCAGTCCGGCGTCTCGAGCACGGCCCCGCTCGGATTGTGCGGCGAGTTGACCAACGTCACTACGGTTTGCGCATCCGCTAGCGCCCCAACCTGCGCCGGGTCGATGCCGAATCCGCAATCGCGCGACAGCGGATAGTAGCGTGGTTCCAAATGAACGAACTGCGCCGTACCAGCGAACGCGGCATAGGTGGGCATTGGCAGCAACACATTGCCGCCCGCCCGTGACAGCGAGGAAAGCAGAAGAAGGAGCGCTTCCGCCGCGCCCGTGGTGAGGACTACCCAATCCGGATCGACATCATGATGGGACGCGATTTCTGCGCGGAGCGCGACCGCGCCCGCTGTCGGAGCATAACTGAGCGGTAGGTCCGTCAGGTCGAGCTGACCGCCACCCAATTGAATCAATTCGTTCATCGTCCAGCGTGGGCCAGCACTTCCTGCAAGATTAAACTTGAGATCACGCGGGCGTTCGAGCCATTCATTTAGCAGGAATGGCGGTAATTCCATACGATCTCCTGTGATGAGCGTCACCTCTAATGGCTGGCCCTGAGTCGTTATCTCGCCGCAGATCATGGCGGCAATGAGATAACAATGTGGGAATTTCGATGCGTGCAGCAACGGTGAAGACACCGCTGCTAAGGTGGTCGCATCCGTGCAGCCGCACATCTTCGTACCCCACCCGGCCGCCTCCGATCTGACAATTACGTCTCCCGCCGCCACCGCCCGCAGGAGCCGTCACTTGTCCGATACGCCCACCAACCTGCCGCCTCGCTTCCTGCGCACGCCGGAAGCCGCGCGCTTTCTTGGCCTCTCCGGCCGGACCCTTGAGAAGCACCGCTATTTCGGGACCGGACCGGCCTACCGGCGGATCGGCGGCCGCGTCGTCTATTCGGTCGATGACCTGCGCGCCTGGGCCGACATCGGCATCAAGCATTCGACCTCCGATCCGGGGCAGGACGACCTCATGCCGCGCGCGGATTCTGCCATCGCCCGGAGCCGGCGATGAGCGTCCCGCCGTCACCCATGCGCCACCGCCAACCATCCGACGACGGTATGACACGCGTCGAACTGACCTGGATCGAGAAGCGGATCGAGCATTGGATCAGGTTCGGCCGCATCGCGGTGGATGAGATCGTGGACCGCCGACGCCGCATCGTCCGCTTCCGCCCAGGCGCGATTTTCGCGTTCGTCCGCTGGGCGGCGAACGATTACGGCACGGTTAGCTCCCGCATCGACATCGTGCGCGCGGTCGGCACCGGCGAGCCGTTCACAACGCTGCCGTTCGTGCGGCCCGGCGGCGACATCCTGCTCAAGATCGAAAGCTGGCCGAAGGTTTCCCAAGTGCTCGCCGCGATCGACGCGACCGAAGCCGCCGGCGTCGATCCCTGTGACGCCGCACCCGATCATTGGTGGCACGTCCACAACCGCATCGCCGCCGGGCAGCAGCCGCGTCCCTACACGCTGGAGCGTCATCGCGCCTGGCTCAAGCGCCGGGAGATCGAAGGATGACGCGCCGTGGATGGGTCATTGTGACGGTCTCCGTTGCGTCGCTGTTTGGCGCGTCGTTCGCAGCCGTGGCGGTGCTCGACCCGCTCCCGCGCCTCGTCTGGAACGCCAGCGCGAGCGCACCGATCGGGTTCTACCGGATCGAGCCGTTGTCCGATCCCCCGCACGGCGCGCTGGTCGCCTTGACGCCGCCCGCGCCGCTGGCGCGGTGGCTGGCGGCGCGCGGCTATCTCGGCGAGCGTGTGCCTCTGTTGAAGCATGTCGCGGCCAAGCCGGGGCAGCGGGTGTGCCGGATCGGCGCCGTTGTGAGCGTCGATGCGCGGCCCGTCGTCGTCGCTCGCTTGGCCGACGGCATGGGCCGCCCGCTGCCGGTCTGGCAGGGCTGCCGCACGCTGCGCGCCGGCGAGCTGCTGATGCTCAATCCCGACCACGCCGACAGCATGGACGGCCGCTATTTCGGCCCGCTGCCGGCCTCGACCGTGCTCGGCCGCGCCGTCCCGATCCTCACCCGCGACTCCCCGACCGCGCCGCTCACTTGGCGCTGACCGGCTTTCCCAACTGCCAACCCACAGGAGATCATTATGCAGATCGGCAGCTTCTTCCGCACCGCCAACGGCTACGAAGGCATCATCGAGACGGCGATGCTCGACATCCGTATCTCGATCGTCCCGGCCGAGCCGAGCGACGCCGACAAGGCGCCGGACTGGCGCGTCCACCGTGGCGACAGCGGCGAAGGGCCGGAGATCGGCGCCGGCTGGAACGAAAGCGGCGAGCGCGCTGGCGATTACGTCTCGCTGCGCATCGACGATCCGGCATTTGCGCAGCCGCTCCGCGCCGCGCTGTTCCAGAATGGCAACGACAAATCGGCCTGGTCGCTGCGCTGGAACCGTCAGCCGAAGTCGCGCGAGCAGGACTGAGCCCGTGCGCTTCCTCATCATCCCTTTGTTCGCGGGAAGACCGTCTCATCCCTCCGTCCCGCTCGGTCGCAGGCCGGCCGAAGCGAGCACGCTGACAGGCTGTCGGCGGAGCGGAGTCGGATCGGCGGTCGTGGTTGCCGTCTTCCTGCTGTTCGGCGGCGCGGCGTCTGCCCCTGCGACGGCTCAGGATATGCCGGCCGCGCGATCATCGGCCGTCCATCCCTATGCCGATCATGTCGCGGAGGCCGCGCGTCGGTTCGGCATCCCCGAGGCGTGGATATGGGCGGTGATGCGCGTCGAGAGCGGCGGCAATGCCCGCGCCGTGTCGCGCGCCGGAGCAACGGGCCTGATGCAGATTATGCCCGCAACCTGGGCGGGACTACGCAGCCGCTACGGCCTCGGTCCCGATCCGTTCGACGTACGCGACAACATCATGGCGGGCGTGGCCTATCTGCGCGAGATGTACGACCGCTACGGCAACGCGAGCGCGATGCTGGCGGCCTATAATGCGGGACCGGGCCGCTACGACGACTTCGTGTCGCGCGGCCGACCCCTGCCTGCCGAGACGGTCGGCTATCTCGCCCAGCTCGCGCCGATCACTGGCGGCTCGGGCGCTGTGGAGGTGGCGGTAAGCTCGCCGCCTGATCCGTTCGCCTGGCGTCGCGCCGCGTTGTTTGTCCGCACGGGGAGCGCCGCATCAGATGCAGTTGGCGTGCAGTCCGGCAGCGGCGAAACCGCGCCGGAAACGCCCTCGGGCAGTGTAGAATCTGACGGCGGTCGCACGACCGATCCGTCGCCGAATGTGGCGCGCGACACGCTGTTCGTGTCCCGCGCCCGCGCGGGCCGACCGCAATGATCGGCCTGTCGCTCCCTTCATCCGTCCGAAGCAGCAAAGTGGCTGGGGAGGAGGAAAACGGCAGGGACAGACGAGGGCAAGATATAAGCAGCGCCCCGTTCAGCCGAAAAGCCGAGGCTTTTCCGCGGCTTCACGCGGGGGCGTCGGTCGGCGCGCGTGCCGCGCGGAAGGGAAAAGCCAGCAAAAACAACGCCTCGAATGGCACCATAGGCCATTTTCGGCCGATGGCGGCCCGGCCGTGAGCGAGGACAGCGAGTTCCGCGTCCGGCCGGGCAAGGCCAAGCGCAGCAAGGCGCAGGGCCGCAACGCGCGCGGCCTGGTCGCCGAGGTGCTGCGCGTTGCCGCGATCCACAGCGGCGGCCGGCGCGGCGGCGCCATCGGAGCGCGCCGGGGCGCGCAATCGACCTTCGGGCGGGGACGCACCGCGTTCGCCCGCAGCCGCCTGTTCGGCTCGGGCCGGCGCGTCATGGTCAAGATGCTGCCCGTGACCACCCGCAGCCGGGGCGGCCGGCGCTCGGCGCCACTGTCCGCACACGTCGCCTATCTGAAGCGCGAAGGCGTCACCCGCGACGGCTCGCCGACCCGCATGTTCGACGCGGCTGGCGACAACGCCGACGATCGCGGTTTCGCCGAACGGTGCAAGGATGACCGGCATCATTTCCGGGTCATCGTGTCGCCCGAGGACGCCGCCGAGCTGACCGACCTGCGCGAATACACGCGCGACCTCATGCGGCAGATGGAGGTGGACCTTGGGACGCGGCTCGATTGGGTCGCGGTCGATCACTGGAACACCGACAACCCGCACGTCCATCTGCTTGTGCGCGGCGTTACCGATCAGGGCGCCGATCTCGTCATCTCCCGCGACTACATCAGCCACAATCTCCGCTCGCGCGCGCAAGATCTGGCCTTCGCCGAGCTTGGGCCGAAGCCCGAACATGAGGTGCAGCGCGCGCTCGACCGTGAGGTGACGGCGGAACGCTGGACCCGGCTCGATACCGAGATCCAGCGTTCCGCCGACGAGCTGGGCGTGATCGACCTACGCCCCGAGCGGCCCGGTCCCGACGATCCGCGCCTCCGCCGTCTGATGGTCGGGCGCTTGCAGCATCTGGAGACGATGGGGCTCGCAACCGAAGGGGATACCGGCCAGTGGGCGGTGGCGGAGGGCGCGGCGGCGAAGCTGCGCGAACTGGGCACGCGCGGCGACATCATCCGCACGATCGGCGCGGCGCTCAAGGATCGCGGGCAGGACCGGCCGCTCGACAGCTACGCCGTCGTCACTCGCGCGCCCGAAAAGCCGATCGCGGGCCGGCTGATCGACAAGGGCTTGCACGACGAGCTGACCGGCACGGCCTATGCCGTGATCGACGGCACGGACGGGCGCACCCACCATGTTCGCCTGCCGGGCATCGAGGCGCTGGAGCATAGCCCCAAGCTCGGCGGCATCGTCGAGCTGCGCGGCGTCGGCCGGCCCGGCGAGGAGAAGCCGACGCTGATCCTTGCCACGCGGTCGGACATAGACCTTGCCGCGCAGGTGAAAGCGCCCGGCGCGACCTGGCTTGACCATCGCCTGATCGAGCGTGGCGCCAGCGTTGCGGACGGCGGGTTCGGTGCCGAGGTGCGCCGCGCGATGGACGCGCGCACCGACCATCTTGTCCGCGAAGGGCTGGCGCGCCGCTTCGGTGAGCGGACGGTGTTCGAGCGCGGGATGCTCGACACGCTCCGCAAGCGCGAGCTGGACGCGATTGGGGCGAAGTTTGCGGGGGAGACCGGGCTTGCCTATCGCCCCGCCGCGTCCGGCGAGAAGATCGCCGGCGTCGTGCGCCAGCGCCTCGCGCTCGCGTCAGGCCGCTTCGCCATGATCGACGACGGGCTCGGCTTCCGGCTCGTGCCGTGGGCCAGCACCCTCGAACAACAGCTCGGCCGTCAGGTGTCCGGCATCGTCCGCGCCGGCGGCGGCATCGACTGGACGCTCGGCCGCAAGCGCGGCCTTGGCCTCTAACCACAGGAGAATTTATGTCCGCGACCAAGATCCTCTGGGGCCAGGTCATCACCGTGTTCCTGATCGTGCTCGCCGCGGTCTGGGGTGCGACCCAATGGACTGCCGCGGCGCTCGCTTATCAGCCGGAATTGGGGCCGCCTTGGTTCGTGCTCGGCGAGTGGCCCGTCTATCCGCCGCCCGCCTTCTTCTGGTGGTGGTTCTCGTTCGACGCCTATGCGCCCGACATCTTCAAGACCGGGGCGTTCATCGCCGCATCGGGCGGGTTCGTGTCGATCGCCGTCGCTATCGGTATGTCGGTCTGGCGCGCGCGTGAATTGAAAAACGCAGAGACCTACGGGTCTGCGCGCTGGGCGACGGAGCGCGAGGTTCGCAGCGCCGGGCTGTTCGGGCCGAACGGTGTGGTGCTCGGCAAGCTCGCCCGCGACTATCTCCGCCACGACGGCCCCGAGCATGTGCTGTGTTTCGCGCCGACCCGCAGCGGCAAGGGCGTCGGGTTGGTCGTGCCGTCGCTCCTCACCTGGCCGGCGTCGGCGATCGTCCATGACATCAAGGGCGAGAACTGGACGCTGACGGCGGGCTTCCGGGCGCGGCACGGCCGCGTGCTGTTGTTCGATCCGACCAACGCCGCATCGGCCGCCTACAATCCGCTGCTGGAGGTGCGCCGAGGCCAGTGGGAAGTGCGCGACGTGCAGAATGTGGCGGATGTGCTGGTCGACCCCGAAGGCAGTCTCGAGCGCCGCAATCACTGGGAAAAAACCTCGCACTCGCTGCTGGTCGGCGCCATCCTCCACGTCCTCTATGCGGAGACTGACAAGACTTTGGTCGGCGTCGCCGGCTTCCTGTCCGACCCGGCGCGCACCATCGAGCAGACGCTGGCCGCGATGATGGCGGCGCGGCACCTCGGCGACGCGGGCGTGCATCCCGTCGTCGCCAGCGCCGCGCGCGAGTTGCTGAACAAGTCGGACAACGAGCGGTCGGGCGTGCTGAGCACCGCCATGTCGTTCCTCGGCCTATACCGCGATCCCGTCGTGGCGCAGGTCACGCGGGCCTGCCAGTGGCGCATATCGGATCTGGTCGAGGGCGATCGGCCGGCGACGCTGTATCTAGTCGTGCCGCCCAGCGACATCTCGCGCACCAAACCGCTGATCCGCCTCATCCTCAACCAGATCGGGCGCCGGCTGACCGAGGAGCTGACCCCGAAGGGCAACCGCCATCGCGTGCTCTTGATGCTCGACGAGTTTCCCGCGCTCGGCCGACTCGACTTCTTCGAGTCCGCCCTGGCGTTCATGGCGGGCTACGGGCTCAAGGCGTTCCTGATCGCGCAGTCGCTCAATCAGATCGAGAAGGCTTACGGCCCCAACAACGCGATCCTCGACAACTGCCATGTCCGCGTGAGCTTCGCCACCAACGACGAGCGCACCGCCAAGCGCGTGTCGGACGCGCTCGGCACCGCCACCGAGATGCGGGCGATGAAGAATTATGCTGGGCATCGTCTCTCGCCCTGGCTCGGGCATTTGATGGTGTCGCGGTCAGAGACCGCCCGCCAGCTCCTCACCCCCGGCGAAGTGATGCAGCTCCCGCCCGACGACGAGATCGTCATGGTGGCGGGCGTCCATCCGATCCGCGCGAAGAAGGCGCGCTATTTTCAGGACCGCCGCCTGTCCGAGCGGATCATGCAGGCGCCAGCGTCCCCGGCCGCTGCGATCCGTCCTGACGATTGGACCGGGAGGCAGGTCGTCGCCGATCCGAAGCAGGTCGCACGGATCATCCGCGACGCCGAGGACGCCGCCAATGGCGGGCTGCGCCGTGAACCGGAGCTGCCCGAGCATGTCGCCATCGTGCCGGAAACCCCGGCGCCTGCGGCGCAGGAGTTTTCGATCGTCGACGACGAGCAGGACGACGCGGCTCGGCAGGCGGCCGTGCGTCGCCGGATGCAGGGCATTGCGCGTCAGGCGTCGCTCGATCCGGGCGACGGCATCGAATTGTAGGAGGCTGCCATGCGTACCCGGCTCAACGTCTACTTCCCGCCTGCGCTCGCCAAGCAGATCGACGAGCTGGCTATCAGGCGGCGCATCTCGCGCTCGGCGATCGTGGAGGCGGCAGTGGCGTCCTACCTATCGCCGGATGGCGCCGATCGGATGGAGGCCGCGTTCGCGCGGCGGCTCGACCGCTTGTCGCGTCAAGTCCAGCGGCTGGAGCGTAACACCGGGCTGACGACCGAAGCGCTCACATTGTTCGTCCGTTTCTGGCTGTCCGTGACACCGCAACTGCCCGACGAGGAGCAGGCCGCAGCTCAGGTGAAGGGTCGCAAGCGCTATGAAGGCTTCGTCGAAACGCTCGGCCGGCGTTACGCGAGCGGCAAGAGTCTGATGAATGAAATCCCGGAGGATGTTTGGCTGAAGCACCCCGGCGAGCCACAGCGATAATTGGATTGTAATAAGCAAAAGCCGCGACGATGCATTCGCGCCAACTCGACCCGAGAGCCGATAACGCGCCGCCCCAGGTTGACGACGTCAACCTTCATCTATATTTGGTTGACGAGGTCAACCAAAAGGTCCGTACATGTCGACAATTTTGATCACTGGCGGGCATAGCGGCATCGGTTTCGAATGCGTCAAGCGGCTGGCGACACAGGGTATCGATCTGGTTCTGGCAGGCCGGAACCCTGCGAAGCTTGAAGCGGCTGCATCGTCGATCCGCTCGAGCGCGGGCGTGAAGGTGGCCGCCGTCGAGTTGGACGTCTCGTCGCTGGGCTCGGTCCGCACAGCAGCCGCGCAATGCCGCCAGATGATGGAAAGAGGCGCGATCAGTCGGCTTCAGGCAATTCTGTGCAATGCCGGAGCGACATTCCGCGGCGACCCCACCTACACCGGGGACGCCTATGAGCTGACCTTCGCCACCAATTATCTCGGCCATTTCCTGCTGATCCAGTTGCTGCTCGATAGCCTCAAAGAGGATGGTCGCGTGGTATTCACCGCCAGCGGGACGCACGATCCCGATACGGCCGACGGCAAGTTCATCGGCCGCGCGGTAAGGCCGGACGCATTCGCTTTGGCGAAGACGGGACTGGACGGAAATAAACCGCTCTCCGGAGGCACGCGCTATACAACTTCTAAGCTCTGCACCGTGCTGCATGCCTACGAGCTCCACCGGCGGCTGAGGGCTGCGGGTCTCGGTATCTCCTCCATCGCCTACGATCCGGGCGCCATTGCGGAAACCGGGTTGCTGAGGGACCTGCCGGGACCGGCGCGGGCAATGATCGGATCGCCGCCAGTCCGTTGGCTGATGCGGCGGATGGGTCTAACCCTCGGCGATCTGGTCCAGTCCGGCCATGCGCTTGCCGGTCTCGCTACCGCGAAGAATGTCGGGTCGGGGCGCTATTATCAGTGGAAGGACGGCGTCCTTGGCGAGAGACGTTCGGCCGCGATGTCATACGACGAGGAACTGGCTCTGGCGCTCTGGCGCGATTCGAAAAAGCTGGTGGGGGTCGGCTCGGACGAAGAGCCCGAGCGCCTGAAATGAGCACCCGTAACACGCTCATTCAGGCCGCGGCGAACCTGCTGGATGAGGGCGGCGAACAGGCCGTCACCCTGCGGGCCGTCGGTCATGCGGCCGGGGTTTCGCACAATGCCCCCTACAAGCATTTCACGAACCGGGATGCCCTGCTGGCCGCCGTCGCTGCCGCTGACCTTGAGACGCTTACGACCAACTTCGCCGACATACGCGGGTCGGAGCAGGCGCCCAAGGTCAAACTGCTGACCGCCATCGGCGCCCTGATTGCGTTCAGTCGCCTGCGGCCGTCGCGGTATCGACTGGTTTTCGGCGCACCGACGCTTGCCCAGAAAAATCCTGATCTGCAGGCGTGCAGCTCGGCCTGTCTCGCTGAGATCATGGCACTGGTCGATGAATGCAAATGCGCGAAAGCTCTGCCCAACGCGCCGACAAAGAGCCTCGCCAGCCTGCTGCTAGCCGCCATGCACGGCCTCGTTCTTCTGGAAGCCCAGGGCCAGCTTCACGCTGAAAAGGGATTGCCGACCATCGAGGAGAACATGGCGCTGATGGTCAGCCTATTCTCGCGGTGAGACTGGCGAGGTTTTACCTGAGAAGCCCTGCCTAGGCCATTCTGAAGCGTTTCGGACGGGCAGTTTGCAATGCATGAATGCCCTGGAGACTTGCACGGTCGTGGACCTGCGAAGGCGGCGTTGCGCCGATAGAATATCTGCTCGGTTGGCACATCGCGCAGGCGAAGAATTTGCCACGTCAAGGAGGAAGCGGGATCGCTCGGGCTGTCGTGCGCATCGGTTGCCGTTCAGCCAGCACGTTCCGCGTCGCCTTCTTCCCTATGTAAGATCGTGTCCGACGCATTAGACCTGATCAGGTTGCTGAGCGAAGTTGCCCGCCGGACGATGGCAGCGATCGCCTGCGATTGGAATTCTTCCGGTAATTCGCGAATTCTCGCGTAGCGAATCAAGAGATTTTCTACCGATGCTCGCCGGATTCCCTTACCCAAGACCCCGTAACCCAGACCGACAGCCTAGCGATTACCGTCGGCATTAACCGCAGCCTGTAAGTATAAGCCGCCGACTCTACTACACCTTCGACTATCTGTTGCACCGGCCGGATTTCTGGCTCTCTTGATGTGCTCCTGACGCCGGGCGGCGGTTCGCCCGGCCCAATCCAGGGGCCGATCCTTGACCGTTCAACCGATCCGATCCGAGGCGAAGTCACGCGGCGCGCGGATGCTGCGCACCGCGCTCGGGCCGTCGATCGTCACCTGGCTCGACGACCCAGCCGTCATCGAAGTCATGCTCAACCCGGACGGCCGGTTGTGGGTCGATCGGCTCGGAGAAGGCATCAGCGACACCGGCGAGCTGCTGAGCGCGGCCGACGGCGAACGCATCGTCCGCTTGGTCGCGCACCATGTCGGCGTCGAGGTTCACGCCCGATCCCCGCGCGTTTCGGCCGAGCTGCCGGAAGGAGGCGAGCGGTTCGAGGGGCTCTTGCCCCCGGTAGTGGCCGCGCCTGCCTTCGCGATTCGCAAACCTGCCGTCGCGGTATTCATGCTCGACGATTATGCGGCGGCCGGCATCATGTCGGCAGCTCACGCTGAGGCGCTGCGGCACGGTGTCGAAACCCGCGACAACATCCTCGTCGCGGGTGGGACCGGCAGCGGCAAGACCACGCTGGTCAATGCGCTGTTGGCCGAAGTCGCCAAGACCACCGACCGCATCGTCCTGATCGAAGACACGCGCGAGCTGCAATGCGCCGCGCCCAACCTCGTCGCCATGCGGACCAAGGACGGCGTCGTCTCGCTGTCAGATCTCGTCCGGTCCTCTCTGCGGCTGCGCCCGGATCGCATCCCCATCGGCGAGGTGCGCGGCGCGGAGGCGCTCGATCTCCTCAAAGCCTGGGGCACCGGCCACCCCGGCGGCATCGGCACGATCCATGCCGGCACGGCGCTCGGGGCCCTCCGCCGCATGGAGCAGCTCATTCAGGAGGCCGTCATCACGGTCCCCCGCGCTCTGCTGGCCGAGACCATCGACCTCATCGCCGTGCTGGTCCGCGACGGACACGGCCGCCGCCTCGCCGAGCTGACCCGTGTCGAAGGGCTCGACCCCGTCACCGGCGACTACCGCGTCATCTCGCTTTCCCAACCCCAGCCAGGAGACCTGCCATGATCCATGCCATCCGGCGTGGCGCACGCCGCGCCATGCTTACCGCCACCGCCAGCGTGATCGTGCTGACCTTCGCCGTCCCGGCTCATGCGGGCGGATCGTCGATGCCGTGGGAAGCCCCGCTCCAGTCGATCCTTGAATCCATCGAGGGGCCGGTGGCGAAGATCGTCGCGGTCATCATCATCATCGTGACCGGCCTGACGCTGGCGTTCGGCGATACGAGCGGCGGCTTCCGTCGGCTGATCCAGATCGTGTTCGGCCTGTCGATCGCGTTCGCGGCCAGTTCCTTCTTCCTGTCGTTCTTCAGCTTCGGCGGCGGGGCGCTGGTCTGATGGAGAGCGCGGAGCCGATCGCGGGTTTCTATGCCCCCGTCCACCGGGCGCTGACCGAGCCGATCTTGCTCGGCGGCGCTCCGCGCTCGCTCGCTATCGTGAACGGCACGCTGGCCGGTGCGATCGGCCTCGGCCTGCGCCTCTGGATCGCTGGCCTCGTCATCTGGGCGATCGGCCATGCCCTGTCAGTCTGGGCGGCGCGCCGTGACCCGCAATTCGTGGACGTGGCCCGCCGCCACCTCCGCTACCCGAGCTGGATGCAGCCATGATGAGCTTGCGCGAATACCGCAACAAGGCGGCACACCTTGCCGACTTCCTGCCCTGGGCCGCGCTGGTCGGCGAAGGCGTCGTGCTCAACAAGGACGGTTCGTTCCAGCGCACTGCGCGCTTCCGGGGACCGGACCTTGATTCGGCGACGCCCGCCGAGCTGGTCGCCACCACCGCTCGGCTCAACAACTCACTGCGCCGCTTGGGCTCGGGCTGGGCGATCTTCGTCGAGGCGCGGCGAGCGCCCGCGCTCGACTACCCGGACGCCGAATTTCCCGATCCCGTGTCGGCGCTGATCGACATGGAGCGGCGCGAACAGTTCCGTGAGGAAGGCGCGCATTTCGAGAGCGCCTATTATCTGACACTGCTGTGGATGCCGCCCGCCGAGGAAGCCGCGCGCGCCGAAGGCTGGCTCTATGAGGGTCGTTCAACCAGCGGCGTCGATTCGTGGGAGTTGCTCAAGGGCTTCAACGATCGCAGCAATCGCGTGCTGAACCTGGTCGAAGGCTTCGTGCCCGAAGTGCGCTGGCTCGATGACGCCGAGACGCTCACCTACCTTCATTCCACCGTCTCGACACGCCGCCAGCGCGTGCGGGTGCCGGAAACGCCAATGCACCTCGACGCGCTGTTGGCCGACGAGCCGCTCACCGGCGGGCTCGAACCGAAGCTTGGCGACCATCACCTCCGCACGCTGACGATCACGGGATTTCCGAGCGTCACCTTCCCCGGCCTGCTCGACGAGCTGAACCGGCTCGCGTTCGAGTATCGCTGGGCGACGCGGGCGATCATGCTCGACAAGACCGACGCGACCAAACTGCTGACCCGCATCCGTCGCCAGTGGTTCGCCAAGCGCAAGTCGGTCGCGGCCATCCTGAAGGAGGTGATGACCAACGAGGCGAGCACGCTGCTCGACAGCGACGCCTCGAACAAGGCCGCCGACGCCGACACCGCCTTGCAGGAGCTGGGCGCCGACTATGCCGGGATGGCCTATGTCACCGCGACGGTGACGGTATGGGACCGTGATCCGGCCATCGCCGCCGAGAAGCTGCGGCTGGTAGAGAAGGTCATCCAGGGCCGCGACTTCACGTGTCTTCCCGAAGGGATGAACGCGATCGAGGCATGGCTGGGGAGTCTTCCCGGCCACACCTACGCCAACGTCCGCCAGCCCCCGATTTCCACCATCAATCTCGCCCACCTGATCCCCCTGTCAGCGGTATGGGCGGGGCCGGAACGGGACGATCATTTCGGTGCTCCCCCCTTGCTCTACGGCAAGACCGAAGGCTCGACCCCGTTCCGGTTTTCCCTTCACGTCGGCGACGTCGGCCACACGCTGATCGTCGGCCCGACCGGCGCCGGCAAATCGGTGCTGCTCGCGCTGATGGCGATGCAGTTTCGCCGCTATGAGAATGCCCAGGTCTTCGCGTTCGACTTCGGCGGCAGCATCCGCGCCGCCGCGATCGGCATGGGCGGCGACTGGCAGGATCTCGGCGGGATGCTCGCCGACGAGGCCGGCGACGGCGTCCAGCTCCAGCCGCTTGCCCGCATCGACGATCCGGCAGAACGCGCCTGGGCGGCCGAATGGCTGGCGGCGATCCTCGCGTCCGAAGGCGTCGCGGTCGATCCCCAGGCCAAGGAGCATATTTGGTCGGCACTCGGCTCGTTGGCATCGGCGCCGATCAGCGAACGCACGCTCACGGGGCTGGCCGTCCTGTTGCAGAGCCAGCAGCTCAAGCAGGCGCTCGCACCGTATTGCATCGGCGGGACATGGGGCCGGCTGCTCGACGCCGAGGCCGAACGCATCGGCGAGGCCAATGCGCAAGCCTACGAGACCGAGGGTCTGGTCGGCGCCGGATCGGCCGCGGCGGTCCTGTCTTATCTGTTCCACCGCATCGGCGATCGGCTCGACGGCTCGCCCACGCTCATCATCATTGATGAGGGCTGGCTGGTCCTAGACAGCCCCGACTTCGTCGCGCAGCTCCGCGAATGGCTGAAGACCCTGCGCAAGAAGAACGCCAGCGTCGTCTTCGCAACGCAGAGCCTCGCCGACATCGAGACGTCGAGCATCGCGCCGGCCATCATCGAGAGCTGCCCGACGCGCATCTTCCTGCCGAACGAGCGCGCGGCCGAGCCGCAGATCGCCGTCATTTACGAGCGGTTCGGTCTCAACGCCCGCCAGATCGAAATCCTCAGCCGGGCGACGCCCAAGCGGGATTACTACTGCCAATCGCGGCGCGGCAACCGGCTGTTCGAGTTAGGGCTGGGCGAGGTCGCGTTGGCCTTCGCCGCCGCTTCTTCCAAGACCGATCAGCTCCGCATCGCCGAGTTGGTCGAGACCCACGGCCGCGAGCGCTTCGCCGCCGAATGGCTGCGCCATTGCGGCTGTGCCTGGGCGGTCGAGCTTCTTCCCCCCAGCCAGCAGGAGTTACCGTTATGAAGACCGCTATCCTGCGCCGTGCCATCCTGGCCGGCGCCATCGCCACCTCGAGCATGATCGGCATCACCGCCGCCACACCGGCGCACGCTCAGTTCGGCGGGATCGTTTATGACCCGACCAACTATGCGCAGAACGTGCTGACGGCCGCGCGGTCGCTCCAGCAGGTCAACAACCAGATTCAGCAAATCCAGCAGCAGGCGACGAGCCTGATGAACGAGGCGCGCAATCTGGCATCGCTGCCGTTCAGTTCACTCCAGCGATTGCAGCAACAGGTGCAGCGCACCCAGCAACTTCTCGGCGAAGCGCAGCGCATCGCCTACGACGTGCAGAACGTCCAGCAGGTGTTCAACGGCCGCTACAAGGGCGCGGCGCTCACCGGCACCCACGCGCAGATGGTCGCCAACGCCAACGCGCGCTGGGAGGATAGCGTCGGCGCGTTCGAGGACGCGCTGCGCGTTCAGGCGGGCGTGGTCGGCAACATCGAAGGCGCGCGCACGACGATGGATGGCCTGGTCTCATCCAGCCAGTCAGCAACCGGCGCGCTCCAGGCCGCACAGGCGGGCAATCAGCTTCTCGCGCTGCAATCGCAGCAACTCGCGGACCTGACGGCGTTGCTCGCGGCGCAGGGCCGGGCGCAGGCGCTGGATTCTGCGCGCAACGCGGCGGTCGAGGCCGAAAGCCGCGAACGGCGACGCCGCTTCCTGACGCGATCCACCGGCTACCAGCCGGGCAACGCTAGCATGTTCCACGACTGAACCGATGGACACCAAGCTCCTCGCGCGCATCGGCGCCATCATCTTCATCGCCATCGCGATCACGATGACCGCGATCGAGATGAACCGCGCACCTAAGCCCGCGCGCGACGAGCCGGCGGCCGTCGCCGACACCCCGGCGACGGCCGACCCGCTGCTGATCGAGCTGCGCCGCTGTCAGTCGCTTGGGCAAGCCGGCGCGAGCGATTCCGACTGCCTGCGCGCCTGGGCCGAGAACCGCCGCCAGTTCCTGGCGCCCAGCGCACGCCCTGCCGCCCGCATCGCCGAAGACGCTTCGGCACAGGAGAACTGACATGGGCGGCACCGGCGTCGTCGATCGCTTTCTGGATGTCTTCACCCGCTACATCGACAGCGGGTTCGGCCTGCTCGGCGGCGAGGTGGCGTTCATCGCCACCACCCTGATCGTCATCGACGTGACTTTGGCCGCGCTGTTCTGGACGTGGGGTGAAGGCGACGACATCATCGCGCGGCTCATCAAGAAGACCCTCTTCGTCGGTATCTTCGCCTACATCATCGGCAACTGGAACAGCCTGGCGCGGATCGTCTTCGAGAGCTTTGCCGGCCTCGGCCTGAAAGCATCCGGCACCGGCTTCACCGCCGCCGAGCTGCTACAGCCGGGGCGCGTCGCCCAAGTCGGTCTCGAAGCTGGCGAACCCATCCTTCAGTCGATCTCCGACCTGATGGGCTGGGTCGCGTTCTTCGAAAACTTCATCCAGATCGCGGTGCTGCTGTTCGCCTGGGTGCTTGTCATCCTCGCTTTCTTCATTCTGTCGATCCAGCTTTTCATCACCTTGATCGAGTTCAAACTGGCGACGCTCGCCGGCTTCGTGCTCATCCCGTTCGGCCTGTTCGGCAAGACCGCCTTCATGGCCGAGCGCGTGCTGGGGCTGGTCATCTCGTCGGGCGTCAAAGTGCTGGTGCTTGCCGTCATAGTCGGCATCGGCTCAACTCTGTTCGATGAGTTCCGCGCCGGCTTCGGCGGCGCGCAGCCGAGCATCGAGGACGCGATGGCCGTCGCGCTCGCCTCGCTCTGCCTGCTTGGACTCGGCATCTTCGGCCCTTCGATCGCCAACGGCATCGTATCCGGCGGCCCTGCGCTGGGCGCCGGTGCGGCAGCGGGCACCGCGCTTGCTGCCGGCGGTGCGCTGGCCGGCGGCGCAGCCGCCGCCCGTCTCGGCGCCGGCGTGGCAGTGGGGGCGATCGGCGGTGCAGCCCGAGGCGCGGCCTTTACGTCCGGCGCCGCCAACAGCGCCTATGCCCTAGGCTCCGCGGGAAAGACCGGCGCGGGCGCGGCAGCGGGCGGCGTGGCAGGCGTCGGCAAAGCCGCCGTCGGCGCTGCCATATCGCCGCTGCGCAAGGCCGCCGCCTCGCTCAAGGACAGCTACCGCTCGGGCGGTCGCGCGGCGGTCACCGCCACCGGCGGCACCATCTCGGGCGGCGCACCGGCGCCATCAACGGAGGCGTCGGGCGGCCCGCCTGCCTGGGCCGCCGCGATGAAACGCCGCCAGACCATGACCCACGGCGCGACGGTCGCCGCCCACACGCTGCGCTCCGGCGATGGCGGGGGCAGCGGCGCATCGGTCGATGTCAGCCAGAAGGATTGATCCATGTTTCGACGCCCGAATATCCGCTACGGCCAAACTCCCGAACCGACGACCCCATACCAGCGCGCAGCGCAGGTCTGGGATGACCGGATCGGCTCATCCCGCGTCCAGGCAAAGAACTGGCGGTTCGCCTTCTTCGGCGCGCTCGCTCTCTCGGGCGGCCTGGCCGGCGGCCTCGTCTGGCAATCGGCGCGCGGGCACATCGTCCCCTGGGTGGTGCAGGTCGATCGACTCGGTGAGGCGCAGGCCGTCGCTCCCGCCGAAGCCGGCTATCGCCCGACCGATCCACAGGTAGCGTTCCACCTCGCTCGCTTCATCGAGCAGGTCAGGAGCATCCCGGCCGATCCGGTCATCGTCCGCCAGAATTGGCTGCGCGCCTACGACTTCACGACCGACAAAGGCGCACTGTTCCTCAACGACTACGCGCGCGCCAACGACCCCTTCGCCAATGTCGGCCGGGCTCAGGTCGCGGTGGACGTGTCGAGCGTGATCCGGGCCTCGCCCGACAGCTTCCGCGTCGCCTGGACCGAGCGCCGCTATCAGGATGGCAGCCTCGCCGCCACCGAGCGTTGGTCGGCGATCCTCACCGTCGTCGTGCAGCCGCCGCGCACGCCCGACGCCCTGCGCAAGAATCCGCTCGGCGTCTTCGTCAATGCCCTCAACTGGTCGAAGGAGCTGTCGCAATGACCGCCAGTCCGTTCCGCCGCGCCGCATCGGCGGTGCTGCTCGTCTCCGCTTCCGCGCTCGCCGGCTGCGCCACCACATCAGCGAAGCCGCCCGTTATCGCCTATGACGATCCGCCGGCCGAAATCGCCGCGACTCCCATGCCGGAGCGCCCGCACGCCGTCGAGGTGGTGACGATCCCCGAGCCGTTGCCGCTGCCCGGCCAGTTGAAGCCCGTGACGGACGCGCGCCGCGCTGCGGAGCCGGCCGATCCCCGCCAGCGCGTCGGCGCGGCCAACGCCGCCGCTCGCGTGCAGCCGGTGCGTGATGGATTCCTCAACGCCATCCAGCAATATCCGTGGACCGATGGCGCGCTCTATCAGGTCTATACCGCGCCCGGCCAGGTAACGGACATCGCCTTGCAGGAGGGCGAGCAACTCGTCGGGCCCGGGCCGGTCGCGGCCGGCGACACCGTGCGCTGGATCATCGGCGACACGGTGAGCGGCAGCGGCCCCACGGCGCGCGTGCATATCTTGGCAAAGCCGACCCGGCCCGACCTTTCCACGAACCTCGTCATTAACACCGACCGGCGCACCTATCATCTGGAGCTGCGTGCGACGGCCGCGACCTACATGGCGTCGGTGAGCTGGACCTATCCGCAGGACACGCTAATCGCCTTGCAGGGCCGCAATGCGGCCGCCGCAGCCGTTGCGCCGGTGGCGACCGGCGTCGACGTATCGGCGCTCAACTTTCGCTATGGGATCGAGGGCGACCACGCACCGTGGCGTCCGGCCCGCGCTTTCGACGATGGCCGGCAGGTGTTCATCGAGTTTCCTCACCAGATATCGCAGGGCGAGATGCCGCCGCTGTTCGTGACCGGCGCGGCCGGCAACGCCGAGCTGGTCAATTACCGCGTGCATGGCCGCTACATGGTGGTCGATCGCCTGTTTGCCGCCGCCGAGCTGCGCCTGGGCGATCGGCGCAGCGAGCAGCGCGTTCGCATCGTGCGCGTCGATGGACGGCGGGGGCGGCCGTGAGCGAGCCCGTAGACACTCCGGCCACCGCGCCCGCCGCGCTGCATTCCGATCCTCAAGCCTTCCAGCTTCGCGGAGATCCGCCGCGCGTGATGCGCCTGTCGCGTAAGGCGCTCGCAGTCGTGGGTGTCGCCGCCGGCCTTGGGATCGGCAGCTCACTGATCTATGCGCTGCGCCCGCCCAGCGAGAAAGCCGCGCAGGAACTCTATAACACCGACAGCCGCGCCACCGCCGAGACCATCACGTCCGGGCCGCGCGACTACGCGCAGGCGCCCCGGCTCGGCCCGCCGCTGCCCGGCGACCTCGGCGGACCGATCGTGGCGGCGCAGCAGCGCGGCGAGAATGTGCCAGTGCCTCCGGTCGGCACGCAACCAGGTCAACCCGATCCCCGCGTTCAGGCCGCCGAGACCGCCCGCCAGCGTGCGCAGCAAGAGCGCGACGCGGCGCGCACCAGCTCGGTCTTCCTCGGCAGCAGCGGGGGTTCGGCGTCATCAGCGGCCCCGGCTTCCCCCGGTCTCGCAGCGCCGAACCAGGGGCCTCCGGTGACGGCCGATGCAGCGGCGCAAAGCGACCAGGCCGCCAAGCGCGCCTTCATGGCGCAGGCGTCCAACCAGCGCACGGTCAGCGCCGAGCGGCTGACGGCGCCGACGTCGCCCAACATCGTGCAGGCCGGAAGCATCATCCCGGCCGCGCTCATCACCGGCGTCCGTTCGGACCTCCCCGGCCAGATCACCGCCCAGGTGACAGCCAATGTCTATGACAGCCCGACGGGTCGCATCCTGCTCATCCCACAGGGCGCGCGGCTGATCGGCGAGTATGACAGCGAGATCGCCGCCGGGCAGACCCGCGTGCTGCTCGCCTGGGATCGGCTCATCATGCCGGACGGCCGCTCGATCGTTCTCGAGCGCCAGCCCGGCGCGGACGGAACGGGGTTCGCCGGCCTACAGGACCGCGTGAACCAGCACTGGGGCAATCTCCTAAGGGCGGCGGCCGTCTCGACGCTTCTCGGCGTAGGCGCCGAGCTGGGTGCGGACAGCGAGGACGACCTGACCCGTGCCCTCCGGCGAGGCTCGCAAGATACCATCAACCAGACCGGCCAGCAGATCGTGCGGCGGCAGCTCAATGTGCAGCCAACGCTCACCATCCGGCCGGGGCATCCACTGCGCGTGGTCCTGACGCGCGACCTCGTGCTCGAACCGATCGGAGCAACGCGATGACGAAGTTGAAGCTGGGGCCGCTGGCCGACGACCGACCCGTCAAGCTGACGGTAGAACTGCCCGCGACTGTTCACCGCGATCTTGTCGCCTATGCCGCCGCGCTCGCGACCGAAACAGGCGGGGAAGCCGTAGCTCCCGAGAAACTCGTCGCGCCGATGCTGGCGAAGTTCATGGCGAGCGATCGAGGGTTTTCACGACGTCGGGGCGCCGCAAAGGACTGAGCCGGCGCGTTGCCGTCAGTTTCCCAAGAACCGCTTGCGGCGTTCCTGCGCGTCGACCTTGATGATCGCTTCTTCGGCGGTGGCGCATTCGCCGCCCCGCACCGAGCCATCACGACATCCGGCGACGACTTGCCGCGCTTCGTCGATATGCGCGATGAAATACTGCGTGCCGCGCGCCTCGCTGGGCGCCGCAGCGATGGGCGAAGGGATGACGACGGGCGCTGTCTGCTGCGTCGGCGCGATCGCCGGCCGCAGGACAAATCCACCCGCGAAGCCGACGAGCAAAGTTACGAGCACGATGATGATTGTCTTGCTTTGGGGCATGCGGCAGCTCCAAGAATTGGACATCTAATTTACTAGAATCACGGTAGGAAATCAAAAGGCAGCGCATGGCGTTTCGTGATGAATCCAAGAAACCGTCGCAGGGCTGGATTGCCGTTGTCCTCTCGCCAGTAGCCCGAATAGCCGACCAGCGCTGGTCCTTGCTCGCCGTGGATCGGTCGATAGATTACGTCGGGATAGTGAGCGCCCGTCGAACCCTCGCAAACGATACTCACTCCGCATCCACCGCCAAGAATACTTAGGATGGTTTCGCGGCTGGATTGTCGCAGCCGAATGTCCGGACTTGCGCTCGACACCGACAATCGCCCTAGCAGGATGTCGCGCATCTCCGGGCCGGGATCGGCGGCGGGCAACAGGAAGCGCTCGCCTCGGAGGTCGGTCCAGTGAACTACGTTGCGTTCGGCGAACGGATGTGAGGCCGGGAGTGCAACCAACATCCGCTCGCTCCACAGCGGTTGGCAACGAAAGCCATTATGTCCCATCGCGCCCATCAGGATGGTCATATCGATCTCACCCGCGCTGAGGCCCGCGAGAAGCACAGCGCGATCGGCTTCCACGCAGTCAACCTCGACCTCTGGATGGGTCGCACGCCAACCCATCATCGTCGCTCGGAGATTGCCAGCTGAGACCGAGCTATTATGACCGAGCCTCAGACCACCGGCCCGACCTTGGCCAGCGGCCCGCATCATCGCCACGAGGTGGTCAGCGCTGGCGATCATCGGTCGAATGCCGCGAAGGAATACTTTACCCGCCAACGTCGGGGTGACTCCCGAGCGCGAGCGTTCGAAAATCGGCGTCCCGACCGCCCGCTCTAGCTTCAGGATATTCCTGCTGAGCGTCGATTGCTCGATGTCGAGGGCGCGGGCCGCCCGGTAGAAGCTTCCATGATCCGCTGCCGCAACGGCATAGCGAAGTTGGCGGATATCAAACGGCACGTTCCTTTGTTACCTCCCAAAGATTGCCGATCCCGCATTGGAGAAACCCGCGTTCGCTGCGCCCCCGTGCATGAACGGCAAGCTTCGCGTGGGAGAACCGGTCAAGGTGAGTATGGCGTTCGCAACCGCGGGCGCGATCGGCGGCACGCCGGGTTCGCCCATGCCGGACGGCCGGTTGGTGGATGGAATGATGTACGTCTCGACTGCAGGCATCTCGTTCATGCGCAGGACTGGGTAGGAATCGAAGTTGGTTTCCTGGACGATGCCATCCTTGAGCGTGACGGCGCCGTAGAGCGCGGCCGAGAGGCCGAAGCCGATCCCCCCTTCCGTCTGTGCGGCGATCAGATCAGGCGAGATGGCTATGCCGCAGTCGACGACCGCGAAGACGCGTCGCACAATGGGCCATCCCTCGCTCATGCGCACTTCGGCGATCTGACCGACAATGGTGCCGAAAGCCTCATGTATGGCGAGACCTCGCGCCCAGCCAGCTTCGAGCGGCTTGCCCCAACCCGCCTTGCTACACAGCATGTCAAGCACCGCTACGTGCCGAGTTGCGCCTGCCTTCTGATATAATGAGCGTCGGTATGCTGCCGGATCGCGGCCGGCACGCCGGGCGAGCTGATCGACGATATGCTCCATTACCATGCCGGTGTGGGAGTGGCCGACAGAGCGCCAGAATGAGACCGGCACCGGAAAACTCGGGCTGAAGACCTTGCCATCGACGGTCGACGCGGTCGAGAAATAAGGCGAATCCGTAATGCCCTCGATCGCCTGCTGATTTCCACCAATCGGCATCAGCGGCTGGCAAACGGTATGAATGCGCCAACGCGCCGGGAAACCATCGGCGCCAAGTTGGATCCAGGCACGGTGATGCGACATGGGCCGAAAGTAGCCGGACATCATTTCATCTTCCCGAGTCCAGATCAGCTTGACGGGGCGGCCTTCTGTCCGCTTCGCAATCCGCACGCTCTCGATGACATAATCCGACGCCATGAGGCCGCGACGGCCGAATGATCCTCCCGCCGGCACTACTTCGATATCGACCTTTCCGGGGATCGTCAGGGCGACCCGCGCCGCCTGCACCTGATCGACGATGGGGAGATGGGCGCCCGATGTGATCGAGACATTCCAGCCGTCTACCTTGGCCACGCAGTCAAGCGTCTCCATCGGTGCATGGGCAAGATAGGGAAAGTCGAACGCGAATTCGACCACGTCGCCCGTGAACGGAGCTTCTGGGTTTTCACCCTTGGTCCCAAAGTCGCTCGGATCGACATCGCCGCGTCCCGTGGCGATGTCGTGATAATAGCGGAGGAGTTCGGGCGTCGAGCGCTTCTCCGCCTCGCTATCGTCCCATTCGATGCGAAGTGCGTCGCGCCCCAGCTTCGCCGCGAAGGTCGATTCCGCCACTACCGCAACCCCGGTTTCGATCGCGAAGGCATCGACCACGCCCTTGATCTTTCGAGCGTCAGACGCATCATACCGCGCAAGCTTGCCGCCAAAGCGGGGGCTGTGCGCAACCATTCCGACCAGCATGCCGGGACGCTGGATGTCCTGCGTATAGACTTGGGCTCCCGTGCTTTTCGGCTGGCTGTCCTTACGGCGCACCCGATCGGTGCCGATCAGTCGGTAGTCCTTGGCTTGCTTCAGGGCCGGCGATTGCGGCGGGGTGTGGCGCGAAGCATCGGCAAGCAGGTCTGCGAAGCTCGCGGAGCGGTTCGAGGCCGGATGCGACACTACTCCATCCCGGACTTCGATCAGTCGACGCGGGACCTTCCAGCGAAGGGCTGCCGCATCGACGAACATGGCGCGGGCGGCGGCGCCCGCATTGCGCATGGCATCCCAGTTCGACGCGATGGAGTTCGACCCGGCAGTGCCCTGAACGCCATAGGCGCGGAAATTGCTCCGGGAATCGATGACACGCACCCGGTCCCAGTCCGCGTCGAGCTCTTCGGCGACGATCGCGGCAATGCCGGCATGGATGCCTTGCCCCAGTTCCTGCTGCTTGTTGACGATCGTCACCCACCCATCGGGCGTGATGCGGATGAACGATCCGAAGGCGCTCGGCTCGGGATCGGGGCCGCCGCCGCTCAAGATCGCGCCGCCGACCTGCATCGGATGCGTTGCCGTATAACCGACGACCAACGCGCCGCCGATCAGTGAGCCGCCTAGAATCATTCGGCGGCGCGTCATGCGAAAACCACGCTTTGCGCCTTGTACATCGGTCACGCTGGTCTCCTTTTGCGATGTCGCTGGCTCAGGCCGGGCATTTCGCACCGGTATCGAGCCAGGCCTTGATCAGCGCGGCAAACTCAGCCTGTGTGCCCGGCGCGGGCGTGCGCTCGCCGCCTGGGTGCCAGGCCCAACCGACCAGTTCGTCTTCGGCCAGGTGATGAAGCAGTTCCTCGCGGCCCATATGCGCGCGCGCCGGGTCCAGTATCTGCCGACAGATTTCGCCGAGTGTCTTGCCCTGCCAGGCCATCCCAATCGGCGCGAGTTTCCATTTGGGATTGCCCGGCACGCCCGATGGCTCGAAGTTCTCGTCATGATGGCAGGTCGAGCAGCGCAAGGTTGGCTCACCGCCGCCATCCGGGCCGCGGGCGACCCAAGGGGTGTGCGGACGCATGGCGTCGGTTTGCGTCGGACGGTCGGTCCGCGGATGGCAGTTCATGCAGCGCGGATGCTGGATCACGCGGCCCGCTTCCTCGAATAGCGCGAGCGATCGCGCCTGCGGGTCCGCAATGCTCGCGAACGCGGCGACAGGGCGCAGGTGAGCGATCTCGATCCGCGGATGACTGGCGGGAAGCGACTGTGCCTGCGGCAGCGGCTGGGGACGCAGGACGATTGCCGACACGAGGACGATGGCTGCGACGATCAGCGCCAGTATGGGTAAGCAGCCGAAGCGTCGACGCCTGCTCAGTCCGGAGGAACGTCGCCATCTCACGACCGGCCGGACCCAAGCACGCCGGCGGCATCATGAATCGCGGCGCGGATGCGGTTGTAGGTGGCGCAGCGGCAGATGTTGCCGCTCATGGCGATATCGACGTCGTCGTCGGTCGGCGCTGGAATCGCGCGGAGCAGCGCCACCGCGCTCATGACCTGACCTGACTGGCAGAAGCCACATTGCGGCACGTCGCGTGCAATCCAGGCGTCCTGGATCGCCTTGGTCTCCGCACCCTCCACAGCTTCGATCGTCACGATCTGCGCTGAGGCCACGGCCTCCAGCGCAAGGGAGCATGATCGCATCGGCTGACCATCAACATGCACGGTGCAGGCGCCGCACTGCGCAACGCCGCAGCCATATTTCGTACCCGTCAGTTTCAGCGTATCTCGAAGCACCCAGAGAAGGGGAGTCTGGCCGTCCTCGTCGATGCTATGGACCTGGCCGTTGACTGAAAGGGAATATGGCATGGGCTAAGCCTGGGGAGCATTGATCATGCCGCCGAAAGTATGCGGATCCGGTAAGGCAGAGAACGCCGGATCCTTCAGATAACATGCCTATTTCTGCAAGAGCGCAATCGTGCGATTGTGGTGTCACAAAGTAATCGCGCGGACGGAAAAAGGGATGATGCCGGTGCTTGCTATGATGCTGTGCCGCACTTGCAGGTAGTTGCGGAGGTCAGGAGAGCGGGAGCATCTCCGCGCGGCTGTGAGACAAAAATGCGATAAACCGATGCCGGAGGTACGTTGCGAAGGGTCGTTCCGACCCGTTCAGCGACAAGCCCGAGGCGGTCGAGTACGTCGTCGGGTACGGAGCATCGCCGGCCGTAGGTGAACAGGTAAAGCGCTGCCTCCGGCTTCATGCGGCCGAACGCGGCGCGCATGATTGCTTCGATCTGCCGGGTATTCATGCTCCGGAGACCTAGCCCGCAGACCGCAGCGCCAAATTCGCGGGTTCGACCGTCTTGATCCGAGGATAGCTCGGCCGCATCGAGGCCAAGCACCGTTGCACAAGGGTAGCGCCGCCTCAGTATCGCTGCAAAGGTCTGGTTCAGTTCCACCAATGTCAGATCGCGTTCGGCGACCCCGCGTGTAACCAGCCCTTGCGTGAACACGCCGGTACCCGGCCCAAGCTCCAGGACAGGACCCGTCCACTTATCGATGTGCTGGGTGATAAGCGATACGAGTGCTTTGCCGGATGGAGCGATCGCGGCAGTTCCTCCTGGATCGCGGAGCCACTCCATGAGGAACCGAAACATGTCCCTCGCCCCTCCGCGTTGGTCGCTCAGATGGTTATCGCCGCTGGTCTCAGGGCAAAGGCCTTTCCACCGCGAGGGAACGGTGCATGTCGATGAATTCATTACAAGCGATCCACGGTTTTGCGTTTGGGGAACGAGGCCGCGCGCCTGATTTGCGGAGGGATGTCGGAAGCGTTCCAGCCGGCCATGAATATGTCTTTCGAGAGCTTTTCTGGTGTCTTCGCCAAGATACGCCTCGGCACGCCAGGCTCCATGCCTGAACCCGGGACTTACTTGCCCAATCCTCCGATTAGCGGGACGTCGCGTGTCGAGTGCATGGATCAAGCAAGTCTCCGTAGGTAACCAAGGCCACAGCCGCGGGCATGACGTTCATCGCGCTGCTGGGCTTCTTCGTTACAGGGATGCGGCGGGCTGTGCGAAGAAGCGACGCGACGCTTACTCGGCAAAGCGTCGATTGAGGGTTTGACAGGTATAACCGGCCAGCCCGCCGATTGCGGTCGCCGATGCTAAATGGGCAAACGATGCGATGGCGAGGTCGAACTCGGCAGCAAAGAAGGTCACCATTCCGAGGAACCACGCCAGCATGTTGCCCAATATTTCACGGGCGCGGAGGCCGACGATCAGCATGGCGACCAGGAACACGACGACCGGTAGGGCCATGTGATTCAGGGACGGCATGAGGGCGCCGGTGATGATGTGCGACACGGCGCCGATTGCGATGCCGAGCCACAGGCATAGCATTGCCGACAGGCAGTTCGCCAGCGACGTGGGGCGCGTAAACCACGCAATGAAACCAGCGAACATCACCCATACTTCAAGGCTCAGCGCGGCGCTGAGCCAGGCAGCAAACGCGGCCACGACGGAGGCGATCAGCGTCCAGAGGAGGAACTTGTCGCGGGTGTCGCGGGGACTGGCCGATGGTGGCATCTGCGAAGCTTCCGGCACTTGTGAGCTACTCATTGCGATGGCCTTTCGTAGATATCGGGTTGGGGTCGTGCCGAGGATCGGACTTCGAGTGACCGCGGCAACTAGGCAGGATTCAGATTGGCGTAGATTTGCGGATACGATCCGTTCTGCTGGGCCATTCGCAGTGCCTTGACCCGCTCGACCAGGATCTCGCCGTTGTCCGATGCAGGCTTTTGGAGGAGGTCGACGACTTCCGCGAGGTAGTCGGCGAGCGGCATGGCAGCGGGATCGCTCGCCTGCAGGGCACCCGCGAGTTCGGTCTGAACATAAGGCGGTGGAAGTTCGATGACTTCGATCGGCATATGCCGGAGTTGATGGCGCAGCGATTGCAGCCACGAGTGAAGAAACGCCTTGCTCGCGCAATAAGTAGGAAAATTGGAGCGCGGCACGAAGGCCAGACCCGAGGTTGTGGTGATGATGGTCGCTGACGGCTGCCGCCCCAGCGTCGGCAACAGGGCTGCCGTCAGCCGCAGGACTCCGACGATGTTCGTCTCGATGATGGAGAGCGAGGTGGCGATGTCGATCGTATCGCCATCCCAGGCTTCGAGCCGGGAAATGCCGGCATTGTTCACGAGCACGTCCAGGTCAGGGAAAAGGGCGCCGACCTCGTCGACAAGGTGCGCGATCGCCGCGGGATCCCGCATGTTCACCTGCACGCCATGCATTCCCGGGCAGGCGGCGGTGATCTCGTCGATAAGCGGTTGGCGGCGGCCGGCAATGATGACCTGATTGCCAAGTTGGTGGAACGTCTCGGCGAGACCCCGGCCGAT
This sequence comes from Stakelama pacifica, assembly GCF_004361835.1. GTDB lineage: Bacteria > Pseudomonadota > Alphaproteobacteria > Sphingomonadales > Sphingomonadaceae > Sphingomonas > Sphingomonas pacifica. The sequence goes on from NZ_SNWD01000002.1 coordinate 516,343, forward strand.
ACCGCTCGTACCGCCGGTTATAAGAATGGTGCGACCCGTCAAAAGCATGACGTCGTCCTCCTGCTAGGGGTGTATCCGTTGGTTGACCTGGCCAAGCACGGCGGGCTTGAGCGTGTCCTCGCACCATTGACGGAAGCTGGTCGGCGTGGAATTTTCTGCCGTCCTCAGCACCGTCAGATCGAGGCCCTGATCCTTCGCCCAAGCCATATCGGCCATGCCTCTCGCCATGGCGGCGGTCATGCCGAACTGCACGAACCGGGCGTTATAGGCGTCGAGACGAATCTGCTCATACATCACCGGCTTGCCGAGCACGTCGGAAAGGACCTCGGCCATGTCATTGAATGAAATATCCTCGGGACCGAGAACCGGCACCTCGCTCTGACCGGTCCAGCTGTCGTCGAGCAACCAGCGCGCCGCGACCGCTGCAATATCGCGCGTCGCGACGCTTGGCAGCTTGAGATCGCCGGCGATCGGCAGAAAGAACTTGCCGTGGTCCCGGATCGTGCCTGCCTGCCGGGCAATATTGTCCATGAAGGACGGCATGGCGAGGCTACGAAGCGCTACGCCAGTACCGGCGATCAGGTCGTCCATCGCCAGCGAGCCAGCGACATAACCGGCCCTGCCGGCGAGCGGCGAACCCCGTCCGAGCGCGGTGATCGATACGACGCGCTTGATACCATGCTCATCCAGGGCGGCGACAGCGGGGCGCGTGAAATCAACGTAAGCAGCCATGACCGAATCCGCCTTCGGATCGGGAGGCACGAGCCAGAACACGGCGTCGGCTCCATCGAATGCACGGCTCACAACGCCAGCGTCACCGTGAGAGCCGTTGATGACTTCGGCGCGGCTGCGCACCTCGTCGGACAGATGCGATGGATCGCGCGCGATCACCCTGATCGGCGCGTCCGCCCGAAGGAGGATTTGGATGAGTTGCCGACCGATAAGGCCGGTCGGGGCGGTCACAACGATCATGCTCTACTCCGGTGTATGTGCGCCGAGGCGCGGCCATGTCCGCGCTCCGTTAGCTTGCGGGAGGGGTGGCCCCGTCGTCGTCATTCTGTCTGGCAGAGCATGTAGGCGGTTGCGCCGGGACGATCTATGCGCGATAATCTGCATTTCCTTCGCGATCATCCGAGACTTGCTATGGATCCGCTATCCGACGTCCTCTCGTTGTTGAAGCCACACGCCTATGTTTCCTCGGGCTTCGATGCCGGAGGTGACTGGGCCGTCCAGTTCGGCGACCAGCACAAGCTCATCAAATGCTATGCGATCGTGTCGGGTGGATGCTGGCTCACCGTCGAGGGTGTCGGCGATTCCGTGCGGTTGGAGGCCGGCGATTGCTTCGTGCTGCCTTCGGGTCACCCCTTCAGGCTTGGCAGCGATATCGACGGCCCTGCGATCGGAGCCGGAGAGATATTCCCAACCGCGCGAAGGGGCGACGTCGTCACGCTCAACGGCGGCGGTGGGTTATTCCTGGTCGGCAGCCGGTTCGGGATTTCGGGCAATCATGCCGACATGCTGCTCGGTCTGCTCCCTCCTATCGTTCACATCCGCGATCAGTCTGCGCAGGTGGCCCTGCGATCTTTGGTCGAGCAGATGATGAGGGAACTGCGCGACGACCAGCCTGGCAACAGCCTTGCCGTGCAGCATCTGGCGCATCTGATGCTGGTGCAGGCGCTGCGTGTGCATCTGGCCTCGAGCGACGGCAACCGGGTCGGTTGGTTCTTCACTTTGGCGGACAAACATCTGGGCGCTGCGATCAAGGCAATCCACGCCGATCCCGCATATCCCTGGTGCCTCCAACAACTCGGCGAGGTCGCCGGTATGTCGCGCTCGACCTTTGCCCTCAGGTTCAAGGAGCGGGTCGGTGAGCCGCCAATGCAATATGTAACACGGTGGCGAATGCTCCTGGCCTGCGAGAGGCTGGAGCACTCTGACGACACTGTTTCGGCGATCGCCATCGCTCTGGGCTATGAATCAGAGAGCGCGTTCAGCACAGCTTTCAAGCGTATAATGGGCTGTTCCCCTCGGCGTTACGGGCGCGCAACCCGATCGGGGTTTGGCTTGCCGCCGCGTCGCTCGCCCCTACTCCACGCGGTCGAGGAGGAAATCTGCGAAGAGGTGGCACAGGAACGCCGCTGCCGCCACCTTGCGTAAGCCCGGCATTCACGGCTCCACTTCCTCACCCTGCACTCTTGACTTTGAGCGACCTTGCTTGGCCAAAGAGCGCCGCTGCGGCGTCGGCCGGCTCGCCGCTCATGCGAAGGTCACATTCACGAGTTGCAGTGATTCCTCCCAGAGACGTGCTGTCATGGCAGTGTCCAGTGCTCGCACCGGAGGCTTCTCAGCGGTTGGAAAACCGCGCGCGCCGCCAAATCCGTCCGGGCCGTAATAGGCGCCATTACGTGCCGCCGGATCTGTCGCTGCAAAGAGAGTGGGCAAGGCACCTTGAGCCGCGGACTGGAACATCAGCCGAAAGAGGCGACGCAGGACGAAAATGGCCAGACGGGGGCGGCCCGGAGCGTTGTAGAGAAGTCCGGTGCGCGAGAGGCCGGGATGAGCCCCCATGCTTTCGATGCCCCATCCGGCCGCGGCGCTGCGGCGGCTCAGTTCAAGGACGAACATTTCACAGGCGAGCTTTGACTGGGCATAGACTTGCATTGGCCTGTAGCCGCGTTCGGCTTGCAGATCGTCGAAGTTGATCGCACCCCTGCGCGAGGCAATGCTGCCGACCGTTACAACGCGAGGCTTCCTGCCGGCTTTCAACAGGGGCAGTAAGTGCGCCGTCAGCGCGAAATGCCCCAGATAGTTCGTGCCGAATTGAAGTTCGAAACCGTCACTGGTTTCGAAGCGCTGCGGCGGGGTCATGACACCGGCATTGTTGATCAGGATATCGAGGCTATCCTGCTCGCGCGCAATCTGCGCTGCGAACTCGGCGACCGAGGCGAGCTTGGCCAGGTCAAGCAAGCCGAATCGAACCTGCGCTTCGGGCATAACAGCCTTGATCGCCGCAACGGCATCAGCGCCCTTCTCAGGATTGCGCCCAGCAATCACGACACTGGCGCCAGCGCGTGCCAGAGCCAATGCATCTTCATACGCCAAGCCGCCGGTGCCTGTGACGATCGCCGAGCGACCCTGTTGCGGCGGAATCTTCTCAGTCGTCCATTTCGTCATGAATAGCCCTTGGTTCTCCGGTTGTGGCAAAGGCATCGCGGGGCAATTGTCCCGACCCGCTCCGCCTTTCGCCTTCGTCCTCACCAAGCCTGTGGAGCCACCAATTGCCATGCCCGAAGCGGCGAGAAACCTGCCCGTTCCTGCATTTCGTTCGATGCAGAAGGTCGCTGGCTGGACATCGCCTACAGCGACACTTCCGCAATCCCACTGATCATTCTTGGTCCCCAGTTGCGGGCGGTGAAGTTCCATGTCGCGAAGATGATGAAGGCGCTGGCGGCAAGGAGCATTGCCGCGGCGCCCAGGCTGGCGACTGCCCCATGTTCCTGCCGCCGCGCCCTGATGAACAATTCAGCGACAAGGAGATTGGGAATGTAAAAGAAGAACATCATGATCGCGTCGAACCATCCGGTGAAGCCGCGTTCGATGCCGATACCCCCTGTCACCACGTGCCAAGCGCCATATTCCATTCGATAGAGCCAGGAACCGACAGTCAGTGCGAAGAGCCGGATCGCCCACGCGCGATGCTCCCGATAGCGGCCCGCCCGGGCGCGAGAGTACGCCATGAGAGCGCACAGGACCATAAACGCCCCATAGATGCCGAAGCCGACATCCATCAGCGGGCCGCCGACCGTGCCTCGTCCCAGTATGAATCCGAGTCCGCCAAGACCCGCCAACCCGGCCGAAAGGACGTAGATGCGGCCCAACCAGCGATGGAAGACCGGAAAGTTGCGCCGCACACTCTCGAACAGCTGGACCGGGCCAAGCAACAACAGCACGCCCCCCGCCATGAAATGAGCGCCAATAGCGGCTGTCGAAAGCCATGTTCGTTCGTCATAGAGGTCGGGAAGGGACTCGTTCCATCGCTCACCGGAACCGCCCATGACAGATCCGCCGAAGAAACCGATGATATAGACGGCGAAGATGGCGCCGCTGATCCAACTGGCGAGGATGAGCAGTCGGGCACTCACGCGCAACGCGGCATGTTGAGTTGTTTCGAGTTTCCTGCCGACATCCGACATCCTCACGCGGATCACGGTCGCGTTACTGTCGGTGTTCATGGTACGCCTCTTGATGGAAGGCATGTTTGGGCGAGCGGCAGCAAGCTCGGCTCGACGCTCGAGGTCACTGCGCGCGACGCAGAACCATAGTCCTACCCAGCATCGGGGTGCCCATATAGGCACGCAGCTCCATCTTACCGCCGACCAGGGAAACGCGTGCGGAGAGTGACCGGCCTGACGACGGATCGTACATATTGCCGCCTTCCCAGCGCCGGTCACGTGCATCCCACGCGAGATCGGTAATGAAGACGATACCCTTGAGCGAACGGTCCCTCAGCTTCGGGTCGGGATTATGCGTATCCTTCTTGAAGGTCTTGCCATCCGCTTCGACGAGGCGCACGCCATAGATCGAGCGGGCCGCATAACTCCCTCCCGCATCGAACATCTCAAACTTGACGTTGCCGTCTTCAGCCTCCCAAATCCCAATGATCTGACTTGGTGAGGTGGCTTGTGCGAGAGCAACTCCTACCGGCAAGCTCATCATTGCCGGTATCAGCACGGCAGCCAGCAACGGTTTCCTGATGAATTCCAGCATAGGGCGTTCCTTCGAGCCTCTCCAACTGATCGGCCGGGAAGCCGCGCGCTAAGCTTCAGTGCGACCCGAAGGCTCGGCGTTTCCTGTGGAGGCAATGCGTCCGCGATCATCCCGGCGATTGCGTTGTGTCCCAAAGCTACGTGACGGCTGGCGTCTACAGAATGCCGAATAGCGCAAACTTTCTGCCTATTCCTGCATCCTCGCCTGGGGAGGACAGTGTCGATCCAAGGACGATGCCACGCGGCATGTAGCCATCACAGTTTCACGTAGCCAACGATGACCGGGATCGGCATCCATGCGCGGATGCCACATCGCCGATATGGCTATCTCGGGCGTAGGAACCGGCAGGTCGAAAACGCTCAAGCCTTCCATGACGGGATCGGCGCTGCGAGCGCATGAACCTGGTACGAGCGCGATCAGGTCAGATTGACGAGCGATGCGGAGGGCGTCCGAAAAACCGGGGACAACGACCGTGATTTCCCGGCGGAGGCCGATCTCGCCAAGCGCATCATCGACCGGTCCGACGAACGCTCCCCTGCGTGACGCCACGACATGTTTGCAAGTGGCATAGAGCGCGGGCGTCACTGCCGAGGCCAGCAAAGGATGCCCAGTCCGAACCGCGCCAACGAAGCGATCGCGGAAAATCGATTCTGCGCGTATTTCAGGCGCAAAGTCCCCAAGCACACCAATATCAAGGTCAATCTCCCCTTCGCGGAGAGCATCGGAATTCTTGTTCGGTTTTGGCGCGAAGCGGATGCGCGCGCGCGGCGCCTGTGATGTCAGGGCCGCAACGATGGGGCCGGAAAACATTTCGATGAACCCCTCGTTCGAGCGGATCGTGAATGATCGTTCCATCGTCGCGATGTCGACGTTGGCGGATTTCGCGCTGAGGACGGCCCGCACATCGCGAGCGAGGGCGTGAACCTGGTCTCGTATTTCTGCGGCCCTGGGCGTTGGCACCAGTTTACGGCCCGCCCGGACAAGCAACGGATCACCCGTAGCCGCGCGGAGACGGGCCAGAGTGCGGCTCATGGCCGAGGCGCTCAAGCCAAGACGCTTTGCCGCACTGGTGACGCTTCCCTCGGCGAGAAGCGTGTCCAATGCCGAAAGCAGGTTCATGTCTATGGTGGTCATGAGGCCAGCTTAGATTGCCACCGCGATCTAATATAGCGTCTTATGCAACTATAATGTGAATCTGATGCGTCTGGCGCTTGTTCGGAACCTCCTGCATGTAGGCAGCGGCCTCCTCAGCGGAAACTTGTCATGTCTGGCGACACACCATATTCCGGAAATCGGCGACTAGCGGATCGAAGGCCTGAAACCGAATGGCGGAATGTCCTGCCGACCGGAGCGCCTGGCGCTTCTCAAGGCACGCCATATTCCTTCTGGGTTAGGGAAGGCGATGCCACCAAACTGGCTGTCATTCTTGCTGGCGGCGGCGCTTGCTGGACAGGTGAGAACTGTGCGCTTCACGGTAGGCCATTTTACCGTCCCTTTGCGGGACTTGGCGACGGCCCAAGTGATTTCGGCGGCATCTTCGACAGCGAAAATCCGGAAAACCCCCTCGCCGATTATACTCTGGTCTATCTTCCAACGGCGAACGGCGACGTGTTTCTCGGTGATTCCATCACGACCTATGATGTGCCCGAAGGCGACGATCGCCCCCCAGCCAAGATCGACATCCTGCACAAGGGCTATGACAATGCGGTCTGTGCGCTGCATTGGATGTTCAGTGCTTACCCGGACCCGAAGACCGTTGCGGTCATCGGCTGGAGCGCTGGGGCGATCGCATCTCCGGTCTACACGCATATTGTGGCGGAGAATTACCCGGCCGCTCTGATCAGGCACTTCGCCGATGGCGGAGGTGCCTATCGGGCCGGGGAGAAACTCGTGCCGCTGTTTGCATCCTGGGGGACCGCGAACGTCCTCAGAAGGATCAGCGGGTTTCAGGATATCGAGATCGAGGCCCTCTCACTGGAAGACCTCTACGTCCGCGCTGCCGAACTGCATCCTGAAATCACGTTCCACCAATATAACGAGCGTCACGACGCCATACAGGGGCTCTTCCTACATCTCATGGGGGTCGCTTCTCCAGACGTGGGGGCGAACATGGACGAGGCGCACGCTTATATCCGCGAACGTGTTCCGAACTTTCGAACTTACACAAGTTGGGGGCATGACGAAGGCATTATCGGAGGATATTACGACGCAGTACCAGCGCTGAACGCTCTGGATAACCGCGGACGTCCTCACGTCCTGGATCGCTTCTACACCCGTCAGGTCAACGGGGTGCGCTTCCTTGATTGGTTCGCAGCGGCTCTCGGGGGCGATTCAGTGGAGAACGTGGCCTGCATCGACAGCGAAAAGCAAGAGCATCATTGGGTGAGACCCGGCTTTCCACGGTGATCTGTCCTGCACGGCTAACCTTGGCGATCGGACGGTAATGTCTTGACATTCGCTAGGCACCTTACATATTTGCTAGGTATCTAGCGAACTGAAAGGTGCGCCAATGGGTGATGAACTGCAGGGCTCAGGTCGCGATATCATCGGAGCATGGGCTAAGCGATGTTACTTTGCCGGCCGGGCGGTCATGGATTCCACCCTGCGCCCTTATGACCTCGGATCCGTGCAATGGTATGTGCTCCACCAGCTCGTGAATGACGGGCCGACGATGCAGCGCGATCTCGTGCGGCTGCTCGGAATCGAACGCGCCACGATGACCGGCCTTGTCGCGACACTCGTGCGCAAGGGGCTGGTCGCGCAGGAGCCCGACCGGGTCGATCAGCGCCAGAGGCTCCTGCGCATCACCGCCGCCGGCGAGGCCCTGTGGCGCACCTTGCCTGACCTCTCCTTCATTCGCTCGGCCGCGTTCGACGGCATCGATGATACCGACATCGCAACAGCGGTGAGGGTGCTTCGGATCGCAACGGAGCGGCTCGAAAATACCGCTCACAAAGGAACAAAGTCATGACCATACTCGTGACCGGTGCCACCGGACTTGTCGGCGCCCGCCTCGTGCTACGTCTCATCGATGCAGGATTTGCGTGTCGCGCGCTCATGCGCGAGGGCAAGGCGCCGCCTGCCGGCGCAAGCGCGGTGGAGGCCGACCTTCTCGACCCCACTTCACTCGCACGGGCCGTGGAAGGCGTGTCGGCGATCATCCATCTTGCTGCCGTGTTTCGCACGCCCGACGCCGACCTGATCTGGAAAAGCAACCTTGATGGCACACGCAATCTCATCGCCGCAGCGCAGGCGCAGGCGCCCGAGGTGCGCTTCATCCTCGCCAGCACATCCAACATCTATGGCGCCGACAGTCCTCGCCCCGGGCAGGAGACGGATGCGGTGGACCCACAGCAAGCCTACCCCGCCAGCAAGCTCGCCGCCGAGAATGCCCTGCGTGAAAGCGGACTGAACTGGTCGATCCAACGGTTTGGCTTCGTTTATGGAGACGGAGACGGCCATCTGGAAGAATTGCCGCGCCTTGTCGCCAATTTCAAAATGCACCCCGCGCAGCGGATGAGCATGGTGCATCACCGCGACATCGCCACCGCCATGAAGCTGGCGCTGGCTGGCGCCATGGACGGGCGGATCGTCAATATCGGCGATGATGCGCCCACCTCGATCTACGAGCTTGTCGCCCTTGTCGGCGGATCGATGGACCCGTCATCGGAGCCACTGGCCAATCCCTGGCATCTCCACATGGATGTCTCGCTGGCACGCGGCCTTGGCTTCCAACCGGTCGTGCGGACCGTCCATCAGGCGGCGCAGGAAAAGCTGATGTGAGCCGTGGCCCCTCAGGCGGTGCGGAATTGATCCACACCGCCCGACCGGATTACGCTGGCTGGACTCTGCGGTTCACATACTCGTTGTACAGCCGCTGCTGGTTCATGACGTCCCGTTTGGGGGCAACGCCGAACATTCGCGAATATTCCCGGCTGAACTGGGACGCGCTTTCATAGCCGACCTGGTAGGCCGCCTCCGCCACGTTGACATCCTCTATGACCATCATCCGCCGCGCCTCGATCAGTCGTAGTTGCTTCTGGTATTGAAGCGGCGTCATCGACGTCAAAGCCTTGAAGTGCTGATGGAAGGACGAAGCGCTCATCCGCGCCGCTTCGGCCAGTTGTTCCACACGCAAGGTCTGCGCGATTCCCGTGTGAATGACATAGATTGCCCTGGCGACGCGCGCGGCATTGGTCTCAGGCAAGGCCAGCTTGCACAATTCGCCGCCATGAGGGCTGGAAAGAAGCCAATAGCAGATTTCGCGCATGAGCGATGGGTAGAGGACCGGGATCGCCTTTGGCGTCTCGAACAGCCGGATGAGCCGCAGGATGCAATCCGCCAGCGGTTCATCGACTTGGGTGACGAACAGGCAGGGGCCGGGGCTAGCCGGCAACGCAAATGGCGTATCGACCTGTTCCAGCACGTCCCGCATCATCGCAATGTCCAGCTCGATCGTGATGCCGGTATAGGGCGCGTCCGGGCTGGCTTCGACCACCCGACCGGTTGCCGGCAGGTCCATTCCGACGGCAAGGCATTCCATCGCGCCGTACCGGAATATCTCGTCGCCGAAATTGATCTCCTTCGCCCCCTGAAGGACGATGCAGAACGAGGGCTTGTAGATCTGCCGCATCGGCATTCTTGCCTGGAATGAGCGCAGGACATTGACGCTGTCGATCGGCGTCGGAAAGAGACCCTGTCCGCCGCCCTGCGCATCAATGTAGGCACTGACGGCTTGGCGCAGCGATGACGACACGCGGACCTCCGATGGGTTGCGAGGCCAGCGTAAGACGCGCCCCTCAGGCTGAAGCGTATCGAGACTTGCAGGAATAGGCAAGTTTATTGAGGCATCGGGCATTCTGGTCATCTGTCACTTCCTCTAGCTTGAGAGCGTCAGCCAAGCGAGGAATGCACTTATCATGACAGAAATCGCAGCCTCGTCAACCGGCAAGCCGGAAGTCCATATCTCCGTTATTCATGATGATGAGAGCGAGTATATTGACGGCCCGCGCGTTGTTGCAATTCTTGCTGTTTTGTTTCTGGTAAGTCTTACCTCTCAAGTCGATCGCATGCTGCCATTCATCATGGCGGAAGCGGTAAAATCCGAGCTTTCTCTTAGCGACGCCCAGATAGGCTTGCTTACCGGTATCGCTTTCGCGGTCTGCTATACGCTCCTTTCCTTGCCGCTTGCGCGGGTATCCGACAGGGGCTCACCCCGTCTCGTTATAGTTTCATGCACATTGGTCTGGAGCGCGATGACGGCGCTCGGGGGTGTCGCCGCGAGCTTCATGGTCCTGGCCTTCACACGCTTCGGCGTCGCGTTCGGTGAGGCGGGAGGAACCCCGGCCGGTCACGCGATCATCGCCCGCAAGATCAGGCCGGAACGGCGCGGTCTCGCGATCGGTCTGTTCGCGCTTGGCATCCCGCTCGGCACTATGGTCGGTTTCGCCGTTGGCGGCGCGATGAGCGACACTTTGGGCTGGCGCACCGTACTGATCGGCGCCGGAGCGCTCGGCGGCATAATCGGTTTGCTGGCCTTCGTGATCGTCGGCCCGACCCCACCGCGCAAAACCGCCACGACCTCGGGCGAGCCGTTCCTGCACGCCAGCGTTCGGTTGCTTTCCTCCCTGGGATTTCGCTGGCTCTTCATCGGCGCGATGATCAGCGGCTTCGCGGCCGCTCCCTTCTATGCCTTCGCCGCTCCTTTTCTCATGCGGACCCATGGCTACAGCGCCAGCGAGGCCGGCCTCGCGTTCGGTCTGCTGCAGGGCCTGATGGGCATTTTCGGCACATTGATTGGTGGGCGGTGGTTCGACCGTGCGGCCCGATCGGGCACCGGGCGAGTGCTGGGTCCGCCCGGCATTCTTTTCCTGATCGCCAGCGTGACGACGACGGTCGCGCTTTTCGTGCCTGTCCCCTGGCTCTCGATCATATTGCTGGTGCCGGCCATGCTGTCCTTCGCTTTCATGCTGCCCTGGGGGTTCGGCGCCGCGCATCTGGTGGCCGGCAAGGGCAAGGAAGCGATGGCGACGAGTCTGGTCATGATCGGCTCCGGCCTGTTCGGCCCGGCATTCGGACCATTGATCGTCGGCATGATCAGCGATGCGGCGACCGAGACCGGAATTCCCAATGGTCTTGCACTCGGGATGCTGGCTGTCCCGGCCGCGAGCGCCCTGACGGGCGTCGCCATACTGGTCGCCAGCCGGCGTATCGCAGCGTCCTTCCGCAACATCGACATCGGCTGACAACGCGCAAACCGCGTTTTTCGGAAGGCTTCTTCAAATGACAGACTCGCTGGAAGATAACAGGGCTCCAAAAGTCCAGGCATCGGGATTGTCTCGCCGCGCATTTGTTCGATATGGCGCGGCGAGCGTCGGTGTCGCGGCTGTAGGCGGCGGCATCGCGGCCATGGCGAACAGGCCAGCACTATCCCCGCGCCAGCAGGGATTGCCGACAATCCCCGATTGGACGGCAACCGACATCCCCTCATTGCGCGGGCGTTCGGCACTCGTCACGGGCGGCAACGGCTATCCCGTGGACGACCGAAGTGGCCTGGGCTTCCACGACGCCCTTGAGCTCGCCCGCGCCGGTGCGGATGTGACGATTGCATCCCGAAAGCAGGAACGGGGCGAGGAAGCCGTCCGGCGCATCAAGGCCAGCGTTCCCGGCGCTTCGATCCGCTTCGAGGCCCTTGATCTTTCGAACCTCGCTTCCGTTGCCGAATTTGCGGAGCGGATGCGGGCTTCCCGAGGAAGTCTGGACATTCTCGTCAACAACGCCGGTGTCATGGGACGGAAAAGCCGCGAGGTGAGCGCCGACGGGTTCGAACGGGTCTTTGCCACGAACACGCTTGGTCATTTTGCGTTGACCGCCCGACTGCTGCCGCTGCTGCGCAAAGGCAATTCCCCGCGCATCGTCTGGGTCTCCAGCAGCCGCGCGCTCATGGGCGCGATCAACTTCGCCGACCTGCAACTGGCTCAGGATTACGACTATGGCGCGGCTTACGACAACAGCAAACTCGCCAACCTCATGCTCGCCTTCGAGATGCAGAGGCGCAGCGCGGCGGAAGGCTGGGGCATCTCGGCCATAGCAGCCCATCCCGGCATCGCTCGCACCAACCTGGTCCCGGACGGTCCTGGCCCGGACAGCCTGGAGGGGCGCAATCACAGATATATGCCTTTCCTTTTCCAGCCGCCCGCTCAAGGCGCGTTGCCGACCCTGTATGCGGCCACGTCGCCGCAAGCGGTAGCCGGCGGCTATTACGGACCGAATGGCTTTCTGGGGCTGGGCGGCCTGCCCGGCTGGGCCGGGATTCCTGAAAAAGCCGACGACCAGAAAACTGCGGCGAGGCTGTGGGGCACGGTTGAGCAGCTTGGTGGCGTAACATTTGGTCGGACGGCCTGATGCTGGAACATCTTCCCGCGCCGCTTCGTCGGCAGGCCCCGCGGATGACGCCCTATGGACGGATCGGCGGGCCGGAAGACTTCACCAGTGCTTTCGCCGCGCCGTGTGCCGGCGAGGCAATGGATCAACGGCAAGCTCCTATTCGCGAGCGGCTTCTTCTGAAGCACGCGCCACCATCCATTCGAACGAACTGAGGTCGGTCCGGGAGCCCCCCGTCCCTCTGCCCCCGGCGACCTCGCGGCCACTGGATGACGTCTCCCGTAACGGGGCGCTTTTGGTGGCCGCAGATATCCAAAGAAAGGAACCAAGATGCGTATTCTTCTCCCGATCACAATTGCCTGCGGAATGATCTTGCCATGCACGTCAGCATATGCGCAGCAAGCGCCTGCAGACGGATCCTCCCATGGCATGGTTGCCGTCGGCGTAGGTGTCGTTCCCGAATTTGACGGTGCCGACGATGTCCGCGTGCTTCCCTTTGTCACGGGAGAGGTGAGCATAGGTCGAGCCACGGTTCAGTTGCGCGGCCAGGGTTTGCGGGTCGATCTCGCTGCCGACCCACGGTTCGCGATTGGCCCTGTGATCGGCGCGCGCCTGCCGCGCAATGACGCAGACGGCGCGGTCGGTCTGCTGCCCGAAATCGACACGGCCATCGAGGCAGGCGGGTTCATCGGATATCGGCTGGGCGGCGACCAGTATGGCCAAGGCTCGATTCAGATGGAGCTGTCGCTGGTCCATGACGTTTCGAATACGCATGACGGCCTGCTCGCCACCGCGAGCGCAAGCTACGCGGCGGTACGCACGCCCGACTTTTTCCTCTCGCTCGACGCACAAACGACCTGGGCGAACGCGGACTATACGCGCACTTATTTCGGCATCGACGATACCGCCGCGGTCGCCAGTGGGTTGCCGGCCTATCGGACTGGCTCGGGCTTCAAGGACGTGGGCGCGGGCCTGACCGCAGGCTATTGGTTCAGCCGCCGCTTCGGCGTGATCGCCCGTGCGCGCGCGAGCTATCTTGTCGGCGATGCCGCCGCCAGCCCAGTCACCGACGAGGGCCGTCGTTGGCAGCCGGCAGGCGGTATCGCGCTGTCGTATCGGTTCTGAGGAGAGCGATATGGCAAAATGGACAGCATCGGACATACCCTCCCAAAAGGGGCGTGCGGCCATCGTGACGGGGACCGGCGGGCTTGGGCTTGAAGATGCCCTGGCTCTGGCGCGGGCGGGAGCAGAGGTCATCATCGCCGGCCGCAACCCCGGAAAGGGCGCGGAGGCGGTGAAACGCATCCGCGCCGAAGTTCCCTCGGCGGCCGCCCGCTTCGAGCAGGTCGACCTTGCAAACCTCCGGTCGGTGGCGGATTTTTGTGACCGGCTGCGGGGCCAGCGCGACAGCCTCGATCTGCTCATCAACAACGCCGCCGTGATGGTGCCGCCGCAACGCCAGGAGACCGTGGACGGGTTCGAGCTACAGCTTGCCACCAATTATCTTGGTCACTTCGCGTTGACGGCTGGCCTGATGCCGCTGCTGCGCAACGGGAAGAACGCGCGTATCGTTTCGCTGTCGAGCGTTGCCGCCCGACAGGGTGCGATCGACTTCGATGATCTGAACGCGCGCCACAGCTACAACCCCATGCGATCTTACGGCCAGTCGAAGCTCGCTTGCCTCATGTTCGCCTTCTCGTTGCAGCGGCGAAGCGAAGCGGGCGGTTGGGGCATCACCAGCATCGCTGCGCATCCGGGCATTTCGCGAACCGACCTCCTGCACAATGCGCCCGGTCGCTGGAGCGGCGTAGGGATCGCACGATCATTGCTCTGGTTCATGTTCCAGCCCGCGGCACAAGGCGCGTTACCCACGCTCTTTGCTGCGACGTCACAGCAGGCGCGTGGTGGCGCTTATTACGGCCCGGACAGGCTTGGGGAAACGCGGGGCTATCCGGCCGCGTCCAAGATTCCTCCGCAGGCGCTGGACGTCGAGATTGCCGAACAACTGTGGGAGATTTCAGAGCATCTGGTCGGAAGGGCCATCTGAGTATCAGCGGCAGGTGATGCGGAGGAAGTGTCGCGATTTTGCCACCGGATCAACCGACATGCACGGACTTTCGCAGGAAGAATTCGATACTCTCGCCAAAATAAAACCCTGCCCAGCACATCCATCTCCGCCGTACCATCAACATAATCCGAGACATTATCATGCCCACAATTCTGATCACCGGTTGCTCCTCGGGCTTCGGCCTCGAAACTGCCCGCCTGTTTCTCGATCGAGACTGGAAGGTGGTGGCGACGATGAGAAGCCCGAATGCCGACCTGCTCCCGGCCTCCGACAATCTGCAGATACTGCCCCTCGACGTCACTGACAGCGCGAGCATCATTAGTGCCGTCGATGCTGCCGGATCGATCGATGTCCTCGTCAACAATGCCGGGTTCGGAACCGTGGCGCCGATCGAATTGATCAACCCCGAAACGGCTCGCACCTTGTTCGAAACCAACACGCTCGGCACGTTGGCGATGCTCCAGGCGGTGCTGCCGCAGTTTCGTGAACGCCGGGCGGGCATCATCATCAACGTCACCTCGTCGGTAACGCTAAGAATCTTGCCGCTAGTGGGCATTTACCGGGCTAGCAAGGCAGCCGTTAACGCGCTCACCGAATCCTTAGCGATCGAAGTCGAGCCGTTCGGTGTGCGGGTGCACATCATACTGCCCGGAGCTTCACCTGAGACGAGCTTTGCGGTCAATGCGATGCCGCACCTGCGTGGCCTTGATAATCCCGACTATGCGCCGCTGATCGAAAGCATGATGGCGCAGTTCCGAATGAGCGATCGCCCGGTGACGCACGCGGCCGACGTTGCAAATGCGGTCTGGCAAGCGGCTACCGACCCAACGGCACCTTTTAGGATTGCAGCTGGCAAGGATGCCGAGGAATGGATGACTCAGGCAGGCTGAGCGCCAATCGACCACGTCGCTTGGCGCCCCGTCGGCTATCGTAGCGCTATAGCGCAGACATAGTGCTCATCATCGTCGGTCGCGGCCCGCCATGCCGCCGATTGCCGCCGTGCGCCGCCTTCGCATCCTCAAACACCGCAACTGCTACGCCGCCGCACGATAGCGAGCCAACCGAGGGCTCCCCAACCTCGTCATCAATAGCGCTCCAGAACGGTCCGTTCGCTGGCGAAGCGCTCAAATACTCACTATGGCCCACAGCCACTTTATGAGTTGGAAGTATGGACATACTGATTTATGCCTCTCCTCATATTGTCCATGCGGAGGGGTGTCATGGCGAAGTCGCCCGATGAAAAAACGGTGCAAATCAAAGTGTCACCGGAACTGAAAAAGGAAATCCACCGCTCTGCCTTGGAGCGGGACGAAACGGTTCGCACCTTTATCCTGAAGGCGCTGAAAGGTCGCGGCATCGCCGTTTCGGATGGCGATCTTGTCGACCGCCGCAAGGCGGCGATACGATGAACGAGGCAAATTCCCCTGCCGTCAACGCGTCCGTCATCGACCTCTTCTGCGGTGCGGGTGGGCTCTCACACGGTTTCAGGAAAGAAGAGTTCAAGCTGGCGGCCGGCATCGATATCGACGAGGCGTGTCGTTTTCCATACGAGCAAAACAACGGTGCGCCGTTCTTGCGCAAGGACGTCGCAAATCTGACGGCGAAGGAGATCGACGCCCTCTTCCTTCCGGGGGCAAAGCGCGTGCTCGTCGGTTGCGCGCCCTGTCAGCCGTTTTCGACGTATAACCAGAAGAACGAAGACCCGAACTGGAAGCTGCTACACGCTTTCGGGGACATCATTGAGGCGTCGTTGCCCGACGTCGTTTCGATGGAGAACGTCCCGCGTCTGCTCGCTTTCCGGGGCGGGGCCGTGTTCAACGCCTTCGTAGCGAAGTTGCGGGCGTCGGACTATCACGTCGTTTGGGACGTGCTTTACGGACCGGATTTCGGACTAGCGCAGACCCGCTCGCGATTGGTGCTACTCGCGTCGCGGCTCGGCCCGATATCGTTGCCGACGCCGACGCATGATGCCGAAAATCACCGCACCGTCCGCGAAGAGATCGGGGCGCTGCCTTCGTTGGCGCACGGCGAAGTCGACGATGACGACCCGCTTCATCGCGCCAGTCGCCTTTCCGAGACGAACGCGCGCCGCATCGCTTCGGCCAAACCCGGCGGCACTTGGCGTGATTGGGATGACGATCTTGTTGCCGACTGCCACAAGGTGGAATCCGGCAAAGGGTATTCGTCCGTTTACGGCCGCATGAGTTGGACTGCGCCGTCGCCGACGATCACGACGCAATTCTACGGGTTCGGCAATGGCCGGTTCGGACACCCCGAGCAAAACCGGGCACTGACCCTCCGTGAGGGAGCATTGCTCCAAGGTTTTCCGCGCGAGTATCAATTCGCCCGGCCTGGAGAAGCGATCCATTTCAAACGAATCGGAAGGCTCATCGGCAACGCGGTGCCCGTCCACCTGGCCAGCGCGATCGCACGCGCGGTCAAAGCGCATCTGGAGACCGTGCAATGAGTGGTCCGCGCGAACTCGTGATGACGATCAGCCTCAATGCCTTGGAGCATTTGGGGATCAACCTCTACAGCAACATCCCGGCCGTTCTGTCGGAAATCGTGGCCAACGCTTGGGATGCCGATGCGGAAACCGTGACGGTCACGATCGACAAGGCTGCGGAGACCATAACGATTGAGGATGACGGGACGGGAATGGACCGCGACGGCGTGATCGACCGCTTTCTGACGGTCGGATTCAAGCGGCGCGACAAGCTCGGGAGCAAGACCGCCAAAGGCCGTAGTCCGATGGGGCGCAAGGGCATCGGGAAGCTCTCGATTTTCTCGATCGCGCAGGTGGCGGAAGTCTTTACGATCGTCGACGGCCAAAAGACCGCCTTTCGCATGGACCGCGACGTGATCCGCAAAGCGATCGCAGGGACCGGCCAAAACAGCTATAAGCCTGACGAACTCACCGATTGGCCGAAAGACCTGAAGGCCGGCACGCGGATCGTGTTATCGAAAATCTCGAAATCGCTTTCCGGCATGACCGTTGAAGGATTGAAGCGGCGGGTCGCCCGCCGTTTTGCGGTGATCGGGCCGAAAAACGGCTTTAGCGTCACCGTCAACGGCAGCGCGATCGGCCCGGAAGACAGAGCTTATCACCATGCCCTGCAATACCTTTGGACTTACGGCGATCAGAAGGATTTCGCGAAGCTCTGTAAGAACCTGGATCGACCGGCCGACGACCGATCGGCGGCGGTAAAGGCGGCGCTCGCGAAGGCGGGCTTATCACTCACAGGTTGGATCGGCACGGTCTCAAAACCCGATCAACTGAAAGACGAAGACGGGGATAATCTCAATCGCCTGGCCGTCTTCATGCGCGGTAAGATGGCGCAGGAAGACATTCTCGACGAGTTCGGCCAGAAAGAAATCTACGCCGATTACCTCATCGGTGAGTTGCACTGCGAACAGCTCGATCTCGACGACGAAGGCGATATCGCCACCAGCAGTCGTCAATCGCTCAAGCAGGATGATCCGCGCTTCGAGGCATTGCGTGCCATCGTGCTAGCTGAACTTCGCAATATCGCGGGTCGTTGGAGCGAATGGCGTCGTTCAGACGGAGCGAAGGTGGCCGCCACCGTACCGGCCGTCTCCGATTGGCTCGGACAATTGAAAGGCGACACCAAAAAGAAAGCGGAGCGTTGGATCGGGCGGTTGAACACGATCCGATCGAACGACGAAGGCGACAGGAAGGAGCTTCTAAAGGCTTCAATCCTAGCTTTCGAAAGCTACCGTCGCAAAGAGGAACTCGATCGTCTCGACGGCCTCAAGGACGAAAGCATTGAGCACGTACTAGAGATATTTAAAAACATAGATGATCTCGAACTCAGTTATTACGGGCAGATCGTGAAGCTGCGGATCGGCGTGATTCGGACGCTTCAGGACAAACTCAAGAAGAACGACAAAGAACTCGTTCTTCGAGATTATATATTCGACCATCTTTGGCTGCTCGATCCAGCTTGGGAACGCGCGAAGGGTAGCGAGCACGCGGAAACGCTCGTTCAGAAGTTCCTCAATGACAATACGGCGAAGCTGACAGGGAAAGCCAAAACAGGCAGGATCGATATCGGCTATCGAACGACGGGGGGCAAACACGTCATCGTCGAGCTTAAGCGAGCGTCGGTCGCGACGCCTGTCGACGAACTCGCCCGGCAAATTCGCACCTACAGGGACGGTGCGAAGAAGATTCTCGAAAAGACGACCTACAAGAATTGGCCGATCGAGATCATCTGCCTGTTAGGCAAGCCTCCGCCGGAGTGGAGCGACGCCAGCGGAACCGGTCCAACGGGAGTTGCGGAGACGCTGAAGACGGTCGACGCTCGGATCGTGTTTTACGACGAGCTTCTGACTAACGCTGAAAGCGCGTACGCGGATTATCTCGAGGAACATATCAAGGTAGACAAGCTGTGGGGCGTTTTCGAAGCGATCGATGACTTCACGCCGCCCGCCAAACCTTGACGATCCGGTCGATCCGACCCGAAGTCGCATCATGCGTTCGGTCCGACGAGCGCACACCGGGCCGGAATTGGTCGTTCGCAAGCTTCTGCATGGGCTTGGACTTCGTTTCAGACTCCAGCGTCGTGGATTGCCGGGCACTCCTGATATCGTATTGCCGAAGCATAAGACGGCGATCTTCGTTCACGGCTGTTTCTGGCACCGCCATCCCGGTTGCGGCAAGGCAACCATGCCGAAGACGCGCGTCGAATTTTGGAGCGAGAAATTCGACCGCAATGTTCAGAGAGATGTAGATAAGGAGCAAGCGCTCGTCGATGCTGGCTGGCGTGTATTGACGGTTTGGGAATGCGAAACCCGGTCGATCGAGACGCTCACGGAAAAGCTGCAAAGCGCGTTCGTCCCACGATAGGCTGGACGGCATCGGTCAACACAAGGGTTCTTCTCGGTGCTGAGTGACAGGCATTGTCGCCACGGAATTGACCCGGCGAAGAGGCAGTTTCGACCGGGGGTTCTAATCGGCAGAATATGACGTAGTACGGCGGCGCAATCATAGCGCTACAGCGTAGACGTAGTGCTCATCTTCATCGGGCGTGGCCCGCCATATCGCCGTCAGCCGCCATTTGCCGACGCTTCATACTTCTCAGCCGCAGCAGCTACGCTCAGCCTTAACGGTGGCGACCCGGGCAGCTTGGAAGAGCAAGTTACCCCGGCGAAGATAACCGACATTCGGCCTGGCCAAGGCAATGATGTAACCCACCCGCATGCTCACCGTCCTCCGGCTACGGAAAATTCCGCACACCCTAGGCGACGATTGTCCTGAAAATATAGGCCGCGAGCAGGACGAGATGGACTGCGCCTTGTAGGATCGTCGTCCTGCCTGTCCCAAAGGATAGCATGGCGACCATCAGAGACACGGCGAGGAGCGTGATCCCCGTCTGATCGAGGCCGAGTGAGAGCGGCCAGCGCATGATCAGGGCCGCGGCGGCGACCGTGGGGATGGTGAGACCAATCGTTGCCAGCGCTGAGCCTAGGGCAAGGTTGAGGCTCGTCTGAAGGCGGTTGCGCCGCGCGGCCTGAAGCGCGGCCAGGCCTTCCGGCGCAAGTACCAACGCCGCTATCACGATGCCCACAAACCCGCGTGGGAGTGCGACAGCGGCCACCGCTTCCTCGATCGGGTGAGATAAACTCTTGGCCAAAAGGACCACGCTGCCCAGCGCGAGGAGAAGGAGTCCGAAGGAATATGCCGCTTGGCGCGTAGTCGGCGGGATCGCATGCGCCTCCGCCTTTAGGTCGCCCGAGCCCTCGGGCAGGAAATAGTCGCGATGACGAATGGTCTGTACGAATATGAAGGTGGCATAGAGCGTTGAAGAGACAAGCGCGATAAACACCAAGTGTGCCGCTGAATAGGCCGGCGCGGTCGGAGTCGCCGCGACGCTTGGCAAAACCAATACCAATGTTGCCATTGCCGCCAGCACACACAGGGCTGCATTGACACCTTCCAGAACGAAGTGCTGCTCGCGGTGCCGCACGCCGCCGACCAGCAGGCAGGCGCCGACTAGGCCGTTTAGGATGAGCATGATCGCGGCGAACACGGTGTCGCGCGGCAGCGTCGGATTCGCCGCACCGCTCAGCATCATCGAGAGAATGAGCGAGGCTTCGATGATCGTGACCGCGACGGCAAGGATCAGCGTGCCAAAGGGCTCGCCGACTCTATGGGCGACGACCTCGGCATGATGCACGGCTGCCAGGATACAGCCGACGAGAATAGCGCTCGCCGCGACCAAGCCGGCGCTTCCATAGCTGAGCGGTCGAAGCAGAAGGGACGCAAGCCCGACGGCAGGCACCCAGCGCGGCCAGTGCGGCAACACGACGCGGACTGTCTGGTTTGCGGCGCGCACTGCCAAATGTCCGGAAAAATGGGGAGCCCGAGAACCGGGCTCCCCGTCTCACATCAATAGTCCATCGCCGGCATCGGTGCGGCTTTCTCCTCCTTCGGCACTTCGGCGACGAGGGCCTCGGTGGTGATGAGGAGCGAGGCGACCGAAGCCGCATCCTGGAGCGCGGTACGCACGACCTTGGCCGGGTCGATCACGCCAGCCTGGACAAGATCCTGATACTCGCCGGTGGCCGCGTTGAAGCCCCAGTTATAATCCTCGGCTTCGAGCAGCTTGCCGACGATCCAGGCCCCGTCTTCACCGGCATTCTCGGCGATCTGCCGCGCCGGCGCACGCAGTGCGCGGCGGACGATGTCGATGCCCGACTGCTGGTCGTCGTTGGCCGCCTTAAGCCCGTCGAGCGCCTTGAGCGCGCGCAGCAGCGGGACGCCGCCACCGGGCAGGATGCCTTCCTCGACCGCGGCGCGCGTCGCGTGCAGCGCATCGTCGACCCGGTCCTTCTTCTCCTTGACCTCGACTTCGGTCGCACCGCCGACGCGGATCACGGCCACGCCGCCGGCGAGCTTGGCCAGCCGCTCATGCAGCTTCTCGCGGTCATAGTCGGAGGTGGTCGTCTCGATCTGCTGGCGGATCTGCGCGACGCGGCCGTCGATGTCGGCCTTGGTGCCGAGGCCGTCGATGATCGTCGTGTTGTCCTTGTCGATCGTGACCTTCTTGGCGCGGCCGAGCATGTCGATCGTGACGTTCTCGAGCTTGGTGCCAAGTTCCTCGCTGACGACATTGCCGCCGGTGAGGATGGCGATATCCTCGAGCATCGCCTTGCGGCGATCGCCGAAACCTGGCGCCTTGACCGCAGCGATCTTGAGGCCGCCACGAAGCTTGTTGACGACCAGTGTCGCCAGCGCCTCGCCCTCGACATCCTCGGCGATGATCAGCAGCGGCCGACCCGACTGGACGACCTTTTCGAGCAGCGGCACCAGCGCCTGCAGATTCGACAGCTTCTTCTCGTGGATCAGCATGTAGGGATCATCCAGTTCCACCTTGAGCTTCTCGGCATTGGTGATGAAGTAGGGCGAGAGATAGCCACGGTCGAACTGCATGCCTTCGACCGTCTCGAGCTCGGTCGCGAGGCTCTTGGCCTCCTCGACCGTGATCACCCCCTCGTTGCCGACCTTCTCCATCGCTTCGGCGAGGATGCGGCCGACCTCTTCGTCGCCATTGGCCGAGATCGTCGCGACCTGCGCGATCTCGCTGTTGGCGCTCACCTTTCGCGCATGGGCTTCGAGGTCGGCCACCACGGTGTTGACGGCAAGATCGATGCCGCGCTTGATGTCCATCGGGTTCATGCCGGCGGCAACCGCCTTGGAGCCTTCGCGCACGATCGCCTGGGCGAGAACGGTGGCAGTCGTGGTGCCGTCGCCGGCCTTGTCGTTCTGCTTGCTGGCGACCTCGCGCAGCATCTGCGCGCCCATATTTTCGAACTTGTCGGCGAGCTCGATTTCCTTGGCGACGGTCACGCCGTCCTTGGTGATGCGCGGAGCGCCGAAGCTCTTCTCGATAACGACGTTGCGGCCCTTGGGACCGAGCGTCACCTTGACCGCGTTCGCGAGCGTATCCACGCCGCGCAGCATGCGATCACGGGCGTCCGAGGCAAACTTGACTTCCTTTGCAGCCATCGCTGCTACTCCTTTCTATGTCCTTCCTGAGTGTTCGAGGGATAAGGGTGGTCGATTAGGCCGCCTGCTTGAGCGGCACGACGTTGTCGATCACGCCGAGGATATCGCTCTCCTTCATGATGAGCAGATCCTCGCCGTCGATCTTGACCTCGGTGCCCGACCATTTGCCGAACAGGATCCGGTCGCCGGCCTTCACGGACAGCTCGACAAGCGTGCCGTTGTCGTCGCGGGCACCCGGCCCGACGGCGACGACCTCGCCTTCCTGCGGCTTTTCCTTAGCCGTGTCCGGGATGATGATGCCGCCCGAAGTCTTCTCCTCGGCTTCGATGCGGCGGACGACCACACGGTCGTGCAAGGGGCGGAAATGCATGGCAAAACCTCCAGATGCAAAACATGATGTGACAATCCCGACGTTCCTCCGAACGCCAGGTTTGCAAACTTAATAAAGGCGATTTTCTCGTTCAAGGGATTTTTGGCACTCGCAGACACTGAGTGCCAAGCCGCTGGTGCTACGGACCACTCTGTTCCCCTAAGAAGCCCTTGACGCTTGTGGTTGCAGAACCAAAATTTGTGGGCGCCGCGCATCGACCGCCGCGGTCTTGGAAAGAGCGACAAAGGAAAGGAGTGTTGGCCATGTCGCAGCCCTACGCGCGTTTTCTTCATCCCTTCGATGTCGCGCGCCACCCGGACCTGGAACCGGAAGTGAAGCGCGCCATTCTCGCATCCTGGGCATCCGACCGGTCTGCGGTGCGGGATCAGCCGGCGCTTCGCAAGCCGCCGGGCGCGAACCGCGCCGTACCGATCGATGACGTGCTTGCCGCCATGCGCGCGCTCGACGAGAATCGCGATTCGAGAAGCCAGCTCCAATGAGCGATCGCGCTTTCCTCGCGCAGCTGCAGGGCTACGGGCTGACGACCGCGGAGGTCCACTACTACCGGCCTGACGCGCCATCGCTGTTGCAGCTCTTCGTCTGGCAGGAATATGACCTCGCGCCCGACTTCCCGGTGCTGTTCGACTTCCTCGACCATTGGCGGCGCGAGATCGAGGCGGCGCTGCACTCGGTGCAGATCGCGCACGACCAACTGATCCGTCCCACGGAATGGCGCGCCGTTGATGGGGTTATCAGGCTGCAATGACGAGAGGGCCGCTGCGAAGGTGGCGCGAGCGTGGCGGCCGCCGCGTCCATATTGCCTTGCCGTTCGACGATATCATGGAATTCGCGCTCGCGCTGCTGTCGGTGCCGCCGGAGGATCTGGAAGAGCTCGGCTGGAGTTTTGCCGATCGCAAGCGGCTGCTCGATCATTTCCTGCGCTCAGGCAAGGCCGCGCAGGGACACGCGCCCGATCGTCTCGGAGCCATGCCGATCAAACTCAGCCTGCCGCAGCGCGACGTCGATCGGCTGCAGCACTTCGCCCGCCGCGAGCTTCCTAAGGCGGCCAGCAGCGCCGGCGTGATTGACCGCGTTCTCGCCGCGCTGGATCGGGCATCGCATCGACAGCGCAGGTGAAACCAGGAAGGCCCGGGAGTGATTGCTCCTCCCGGGCCATCGCTCAAACGGTATTTGCTGGTGATGCCGGCTTGCCATGATCGGCTAGGGCTCGAACCGGCCCGCGTGCCGGTGGGTCGCAGTCATCGGAGCTGCGCGAAACGACCTTTGGCTGCTGGTCCGTCCCGAGCGAGGTCACCTGGACGCTTCGGCGGCAAATGCCGTTTCCGGTGCTGGTCGAGACGAAGCGATAGCTCACGGTTCCTGACGGTAAGTTGCCGAACGCAGCCCGGTCCAGCGTTACGCCTCTGGCCGCTGCGGCTTCCAGCATCCGCGCCTGGCGAAACATCGCATCCATCTGCCGATCCATGTCGGCGGCAATCCGGTCGAATAGTAGGAACGGCGCGGCCATCGCCGGATCGGAAAGCCGGACCGGCACCAACCTCGTTGCCCGCTGGACGGTGACCTCGGGCGCGACATCGCCCTGGTACTCAATCCGGGCAAGCGAGCCGTCGGGGAGGTCGACGGTGATGACCTTGTTGTCATTTGCGGCCGCCATAGCCGTCCCTGCGGTGGCGATTGCCGCCGCGCCGGCCAAGACGGCTGTACGAAGGATTTTTCGCATCATTCGTCCTTTCTTGCTGGTTGGTGGTTGAGAAAAGCTATCCGGCCAGACTCGACCTTGGATGACAATCAAGCTCTGCCGCAGCGATCGGATAGGCACCGCAGCAACGCGCATGCGGACCTGTCGGCCAGCAGCACAGCACTGGCGCGGGCTCCCCCGGCAGGCGAGCGTGAAGCGGGCGCTGGCCATGCCGTTCTCCCTGGACCGAGAAATCCAATCCTTGCCGCCGGCAATAGTTCGCTGCCGCCTCGAGGTCAGGGAAGCACAGCTCGATCGTCTCGAGCGGATCGCCGCCGCCGGTCCACCCGGTCAGCGGATCCGCCACGGGCCGCCAGCGCGGCGCGAAACGAACTCGCCACTGTCCGCGCTGGCCCCGCCCGCCCTGGTTGGTCGCAAGCGGCACTGGTTCGATCATGGCCCGGGCATCAAGGGGCAGCGCGCTCGACGCGCATGGTCCGGCGTGATTGTCGTTGGCGAATGGCCCGGAACCGAGGTTCCGGGCCAAGCCTTCACGCTGCCTTGCCATTGACGGGGATGCGGCGGACATTTTCATTCGCTGCCTCCGTCTTCGGCAGGGTGACGGTGAGTACGCCGTTTTTGAACGTCGCGTTCGCCTGGTCGCGATCGACACCCTTGGGCAGGCCGATACGCCGTTCAAAGCGGCCGTAACTGCGCTCGGTATAGCCACGATCCTTGTCTTCGACCTCGGAACGCTTTTCACCGCGCAGCGTCAGCGCACCGTCTTCGACGGTAATCTCCACGTCCTTCTCGTCGAGGCCCGGCAGTTCCGCCGTGACGCGGATTTCCTTGTCGGTCTCGCCGAGCTCGAGGTTGGGCCAGGATAGGTTGCGGTCGAAGCCGCCGAGCGCCGGCACGCCGAAGCCGCGGAACACGTCGTCGAACAGCCGGTTCACCTCGCGGTGAAGCGACAGCAACGGATGATCGCCCCGATCGCGCTCGGCGCTGACCGGAACAGGGAGCCGGTTCTCCTGCCGGCTCCAGGGAATCAGATCACGAATAGCCATGATATCATCTCCTTTCTGGCTAGAGAGTTGGGGGATGGCTCGCCGCCACTGGACGGCGAGCCAAGCGGTCGTGCTCAGGCGGCCTGACGATTCTCGTCCTTCGGCGCCTCGATACGATCATTGGCAGGCGTGCTGCCGCTGATCTCGATCTTGCGCGGCTTCATCGCCTCGGGAACGATCTTCTGCAGATCGATCCTGAGCAGGCCATTGTCGAAGCCGGCCGAGCGAACCTCGACGAAGTCGGCAAGCTGGAAACGCCGTTCGAATGGACGCGCCGCGATGCCGCGGTGCAGATACTGCCCCTCGTCCTTGTCCTCGGCACGCTTGCCGGTGACGGTGAGCTGGTTCTGCTGGGCCACCACCTCGATCTCGTCGGGGCGGAAGCCGGCGACCGCGAGCGTGATGCGGTAGCTGTCCTCGCCCTGCCGTTCGATATCGAAGGGGGGATAGCCGTCCACGCCGTCCCCGCGCATGCCGGTTTCAAGCAGATCGAACAGACGGTCGAAGCCGACCGTGGAGCGCCTGTAGGGCGCAAAGTCAAAAGCAGTTCTCATCTCCAAATCCTCCTTATGAAGCAATCTGGGCATGAGATGCGCCGGAGAGAGCCGACGCTCTCAATGTCCAACCGGACCCGGTTTCCAGCGTCCGGCGACAAAAAGTTAGGAGCCTGTCACGGGCTTTCAAGAGGGGGTCGAGCCCCTTGTTCATACACGGTAATTTGATCGCCCGCACCGCCTCCGGAGGGTTGAAATTCCGGAGGCGAATACAAGATTTCCGCTCGCGGACCGGGCCCCTCTGACGGCGGCTGTTCAGCCGCCGTGATGTCGGACCGCATCGAGCGCGCTCGGTGCAGGATCGTATGGGCTTCGTATCGAAGCCACCGAGTGCCTCATTGACCTGAAAGCAATGGAGTGAGGCATGAATAGAAATTTTGACCCAATTACCTATCCGCCGCCTTCACCGGCGCGCGCTAGCGGCGCAGCCATCTATGACGAAGGCCTTCGCCGGCACATGCTCGGCGTCTATCGCAACATGGCGCTGGGCCTCGGCATCACGGCGCTTGTCGCGCTGCTGATCGCAAGCACACCCGTGCTGTATCAGCCGATCTTCGGCACGCCGCTCAAATGGGTGGCGATCTTCGCGCCGCTGGCGTTCGTGCTGTTCTTCTCCTTCCGCGTCGAGCGGATGACGACAGCCCAGGCGCGCGCAGCCTTCTATGCCTTCGCGGGCGTAATGGGCGTATCGATGGCGAGCATCTTCCTCGTCTTCACCGGGACCAGCATCGCGCTCGCCTTCTTCAGCGCGGCGGCGGTGTTCGCAGGCATGAGCCTGTGGGGCTATACGACCAACGTCGACCTGTCCCGCTGGTCCACGTTCCTGATGGTCGGCCTGATCGGCGTGGTCATCGCCAGCATCGTCAACCTGTTCGTCGGCTCCTCGACGCTCCAGCTCGTCTTCTCGATCGCCGGCGTGCTGGTGTTCACGGGGCTCACCGCCTGGGACACCCAGCGCCTGAAGAGCGAGTATCTGGCCTATGCCGGGTCCGAGCGCGCGGACAAGCTGGCGGTGATGGGCGCGCTGTCGCTCTATCTCAACCTCATCAATCTGTTCCAGCTGCTGCTGAGCCTGTTCGGGCAGCGCGAGGAATAACGGGGAGGCGAAGCGATGACGAGTATATCGGCTACGTTTTCCGATGCCGGTGCGGGCAGCGAGGCCCGCACCGGCGCTCCGCTGCTCAGCCGCAACTGGGGATGGTTTGTGGTCCGCGGCGTTCTCGCCCTGATCCTGGGCACCGTCGCATTCCTGTTTCCGTTGAGTGCGCTGTTCGCCTTCACCATGGTGTTCGCCGCCTATGCCGGTGCCGATGGCCTGCTCTCGACGATCGCGGGCGTGCGCGGCGCGACCCACAAGGAAGAGCGCTGGTGGGCGCTGATCGTGCGCGGCATCATCGGCATCGCGGTCGCGGCCTTGTTCGTGGCCGTGCCCTTTGTGGCGACGATCAGCTATGCTCTGGCGACGCTTGGCATACTGAGCGCGTGGGCCATCCTCACCGGCCTGTTGGAGATCGCCGCCACGATCCCCCTGCGCAAGGAGATCGAAGGCGAGTGGCTGCTCGGGCTGTCGGGTGTGCTCTCGATATTGCTCGGGCTCGCGGTGCCGGTGGCGCTCTATGTGAATCCACCCGCCACGATCCTGTCGGTCGCATGGGTGATCGCCATCTACGCTGTCATCGCCGGTGTGGTGCTGATCGGATTCGGGTTGAGGCTCCGCCAGCGGCGGAAAGAGCCGAAAGGACAGACGGTATGACGCGCGAAGACGTGATCGCGATCGCCGGATCGCTGGAGGACCGCTTTGTCGTCGAGATATTGGAGGCCGGCGGTGATCGGGCGGATCTGATCGAGGCCGTCGCACGGGTTCGCGGCGATGCGCTGGACTTCCCGGCGTCGCCGCGCCCGATGTCCCCGATCGTGTCTCGACTGTGCGAGATCATCGAAACCGCCGACACAGCGGTCGCAGACCCGCTTGAGTGGGAGGATGGCCGCCCGTGAGCCCACGCGACCTGGGCCCGCATCCGCCGCGCGGCTGGTTGGCCTTGCTGGTGGCGATCGGCCTCGCCTCGGGCGTGGCCGGCGGCGCGGGGGTGGTCTGGCTCAACTCCGACCGTGGAACGATAACTGCGCCGGAAAACACACGGGTCTCCGTCGACGCCGTCCCGCTTAATCGGCTGACCGTCGCACCGCTGGTCGAGCGTGTCGCGCCCGCTGTGGTGAACATCGCGGTGCTGCAAGCGTCGCCCTATGCGCAGAACCCGCTGCTGCGCGATCCTTATTATCGCTTCTTCCTCGGCGTGCCCGACGAGGCGCTTGCGCCGCGGATCTCGGCGGGCTCCGGGTTCGTGGTCGATGCCGCGCGCGGTCTGGTTGTCACCAACCACCATGTCGTCGAGAACGCCCGTGCCATTGCCGTTGGCATTGGTGATCGGCAGGTCGAAGCCGAGTTTCTCGGCAGCGATCCGCGCACCGACATCGCCGTGCTGCGCATTGCCGCTCGCGGATTGAAACAGCTTCCGCTCGGTGACTCTAACCGGACACAGGTAGGTGATTATGTTGTCGCCATCGGCAATCCGTTCGAAGTGGGTCAGACCGTCACGGCGGGGATCGTCAGCGGGCTGCGCGGCTCGCCCGACGGCGGTGTTCGCTACATCCAGACCGATGCACCGATCAATCCAGGGAACTCGGGCGGCCCCTTGATCAACATGCGCGGCGAGGCTGTCGGTGTGAACAGCGCGATCATCGGCCCCAATGGCGGCAATGTCGGCATCGGCCTGGCCGTGCCATCGCGCGCCGCGCGCCAGGTCGTCGAGCAAATATCCGGTGTGCGCTTGCCCAGTGGAAGCGGGTCTTAGGTCAGGAAGTCCAGCTGCGCGAAGAATCTCACGTTAGGCGATCGCGCAGGACCGTCAGGTTTACCCGCAGTCCTTCTGGCCGCCACTCGCGCTCGATAGTGCCGCCAAGCTGACCGCTGGCGAGACGCCCAAGCAAGCTGCCAAACCCATCTTCCCCGGGCTGGTCGCTCGGTGGCCCCCCGCGTTCTTGCCACGTCAGGGTGAGCCTATCTGTTTTCGCGACGCATTCGACTGTGACGGTGCCCGACGGCGACGACAACGCGCCGTATTTCGCGGCATTGGTGGCGAGCTCGTGAAGGATGAGCGCGATCGTGGTCATCGCGGTTCCAGGCAAGATCATGTCATCGCCGATGATCCTCAGCCGGTCACCGCCTCCGCCTGCACTTTCGTAGGGTGCTAGAAGCGTTTGAAGCAAGGTGTGAAGCCGCACCGGATCGTTGCTGCCAGCAACGGATTCTCCCGGCATGGTGAGGGCGTGCGCACGCGCCAGCGCGCTCAAACGCTGCTGGACGATGGAGGCCAGTTCCTGTGGGCTTGCAGCATCGCGCACGCTCATGCCGACGACGCTTGCGGCAAGCGCGAACAAGTTCTTCATTCGATGATCCATCTCGCGCAGCAACAAGCGTTGCCGCTCCTCGGCTTGCTTGCGCTCCGTGATGTCGCGCGCGATCGTGGAGGCGCCGATAACTCTGCCGTTCGCAGCGCGTAGCGGTGACACGCTGAGCGAGATTTCCACTAGACTCCCGTCCTTGCGGCGCCTGACCGTTTCATAATGACGGACGCGCTCGCCCCGGCGCAGCCGCGCCAGGATTGGCGCCTCCTCGTCCTGCCGATCGTCCGGCAGGAGCAGCATGACCGGCTTTCCGATGATCTCGGCGGCGCGATAGCCGAACAGCAGTTCCGCCCCTCTGTTCCAGCTCGTGACGGTTCCATCCAGATCTTTCGTCAGAATGGCATCGTCGGAGGACTCGACGATCGCGGCCAGGCGCTGCGCGATCTCGTCCCTTGCGCCGCGCCGCTCATAAGGCAGGCCGGGCATCGCGCCAGATCGCACGTGGCTTTCACCAAGGTCACTCATCCTCTTTTCCACTCACTCGAAGAGTGGTCGTTTCCAGGGCGTTCGCGGCCAAGATCAGCGCGGGTTTGGCGCTGCCGCCTTCGAACACTGCGCCAGCGACGCCCCTAGAGCGATGCCTGGCCAGATCGGACCGGTTTTGGGAGTTTTTGACCCGCTCCGAAGCCGCAGAGTCTGAAGTGCCACCAAGAGTCGACGCGCCAAACGTAACAAAAGCATGGTAGTCAAACAACCACCCGATTACCTGTGCCGCTGTGGTGGCTGCCGCCCGGCAGTCGCATGCCTCGCGCGGTGTAGTAACTTTGCAGGACCAGGCGTTGGCGATGAGATACGAACTTCAGTCCCCGCCGCGGATCGCCGCTCTTGCTACGACGGCGTAGTCACGGCAGTCCTATTTGGTAAGGGGAGGCAGACGGAAGTATTTGGCGCGGCCGAAATGCTTCGAACACAGCGCCGGCATACAACGACTATCGTAGCGCTATAGCGTAGGTGTAGTGCTCATCTTCATCGGGCGTGGCCCGCCATTCGCCGCCATAGTCCGCCGTTTCATACTCATGATCCGCACCCGCTACGCCGTCGTAGCAGGTTCGACGGTCAACGAGTGGGATCGGACTTGCCTGACTCGTGGCGACTTGCCGATATGTCGCGCTATCGCCTTGTCAGCCGTGATGGTCCTTCGATGACGAGGTCCATGCCATCCTCGAACGTACCCATGGCGTTGCTCAGGCTGCCTGGATAGCAATCGGCAAGAAATCCGCGCATCAGCGATTGCCGGTGGGCGGCTGACATCTTCTCCGAAACCACGATGTCGATGGTTGCTCCTCGGCTCGCCGTCAGCAACCCCTCAAGCTCGGCGATCGAACAGACACAGTAAGGATGACGCTCCAACAACGCCCGATCCAACCCGCGCTTCTCGAACTCCGTGTCCACCAATTTGTCGAGATGCTTGTAGAAAAATGGGCCGAAGCAAAACCACTCATGAAACGTGACGACGATCGGATGCACGGGGCGACCATCTGGCTTCCAGTGGGGATATCCGCCCGCGAGGGCTTCGTTAAGCGTGGCGTAAAGCTGTCCTACATTTCCAGCGAGGCGCCCAATCGCGGCAACGAACGGCGGGTCGGGCGAGATTTCGGTTTGCGAGGCGATGTCGAGGCGGCCCAGCTTGCACTCGACAAACAGCGACGCGCTTTTGTCGCCAACGATCCAGTCCACGCTTCGGCGTTCCGGTTTCCCCCAGCACGTCTCTTCGCGCAGGTCGAATACATCACGGCCGATCCGCTCTGCCACCTTGCCCACATAGTGTTCAAAGGCTTTGCCGATGGCGCTTCCGAAGCGGCGATCCGCGCGGATGAGATCAAAATAGAGACCATCGGTTAGCCGTTGGAGCAGAATCGGCGGAGCCGGGCACATCAGGGAGCGCGGATTGCCGGCATGCACCAACGGGAAAGCGCGAAGGGGATTGAAGCTGTAAGCCCAGTTCACGCCATAGCTTTGGCGCTCAACCGTTGCTGTTCGCAGATCATCGGATGAGCGGGAAATCCTGTCCGTGAGCGCCAATACGGGCGCGTGAATCGACTCTTCGGCCGCGGGAAGGAACTCGAACGCGAGTGTCGGACGTCGAAGCATCTCTTCGGCGAATAAAAGGATGAGCTGGAAAAGCTCGCCGGTGGACATCCCGAACTCTGCCTCGACCAGCGGCGCAACCAACGGGTGAGCGTAGAGCATGTGATAGCGTGCGAGCACACCGTTGGTCCGCGGTGACTGCCAAGGAAATTGCTGGAAGGCTATCCGCGACAGTTGGAGGATTATGTCGTCGGAGCGGGAGCCATGCAGTCCCCATGATTTGTCATCGAGCCGATGGATCATGCCCATGGCCTTGAACGCCGCATCTGCAGTGTTCAGGGGTTTCCCGCCTCGAGCTTGCCCGTTGAGGATCACTTCTCGCGCGAGCAGTTCCACGAGATGGCCATGAAGGCCCGCTTTCAGATTCGATTGGCCCAATCTGAGCGCATTGTTCTTCAACTGCTCGGGTAGCGGCTGGTCGAACTGCAGGTGCCGGGTGTAGAAGTAGGTCGCACCGAGACCGCTCCAAAGATTGAAGCCGCGCAGGAAATTCCGGAGGGGCTTGTAGTGAGCGTACACCAATTAAGCCGCCCGGCCGACTACCGCCGCCACGGTAGATGCCCCCATCCCCTTGACGAGCGGCACGCATTTTTGGTCGCCGTCTCGGCATGAGGCGGTCTAATTTCCCCTTTATGCATCGGCTGCCGGCCAGCGCAGTTTCCCGCGGCCGACGCGCAAGGCTTCCACGAGCCTGGTGTTGCCTGGCAACCGACCCGAGAACAGGCTGGGCTTGGGATCGACAGCCGGCTTTTTGAACGCCGCGATCCGCTGATAGTCGGGCGTCGCCAACCATGTCCGCCCATCACCCTCGTCGGTGACAATCCGATAGAGGCCGGCAGGCGGGGAAGCCGCTATGTCGAGCAGACGCTTGTAGTGTTCGACCGACCACTTCTGGATGCCGCCGCTGAGAGCTTCGGTCCGGAAGCGCGCCCACAACGCGGCGGTATCGGGTGTAGGCCAATCGCCGGCATCTGTGTACGCAGTGATCTCGTCTGACTCGAGCCAGGCCCGCATCTCGGCAGGTGTAACGAAGACAGGCTTGGCATCTTCGATCGCCGCCATGGCCGCGCGCCGTGACGGTAGGCCCGCGCGGATCAGCATCGACATCATGAACTGCGGGACGCCGGTTTCGACCGCCGCCGCAGCACCGCCCGCCACCGTGTCTGGCGACCACCCGAGAGACATGCGGCGTGTGCGGACAGCCTCCAGCGCCCAAACCAAACGGTAGGTGAAGGCCTCTTCGACCGCGCGCATGTTCTGAGGCCCAATCTTGGCCACATCCTCGCCCGACACCCAACTATGCAGGATTGCCTTCCAATTCGCAGGCAGCGCGTTGTTCTTGCCGGGGATGAACGGCCGCATGAACAAAAGCCGCTCTCCAAGGCCGCCAAGGGTCTCGACTAGTTCATCAATAATGCCGCTGAGCGCCGCTACGTCTGCGCGGTCGAGGAGTTCGGCCAACACGTCAGCCATGGCATCAATTGCGAGGCCTGCTTCCAGTCCAACACCCATGGCGAAATGACCGCGCCGGGCCGATGCGGTGGTCGTCTTCCAGATGAGATCAGCGCGCGCCTTGATTACTCGCTTGTGCAGAGGGGCTACGTCTTCGTCCTCGCGGGCGATCTGACGAGCCCAAAGCGATCCTCTGAGGGCCTCGTCCAAAAGTTTCGGCAAATCGGCCCGATCAGAATCGAGCGCTTCAATGAGACCAAACACAGTTGCGTCTAGACGTTCGACTATCTGCGACAGAGGCTCCTCTTCGATGGCCTCTTCCGCATCGTCATCATCATCTTCTCCGTCGTCGTCATGAGCGACATCGCCATCATTCTG
The DNA here is from genome assembly GCF_004361835.1 of Stakelama pacifica. Classification (GTDB taxonomy): domain Bacteria; phylum Pseudomonadota; class Alphaproteobacteria; order Sphingomonadales; family Sphingomonadaceae; genus Sphingomonas; species Sphingomonas pacifica. The sequence continues at coordinate 549,666 of NZ_SNWD01000002.1, forward strand.
TCTTGCAGCAGCCAAGCGCTCGGCCACAGATGCTTCCTCCTCCGGCGACCTCCAAGCTTCGCGCGCATTGGCGAGATATTCCCAGGCATCGTCGCGATCCAGTACACCTTCGCGGGACAGCCGCTCAAGAATCTCGGCGACGATCTGGATGAGGCCACTTTTCAGCGTGCGAGCTTTGGCGGAGGCAACCAGCTTGCCCCATTCTTTTTTTCGCCAGTTAATATTGTCGAATATGACGTGAACAATGAGTCCCTCGACGTCGACGAAGGCGCGTCCGGCTCGGCCGGCAACGTTCGCAAACTCTTCGCCTTTGATCTTCTCGCCGGCACGATACAACGCCGGCACCAAGAGCACGGCGGCGTTGAGATTGAGACCCTGCGAGAGCGTCGGCGATGCGACTATGACTTTCAGGACGCCCTCAGACAGCAGGGCTTCCAGCTCGCGCAAAAACGGGCTCGGCAGCCGACCGTGGTGGATGGCAACGCCCTGCTTGAGGCAGGCGACAGCGGGATGGTCCTCGCCCAGCCATTCATTGCCGACCTCCAGAGCGCGGGCGACCGACGCCTTATCCTCCAGCAGCGATTCCAGATAGCCGCGCTTGCAGAGGTCCACGACCTGTTTACCGTAGCTCTCGACCCAGTTCGCCTGCGTGGAGAAGATTAAGGTCCGCTTGCCCTGGCTGGCGAACTCCCATGCAGCGAACAAGGCGAGGTGCGAGTTCTTGCGCGGATAGGGCTTCTTCTCTTTACCCCGCGCCGATTTCTCGACGACGAATTTGTCGAGGAAAGGACCATCTTCATCCAGGTCAAGCCGCAGTAGCGCGTCCTTGCCGCGCCACGTCAGCGCACCAAACCGCTGCCGTGTAGGACGCCAGTCAGAACGCACAGGCTCGCCCGGTTCGTCGGAGCGTATCCATGCGGTGAGATCATCGAGCTCGTCGCCGCTGGGCAAGATAGCGGAGAGGCAGACGATCCGGCGTTCGCTCGCGTCCGCACGCCGAAGCAGGCGTTGCACCAGCGTCTCGTAGCGGATTTCGCGCTCGCTAGGTCCGATCATGTGGCCTTCGTCGAGCACAATCAGGCCGACATCATCGATCAGCGACGGGTCACTTCTCAGCGCGAAATCGAGCTTCTCGGGCGTCGCGATGATGATCTCACGGGTGCGCAGCGCGTCTTCATCGCCAGCCGAGAGGCCGCTGGCGCCATAAAGCGAGGAGACGCTGAACCCGAGGGGCGCAAAGGTCTTTCTGAAGGATCGCTCTGTCTGGGCGGACAGAGCGCGCAGCGGCGTCACAATCAGCACCCTGCGCTCCGACGACAGCGTCATCAGCGCGGCGATCTCCGCCACCCGCGTCTTGCCGGCGCTGGTCGGCAAAGCGACGACCAGATCGTCAGTAACGTCCGTGGAACGCTGGGCCGCTTCGCGCTGCGATGGCCATAGCTCCACCTCGGAAGTTTTTCGCGCGTAGAGCGACGAAATGAACAGCCGGCGCAGGTCCGGGTATTTTTCCTCCGTCCCCGCTGGCGGCTCCGTCGGCAGGGTCTGGTGTAGTGAATGCTGCCAGAGGTCGTCGATCAGGTGGCGGCAGAGGTTCGAAATCCACCACAGCGGCACATTCTCCGCATTGTCCGCCAGACTGACCGCTGTGGCGAGCAGCGTCCGTGCGGTCTCGATCGGCTCGGGCTCGCCCGTCTCGAGCGCGAAGTCAAAATGCGCCAGAGCCCGGCAGATTGTCGTGTTGAGGATGGTCGATAGCACCTCGTCGATGTCTGATTCTTCGCCCCGTAGCGCCTCGGCGACCTGCTCATCACCATGAGCCCCATCGTCCAACCAATCGCGAACAAAGCCACGCAACTGGCCGAGATCGCGCAGGATCAGGTGTCGAATCGCCGCTTCGCCCGGCGAGGCATTGAGGTCGTCCGCAGTCTCGTTGAAGAGCGAATAGGCAACTGCTGAGAAGCCGGCGAGGTGATAGGCGGCGGCAGCGATGGTACGGCGGAAGCCGCGATCAGGCGATTCTGGATCACCATTGCGCACCAGGGCTTCGAAGGCGTTGGCGGCACGCTCGAACGCCTTGCTGGTCAGTTCGGAAGCGCCAGCCTGAACGCGCAGGGCCATCGCGCCCCGAAGCAGGGCAAAGCCGTGCTCGGCAAGGTCGGTTTCGATCGTCGCGCCGAGGGGCGGCGCATTAGCGGGCAACACGCCATCCTCGCGCATCAGCGACCATGCGGCGCCCCGATAGAGCAGGCGCCGGAGGATGCCGTCGACGGTTGCGGTCGCCAAGAACGCGGTCAGTTCGTCAATCGTCTCCAAGGTCTTCCGCCTCCTGATACATGGCTGCGATGAAGTCCTGGTGGTCCGCGACGTGGATGTTCACGACGTAATGGTCCCGGTTGGTCCCGGTAGCGTCGAGGTCGTCCTTCAGCGAGGCGTGAGGGCCGTTGCCCGACACGGTGAAGAGCATGTGGTCGATGCGATCGGCGCGGAGGGTTTTCAGGCCCACTTCGTCGCGAAGGCTGCGACCCAGCTCATTGTCGCTCGGATCGTTGCTCTCCAGCAGGCGATTGGCGACGAACAGCAGGGAATCGGGCGTGCAGCGGCCGTTGTCGCGGTTGAGCACCTTGCGGGCGCTCGTGACCGTGGCCTTGCCGAGCACTTTGTTGCTCTTGGCTTCGCCCTTCAGGAGCCAGAGCTTCTCGCCGGCCCCATCGTAACCGGCGCCGATGAAGTCGTCGCCGCGCATGGCCATGTTGCGGCCGTCCTTGTAGCGGAGGCGGCGCACAGGGACGCGCAGGCCGATCTCCTCTTCGACCAGCTCGGTCGCGAGAATTTCACCGAGATCGCCGGAGCGGCCCTTGGGCGTCTGCGGCACCGCTTCGCTGAGGATTCTGGCGGCGACCTGGTATCCGAGCCGCTCCACGTCCTCGGCGATACGTTCGAGCCGGTCGTAGTGCGAACGGATAGTCTCGGCGAGATCATCGCGAATCTCGTCACGGCCGCCGTCCTTTTCCACATAGGTCCAGTAGCGCCTGCGCTTGTCCTTTTCTTTGGTGGACTCACACCACCGCTCGTACAGCCCCATGATTCCCCCCCCCGATCGATCATCCGAGATTTTGTTGACGCGCGCTCCGCTCTTCGCCGAGCTGCCACAGCACGTCGATAGACTGGAGGTATGCAACCACCAATTCCTCCCAATCGTCGATCAGGCCGGCGGACTCGGTCAACTTATCCCGGTTCGCCGGATCTCGATGGAATGTGCCAAATTCGACGGTCCAAGGATCGTTTTCGATAGCGTGACCGGCGATGTCCCGCACCGTATCAAACCAGTCTGATCGCTCTTTCCTTGGATCAATGCCATGGGACAGCAGCACGGTCAGCATGCCCTTGCGCTCGCCGATAAAGACCACCGGCCAAAGCAGGCCAGTCATGTGCAAGTGTTCGATCATTGGGATCACTCGGGCATCGTGATCCTCATCCCAAATGACGGCAAAGTCGTGGAATCTACCGCTATCCCGGAAGTCGCCGTCAATATAGCGCCACTGGATGCTGCGAAAAACTGAATGGTGCGTGCCGCGACCGATTTGGCCAACAGCCTCAGCCTGGTCGTACAGGCACGAGAAGAGTTGCGAATATACGGGTGGCGTCATTTTCTTGCTCCTGGTCAAGGATCATCGCGGCTTCCGCCACTGCGCCCCGGCTTTCGACCTCGGCGCAGGTCCAAGCTGTATACGAAGTTCGTCCCATAGGGAAGGAGCCACAGCCTACGGGGGCGTGGCTTTCTCTTCGCGTTTTTATAGGTCGTTGGCCGCGACCCAGGCTTCGGCCGGGCTTATCGTAGCGCTATAGCGTAAGTATAGTGCTCATCTTCATCGGTCGTGGCCCGCCATTTGCCGCCGTTACCTACCCAAACGCCGCCGCGCCCACGCCAGCTCTGAGACGCAATAGTGTGCGGGGCAGCCTTCCACGTACACTTCATGTCCACGTTGGACCCCGGGCTCGCAGCGATGCCGGGTCAGCGTGTTAGTGCCGAAGGGTGGAAAGTACGGAGGCAGTCTGCCAAATTGGTACCTCCATGATGATGACGATGAGTCCTGATGAAGCGTACTGAGGCCGAGCCGGCGATCCGACACCTGACCCACCAATGGGCAAAGGTGGCTGGCGTTGCGGTCGGCTCTGCCGAGCAGCCGTCATTTTCCGACTTCAAACGCTGGGCAGACGAGCAGGGCTATTCCAGTTACTTCTCCTTTAGATCGACGATGGGCGCGCTTGAAGATGCCGAGCGCTGGTTCGACGAGGAGTTACGCCAGACATGGCGGAACTAGGCTCAGGACTCATTGCGGCAGCCAGAAGATGACGGTTGCGGCGATGCAGATAGCTGACATGAACGTGTGGGCGCAGCGATCGTAGCGGGTGT
>NZ_SNWD01000003.1 GCF_004361835.1 Stakelama pacifica
CACCGCAAGCTCGCCGCTTAACATCCATCCCCTGACGAGGCCCGCACTCCGCTAATTTACGCCGCGAGTCGTGCCAAATGTTCTGACGACGGACAGAGATGCAAAGACGGCTTGAAGATCGGCTTGTTCGTTTTCCCGAAGTTGAACTGGTTTTCTCGAAAACCGGTACCGCAGAAGTGGCGAGCGACCCCATGCCCCCGAATATCTCCGATGCCTTCGTCATGCTTCGTCCGCGGGACGAATGGCCAGACCCCTCCAAGAACAAAGAAGAGCTTATCTCAGAGATTGAGGAGGATCTGGAAGGGCTGATCGGCAACCTGTACGAATTTACCCAACCTATCGAAATGCGCTTCAACGAATTGATTGCAGGAAGCCGCAGCGACCTTGCCGTCAAGATTTATGGAAACGATTTGGCGCAATTGACGACCGCAGCCGATGATGTCGCCGATGTTATGCGTGATGTCGAGGGTGCGGCAGACGTTCGCGTTCAACAGGTTAGCGGCTTTCCCACGCTCGACATCGCTTTTGATCGCCCGACCATCGCGCGATACGGACTGACTGTCGAGGAGGTGGCCCAATCGGTGGCGATCGCGCTTGGGGGACGGCCTGCTGGCCTCGTGTTCGAAGGCGATCGCCGGTTCGACGTCGTTGTGCGGCTGCAAGATGCCACCCGAAACGATTTCGACCAGCTCGGGGCTCTCCCGATCGTCCTTGAAAACGGTGTCACCGTTCCGCTGCGCACGCTGGCCGATTTTCAGGTGGTCGACGGCCTCGCGGAGGTCCGCCGCGAACAAGGGCGTCGGCTCGTGATCGTATCAGCCAATGTGCGCGAACGTGACCTCGGGTCGTTTGTTGAGGAAGCACAGGCCGGTGTCGCGGCCCAAGTTGATCTGCCGCCCGCATCTTTCATCGAATGGGGTGGCCAGTATCAAAACCTGCAAGAAGCACAGGCACGGTTAGCTATAGTTGTCCCTGTCTGCTTCGCCCTCGTTCTGCTCCTCCTGTTCATGGCGCTCGGCGGCTGGGTTCCGGCGCTTGCGGTATTCAGCGCCATACCCATGGCCCTCGCTGGCGGCGTCTTCGCACTGGCTTTGAGAGGCATGCCGTTTTCGGTGTCGGCCGCGGTCGGCTTCATCGCCCTGTCGGGCGTGGCGGTGCTCAATGGCCTCGTCATGATGACCGCCATCCGCCAGCGTCTGGAAAAGGGGATGCCGCTGGATGAAGCCATCGCCGATGGCGCGCTTGCGCGTCTGCGACCGGTGCTGATGACCGCACTGGTGGCCTCGCTCGGCTTCGTGCCGATGGCGATCGCCACCGGAACAGGCGCGGAAGTGCAGCGTCCATTGGCTACGGTGGTTATAGGCGGACTGATTACCGCAACTGCGCTGACTCTGTTCGTTCTGCCTGCAATCGCACGTCTCGTCCTGCACCGTTCGGATGACGAGCGCAGCTGGCGCGAGAAATGGTGGGACCGTTTGCGACGCAACGTAACGCGCGAAGAGCGGCGGGAATTAAAAGATGTGACATGACCGGAATGAGTTGGAGATGTCAAATGTTGAAAATTGCAGAAGACAAGCCGTCGTTCAGACTTCGAGCCCACGCAAATTCTCGAAGTTTCGACCACAACAGTCTTATGAGCCGGTCCATGCCGGTCGCTGCCAAAGCTTGGTGTCGCAGTGGAGGAAGTATCACATGAGCGGCGATGCAGAACTTGAGCTCGACACAGACGATAGGCGGCATACGCTTTGGATTGTCCTCTGGCTCAATGTGGCGATCGCTATAGGTTTTTTCGTTGTCGGCTATTTCGCTGATTCCAACGCATTGCTTGCAAATGGCCTGGACAATTCGTCAGACGCGATCGTCTATTTATTAAGCCTGCTGGCGTTAACCCGTTCTCGAACCTGGAAGCGCGGCGCCGCGCGCTTTTCCGGTATCATGCTCCTCATCTTCGCTGGCGGCGTCATCGCCGATGCCATTCGGCGCTTCCTCGAAGGCTCTGATCCCGGCGGTGTGATGATGATGGTGATGGCGGCGGTGGCAGGTGTGGTGAATTTGGTTTGCCTGCGAATGCTCCAGAACATGAAAAAGAAGGACGTCAATTTACGCGCTGCCACGACCTTTAGCTTCAACGATTTCATCTCTAACGGTGGGATCATCATTGCGGGCATCATCGTCATGCTTACCGGCGCGAACTGGCCCGATCTTGTCGTGGGCGTCGCCGTTGCGGGTATCGCGCTTTACGGCGGCATCGACATTTTGCGAGATGCGCATAAGGATCGCCATGACGAAGAGGGTACCGAGCACCGCAAGGGCGACGAATTTGGCAGATAACCGGCCAAGATGGTTATATTTGCGACGCGTTTGACATCCGGCTGCGAACCCTTGGTTATCTACATTGCTGATGCAGTCGGAACCCAAGCCTCCGCTATAAGAGGCGACGCCGGACAGAAATCTCAGAACGGGATAGCTTCTACGCCCCACAGGTGGCCGACATGCGCGGAACTAACACTCGGAATGCCTCGTTTCCTCCATTGAAAGCTCGATTACGAATGAGGAGATAAGCCATGAAAGCCCAAGATGTAATGACAGCTAACCCCGCATGCTGCAGTCCATCGAGCACCGTGCAAGAGGCAGCTTCATTGATGGTCGATAATGATTGCGGCGAAATCCCCGTTGTCGATGATTCCGGTGCGTTGGTGGGCGTGGTGACCGACAGGGACATCGCCTGCCGCTGTGTTGCCAAAGGCAATTCCTCCGACCAACGCGTTGAGGAGGTGATGACATCATCACCTGTTACTGTCACCGCCGATGCAAGCGTCGACGAATGCTGCACCAAGATGGAAGACAATCAGGTTCGGCGGCTTCCGGTGGTCGATGACGAAGGCAAATGCTGCGGCATCGTTGCGCAGGCCGATATCGCCAGAAGCGCAGCTGAGAAGGAAACGGGTGACCTCGTGCGCGAGGTATCCGAAGCTAGTTCGGAGCCAGCTTCGGCGGGATGCTGCTAGTCGCAAAAGACTATTTATTTTACGCGCTTAAAGCGGACGGGGCGATCTGATCGGTCCCCGTCCGCAATCGCTCGTTACTTGCCAATCGCCTCGCCCCCGACTATCTCGGGCCGGTGAAGTTCATTCGTACCTTGACCTTGATCCTTTTTGGCTTCGGACTCTTTGTCCAGGTTGGAGCGAATGCGGCAGCCCTTCCTCAGATCGAGGCGGCGGAGATGAGCGATTGTGCCGAGATGGCCGATAGCGATACATCCACCGATCCGGCAGGACCATGTTCCAGCATGACGCTCGATTGCGTGATTGCCATGAATTGCCTGCCGCCTCTGGCTCTGTCGAATGCGACTGAAATGGAGGGTGCGCCCCTTCGTTTGGTACCGAGCTACCTTGTTTCTGCGGCCCCGTGGTTTGAAACAGATTCACCGCGACCGGAATCGCCTCCTCCAAAACCAATCCTCACCGTCTAGTTTTTCCTGGAGGCGCGCTGCGCCTTTTGCGAGACTGACGAACGATGCAGCCGCACGAACCGGTCTTCGCCGGTGCGGCATGCTATGTCGTCAGCTCGCTCTGCACGAGTGAGATTTATGAACTGGCGAATTGGTTGGGTGCCGTTATCGGCCCTGCTGGTCGCGCAGGCTGCCCAAGCGCAGTCGGTCGGCTATGAAGAAACCCTTGCGGCGGCGCGGGCGGAACAGCCCATGCTTGAAGCGGGCGCTTTGCGCATTCAGGCGAGGCGCGATGCCGCGGACGCAGCGGACGAATTGCCCGATCCTCGCGTTCGTGCAGGCGTGATGAACTTGCCGGTCACCGGACCTGCGGCATTTGATCCGTATGCGCAATTACCGACGCAGCTCGCGGTGGGCATCGAGCAGGAAATTCCCAATCTTGCCAGGCGGCGAGCACGATACGGCCTTGCCGGATCCGAAATCGGTATTGCCGAAGCCCGTCTTGGCTTGTCCGAACGTTCCATCCTCGCCGAGGCGGGGACGGCTTGGATTGGCCTGTATTATGCCCAGCAGCGCCTCGCTCTTGCGCGCGACTCTCTGGACGGCTTGAGGGACTTCGTTCCGGTCGCCGTCAGTGCCGTCGCTTCGGGATCGGCTCGACCTGCCGAAAGTCTCGCGATCCGGCGCGAGCTTCTCGAAATCGAGGATGCCATTACCCGGATCGAGGCCGCGCGCGCAGCCGCGCGTGCCCGGCTGCAGCGCTATATCGCCGGAAGCGAGCCCGTCGCTGCGGGGGGCGCTCCCCTAGTTACCGTGGACCCGGAAGGGCTTCGGTTCGCGTTGGAGGCCAATCCGGAATTGCGTCTGGCGGATGCCGAGCAGCGACGAGCCGAGGCTGCAGCCGATTTGGCACGCGCTGAAAAGCGGCCTGATTTCGGTGTTAGTGTGACTTATGGCCACCGTAATCCCGATTTTGGCAGTGTCGTATCGGTCATGGGATGGGTCACTCTGCCAATCTTTACCGACAGGCGGCAGAATCCGCGCATCGCGGCGGCCGAAGCAGACGCTGCTGCCGCCTCGGCCGTGCGCGCCGACCGTCTGAGGGCGATCAGGGCCCGGTTCGAAGCCGATTTGGCTGCGTGGCGCAGCGCACTGCAGCAATGGGAACGTGCGCGTGACCAGCTTCTCCCGCTGGCGCGGGATCGTGCGCAGCTCGAAACCGCCAGCTTCGCTGCTGGCCGCGCCGGTCTGGTCGATGTGATCGCGGCCAAATCTGCGCTGGCATTGCTTGAACTCGAGATCCTCGAACGCGAACAGATGGCTGTCGAAGCCGCTGCAATTCTACGTCTTACTTATGGGGAGGACAGGCCATGAAAGCCGTGTTCGAACGTCTTTCGCCGCGCCAGCGTTCTTATGCAGCGGCGGCGGGTATAGCCCTGATCAGCCTGGGGGCTGGCTACGGTCTGTCGATGCTCGGCGGCGGCAGCGATGGCGGTGACGCCGCTGCCGATGCCGGCTGCGAAGAAGTGCTCTACTGGTACGATCCGATGGTGCCGGATCAGCGGTTCGACGAACCCGGGAAATCCCCGTTCATGGACATGCAGCTGGTTCCCAAATGCGCTGGTGGCGATGCGCAGGCTGGCGAAGGGGTCAGCATCGATTCCGGAATGGTCCAGAACTTCGGGGTTCGCACTGCCGAGGCCGAATACGGCGTGCTGGAACCGGAAACAACGGTGACCGGCACGCTTGCCTATAATGGCAGCGAGGTAGCGATCGTCCAGCCACGCGCGGGCGGCTATGTTCAGCGAACATACGGCCACGCCCCGCAGGATCTGATCGCAAGAGGCGCGCCGATCGTCGATTTGCTGGTGCCTGAATGGGGCGGCGCCCAACAGGAATTTCTTGCCGTGGCGGCCACCGGCGACGCGGCGCTTACCAGTGCTGCCCGGCAGCGCCTGCGACTGCTCGGGATGCCGGAAGGCGTGATCTCCTCGGTTGCTCGAAGCGGCAGACCGCAATCGACGATCACCGTCACCGCGCCGCAATCGGGCGCGATTACCTCGCTCGGTGTAAGGCCGGGCATGACCGTCATGGCGGGGCAAAGCCTCGCCGAAATCAGCGGCTACAGCCCGATCTGGCTCGAGGCCGCCGTGCCCGAGGCCCTTGCGGGAAGCGCCCGCGTGGGACAGCCGGTAAGCGCGACGCTCACCGCTTTTCCTGGCGAGCGATTTGCAGGGCGGATCATTGCCATCCTGCCGAGTGCGCAGGACGCAAGCCGGACGATTACCGTGCGCGCGGCGATGCCCAACCCCGGCCTTCGCCTGAAACCGGGCATGTTTGCGCAGGTCACGATCGCTCCTGAACGGCGTGAAGCATTGCTCATCCCGTCGGAGGCCGTGATCCGCACCGGCGAACGCACGCTAGTTATGATTACGCAGGAGGCCGGAGGATATCGCCCTGCCGAAGTCCGGGTCGGGCGAGAATCAGGCGGTCGGACCGAAGTTCTCGCGGGGCTCGCGGCAGGCGAGCAGGTCGTTACCTCCGGCCAATTCCTGCTCGATTCCGAAGCCAGCCTTGCGGGTATCGATGTGCGTCCCATCGACGATGCACCGACGGCTGCCGGTGAAGAAGGCGCACAGGCGCAGGCGGATGCGGACGAGCCGCGCACCTATCGGGCCACCGGCACGATCGAACGCATCACTGCCCGCAGCATCACCTTGCGGCACGGGCCGGTCAAAGCTCTGGAATGGCCAGCCATGACGATGGGTTTTGCCACTGAAGGTCCGGCTCAGGTTCGCGGTTTTCAAAGCGGCGACCGGGTAACCTTTACCTTCGTTCAGGCGAGCACCGGTCCGCGCATCGTCTCGATCCGGAAGACCGGCCAATGATTGCGCGGATCATTGACAGTTCGATCGCCAACCGCCTGTTCGTGGTTCTGGCGGCGATCGGCCTGGCTCTCGCCGGCTTCTGGGCAGTGCGGACCACCCCTGTCGATGCGCTTCCCGATTTGTCCGACGTGCAGGTGGTTATCCGCTCCAACTATGCCGGGCAGGCCCCGCGTATCGTGGAGGATCAGGTTACCTATCCACTGGCGACGACCATGCTCTCGGTGCCGGGAGCAAAGACCGTGCGCGGTTATTCGTTTTTCGGCGATAGCTATGTCTACGTAATCTTCGAGGACGGGACCGATCTCTACTGGGCGCGCTCGCGCGTGCTCGAATATCTCAACCAGGTCCAGAACCGCTTGCCTGACGGCGTCGAGAGTACGCTTGGCCCCGACGCAACCGGTGTGGGATGGATTTACGAGTATGCCCTGGTTGACCGCAACGGGGGTCACGACCTTGCAGGGCTGCGAAGCCTGCAGGACTGGTTTCTGCGTTACGAACTGAAGACCATTCCGGGCATCGCCGAAGTCGCCAGCGTGGGGGGCATGGTCAAGCAGTATCAGATCGTCCTCGATCCTTACCGCATGGCCTCGCTCGGCGTGACTCACGCCGAAGTGGTCAAGGCGGTCCAGGCCGGCAATCAGGAGGCGGGCGGATCCATCGTCGAGATGGGCGAAGCGGAATTCATGGTGCGTTCGTCAGGCTATCTAGGCAGCCTCGATGATTTCCGCGCGATCCCTCTGCGGGCCGAAGCGGGGGGTGTCCCGGTGACGCTTGGCGATGTGGCCAATCTACAGATCGGCCCCGAACTGCGCCGCGGTATCGCCGAACTGAACGGCCAGGGCGAAGTCGCGGGCGGCATCGTTATTCTGCGGCAAGGGGCCGACGCGCGCGGTGCGATCGAGGCGGTGGAGGCGAAGCTGGAACAGTTGAAGGCGAGCCTGCCCGACGGGGTCGAGATCGTCACCACCTATGACCGTTCGCAACTGATCGACGCGTCGGTCGATAACCTCACCACCAAACTGATCGAGGAATTCATCGTCGTCGCGCTCGTGTGCCTGTTGTTCCTGTGGCACGCCCGCTCTGCGCTGGTCGCCGTGGTCACCTTGCCGCTGGGCGTTCTGGCAGCCTTTCTCGTGATGCGCTTCCAGGGCGTGAACGCCAACATCATGTCGCTCGGGGGCATTGCCATCGCGATCGGCGCGATGGTCGATGCGGCGGTGGTGATGATCGAGAACGCGCACAAACACATCGAGCGCTGGACCGAGGACAATCCCGATACGGTCATGTCGGCTAACGAGCGCTGGCGGATCGTCGCGGACGCATCGAAGGAGGTCGGCCCGGCGCTGTTTTTCAGTCTGCTGATCATTACCCTGTCCTTCCTGCCTGTCTTCACCTTGCAGGCGCAGGAGGGGCGGCTCTTCGCTCCGCTGGCCTTTACCAAGACATATGCGATGGCGGCGGCGGCGATCCTGTCGGTCACGCTGGTTCCAGTGCTGATGGGATGGCTGATCCGGGGCAAGATCCCGCGGGAAGACAGCAATCCGATCAACAAGGCGCTGACCCGTGCCTATCAGCCGGGGCTCGACTCGGTAATGCGGCGTCCGAAAGCGACGCTGGTCATTGCCGGACTGCTCTTCGCGACGACGTTGGTGCCCTTCACGCGGCTGGGCGGCGAATTCCTGCCTCCGCTCGATGAGGGCGATCTGCTCTACATGCCGAGCGCGCTTCCCGGGCTTTCGCCGGGTGAGGCATCGGCACTGCTTCAGCGGACCGACCGCCTGATCAAGACCGTTCCCGAAGTCGACACCGTTTTCGGCAAGGCCGGCCGCGCTGACACCGCCACCGATCCCGCGCCGCTGACGATGTTTGAGACGACGATCAGCTTCAAGCCGCGCGAGGAATGGCGCGAGGGGATGACGCCCGACAAGCTGGTCGAGGAACTCGACCGGGTGGTCCGGGTCCCGGGCCTCGCCAATGTCTGGGTGCCCCCGATCCGCAACCGCATCGACATGCTCGCGACAGGCATCAAAAGCCCGATCGGGGTCAAGGTCTCAGGCGAGGATCTGGGCGAGATCGAACGCGTGGCGCTTCAGGTCGAACAGATTGCCAAACAGGTACCAGGTGTCAGTTCGGCGCTCGCTGAAAGACTTTCGGGCGGGCGCTACGTCGATGTCGATATCAATCGCCTGGAAGCGGCCCGCTACGGGCTCAACATCGCCGACGTGCAACAGATCGTCTCGGGTGCGATCGGCGGTGCCAATGTCGGGCTCACGGTCGAGGGGCTGGCACGCTATCCGGTCAACGTGCGCTATCCGCGCGAGATTCGCGACAGCGTCGATGAGCTGCGCAACCTTCCGGTTCTGACCCCTGCGGGACAGCAGATCACGCTTGGCACAGTGGCGGATGTCCGCGTGACCAGCGGTCCGCCCATGCTCAAGAGCGAGCAGGGCAGGCCGACCAGCTATGTCTATGTCGACGTGCGCGGGCGCGATCTCACCTCGGTGGTGGGCGATTTGCAGGAAGCAATCGGAGCCGAGGTCGATCTGCCCGCCGGCGTCAGCCTGTCCTATGCTGGGCAGTTCGAATATTTGACCCGCGCCTACGAGCGGTTGCAGATCCTCGTGCCGGCGACGCTGGCGATCATTTTCCTGCTACTTTACCTGATCTTCCGCCGCTTCGACGAGGCGCTGCTGATCATGGGCACGCTGCCATTCGCGCTGACTGGCGGGTTCTGGCTGCTCTACCTTATGGGATACAACCAATCCGTCGCCACCGCCGTCGGGTTCATTGCGCTGGCAGGCGTGTCAGCGGAGTTCGGCGTGGTCATGCTGATCTACCTCAAGGCCGCACTCGAGCGGCGCGGCGCCAATCCGGACGCGACCGACGTGAGCGAAGCCATTCGCGAAGGCGCGTTGCTGCGGGTCCGGCCCAAAGCGATGACGGTTGCGGTCATTCTTGCCGGCCTGTTTCCGATCCTGATCGGAACGGGTGCGGGCTCGGAAGTGATGAGCCGGATCGCCGCACCGATGATCGGCGGGATGATCACCGCTCCGCTGCTGTCAATGTTCCTTCTTCCCGCCGCATACCTCTTGTTGCGGCGCCCCCGGATCGAAAGGCCGACCCAACCCCAAGGAGACGAAGAATGCGTAGTGCAACCCTCATGACGATGCTCGCCGCCACACTGGTGCTTGCCGCATGCGATGCGAGCGAGGAAACCGGCACCATGCCCATGGCAAGCGAGGACATGCCGATGATGCAGTCCGGCGAAGCCGGGCGTACCGCGAGCGCCGAAGGCACGATCACTGCCATCGACGCGGATGCCGGTACCATCACGGTCGATCACGGAGCGGTCCCGGCTGTCGACTGGCCTGCCATGACGATGGCGTTCGAGGCCGGGGAAGCGCTGCGCGGTGAACTCGCAGTGGGCGATGCGGTGACTTTCGAGTTCCGGACAAGCAATGCCGGTAACGAGATCATCTCGGTAACCGAGCGGTGAACGAAGCGACTTTCAGTCCGTTGAGGTATCGAATGGTTGAAAACCAGGCCCGTGCCGCCGCCATTCTTGAAAATCGATTGGCAGGCCGGGCAGAGCCCCCCGCGCCGCAATCGGTGTTCCGCCGAGCCTGACGCCTTGCCGCTCATGTCTCGACGCGAAACGCATGCGTTTGGACCCATAAGGAGTAGAAATGATGCCGAGGAACCTAGACACACCCTCTCGCCGGCTTCGCGCCGGATTTACCGCTCTGTCGCTGAGCATTCTCGCCGCATGCACCAGCGCTGTGCAGGCCGCGCCTTACGTGATGTTCCGCGATCCCCAGTGCGGATGCTGCGAGGAATGGGCCAAGCACGTCCGCGCCGAACTCGGTTACGAGGTCGCCGTGCGTGAAGACCGGCCGATGGCCGAGGTCAAGGCGGAGGCAGGCGTCCCCGGCACTCTTCGATCCTGCCACACGATGGAAATCGAGGGTTATGTCATCGAGGGCCATGTTCCGGCCCGCGAGATCGAGCGGCTGATCAAGGAGCGGCCCGAGGGCGTGCGCGGCCTCGCCGTTGCCGGAATGCCGCTGGGTTCCCCCGGCATGGAAGCGGGAGGCCGGTCGCAGCCCTTCGAAGTCGTCGCCTTCGGACCCGGCGGCGCGAAGGTCTACGCCGCCTATCCATGAATTCTCGAGAGGAGATTGCCATGCCGCAAGCGGACGATGAACATGCAATAGGCGCAGTCGCGACGCCGGGTACCGCGGTCGATCCGGTCTGCGGGATGGAGGTCGAGATCGAAGGTGCGGCACACGTGGCCGAGCACGAGGGCACGCGCCATTACTTCTGTTCGGGGCGCTGCCACGACAAGTTTCTAGCCGATCCCGATCTCTACCTCTCGGGCCGGCACCTGGATGCCGTCGAGGATGTGCGCGAAGGGACGATCTACACCTGTCCGATGCATCCGGAGATCCGCCAGCCAGGACCGGGATCGTGCCCTATCTGTGGCATGGCGCTCGAACCCGAGACGATCAGCCTCGATGAAGGTCCCGATCCCGAACTCGTCGACATGCGCCGCCGGTTCTGGGTCAGCGCGCTCCTGACCCTGCCGCTGTTCATTTATGCGATGGGGGACATGGTGCCCGGAATCGGTTTTGACCGTCTGATCGCGCCGGAATCGGCGCAATGGGCCCAGTTGCTGCTCGCAAGTCCGGTTGTGCTGTGGGGTGCCTGGCCGTTCTTCGTGCGCGCCTGGCAATCGCTCCGGACGCGCAATCTCAACATGTTCACGCTGATCGGCTTCGGCGTCGCCATCGCCTATCTCTTCAGCCTCGTCGCCACTCTCGCTCCCGACATGTTCCCCGAGGCGTTCCGCGATCACTCGGGGCGCGTGGGCGTTTATTACGAGGCGGCGGCCGTGATAACCACGCTGGTCCTGCTCGGCCAGGTGCTCGAACTGAAGGCGCGCGGGTCGACGTCCAGCGCCTTGCGGGCGCTGCTCGAGCTTGCGCCCCCAACCGCGGTCAAGATCTTCGGCGGCGGTGATGAACGCGAGGTGCCGCTCGACCAGCTGGTCACCGGCGACCGGCTTCGGGTGCGGCCCGGCGACAAGGTGCCGGTCGATGGCGAGATCGAGGAAGGGGCGAGCGCAGTCGATGAATCGATGATCAGCGGCGAACCTTTGCCGGTTGCCAAGAAGGCCGGAGATCCCGTGATTGGCGGAACGGTCAATCAGACCGGCGGCTTCGTCATGCGCGCTACCAATGTCGGCAAGGACACGATGCTGTCCAAGATCGTGCAGATGGTGGCGGCGGCTCAGCGCAGCCGAGCGCCGATACAAAGGCTGGCCGATCAGGTCGCGGGCTGGTTTGTGCCGGTTGTCATCGGCATCGCTGCGGTCACGTTCGCGGTCTGGGCTTTCTGGGGGCCGGCACCTGCGCTCGCCTATGCTTTGGTCAACGCGATCGCCGTGCTCATCATCGCCTGCCCCTGCGCCCTGGGGCTTGCCACTCCAATGTCGATCATGACCGGTACGGGCAAGGGCGCGCAGCATGGCATCCTGATCCGCAATGCCGAGGCTCTCGAAACGCTCGAGAAGATCGACACGCTGGTGGTCGACAAGACAGGCACGTTGACGATGGGCAAACCCGACCTGGTTGCCGTGACCCCGATGGCCGGGATCGACGAAGCCGAGTTTCTGTCCGCCGTGGCCGCGGTTGAAATGGGCAGCGAGCATCCGCTGGCGCACGCGATCGTCGAAGGTGCGCGAGGCCGCGGCATATCGCCTGCCAGCGCCACCGCGCTCTCGTCGACGACCGGCGAAGGCGTGGAAGCGACGGTCGGCGAGCGGCGGGTCGCGATCGGCAACGAGAAGCTGATGCAAAGCGTTGGCATCACCGATGAGGACTGGCTAGCCTCCGCCCGGGATGGCCGCGAGCAGGGCCGCACCGTGATGTTCGTGGCGTTTGATGGGCAGCCGGCGGGGCTCCTCGCCGTCGCCGATCCGATCAAGCCTACGAGCGCCAGTGCCATTGCGGCGCTTCACCAGCGCGGAATCCGCGTCGTGATGCTGACCGGTGACAGCCGGGCGACGGCCGAAGCGGTGGCGCGCGAAATGGGCATCGATGAAGTGCACGCCAATGTCTCGCCGGAGGACAAGCACCGGCGGATCGAGGAGCTCAAGGCGGAAGGCCGCCGGGTTGCCATGGCAGGAGACGGCATAAACGACGCGCCCGCGCTGGCGGCCGCCGATGTCGGGATTGCCATGGGAACAGGCACCGATGTAGCAATCGAAAGCGCCGGGGTGACGCTGGTTCGCGGAGACCTCACCGGCGTGGTCCAGGCGATCGTGCTGTCACGTGCGACGATGCGCAATATCCGGCAAAATCTGTTCTTCGCCTTCGCCTACAACACGCTCGGTATTCCGGTTGCTGCAGGTGTGCTGTTTCCCTTTACCGGCTTACTGCTGAACCCGATGATCGCTGCGGCGGCGATGAGCCTCTCCTCGGTATCAGTGATCGGCAACGCGCTGCGTCTGCGTCGTCTGCGATTGTCGGCGTCGCAGACCAGCTCGCCTGAGGAAAGCGTTTGGTGAAGCTCGATAGTCCCGAAAGCTAGCTGGCGATTTCCTGTCACCTAATCGCGTTTCTTTGAAGGATGCTGCAGATGCCGTTCTACTCCATGGACGAGCTCTCTGCATGGCAGATCGTCGTCAGTTGCAACTTCGCTTCTCTCGGGGACGCGGGCCTCATTGTTTTCGCCTATGTTATCGCATCCCTGGCGGCGAACGGTTGCTATTGGCTACGCAGCCCGAAGCAACGTTCGCTGACGGTCTTTCTGGGAACCGGGCAAATTGTCCCGTTTGCTCTAAAATTTGTCGCGTTACGGGTACCGTGGGGTTGGAACTATCCCGAGCGGATGCTCATATTGTTGGGGATCGGAGTGATCCTTCCGATCATGTGGGGGGTCGTCCCGCTGCTCGCGGTTGGCCTCACGGCCTGCTCTTTGCGTGAACCGCCTGTCGATCAATGAATATAGATGAAAGAAGATTGTATGGCAAAACGCAGATCGAAAGGTGAACACTACGGAAATTACATCCGCTTCAGGTAATGATCGGCACGTCTACTGTCTTCATATTCGGACTGATGTACCTCAACGCCGATCACATTTTCCGGAGCGACGCGCGCTTCTGGAAGGCGTTTGTTCTCGGCGCTGCGATGATGGCAGTGATGGATTGGATTCCACTTGGCGAGAATCGCTTCGATGTCCGCTTTCGGGAAATTGGTGTGAGCGGGTGAACGACCAAAATGGGGGCGCAAAGCGGTCATCCTAGGAATGAAAAGGTTGTGTCCTCCCCTGCCCTAAAGTCGGCCACCTCTGTTCGAATCCTCAGGCGGGACTCGAACTCACCTTAAATAAATGGGATCTTTCCGACCAATCCCGTTACGGAAGGGCTGGAGCACGCCGTTGCACTAGCGTGAGAATCCGGCTGTGAGCCACCGATCGCAGCTGGGGGCATCGCCTGATTTCGCACTGCCCGAGGATACCCCCAAAATACCCCCATAAAGGCTCCGGCTTCAAGCGAACACATGCGGACGTATACGGCTCCAAGCGGATTGGCGTGGTAGCACAACTGCTATTGAAAACAGCAATTCGAGTCGGAAATCCGGACCCATGCGAACACAAGCGAACCTATGTGGAAGCTATTTCCTGGTAGCGGAGGAGGGATCCACCAATCTCGCTTAAGCATCTGTTAAAACGTCATTTCTCTTTCAGCTTCGCCAAGAATACCCCCTGTGATACCCCCACCTTGGGACCTTTGCGATGAGCGGAAATTCGATCGCGGCAAACCGTTCGACTTATCCCGAGCGGTGAGCATTCACTGCGCAACTTGGCGTATGTCGCAGGCAGCATAGCTCCCACTCACGACACCTGAGATCCAATCCAGATCACTCTGCCGACGACATTGATCGCCTTTCGCTGAACACCGTTCCAGCTTGGATAGGCGGGATGGTCGGTCAGGACAGAAATACGATTTTTGGTTGGGTCCAGAGCGATCCGCCTGACGAACGTCTCTGACGATCCCCGGACAGCGTAGAGCCCGTCTTGAAGGGCATCGTGAGAGCGCAGCCTTTGGATTATGACTTCGTCGCCATTCTGCAGGGTCGGCTGCATAGCCTCACCAGCAATGGGTAAGATCGCCAAACCTGCAGGCCTGTTGCATAGGCGTCTTAGCCAGGCTTCATCGACGATCCGAGATCGTTCCTGTGCGATTTCCAAGCCCTTGGCCTCAATTACCGGCACAGTGATGACCGAACGTCGCGGAGTTGAAGGGCTCTCTTTTCCCCCGAGCAGTTTGGCAGGAACATCGAAATGCAGAGCCAGCTGAGCGATGTCGCTTTGATCGAGACGCGCGGGCGTGCCGCGCTTGATGTATTGCTGGATATAGGCGGTGTTTCGGCCAAGTAGACGCGAAACCGCAGCGTACGTCTCTTCCCGCTCGCGGATCAAATCATCAAGCGCTTGCCTTGGGGTCATCCTATCCACTCCTAGCATATCCTATTCCACTATCACGCCAGAGCGGACAATTCCTACTCGGCGAGTTGCGCGGGCCAACCTAAGTTGGGCTTTCTGGATAGGTTTCGAAGGAGGCGCTGGTTGGTTTATCAGCACTACTGGGTGGGGCTCGATGCGGGGCATCTCGAAACAGCCGTTTGCCTCATCGACGCAGAGGGCGGGATCCTCTTTGAAGCGATATGCGAAACGAAATCCGGTCCCATCAGAGATATTCTGCGGAGCTTTGGCGTCGAGGCAGCGCAGTGCCTCACGATCGAGGCCGGCAATGGCACCCAGATGGTTCGAGAACTGCGTTCATACGGATTTCCTGTTCAGGTGGTCGATGTACGCAAATCGAGCAAGTTCCTGGCAATCAGGCGACAGAAAACAGATGTCCACGATGCTCGAGGGCTCGCAGAGCTCGGGCGGCTCGCTCGATCGATGGGGTCGCAGGTTTTCGTGAAGCCGATGGAACATCAGAATATCCGAACCCTGATCAATGTTCGGAGAACTATGCTGAAGAACCGCGCCAGGACAGATGCGCTCATCCAATCAATTTTCAGGTTATACGGCGGGAACGTGAAACTCCTGAACGGAAGGGGTGCGCTAGCCGCCGAGGTGAACGACCAGGTGCGGAAAATGCGACAGCACGGGCTTGAGATCGGGGTCAATCTGCAACCGCTCGTCGAGATTGCCGAAGCTCTGAGAGAGCAGATCTCCATTCTTGACCGGCAGATGCGCGACATCGCATCGAACAATCCTACATGTCGCAATTTCCAAACGATCCCCGGCGTCGGAGCTGTGATCGCGCTTTCGTTCTACAGTGCCATCGGCGATCCATATCGATTTGAGCGGAGCCGTGACGTTGGAGCATACTTGGGCCTGACCCCAACCCTATATCAGTCAGGCGCCACTTCACGCCGGGGACGTATCAGTCGGCACGGGAACAAGCTGACACGGATGCACCTGATTACCGCTGCCACCGTGCTACTTTGCAGGATTGAGATCGAAAGCCGTCTCCGCACTTGGGGTCTCGAGCTGGCCCAGCGGGTTGGGTTCCTGAAAGCGCGCGTTGCCGTGGCCAGGAAGCTTGCGGTGATCATGCTCGGAATGTGGAAATCAGGTTCGCCTTTTCGCCCAGACGGCACCTCTTCGCTGTTCCTCCAGCAGGAGGAGGCAGGCTTGGACCCCGTTCTGATTTCTGGGACGCAGATCTCGTTGTAGGTAGTTGGGTCAAGCCTGCCGTCAATCGCAGCGTTAACTTCAGACAACGGCTCATAATGTCGCAAACTTGCAGCATTATCCCCTGAAACAGCGTTACGGTGTCAAAATTGACACATTAAGGGCGGACGGAGTGGCACGAGACTGTAAGGTCACGCTCGGGATCACGGATCTGAAACTCAACCAACTGGCAATTTCCATGCGGCTAATCGAAAGATAGACGCGTTAAATCTAAGATCGATTGGCGGTTTCACCAAGTCTGCTGCGTCGTACGATCCGGAGGGCTCCTTTCAGCAGTACATACGGGATTGCGGACGTTCGCTAGGGAAAAAACGTCGTGTCGGTTTCGCGCGCGATTATCGCCGCTCGCGGCCGTTTTTAGCGTGCCCAAAGGCTGCCGACGATAAAGAAAATTGGACTCGCGGTGACAGACGAGTGGCCGCCGCCGACTAGTTTTGTTCAGCTGTCTTTGATCAGGGTGCTATGTCTGCGCTTGCCGTGTGCGCGTGGGGATGTCAGCATCAAGATCGATTTGAAAAGGCGATAATACTATTTAAGTCATCTCCAAGATCCGTCGACCGTTGAGTGGTCGACGTCTGGTCAGGACTGAGAAATTTGAAGACTTGCAGCGCATCGCCTTCGTTGGATTCGGTGGTGTCAAAAAAAGGGGGAAGTGTGGTGCAGTATCGCACGTCGACGGGACTATGCGGCAAGCCAAATTCGACTCGCACGGTTAGCCCACGGCCCGGTGCCAAGTGATTGCTCGCAGTCGCAATCGCCGGGCTGGGGTAAACAATCATGTCGGCCATGCTACGGGCAACACGCGTGTTGACGTCGAACGCATTAGAGCAGTTCCGATCGCCGCGGTCGCGGCCGAGCTGGGATTTCGGCTGAACCGGCGTGGCGGCGGACTGTGCCGATTGCCCGGCCACGAAGACCGCAGGCCGTCCTTCACGCTACGACAAAGCTCTAACAGCTTTCAATGCTTCGCCTGCGGCGGTGGCGGTTCCGTAATTGACCTCGTCATGACGATGGAGGGCCTGTCCTTTCTGCAGGCCTGTCGTTGGCTATCCGAGCGCTATCTTGGCGAACGCGACACGAGAACACTTTCGCGCAATCGCGCGTCAGCGAGCCACCTTGCGGCTCCCCGTTCGACAAAGGCGGCAACACCGACGACCGCGCCTGACCCCGAACTCTATAGCTGGATTCTCGACCGGTCGCCGCTTTGTTCGGATGGCGTCGCCTATCTAACCGCGCGCGGCTTCAGTGCCGCGACATTGCAGGCCTTTCGAATCGGGCAAATTGGCGATCGCGCGCCGTTGAGACGTGCCGCCGTTGACCATTTTGGCGAACAACGATTGCGCCGCTGCGGGCTGCTGCGCGATGGTCGCTGGGGAGCTGAGCTGGTCTTTCCCACGCGCTACCTGCTGTTTCCGTTTCTGGTCGCCGGAGTAGTTACCTATCTCCAGGCACGCCGACCTGACGCGCAATCCGACTATCGCTGGTTTTGTCCAGCGGGCTTGCTGCCGCCGGCTTACAACGTCGACGCGCTCGACGGCGATCAGGCCAACATTCTCATTTGTGAAGGCGTGACGGACACGCTCTCGGCATTCGAGATGGGGCACACGGCGATCGGTGTTATCGGCGCGAGCGCTCGCCTTGAACAACAGATTATCGCGCGGCTCCGCGGCCGTAATGTCGTGCTGGTGGGCGACCGTGACGCCGCCGGCCGAGCATTCGCGCGCGACACTGTTCGCCTGCTCAGCCAGCGGGGCATTACCGCAATTTCCCGCTCGCTGCCCGCCGACATTGATGATCTCAACGATCTCCTTCGACAGCAGAAGGGGCTCGTCCAATGACTCCGCATGAGCTCCTGCAGCTTCCCGAGACATTGCTCTGGGCGTGGCGCAAGGTGCGCCGCTGCTACCAAATCGCCGATAGTCTCTACGATCAGGCCGAGCTCGCCGCGTTTGATCTGAATCTGGAGGCCGAGTTGGAGTCGATCCGGCAAGACTTCGCAGCAGCGCGCTGGAGAGGGCGGCCGCTACGGCTGATTCCCCAGCCGAAAAAGCCTGATAAGCTTGGCAATCCGCGTCTTCGTCAATATTTCGAGCTGGCTGTCCGTGACCAGGTCGCTTGGGCTGCGGTCGCGACGGTGCTCGGGCCCGAGCTCGATCGAAAGATGCCGGCGTGGAGTTATGGAAATCGGCTTTACCGCGCCGCATGGTATGAGGACGAAGCCGCCGAGCAAGGATCGCCACAACTAAATATCGGGCCATATCGACATGCGAGCGGCCATCTTTACCGTCATTTCAAGCATAGCTGGCCGCTCTACCGTCGTCATTTGTCGCTGACAGCACGCCGCATGGTTGCTGCCCCTATCGACCTAACTGAACTCGACCATGGCGAACGCCGCGCTCTCGATCAGGCGGAAGGGCTGGTATATCTCGATGCGCAACACTGGACGCGTGAAGCTCCGCCCGGTGACACTCTCTATGCCGCGTCACTCGACCTGAAGAAATTCTATCCGTCGGTTCGGGTCGAGGCGATCCTGCGTGGCTTTACGAGCCATGTCCAAGGATTTGCGACCGATCCGGCGTTAACGTCGCTGGTTACGCAGATGTTGCGGTTTGAGGTAGACGACAACGGTTTGAATGCCGAGATGCGCGCGGCGGTCGAACCGCCCGTTTCGGCTGGTCACTATAACGGCATTCCGACCGGACTGTTCGTTGGCGGCTTCTTGGCCAATGTGGCCATGCTATCGCTCGATCTGAAAGTCGACACGCTTCTCCGCGAAAATAGGGGTATCGCGCATTTCCGGTTCGTCGACGATCACGCGGTGCTCGCCTATGACTTTGAAGAGCTGTGCAACTGGATCTCAGACTTCGCCGGGCTGCTCGAAGCCTTTGACATCGGCGCGGCCATCGAGCCCGACAAGTATGTTCCGCCCGAGCTCAAATACATTCTCGATCCCGAGACGCTGAAAGACGAGGAGGATACCGAGCGCCCACTTGAACGGGGCGAAGCGCTGATCAGTCGCGCCGCAAAGGCAGCTGCGATCAACGGGCGCAAGCCGACCGAGCTGATGACGCGCACGCTCGCCCAGGTATCGATGCTCGCGGCGACCGATTTCGATCTATTGACCGACGCGGGGCGCAGTCAACGTCTTGAGCAACTCGAATGGCTGTTGTTGGCGAACATCCCGGAGCAAGAAATCCGAGGCGACACACGGATGGCCTTTGCGGCCGCGCGAATCGCGCTTCTTACGCCCGCGCTTTTCCGGCCAGATGAGCAGCTGCTTGATGCGCATCGTACGATGCAATCCTACAAAGCGAAGAAGCAATTAAGCGAGACCGAGACGGAGATTGTCGCCGGACTCCAACAAACCATTGTCGATCTCGAAAACAGCGAACGCGCGGACTGGGAGGCCCTGCTCAAGCGCCACTTCGGCCTACTCTTCGAAGCCTTTACCGCGCACCCCGACAAGGCGCGCCTTTTCATTCGGCTGATCGACTTCTGCCGGGCAACGGGGCATGAAGGATTCGGACGCCTGTCTGTGTGGATGGGTGAGCACGCCAACGGCCAATACTCCCTGCTGCAAACTTATCTTGGCACCTTAGCGCTCCAGCGGCTTGCCCGGCATATCCTGAGCGCTAGCGCCGATCTCACGCGAAGCCATCTCCTGCACCGTGAGCGGAGCGCAGCATTCAATTTTATCGACAACCTGCTGCGCGCTGACCTAGATCGCTTCCTGCCTGTTGGTCTGGCGGACGCTCCGCTTCAGCGCTTCGAACGCGATGCTAGGAATGCGCTTGTCGCAGCGCTTGTGTTAGGAGCATTTGAAGTTGAGACGCCCCATCCGGGTTTGGCAGCTGCGATGCGCAAGCGGGCGAGCTCGATCCTCTCTTCGACGCCCGACCCTAGCACGCTCGCCTTGGTGACGAACCACTCGATTGGCACGTGGTATCACTGGCTGCTGAGCTCGACACGCGCCCACCGAGACGCGCCACCGCCATATTGGCAGCAAATCGCCGACGCACATCGCGAAAACGATCTTCATGATACGATCAGTCTGCGGCGTTATCCTGCTCTGCTGCCGGACTACGTTTGGACCGCGATGAACTCGGACACAACACGGCTCGCCTTGGACGATGCGGGATGGCTGCTGGAAGCGGCCCGCGCGAACCCGATCTCTTTCCAACGGCTCGACACGACACTTCCGGTCGTTGCTGTCGTGGAGGCGAGACTAGCGGTTCCCGAAACAGGCATGACCTTGTTCGAATGGGTTGAGACGGTCCGCGACCTGCACGCATCCGATCCTCGCCGGTCGGAATGGACGGCGCTCGAAATTGTCCGCCAGGTCGTTGATCACTTCTTGAAGCCCGACAGTGCCGACCTCTTCGCGATTCCCGAACTCGACGCGCTCGACCGACTCCATCCAGAGAGTATCATAATATCGCCAGCATGGCGTGATGTCCCCGACCACGTCAAAATCAACGGAAACATGACTTGGGAAGGCTGGCGCAAAGTCACTAGAGAACATCCAGTGCGGCTCATCGAAACGGGTCTTGAGGATTACCGCTATCGGGAAAATTTGAAGGAAAAGGATCGACAATGGCCGAGACGCCTTCGGCCGATCGGACAGCTATTGTGGGGGCTGCTGCGCTGCAGCTTCCAACTCCCAACCGCCTGGAATATCCGCGGACAAGAACGAGGGCTCATCGAAATCGTCGCAGGGGATCTTGAACGGCTGCCGATCTCATCCTTCACGCTGTCGCTCCTCCGCGCTTGCCTGCTCCCGCGATCGGTCGAGACGAGCTTCCTGATCGATTTCCCTGCCCTATTCGGCAATGAGGCGGGCCTTGCGTCCGACGACACGCAGTTCGATCGCCCGATCAAAAGCCCTGAGGCACTCGCGGCACTGCTAGGCCACGCGCAAGCCGTCCTCGTTAAAAGCCAGATGACGGTACTCGAATACCGACCCCGACAACTCATTCCGGTGCGCCTCGAAGATATCACCAAAATGGACGATGGGATCGACCCTAAGATCGAGGAACTGCTATGAGTGCCTTGCCCGCATCCGTGCTTGAAGCAAAGCTCAAGCTCGGCATAATCCAGACTTCGCTCGACCCTTTCGCCGCTTGGGCCGCGAGTTCGGCAATCCCAAAAATTTCGCAATGCGAGGAGGAGCGCGCGATCACCGAGATCCGAGCGCACTTCGCGGCCTTCCATCAAGAAAAACCGCCCCCGGATATCATCGTTTTGCCCGAGCTCGCGGTTCCGACTGGTTTCGAGGGCAAGCTGAAGACGATGGCGGCCAAGATGGAATCAGTCGTGATTGCCGGGTTCGACTATCGCGCCGACGTGCAACCCGGGCACGTCCATAACGACGCGCTGATGATCGTGCCCAAGCGGTGGCGAGGTAAGACAATCGGCGCAAAGACGATCGCGCGCCGGATCGGCAAGACCTATCCGGCACCGGCCGAGAAGGCTAAGCTCGACGCCATTCCGTGCTCGTTCGTGGAAGACCCCGCAGTCTGGCTAATCGATGGCGGAGCGATCGGGACGTTCGGCGTGATGGTCTGTTACGATTTTCTCGATCTCGAGCGGATAACTATGTACCGCGGCAGGGTCCAACACCTCTTCATCCTTGCGCTCAACCAGGACGCCACTTCGTTCCGCCATGTCGCCGAGGCAGTTGCCAGGATGGTCTTTTGCAACGTGATCATCTGCAATTGCGGATATTTCGGCGGCTCGCTTGCCGTTTCCCCCTATCGTCTCCCTGAGCATCGCACGATCTATAATCATGCCGGTGCTAAATTGGCGACGAGCCAGATCATCGAGCTTCCGGTCGGGGACCTAAGCCTGCACCAGAGCAAGTCACCGACCAATGACGACGGGAAGACCTTCAAGAGCTTGCCGCCCGGCTACACATTCTCAGTAGAGCTGTTCGAACATTCGGCAAAGATTGAAAAATGAAGTCGCTGTGGCAACGCCTCACCGGTCGTCTCGAGCGAGACGACCGGAGACAAGCTTCAAGTGTGAACGCCGAAGATGGCGAGGTGCTCGCTCGACGGCTCGAGCTGCTCGCGGGCTATCGAGTGTTGCGGGCACTTGATCACGATGTCGGTGTCGAGCGCCTACCTTGCGCTGCGGCGGGCGAACGCGTCGCGGCGGTGATCGATTGCGAGACGACCGGTCTCGATGTCGCGGCCGACCGCATGATCGAATTCGCTGCTCAACGTTTCCTGTTTGGGCCGGACGGGCGTGTTCGCGCGGTCGAGCGCGTGCAATCCTGGCGGGAGGATCCCGGTCGACCTTTGCCCGAGCGCCTTGTGCGTTTAACCGGCCTTACCGACGCCGACCTTCATGCTCACCACTTTGATGACGCGGCGATCGTCGCGCTTCTTGAAAGCGTTGATCTTATTATCGCCCATAACGCTGCGTTCGACCGTCCCTTCGTCGAGCATCGCTTTCCGAAGCTTTCAGCGTGCGCTTGGGCATGCAGCCTGTCCCAGCTCGACTGGCTCGAATTAGGCTACGACGGACGAGCGCTCGGCCATCTGCTCCTACAAAGCGGGCATTTCTTTGAAGGCCATCGCGCTGCGCAGGACGTTGTCGCGCTCACCACGCTGTTATCTCTCGAGCGGGACGATGGTCGGACGATTCTCTGGCACATGCTTGAACGCTGCGAACGCGACACATTCCGCGTCGAAGCAGTTGCAGCCCCATATGACGCCAAGGACCTGCTCAAAAGACGAGGATATCGATGGGATGCTAGCGCTCGCTATTGGTGGCGCGAAGTCGATGAGGACATGGTGGGAGCGGAATGTGATTGGCTAGATCGCCATGTCTATCGCGGTCGCGGCAAGCCCTCGCTGCGTCGGATAACAGCGCGCGATCGCTTTCGGCACAGCAAGTGAGCGGGACTTCCCGGCAACGATCGAATGTCAGCTTGAGTTACCAGCCGGCCCAACAACGGTCAGTCGGCACTCAGCTCCATTCTGACCATTCTAAGAACGTGAATGTACTGCTGCTTTCGATCAGTCGATCACGGCCAGCGAATGTCGGCTATGCTTGCGCTCTCTGTCAGCGACGGATTGGTTAGTCTGGCCGTCCTAAGTCAGGCACGCTAACGTGGCGGCCCCACAAAGCAGTCTCTCGACACCTCATTCTTGCGATGCTTCGCAACCATCCGAGCGGCCAGGCCCAAACTTCGCACGGCAATCCAATAATGATCAACTTCCGCCTTTCGCTATTTCACAAATCCATTGATCGATTTCCGCCTCGACCCAAACCGCGCACTTGGGTCCGAGCGAGCGCGACTTGGGGAAGCGCCCTTCGCTCATCCGCTGATAGATAGCCGAACGACGCAGGCCGACCCGGTCGATGACTTCGGGCAGCCGCAAGAGCCGGGGCGGCGAGGGGACTTGCGGAGATGCTTGATCTGCGCTCGCGCTGTCCTCGGACAACTGGGGATGTGCATTCATGATCGCTCCTGTCGGGTCAATTTCTCGGTCCCCTCCGAGGTGAATTGGATCAGCGCGGCAGCGCCATCGAAATGTCGCGGTTGGCAAAATCATCAATGTGCTTGGCAAGCATACGGGCGACGAGCTGCGAAGTGCCGTTCGCCCACCGGGGCCGCAAATCTTCGACGCGTCGCCCAAGCGTGCGTTCAAGCTGACCTGGCAAGGCCGTGAAGAAGTCCTCAAGAAACTCTCCCATTTCGCTGCGCATCCATTCGCAGGCGAGATCCTCCTGACCAGCCAACGCGAGGATCATGCTGGCGCGGGGAAAGGCGCCGCAGACATCGAGAACGCGCGCGGCTTCATCAACTCCTATCGGCCGATCGCCGCGCATCACACGAAGCAACGTCTCGCGGTGGATCCCGACTTCTCGAGCGATCTGGTGCTTGGGCTTGTCAGACGACTCGATTGCATGGGCAAGAATGTGCGCGAGGCTGGTGTTGGGCTCGCCTCGGAATGGCGCGGGTTGGTGCATCGACAAAAACTCCAACGATGAGGAACTGAGTCGTAGCCATATCGCGCGTGATCCATGTAGGAAAATGAAAAGAACATTCGAAGAACATCTCGTTTCTAGGCGAATCATCCCCTAGACCCGAGTCGCCGCCAATCACCGCCACGCATGTCGGGATTCGTCGACGCTAAATACGAGATAAGCCGCTGTTTCTGCGTATTATCGTCGACGCCGACCAATTGATGCGTCCATATCCGTCCGCCGCTTCAGCCCCAGCGTCAATCCGACTTTCCTACATCGATTTCCTAGATGCATGTGGAACACACAGCGAACGAAAGAACGCTGGGTTCACCCCTCCAGATGGAGCTCCATATGCAGTCTCTCACCCTCCCCCGGCGTTCCGGCGCCATCAATCAGAACCCCTCGAAGTTCGGGCGGGTCATGACCTTCGCGGTACCGCTTGCCGTCGCAGCACTGGCCGCCAGCGCCGCCTACGCTGGCGCCGACACGACCTTCACCCCTGCCCTCACGAAATTCACCGATTTCCTCGAAGGCTCGGGCGGCAAGATCATCACCGTCCTCAGCCTTGCAGGTGGCCTCATCGGTCTCGCATCGGGCCGGTTCTCGCTCGGACAGGTCGCTGTTCCGGTCGGTGTCGGCATCGGCGTGGGTACGGGTGTTCCGATCGTCACCTCGGTCGTCACCGCGGTCATCTGACGCATCGGACGGGAAGGCGCGTCGCCATGGCAGACCCATATATCATCCCGCGTCGGCTCGACGATCCGGAGCTTATCGGCTTCTGGACCATCGACGAGTTCGCCGGGATGCTCATCCCCTTCACCTGGGGGATCCTCAGCCAGCATATCTTTATCGGCATCATCGTTGCCTTCGGCGCCTGGTTCGCGCTGCGAAAGGCAAAAGCAGGACGCGCCAGCTCCTGGGTAGCCCATGCCGCCTATTGGTATCTGCCGGCCGGATTGCTGGGCCTGAAATCGACGCCGCCTTCCCACTGCCGCCTGCTTGCCGGTTGAGGGGAGATATCCATGTTTGCCGACATTTCACACGAGCGTCAGCAGTCGCTGCTGCGCCAGCGCAACCTCTTTGCGCTCACCAGCGCCGGACTTGGCATTGCGCTCGTCGTAGCGGTCAGCCTTGCTGCCACCCGCGACCGCGAAGTCGTGCTCCTGCCAACGCTCCCTAAGCAGCTCACCGTCAGCAGCGCGGGAGTCGAGGCCGACTATCTCGAACTCGTGACCCGCGATGCCGCGCTCGTTCTCCTCAATCGCAGCCCCGAGGGTCTCGACTACTGGATGAACGAGATCCTGAAGCTCGCCGATCCGGCAAGCTACGGACAGCTAAAGGCCGATCTCGTCCGGATCGTCGAAGAGCAGCGGGGTTCGGACGTCACCCAAGCCTTCGTCATCCGCTCGATGACCGTCGACCCCAAGGGGCTGACGTCCGACGTGACTGGGACGCTAAAGACCTTTGTCGGTGCCCAGGTCATCGCGAGCGACGAGCGCCGTTTCCGCTTCAACTGGACCTACCGGGGCCTGCGTCTCGCGCTGTCAGGCTTCAGCCAGTTGCCCACCAAAGACCCAACGAAGGAGGCCCAGTGATGGCTTACCGACGCAAGACGCGCGCGCGGAGCCTGGCTCTTTGCGCCAGCACCATGCTCGCATTTTCAGGAAGCGGCGCTCAGGCCGCCGATCAGTTCAAACAGGCTGCAGATGGAGCAAGCATCGAATGCGCCGTGTCGGCCCGCGAGCTGACGCGCTTCGCGCTCGTCGACGACCAGTTTGCCAGCGTCTCGAAGATCTCGACCGGCACGCCCTACAACGACTTTGCGGTCACCAACGAACCGCTGCGCGGCGACATCTACGTGTCGGTGCCCGAGACCTATGCGGCGCGGTCGATCAGCTTCTTCGCCACGACCAAGAAGGGCTTCGTCTACAAGGTTTCCTGCCAGGTCGAGCCTGTCCCGGCAATGCAGGTCTTCATCACCAACCCGGCTATCGCGACAAACAAGGCATCTGGCTGGGAAAGCGAAACGCCGCTGGAGACGAGCGCGGTGCGGCTGATCCAGGCCATGGCCAATGACCGGACGGTCGATGGCTTCGAAGTCAGGCAATCCTCAGCCCTTCCGGCACGGGTCGGCGATCTCGAAATCCAGCTCATCGCCGTTTACCGCGGCAGCGCGCTCGCCGGAAAGGTCATCCGCCTGGCGAACCGTGGCCGCAAGCCGCTGACGCTTGCCGAAGCGGATCTCGCCTCCTCCCAGACACTCGCAATCTCGATCGCCCAGCCCACTCTCAAATCGGGAGAAAGCACGGTCGCCTTCATCGTCGGTTCGAACGGAGGGTTGGGTCATGACTGATGCTCCCTCGACATCAACGCCGATACAGGCCGATCCGGCATCGCCGTCGCCAGTAACCAGCCTCAACGCGAAGACCGCGCGGCGGCAGAAGCTTCTGCTTGGCTCGTTGGGCGCACTCGCGCTTGTCGGCGGCAGCTGGTTCATCCTGGGCGGGGACGATAGCGCGAAGAGCGATGATCCCACCGCCGCGCAGACCATCGACACGGCAGGGCTCATCAATCGCGACCTCTCGCAGCGCGAGTTCGTCGCGACTTACGGCAACCGTCTCGATGCCGTGACCCGCGAGCAGAAGGCCATGAAGGACGCGAGCCTCCCGCGCGAGGAAATCGAATCCCAGCTGGCCGCACTCAAGGCGGAAAACCAGGCCATGCGAGTCGACGGCCAGGCCGCAATCGATGCGATCTCGGCTGAGAACGCGGATCTCAAGTCGCGCCTCGCCAGCCAGGCCGCCCCGGCAGCCGCAAGCCTACCACCACCGGCCTATGGCCCGCAGGCGGGTGGCTACGATGCGCGCGGTCGACCGGTTCAGCCTGCCCCTGCGGGTTCTGCGCTGGGCGCAAGCGAAACCGGCCTGCCCGGTCCCGGTGAAGTCAAACTCATGAGCTTCACCGCCGACAAGGCAGGAGCCAGCGGACTGCGGGCGGCTCGCCCGGAAGCGCCGCCGGTGGTGGTCGAGGACTCGCCGGACTATCTCCCGCCCAATTCCTATGCTCCTGCCAAGGTCATCGTCGGCGTCGATGCGTCGGCGGGTGTCGCAAGCCAGACCGATCCGCTTCCCGTGGTGCTGCGCATTACCGGTCCGGCGCGATCGGTCATGCAGAACGGCAAGGTTCTGACCACGCGGCTTCAGGGCTGCATCGTCAATGGCGCAGCGCGCGGCGATCTCTCGTCCGAGAAGGTTTATGTGAAGCTGGCGCGGATGACCTGCGACCAGCCCGGCGGGCGCGTCGCGGTGAGCGAGGTCAAAGGCTTCATCAGCTTTGCTGGAAAATCGGGCGTGCGTGGCCGTGTCGTCAGCCGCGAGGGCAGCCTTGTCAGCCAGGCTCTGCTTGCCGGGATTGTCGGCGGGTTCGGGCGCGGCTTTTCGGCGAACGCCAACAGCGTCTTCTCCGGCGTCACGACCAATGCCGATGGCACCCGCTCGAAGCTCTCTGCCGGCGACATCCTCGGCGGTGGGCTCGGCCAGGGCGCTGCCGATGCCGCCGATACGGTCAGCAAATATCTGATCGAGCGCGCCGAACAATACCAACCCGTCGTCGAGATGCCGACCGGCATCGATGTCGAGATCGTCTTCCTCGACGGCGTCTACGTGAGGAACTCCCAATGACCCCTGCCGCAAACGATCCAACCCCCACCAAGCCGCGGCGCTGGCTGCGACCGGTGGCGACCGTTGCTGCCGTCGTCGCCCTGTCAGCCGCAACCGGTTGGGGCGTGGCCAGCCTCGCTTCCCCGGCCCAGGCTCCCGACACGGCCAAGGTGCGCGCCGCACTTAAGCTGCGTCTCCCGAAGACGCCGATCGATGCGATTACCTGCGATGGCCTTGGCGGCCTGTGCGAAGTCGCCTCGAAATCGACGCTGTTCTACGTCGATCGCGCGGCCAAATATCTGGTGATCGGGCGCATCTACGACATGGAGGCGCGGCAAGACCTGACGGCAGCCCGTCTCCTCGCACTCAACCCAGACTTGCTGGCTGCTGGTGCTGCACGGCGGAGCAATGCCAACGAAGATAGCCAGCCCGCCCCGCGCGCCACCCCGCAGAAGGTATCGCTCGCCGGCCTGCCCGCGAACGGCGCGATCACCTGGGGACCAGCCAACGGCCCCAAGGTCGTCGTTTTCTCCGATTTCCACTGCGGCTACTGCAAGAAGCTCGAAGCCGAACTGAAGGCGATCGGCGCGCGCGTCGAGGAGCGGCCCATTTCGATCTTCGGGGCCGACAGCCGCCGCGATGCCGAACGGGTGCTGTGCTCGCCGCGCCCCGAGCTGTCCCTGCATATGGCCTATTCGGGTCTCGCCCTCGCCAATCCAAAGCCCTGTGACACCAGCGGGCTCGATGCCAACGAAGCCTTTGCCAAGGCCCATGGCTTCAACGGAACGCCGGTGGTCGTACGCCCGTCGGACGGCGCGATCCTTGAAGGATATCGCCCGGCTTCCGTGCTCCGTGAATTCCTCAAGCCCGCGAAAGCGGTCGCCCTCGCTCCGGCCAAGAAAGGATAATCGTCATGGGATTTTCCCACCGTATTCTCGCCTCTGCCTGCCTTGCCGTGCTGACCAGCGGCTGCGCCACCTTCGGCACCAATATCGAAGGCGATTTCACCTGTCGTGCCCCCAAGGGCGACTGCGCACCCAGCCAGGTGATCGATGCGCGCGCGACCAGGGATTTGTCCGCGACCGGACCGGTCCAGGATAGGCTGCGTCCGCCTGTTTCCGTCGCGTCCGGCGATCAGGGCCGCACCTCCGAACGGACGCTCAGGATCGTCTTTCCGGCGCACATCGATGAGACCGGAACGCTGCACGACGATGCGGTCGCCTGGGCGGTCGTCGAAAATCCGCGCTGGGCCGCAGAACTGCGCCGCAAGGCAGGCGAGGATACCGCCCCGCCGCTGATGCGGCAGCTCAGGCGCCAGCTAAAGGCCGCGCAGGCCAAGAGCGATCTCCTGAACGAAACCACGGCCCTTCCCCCGGCCGAACAGCCTGAAGCCGAGACGTTCGATCTCGGACAACCCTTTCAGCCTTTGTCCTCGCTTGAGGACATCCCCTCTGCCTCGCCGCTGGTCCTCCCCTCCACGGCGCGCGAGGCGGTTGCCGGTGCGAGCGCACCGGCGGTCGAGGGGTTCGACATGGCGCAGCCCCCGCATGATCGAACCCCTCGGCCCTCTGCCGACAAGGCCCCGCTGATCTTCCCGACCATCGAGGCGATCGAGGCCGCCAAGAACGCCGCCAAGGCACAGAAGGAGCCCAAGTGATGGCCGAGAAACTCAAGACGATCGTTGACAGGCTCCTCACCGGTCTTCTGGGCGATGCCGAGCACGCTGAACATGACCGGCCTGCCCTGATGCTCGATCTGCTGTCGGACTGGCTTCCTTACCGGGTCTACGATCCGGCGAGCCGGCTCTATTTCAACGCGCGCTCGAAAGGCTTCGTGCTTTCAGTCACTCCCCTGATCGGGGCGGACGAACGCACCGGCGAGATCCTCGGGTCATTCTTTTCCGAGGGACTTCCGGCAGGCGCCTGTCTCCAGGTCCTGCATCTTGCCTCTCCGCGCATCAGCCGGATCGTCGCACCCTGGTTTGCGCCGCGCTATGTCCAGGGCGGCGTCTACGAGGCGATTGCCCGTCACCGCGCACATCGGCTCTACGGCCTCGTCTGGGAATCGGGTTCGCAGGACGCGCCCTTTCACGCCCGGCACCATCAGGTCATCGTCTCGGTCGGCGTGCCTGCCGCCAAGGCGGTCAGCAACGAAGATCTCAAGCAGACCCGCGACGGCCTCATCGCCATGCTGAAGTCGCTCAATCTGGGCGTTGCCGAAGTCGAACCACAGCAACTGATCGCCATCATCGACGACCTGACTTCGCCGACCACCGCGCCGCAAGACGATGCCGTGCCCTATAATCCGAACGACGCGATCGCGGCCCAGGCGATCCGGCACGATATCGAGCTCGTCATCCACGAAGACCGGATGCGGCTCGTCACCGAGCGGTTTCGTGCGACGGGCAAGATCGAAGACGGCGTTCCCGAGATCGGCACGGTCTACCCCGATGCCTTCGACGTGCGGCATTTTTCCTCGCGCAACATGCCCCAGCGCTGGGCGCCGTGGGAATGCGCGCGGCTCATTGGCGACATGTTCACCGACAAGCTGCGCTTCCCCTGCCCGGCCGCGACGATGCTGTGCCTCGTCTATCCCGACCAGGAAGCCGCTTCGGCCAAGGCCGGCTTCAAGTTCATGCGTACGACGAGCCTTGCTGGAACGCGCAGTGCGCGTTTTCTGCCCCGCATCGGCGAGCAGGCGGCAGAGTGGCAGCATGTGCAATCCGAGCTGCAGGAAGGCCGACGTTTGGTGCGGGTCTTCTATGGCCTGACGACCTACTCCCCGCTCGGCCGCGGGGACCGCGACGAACGCGCGATCAAGTCGATCTACAAGGCGGCGGGCTGGGATCTTGCCGATGAGCGATACCTGCAGATCCAGGGGCTGCTCGCGGCCATGCCGATGACGCTGGCCGATGGGCTTGGTGCGGACATGGAGCGCCTCAAGCGCTTCAAGACCGTGCTCTCGACGACAGCGGCCAATATCGCTCCCATGCAGGGCGAGTATCTCGGCAGCGTCCATCCGCACCTGCTGTTCGTCGGCCGGCGCGGCCAGCCCTTCTTCTGGTCGCCGTTCGAGAACGATGCTGGCAACCACAATGTCGCGATCTGCGGCAAGTCGGGATCGGGGAAGTCTGTGCTGCTGCAGGAAATGTGCGCGGCGCTTCGGGGTGCGGGCGCGCAGGTCGTGGTCATCGACGACGGACGCAGCTTCGAGCATTCGGTGAAGCTGCAAGGCGGCCGGTTCGTCGAGTTCACGATGAAGGCGGGCTTCTGCCTCAATCCGTTCTCGATGATCGATGGCGAGCGCGCGGCCGAAGACGAGGATTACCGGCTCGACTGCTTCGGCATGGTCAAGGCGATCGTCGGCCAGATGGCGCGGCACAGCGCAAAGCTTAACGACACCGAGCGCGGCCTGATCGATCGGGCGGTCAACATGGTCTGGAGCGAACGGGGCGTCGATGCCTCGATCACCGGCGTCGGCGAAGCACTGACCGGTCTCGGCAATGAAGCCGCGAGCGATCTCGCCACCGCGCTTGCGCCATACATGGCCGGCGGCACCTATGGCGCCTTCTTCGAAGGCCAGGCAAGCCTCGATCTCGACACCGATTTCACCGTCTTCGAGATGTCGGACCTTGCCGCCCGCGAGGAACTGCGCAGCGTCGTACTCTCGGCGATCATGTTCATGACCAGCCAGGCCATGACCCGCAGCCCGCGCTCGGTGAGGAAGCTGCTGCTGATCGATGAGGCGTGGTCGATGCTCAAGGGCGGCTCGATGGGCGAGTTCGTCGAAACCTATGCCCGCACCTGCCGCAAATATGGCGGGGCGCTGGCAACTGCGACGCAGTCACTCAACGACTATTACAAGTCCGACGGCGCGACCGCTGCGCTCGAAAACAGCGACTGGATGCTGATCCTCCAGCAGAAGCCCGAGACGATCGCCGATTTCAAGGCGTCGAAGCGCCTCGACATGGACGATCGCACCGAGACCCTGATCCGCAGCCTGAAGCGTTCGGGGAGCGACTATTCGGAAGTCTTCATCAAG
Source organism: Stakelama pacifica (assembly GCF_004361835.1). GTDB lineage: Bacteria > Pseudomonadota > Alphaproteobacteria > Sphingomonadales > Sphingomonadaceae > Sphingomonas > Sphingomonas pacifica. The sequence continues at coordinate 31,788 of NZ_SNWD01000003.1, forward strand.
GGCCCGGAGACCGAAGCCATCGGCCGGCTCGTCCTCGACGACTATTCGGCGACGCTGTTCTCAAGCTCGCCCCAGACCTTTGCCGCGATCGATGCCGAAATCGCGCGCGGCCACCAGCTTGCCGACGCGATCGAACGGATCGCCTTTGCCAATCGAACCTGACTTCTCCCTCCATCCAAGGACACCCAAAACCGATGCCACTCCATCTCGTCACGCCTATCGACCGGGCCCAGGACGCCCGTGCCGACAGCGACAGCCTCGAATTGCCGGACAAGGGCTGGCGGTCTCATGCCGCCGACCTTTGCTACATCGTGCTTCGCGGCAGCACCTTCCTCGCCTCGAGCTACCTCATGGCGCTCGGGCTCCCGCTGCTCTTCTTCCTTCTGATTTCCGGCGGAGATGCCGGGGTCTTCTTCGCCCATCTCGCCAATATTTCGGACCGCTTTCTCGGCGCCGAGCAAGGCCGCCAGATCGGCTTCCTCGACGAGTTCAAGTTCGTGCTCATCGGTGTCGCAACGCTCGTCGTGGTCTGGCGCCTGCCGCGCTTCATCAACGATCTCGAGCGCGAGCTTTCGGGAGAAAAGCTGTGAAGAACATATTGGCAACAGAGTCCCTGCGCGGCCGCATGGGTGCGGTGAACTGGACCGCCGTCGCGCTCGGGTTGAGCATGGTCGGCTCGGCGCTCTGGGGTGTCTGGGCTACCGACAAGCTTCTCGCGCTCGACAAGCGCGAAGTGGTGACCGTGCAACTGAGCCGCATCATGGGCGACTTCATCGAAGCCGAGGCGCGCGCGGGAAGACCGCCAGAAGAAACCAAGATGCGCGTCCAGGCCTATCTCCAGGCGGTCGAAGCCTCGGTCGAACATCTGGGCCGCGAGGGCCGCACGGTCCTTGTCGCCGAAGCGGTGGTGGCTGGCAGCACGCCCGATCTCACCGAAGCCGTGCGCGCCGATGTCGCGCGCCGCGTGGGAGCCATTCCCGATGCGCGCCGCTGATCTTGTCCTCCACTCGCCAACCGGGCGGCGCCTCGCGCTGTGGGCAGGGCTTGGCGCGGCAACGCTCGCGCTCACCTCGCTCGCCGCCTTCTCGAAGGACCATGCGCTGATGATCAACGCCAGTCCGAGCCTGCCTTACTGGGCGATCTGGCTCGATCGGGGCGCGCTGCCGCAGCGCGGCGAGATCATCCTGTTCGATCCGCCCGCTTCACCGCTGCTCGAAAGGCACTTCGGCAAGAAGCCCAAGCCGTTCGGCAAAAAGGTGAGCGGAATGCCCGGCGACATCGTGACCGAGAAGGAGCGCAGCTTCTTCGTAAATGGCCGCAAGGTTGCGGTAGCCAAGCGCGCAAGCCGTTTCGGCGAGCCGCTGGCTCTCGGTCCGACGGGCGTGGTGCCTCAAGGCTGCTATTTCGTCACCACCGCGCACAAGGACGGTTTCGACAGCCGCTATGCGGCGATCGGGTGGATCTGCGCCAGGCGCATTCTCGGGGTCGGGAGGCCGATCCTGTGACACCGCTGCGCGCCGCCCCATTCCTCGTAGTTGCTCTTCTGATGGCCGCGCCGGCAAGCGCCCGCGACTACGGCCAGCAAGGCACGGTCTGGTCCGTGATCGAGCCTGACCTGCTCGAGCAAATCCATGCGCGTCTCACCCATCTCGAGAAGACCGGCGAGACGGCCAAGCTCAACGAGGAGCTGAAGCGGCGCACGATCGCGCGCGTCAACCGCCCTGAGCCAGTCGCGGGGATCAATGCCGCGGCGGCGGCGCGTAGCTGGCGGTTTGATCCGACGATCAGCGTGGAGCGCGACATTGCCGACGACAAGGGCCGGGTGATCGTCGCCGCCGGAACTCGGGTTAATCCGCTCGACACCGTACCGCTGCGTGTGCCGCTGGTTTTCCTCGACGGCGATGATCCCGAGCAGCTTGCCTGGGCAACCCGGCGCTATGCCAGCACCAAGGCCAAACTCATCCTCATTCGCGGCGCGCCGCTTGAACTGATGAAGGCCCGCCAGCGCCGCTTCTATTTCGACCAGGGCGGCAACCTCGTGAAGCATTTCGGCATCCAAGCCGTGCCCGCAACCGTCGAGCAGCAGGGCCGCGTGCTCATCGTCACCGAGCAGCCGGTTCGCCCCAAGGAGCGCGCATCGTCATGAGCATAAAAAATCGTCTTCTCACACGGATATGCTGCGCGCTCCTTGCATGCAGTCTCAGCCTTGCTGCGGCTTCGCCAGCGCAGGCTTCTGCCGGTCCGGGCCGCTGCACAGGCAAGTTCGTCAATCCGATCACGGACATCTGCTGGTCGTGCCTGTTTCCGATCTCGGTTGGCGGTCTGAAGATCTGGCCGTCGAGCCGTCCCGATACGAGCAACCCGACGCTTCCCGTTTGCCTCTGCGGTTTGCGGCCGGGCATTGCCATGGGCTTCTGGGAGCCCGTGCGGCTTGCCGACGTCAGCATGAAGCCCTGGTGCTTCGTCAATCTCGGCGGGATGAAACTCGATCCCGGCTTCGACATCGGGTTCAAGTCGATGGCGGGACCCTCGGCGGTGGGCGGGGCGACGCAGTACAATTCGCAGTGGCATGTCCATTGGTATGCCTATCCGCTGATCTACTGGATGGAGATCGTCGCCGATTTCCTGTGCCTGGAATCGGGCTCGGTCGACATTCTCTACATCACCGAGATCGATCCGCTCTGGCAGGACAGCGAACTCACCGCGATCATCAATCCCGAAGCGGTTCTCTTCGCCAATCCGCTCGCGCTTGCGGCCTGTGCGGCTGACTGCGTTGCTGCGACGGCCAAGCTCCCGACCGACGAACTTTTCTGGTGTGCGGGATGCCAGGGAAGCATGTATCCTTTGAACGGCAATGTCTCGGCGACGATTGGGCACGTCCAGGCATCGCGGCTCGCCCTCGCCCGCTTCTCCTATAAGCTCCACCGCGAACTCGTGGCCTGGGGCACGATGGGCAGCAAGGGGCTCTGCGGCAAGTATCTGATGCCGGTGCTGAGGAAGCAGCAATACCGCTTCCAGGCCACCAATCCCAATCCGCAGACCAAGGGCCGCTACGCCTGCGCGCCCATTGGCGCATCCACAACCTTCATGTCGGCAGGCCAGGTCTATCCCGCCATCGGCGAGGACATGGGCTATCTGGTCTGGCGCAAACGGAACTGCTGCGCGTTATGAAAATACTCCCTCATCTCCTTGTAATCGCGTCGATCACTGGCGCCGCCGCTATGGCGGGAGCCGCAGCGCAGACGAGCGAGCCGGAGCTCGATCTCGAAGCGATACGCGCCCGCGCCAAGGTCGAGGCGGGCGAAGCCGATGCGCTTGCGGCCAGTGCCCGCGCGCGCGCCGAAGCGGTCCTTAGCCAAGCCAATGCCAGCGCCGCCGAAGCCCAGGCGCACGGCAAGCGCTACACCGAGCAGGCGGCAAGATCCGCGCGGCCAGAAAGCGAGGACGTCTTCGACTTCGACAAGATGGTGGCCGACGCGGGCACCATGGCCAGCGAGGGCTTGGGTGAAGCACCCCGCTTCATTGCCTTCGCTTCGCTCTCGATGCCGCCGGCAGCCTTGCGCGCCATGGCGGACGACGTCGCCCGCGCAGGCGGTGTGGTCGTGCTTCGCGGGCTGCCAGGGGGCAGCGCCAAGACCCTGACTGCGGCGCTCGCGAAAGTCGCAGCGGACGGCGGCAAGCTCGACGCGGTCGGCATCGATCCGCGCCTGTTTCGCGCCTTCGGGGTCGAGGCGGTCCCCACCTATGTGGTGAGCAGCAGCGATTTCGATCTCTGCGATGGCTTCGAGTGCCGGACCCAGGTTCCGCCCCACGACCGGATGAGCGGCAATGTCAGCGTGTCCTATGCGCTCGAAACCTTCGCGCAAGGCGGTGGTCCCGGCGCGCTCCTCGCATCCCAGCATCTCGCCCGCCTGCAACGGAGTGACCCATGAAGCGGCTTCTCCTTCCCCTTCTCTATCTCGCCTGCGCCTGTCTGCCGGCAAGCGTCTCGGCCCAAACCACGACCGATGCCGCCAAGGCAGACGGCAAGGCGTTCGGGCGCGATCAGGCGGCCGCTGCGCAGAGCGCGGCGACGACCGACCCGGATGCAAACCGCATTCCCAATTTCGGGGGAGTGCCGAACCAGTCGGGCTATTTCGACGATCCCGACCGGATGGCGCGTGAAGCCGCGAGCCAGGCAACGGCGAACACCGGCTACCGGACCATGCGCGATTCCATGGATCGCCGTGCGCAGTTCGCGCCCCAGGACCTCGACGCGGTTGTCGCGCGCAGCAATGTCATCAACGACGATCCGCTCTCCTACACCAGCGGCATGAGCATCAGCGGGAGCCAGGGCCGCTGCGTCCCCCTGCCTCCGGGAACCGGCACCGCAGCGCGCTACATGGCGACCTGCAACGTTGGCTATACCGCGACCCAGGAGACCAGAAGCTGCCCGGTGAGGCTGGATGCCACGATCGAGCAGCGGCAGGTCTATGGCTACTACTGCGTCGGCGGGAGCGGCGTCGATCCGGCGTCGATCTACAATTGCAATCGCTACCCGGCGCCGCAGTGCACGGTCACGCAGTCCTATCCGATCAATCTGTGCGATCCCTATCTCGGTATCTACTGGGGCTGCAACTCGGGCGACCTACGCGTCGATCTCGTGAGCTGCACCGCGCCGGTCGATGGCGCGACACCCTACAGCGTGACCGGCGAGAATGTCGTCACGACAAGCCGCGATGAAAGCCAGTGCGCGGGTTTTGCTGCAGACAATTCATGTCAGCAGGACACCGAGACCTGCACCGACAGCGATCCGGTCACCCGGATCGTCGACGGCATCGCGGTCACCCAGCCCTGCTGGGCGTGGTCGCGCAGCTATACCTGCGCCCAATTTACGCAAGCTCAGGACTGCCAGACGCTGGAAAGCACGCCCGGCTGCTCGCTGGTGCGCGAAGACTGCCTTTCGGGTGAGCCCTGTCGGACCTGGGAGCGGGTCTACGACTGCCCGGTCCCGGACCAGCCTGCCGATACCAGCCAGTTTATCTGCGACGGCGACGTCTATTGCATCGATGGCTCCTGCGAGACGATCGAGCGCGAGGCCAACGACGAGTTCAAGGACGCAGTCGTCGCGCTCAACGCGATGGACCAGGCACGGCGCGAGTTCGATCCCGACACGCTCACCCTGTTCAAGGGCACGCGCAATACCTGCTCATCCAAAGTCTTCGGCGTGCTCAATTGCTGCAAGGGTAAAGGCTTCCCGCTCATTCCGGGTATCCAGCTGCTCGTCGCGCTCGGCTGCAGCCGCGAGGAAATGCTGCTTCACCAGCGCGATGCGCAGGGCCTGTGCGCCTATGTCGGGACCTATTGCTCGGACAGCTTCCTGGGCGTCTGCCTCACCAAGAAGAAGGTCTATTGCTGCTTTGAATCCAAGCTTTCGCGGATCCTGCAGGAACAGGGGCGCCAGCAGCTGAACAAGCCCTGGGGCAAGCCCAAGACCGAGCAGTGCCTTGGCTTTACCATCGACGAGTTTTCGCGGCTCGATCTCTCGAAGATGGATTTTAGCGAGGTCTACGCCGAATTCACCGACGCCGCGCGCCTGCCGGACGAACTCCAGGCCGCCACCGAAATCCAGCAGAAAATCGAGGACTATTATGCCCGCGCCAGCCAATAAGGCCGCCCGGCGGCTGCTTGCCGCCTTCCTCTCGCTCACCGCTGTTGCGCCCGCGCTCAGTGCTCCGGCACGCGGGCAGGAACCGCCCCTGGTCACGACCAGCGACAGCCAGGACAGCTTCTACTGCGAGGAGCGACGACTTGGTTACTGGTTCTATTGCACCAGGCCCAAGCCGCCCGAAGGGCAGGAGGAGGCATCCGAGCCTGATCCGAGTGCGACGAGCCGGCTCGATGCCATCACGGCAAATCTACGCGAACTGAAAGCCAAGGCGATTCTCGAGCCGACGCCGGCCAATGTGACGGCCTATATCCGCTTCCAGCGCGCTCAGCTCGACCGGGCATCTCTGTTTAGCGATGTCTGGCAGCGGGCGATCTGGCAGGATCCTGACCTCGACTATACGCTCCAGCGTCCGGTCTCGACGCTCGGCAAGCGCCAGTGGCAGGACTCGCGCAACGCCGAGCGCAATGCGGTGATGGCGCAGCTGTCCGAACGCTACGGGCTGTTCTACTTCTTCGCCCAGAGCTGCGGCGCCTGCGAAGTCATGTCGCCGATCGTCCAGAGCGTCGCTTCGACCTGGCACATCACGGTGCGCGCGATTTCGACCGACGGTGGCCCCTCGCGCCATTTCCCGAACTACACTGTCGAGACCAACCAGCGCAGCCGCATGGGGCTCGAACCCAAGGTCACGCCGGCGGTGGTGCTCTGGGATGCCGCCAAGGGCCAGCCCATCCCGATCGGTTACGGCGTGATGAGCGCCGACGAGCTGCAGGACCGCATTTACCTCCTCACATCGAAGGAAGCCGGACGTGACTACTAGGATGAAACGTGCCGTCGCCGCGATCCTCGCGGCTACTCTCCCCCTTACCAGCGCATCGGCCGATGTCGGCAGTTCGATGGACTCGTTCCTCAACGATGTTGGCGGCGCCGCTAACGTCAATGGGCCGACCGCGTTCGAGGGCCAATCGGCAGGCTATTACAGCCTCGGCAACGTCTGGACGCGCTTCCCGCAGAAGACGACCAACATCGCCAATCTGCAACTGCCGCGCGCCCGTGCGGGCTGCGGCGGCATCGACATCTTTGCCGGATCCTTCAGCTTCATCAACGCGAGCGAGATCGTCGCAATGCTGAAGGCTGTCGCCAACAATGCGGTCGGCTTTGCTTTCAGCCTGGCGATCGACACGGTCTGCCCGGAATGCTCGAAGATCATGCAGGAGTTCAGCCAGAAGGCTCAGCTCATGAACAACCTCAACATCAACTCCTGCGAAATGGCGCAGGGACTGGTGGGCGGCATCTGGCCCAAGGGCGATCTGGCCGACAAGGCGATCTGCGAGGCGATCGGCAATTCGGAAGGCATCTTCACCGACTATGCAGCCGCCAAGCACGGGTGCGGCACCAAAGGCCAGCGGTCGAGCACGACGGCGCAGGGCTCGGGCAAATATGACGACGTCAATCCCGCCGTGGCGAGAAACTACACCTGGACGATCCTCAAAAAGTCCGCATTCTTTTCGCCGAATGGCACTTTCGACGAGGAACTTGCCGAATATGCGATGACGCTCCTGGGCACGATCATCTACGTCCCGCCGAAGGACGACGAGCCGGGCAAGTTCGTGCCGATCGTCGGGGAAGCGTCCTCCACGCTGGTCACCTCACTACTCGATGGGACGAGCAGCGGGAACGTCCTGATCTTCGACTGCGACGAGCCGGACAAGTGCCTCGATCCAGGCTTCAAGTCGCTCAGCCTTCCCGCATCGAAGGCGCTGCGCCCGCGGGTTGCAGCCCTGATTGCCGGTATGGTCCAGGCGATCCATGAGGATACCGCGATCACCGATGCACAGAAAGAGCTGCTCCAGGTCGCTTCGATCCCGCTCTACAAGATCCTGACGGTCCAGGCGGCCTATGGCCGCGGCATGCCAACCGACGATCGCGAGACACTGGCGGAGATCGCGAGCGTCGATCTTCTGTTCGCCGTCCTCGACCGGATCGTCAGCGAAGCGGGCCGCTCAATGTCGAGCTTCATCGGCGCGGACGAGGCCAAGATCGCGATGTGGCAGGGCCAGGTGAATGTCGTTCGGCAGGCACTCGCCGACCGGCAGGCGAACACGCATCTGAAGGTCAACGCCATCATGCAGATCATCGAGAAGACCGCGTTCATCGAGAACGTGCTCGCTGCCTCGATGTCGCCCGGCATGGCCGCCTCGCTCGACTGGTCGCGCGGCGTGCAGTCGCGCGCCCTTACCCACTGATCCCTTTCTGCGCGCCGAAAGAGGCGGGAGCCCAGCATCATGGTCGAGATTTTCACAGTTGGCGGCGGCGACTACCTGGTCAATGTCTTTCAGGCGGTCGCCGCCTGGACGGGCAATGGAGGCTACAAGAGCCTCCTGCAGGTCGTCATGGTCATGGGGCTTGGCCTCTCCGCCATAACGCTGGCGTTCAATCAGGATTGGCGGGCCTGGATCAACTGGTTCCTGGGCGCGACGCTGATCTATTCGTGCCTGATGGTGCCGCGGCTCGACGTCCATGTGACCGACCGGCTCAACCCTAGTCTTGCTCCGGCCAATGTCAGCAATGTGCCGCTGGGGCTTGCGCTGATGGCGAGCTTCACGAGCCAGGTCGGCGACTATCTGACCGGCTCGGCCGAGGTGGTCTTTGGGCTGCCGGGCGATCTCAACTACTCGAAGAATGGCATGATCTACGGCGCGCGGCTCTACGATGCTACGCGGTCCTTGCGCATTTCCGACCCGGAATTTGCCGCCAATCTCGACGAGCATTTCCGGCAATGCGTGTTCTACGACGTGCTGCTTGGCCGATATTCGATGAAGGAGCTCGCCGAGACCAGCGACATCTGGACGACCATTGCGCCCGGTAGCCAGGCGCGGGCCCAGCGCTTTCTGACCCGCGACACCGGGACGGGTCAGGTGACTTCGAATATCATCACCTGCCGCGAAGCCTATGATGCGCTGAACGCGCAGTGGGCCGGACTGATCGACGGCATGGGGACGGTCTTCGGACGCCAGCTTTATCCCAACCAGACCGCCGCCCTCGCCAAGGCCAAGCTCTTTGCTGACCTTCCGGTGGCTTACCAGTACCTCACCGGGGTCTCGGCCAATGCGACCGAGATCTTCAAGCAGACGCTGACGATCAACGCGATGAGCCAGGCCATGCATTCGATGGCGGCAACGAGCGGCGCGGGCAATGTCGATGTCTACGCCCAGACGCGCGCCGATATCCAGACCGAGCGGACCTACGGCTCGATTGCCAGCAACGCGATGAAGTGGGTGCCGCTCCTCAATGTCGTGCTGACTGTGCTTTTCTACGCCCTGTTTCCGGTCCTCTTCCCCCTGTTCCTGTTGCCCAAGACCGGACCGCTGGCACTCAAAGGCTATGTGACAGGTTTTTTCTACCTGGCGGCATGGGGACCGCTGTTCGTGATCCTGCACATGATGCTGATGTACAAAGGCGCCGCAGACATGAGCGCGGTTGCTGGAAGCAGCGGGCTCAGTCTTGCAAGCTTCACCGGCATGGCCGATGTGAACAGCGATATCGGGCTGCTCGCAGGCTATCTCATCGCCTCGGTGCCGTTTCTGGCAGGCGGCGTCGCCAAGGGCGCCATGGCGATTTCGCACCATGCGACAAGCTATCTCAATCCGAGCCAGAACGCTGCCGAGGAAGCGGCGCGCGAGGCAAGCACGGGCAACGTCTCGCTGGGCAATACGAGCTTCGAGAATTCGAGCGTCCTGACGCGCCAGTTCGCACAAGGGACGATCGCGCCAAGCTTCACCTATGGCGCGACGCAGACCCGGACATTCAGCGACACGGGCTCGATGACGACGAGTTTCCCCGAAGCCAGCTATGACCAGCTTCCCAACTCGAGCTATCCCTTCACGCCCAGCCTCGGACAGGAGTTCACCTCGCGCCTGTCGACGATGGCATCGCAAGCCCGCTCGAACAGCGAGAGCTATGCGAACATTGCGACGGAATCGACCACCAGCGCGGTCACGAAGTTCCGGGAGCTGCGCAGCCAATTCAGCCGCGGATCGGCCTTCGAGAGCGCAACCGGCGCATCCAACTCCGACAGCATTCAGACCGCCTTCAACGAGGTCGACCAGGCATCGACAAACCTTCAGCGCCAGTTCGGCCTATCGCGGAGGGCCGCTGACGACATTTCGACCGCTTGGTTCCTTGGGGGCGAAGCCGGCGCCAGCGCTGGTGTCACGAACGGTGTGGCGTCTGCAAATGTCGGATTGAAAGGAGGCGGTACCCGCACCTGGACCGACAGCGATATCGGCATCGCATCCGAAGATCGCTTACGCATCTTCGGCAGCCTCGCGCAGATGTCGGACAGTCGGAACTGGTCGAGCACGCGCGATGGATTTGTTCGCAGCGTCAACACCTCGTCGAGTTCCTCGATTTCGTCGACCGCGAGCGGCATGAACGCTTCGCTGACCGAGGCCCAGAGTTACAGCCGCGAAGCGCGGCGGGCTGAGGAACTGGCAAATCGCCTCGAAAGTCAGGCATCGTTCTTCGAAGGTAACAGCGCCGCAGGCAGCCTCAACCTGTCACAGGCCTACCGCGAATGGGGATTGGTCGAGATCGAGCGCAATCGCGACTTCTACGGCAATGTCCGATTCGACGACCTGACGTTTCAGCTCAGTCCGGAAGGTCAGGCGCTGCAGGGCAAATTCATCGAAAGCTACGCTGAACAGCTGCGCGACGGGATCGAGGACAGGCTCGTACTGACGCCAGGACAGCCAATCTCGCGCCCTTCGGTCACAGGACCCGGATCTGTACGCGGCCGCGCCCAAATCGGTGGAGGGGTCTCTGGAAACGTGCCGCAGGTGGACCCGGGCACTGTTCACGACGAAGTGCAGCGCGCGCAGAATGCCGGTCGCCAACGCATCCGCGGTTCCAGAGGCCGCCTCGATGCGGTTACCCGGGGCGCTCAGGGTGCGAGCGCAGAGTCGGCAGATGAGGTGAAGGAATGGTGACAAAAAGATCACCAGAGCCCAGCTGATGTCCCAGCCAAGTAAGCAAACCCTGCGGCAATCACCAGCAGTACCGTGATCGTGAGCTTCCGCCCCCAAGGATCAGCCCAGGACTTCTTGATCCGATACTCCATCAGGCGATTGTCACGGATCGCCTGATCGATCTCGGAAAAGCCAGCAAACGCTTTTTCAGGCTGCCGGATAGCATCTTCAGTTTGATTGTCAGTCATAGCTGCACCCAATCTCGAACGGAGAGAACATACCAGAAACACGTGTGGAGCCTAGTGGATAATCATCGAAAAGGGCGGCACTAACCAACGGTCGCTTCCAACCTCTCCTTCTTTGGTGCCAAGAGCAGCCGTCTCGCTGTCGGGAAGATCATTGTGAATGAAAAAACCGCCGACAATAGTGGTAGGCTAGCCGATCGCGATAGTTGAGAATGTTGTCCTCGACGGTCGATATCAGGCAGCTTTCCGTGCCGCCGTTAGCCGGCCCACGAAGCCCTCGCCCCACCATCTGCATATACCTGACAGGACTGAACACAGGTCTAGAGATAAGGATCATGTCCGCCTTTGGCGCGTCGAACCCTGTCGTTAAGACGCTGTGATTGCATAGGACCTTCAACTCTCCGCTCTTGAAACGTTTGATGAAGTGCTGACGCGCCAATCTGTCCGTTTCCCCGCTCACTGCCGCGGCCGAACAACCAGCCAGGTGGAGACGTGCAGCAAGATACTGGGCGTGCTTTACCGAGTTCGCAAAGAGTAGGATCGACGACGCATCGCTGTTGATGACACATTCCAGGATGCGCTCGTTCCGGTCGGGATCGTTGCCGATTTCCTCGATCAAGCTGTCTGGTAGCTCCCCATACTGATCGAAATATTTGACTTGCTCGGGGGTCAGGCTGATCTGCCGATTATACCGGATCGGTGAGTAATGCAGGGCGGAGAGGACGCCTCTGCGGCGTAGACGCTCGTACAACGCTTCCTGGTCATGAGGCATCCAGCGCCGATCGAATCTCGCAGCCAAACGTTGCGATTCATCGTCATCGCGGCCGCGCCACGGAGTGGCGCTGAGCCCAATCACCGGGGGCTCGGTCTCACGCTCGCTTTCACTGCCAGTCTGGACATCGAGCCATCGCAGCAACGAGCTATAGCTAGGTGCAATTGCATGGTGGCATTCATCGATCACGACGACGCCCGGCTTTGCCAGCCACGAAAGGTGAGCAACCTCCAGACGCGCATTCAACGTCTGGATGCTGGCCACGACTACAACAGCTTCATTGCCTTCGGGCGGAGTGGGATTGTTTTGTCCTCCCCATAGCCTCACAATTCGGAGGTCTTCGCCGGGGGTACCGACATTCACCCATAGCTGACGGAAGCATTGCACTGCTTGCTCGCAAAGCTCGTCGGTCTGCGCCACCCATAACGCAGTTCGCTTCTCGGAATTGTTCAGAACCAGTTTGACGACTGCTTCTGCAGCCACACGAGTCTTGCCACCACCAGTTGGCAAGCTGACGACTGCACGGCGACGTCCTGATCTGGAATCTAGCAGCTCCCTCAAGCCCTCCAGGATTTCGTCCTGGTAATCATGCAGGTCTGGAAGATCGATTGGGCCACTGATTGTGAGCTCGGGTTCGCGTTTGACACTGGCGCTGGCTGCAAACTCTGCAGGAAACCCTAACTCTAGCACAAACAGACGAGCAGGCTCTCCCCCCCACCTCTGCGGTGGCGCCAAACCCTGAGCAGCCAAGCGATCGGTAAGTTTGGCAAGGATACTTGGCCCAACCACAGCAAGTGACAGCCGCGCCCATTCAAGGTTCGATATCCGGCTTCCTGCGGCCTGACGTGCCGGCGCAGGCAGGACCGCCATCAGAGCCTCAGCCGAATCCCCGACCGCACAGAGTAGCCGCTCTTCGATGGTAGGCTGACTGCGGACGTGAGCCCGAGAATCGTCAACTCGTGTGGTCGCCAGCCGATCCATGAGGCTTGGCACATCGGTGAGAAGCATCCCGTGGCGGTCGAGCATGGTCAGCACGGCCAAGATCCGGTCGTTCCAGTGCAAGCCTTCGAAACGCTCACGATCGAGCAGAAACAGGCCTGTCGCGTCACGGGCAATCGTCGGGCGCCCTTCGATCGGCCCCGTGGTTTCAGAAAGATCAGAAACCCAAACCGCATCCGCTTTGCGCGCATGCGCGTTCGCCAGTTCCTTGTTGCCAATGATCTTTCCAAGCTCCGGAAAAATATCGCGGAGCTTCAGAGGATCACTCAACCGGTCGGAGAATCTGATCTCAGATTTTTTCTCCAATGTGCGCGCACCGGCATTGACCCATGCCTGAAGCGCTGCAGGTTCGAGACACACGACGCGGCCATCTGCTGAAACAGCGTCAACAGCAACGGGATCATCTGTGACATAGATTTGACTGAGTGGCATCGCGCCTTGCGAAGTCGGCACCATCTTGGGGACCTGGCCAAAGGTCGCGCCGAGCTCCCAAGCTGGCACTAGTTCCCGAAAATCGCCTTCGTAAGAGGCAAGGGTTGCGAATAGGTTCGGCCAAAGGTTCGAAGCTGTCGCATTATCCACTTCGGTTTTGTTGAAACCGATTTTCAGATCAACCGGGACGTCCAGCCACTCGTAGAACGCAGCAGTTGTCTCTGCCGCAGGGCCGCCGGCCAAGGCTAAGACCGCAGTAAGGTCGCGGGATACCAGCTTCAATGGATAGACGTCTTGTCCGATCTGAATCCGACCAAATTCGTTCAGCCAATACAGGAACGGATGCCGCGAAGAGAATTTGGGATAGCTGTCCGAGCGCGTCGTATGGGCATAGGTGATCGTGCTCGAAAAAAGGCGCTCGTCCCTTGCGCATTCGATTAATTGGAGCGTCAACTCGGCCGCCAAGCTCCCGCCAAGGGATGGGAGCAGTCTCCATCCCGATGGCATTTCAATTCCTCGCCAAGATTCCAGCTCCAGGATATCCAGCAAATGATGCCTGGGATTGCCGGTCATCTTGCGCCACCCGGCGGTCTTCACCGCGGAGAAAAACGGCGCCATTCGTTTGGCGAGGCGCTCAGCCCAGTCTGTGACGGTCACTGTTTGAGCAGACGGAAACCTCTCGCGAAAGTGCTCCGGAATCCGCGGCCAATGCCCTGCATGCCAATTCTGGTCTAACTGCAAATGCGCTGGAGCGTCGTCACGCTCATGCTCGCCAAGAAGGACCAACTCGCTGCGCGGTGTAAAGGACCCGCTCAGGTTGCGTAGGCAGAGTTCTTCATCGCCATAAACTTCAAAGAACTCCTCGACCGCTTCGGGTGGGGCAACCTCTATGTTGAGCCAGAAGTTTTTCCAGCCGGTATCGTCCTCGGCCCTGGAGAACGCGCTGCTGAGCAACTCATCCCAGTCTGCTTCGGCCATAGAGCTGACGCCAAGGTGACGCGTCAGGACATCTCTAGATCTGGGATCGGATGCAACAGCTGGCAGCACCGTAGCCCGACCCGCTGGCGTTTCGGATGGTGTCGCGATGATCGCCCTGCTCGGACTTACCAAGCCGTCACGAAGGCTCGGAACTACGACGGGATCATGAAGTTGCCAATTGTTGAGCTGCCTAGCTTCAAAAAGATCACCTACGAACGCAAGGAAGCCGGTCGCGCCATCGGCATCTTCTCGAGCGATTAGCTCCAGCCAGCCTTTCCTGTTTAGCTGCTGCAGCGCGGCCAAGCCTCTGTTCAGCTTCAGACGCTCCATACCCGTCAGGCGCTCGGCTAGTTCTCGCTGAAGCGCCTCCAGCCGCGAAGCACGAGGTTTGCTCGAGTAACAACTGGAATGGACCAGACTGGCATGGCAATTTGGGCCTGCGAGCTCGACCCAACGCTCAACCACTTCGACTTCCTCAATCGGATGCCGATAAAGCTCCCGCGCAGTTTTCAGCTGCCCAGATGTGTCCGGAACGATTTCCAGGTCAACCAACTTTCCCCAAAGTGCTTCGACTAAGGGAACCGCTGGATCGTTTTGGCGATCTGGTTTGCGTGGAAGCGCCGAGATGGGTGCCCCAGGGTCATCTTCGGTGGCCAAGTAGCCGATATTCGCCGCAATGAGATCGGCGGCTGCCAGCATCAGGCTCTCATTCCATGGGCCGGGTATGATGTTGGTCCGGTCGCTGTTGAGCTTCCAGGGAGCATTCAGTATCCCACTCGCCAAGGTAGGCGTGTTTGTCGGGAAAAATGCCCAAAACCGGCCCTGGCTTTCCCGCGCTCCAAGAGGAACAGCCCATGCCAATGGTACTTCGTCGCGAGCCTGAAGATGCTGTGCATCGGACAGCGCATCGGCATCGCTGATTGCTACAGTCTCGCTGAACACCCGCCAGCGCTCGTCCTTCGTACCGTCGGAAGTGACGATCTCGTCATTTTCGCGCCGCTTGCTGATGGTTCGGACTTTACCGATCCCGAATTCGAGGGTCAGTTCGACATCTGCTCCAAGGAAGAGCACGAACTCCTGCGGGAAGTCTTCCATTTCCTTGGTCAGGCGCTCGAACGCCTTTTCATCGGCAATGGCCGCCGACACCACAGTCGTCGCCCAAGCGAAATCGCCGTACTTCCAGAGAGGGTTGTCTTGAGCGTTTGGATCGAGAACCTGCGCCAGTCGCATGCCTGGAGCGCGAGCATCAGCTGCCAATCCCAGGTGGTCTCGAATCTTTGCTCGACACCATTCCGGATCAAACCGAAGCCCGATCGATCGGCTGACAATATCGACGATGCCGCCAAGTTTCAGAAGCGATTTGAAGCCGATACCGAACCGGCCAATCTGCCCCGCCCGCTTGGCCGAGCTTCGCGCATTTAATAGTGCGACGATGCCGTCTTGGTCCAACGGCGCCCCGGTGTTCGCCGCCAATAGTCGTGTGGGTTCCAAACGAACATGAATGCGTCCGGATGCCTCCCCTGACTCTTGAATGGCATCGGCTGCGTTCTGAACGAGCTCGAACAGTTGGCGATAGGCATAGCCGCCGGAAAGTACCTCGATTTCCGTTTCGAAATGCTCGTTCGCATCGCGAGGCTGCGCTTCATAGGCTCGCAGCCGTCGACTGCATTCATCATCTACAAAATCGGCAAGCTTCGATCCATTGTAATCCAACACAGGCCCGCCCCTCAGTCACCATCCCTGATGGTGCAAATTCATCTCAATTCTGCATTTTTCCTGCTCTCATAGCGCAGCGATCCAGTTCTTTTGGAATTCACTTCACGTATCAAGCCGAGTTATTCATGAGGTAAATCACCTCGAAAGCCTTCACAGAACGGAACTGCTGCAACCGGTTAGCAAAGCTGAAGGCATCATTGAGCTCGTATTGCTGAAAGATGTCCAAGCCTCGGTCGAGGGCAATTTTCCAACCAGTGTCGGTCACGATGTGGCGCGCGTGGATTGTGTTGGTGTCGTCAAACTCCCAGGTGAACGAGATGCCGACGCCTTCGCAGGAAGCGGCGATCGCACCAAGGTTCTCGGCTTGCTTCTCGGGACGTATCCCGTCGACGCACGTGACGAGATGTACCTCGACCTCGTCAGCCGGTGACTTGGCTTTCGCAATCGTTTCGATGAGCTCCATCACATTGCGAACCTGGTGAAAGGCCCGGATGTATGGGTCGGTGATGGTGATCTTCTGAGCCCCGACGAGATATGGGCCGAACAGTTTGTCGAAAGTCACGCCTTTCTGGTTTTCGTTGAAGGTGAAATGGCCAGCCTTGGGTCTCTCTGTAACCGAAACGGCCGCTGTTGCGCCTGCACTCGGCTCGGGCGCAGGTGCAGCTCTAGGTTCGTCAGTGCCTATAAGCTCAACTGCTGAGGGAGCAGCCGCACCTGCGCGCCGATGGTAGAAGTTCGGAAACTCGCTTTCCTCGAGCGTTGCCACGCAGACCTTTTCGCCATTCTTGCGGGAAAATGAGAAATCCACTTCCGGGTAGGTCGTGTCGAGCCGCATGAGCTGGTCTTTGACCCGCTTGCGGCCTTCCAAGGCAAGTTTCAGGATCTCCTCCATTTCATCCGGCGTCGCCTCGCCAGATGGGAAAAGGATCTTCATCAGCCCGGAAAATGTCTTGTGAACCCCATCCCGGTCACGGGTCGAGATATCCGACGACAGATCAAAATTGGACCGGTAGCGATCCGAATAGTCGTCGTTGCGCAGATGGCGCAGGATTTCGGCAAGGTAATCGACGACAAAGCCGTAACCGTTCGAGAACATCTCACCGCGGATCACGCCAACCTCCCAGCCAGGGATGTAGGTATGCAGACGGTCAATGAAGGCAGAATCGTAGTACTTGTCCGGCAGTTCATCGAACAGGTCAGTGTTTTTGAGCATGTAGGGAACTGTGTGCTTTGTGTTCCCGACGAAAACCATCGACGCCTCGGCTCCGAGCGGTTCGACACCACGGGAGAAAGTCTTGTTTGCCATGTAGTTCTTGAGGATATCGACGAGCGCCTTGTCGACCTTCTTCTGCTTGCCCGCGAATTCGTCCAACGCGACAACGTCCCAGTAACCCACGAGACCCAGCTTGCCCGAACTGTTGCTGACAAAAAGCTTCGGCACGGTCACTTCACCGCCCGAGATCAGTATCCCGTGCGGCGAAAACTCCGAGAAGATATGCGACTTGCCGGTACCTTTGGGTCCCAGCTCGATGAGATTGTAGTTTCGCTCGACGAACGGGATCAGCCGCATCAGCTGGATCAGCTTGGATCGGCGGCCGAACATCTCTGGGTCGAAGCCGACGGTCTGGAAGAGCAGGTCAATCCATTCGTCGGTTGTGAAGCCATTGCGGGCTTCCAGATAGGCATCATAGTCGAAATGCGACAGCTGGATCGGCTTCATCGAGCCAAGGATCCACGGCGTGACGTTCTTGTCCTCAGTATAGTCGTACTCGATATCGGCAATGCACCAGACCCCTCCGACCAGAAGCTTGGGATGGGTCTTTACGGTTCCGGAATCGATCAGGACCTTGGATATGCCAAGATTGGCAAAGCTTGCTTCGTAGGTATCGCTCTTTTCATTGAGGGCGACGCTGATCCGATCAATGATTTTCCAGCGACCTTTTTCGCGGATATTGGACTTGATGAGTCCAGCCTCATTGCGATGGACGTAGTGCTTTCGCAGGATCTCCCGAACTGTCTCGATGCCTGATTGGATCGACGCCTCATCGTTGGTCGCACAATATTGGCCGAGCAGATATTCCAACACGTAGGTCGGAACGATCGCGTTGCCCTTGACCGCCTTCACCAGGTCCTTGCGGACCACAAGACCTGGAAAGCGTTCGTTAATCTTGTCGTCCAGTGCAGTCATGCTGGCCCCTCAGAAATCAAAGTCGTTGGTGAAGCTACGGCGCAGGATGTAGCGCGCGCTCCGAAATTCGCTGTAATGCGACGTCTCCCCATGCTGCTCTTCGAGCCGCAGGACCACCTCCTGGCCGTTGCAGTCGTCGGCCTTACGGGACAGCAGGAAGCGGACCGGGTGCTCGCGTTCCCGGGGATTCTCCGATCGGAAATCGAAGACGAGTTCATGGCTATCTGAAATCAGTTCACCCGACTGCGAGAATATTCCGGCGCGGAGACGGCGTGCCTGCGTTTTCTCCGTGGCAGGAACGGACTGGTAGAACCTGACCGAGATCTGGCTAGCGGTAATGACCTGATTTGTGCTGCCAATGATTTCGACGTCAACAGTGGACGTGTCACTCTGACGCTTCTTGTTTACCCGGACAACAGGAACCACAGCCTCCTGCAGCGTGGCGCCACCGTGCACGAAGCGACTTCCCGAGCCCTTCAGCCTCAGCCGGTTTATCGACTTCGGAATCAGGATTTCGACATCACCCTGCAACCTCGCCTCTTCCGGCTGATAGTGCTTGAGCCCCTGTTGGGGTTTTAGTCCATGGCCAAGGACAAACCGGCGGTTTCGGAACAAGATGGTCTCACCCACCACTTCCGAGACCGAAAAGTCACTCTCGTCGATAGGCCGGTGCTGGTAGATGAAGCCATGATCTGCAGTGATCAGCAGGTTGTTGGCATTGGCGGCCGCCAGTTTTTTGACGAGCTGGACCAGCTCGTCGAGCGTCTTTTCGGCAGCCTCGAATACGCGATCCTCCGTGGCCGGTTTGTCGCCGGTCGCATCGATCAGGTTGTGATACACGTAGATGACGTCGTGATCGCGAAACAGCGCGCGGTAGTCGTCTCGCTGCATCTTTAGGAGGTCGTCGGCTAGTAGCGCGGTCGTCCGGTCCCCCTCGCGCCCCTGAGCGAGGATCTTCTTCCGGTTTTCGGTCCCCTGCGAGCTCTGCCCATCAACGATCACCGCGCTGGTGTCGTTGTCAGCGATCTGCAGATCCCGGTTGGGAAGCAGCGACGCCATCCCGAGCTGAGTATAAGTCGGCAGCGATCCCAGCATCGGTTCGATCTCTGCGTCATAACGATCGAGCCCACGGACCCGCGCCAAGAGCTCCTCGGCCACCTCATACCGCATGGCGTCCGAGACAATGACGCAGATTTTCTGGTCCTTCTGCCGATAAGGGGCGACGTGGGTGGCATAGAATGTCCGTTGGGCCGGCACAGGCGACGCATCCCACTTAGGTGCTGCATCGACATGGACCTGCCAGCTGTCATTGAGGCGCAGCAGGTAGATGTTCACATAATGGTTCTCCACCTGCTCATAAAGCTCGGCCATCAGGCTAGCCTGACCCGATTTTTGCATGTGATAGATGAACTTGCGGTAGAGCTGGTCGATGCGGAACCAAGCCCCAGCATAGCGGCTGACCCCTTCAGCAAGGCTGGTCATGCCAAGGTTCACTTGCGCCATTGCCGCGTGGAATTCAGCCGCGTAGCCGACCGCCTCATAGAGATCGCGGAAACGGTCGTACCAGTAGCTCTGGCGGCGCTGGCGGATCCAGCTTGCGACATCTCCTGCGGCAAGCGTTCGCGCCGCGACCCCGCGCACGAGTGCGACGATGATCGCCCGATCGATGTCCTCGAAATAGTCGAGCTCGATGAGGTGCCGGAAATCGCGCGTTTCAAGATCGGTCTGCACGCCCAGCACACTGGCATAGGAGGAGGACAGCGCCTCGAAGGCCTGAGCCGCGTGACGGTTGTTCTTCCAGCGGCGGAAGAAGACCAGCGCCTCGGGAGAGAGGCCTCCCGCCTCTCCCAGCCCCATGGCATAGCAGGCCTTGAACAGAGAGACCGCGAAATCCTCAACGCTGGGCTGAACGGCCGTATAGCCATAGTGCCGCCCCATCTGGTCCCACAGGAAGGCGCCAAGCCCGGCCCGCTCGATCAGGCGGATGGCTTCGTCGGTTTCCACCGCGAGGTCGGCCAGCAGTCTCTCGACAACGGAATCGAACCCGCCTTCGCCACCGGCGCAGACAATTAGCATCTTCAGGCGCAACGCGCTGGCCGTGTCGTCGTTGCGGGCAAATCGCTTTAGCTGTTCGAGCCTGCGGGCCGAGCGGAAGAACTCCGCATGGGCGCGCACCACATCTTCAAGCCCCAGCCCGAGGCCCAGTTCGGACAGCCAGAGGGCCGCCTGGTCAGCCTTGAACATGCCGTGGGCCAACTGCACATCCAGCAGCCAGTTGTCGATCAACGCCGGTTCCGGCCCTTCGCGGTAGATCAGGAACCGACCCTGTGGCGCTTCGCGGAGGATCCGGTGCTTCACCGCGAATTCGTTGTTGGCGAGCGCGATCTTCTCGACGCCCGGCAACTCCAGCGTCTCGAACGTCTCGCGCAGTTCCCGGGCCGTGTCGGTCCAGAATACGATGCGGTGACGGTCGAAAGCCGCTCCCAGGCCTTTGGCGATGCGATCATTCATGCTCAGGCACCCGCATCCGACAAGCCCTTGATCGGTTTGAGCGCAGCGCCGAACTTCGGGTAGTTGGACTTCACCCCATCATCGAGATCGATTTCGATCTTCTGCGTGGCCAGCGGGTAGAGCACGTCGCGTTCGTAGCCATCGAGCTCCTCGATCACCTTGGTTGCCTCGCCTACCTCTTTCAGCGCCTTGGTCCGCTGGGCGGGCGTGACTTCGGAATTGATGCTCTGCGCCTCCTGGGCCTTGCGGTGGGCCTCCAGCTTGTTGCGGTATTCGCGCAGATAATCGTTCAGCACCACGCTGACCGTGTCCGGCCGGTAGCGGTGCATGTAGATCAATGCCTGGAAGCTGCCTTTGGGGCTGGCGAACATCCAGTAGATCGGACGCTTCTTGTAGCGACGCACATGGTAGTCATAGAAATCGCGGGTGAACCACTTGCGGATGTCCTTGCCCAGCGCGCCTTCGATGAAGGCCAGGTTTTCCTGAAATTTCGCTTCGCCGAAGGTCACCCGTAGAAATTTACGGAAACGTTCGGCGATATCGTCAGCGAACCAGTCCCCGTCCAGCACCGGGATCACATTGTCGGCATCCGGTTTGAATGTGGGCTGTGGTACGCGAGCGAAATATTCAGCAAGCGTTTCGCCCTGATTGGCGAGGATCAAGCCAGGTATATCGAGGCTGTAGCGACCGAACATACAGCCAACGGCATAATGCAGGAACTCGGCGATGGTATCTGATAGCAGCCGTACCTCTAACTCCTCCGAAGTGGACTTGCCGCCATACCGATAGGTCGGGTTACAGGTGAGAGTTACTTCCTCCAGCGGCACCTCAGAAGTGAGTTCGTCAGCCATGCCATAGGCCTCAATGAAGATGCGGTTGCTCTCCTCCTCCCGTCGCTTCATCCCGACAGTCAAGTCTTGCCAATAGGTGCGGAGGCGCGAATATGTGTCGCGCAGCGTCTCTCCGCGCAGATCGGGTGCAAGAAGCGGTAGCGTCTTGAAATCCCAGGAGGTTTCGTAGGCATCCCAATCGGATTTCGTCATATTGACGAGTATCTCAGCGATAGCGCCAAAGCTTTTTTGAAAGTGATCCTTAAAAACCGGCAACTGGGCTAATTGTCCGGCCTCGAAGTTTAGCGTCGGGGAAGTGCTCTCCAGCATTGAAACCGCTACTGGAGAATTCGTAAATCCAAGCAGGGTATTTAGATTATCCTCTTTTTCAGCGAATATAGAGCAGCCCGCTACATCAAATAGATAGCCGGCAGGAAAGTGGCGCATTGAGAAGCCACCACTTGTCACCTTTGACCAACTTATAGATGGCTTAAAATACTCTGACATACTTTTTATCGTCCGCGTCGGACTGCCATATAGAGACGCCGCATAATCCAGAACTTCAAATCCACCATTTTCCCAATTTATAAAGTGTTCAGAGTTCCCATACCACTTCCGAAAAGCTCCGCCCTTATTGTACGGAAACCACTTTTTCTTTGAAGATTTAGCCTCTTCATGATTTCGAGCATCCAGGCATGAACGGTCAATTGATACCTCGAACCACTCCCGTAGAAAGCGACCATTGTCGCTCGTTGCCATGCCTTGGCGGGTATCGCCCACCGACTTAAGTGGCACGCCGGTCTCGAAAGCGGCACGAACCGCATCAGATGCCCAGTATGATATTGGTGTCCCAGGGAGTTTCGTGAGTTCTCTCGGAGAAACTTTAGTAAAGCGTTCGTTTATTGTCGGGAATTCATGAGGAACGCCTGATTCGTTCGTTTCGTAATATCTGATGCAGCAATAGGTGCCCTCGAGGCTGGGGTTAGCAGACTTCTCGAGGACAAAGGCTGAAGTGCCGAAGTTAATTCCCATACTTGTTCCGCCCTTGCCAGAGTAGGGCATATGCACAAGCGATTGGATGTTGAACTCGGACAGAATACCTGACCTGAACCTTTCAAATGATGATAGAAACATCCAGCTTTCCATCGTCACCATGGCGTTGAAGCCGCTATTTGTTACCAGCGTCCCCCCCCGCTCGATGAAAGCCGAAAAAAGATCGTATTTCGCCTCGGCGTATAGTTCTTTGAGGAAGGCTTGTGCGGCAGGATTTAATCCCTTCGCGCCAGCATAGGGCGGGTTCGCCACCACCACATGGTATTTGGGCGAGAGGGCCTCGGCCATCTCCAGCACCTTCAGGACACGCTCCTGCACCTCGCGCAGCAGCAGATCGCCTCCAAAATCCTTGAGCCGTACAACCCGGGCCACCTCGGCAGGATCACGCAGTTTCGGCACGATGAGCGAACCGAAATTCTTGGCCTGCTCGAACTGTCCCATCGTCTCGCGAAAATCGGCGGTGAACAGATCGCTGCCCACCACGGCGGCAACGTCCTGCATCTCGGATGGCGTGAAACGCACATCCTGCAGCACGCAGATGTTGGGCTGAACGGCTTGCCGTAGGAACTTACGCCTTCCGAGCTTGGTCGCCGCCTTCATCGCCAGCGCAAACGCCGCCAGCGCGCCCGCACGGTCGTCAATCTCGATCCCGTACAAGTTATGAATCAGGATCAGCCCGGGGATTTCGGTCGCCTCATACCCCTCTTCCTCATAGATCGCGTAAAGAAGATCAAAGGCATAGGTCAGCATATGGCCCGATCCGCAGGCCGGATCGCAGATGCGAATATCCTCTGGACGGGAAATGCGCAGGAAATCGGTCTCTATCTCTTCCGGCGCGATGTAATAATCCATCTTCGCCGCCAGCGTTGAGTTCGGGCGATTCAGCAACCACAGTCGTCCCAGCGAGTTTTCGACCAGATAGCGCACGATCCAGTGCGGGGTGAAAAGCTGTGTCGCCGCCGGAATGTTTTCCGCCGTGATCTTCTTGTTCTTCTTCAGCCCGGCAAAAACCTCGTCCTTCTTCTCCGAGATGTAGAACTGGTAGAGCCAGCCGATAACCTCAACGTCCTCGCAAACGTCCGGCGTCATCGCCTCGCGCACATAGGCGAGGATCGAGGCGTTCGACAGAAGGTCGTCGGGCAGAAGCAGCTCTGTGTAGTCGTCGATCCGTTCGAACAGGAACGGCATCGTCTTGTGCAGATCATTACAGATGGCGACGATGAGTAGCCGATATGCCTCGGTCTGGGCATCCGCACTGGGCGTGCGGCCATCCAGCAGGCTGCGGACCTGTTCGCGGACCCTGTCAGGCACGCGGCCCTCGTCCATATGCCCAGCCTTGGCTTCGGCCAGGATCTCTGGCTGGAACTGACCGGCGACAGGCGATACAACGCGAACCGGGCTCAGCTCATTCACGTCCATGAAACGCAGAGCCGAGAAGCGATTGAACCAGGTGTACGCGACCCGCTCAACCACCTGATCTTTACCGTCCTTGGCGATAGCCGCTTCAAGCTTCCTCATGGCATCAGGATGCTCGCGCCGGGCTGCCGAGTTTTCTGCGAGGACGGATTCAAGCTTGGCGCTGACCTGCGTGATCAGGGCGCGGCGGGCAAACTGCGCGAATTTCTTGAGCTTCGAGGTATCCATCAGGCAGCTGCCTCTCCATTTGCGGCCGCTGCGGAAACCCGGGTCACGGGCCAGTCGGCGAAAGTCTTGTTCCAGATGTCCACGGAAAGCACGACGCAGTCCGCAATGTGTTGGCGCCGCCACGGCGTGTCCGTCTCGCAGCGGATGTCAGCCAGGAGCCGATCCTTAAAGCCGGTGAGAAGCGCCCGCTGATCCGCTGGATTGAAGGCATCCAGCCCGAGCAGAACCACATACTTGAACAGCTTGGCGTCGCGCTCCATCAGGTGGAGAAACGTGTAGGAGCCGCGGGCCTTGGGAGTCAGCTCCTGCGTAAGAATCGAATTGTCCGACAACCGCTTGAAATAGCTCGCCCGCTCTGCATCCGGCACCTGCTTGTTTGACGGATCCTTGATCTCGACCAGCAGGATGTCCTCATCTCTTTCGATGACGAGATCCACAAACTTCATCTGGACCGGCAGCTTCACGCCCTGGCGGTCCAGTTCGTCACAAACGAGTTCCTTGGGGAACGAGAATTCCAGATCGGCATCCGGCTCTGCTCTATACAACCTCAATGCTTCGCTCCCCCAAGTGCCCGCGCCACGTCTTCGTCGAATAGCTCGGCGAAGGTGTCTGAAATTGCCGTCTTGGAAATCAGAGAGTAGTTCTCGGAGGTCTCGACAGTGAGGCTGTCAGTTCCATCGTCACGGCGAAGGGCGTGGAACCGGATATGATCCTCTTTGCCGCTGTCCATGAGCAAATCGAACCATTTCAACAGGACATAATCGTGCGTAGCCAGAATGATCTGCTGGCCGTTGCGCGATAGTTCGAGGAGTACCTGAACCACCTCTTTTATGAGCGCGGGATTCAGGTTTGCCTCCGGCTCATCCCATAAGACGATGCCGGTGCTTCCCGGGTTGATCGCTCCATTGCAGAGCAGGCGGTGCAGGACGCCAATTTTCCGATAGCCTTCCGCCGTCATGCCGCTGGACAGAGGATCCCCGCCTTTGGAGACAAACCGGAGGACTGTGGAGTCCTGATACATTTGCGCAGCTTTGGCGCGCGACCGCTCCGGATCGGCCCTCTCTTGGTACCCCCCGGGTTCAAACTGAAACCCGCCGTCATTCGTCCAGCGGTATCGTCCCCCGACGAGGGCGACCAATTCGCGGACGATGTTCGAGAGCCTGGGGTCCTCTGCCAGGCTAGCGGCCTCATCCTCGAAGCCAGGGTTGGCGAGGAGTGCGGCGAGGTCGAGATACGTGTCGTCGAAAATCATCTCGACGGTCGCCCGATCATGATTTGGGTCCTGCATGGCGCGAACGAGAGACAGTACCTCCTTCGTCGGGATGAACACGGGGCGGGACTGCGCTTCGGAGCGAGCGTCCCTCTCTAATTGGACGCCCTTGGACCTACTGTTGAATGAAACGGTGACCTGGGTGTCATCGCTTCCCTTCAGGCACAGCCTGGCTCCTCCAGATGCCCCCCGAGCTCGTAAAGCACCAATTCTGCTCTCGCCCGGAGAAAACACGCGCAGAAGCTTGTTCGTCAACTGCGTGTCGATGTCCTTCTCTGAGCCCTCCACCGCCGATGCCGGCTGGCTTGCGATCGCCAACGCGTAGATTGCCTTCAGCAGATGAGTTTTCCCGGTTCCGTTCGAACCGATGATCACGTTGATGCGCGGCGAGAGCGGGATATCCAGGCCCCCGAACACCGTGAAATTCTCGATTTCAATGCCTGCAATCATCAGACCGTGATCCTCTTGCCGCTGCGAATTTCAGCGAGCAGGGTTTCGCGGTAGGATTGCAGGTACGTTTCAACGTCCGCCTCGCTGGCGAGATACGGGCTCGCGAAGCTGACCTTGAGATTGGCGGTCGAGACATATTCCACGGGCGAGGGAGCAGGAGCTGGCTGCGGCGTAATCCCTCCGACTGGTGCCTCACGCACCTTGCTTTCTTCCGACTCGGGCGGCTCGGTGGCAGGAGGTGCGGGTGGCGCCGGCGGCGTTGCCAGCCGGGCAACCTTCCCAAGCAATGCTGGATAGGCTTCGGATCGGAAATTGGCGGTACGCTCACGGATCATTGCCACCAGTTTGGTATTGCGAACGCTGGTCTCGGCGACCTCGCACTCGGTGAGGATCCCAGCCTTGGCTGCGGCATCCAGCTGCGCGAATTCTGGTACGGCCTCAATCTTGGCCTTGAGCTCGGCCAGACCCTTAAGAGCACTGTCCCGCTCCTGCACCAGCAAGGCATCGACATTGGCACGCAGCTTGTCGAGCTCCGCTTTCACCTGCTGGATGGCATTGCCCTTGTAGCAGAGCGGATCGGCCAGAACCGCCCGGATCGCTTCGGCCTGAGTGCTGCCGGTATAGGACAGGTTCGTTACCTGCTCGGCGAGGAAGTTGCGGGCCTCATCATAGATCTTGCGCTGGGCCCCGCCCATAAAGCGTCGGAGAGGGTCAATCACCTGCTCCTTCGCATCGAGCAATGCGTCTTCATGCCGGGGGAGGTCGGTGAAATACCAGCCATAGGCCTTGTTCTCCACCTCGCGCAGCTTCGCGGTGACCGGCGTGATCGCCGCGAGGAAGGGGTAATCCTGGAGTTGGGCCTCTAGCGCTACCAGTTCAGCCAGCAGCTTCGTGATAGCCTCTCCCGTTTCCTTGCCCAGGGCCTTTGCCTCGGAAGCGACAGGCTGGCTGTCGAACATCTCGGCATGGAATTCCCGCAGGGTGCGCACCTGGTTAGCGGTGAACTCCACCTGCAATTCGAGAACTATGTTCGCCAGCGCATGTGCGTTCTTCAGCGCCTTTTCCAGTGCATCTCCTTCCAGCGGCGCGCCATCCGAGCGGGCTTCCAGCTTGCCGTGGGCAAAGAGGCTGGCGACAGTGCAGAGGATCGCGGCATTGGGCCAGCCATAGGGCTTGACTTCGAACTTCTCGACGATCGCCTTCACCGACGTGCGAACACCGGTACGGACGTTGCCTTGCGCAAAATTCAGGATTTCCTGCTCGGCTTCGGTCAGGTTGCTGGCACCCGAGACCAGCGCCCCGTCATTGGTCTGCCTCAGGAAGCGGCCGATATCAGTTTCGGCATAGGTCGCCCCGCGCAGCATCGGCAGATTGGTATAAACCTTGTCGACCAGCATCTGGAATGCACGCCGGACTCGCGCCTGCGGATCCTCACCACGCAAATCCAGTTCCTCGCCGCGCACGAATAGTTGCGCCTCCGCGACCAGCGTTCTCGCCCGAGTTGAAAGATCTCTGTAGCGGTTCGCGTTCTGTTGCCCCTTCTCGCTGATGATCCGTTCGATCGAGGCTTGGGGAGCGGTCGCCCGGGTCTGGCGGACATACTTCTCTGTCTGCTTGTACATCACCAGGTCACGGGCGAAGCGGTCGTCTGCCTTGAGCAGGATCACCAGTTCGTCGTTTGACATGCTGCCCATACGCAGCGCCTCGGCATTGCCACTGTGCTCGTGGAAAGGCGTGACTACATTGATCGAGAGCTCGTAATCCCGTCCCTGAAGGCGGTCGTCGAGCTTGCGGGCAAACGAGTAGTCATGGGCTGCTCCGTCATGGCGGATCTTGCGGTCCTTGATGACTCCGTCAAAGATCAGCGCCTCCAACTCCCGAGCAACCTCGGTGGCGTCGACATCGACGTTTTTGATCTCCTGTTCGACATCCTTTTCCTCGTCGGTCAGGAATTCGAAGAGGTCGCCATTGCGCTGGATGTAGGTGTTTTGCTCAAGCAGGCTCAGTGCCGTCTCGACCCGGCGTTTGAGCGCGGTTTCATCCTCGTCAAATTTCTCGCGCATGAGGATGGCGATGTTGCGGGCCGTTGGTTTGAACGGCTTCACATATTTGACGAGAAACAGGGCCTTCAAAATGCGCGTGGCAAACTCGTCCCCAAGGTTTCGTTCGGCAATCTGGATGGATTGCTGAACGCTGGATTTGAGTGCCGTGCGTATCCCCTCAAACATGAGATCGAAGGTCGCGATCTGGCCAAGCTCCAGTTCAGCTAGATGAATGGCAACCTCCTGGAACACGCCCAGCATCGAACGCTCGCCGACCGAACTGTGCCGGCCTTCAAATGCGTTGTGCTGCGACAGCCCCTGGATGGCCATCTGGAACAATGGGTACTGGTACGGGATGAACGGGTAGCTGTGGATGAAGTGGTCACGGTCATCGAAGTTCTTCAGATGGATCGAACCATCCGCAAAATCGAACAACGTACGCATGTTGTTGCTCTCGCGGCGGTACAGATCGGAGAGGCTCTCAACCCCCAGCTCTGTCTTTTTCAGCAGACGCTTCTGGATCACCTCTGCGACGTCCGCGCTGTTGAGCGGCATCCGGTTGGCAAAACGCGCCTGAATTTTGGAAAAGTCATTCTCCTGACGCTCGTTCATGTCGCCAATGACGGCATTCATGTCCTGCTGCGCGGTTACGATAATCCAGGCCCGCCCACGGCACTTGGTGTTCAGACTCTCAGCGATCGTCTGGAGGTTGGTCATGAGCTTGACGTTGTCGGCGATGTATTGGCCGACCTCATCGACGAAGAAGTTGAGGCGGAAATCCTTGCCTTGAACGTCGATGTAAGCCTTCACCTTGTCGGCGAAATCCTCGATCGAAACCTTGTAATCTGAGCGATACTTGTTGAGAATCCCGGCGGCCTCGGACGCGTCGGCACCGGTTGCCTGCGCATAAGCTTTGGCGATGTTTGTGCCCTCAAGCAGAGCCTGCTCCCGCCCACGCTCCCAAGGTTTGCCTGCAATCGCCTGATAGGCCTGCTGGAAAGCGCTGTAGACATTGCGGCTATCGAGATCGCGTTCGAACTGTGCAATGTGGGCTTGCTTGCCATAGTAGCCGCAGGCCTCATCAAAGACCTTCTGGAAGACCGACAACAGCGCATCGATCTGGTCCTTGGAAATGACATCGGCCTTCTGGTCGATGTTGAAAAGGATGCTCCTCGAAGGGATTGCTACGGCACGCTTGAGGTCGGCTGAGAGGATTTCGTTGTCCGCGCACTTGTCCTTGAATAGGTCATAGGCCGTGGCTCCGTCGACCTTGCGGTCCTCGAGCACCATCGCGAGCATCTTGAGAAGGTGCGATTTACCCGAGCCGAAAAAACCGGAGATCCAGACGCCATTGGCAGTCGTGTAATTTTTGTAGGCGTCGAGAAACTTCTCGATCTGCTTCTCGATCTCGTTGGTAAGAACATACTCTTCGAGCTCAATCCGCAGGCTCGCGTCATCGTCTGCCTTGATCACGCCTTCAATCGGACGGTCGACGGGTTTCTCGAATATGTCGCGCAAAATGGTCATACCGGCCCCCTCAGACCTCGTAATTGAAGATGTTGAATGCACGATAATATTTGTCGTCGTGCAGAATTCCGAAAAGATCCAGCGAGGCCCCGCTGGCTAAGGCGTGCGTGTAGTTTCCAGGGAAAAACATCAGCGTCGGCTTTTCCTTGGCCGTGCTCTGCAGATTGTTCAGCACGTTATGCGAACGGATATAGGGGAAGACCTCACCCACGCCGGAAAGGAACAGGACGTCAAACGATTGGCTTGCCAGCCTTTTGCCAATTTCAGGTATGAGGTGCGTCTCGGGATCCAAGACGTTTTGTAGAAGCTCTTTGAGCTCGTCTTTCGTGACACCTTGCTCGGCAGCGATCAGCTCATCCCAGATTCCGCGCTCGCGCAGCATTTCGATCGCCAGATCATAGAGGTTGATATCCAGCACCGTGACGCCGCGATTGGCCAGCTGCCTGACCAGCTGGGCCCGCACCTGTTCCATGTCCACAGCGTCGCCAGCCGGGAAAGGGCAGATGAAGAATGGAACCTCGTTCCCCAGGCCCAGCTTCCTGAGAAAGCGCTGGCTTGATACGACTTCCAGTAAATGGTCCTGACGCTCCCGGGGCGTCATCGTGTTTGTATCTCTTGTCATCAGGCACCCCTTTGCCCGCCGAGCTCCGCGCCCGGGAAATATCGCAGTTCATGCGGGTCGCACTGCGCCATCAGGGCCATGAAGCTCGGCGAGAGTAGCGCCCGACAAATATGATCCTCCTGGTTGAGGATCCCCGCCTCCCTCATGAGCCTAAACAGGATCTGACGCAGTTTTTCGCGGGTCGAGGCGCTGATGGCTTCAAGCTCGGGCTCCCATTCAGCCTTGCCCGCATAGAACGCATCGAAGTCGTCGTAGGTGATGTGGGTGCGGAAGCTCAGGAAGCGCTCGGACAGTAGTTCGACGGCGAATTCGCCGATGAACCGATAGCCCCTGCACAGAGCCAGCCAGAGAACCGACAGCTGATCTGCGTGATCGCCATGGCAAAGCAGATCGATTTCATGCGCCTTGAGGACCTCAAGGCGGTTGGCGATCTCCCGGACAGAGCGAGTTACCGACGATTGCTTGCGGAATGGTATGACGCCCTGCTCGCCCGCAGCTTTCTTGACCGCAGTCCAGTCGCCGAGTTCCTGATAGAGACGCGCGATGGCAACACTCTCGTTCAGGAAGAGACCTCCCGTACCAAAAGACATCCGATATTTTGAGCTGCTCGTCTTTCGGATCATCGGTTGGCTCCCCCCGCGTTCTGAGCCAGCACCTGGTCCGCGTTCAAAAGAACAATTTGCTGATCTTGAGGTCGCCGAGCCGACGGGTCCGTGTCGAGCCCAAGGCGCTTTAGTGCGTAGTAGAGGAGCGCGCGCTTGACCGGGATCGTCGCCCTGCCCCGATCCATGGCATAATCGAGTTCGATTGCCTTTCGTTGACCAACGCTAAGATCGGGGTGGGGTGCGATGATAAGGTCAACGTCACAATGCCAATCGGCATCTCGCGAAGCTGCGACATCGGAAGCCTTGCTCGCTCGCGTTTCACCGATGCGGGACAGGACGAAGTCCTTGAATTCACCGCTACGGACGCAGTGGGCACGGGCGTGCCATCTGAACCCGTCAAAGACCAAGGCATGCGGCGCGATCCAGCGCCAGGACGGATCCGGCGAGGACATCGACTGATAGAGGACCTCGAGTGCTTCCTTGCGCTTGATCGCGGTCACGACCGCTCTGAGGACGGGTGCAGACACACCGCGGGCAGGTGTTGGCGCGCAAGCAAACCCCGGAACCCTGCCGATCCAGGCATCGTCAGGCGTAATGATCCCGTCAGCTATCGACCGGATCTGGGTAAGATACCTCTCGGCGTCAGGCTTATGGAAGATTGGCTTGAAGGAAGAGCTTCGCACATAGGTCCGGGCGCTTTTATCGTAGACCATGTTGGTCTCGGCCAGACCCAGATATCTGTTGAGATCGGCTGACGCCTGATTGATCGAAACCCCGAATGTCTCGACGATGTCGCTTCGGTTTACGTGGCCTTCCCAGAACAACCGGAATTCGATGAATTCCAGCCTGCTCTCGACCCCTCTTCGTAATCCTGATTCGCCGTCCATACCCCGTAGCCCCCACAAAAGCTGGACTGACCAGTTTCTGTATGGGCACACCTACTGTACGGATGTGATTAAGGCAATGCGAATCTAATCCGCTAACATGTCGACACGATCCGATAGTGTGGACGCAACGCCCTCTGTAGACACGAGAAAATTAAGAACACGTTGCGTTGTCTTGCGCCTGGGTCGACGCCCTTCGCGCAGATCCTGCACGAAACGGGGGTCCCCGACGGCCTGCCTACCAAACATGCTGGCCTTCGTACCGCTTCGCGCCAAATAGCCCTCAATCTGGTCCAGGAGTTCCATCGCCTTCGACTCGCTTTCCGCTTGTGTTCTTGGTATGTTCTTATTAGGAAGGCTTCCTAGAGTCTAGGATCGAATTTCCTAGACGGATGCGATAGGACCCGCAGCGATGGAAGATGCACGCAAAGCCCTGGATGATCTGATCCAGCAACGAGGCTGTAATTACTCCTCAATCTCCCGCCTTCTTGGACGCAACGCGGCCTACATCCAGCAATACATCCGCCGCGGCAGTCCCCGGCAGTTGGACGAGCAGGACCGCTCCGTGCTCGCCCGCTTCTTCGGAGTAGACGAGAAGATCCTCGGCGCTCCCGAACGGCGATCCGGCCCGGTCGTCGAACTGGTCCATGTCTCGGTCCTTGATGTCGAAGCCTCGGCAGGGCACGGCGCTTTGGCAGAGATGGAATCCAAATGCGCCCAGTTCGGGTTCGACGAGAAGTGGCTGCGCCGCCTGACCGCAAGCAAAGCGACGAGCCTGTCGATCATCGCCGTGCACGGGGATTCGATGGAGCCGACCTTACATGACGGCGATGAAGTCATGGTCGATCTCAATGATGGACAGTCGCGGCTGCGCGACGGGATCTATGTGCTGCGCATGGACGACATGCTCAGCGTCAAGCGGGTCGCTATCGAGCCGCAAGGCAAGCGCGTCTCGGTGCTCAGCGACAATCCGGCCTATCCCAGTTGGCGCGGACTGGAGAAGCGGACGATCAATATCGTCGGCCGTGTGCTTTGGTTCGGCCGCGCGCTTCGCTAGGTAGCTCGCCAATGCTTGCATTCCTCGCTGCCTCGATCGTCGCTGCCGGCCAGACCTTTACCTGCACACCCACGCATGTCTGGGATGGCGATGGGCCCATATGGTGCGCCGAAGGTCCCCATGTCCGCATCGCCGGGATTGCAGCGCGCGAAATAAACGGAACATGCCGGACCAACCAGCCCTGCCCCGACGCGTCGGCTATCGAAGCGCGCGACGCGCTCGTCGATCTTCTTGGCGGCCCTCGAGGGACCGTCTCGACAGGGCACGTCGTGGTTCGTGGACCGAGATTGACATGCCGGTCGGAAGGTTCGGCAGGCGGCAACCGGACGGCTGCCGCCTGCCGACTGCCGAACGGAGCCGATCTCTCCTGCTCGATGATCCAGACACGCACTGTGCTGCGTTGGGATCGCTACTGGAAAGGGCCTGCATGCCGCTAGGCCCGGAACTCTGTCTGACAGGCCGTCTTGCCGAAGGCCCCTTCGGACTTGAACTCCATTCGGGCGGCGGCGTGTGGGAGCTCGACACCAGGCGTGGAGCCCGCCAGTTGCTCGGACGCGAAGTGGAAGTCTGCGGACGCCGCGCCGGGTTCAACGAGCTCATCTGCGATCAGATCTGGCCAGCAGGACAACCTCGCCCTCCTCGCTCCAAATTCAATATTGAACTTCTCTTGGCGTGCAGTGTCGTGGGCTACGGTTTGATCGCGTTCTTCCTCGGCCTTGTTGGACGTCTCGGCTGATGTTGAGCGATTGGGAACTCTGGGCCTGTGCCAACCAGGTCCTGAAAACCCATGGTGAGAATGCACCGCTTCATGTCGCCGAGCAGATCGGCGCGCTCGCGCTGGCGCAGGACGAGGCGGGCATCGCCACTTGGAAAGCCATCGCCAAACGCGTTGCAGAGCTGATGGGAAAGGATCGCCCGACGCGCCTGCAATAAGCCAGTATTACCTCAGCCACATCTCAATGCTGGTCAGCCCATCGGCGAGAGATCGCCTGGAAAGAGAGTGGACTGAGAGCTCCTGCTGGCATTCCCCTCTCCTTCGATCTCCAAACCCTGCATGCGTTCGACCAGGTGGCGCGCGAGATCGACACGAGCATTGCGCTGGGTTCGCGGGTCGTCAGCACCGAGCCCGACAAGCGTTGCTTCGGACGCAACCGCAAGCGCGACCTCGATATGCGTAAACAGGATCTCATCGGCGATTCGGGACATGGTCGATATGAGAACAAAAAAAGAACTAACAGTCAACCGGTGCCATATGGACCCATGCGGATATCCGCTGTGTCAGATCCCGATTTCGAAGGGCTTGGTGATCGAGCGATCGAGTTCGGGCGGCTCGCGAGCCGGTTCTTGCGAACGATCAGACGCCTTGCCCTTCGCCTGGCCCATTGCTGCCGCATCGCGCAGCTGATTGACCGTTTCGAGCGCCGAGCGTTTCATTCCCGGATTGCGCTCAACAGCTGCTTCGAGCTTGCCCACATTGTCGACAAACAGGGTCAGACCATCGCGCAGGCGGGTTATCGTGACGAGGAATGTCTGCTGGTTGGCGAGATTGCGTTCGCGGCTGTCCATGACGGCAATCCCGCGGTCGGAGGTCAGGCCCTGCGCCATGTGCGCGTTGAGCGCGTAAGCGAGATCAAGACGCTCGAGCATGGGGTCGCTCAGCCCCAGCCGGTGTTCGGCGCCAAGGGAGGTTTTCACCGTAACACCCTTCCCATCAATCGCCACGATGCGCGCCTGATCGGCGTTGAGCAGGCCGCGCTTGTGATCGGTCGCCGTCCAGCGAATGCGGTCGCCATCGTGGATTTCGAGTGGGCGAACCTCAAACAGGCGCAGTGGATCCTGCTCACCCTGCGGTCGCATTTGGCCCGGCCGGAATTCAAAGCGCTTGCCCCGCTCGTTCTGCAGCATCACGCGTTCGCGGGTCGGATCGGTTTCGACCACTTCATAGCGGCCCTTCTGCAGCCCCTGCCCCCTTTGCCGGCGGTCGACTTCGAGCACCATGCCGGTAGCATAGCTGCGCGCATAGCGCATTTCCTCACGCGTCAGGTTGACGCGCGACAGCACTGTGAGAGCCAAGGAACCCGGTCCCAATTCGCCATTGGCCTCGAGCCCGATTTGGACGGCTTCATTCACCTGTCCGCGCAAGTTGCGACCCGAAGCATAAATCGCGGTCACCTCCCGCTCTGCAGGCGAAAGCGATAGCCAAGCCGCCGCGGCGTCGACGGCAGCTGTATTTCCCGACGCGACGACATGCGGGCCAAGATGTCGCAAGGCCTCGTCGATATTTCCGCCCTGCGCTGCATATTGAGCGTCACACAGCGCTCTCTCTCGCGCGCGCAGATTGGAGTTCATGATGGCGGTTTCGACGCCTGCCTGCTGCATGACGTCGAAAGGTTTGCCCGCATCGACAGCGCCCAATTGCTTCCTGTCCCCAATGCTGGCGAAGCGGTCGAGCTGGAGCAGATTGGCGAGGCGCACCAGCTTTTCCTTGTCGGCATTGCCGACCATCGAGGCTTCGTCGAGCAGCACCGTGGTGCCGCGCAGAGACGCGCGAGCCTCGGCAAGCCTCGCTTGGTCTGCTCCTTCCAGAAGGTCCCGATGTTGGCGCAAGAAGCGCGCGACCGTCATCGACGGAATGCCGGTGTCACGTTCAAGCATCTGCACGAGCGTGTTCTGGACTGCGAGCCCCAGCACGGACCTGCCTTCCTCGCGCAAGATGTCGGCCACAGGTTTGAGGACGGTACTCTTGCCGGCGCCAGCTACGCCTTGAATAGCGACAATTCGGTTATGCGAAGCGAGAAGCAGGCGCCCTGCCCCCTCCTGCCCAGGGTTCAAGGTCAGGCCATATTTGAGCTGAGAGAGCGCCTGTAGCCGCCCTCCGGCCACATCAGCTTCGACCACCGCCGTCCCATGTCCCCGGCCACCTTCGACGGCGGCGATGATGCGCTGTTCGAGGCCGATCGCATCGCGGGTCGTGACAAGATTGCGATCTGCACCCTTGCCTTTTTGCAGGTGGCCCTGGCGCAGCAACTGGTCGATGCGGTGTTCGATGTCGGGGAGCATGGTGGGCAAGGCGAAGCCTAGCGCTGAGCGATATATCTCGGTCCGCGAGAACGCTGCCTCGCGCTCGCCCAAGTGCCGGATCGCCGATGCGACCGCATGAACGGCGGCGATCTGCTCGGGCGTCCGGCGCCCCATGTCGCGCGGCACAAGCGGGTCGCCCTGACGTAGCCCCAGACGCTCCGCAAACGTCGCAGCCAGCATCCGCGCCCGCTGGCCGATCGATCGCACCGAGTTTCCAATTCCGGAGACAGAGCCAATGTCGGTGGCGGCCCGTGCATTGGCCTGTGAAATGACAAGCCTCGGATCAAAGCCCAACTGTGCTGCTGCCTCGCGCCATTGGTTCACGAGAGCATGGCGGTCTGCCACCGGCCCTTTGTCCGCCCGGGTCATCAGATTGGCCGCATTGCGCGCCGCGAGGCCTTTGCCTTCCATCGTCGAAAGCTTGTCGAGGATCTCGGCACGGCGCGAACTGAAGGCATCACGAACGGGTTTGGGAACGCCCACCGCTTCGAAATTGCCATGCTTGCCGTATTCCCCAACCTGGTAGCCGAGCTTTTCTACGGCTAAGCGGAAGCGCGCCATGGTCATGGCATTGAGCAGCGTGTTGTGCTCCCAGATCTTGTCATTTCTCAGCGCTCGCCATTTGCCATCGGGCCCCTGGGTTACATTGGCAACCACGGCGTGAAAGTGCGCGTTGGGCTCCTGATTGCGGTTCGTATCGTGCTGGAAAAGCCCGATCACGAGATTGCGCGTCGCGACCACCCGTTCCTTGCCTCGGACCTCCATGCGGGTTTCGGCGAGATTCTTCTCAGCCCAGGCCAGAGTCTCGCGAACGGCAGCGCCATAGGCATCGAGGATACGCCTGTCGCCGCCGACGAGGGCAAGGATGGACCAGCTCTTGGGCATCGAGAATGTGAGGTCGGTGCCGGCGCGACGGGCCCTGTTGTCGCTCCCGACACGGCTTCCATCGGGCAGCATGCCCTTGAGCACGGCCTCAAACTGCGAGGCTTCGATAACGCCTCGCAGTCCAAGCGCCTCCGCGCCTTTGCCAAGCCATTGACCAGATCTCTCGGCATCGGCGCGGGTATAGTAATTGTCGGCGGCAAAGTAGTTGGCAGCGCCGCCGGCGGTACGGACATTGGCTACAGAAAGCATCAGGTCTCACTCCGCCAGACGGCGTCTGCCTCGTGTGTCACAGTTCGAAATCGCCGAGATCGGGCCCCTCTTGCGAAGGCTGATCCTGCTCGGGAACGCCGTCTTCGAGCATGAGCTTGCGGGCTTCTGCCTCTCGCTGGCGCTGGGCTGTCCGGTCGACGGCTTGCGGCTTATCCGAGGGCGGATTGGCCCGCGGCAAGTCGCTTCGGCGTCCCTCCTTCACGCTATTCGATGGCTGCTTCTCATCGGGATGATCGCCTTTGCGGAGCGCCGCATTCGTGGGCACCAATGGACGGGAATTGCGCGGCGTTGCCTCGTGCGCTTTGGGCGACGATTTTCGCGACTGACCGGACTTGCCTGACGGCTTCCTGGGGCCGTCGGGAATGTCCTTTTCTGCCCGTTTCGCCGCCTGCTGGCGTGATTGCTTGGCATCCGCCTCGACTACCGGCTCTAGCGGAAGAGTACCTTGCTTTGGGACGACAGGCTTGCCTGCCCCGTCATCATTCGACGAAGGATGTTCGCTCTGGTTTGCTGGGGGATTGGCAGCTGTCTCGCCGCCTTCACTCTTCCCTTCGACCTGCCGGATTGGCTCTCGATCCTTGGCCCGACCGACGAAGACATGCGCGATTCTTTCCCGGTCTATCGGCTTCAGACGGACCGGCGCCGCAGGAAAGCCGTCCGGGAATTTGATGAAGCCTGACAGGCGCGGCAGGTTCATTAACTGGTCAGGCAGCAGTAAGGGCTCGATATGCTTGCGCGGCGTCAGGCTGACAGCGTCGCGGGCATTGTTGTAGCCATAGGTGTAGCCTTCTTCCATGTCGCGAACCTGGCGATGACCGATGAAGTCGGAACACCAGGTAGCTGTCTCGCGGTCTGCCGTACCGAGGATCAATTTGGTCCGGGCAAGCGATGCAAGCGTCATCGCCATGTTCTCACCGTAGACCTCCTTGAGCTTGGCGTAGGCATGGATGCCGGTGACGATTGCGCCGCCGAAATTGCGCGCTGTCTGCAGGCCTTTCTCGAGAGCGGGGAGCCGGTGAAGCGCGCCCAGCTCGTCGATGAAGAACCAGCATTTGAGGTCCTTGGTGCGCGGCATCGTCATCAGCGTGTTCATCGCCGTATCGAGCCACAGCGTGAGCAGCTGCGCGCACACGCTCATGTCGACGTAGCGCGCGGAGATGAAGACCATCGAGCCACTTCTTTTGGCGTTAGTGCCTTCGTCGTCATGGGCGCCCTCCTCGATCCAGTCGCGGACCGAAAAGCGGCGCCCGGAAGTGGGCAGGAGCTTCAGCGCCTTGGCGTTCACGTTGAACACTGCCCGGATCGATTCCGCCATGCGCGCGGCTTCAGGAGCAGTCAGGGGATCGGCGATCGTGCCTCGCATCATGGCGTGGACCCGCGAGAGATCAGCGGTCATCAGTTCGCGGGCAAGCGCAGCATTGGTGCCCCGTCCTTCAGCCAACAGCTTGAGGCAGAACTCGACGAACAAGGCACGCGCCGCGATGACCCAGAACAGCGCCTCCCCGCCCCCGTCATGGGGCACGAGGGCTTCCGCTGCCGCCCAGAATTCACCTTCGGTGCGGCATTCGTCGAAGAGGCTCCATTGGGGACAGCGCGCGTCGAGCGGGTTCAGAATGATGTCCCGGTCGGCCTGGTAGAAGTGTTCGATGAAAGCGCCGGTTAGGTCGAATACGACGCAGCGCTGTCCCTTGGCGCGGGCTTCGGCAATCATGTCCGACATGGCGACTGTCTTGCCCATGCCGGTGGTCCCGATGAGCATGGCGTGGCTCTGTTCAAGCCGCCAGGGATAGACAACCGTCGCAAGATGCGAGGGCCGGTATGGAAATGCCGCAGACAGTTCCTTGGGCGAACACAGATGCCATTTCCAACCCATGGCGCTCGAGAGCTCACGGGCGCGCTCGCGCTGGTTGTGCCCGCGCAGTTCATCGACCAGTTCCGGTAGTGTAACGAGCATGGCCCCGCGCTCATGTTTGCGCTCTTTTGAACGGCTGCCGAAGCGCGCTGCGAACCAGTAGAACAGCACGAACGCCGGCACGAGAAGCAAGGCCGAACGCACCAAAGCATCGCCCAGCAAGTCGAGCAAATGATCCCAGGCATTGATCACCGGCGGATAGGCATCGAGCATGATGATGGGGAGCTGGACGGTTCCTCCAAACCCCGTTTCGAGTGCGACCTGTTTGGCCGGATCGAACTCCATGAAGCCGTAGATGGCAGCATAAATTCGCATCCAGACGAGGTAGGCTTCGTGATCGCTCAGCCCTGCCGAAATGGTCCACCAGCTAGTCCAGGAAATGCCGATGGCGGCGATGATCAGCGGCCCCTTGAGACCTGCTGCAAACATGAAGCTGAAGTGTCCGAGCAGCTGACTTCCGCGCGTGAAGTTGACGAGGTTACGCTTCATCGGAACCTCCCTCGCCGGCGTTTGCGGAGAGCCCCAGTTCCTTGCATTTGCGCGCGTAGGCCTGATGGGCTCGCTCACGCAGACCGTGATCGGCATGCCCTGCGAGAAGGGCATCGACGCCGACCATTGTGAACACCGATTGGCGGCTGACGCGGTCCACCGATGTTTCGAGCTTGGATGCAAGATCATCATTTTCGCATGCCTGCGAAAGCAGCGACCGGATCCATTCGCTGACGCTGATTTCGCGCCGCTTTGCTGCAGCACGAACCCGCTCAGCGAGCTCGACGGTGACATGTACCTGGAGAGATTTTGGCCGTGTCATGCACGGACTCCTTGTGGTCAGGAGCCCGGAACGCACTGCGAAAGGCGGTTATTGTCTAAATCAGAAATGAGAACATGTCAAGAACATGTGAGATGCGCAGGAATGCGCCCTTTCTGGCTGCCTTCAATCAAATTCGATTGGCGAATTGGCGACTATTCATTTCTGATTGAGAAGCAGCCATTTTTGCAAGAATCCATCAACGCCCTGTATTTAATATCATTTTTACTGACTACCGCCTGCGATTTGTCGCGTACGGTGTGCTCTTCCGTCCCCAGCTTAGAGGGTAGATCCCAGTGTCATGACCAGCACGGGATCGGCGGTTTTGAAGTCCCAAAACCAAGGGATGAAGACGATGCCGCTCGCTTGCCGATTGTGTTAAAGATCGGACGAGTCCGCTGGCAGGAAGAATGATGTCGCGGGCACCCCACCAGGAGAATGGCTATGGCGGATGTAACACTGAGCGCGACGCCCAAAGGCAACGGATTCCAGGCAACCGTGACCTATTCGAGCGGCGTGTCGATCAGTTCAGCGGAAGCCTTTCCGACGAAGGCCGAGGCCATTTCAGCAGCGGCCATGAAGGTGCTCGACATGCCCGATCGGCTGGAGGAATTCGATGTGTCGGACGCCGAGGACTGATGCTGCAGGGAATGCTCGCGCGAAACCCAGGGGAGGGACGATACGGGACCCGAGCAAAAAGAAAGGAGGAAGCCCTGACGGACTTCCTCCTTGTGTGTAGCCTCAGAATTCATCGCTCAGCTTTCCGGGCACAGTGTCGATGACCCGGTCCAGCATGGCCTTGGGCAGTGCGCCGTAATCGCCCTCATCGACCGCGATGTAACCTGCCTCACCATCGGTCAGGACATATTGGGTGAAGTAGCTGTGAAGGGACCGGGCATGAGCCTTGTCGAGTGCGGCAACGAAAGCTGCCTGATCTGCCTGGAATGAACCCTGCGCGATGTTCAGTGAAGCGTACATGATCTTTCCTCCTGATGTTCGATGCGTCGCATCAGGAGCTGCGAGGATGTGGGTGACGGGCCGGGTCAGGGACCGCGCATAGCGCGGCCGCGAAGCGGCGATGGGGGAAACGATTTTTGCCGGGCTTGCCCGGTAAAAATGGTGGGGCCCCGTCGTCCTTGACGCGGCCCCAAAGCCCGCATCACACTTGGACTTTCTGCGAGAGAGACCTCTCCAACGTCAGCGTGAAAAGCACTGGCATCGCGGCAAAAACCGTTTTCCTACATGGCCCCATGCTGGCACTGTCGCGCGTGGAGGGGACCAACGGCCAGCGAAAGGACAATCTGATGGCCAGGTCCAAACCGAGCGCGCGTAATGCGCTCAAAAAACTGCGGGAGCAGCGCGAAGAACTCGATGCACAGGAGGCCAGGCTCCGTGATGAAGCAGCCGGCGAGCTGGGCAAGGTTCTTCTCGAATGCGGAGCCGAGACGATCGAACCTGCGCAACTGAAGCAGCTCATCCGCGCATCGCTTACCATCGGAATCGACGATGCTCTCAAGCGGCTCTCCCCAGCCTGACACTTCAACCGCGGCGGGGTGTGGGCTCGATGCCCCGCCCCGCCGTTCACGCCAGCGAGCACAAAAAAAAGGCCCCGATGGCGCGAACCATCGGAGCCTTGTTGTTTGCGGGAAGAACTCAGTCCTCGTCGATGTCGGGCGCACCCTCATTGTTCGACGCCCGGCCTTTGGTGAGGAAGTCCACCTTGTCGGCGATGATCTCGCAGCCGTAGCGCTTGGTGCCGTCCTGGTCTTCCCACTGCGTATAGTGGATGCGCCCCTCGACCGTCACGAGCTGGCCCTTGGTGCAATACTTGGCGACGTTCTGGCCGAGCCCGTTGAAGCAGGTCACGCGGTGGAATTCGCTGTCCTTGGCGGTGTAGCCGTTTTCGTCCTTGTAAGTCTTGCCGTCCTTGCGGGCGGGACGGTCGGTGACGACCGAGATCGAGGTGATGTTGGTGCCGCCTTGGGTCGTACGGGTTTCGGGGTCGCGAGCGATGCGGCCAACGAGGATAACGAGATTGGTCATGGTCTTTCTCCTGATCGAGCATTCCGGGTCCATCCCGGCTGCAAACCCGACTAGGAAGCGGCCACGGCGAAGCGCACCGGAGGGAAACCTCGATCTGGTTCGGGTGGTGCGGGCAGCCGGGCGCAGCCCGGCAACTCGGCCGGACCTGATCGGGGTTGCGCGTCTCGACGGGGATGCTTCAGGAAAGGTTTGCTTACAGGCCGGATTGGTCCCGAGTGCCTTGCACAGGCCAAGCCATGACTTTTCGTACTATCGGGATGCGAGGTGCTCCCCTGACATCACCTGCCTCGAAGGCACATCATATCTCGACTACGAAAGCTCGTCCCGAAGACGACGAATGACCTCCTGAAAACGCACCGCCAGCACCAGTCTCCACAGTGCCAAGCGGCATAGGCTCGTCCAGACGGTGCCCCCGCAACATCCAGTCTTGGGGCGTGATTAGGCGCCCCCAATCCGCAAAGGAAGGAATCGTACCCAAGTCCTCGCGGACGTGCTGCTCGCCTACAAGGCGAACGGGCACGACACGGCTGTCGGCGTTGACGATAGTAGGCCCGAACAGCGTCTCGAGCATGAAGATGCCTTCGGCATGGTGCCGGAGGGCCCGGTGCCGCGGATCAGCAAAGATCGCCTTCGACTGGTCAAACCATTGGTGGAGCGGCAGGTAATCTTCTACCACCCCTCCCCATTTCCGGACCGACGACAGGGCGTGATAATAGCAATGAGCCATCGCACTTCTCTTAGAGATCAGTCGAATGGTCGTCGGTCGCCGTGTAACGTAGCTGGCAGTCCAGAACGAAACTCGGCGTAGCCACGTCGATGAACAGTTCGCCGCAGGCACCATCATTGATTTCCCATCCGGGATGATGGCGTTCGAGAGCAAGGTAGGTCAGTTGCTCGAGGGCGGAATTGAGGCTCTGGTCGTCGCCTTCTCCAGCACAGTCGATCGTAACTTCGGGACACGGAACACTCGCCCCGACGGCGTCAGAGAAGACGCATTCTTCGACCGCACCGCTGTCGCCGCACCCAGCGAAACGGATTTCTACGCGGGCAATTTCGGCATTCCGCAACGGGGCAATGATAGCTGCCTTGAGCCGTTGGATTTCACTTTGTGCCTGCGCCGCGCGCTCGGCCTGGCGGACAGCAAAATCCGCCATGATCGCCTGAAAATCAGTCATCAGATTTCTCCTGCAATGTGGGGGCAACGACAGATCGTCTTGCCCACGAGAACAGGCGAATTCTTTCCTCTAAAGGGCTGCGCCAGCGCCGATGGCGCTGGCGCGATGCCGGACGCATCAGTCGGTATCCTGAGCCGCGCGCTTGGGAGAAGTTCCAAGCGGACCGCGGCGATCGACGACGGTAATCCGACGGGATTTGGCTTCGATGACGAGGCGCTCCAGGACCCCGTTTCCGGGAAAGGCGACGACATAACGGGGGTCGAGCGAGAGCATACGCTCGTTGCGCTTGAAGCCTGCGCGCGCGCCCAGGCGCATGTCGAGGGAGAAGCTGATTTGCGGGATGTTGCGTCGTTCCGCCCAAGAAGATGCCAGACGGTCAACGCCCTTGGTATCACCGCCGTGGACAAGCACCATGTCAGGAACCCGGTCGTGAACCTTGTCCAGAGTAGCCCAGACGTTGTTGGCGAAAGTGAGAGCGTCCTGCTCGTTTGGATGGCGTGTGCGGCCACCGGCAAAGATCACCGGCGTACCTTCTGGCATGGCGGCGCGGCGCTTGGCTTCGGACCGGGCTCGGACGAACTCGCGGCCCTCCACAAGCGCGGAAGTCAGCATGGCGCTGTGATTGAAGCGCGAACTCGACACGGGCTTCCACGAGGAGCCAAACTCGTTGAGATAGAGGCCAGCGGCCACTTCGCGCATCTCTTCGAGAGCGAGCATAGCCCCTTCGGCACACTGCGCACGCTCAACCTGGGTCTCGAGTTCATGGGTGTGAATTTCGGATCCATCTGCAGTGGCGACGAGCGCTCGGACTTCGTCGGTTGCGCGGTCGACGGCGGTCGATTTGCGGGTCGCGGAACGGTGGAAGATGTTGACGAACGCCCAGCCGAGGTCCTCGGCATCGGCCTCCAGCGCAGTCCCCGTGACCATTGCAAAGAGATCGGACCAGACCGCTTCGAGAGTCTGGACGACCGCCTCGTGGACCGGAAAGTCATTGGTGGAAACAGGGGCAGGACCAATCGAAAAACCGGAAAGATCGAGGCCGGCAAGTTGGTCAGAAAATGATGAGTGCATGGGTATTGTCCTCCTGACTGGCGTAAGGCTGACGCACCCGCTCATGGCTGCGCCAGCGAGAGCCCGTCAGGGCCAGCTTGAGGCAGTCTCCGCACCCGACAGGGGAAACCCGCTTGGGCAGGCTGGCGCGGGCAGGCCAACGGCCCACAGGGCCGGGCCAACTCGGGCCTGCGCAAGCCGGGTTGCGGCAGACTGGCGGCTGGCCCAGGGCCTTTCTCGCATGGCTTCAGGCCATGAGTGCAAAAGCAAGTTTCGTCAGGGAGGACAGGCACCTCGCCACGATCAAAGTGACTGGCGCATTCAGGCCACCCGTTTTGCGTAGACGCCCTCACCGTTCGACATGTGACCGAGGCAGACGAAGTCGCCGAACAACGCTTCAAAGCGCGAGGCGATCTGGGACAGCCAGCGCTGTGCTCTGGGCGATCTGGCCGTGCGCCAATCGGCATCCCAATAGGCGCCATCGTCACGCTCGACAATCCACACCGCAACCAGGCCGGCGTAAACCGACACGCCGAAATCTGCATAGGCATTGCGCATGAGGATGCGGTCTTCGCGGCCCCGCCAACCGTCGTGGGCGATCAGGGAAGGGAATACCTGCCCTGCGCGCTCGCGCAGATCTTCGCGGAGCCACTCATATTCGAAGTCCCAGTCGTCGTCGTCTTCAACTTCGAGCACGGTGAAGGCCATAACGGCCCCGCTGGGGCAACTGACTGATCGGCCCATGACACCCTCCTTCAGGCAGCCAATGCAGCGTCGGCAGACGCTTCGTCGGCATCATCGGCAGAGGCACGTCCTCCGAGTTTGAGCAGAAGCCTTGATGCTTCCTCCGCCTTTGCGGCAGCGGTGAGAATGGCACGGTCATCCTGCTTCAGGAGCTTGAGCCAGTGCTCGATATAGCTCGCATGGCTA
This sequence comes from Stakelama pacifica, assembly GCF_004361835.1. Classification (GTDB taxonomy): domain Bacteria; phylum Pseudomonadota; class Alphaproteobacteria; order Sphingomonadales; family Sphingomonadaceae; genus Sphingomonas; species Sphingomonas pacifica. The sequence goes on from NZ_SNWD01000003.1 coordinate 76,381, forward strand.
TCCAAGTGTGTGACTGGCAGACCGAGTTCAGCGCCAAGCATAGCGCTCGAAAGTTCGGCAATGAGTTCCTCGGCAGCGTAAGCTGCAGAACCAAAGCGATTCTTGAGATTACGGTCGAGGCGGCTGGCATGGCCGGTCCAATGCGACAGCTCGTGCGCGAGCGTCGCGTAATAGTGGTCGAAGCCCGAGAAGAGATGCGCGGGCGGCATTGTCACCCGGTCAGCTACCGGCTCATAATAGGCTTCGTCGCCCTGATGACGCAGGACGGCCGGAATATTGGCAAAGAATGAGTCGAGTTCAGCCTGACGGCCCTCGGGTTCCACCACCTCAAGCGTCGCGGCGGGATGGAAACGTTCCGGAAGACCTTCGACCTGATCGGCATTGAAAACCGGATAGGCCTTTAACACGCGACGACTTTCGTCAGTTTTTTCGCCGGTGTCGGGGGCTTCGACTTCCTTGGTGTAGCTCTTGTAGAATATGGCGATGGTGGATTTTTCGCCCTTGCGCACCTGTGCGCCCAGTTCTTTGGCCTGATTGTAGGTCATCCAGAACGGCGAGGCGTAACCGCACATATCGGCAACCATCCAGAGCCAGAATACATTCATGCCGCGATAAGGGACGCCGCACGCCCGCAATGGACGCGAGACTGGCACACCGCGCCATGGCTTGATCCACGGCTTCGTGCCGGACTCGAGGCGGGCGATGATTTCTTGGGTGATACGGGTAGCAGGCGACACTCCGCCGCTTTGTCCCTTGCGATAGGCCATGTTGGATCTCCTGAAATGGCCTGACGACAGTTCCGTCGGTCAGTGCCGGAGATCCCGGAGCCCCCTCCGCTATCTTTCCATGAAGGAAGCGGCCCCCCGGCATGGGCCGGAGGACCGCTTCACGGTGGCGAGCAGCCGTTCCTGTCAGGAGGAGGTCAGGCAGCCAGCTCGCTCGGGGGCTGATTGTCGTCGTTGGCGACGAAATCCGCGTCGGGACTTTGCGCTTCGTTATCGGCAGGAATCTCCGGCTGGTCGGCAAAGCGCATGACGTCGGGCACCCAGGCGAGCGCCCTTTCCCGAACTTCGACCTCGGTGATGTAGGTCCCCGCGAAGACGCGCTCGGCGCTCATCGCAAGATCGCCCTTTTTCACCGATGCAAAGCGTGAGGACAGTTCCAAACCGCCAACATCGGTGAGCGCATCAAGGATGACCTGCTTCGAGACGCGGTCGAAGTAGTTTGCCGCGGTCGGACGCCACCATTGCGCCATGTCAATGCCGATCGTGCTGCCCAGATGATCCTGGAACGTGATCTGACGTTCGCCTGCCATGTTGAGGCTCGCCTCGAGCGTGCGAGCGACGACGAAGCCGAGCCATGCTGCGCGGCTTTCATCAGCGAGTGCCCGAAACATCTTGAAGCGCGACGAAGCGTCTTCGCCAGATCGCCAGCTCTCATCGAGACCAGAGCGCAGGTCCGCAAGGGATGCGCTTGCCGGCGCATCCTTCGCTTCGAACCCGACAATCGGACCCGCAGGGACGCCGCCACGCAGGGTCGTGGCCGCGCGTGACCGCCAGTCGTGGGTGTCGGCATCCGCGAGGGTGAAGACCATGATGTCGAGCGAAAGGCCGGGATCCGATGCCACGTGGAGCGCGAGCACGTCACGACGTTGCATCGCAAGTTCGTCGACCAGACGCTTGGAAAGCGCTGCACGGCGTTTGCCATCACTGTCGACACTGGCCACGACTTCGACGACATCGTCGTCACCAACGACTTCGATATCGCGCTCGCCGTAGAACACCGGCTGGAGGACCGGTGTCCCGTCGCGCGAGAGAACGAGGATCATTCCGGCATCGGCCTTCAGTTCGGGCGCCAGCTCCGGGGGCTTTGCCCGAATGTCCTGGCATTCGCGCTCAATCGCTTCGATCGTCGCCTCGGCCGCAGCAATTGCTTCTTCTGCGCTGTCTTCATCCTCGAGAATGGCCGCATGCTCGTCGTAGGAAGCATCGAGTTCGTCAAGGCGGGCCAGTTCGGCGTCAGTCAACGGAGCCGGCTCGGCCGGAAGGCGAATGAGGCCTTCCACAAGATCGTGACTGGCATAGGCGTCAAGCGTCGGCTTAACCCAGGCAAGGCCCTGCTCTGCTGCGAGCGACTTGGCGCGTTTCTCCATCTCCTCCGAGGCGAGGGTTTCGAGAAGCGCGACATCAACCCAGGACTCGCTGTCATCGTCGTCGAATAGTTCGCGTTCGATCCGGCCACCTGCAGCGGTATATGCGTCGCGACCGACAAGACGGGCCCGAGCATCGCTGCCGCGAACCGTGCCGGAGAGCACCATGCGCCGGATGCTGTCGGCGCTGGGCGCATAATAGCCCGAGGACGCCTGTTCATAGACGCGAGCCTGAATCTCCTGGTCGGAGGTCGCGCCGAAAGCTTTGGCGAGATCGAGAGTGATTTCGCCAGATGCCAGAGCATCGAAGACGACAGGCGCAAGGGTCGCGAGACGCAGCCGGCCTTCGACGAAGCGGACCGTCAGTCCGAACCTGCGCGCGACATCTTCCGTCGAGGCGCCTGCCTCGATCAGGGCAGCGAACGCCTGCGCTTCGTCGGCGGGGTTCATCGCGAGGCGATGGAAGTTCTCGGCCAGGCTCGTTTCGACTGCGATTTCCGCATCGTCCTCAAGCACGAGGCAGGTAACCTCGTAGCCCTTCGGCAGGACTTTCTCTTCGGCAAGCGCCAGCAAGGCGCAGCGGCGGCGCTCTCCGGCTTCGACCTCGAATTTGCCACGAGCCGCAGGCCGAACGATGAGGTTCTGCAACAGCCCATGGGCTGCAATGCTCGCTTTCAGTTCGGAATCTGCAGCTGGGTCACCGTGGCGGCGCACATTGCGAGGAGACTGGACCAACTTGGTCAACGGGATCGACTTGATCATGGGACATACTCCTGATTGCGAGCACAGGCATCGACCATCGACGCTCCTTCGGCTCAGTCAGAAGCAAGCCCCCTTCCCTCTCTCTTTACCGTGGCCCGTCAGACAGGTGACGTTCTGCGGCCAAACGAAATTATGGAAGAAGGGAACACGGCCCAAGGATCGAACCGATGCTGTTGCATCACGGAAACTACCTTCCCCATGGCAAGCCAAACGAATTGTATTGGTTCGCATTTTGTTCTACTGGATGGATGATCAATCGACAGGCGGCGAAAAAGCATGGCAAACCAGAAGTTCTTCGAAGAAAGGACTGATCAATCCGAGGTCAAAGCCCGCATCGTGAACAAGTACTTCTCTACTTGGGCACAGGTCGTCATGCCCACGGTTGCGAAGCGCGGCGGAAAGATCGCTTACATGGACCTTTATGCCGGCCCAGGCCGCTACAAGGATGGTGCGGCGTCGACGCCCCTTCTCGTATTGCAAACGGCCATCAATCATCCGCTAATGTCACAAATGCTCACCGCCTATTTCAACGACGCAGATGGTGACAAAACTTCGACGCTCCAAACAGAAATCGATAGCCTCCCGGGTCTAGGAAAACTCAAATATAAACCCGTCGTGACTTGTGGTGAGGTAGATGATGATGCCGCGACGTATTTTAACGAAACGCGCCTCGTCCCTTCGTTCTCGTTTGTCGATCCTTTCGGTTACAAAGGCCTCTCTCTTAGGATTGTCCAGGGCGTCATCAAAGATTGGGGTTGCGATTGTGTATTCTTCTTCAATTACAATCGGATCAATGCAGGGATCAACAATCCCGGCGTAAAAAAGCATATGGATGCGCTGTTCGGAGAAGAGCGCGCGGACACGCTTCGCGCGAGGCTCCCCGGGTTAACGCCCGAATTGCGAGAGGCTGCCATTCTCGAAGAGCTGGCCAATGAGATTCAGTCGCTCGGTGGCAAGTATGTGCTGCCCTTCACATTCCGTAACAGCGAAGGCACGCGCACATCTCATAAGCTGATTTTCGTCTCAAAGCACTTCAAGGGCTATGAGATTATGAAGGACATCATGGCGGCTGAGAGCTCAACTCTCGACGAAGGTGTCCCGTCGCTCACATATTCACCTGCTGATGCGTCGATGCCGCTTTTGTTTTCGCTGGTCCAACCCATGTCTAAGCTGAAAGAGATGCTGCTGGAAGATTTCGCGGGACAAACCCTGTCACTCACGGAAATCTATGAGCGACACAGCGTAGGCAAGCCATACATCAAAAGGAATTACCGCGAGGCGCTTAGTGCGCTTGAAGCCGCAGAGAGGGTCTCGGCGTATTCGACTAAAGGGAAGCGTCGCAAGGATACCTACCCCGACCATGTGAAGGTCCAGTTCAAGGAAGGGTACTGAGCATGGCGACGAATTCATCAATCGAATGGACAGAGGCGACATGGAACCCCGTCGCAGGCTGCAATGTGGTCTCGCCTGGCTGCACTAATTGCTATGCCATGCGGATGGCGCGACGGCTCGAAGCCATGGGCCAGCCCAAGTACGCAGGCACCACCAGAATGTCTGGTGGACGACCGAAGTGGAACGGCGTTGTGCGGGTTGACGAGGAAAGCTTGAGGCTGCCCGCCACATGGCGCACGGGCCGCATGATTTTCGTGAACTCAATGTCCGACTTGTTTCATGAGGCCGTGCCCGTGAAATTTGTGCAGCGCGTGTTCAAAACCATGAGGGCGACTCCACAGCACACCTATCAAATCCTTACCAAGCGCGCGGAACGGCTCGAAGAGCTCGCTCGTAAGCTGGACTGGCCAGCAAATGTATGGATGGGTGTAAGCGTTGAAAATGCAGACTACCTTTATCGCATCGACCACCTGCGCCGCACAAAAGCGGCCATCAAATTTTTGAGCTTAGAGCCCCTGCTTGGGCCGCTTGAGAACATGAACCTCCAGGGAATCGATTGGGTTATTGCAGGCGGCGAAAGCGGGCCAGGTGCAAGACCGATGAACCCTAGCTGGGTGCGATCGATTCGCGACCAGTGCCAGAGCGCTGGTGTGGCCTTCCATTTCAAGCAATGGGGCGGCGTCAACAAGAAGAAGGCTGGTCGAATGCTTGACGGCCAAACTTGGGATGAATTTCCCAAAGAGCCGCTGCGTAGCGAGGCGGCATTGGCGGCGGCTTTCGTCTAGGATCGATCAAAAATCCATGTTGGCGTAGCGATCGTTCAAGTGCACTTGATAATCGGCATAGCTCTCCATGGCGTCGACTGAAGCCATGGCGCGTGCATAGTCGCCGTTAACGACCTTGGTCAGGTTGAGAGGCAGACCAAAGTCCTGAATGTGTATCTTTGCGGGCTCGAGTGAGCCTGACCAAAGATGATCGATAAAATTCCGGATAAGTGCGATAGCCTCAGCGGCCACGAAATCGACACCCTGTCCAAACTTCAAAGCGGCACGGTCACGCCGATGAGGCAGAAGCATCGGTACAGCCCCAGCCGTCGAGTGGAAGTGGAACGCCTCGCCGTCTTTCCCGAACGCCCCGTGGGCAACGAAGTTTCGAAGCTGACGCCGGACTATGGCCAGCTGATCGTAAAATTGTTTCGTGGTGGGGTCGGTGATATCCAGCGCTGCTTTGAACTTTTCGGCCCATTCCGCCTTTGCGAGCTTGGTGACATCCTCCCCTGTCGCGCAGTTACCGCGAAGGATGGCGATGTGGATGAAGACATGCTCAGTCCAGCTAAAGAAGCATTCGATGGCAGAGAGCCCCAGCCATTTGGCCTCCCGATTGAGCTCGACTGCCGGAAAGGCTACCGTATAGCTCATATCGCTAAGATGGTTGACAATCCGCTCGTCCTTCCGGCCCTCCGCTTCCTGTTGCCTGTCGTCATAAAGATCGAGGTAGAAATTTAGCCGTTCGAACAGATCGGGCGAGCGGTTGACGACATTGAGTTGGGAGGCCTTTGCTGCCTGCTCAGCCCTCCAATCGAAATAAGGCTGCGCCGCTTTGGTGGCCTTGTGGATCAATCTGACAATTTCGGCAGCCGCTTCTTCGTCTTCTGGAACATTGGCAGCGAAGACGCCCAATCCAAATTTGCGGTGTTCCACAAGGAAGGGCCGCCCATCATATTCCACCGGGACTGACCAGGCTACCTTTTCGAACTGACCTAGATTCGTGAAACCCAGCAAGTCGACAAGAAGAAAGTAGACCAGATAATATGGTGGCAGCGTCCGCCCGGCATCGGTGCGCTTTGCGTTGAAGAGAAATCCCTTCGGCGCTCGCATGCTGAAATCTGCTGGTTCTAGTGGAGAAATCGCCTTCTGGGCGCGGGTTCGGACAGTTTCGATTTGCTCGCTGTTCAATGTTGCCCACCTTTCAGGTAGATACCACTCGAAACACGGCACCTGTTCCCGCATTTCGAACTAGGTCGACCCCCGTACCATCCCAGTGATAGTCTAGGTGACGCCCTTGAATAGGGTCTGACGCGCGGTCGGGGTAAAACAGCCCAACACATTCGCCGTTCTGATGCCGGATGCTCGGATAGACCAGACCTTCCGCGCCATTCGCCCTGAGCGTTGCAGCGAGGCTTTGCGATGCGACATAGCTGTCGGGATCAAGCGCAGGATCCTCTGGCTCAATGCCCCTGAGATCACGAAGGTCGGCGTTTACTGACAATACGATTTCACGGAACTGCGAGATCCAACCTGGCGCTTCGGCAGTGCGAGCCATGAAGCGGGCATGATGATGGATTGTTTCGAACAGCGCTGTTTCGAATGTATCCCCCGCGTATAGCACGCCGTAGGTCCCATCGGTGAAGCGACTTGGCCGGTCCGTGCTAACATGCGTGAACGGCGCCATCAGATAGGATGCGCCATTTCCGCCTACCCGGCGATCAGCCGGCACCAGATCGAGATTGCCGATCGTCGCCATAATGCGAGGATTGGTTTTTTGCTCGGCGGAGATCAGCAGCGGCCAATCTGCAGGGTCTGCGATGTCTTCGAACAGGTCAATCGGTGGAAAGGCACTGCGGATAATTCGTACAGCACCTTTCCACTCGACCTGGGCAACCGGAATCGCCTTGGGATCAATCACCAGGCACCACGTTCGGCATCAAGATAGCGACGCACCCGCATGATATCAGTCAGCTCGCCGCCAAGCATGACGTCGAGCGCACTCACTCCGGCAAAGGCGGCGTTACCTGCCTTGATCCAGGCGTAGCCACGTTGGGCTTCGGAAAAAATGATCCTCAGCGCCTTGTGGATACCCATCAGGTTGGAGAGCCGCGCCGCACCATCACGCGAGACACGGCCCGGCCCCTCAGCCTTCCATCGCCGGTAGGAGCGAACCGGCATGTCGAGCAAAGTCGCTGCCTGCTCGTCGGTGAGTTCCCATTTCCCAAACAGGTTCAGCACGGCGCGGAACATCGCCGCTGCTTCCTCCTGAGTTATAGGATCGGGCCGGAAGGCATGGGGGACGGTATCAACGGGTTGCAGTGCCAACATGAGCATTCTCCATATGGCAGTATATATCACATTGAATGCCATTTGGCAAGATAACAATCTCATCCCACAAGTCGCGCCAAGACCGATACTGCGCTCGTCGTCGGGACGAAAAGTCGCGTTTGATAGCGTATGATCTCGGTGAAACACCCATGTGCCTTGTACCAGTCTAGGCGAGACGCCGACCAACCAGTCAGTTCGAGCCGCTGCGCGCCGTTGACGAGGCTGCGCTTGAGCGTGAGCGCTTCGCGGCTTTTGATTTGCATCGGCCGCCCGGTCCCGTTCACCGCATCGACGATTTGCTCTGCCGAAAAGGAATGTTCGTCTTCAAGCCCAAGCGCCTGGCATAGTTCGGGCACGCAATGGAGCGGAACCTCCCGGCCTAACAGCGAGCGTCCGTCTCGCGCCGAAATCCGGCTGACGCGAACATAGTCGGAAGGGAGTTTGTCCCACACCGGGAGCAACAGGCCGATTGCAAGATGCAGTCGCTCACGCTTGTGATTTGAGGCGGCGTCATCGACCTCCGCCTGCCAGAGGCGCTGAAATTCGGTTGGATCCACTGTTTCCCAGTTGCTCTCCTCGAGTTGATCGGCAGTGATGTGTCCGTGCTTCAAGGGACGAACTAGCTCGAAGCGGGCCACACGCATACCTTCGTCGGTGAGCAGACTGCGAGCCGGGACAAGCAACCCGATCCGGCCTGAGCGCGCATTACGCAGAAGTTGCTGACGCGCACCTGACAAGCCGTAGAGCTCGTCGAGGCGTTCGAGACGCAAAGGCTTAAGCGCGCGGGCGATCTCGAGTTCGAGGAGATGCGTAGTCGCACCCGACAGCGCATCGGTGCGCAGTAGCGTGTCGGTCAGCACCTCGTAATGCTCTACCGCAATAGTCTCGACCCCAATGTCGAGCGTGCCGGCCTGGCGTGCTGCATCGATCCGCGCTTCGACGAGGCCGAGAAACTCGTCAAATATGCCGTTTTGCAAAGCAATCGGCAACGCGAGGATGCGATTGAGCCAGCGCTGAATTGTTGGCAGGTCATCGACCATCCCGCCGTCGGGCCCTTCGACCCTGAGCCCGCTCAATTCCTCAAACCGAGAAAGCGTAACGGCTTCCAGCTTGCCTGCGAACAACAGGCCGAACCAGCGATGAAGCGCCTCCTTGGCGTAGGTGCTCTCAAGATTATCGGCAGGATCGAAGAGGTTCTGCCCACCTGTCTGGCGCTGCCCTCGGGTCAGTGCCCCCAGACTGTCGAGCCGACGTGCAATGGTCGATATAAACCGACGTTCGCCACGCACGTCGGTGGTCACCGGGCGGAACAGTGGGGCCGACGCCTGATTGGTGCGGTTGGTACGGCCAAGGCCCTGAATTGCGGCATCGGCCCGCCAACCCGGCTCAAGCAGGAAGTGGACCCGGCGCATCTGGTTCTTTGCCGCAAGGTCGGCATGATAACTGCGGCCGGTGCCACCGGCATCGGAGAAAACCAGAATCCGCTTTGTCCCGTCCATAAAATCTCGCGTTTGGGCGACATTGGCGCGCGGAGAGCGCGACTGGAGCACCTGGCGTCCATCGCGTCCGACGATCAGGCGGCGGGTACGTCCGGTGACTTCGGCGACCTGATCGACACCGAACCGTTCGATGATCGCATCGAGCGCCGTCGCGATCGGCGGCAAGGCACAGAGCTGCTCGATCATGCGGTCGCGCGCGGCAAGCGCCGAACGACAGAGAACAGGAGCACCATTCTCATCACTCATCGGTTCGGACCGGGCATTGCCATTCTCGTCCGTGAACACCGCCATCAGCCGAACCGGGAAGCTTTTGGTGAGGTAATCGACCACGTATTCGCGAGGGGAGAGATCGATTTCGAGTGCTTCGCGTTCCGCATCGGAGAGATCAGCGAGGCGGCGGTTGAGCATGGCTTCGGCGGTCGAGACGAGTTGCACGACAACCGCGTTGCCGTCCGCAAGTGCCGCGTCGATTGCGGGCAGTAGGCTCGGCAACTTCATCGATAGAAGGAGCTGCGCGAAGAAGCGCTGCTTGGTGCCTTCAAAAACCGAAAGCGCCGCTGATTTGGCACCTGAATTGAGGGTTTCGCCACTATCAGTGTCGACGATCCGGGTTGCCTCGAGTGCCTCGCGCAGGTTGCCATGTATGATTGCCCAAGCGTCTGCATACGCGTCATAAACCGCTACCTGGTCGGGGGTCAGGCAATGCTCGAGAATCTCGTACTCAACTCCGGCGAATGAAAGTGCCCTCGCCGCGTACAGTCCAAGTGACTTCAGATCACGGGCGACCAGTTCCATTGCAGCGATACCGCCATCGCGAATGTCTGCGACGAAGGCTTCGCGATTGGCAAAAGCCGTCTCGGGACCCCACAGGCCAAGACGGGTGGCATAGGCGAGATTATTGACGTCGGATGCCCCGGTCGCCGATGCGTAGAGCACGCGGGCGCGCGGCAGCAGATTCTGGATGCGAACACCGGCAATGCCCTGTTCCGATCCTTTGACCTTACCACGTGAGCCTTCCCCGCCAGCGGCGTTGGCCATCGCATGGGCTTCGTCAAAGACAATGAGCCCGTCGAAGTCCTCCCCTGCCCATTCGAGAATCTGCTCGAGCCGTGTCGCGTCGCTGCGGCCCGAGCGTAGTGTCGGATAAGTCACGAAGAGTATGCCTTCGCGCATCCCGATCGGGATACCGAGCTTCCATTGGCCAAGGGACTGGACGTCGATGGGAAGGCCTCCGAGCGCGGTCCAGTCGCGGCGGGCATCTTCGAGCAAAGCTTCGTTCTTGGAAATCCAGATGTGGCGCCGTTCGCCCCTCACCCACCGGTCGAGGATGACGGAAGCGACCTGCCGTCCTTTCCCTGCACCAGTTCCGTCACCAAGAAAGTAGCCCATGCGGTAGGCGTGCCCGTCGGGGCTCGCCTTCAAGGCACAGCCCTTGTCGTCGGGCTCAAACCGTCCCGGCAGATCGCGGGCATGCGCGCTTGCGGCATAGATCAGGGTCTCGGCCTGCGCAGCGGATAGGACGCCCCCAGCAATGAGGCTCGACGGAAGCTGAGGCACCACTTCGGGCACGGGTGCGGTTATCGAACCCATCGCAACGGATTCGACCAGGGGGGTCGGATGCGGGACAGCATCTGCAATTGAGATCCGGCTCGGCCGGTAGGGCAAATAATGCCCAACCTGGCTTTCGATCGGCGCAGGTGCTTCGAGCGGAGTAAAATCAAGCGGCAGGATCGACGGCGCCGCAGCGGTTGGATGGACCTTAAGTGGAACTGGTTTCGTCCTGTTCGCAACCAGCCGAAGCGGCAATGCTGGCTTGATGCCGATGCTGGGCTCGGCGGGCAGGCTTACCCGGTCAGGCAGCATATCGATCAGCAGATGAAGCTCGGCAAAGTTTGCCGGCTGGGCGATGATCGGGCTGGTACCATCGTCAGCCTTGTCGAGAACCAAGAGCCGGGTTGCGATAGAGGTGCCCTGCTTGACGAAACCGCGCTCGATCGTCGCGTTGAGGCGCAACGAGACGGGACCGGCGATCCCGACAAGAAACTTCGGAAGCTCGAACCATTCGGGCATCACTGCGACCAGGCGGCCACCGGGCAGAAGGCGCTTCCAGGCAGAACGCAAGTGCCGATCGCCAGTGCGACTATCGTGGCCCCTTTCGATTCCGTGTGAATAGGGCGGGTTCATCAGCACCACGCTCGGACCCACGTCGGGCTTGAGAAGTTCGTCGATCAGTTCCCCGTCAAATCCCGTGACTGTCGCCTCTGGGAAAACGGCGCCCAGGCATTCGCGGCGCAGCGGCGATATCTCGTTGAGAGCGAGACGCGCAGCTGCCTTTGCTGCCCATACGCCCAGCATCCCGGTCCCGGCCGACGGTTCGAGAACCAGTTCAGCGGCAGAAATCGCGCATGCCTTTGCAGCCATCCAGGCCAGACGGGGCGGCGTCGCGAATTGTTGCCACTCGATCTGCTCGTCGCTCCGGTTGGACTGGGTCGGGACCAGACCTTCAAGGCGCGTGAAAGCCTCATCGGCAAAGCTGGGTGACATTGCAGGTGAGAATTCGGTCGCCTGCGCCAGAAACAACACCTGCGCCAATTCAAGTGCCGCATGGGCATCGCGTACGGACCAGCGTCCTTCGGCGTCGCTACCGCCGAAGTGATCGGCCATTGTTGCATTCACAGTGAGCCGTGAAATTGCTTGATCTGCAACGAGCCGCGCGGCCAGCGCCCTCGCCGCTGCCAGCACTGGCGGCTCGGCGGGATCGGAGAATGCGAAAGCGGTATTTGCGTGTGACATGAGAGACCTCCTGAAGAGGCCCTGGGTTTGTCCGGGTGTCCGTTCGGATGGATCCGCCCGGGGGCCTCACAAGGCCCCAAGCCCGCTTTCCTCTCACCGACATTCAGACCGCAGCTCGGACTGAGCGCATGAGCACATCATTCCAGTCGTCGCCGGTTAGCTCCGGACGCCTGGTGACAATCAGACGCCCTTCGCAAGCGTAGGCCTCTCGCGCACGCTCTTCAGCAAGGTGCCCGCCCGCATCATTGTCGACAAAGAGATACAGCTGGTGCACCGATTCCGGGATTGTGGCCAAACCGAAGCGTTCGTTTCCTAGCGTCGCCCAGCACGGAACCTTGAACATTTGCATCGCTGAGAGGGCCGTTTCGTTTCCCTCTGCGAGGCCAAGGCGTCCGCCATTCGGGTACGCGAAACGCACCGCCCCAGAACCGGGGCTGCCTAACGCACGCCTGGGCTGATCGAAAGAAGCCAAGCTGGTTTTGTCGAGGTCAAGGAAGGAGCGGTGCAGCGCCAGAATTCCGGCATCATTGCGCACGGCTGCCACCATCGCGGGTAGAAACCGGACAGCACCCTTTGGCCCCAGCGGCATATGCGGGTGGAAACGCAGCTCCGGCGAAGAAATCGTGATGCCTCTGGACACGAGGTACTTCTCGGCGGGGCTGCCAGCGATGGTCGACGCCTCACGCCAGAGCCTCAGCGCATTGCGATTGGCGACTTCCTCGCGCGGTTCGGCCACGATCGGACCACTCGTGCCATCGAACAGATCCGCAATTCTTATTCCGAGCCCGGCCATGGCTTCTATCACCGCCTCGTTCGTGCAGCCGGCAAAGCAATGAACAAGAATTGCGCGCTTTCCGAGTGTGATACTTAGCGAAGGAGTGCGGTCGTCGTGGGCCGGACAGCAGCACATTCCGCGCGAACGCGACCAGGCACCGCCCAGCTGCTCGACTATCTTGCGCGCGCGGGTTTCCAGTTGCAGACCTTGGAATTGGGATGATCGGTGTTGGTGCATGGGGGCATCTCCATCGTAACGTGCCTCCACCCGCGCAGCCTCCGCTCTGCGTCGCTGACGTTTCATTTTCCTACATCATATGTTCTATATATGTTCTTTCCCGATTCGAGACCAAAGGATTTGGGAATGAGACTGAAATGGGCAGTAGTTGCAGGGGCAACGACAGGATTTGGGTCCGTCCTCCCCGCTCACGCGCAGGAGATGGAGCCCCCTCAGATGACCGTTGCCTCGGAGTTGACGACCGATGGCTTCCGCGTTGCAGAAGGGACTGATGGCTTCCTTCTCGTCGAACATGGCATTTGGAGAAAGCCTCCAACGGCCTCGTCCGAGCCGCTGGCTACCGATGCGGGTCGAACCTATCTGCCCTATCGATATCCAAAGCCCCAAGGCAGCGCGCCATCGGGCTTCCGTCGGGCAAGCTACCTTCCTCATGTTTACGCTGCTGAGGCTCAATACTCGCTACCAAGCGGCCTTCTCGACGCTCTTGTATGGACGGAATCACGATATAATCCGATGGCCATCAGCAAGGCCGGGGCCGCAGGCTTGGGGCAATTGATGCCAAGAACAGCGCGGGACCTTGGCGTTTCAAATCGCTTCGATCCCAAGGCGAACATCTTGGGTGCGGCCCGATACCTACGCCAGATGCTGGACAAGTTCGGGGTGGTTCATCTGGCCCTCGCCGCATACAACGCAGGTCCAGGTGCCGTCGAGCGCGCAGGCGGTATTCCTCGCAATGGCGAGACACCGGCCTATGTGCGTGAAGTGCTGCGCCATTGGCGTTTTTGAACGGGGGGTGTTGTGAGCGCGGATCGAAGACGCGTCTCGGGAGCTTTGAGCCGTGGTAGACGCGGGTTGTTCCTGACCACGACAGACGACGTCGTCTGGATCATCGAGAGCGAAGAACCCGAATGCGAATTCGTCGGATCAGCGGTGATTGTCGAGGGGGTTGTCGCAGGTCGAGATCGTTTGCGCGCAGACTGGATTGGACCGGTCTGATCGACGCCATAGTTATCAGGCTGCGCGCTTCCCTGCCTTCTTGATGTCGATGACCTTCCCGCCGCTCAGATAGTCAGCCCAGTCCTGCATCATCCGGCGCCGAGGAGCCAGGTATTCAGCGGCATTGTAAGCTCCACGCACGTCGTTTTTCTCCGAATGCGCGAGCTGTAGTTCGACCCAATCCTCATGGTATTTCCTGATCCACATGGGCGGCTTGCCGAACTCGACCAACTGCTCATTGGCCCAGGTGCTCGCCAAGCCCCGGAAGCCGTGTACGGTTTGGCGACTGTGGTATCCGAGGCGATAGAGCGCGTAGATCATTGTGTTCTCTGAAAGCGGCTTGTTTGGGCCATTACCCGGGAAGAGAAACTCGCCAGGCGCTGCTGCTATCATAGATTTCGCGATGTGCGTTGCCTGCTGCGAGAGGGGCACCAAATGCTCTCGTCCCATCTTCATTCGCTCGGCCGGTATGCGCCAGACAGGTGATTTGCCGCCGAGGTCTTCGAACTCGGATTTGGCGGCGAAGCGGAGCTCCTTCGTTCGAACCCAAGTCAGGAGCGCAAAGAGAACTGCGTCACGGGTGATTGAGGACCGCCGTTCGCCCTCTTCCTGGTAGGCATGCAGCTTCTCGATGAATGCGGGCAATTCGCTGAGCGGCAGACGGCTCATATGCTTCACTCGTGGTCGCGGCTTTAGCGCCCCACGCAGATGTGTCGTCGGATCATTCGAGGCCAGGCCACACGCGATTGCGAACTGGAAGACTTGCCCCACCCCTTGCTTCGCACGCCGGCTGATATCGAGCGCGCCTCTTGCTTCGATTTTGCGTATCATTGCCAGGACGTCGGGCGCCGTGATTTCATGAACGAGTTTCTCGCCGATGGCTGGAAACACGTCCCTTTCCATGCGCGACCAGACGCGTTCGGCGTGCGCGGCATTCAACGCGCTCTTTCGATTTTCATGCCAGCGCTTTGCGACATCAAAGAAAGTGGCACCCTCCTGCGAGATCACTTCCCCCTTGGATTTCATTGGATCCTTGCCCTCGGCTAGCAACGCCTTTGCGGCTGTGCGCTTGGCACGCGCTGCAGCTATCCCGAGGTCTGGGTAAGCGCCGAACGAGAGCAACTTCTCCTTGCCTGCGAAGCGGTACTTCATCCGCCACAACTTTGATCCGTTCGGCTGGACGAACAGGAATAGGCCCTCCCCGTCGGCCAGCTTGTAGGCGCGATCACTTGGCTTGGAATTTCGGGCCTGAGTCTCCGTGAGAGGCATTGGGGGTATCGCTCCTTTCCGATACTCCGCGAAAATACCCCCAAAATACCCCCACACCAAATCTGGCTGCATGTGGAAGACCATGGGCGCATGCGGACGCGAATCACCCGCAAACCTCTGCTTTTTTTTCGATTTTTGGAAAAATGCGGAAGCTAGTGGAAGCTTCCGGATCAAGGAATGGTAGCGGAGGAGGGACTTGAACCCCCGACACCCGGATTATGATTCCGGTGCTCTAACCAGCTGAGCTACTCCGCCCCGTTCGGGCTTCGCATCGTCGCGAAGAGCGGGCCACATAGATCGCCCTTCGCGATCGGTCAAGCGAACATGTGACGCGAAATCGCTTCCCATGGCCCGCCGCGATAATAAAAGCTCGCAAGCCCCGCGATCGGCACAGTGCAAGAGTGAAATTCCGCCTCCAGACGCTGTTTCAACGCGACGGCGTCCTTGCGCGCTACCTTGTTCTGCACCGTCACATGCGGCCGCCAGCCGCCCGCATCCTGCGGGGTCAGCATCGGCGCGAACGCCTCGCCAAGCGATTCGCGGATCGCCTCCAGCTCGCCCGATTCGATGCGATAGGCGGTCCCGCCGCCCAGATCGATCAGTCCGGCGATTCGGGCCTGTGGTGGGGGGATGCCGCGCGTCGCCGCCGCCAGACGCTGCTTGAGTTCCGGAAGCAGCGTCGGCGGCAAATGGTGAAACATCGTCAGATGCGCGTCGAGATGGTTGCGCTCGGGCGGGAAGAACGCCTTTCGCTGCTTGTCGAACCAGGCATGATCCTCGTCGGCAAACAATGCCGTTACGATGATCGGCGCCGGCTCGCTCAAATCTCTACCTGGCTGCCCAGTTCGACCACGCGGTTGGTGGGCAGGCGGAAAAACTCCATCGCGCTTTCCGCATTGCGCAACATCCATGCGAAAATCTTCTCGCGCCAGATCATCATCCCCGGCCGTTCGGCGGGCAGCAGCGTCTGACGGGCGAGGAAGAAGCTGGTGTCCATCATCTTGAACTCGGCACCGCAGCTATGCACCTGTTTCAGCGCGGCGGGAACATCGGCATCCTGCATAAAGCCGTAGCGGATCACCATGCGGTGAAACCCCTGCCCCAGATCTTCGCTATGCACGCGCTCGGCATCGACCACAAAGGGCTGGTCCATGATCTTGACGGTCAGCAGCACGACGCGCTCATGCAGCACCTTATTGTGCTTGAGGTTATGGAGCAGCGCATGCGGAACGCCTTCGGGGGTTGAGGTCATGAAGACCGCCGTCCCGGGCACCCGTGTGGCCGAATTCGCCGCCGACTGGATGAACACTTTGATCGGCATCGCTGCTTCACGCATCCGCTCGATCATCAGCTTGCGCCCCTTGGCCCAGGTGGTCAGCAGCGTGAAGACGATGAAGCCGACCAGCAGCGGGAACCAGCCGCCATCCGGGATCTTCGTCGTATTCGCCGCAAAATACGCGATGTCGACAATGAAGAACACGGTGAGCAGCGGCAGCGCATAGCGCTTCTTCCAGTTCCACAGCCAGAAGAGCAGCACGGTGAGCAGACAGGTGTCGATCAGCATCGCGCCGGTCACCGCAATGCCATAGGCGCTGGTGAGGTTGGACGAGGTCTGGAAGAACAGCACCAGCA
This sequence comes from Stakelama pacifica, assembly GCF_004361835.1. Classification (GTDB taxonomy): domain Bacteria; phylum Pseudomonadota; class Alphaproteobacteria; order Sphingomonadales; family Sphingomonadaceae; genus Sphingomonas; species Sphingomonas pacifica. The sequence continues at coordinate 92,980 of NZ_SNWD01000003.1, forward strand.
GGATGACCATGACCATCAGCAGCCAGTTGATGATCGGAATATAGATCTGCCCCGCCGTCGCCGCGCTGGTGTGATCGATCCGCAGCCGCGGGATGAAGCCGAGCTGGATCGCCTGTTGCGTCACCGAAAAGGCGCCCGAAATGACGGCCTGACTGGCGATGATCGCCGCAGCGGTCGCCACCAGCACCAGCGGCAGGCGAAGCGATTCGGGCGCGAGCAGATAGAAGGGGCTTTCCAGCGCCAGCACACCATCACGGATCAGCAAGCCGCCCTGCCCCATATAATTGCACATCAGTGCAGGGAGCACGAACCACAGCCACGAAACGCGGATCGGGTTACGGCCGAAATGGCCCATATCGGCATAAAGCGCCTCAGCGCCGGTCACCGCGAGCACGACCGAACCGAGCGCGAAAAACGCCTGCATCGGGCTGATCATGAAAAACTCGATCGCATGGTGCGGGAGCAGCGCCCAGAGCACCTGCGGCGTCTGCACGATCGAAATGATGCCGAGGATCGCGATGATGAAGAAATAGCACATCATGATCGGGCCGAAAAAGGCGCCGACCCGCGACGTACCGCCGCGCTGGATCGAAAAGAGGAAGACGAGAATCACCACTGCGAGCGGCACGACCAGATTGCCGAACGCGGGCGCGGCGACCGCAAGGCCTTCGATCGCGCCCAGCACCGACACGGCGGGCGTAATCATGCTGTCGCCATAGAAAAGCGCGGTGGCGAACACGCCGAGCAGCACGATTCCGCGCGACCATCGCTTTTCCTTGGTCCGTCCCGACACCAAAGCGAGCAGCGCCAGACTGCCGCCCTCGCCCTTATTGTCGGCACGCATGATGATGGTGACGTATTTCAGCGTCACCACGATCATCATCGACCAGAACATCAGGCTGATAACGCCCATGATATGGGCGGTGTCGAGCGTCAGATCGTGATGGCCGGCAAAGGTTTCGCGGAACGCATAAAGCGGCGACGTGCCGATATCGCCGAACACGACCCCGATCGCCGCCACGGCGAGCTTCCACGTCTTTTGCGTGTGCTCATGCTCCCCCGAATGGCCGGCGGGTCGATCCGCAGGCTCCAGGGGCGTGTCTTCGGTGGAAGTCACGAGCGCTTTGTTCGCGCCGAAAGGTTAAGACAACGGGCCATGTCGACCAGCATAAACGCCTTTTCTATCTCGAAACCGCGGCGCGTTAGCACGCACCACATGCCCTCGCAATGGCACGACTCAACGTATCGCGGGCGCAAGCATCGCATCCGCCTCGCTTCGCGTCTTCACGCTGCGCAGCACAAAGCTTGACGAAATGGTCAGGACATTGGGCAATCGCCCGAGATGTTCGCGGTGCAGCCGCTCATAATCGTCAAGATCGCGACATAATATTTTCAGCCGATAATCCTGCGCGCCCGATACCAGCATACATTCGACAATGCCGTCGATCTCAGCAATCGCCCGCTCGAATGCGGCAAGATCCTCATCCACCTGCGTGCCGAGCGTGATATCGACCAGCGCGGTGACATGGAACCCCAGCCGCCGCCGTCCCAGCCGGGCCGCATAGCCGCGAATGCGCCCCGACGCCTCCAGCGCCTGAATGCGGCGGGTACAGGCGCTTTGCGAAAGCCCCGCCCCGGCCGCGACATCGCTGACGCTCATCCGCGCATTTTCGGCAAGCGCCATCATGATCTTTCGGTCGATCACGTCGATCTGCATATATTCCCCACCTTTGACCCCCGTTACAGGCAATACATGCGCCAGCCCTGCTTTCCGGGGCAAGCTTTGCAGAGATTCGCAACCGGCGCCGATGCTAGGGGTTGGAAGACAGAATATGCTTATAGAGGAGCCTTCATCATGCGCGTCGGTGTGCCCAAGGAAATCAAGAGCCAGGAATATCGGGTCGGCCTGACCCCGCCCTCCGTCGCTGAACTGGTCGCGGCGGGACATGAGGTCATCATCGAAACCAATGCAGGCGGCGGTATCGATTTCGACGACAGCGATTATACTGCGGTCGGCGCGCGGATCGTGCCCGACGCGAAATCGGTCTTTGAACAGGCGGACATGATCGTGAAGGTGAAGGAGCCGCAGCCCAGCGAAATCGCGATGCTGGAACCGCGCCACACGCTGTTCACCTATCTCCACCTCGCCGCCAGCCGCGATCTTACCGAAGGGCTGCTGAAATCGGGCGCGACCTGCATCGCCTATGAAACGGTCACCGGACCGAAGGGCGGATTGCCGCTGCTCAAACCGATGAGCGAAGTTGCAGGCCGCATGTCGGTTCAGGTCGGCGCGCATTTCCTTGAAAAGGAACAGGGTGGTCGCGGCATCCTGCTGGGCGGCGTGCCCGGCGTCGCCCCTGCACGCGTCGCCATTCTGGGCGGCGGCACGTCGGGCGTGAACGCGGCGCAGATGGCGGTCGGCATGCGCGCCGATGTCACCATCTATGACATTTCGAACGAGCGGCTCGCCGAACTCGACATGTTCTTTTCCAGCCAGATCAAAACCGCCTATGCGTCCAAATCGGCGATTGAAGCGGCCGTGGCGAAGGCGCATCTCGTGATCGGCGCGGTGCTCGTTCCCGGCGCGGCGGCGCCCAAGCTCGTCACGCGCGAGATGCTGAAAACGATGAAACGCGGTAGCGTGCTCGTCGATATCGCGATCGATCAGGGCGGCTGTTTCGAAACGTCGAAGCCGACGACGCATGACGACCCGGTCTATGAGATTGACGGGGTGACCCATTATTGCGTCGCCAATATGCCCGGTGCCGTCGCGCGTACCAGTGCCTTTGCGCTCAACAATGCGACGCTGCCCTTCGTACTGCGCATTGCGAATATGGGCGCGGAAAAGGCGATGCAGGCCGATCCGCACCTCGCGGCGGGGCTGAACACCTCGGGCGGCAAAATCCGTTATGAAGCGGTGGCTCAGGCGTTCGGCATGGAATACACGCCCTGGAACGGAACGAATTAAGAACAGACTGCGTTGGGCATCGCGAAAGGAAACCAGCGATGCCCAACCATGAACATCCCAAAGCCGAACCCTTTTCGAACGCCGAAAAGGACCCGGAAAACTGGACCACCGGCGATGAGCCGATGACCGGGGCGCAAGCCTCCTATCTCAAGACCCTGTGCGAGGAAGCTGGCGACCCGTTCGACGACGGGTTGAGCAAGGCGGATGCGTCGAAGCGGATCGATGCGCTTCAGGAAAAGACCGGGCGCGGCGCTTAACGCCCGTCCGGCTGCGCCTCTGCCGTCGCCGCCAGATAGCGGTCGAGCAGGTTGAGGCGCAGTTTCAGCCCCGCGCAATAATCGGCGCTTTCGGGGCACAACGCGGCAGCGCGCGCCCACTGCCCTCGCGCTGCTGCGAATTGCCCTGAACGGATCAACGCCAGCCCGTAGAAAAATCGCGGGCCCGGATGGTTCGGGGCAAGCGCGATGGCGTGTTCGAATGCAAGCTGCGCCGCCGGCGATACCGTGCCCTTGTCATGATCGACATAGGCCATGCCGAGCCAGGTCCATAGCGAGGCCAGGCGCGGCTGATGGTCGACCGCCGACAACATCAGCCGGACCGCAGAATCGGTCGCGCCCTTGCGCATCAGCGCGTCCGCCGCGATGAAAATGGGGCGTTCATAGGTGATCTTGCCGAACATCGCCTCGCGCATATCGACCATTTGCTGGTCGATCTCGGCAACCTCGCTGCTCTTTTGTGCGGGCGCGCCCGGCATGAAGGGATAGCCTTGCAGCGCATAGCCCGCTCCGCCCAGCGAGAGCGCCGACAGCACGAAGGTCCACAGGCTGCGCGATACGCCCAGCACGAAAAGCAGTGCGACCACCAGTGCCGCCACGCCGCCAAGGATCAGCCAGCCGCTCATCGCCGCCTCCGCCGAATGCTGCGCGTCGCGAGCCAAATCCCCGCCCCCAGCAGCAGGAACGGCGCGAGCCATAAGGGCGCGGTCGCCCAGCCGAGCGGCGGATCATAGGTCACATAGTCGCCATAGCGTTCGATCAGCCAGCGGCGAATATCGTCCGGCTTCTCACCCGCGGCGATTCGTTCTCGCACCAGCGCGCGCATATCGGCCGCCATATCGGCATCGCTATCGGCGATCGACTGGCCCTGACAGACAAGGCAGCGAAGCTCCTCCATCAGATCGCGCGCTTTCGCCTCCTGCGCCGGGTCGCGAAGCTGACTATAGGCATAGCGATCGCTGTCACCGGTCTGCGCCGTTGCGGGAAGCGCGGCGAGCAGCGTCAGGGGGAGGGCCAGGCGCTTCATCGCGCATCCTCCAGCGCGGCGAGAATGCCGGGTATGTCATCCTCACGGATCGGGCCGACATGCTGCTTCACGATTTTGCCCTTGCCATCGATGACAAAGGTTTCGGGCACGCCCGACGATCCCAGCGCAAGCTGCACCCGCCCCATCGGGTCGCTGCCGATCCTGGCATAGGGGTCGCCCCAGCGCTTCAGAAAGGCGCCTACGTCTTCCGGTGTGTCGCGCACCGCAACGGCGTCGATCGCGACGCCGCGCTTTGCAAGTTCGGCCAGTTCAGGGGCCTCGGCAGCGCAGGGCACGCACCAGCTGGCGAAAATATTGACGAGGCGCGGCTTGCCCTGATGGTATAGCGCAGGCTCGATCCCCGGCCTGTCCGCCAGCATCGGCTTCAGGTCGAACGCGGGCAAATCCTTACCCACCATGCGCGAAAAAACGGTACGGTCGGCGGGCCGGTGCATCTCCATCGCGACAAGCAGGACAACGCCTGCAAAGACCAGCAGCGGCACCCAGAGCAGCCAGCGCTTCATGGCAGATAGCCCATTTCGATCCGCCGCCGCCGCCTTTTGGTGCGCCATTCGCGTCCCACGCGCCCGATCAGCGCCAGCAGCCCGCCCAGCGCCATCATGCCCCCGCCCAGCCAGATCAGCGTCACCAGCGGCTTCCACCACAGGCGAAGCTGCCAGCGGCCATCGGGATTGCGCTCGCCCAGCACGGTGTAGAGCTGGCCGTCAGCGACGGTCAGGATCGCCGATTCATTCGTCGTGGTCACGGGATCGGAGAAATAACGCTGCTGCGGGATCAGCGTCACGGTCTCGCCGCCTCGGCTGACCGTCAGCACGCCGCCGATGCCTGACCAATTGTCGCCGACCTCCGGCCGCACGCCCGCGAAACCGACGCGATACGGGCCGACCTGCACCCCCTGCCCGATATGCAGCGCGACGAGCCGCTCGCGCGTAAAGGCGCTTTCCGACGCCATCCCTGCGACCGCCACCGCAACGCCGAGATGCGCGATGACCATGCCCCAGGTGAAGAGCGGCGTCCGGCGCAGATTGCGGCCCCACAGCGGCAAAATGCTCGCCACCGCAAGCGCCGCCGCGAGGATCAGCCCGATCAGCGGCAGAACGCTGATGCCGCGCGCAAACGGCACCAGCATCCCCAGCGCAAACAATGCCGCCGCGACCGGCGCACGCATCCGGCGCAGCAGCGCGCGGGGATCGTCGCTGCGCCAGCGCAGCAGCGGGCCGAAGGCAAGCGCTACCATCAGGATCAGCGCGACCGGCCCGATCGTCTTGTCGAAAAACGGCTTGCCCACCGACAGCTGCACGCCCATTCCCTGCGCCACCAGCGGGTAGAGCGTGCCGATCAGCACCACGCCGAGAATGACGCTGAGCAGCAGATTGTTGAGCACCAGCCCCGCCTCGCGGCTGACCGGATCGAACAACGCGCCCTGCCGGACGCTGCCGATCCTCAGCGCGAACAACGCCAGCGCACCGCCGATATACAGTGCCAGCAGCGCGAGCAGAAAGCTTCCCCGTTCCGGATCGACGGCAAAGGCGTGCACGCTCGTCAACACCCCCGACCGAACCAGAAACGTGCCGATCATCGACATCGAAAAGGCGACCACCGCCAGCATCACCGTCCATGCGCGCAGCCCGTCGCGCGTCGCCAGCACCGTCACCGAATGGAGCAGTGCCGTCGCCGCCAGCCATGGCATCAGCGAGGCATTCTCCACCGGGTCCCAGAACCACCAGCCGCCCCAGCCAAGCTCATAATAGGCCCAATAGCTTCCCGCCGTGATGCCCAGCGTCAGGAACAGCCACGCGCCCAGCGCCCAGGGCCGCATCGCGCGGGCAAAGGCGGGGGTGACGTCGCGCATCACCAGCGCGCCGACCGCAAAGGAAAAGGCGACCGACAGGCCGACATAGCCGAAATAGAGCGTCGGCGGGTGGAAGGCGAGACCGGGGTCCTGAAGCAGTGGGTTGAGCCCCCGCCCGTCCGCAGGGGGCGGCCAGATGCGCGCGAACGGGTTCGACGACAGCAGCAAAAAGGCGAAGAACCCGATGCTGATCAGCGCCTGTGCGCCCAGGGTCGCGATCAGCGTGCGTTCGGCCAGCCGCCGTTCGAACAGCGCAATCCCCGCTCCCGACAAGCCGAGGATCGTGACCCAAAGGAGCATCGACCCTTCATGATTGCCCCATGCGCCAGCGATTTTGTAGAGCATCGGCTTGGCGACATTGCTGTTTTCGGCGACCAGCAGCACGGACAGATCGGTGCGCGCGAACAGCAGGATCAGCGCACCCATCGCAAGCGCGGTCAGAAGGCCCTGCACGATCGCCACCGGGCGAACCGCGCTTATGATATCGGCGCGATCGAAACGCAGCCCGATGATCGCCATGGCGAGTTGCAGCAGCGCGAGCGACGCCGCCAGCCATAGCAGGACAAGGCCGGTTTCCGCGATCATTGCGGCCGCGTCATTTCCGGTGCCATCTTCCCCGCCATTTGCGGCGGCATATAGCGCTCATCATGTTTGGCGAGCAGATTGTCGGCGGCGAAGCTGCCGTCGGGGCGGAAATGCCCTTCGGCAACCACGCCCGATCCTTCACGGAACAGGTCGGGCGCGACCCCCGTGAAGCGGACGGGCACGCTGGCTTTTCCATCGGTCACGACGAAATTCATGCTCACCCCGTCGCCCAGCCGGTGCACCGAGCCCTTCTCGACCATCCCGCCCAGCCGGACCGCGCGATCGGGCGACGGCAGGTCACCGGCAACATCGGCGGGGGCATAGAAAAACGCGGCCTCATCCTTCAACGCCGACAGCGCCAGCCCGCCCGCGCCCAGCGTGGCGAACAGCGCAAGGCATGCCAGAACCAGCCGCTGATGCTTTGGCTTCATCCGGGACGTCATCGACGGCGCAGCGCCTCTGCCGCACGTTCGGCGCGGCGCATCGCACGCCAGCTGACCCATGCGATCCCCGCCGCGCCAAGGCCGGTCAAAGCATAGGCCGCGCTCACGAAAGGCCAGGGATTCATACCGCCGCCATCCGGCGCATCCGCGCCTCGACCTTCTGGCGGGCAAGCATTGCGCGCATCCGCATCAATACCAGCCCCGCGAAGAACAGCGAAAAACCGGAGAGCGTGAACCATAGCGGCCAGAGCATCGACGGAGCGATCGTCGAACCGGTCAGCCCGATGCTCTGCCCCTGATGCAGCGTATTCCACCAGATCACCGAATAGCGGATCACCGGCAGCAGGATCGTGCCCGCCACGCCGAACAGCGCGGGGATACGCCCGTCCCCGCCCCGCTCTGCATCGGCACGCGACAGCGCGATATAGGCGATATAGACGAAGAACAGCAGCAGCATCGAGGTCAGGCGCCCGTCCCATTGCCACCAGGTGCCCCAGGTCGGCCGGCCCCAGATCGATCCGGTGACGAGGCACAGGCCCGCGAACAACGCGCCCGGCGCAGCGATCGCACGCGCCGCAACTGCGGCCAGCGGATGGCGCCAGACGAGATAAGCGATGCTGGCCAGCGCCAGCGCGCTCCATCCGCCCATCCCCAGCCAGGCGCACGGGACATGAATATAGAGGATACGGACCGTCTCACCCTGAAGATAATCGGCGGGGGTGCGGGTCAGCCCCGCCCAGCACCCGAACAACGCCAGCGCCACGCCCGCCCAGAAGCAGAGCGGGGTAAGCGGGCGCGCAAGTTTCTGAAAGCGCGCTGGATTGGCAAGGGCGTGAAATATCGGCACTGCGGCCAATCGTTAATGGATTAATCGCTGCCGTTCCACCCGTAACGCTCTCGCTATGGCGCGAGCCGCTACCTTTATGGTAGACAACGAAAAAATAACCAAGCGCAGGAGAGCATATGCACGATCGGAAAGCGCCGTTGCTGCGCCGAAAAACGGGCATCTTCCTCGCCATTCTGGCGGGAATCGCGATGGGCCTTGCCTTTGGGAATATCGCGGTCGGGATCGCCGTCGGCGTTATGTTCATCGCCGGCTTCGCCTTTACGCCGCAAAGCGAAGGCGAAATATCGTCACCGGAAATCGAAGGACTTACCCGCCAGTCCTTAACGGCAGCCCCGCGCGATTAGAGTGATTTCGAGCGGGATGGACTCATCCGGCGACTCGGAAATAACGGAAAACAAAGAGACAGCGAGGGCCCGTCGGTTCGATCAGAACCGGATCGGGTCTGGCGCTGCGGTGCTTACCCGATCAGCTGCGCCCGATCAGTCGCTGTGCGATTCGATCCGCCACTTCGGCGTGCGGATCGCCGGTCGAATCGCTTTCGTCCCATACTTCGATCAGTCGCGCGGGGATGCGGTCGATCCGCGCCTCGACCTCGGCCCGGTCGCCCTGCCCCAGATATTCTAGCCCGACATTGATGATGCCGCCGGCGTTGATGACATAATCGGGCGCATAAAGAATGCCGCGGTCGAACAGCCGCGCACCGTCTGCGCGCATCGCCAGCTGGTTGTTCGCGCCGCCCGCAACCGCCTTGCACTGAAGCTGGTCGATCGTGCGTGCGTCCAGAATCGCGCCCAGCGCGTTCGGGCTGACGATATCGCATTCGAGCGTAAGGATTTCGGCCGGGTCAGCGGTCTTCGCACCGATTTCATCGGCCAGCTTTTGCGCTCGCGCGCCATCGACATCAGCGATGGTCAGCACCGCGCCGTCTTTGGCCAGCTTACGCGCAAGCGATCCGCCGACGCTGCCGACGCCCTGAACGGCGACACGAACGCCCTGCATCGAATCAGCGCCCAGCGCACGCTTCGCCGCAGCCTTCACGCCCAGATAGATGCCATGCGCTGTAAACGGGCCGGGATCGCCGCCAGCAGCGCCCTCGCCCACCGGCAGACCCGATACGTGGCGCGTCTGGGTCGCGATGACCTTCATGCGTTCTTCGGACATGCCGACATCTTCGGCGGTGATATAGCGACCCGCCATGGATTCGACTGCGCGGCCGAATGCTTCAAGCTGTGCGGTGCTGATGACATCGCCCTGCTTCGCGGCCAGCACCACGCCCTTGCCCCCGCCCATCGGCAGATTGGCCATGGCGTTCTTATAGCTCATGCCCCGCGACAGCCGCAGCGCATCGGTGATCGCCGCGCGCGGATCGGCATAATGCCAGAAGCGGACGCCGCCCGCAGCGGGTCCAAGATGCGTCGAATGAACGGCAATTACTGCCCGAAGCCCGGATTCGGGATCGGTGAACAGGTGTACGCCTTCATGATCGTCGAAGTCGGGAAAGCCCCAGTCGGTCTGCACGTTTTCTGCCCGGATCGCTGAAATTTCGCGCATGTGCGCGGGAAATGGGGCGATCGACGGGACTTGAACCCGCGACCCCTGGTACCACAAACCAGTGCTCTAACCAACTGAGCTACGATCGCCGTGAAGCCGCGCGCTTAGCGGCATCCGCTTTGCCGCGTCAAGCCATTCAAGCAGCAACGGGGTTGCCGCGTGAAATTCGTATCGCTTCATCCGGTGCCGTTTCGCCGTCACGGACGAGCTCCCGGGCCGCCGCGCCAAGGTTCGGAGACTTCAGAAATGCGTGCCTCGCAAGGATTGCAGCGTCCCCGCCGCCGCCGATCAGGCGACGAAGCGCCGCATCCGCCTCCACCACTTCGACGGCGCGCACCTCGCCCGAATAACCCTCACCATGGCATTGCGCGCATCCCGCCGCGCGATAGATCATCGTTCCGGCGTCAAAACCCAGCAATGCCGATTCGGACCGGCTCGCCTGAGCGCGCGCCTTGCACGCACCGCACAGCCTGCGCAACGAACGCTGCCCGACCACGGCGCGAATCACGCTGGCGAAATCGAACCGGTCGGTCTTGCGCAGCGCGACGATCGACATGGCGCTCATCGCGTCGTGCGACGACACGCCCGCGACCACTAGCCGATCGACCGCAGCGACCACCGCAGCGCGAATCGCCTCCGCCCCGTCAATCGTTTCGATCAGCAATATGTCAGGGAGAACATGTTCGGCGCGGCCGATCGCGCCTGCCAGCGACAAATGCCGGTCGCGGCGCAGCGTATCGATCGACAGCACCGCCCTGCCCGCGCGGCGATGATAGTCACCGATCGCCGCTATGGTGGCCGCACGCCCCTTCGGGTCCGGATCGGCGACGAGCACAAGCCCGGTGTGCTGCTCGATCGCGCGAATGACACGCGATACAAACTGCGGCGGAATGCCCTCTATCTCCCCAGCCGGAGCGGCCGCATCGGGAGAGGAAAAGAATAGCAGCGCCACGACGTCGCCATCGGCGCTTATCCATTCCATATTCTGCACATCGGCTTTTCGCATCTCTGCAAGCCGCGCGGCCATAGCGCTTCCCAGCGCCCCGTCGGCGGTAAGCAGCCGATGTCGCCGCGCACCGGGCAATATTGCCTCGACCGCCATCCGATCATCGTGCGAGGCGAAGCGCACCCCCTGCGCCCCGGCCGCAGCCACATTTTCGATCACCAGATCGATCATCGCTGCAGCCTGCGTTTCGGGATCAGTCGCTGCCGCGCCGGTAAAGTGACGCGCCGGACCCAATCCGGCAAAGATCGCGATCAGGTCGCTGCCCGCAATGCCGGTCATGGCAGCCCCGCCCTCAGGCGTTTCCCGCGTCGCATCCACTATCCTGAAACCCCATCGGCGTCGCTGTTGCGCGATCCGCCCGGACCGCCCGCAACAGCGACGCTATGGCGGATATTTTTCGGCTATGTGACACCGGCGTGAATTCATGGATTTTGCTGATCCGGGGCTTTGCTTTCCGCTGCGTGTCGCCCACAATGCGCGCATGAATGCGAACCCCAATCCCGCATCGGATTCCGTTGGCGTCGGCTTCGGATCGGGCTATCCGATCGAACCGGTGGTCGCGCATCTGTCAGACCAGCCGCGCGTGCAAAAGGTGCCAAGCCCGAAACTGACGCTGTTCGTACGCAAGCAGTTTCTTGACCCCGCTTTGTGCCAGTCGCTGATGGACCGTATCGACGCGAGCCGGCGTCCGTCGACCGTCGGCGATTCGAACGGAGATCCGTATTTCCGCACCAGCGAGACGTGCGATCTCGACGCTGCTGACCCGGTGGTGGCCGAACTCGATAAACGCATCCTTGCTTTTACCGGGCTCGACCGGCGGCACGGCGAACCCATTCAGGGGCAACGCTATGCGGCGGGTCAGGAGTTCAAGGCGCATACCGATTATTTCGAACCCACTGGCGAAGATTATGACAAATATTGCAGCGTGGCGGGGCAGCGCACCTGGACGGTGATGATCTATCTCAACGATCCCGAAGCAGGCGGCGCGACCCGGTTCAGGGTGATCGACAAGATCGTCCAGCCCGAAACCGGAAAGCTGCTCGCGTGGAGCAATCTGCGCCCCGACGGCACGCCCAATGCCGCGACGCTGCACCATGCGATGAAGGTTCGGGCGGGCACCAAATATGTCGTCACCAAATGGTTTCGCGAGCGGCCCTGGGGCTGATATCGGGCTGCGCCGTCCCCAACCTGCCGCCACGCCGTTGTTTTCCAGCTCTGAAGCGCGCGTCATCCGGCTGCTGCGGGCGCATCGCTGCCTCGTTGCACTTCGCGCGATGACGTTCCGACCCATGTGTCGCGCTTGCCGCCACATATTGAGCCGCCGCTGGTGATCGGCGCGATGCACGGATGCAACGAAAACGGGCCCCGGATCGCTCCGGAGCCCGTTTCGCTCATCCGAAACCGGATCAGAATTTCGCGCTGAGGCCCAGCGAGTAAATCCGGCCGCGATCATAGCGGTTGAAATAGACCCGGCCATTGTCGCCGAAGTCCTGATATTCCTTGTACTTGGTGTGGAGGAGGTTGCGCCCCTCCAGCTTCAGCTCGAACTCGGTACCAGCGACCATGAAGCCCTGACGTGCGACCAGATCGAGCTGGACGCCGGGATATTCATAAGTGTCCGGCAGCGTGTTGAGGCCGTCATATTGCGCACCGCGCGCGGTTACCCGCTTGCTGGCATAGCTCGCCAGCAGCGTGATCTGCGACAGGCTTTCGGTATCCTCGACGCCCAGCTGCAGGTTGACGAGATGGTCCGACTGGCCGGTCAGCGGTGCGCCATCGCGATAGATCGTGTTGGCCGCGACATAGTTTACCGTGCCGCTGGAAAGCGGCGTCGGAACGTCTTCTGTCCCGACCTTCAGCTTTGACTGCGTATAGGTGTAGTTCGCGATGATGAAGGCGCGACGCGTGCCGAACGCGCTTCCGACCCAATCGAGCGGGAAATATTTCGTCGCCTCGACTTCCGCACCGTACAGATCAGCCGCCGGGGCATAGGAAAAGCCGGTCAGGACCGGGTTATCCTGCGAGGTGAAGAACGAAACCGTTTCGATCGGCTTGTTGAGATGCTTGTAAAAGCCTGCGATGCTTACGCTCTGCTGATCCGCAAAATACCATTCAAAGCGCGCCTCGGCATTTTTCAGCTCGGTATCCGTAAGGTACGGGTTACCGATGAAGCGCCGGGTGGATTCGAAATCCTGATAGAATTGCGGCGCAAGTTCACGGAACTGCGGACGGGCGATCGTCTTCGATCCTGCAACGCGAAATTGCATATCCGGCGCGAAGTTCCAGGTAATCGTCGCGGCGGGCAGCCAGTGATCGAGGTTGAGCCGGGTGCCGCTGAACACCGTACTGCCAGTGATTACCTCTTCGAGCGCATCTTCATAGCGGATGCCGACCGTGGCGCGCAGGCCGTCGGCCAGCTCGGATTCGATCTGACCATATCCGGCATGAATGCGCAGCTTGCCCTGATAGCGCGCTGCGCCTTGGTTCGCCGAGGTATTGGTCGCGGTGATACAACCTTCTGCATCATCGCAGGAATCGAACAATACCGTGTCGGAGAAGAGCTGATCGGGCCGCAAATAGCTATAGGGCGCCTGAAGAGACCCGCCCGCCTTGGTCCGATATTCGAAGCTGAAGCGCGTCGAATCGCGGTTCGTATCCGAATAATAATAACCCGCTGAAAGCGTGGTCGGCCGCGCGGTCGGCAGCTTATAGGAAAGATCCGCCTGCCCGCTCCACAGATCTTCGTTCAGATCGCTGAAATTGACATTGGCGAAGCTAAACGCGGTCTGATTCAGCGCATTTTCGTACACGCCGTCATCGCGATCGAACTTATACTGGAACTCGCGCTCATACGGCGCCTTGCGCTTGGTATTGGCATAGGCTCCGCGCAGATCGAGGCCAAGATCGCCGATCTTGAATTCGCCGGTCAGCTGGCTTTCGATCAGCTGCCGCTCATACCAGTTGGTATTTTGCTGCACGATCGGGTCGCCGCTGGAATTGGTATAGTTGGTCGCAGCGGCCAGCCGGCCCTGTTTGAGCGTGTCGTGGATATAGACATTGGTCCAGCGGATGCGCTGCCGCCCGAGTTCTGCACCAAGGCCGAGCAGGCCGTTGGTGACGATGCGGTTGTCGGTGATGACCGCATCGAAATCGTTGCGCTTCTGACCGCTCGGCGCAGTTGTATCCTGCTGGATCGTATCGCGGGTGCGGAAGGTGTTGGAGAAATTTCCTGCCGCGATCACACCCAGCCGGCCCGAGCCGATATCCGTCGAGGTGCCGAAGCTGAGATTAGCGCCGAAATTGGCCGGAAGATGATGGTTGGCCTGAAGAACCGTCGTGCGGCTATTGTCCATCTGCGCGATCTGATTGGTCGTGAGGAACGCAGAGCTGCCCTGCCCGAGCCCAAGATCGCGGATGAACGAAGGCACGTTGCGCGTACCATCGTCATAGCCGTTCCAGTCATGCCCGCCGCCGTCATAGACATAGCCGAGCTCGCTGGTCGTTTCGGTATCCGCCGCGATCGACCCGCCGACCTTCAGGAACGTCTTGTCGGGAATGGCGCGAGTGGTCAGGTTGATCACACCGCCGCCGAATTCGCCGGGATAATTGACCGAATAGCTTTTCTGAACGAGCGCGCTGCCGACGATTTCGGTCGGGAAGATATCGAGCGGGACGGTACGGCGGAGCGGTTCGGGGCTCGGCAGCGGCGAACCGTTGAGCATCGCCAGCGAATAACGATCGCCAAGGCCGCGAACGAAGACGAAGCCCGAATTGACGACCGACAGGCCGGTGACACGGCTCAGCGCCCCGGCAATGTCGCCTTCGCCGGTACGCGCAATATCTTCGGTCGACAGCACCGACAGCACCTGCGGCGTCGCGCGGACCTGATTTGGGATATTGCGGCCAACGACAACGATGTCCTCGGCGCTGCTGGGATCATAACCGGGCGTGGAAACTTCCACTTCCTCGTCCTGGCTCTGATCGTCCTGCGGCGGCGCTGCGGTCGTCGGCGCACTTTGGGCACCGGTCGCGCTGCCGGCCGTCTGGGCGAGCACGGCAGGGGCGGTGAACTGAGTCGTAATCAGCAACAGGGTGCCGAATGCGATTGGCTTTTTCATGGCAGGAGTCCCGCTCGAATAGCTTATAAGGCAAGCGCCGGGATGGCGGGTTTTCCCCGACATCCCGGCGCCAGTTCCATCAGACGCCGGTCAGGCTTAGCGGCCGGAGCAGGCGAAATAGACCGAAGTGAACATCGGCGGGCCGAGGTCCTGCTTCGATGTATCGGCCGCCCGAACCGTGGTCCGGTCTGCCTGGCTGTTCTCACGTGCGATGATGTTCAGGCACGGCTGCGGCGTCTTCAACACCATATTGTAGAAGTGATAGTCGGCGCCGCCGCGAATGCGCAGCGCACCGGGTGTACCAGAGGTGTGGATTACCGTTACGTTTGCCACCTGACCATATTGGCGCGGGAGCAGGTCTTCGCCGTTATTGGAGTCGATTTCGAACGCGAAGGAGTCGTCGGTCGAACCGCCCGGCTTCTGCGCGATTACCACATACTGGATCATACCGCGCCAGCCATGGTCGGTGTCGAGGCTGTCATCGTCTGCGCCGATCAGCGCGAGATGCTTCAGATTGACGGTGCCGCCGAAGAATTCGATGCCGTCATCCGACGAGTTATAGGTCTGGAGATGATCGATGGTGGTGCCCGAACCGACACCGCCCAGCGTCAGGCTCTGCAGTTCGTTACCCTCGGAGATGGCAATGCCCGAATAGTTGATCTGGACATATTCCATCTCACCGCTCGAATCATTCTTTGCCGTACCACCGAACAGATGCGGTTCGGCAAAGCCTTCGATCGTATTCTGGCACGTCGTGCTCGATCCGTCCGCATTGTTGGGACCGGTACCGGTGGCGCAGACTGCGGTGGGCGCGCGGCCCAGCAGCACGACGCCGCCCCACTGGCCCTGCGACGCGGCCGAAACACCGCCGGTCGTCAGGCTCTGTCCAGAGGTGAAGATGATCGGCTTGTCGGCCGTGCCGACAGCGTGAATCTGCGAACCGCGATTAACGAGCAGCGCGTCGTTATTGGCATTATCGTCGTCGGCAGCAAGCACCACACCCGGTTCGATCGTCAGGTCGCCGACCGTGCCGGCGGTGCCCGAAATACCGCGGTCAACGCCGACCTGAACCACGCCGCTGATCTGATAAATAACGCCCGCAACATAGGGCAGCGTGTAGTTGCCGTTGATCTGGTTAGGCAGTGTGCACAGGCGGAAACCGTTCACCACACCGCCATCGGCCGTGCCGCTGATGCACGCGCTGACGTCCGGCGTGGTCGCAGGCTTGGCCATCGGAAGATCGGTGCAGGCACGCGCGCTGCCGAAATTGGCGGCGGTCGAGTTACAGGTCCATCCGCGGAAAGCAGTATCGCCCTGACCGTTCAGCGCGCCGATATATTGGGCAGTGTCAAAAAATCCATCGACCGTCGACATGTCAGTTGCGGTCAGGGTGGCGGCCGCATTAGCAGCGAGCAGGCCGCTGATCGCATTCGAACCGTCAACCACGACATTCTCGCCCGACTCGGCGATTTCGAGCTGTTCTTCCGGCGTGATCGTGATGCCGCTGCTGCCTTCGCCGTCGTTCGATGCGAAATCGGCGGCGGTGAAGCCGGGCGTCGGCGTCGGCGTCGGAGCCGGGGTAGGAGCAGGCGTCGGGTTGACAATAACGGTGCCGGCGCCGGGCGAAGCAACGCTGTTCGCGCCGTCACAGCCCGAAAGCGCGGTCGCGGAGCAACCCGCGAGAAGCATCAAGCCGATACGATGAATCCGAGCCATTAATATTCCCCTTTTGCGAAACTTTTTCCTGCGGGTGGATCACCCGGAACCGACTCGAAAAAAGAAACTTTCCAGCCGGTTGCTCAGCCGCCTGCTAGGGGTGCCGCATGACAGCACGATGCGGTTTTGAAGAAATTTCGGTTACATCAAGGTGACAAATCCATGACGGTCAGCGCGTGTCTGTCGACAAGTCGCGCCCTGACAGATTGCCGCTTGATCCGATTGCCGTGCTGGTAGAAGTTAGCGCAAACATCAAAAAAATCGCTTAATATACGGGGAGAGGATAGTGGTTCGACGCTTTCACGCTTTCACCATCTTTGCGCTTGGCAGCGTCGCGACAATGGCGATCGGGGTCCCAGCCACCGACGCCCGGCCACAAACAGAGCCTGCCGCGCCGCAACAAATATCGGTCCGGTTTGCGAATATCTTTGCCGATCATGCGGTGCTTCAGCGCGATCGTCCGATCCGCATATGGGGCAGCGCGGCACCGGAGGAGATCGTAACGGTGCGCCTTAACAACGCGATCGCGAATGCCCGCACGGATCGCGACGGGCACTGGCAGGTCTCGCTCCCGGCGATGGAGGCCGGCGGTCCCTATATGCTGACTGCGATGGCCGATGGCGTGACAAGCCGCATTTCCGACGTGATGATCGGCGATGTCTATCTGTGCAGCGGTCAGTCGAACATGGAGTTTCCGGCGAAACTGTCGACCGGTGCCTGGGGCGGACTCGAGCAAGCGCCGCGCCCTGACCTGCGCTTCGCCATCATCCCCAATCGCAGCGAAGCCACAGCGCAGAGCGATCTTGCCAAGCGCGCCGACTGGCAGGTCGTCGGACCGGCCAGCGTGGGCGAGGCATCGGCGGTCTGCTATTATATGGCAAGCGCGCTGCAAAAGCGGCTCGGCATTCCGGTGGGATTCGTTTCCGCTGACTGGGGCGGCACGACCATTCAGAGCTGGATCAGTACCACCGCGCTGTCGAACCTCGACAAATATCGTGAAGGCGAACGGATCGTGGCGTTGATGGCCACCGATCCGACTGCGGCTCGCAAGGCCGAACAGGCCCGGCGCGATCGTTGGTGGAACGCGAATATTCCGTCGGCGCGGGCGCATCTCGCATGGGCAGCGCCGGGCTTCGACGACAGCGGGTGGCCGACGGTCGTGCCCAAAAGCGGATGGACCCGATGGGGCCAGCCCGACCTTGCCGGGTTCAACGGCGTGCTCTGGTATCGCACCAGTGTCGACCTGACCGCCGAACAGGCGGCGGCGGGACAGAAAATCGAGCTTGGCCCGATCGACACGGTCGATGACGTCTGGGTGAACGGCCAGTGGGTCGGCGGCGGCGGAGTCGAATGGATGTGGCGTAGCTATGCGCTGCCCGGCGCGCTGCTGCGCGAGGGGCGCAACACTATTGCCGTTCGCGCGCTCAGCCGGGGCAAGGAAGGCGGCATGACCGGCCTGCCAGACAATCGCGGCATCCGGCTGACCGACGATACGCTGGTCCCGCTCGGCCCCGGCTGGCGCTATCAGCGCGGCGCGTCGGTGCCATCCGACCTCAAACCGCTGACGCCGCCGCCCTGGGAGCCGCCACAAAGCCTTTCGACCCTGTATAACGGCATGATCGCGCCGATCGCCGGCTATGGCTTCCGCCTTGCCGCCTGGTATCAGGGCGAATCCAATGCAGGAGAGGCGGGCGAATATGCCACGCTGCTGCCGATGCTGATGGCGGACTGGCGCAAACAGTTCGATTCGCCGGACCTGCCCTTCCTGATCGTGCAGCTTTCGTCGTTCGGGAAGCCGACCGCTACGCCGGAGCAAAGCGGATGGGCCGAGCTTCGCGATGTTCAGGCAAAGGTCGCGCGCGCCGATCCCCATGCCGCGCTTGCCACGTCGATCGACCATGGCGACCCCGGCGATGTTCATCCTCCGCAGAAAAAAGTGGTGGGCGAACGGCTCGCCCGCGCAGCGCGTGCGATTGTTTACGGAGAGAATGTCACGCCCAGCGGTCCCTATGCCGCCGATATCCGGCGCGACGGCGACGATTTGATGGTCCGTTTCGCCGATAGCGACGGCGGCATGCAAAGCTATAGCGGCAATGTCGCGACCGGGTTTCAGGCATGCGATATCGGCAATGATTGCCGCTATGTCGCGGGAACGGTCGAAGGCGATAGCGTGCGCCTGTCCGGCGCGAATCGGCCGGGCGTCGTGAAGCTTCGTTACGGC
The DNA here is from genome assembly GCF_004361835.1 of Stakelama pacifica. Taxonomy (GTDB): domain Bacteria; phylum Pseudomonadota; class Alphaproteobacteria; order Sphingomonadales; family Sphingomonadaceae; genus Sphingomonas; species Sphingomonas pacifica. Next base: position 111,610 of record NZ_SNWD01000003.1, read on the forward strand.
TGGTCCGACGCGCCGTTTCTGAACCTGTTCGGCAAAAACGGCCTGCCCGCTATCCCGTTCGAACGCGCTATAGACTGAACGAATATGGGGAGGATGCCGAAACACCCTCCCCGCCCGTTCAGATCATTTCGGGTCGCAGGAGAACGGCCCCGGCGCGGGGCTCGCAATGCGAATGCCGGAAATGTCGATCACTGCCGGACCGTCGGCTGCGAAAATCGCGGGCTGCGCGATCTGCGACATATCAAGCCCCTTTTGCGCGAAGCAGCGCAGCGGCACCGCCATCTGACGCCACTCGCCCGTGCCCTGTTTCAGAGCGTCAGTGATCGCGACGGTCGCACTTTTGCCGCCACCGCCCATGCCGAGCGTCACTGCGCCCTGCGGTGCCTTCACGACGCGATATTCGACGATCAGGCCAAGATCGCCGTTCGTTTCGCGGCTAAGATCGAGCGCCTGCACTTTGTTCAGCGCCAGCTGCCCTGCCCCGGCAAAGCTCAGCCGGTAGGAATCCTCCTGCGCGCGGCGATCGACCTTCGACGTGGTCAGCGCCCCCTGCGGCGCGAGAATGATCCCGGCGCCCAGCCGTCCGCGAACGAATACGTCATTCTGATTGCCGCCCAGCCCTTCGGGCTTGCTCTCATCGAGCTGCGGCACCGTGCCGCCCTTCGCATAGGTCAGGCCATAGCCGAAGGGAAACAGCGGATCATATCCGGCATCGCGGCGATTGAGGACATATTGATCGGCGCGTTTGGGCCAGGAGAAGGACAATTTGCCGTGGAAATCAAAACGCGGCTTGCCGTCATTACCCGCGACCAGAACGTCGGCGATCCCGCCGCCTTCGGTGCCCGGCAGCCACGCCGCAACGAAAGCGTCTGAAGCATTTATTTCGCGGTTCACCCAAAGCGGACGCCCCGATAAAAATACCGACACGACCGGAATTCCTGCCTTTTTCAAACGCCGCAGCATATCGAGGCTCGACTGGTCGTCGGGGCTGAATTCCAGCGTGGGCCGGTCGCCGGCGAATTCGGCATAGGGCGTTTCGCCGAACACCACGATCGCTACATCGGGCTTGTCGGTATAGCTGCCGTCGGTCGAAAGCGTCGCGGTGCCGCCCGATTCGGTGATGGCATATTTCAAACCTGACCAGATCGATTCGCCGTTCGGGAATTTGTCGTTGGGAACATCGGTTCCCTGCCAGGTGATTGACCAGCCGCCCGACTGCATCGAGATATTATCGGCACCTTTGCCCGCGACGAGCACGTGCGCGCCCGGCCGGATCGGCAGCACCGAGCCCTGATTTTTGAGGAGGACGAGCGATTCGCGAACCGCCTGCCGCGCGAGGGCGCGATGCGTGGGCGCTCCCAGAAGGCCGAATTTGCCCGCTATCGGGCGGGAGGACGGACGCCCGGCATCCAGCGCACCCGAAATCGCCTTTACCCGCAGGATACGGCGTACCGCATCGTTCAGCCGCGCCATCGGGATCGTGCCATCCTTCGCCTCGCGCAGCGTATTGGCGTACAGTTCTTTCCATTTCGGGCCGGAATACATGAACATGTCGAGGCCGGCGTTGATCGCGGCCGGACAATCCTCATTGGTGCAACCCGGAAGCTGACCATGCGCATTCCAGTCGCCGATCGTGAAGCCGTCAAAGCCCCAGCGGTCCTTCAGCACGCCGGTAAGCAGGCTTTTGTTGCCGGTCATCTTCGTGCCGTTCCAGCTCGAAAAGCTGGGCATCACGGTCAGCGCGCCTGCCGGAAGGCCAGTCATATAGCCCGCTGCATGCACGTCGCGCAGCACCTTTTCGGAAACGCGGGTATCGCCCTGATCGTGCCCGCCGGTGCCGCCATCGCCAAGGAAGTGTTTCACCGTCGAAATGACATGGCCGGGCGCCATGAAGTCGACTCCGATCTGCCCCTGAATGCCGCGCACCATAGCGCCGGCATATTCGGCGACGATCTCCGGCTCTTCCGAATAGCTTTCATAGGTGCGGCCCCAGCGATCGTCCTGCACAACCGCCACCGTCGGCGCAAAGCTCCAGTCGATCCCCGTAGCGGCCGTCTCCGCCGCCGTCGCCGCGCCGATCCGTTCGATCAGCGCCGGGTCGCGCATCGCGCCGAGCCCGATATTGTGAGGGAACAGCGTCGCGCCGACGATATTGTTATCGCCATGCACCGCGTCGGTGCCCCAGATCACTGGAATCGCCGGACGCCCGTCCGAACGTTTCATCGACGCATCGTAAAACCGGTCGAACAGCTTCAGCCATTCTTGCGGCGGCGCGAACTCGTCATTGTTCGGCGCGGAATTACCGCCGTTCAGGATCGAACCGAGCTTATAGGTTTCAAGGTCCTTCGGCTGAATCGAAGCGATATCGACCTGAATCAGCTGGCCGACCTTGTCTTCGATGCTCATCCGGCTGAGCAGTTTTTCGATGCGCGCTTCGACCCTGGGATCGCGCGTGCGCTCCATCTTCAGCAGCGGCCACTGATCGGGATGCGCCACCGCCTGCTGCGCTTTGTTCGGCACAGCCTCCTGTCCGGCGATCGCCGGTGCGCCCGCAAAAGGCGCAACGCCCGCCAACAATAGTGCCGCCCTGAACAACTTACCCCGTATCATGCCCTCTCCTAACCCAACGCCAAATGGCTTCTGCACGCCGAAACCTTCAGCGCGATTCGCCGAATGATAACGTTAAATCAGGAGGGGAAAAGCAACGATCTTCGCAAAAATCAGCGCCTTATCGCTGGGAACGGTTACATCCGGCTCGCGGATGCAGGTCGGGGCGAAGATGTGTCCGACATCACCTCGCTATCGCTCCACAATCGCGCCGCGCCGCGCACGCCGGATGAATCGCCCCATTTTGCCGGAACGATCCGACCGTTCCACTGCCCCCCGAACACGTGCGGTCTGATAAGAGCAGGCAGCTTTTCGTACAATTCCGTAACGTTCGACATGCCGCCGCCCAGAACGAATACATCCGGATCGACGATATCCACCAGCATGGCCAGCGCACGGGCCAGTCGGTCGATATAACCGTTCAGCACCGCCTCCGCCGCTGCTTCGCCGCGCCGGGCCGCAGCGATAATGTCCGCGCCGGCAAGCGCCTTTCCGGTCATTCCTTCATATGCATTCTGAAAGCCGGTGCCCGATACCATGGTTTCGATACAGCCTTTGCGTCCGCACCAGCAGTCCGGCCCCGGATATTCGTCCGCCGGCATCCACGGCAGCGGGATATGACCCCATTCGCCGCTGATGCCGTTGCCGCCCTCGACGATCCGCCCGTCGACGATCAGGCCGCCGCCGACGCCGGTACCGATGATGATCGCGAAAACACATGCCGCGCCCGCTGCGGCGCCGTCCAGCGCCTCGGACAGCGCCAGACAATTGGCGTCATTGGCGGCGCGAACCGGACGGCCGAGCGCTTCCGAAAAATCCTCGCGAAAGGTCCTGCCGTTCAAAAAGGTCGCATTGGCGTTACGCATCGTACGGCTGCGCGGATCGATCGAGCCGGGGATGCCGATCCCGACGCTTGCGCACGGCCCCGCCTCGGCCTCTGCCCGGGCCACCAGATCGCACAGATCGCGTATCGTGGCTTCATAGGTGCCGGGATTGGGAATGCGTATTCGCGTCAGGAAATCCCCCGCGCGATCGAGCACCGCCGCCTCGATCTTGGTTCCGCCCAAATCGATTCCCAATTGTCGCATGTCACCCTTTCCCGTCGCAGCCCCCGCCTGCCTCGCGTGGCGCAGTATACGCAAATATCCGGCTTTTAAAGAAACCAATTTGCTTTATGGCTGGAGATGCGCGGCTCGTCGACCCTTTGGTGATGCGTAATGGCCCTCGCCGCACTGCACAAAAGAATTGAAGCCAAGCCCGCGAAAATATTGTATGACCCTTCGCCAAGCCGTCGTTGCGTTCGACTGGCAGGCCATGCGGAACCCGAGCCCGTGGCCGTTATCCGAACAAATCCCGCCCGCCGCGCCATGCGGTCCGGCCAATTCGTGAGCATCATGACCTTTTCCGCCCTACCGCCCGTTTTCGGCGAAGCCCTTGCCGAACGCGGCTATGAAACGCCCACCGCCGTGCAGGCCGCCGTTCTGGAGGCCGAAGCCGCAGGGCGCGACCTGATCGTTTCGGCGCAGACCGGATCGGGCAAGACCGTCGCGTTCGGCATTGCGCTGACCAGCGACCTTGCCGAAGCGCTGGGCGATTCCGCCGCCGCGCCGCTCGCGCTGATCATCGCGCCGACTCGCGAACTGGCGCTTCAGGTTAGCCGCGAACTCAGCTGGCTGTACGGCAAGACCGGCGCGCGCATCACGACCTGTGTCGGCGGCATGGATGCGTCGAAGGAACGGCGCGCATTGCGTAGCGGCGCGCATATCGTGGTGGGCACGCCGGGACGGCTTCGCGACCATCTCGAACGCGGCGCGCTCGATCTGTCGGCGATCCGTGCGGTCGTGCTCGATGAAGCCGATGAGATGCTCGACATGGGCTTTCGCGAGGATCTGGAGGAGTTGCTCGACGCGACGCCCGACGGGCGCCGCACGCTGCTCTTTTCCGCCACCATGCCCAGACCGATCGTCGCGCTCGCCAAACGCTATCAGCGCGATGCCCTGCGCATCTCGACCGCGGGCGACGATCGCGGCCATGGCGACATCGCGTTTCAGGCAGTGACCGTCTCGCCGTCGGAGATCGACGCCGCTGCGATCAACCTGCTGCGCTTTCATGAAGCCGAAACCGCGATTCTGTTCTGCGCCACGCGCGACAATGTCCGCCGCCTTCACGCCACGTTGCTCGAACGCGGTTTCGCAGCCGTGGCGCTGTCGGGCGAACATTCGCAGTCGGAGCGCAATCAGGCGCTTCAGGCGCTGCGCGACCGGCGGGCGCGCGTCTGCGTCGCTACCGATGTCGCGGCGCGCGGGATCGACCTTCCCAGCCTCAGCCTCGTCATCCATGTCGAGATTCCGCGCGATGCCGAAACGCTGCAGCATCGTTCGGGTCGTACCGGCCGCGCGGGCAAAAAGGGCACGGCGGTGCTGATCGTCCCCTATCCGCGCCGCAAGCGAGTCGAATCCATGCTGCGCGGCGCGAAGATCAAGGCGGACTGGATCGACGCCCCCACCCCCGAAGCGATTCGCGCGCAGGACCGCGAGCGGCTGATCGCCGACCTGCTTCGCCCGGTCGAGTTCGACGAAGAGGATCGCGCGATCGCGCAGCGCCTGATCGCCGAACGCTCGCCCGAAGACATTGCCGCTGCACTGGTTCAGGCGCATCGCGCCGCCATGCCGCAGCCCGAAGAGCTGATCGAAAACACGCCCGAAGCGCGGCGCGCTGCGCAGCAGGAAAGCCATCGTCCCGGCTTCGAGGATGTCGTCTGGTTCCGCCTCGATATCGGGCGCCGCCAGAATGCCGATCCGCGCTGGCTGCTCCCGCTGCTGTGCCGCCGCGGTCATATCACCCGCAACGAAGTCGGCGCGATCCGCATCGGCCCCAACGAAACCCATTTTCAGGTGCCGAGCACCATCGCGGGCAAGTTCCGCTCCGCGCTGGAACGCACTGCGAAGGAAGAGGGCGACGAAGCCAGCGTGCAGATCGAGCCTTCGAACGGGCCGAGCGATATGGGTCGCCGCGCCAATTCTGGGCGTCCGAACAAGCCCCCGCGCCATCACGCCAAACCGCGTGGCAGCGCGCCGGGTGCGAAGCGTCATGGTACAGCGAAGGACAAGCCGCGCGGGCGCAAGGACCGTCAGTCCTGATCCTCTGACGGCGCCCGGCATCGCGCCCGGGCGTCGTCGTTAAGGTTTCCGCGTCGGTAGCGGCCCCGGCGCGCCCGTGCTGAGCAGGTTGCCCCGGCCTCGCTCCGGTCAATCGGGTATCGGGCGGAAATCGATATTGTTCAGTTCGGTCGTGGCTGAGGCGATTTGCATCGTCTGACGGCCCCCTCCCCGCGCCACCGTTCGATGTCAGCCCGTATAGCTGACGCGGCACGGGGCGCGCCGATGGCCGCTTTCGCCCCGTGGAGTTTCGCGATACCAACCGGCCGGACCTGCCGGACTTAACCGGATATTCACCATGAACTGGCAGTTCTGATCTGGGGAGTTCGATGCGCCGGTTTGTCAATTCTGCGGTTCTGGCGGTGTTTTTCTGCGCCGCGCCTGCGACACGGGCCAGCGCGGCGGATATATGGCAGGCGTGGCGATCGCCCTCCTTTTCCACGCTGAAAGACCGATCGGCGCTCCCCCATCCCACCACGACCGCCATCATTCAGGACACGAGCGGTTTTATCTGGATCGGCACCCGGCGCGGCCTTGCCCGCTATGATGGTCAGCGCGTGCTGACATTCCTGCAAAAGCCGGGTGATCCTTCCGGCCTCACCGACAATTATGTCCGCAACCTGCTGGCGCTTCCCGGCGGCCGCGTGCTGGTCGGGACCAATGTCGGCGGCTTGCTGCGGTTCGACCCGACGACGAACCGGTTTGCCCGGTTGCAGTTGCAGGAAGCGGAAATCGGGGAGCGCATCTTCGGGCTGGCCGCCGACCATCGGGGCGGTGCGTGGATCGCATCTGATCGCGGCGTGGGTCATTTGCTTCCCGGTTCGGACAAAATCGAAGGAATATGGCGGGGCAACGGCAAGACCGTCCGCGCATTCGCCGTGCATCAGGACCGCGACGGTACCGTGTGGATCGGTTCGGGCAGCGGGCTGCTCGTCCGGCGACCGGGCGAATCGAATGTCCGGCAGTTCAGGGCACATGGCGCTGGAGCCTCGATCCTCAACAGCGATGCCATCTGGGCGCTGATGCGGGATCGTGCGGGACGGCTTTGGGTCGGAACCGGGAGCCATGGGATCATTTGTCTGACAGGGAAGGAGGCCAGGATTGCGGACGGCCTGTCGGCCGATTCGCCTCTTGTCCACCACCGAACGATCCGCGCCATCGCGCAGGACCGAAAAGGCCGCATCTTCATCGCCACGGACGGGATCGGTATGATCATGATCGACGGCGATCGCCCCCCGATCGCCTTGCGTCACGATGCCGAGCGGGAAAATTCCCTGCCGGGCGACACCGTCCGCGACATCTTCGTGGATCGCGACGGCGGAGTCTGGGCCGCGACCGACGTCGGCCCGGCATATCTTTACGCGAAGCAAAAGCCCGCATTCACGATTACGTCCGGCATGTCCGAACGGCGTAAATCGCTGGCTTCGAACGATGTGCGCGGATTGGGCGTGGATCGGCAGGGCCGGATATGGGCAGGGCTCGACAATGGCCGCATCGACATTCTCGACGGGAAAGCCGGTCTGGTGCGCCATATCGCACTGACCGGCGAATATGCCGGTCAGGACGTCAAATCGCTGGCAATCGCTCCGGATGGCACGGTGTACGCAGGGGCGCGGGGGCTGGTTGCCATCGACAGCAAAACCCTTGGCTGGCACGGAATTGATGTGCCCGGGGTGAACGGCGCGGCGGTAATTTCGCTTCTGCTGTTCGGCCATCGGCTGATGATCGGCACCTATGAAGGTCTGTTCATACGCGATCTACAGACCGGACGTTTAACCCGTTATGTTCAGAAGGGCGATGAAACCGGCGGGCTGCCCGGTAACGAGGTTATCAACATTACCGCCATCGGTGACAGCGTCTGGCTGTCCACCTCACGCGGGATCAGTCGCTTCGATCCACAGTCCGGAACGTTCGAGAATTATCGCAACCGGCCCGGCAACCCGAAAAGCCTGCCGCAGGACTATACGAGTTCAATCATAAAGGCGCACGGCCGGCTTTGGGTCGGGACCTATGGCGGGGTCGCCTATGCGCGGCTGGGAAAGGGACCCTTACGCTTCGGCGCGGTGACCGAACGCGATGGCCTTGCCGGCAACGATGTTTCATCCCTGGTTGCCGACGCTTCGGGAAAAATCTGGGTCGCAAGTTCGGGAGGATTGTCGGTCATTGACCCGGCGCGTGGCACCGCACGTTCGGCCAGCACGGTCGACGGGCTGCCGCAAACGACGTTCAATCGCCGCACGGCCGAACCGATGGCTGACGGAACATTGCTCTTTGGCGGAACCGGCGGCCTTACGGTCGTACAACCGAAGGCCATGCAACATGAACATACGAACGCGGCGGCGCTCGTCCCCACCACGCTGGAAATCGATGGTCACGTCCTGCCATTTGGCACGTTGGCAGGCGATGAAGCGGTCAATATCGGATCGGACGTTCGCAGCCTGCGCCTCGGTTTTGCGCTGCTGGACTTCGCAGCGCCGCAGGATATCCGCTACAGCTATCGCCTCGACGGGTTCGACGCGAACTGGGTATCGGTTCCGTCGGACACCCCCGCCATAGCGGCCTATACCAATCTGCCCGGCGGCGATTACACCTTACGATTGCGCGCGCGGGTGCCGGGGCTGGAGGGGCAGACCGTCGAGCATGTCCTGTCGCTGCACGTCGCGCCCGCCTGGTATCAGACATGGACGGCGCGTCTCGCGTTCATCATCGCGGCGATTTTCGCGATCATCGGGCTCATCCAGATTCGCACCGCGTTCATGCGGCACCGTACCCGCATGCTGGAACGTATTGTGGAAGAGCGCACCCAGGCGCTGGTGGAAGCCAATGCGGAACTGGACCGTCAGGCACGCACCGATGCGCTGACCGGCCTGCTCAATCGCCGCAGCATGATGGATCGACTGTCCGAAGAGCATGTGCGCGCCACCCGCTCAAGACCGCCGTTTTCGCTCGCGCTGGTCGATATCGACCGGTTCAAGGCCATCAACGACCGGTACGGCCATCATGTCGGCGACATGGTGCTGCGGGAGGTCGCTGCCAGACTGGCCGGCGCGGTTCGACCCGTCGACATTGTCGCCCGACTGGGAGGGGAGGAATTTGTCGTCCTGCTGCCCGAATGCGGCAGGGAAGACGCCGTGCTGCATGCAGAGCGCCTTCGCGACGTGATTGCCGACCCTCAGGTCGACGTCGACGGAGCCTGTGTTCCCGTCACCGTCAGCATCGGCGTGGCGGACTGGGTCGTCCTCGAATCTCCTTCCGCTACGCTTCAGCGTGCGGATAAGGCGATGTATCAGGCCAAACAGTCCGGTCGTAACGCAGTATTCGCTGCGCCGCCCGACGATTATCAGCCAGATGCCGACAGAACGGCACGGAAGCGGACATAGCACCGGTCGGGCCTTTCTCCGGTAATCGGCAGAGAGGAACTACCGGGTGCAGGGGCCGCCAGTTTGCACATGGTGGCGACGCGCGGCATCGCCCTGAAACCAGCCCGAAAAAGATTTCTTAAGCGGCAGTCACGATTTCGATGATGCACAGCGCAGGGCTATGCGGCATGCCGCGGGCGATCAGAATAGCGTAAGAGATTAGTTTGTTCCGCCTGACCAGTGCCCGTTTCACCGCTCTCCTGCCCCAACACGCGTTCGATCGTCTCGACTGGCTGCGTTCGGCCGCAGGCGCGTCGATCGGCATCGCTGCCGCGGCAACGATCACCATGATGCTGCTGGGAGGGGACCGGACCACTCTGCCCTGGCTGGTCGCGCCGATGGGCGCCTCTGCCGTGCTGATCTTCGCTGTGCCGGCCAGCCCGCTGGCCCAGCCATGGTCGGTGATCGGCGGCAATCTGTTCTCCGCAGCGATCGGGCTGGCATTCGGCCTCTGGGCGGGCTCACCGGCGCTGGCAGCCAGCCTCGCCGTCGGCACTGCGATCGCCGTGATGATCTTTGCGCGTTGCCTGCATCCCCCCGGCGGTGCCTGCGCTCTGCTCTGCGCGCTGGGCGCTGCGGGAGCGGACGGGTGGAGCTGGCCCTATCTCTGGCCCATCGCTGCCAATGTTCTGGCGCTCTCGCTGGCTGGGTTCGTGTTCAACAATGCCACCGGCCACAAATGGCCGCACCGCGCTCCGGCGAGCGATACCGCCAAAGCGCAGGCGGACATGCGCGAGGATATCGAAGCCGTGCTCACCGAATGGGACGAAGTGCTCGACGTGGATATCGACGATCTGCATGCCTTATTGCAGGCGACGAATGCCCGCGCGGCGCGGCGAACGGCATAGGCTGAGCTGTGCGATCACCAAGGGCCTGGCCGCAGCATCATCTAACGAGCGCCATTGATCCCGACCTGCCGCGCGATCGTCATTGCGAGCCCCGAAGCCGCGCGGTGATCCAGAGCATCCGCGCCTCGCTGGATCGCCGCGCGGCTACGCCGCTCGCAATGACGATCCGTAGTACGTCACATATGCTGGAATACAGTATCAGCGAGATGCTCAGCGTCGCCACATCGCTCCCGCACAGCCCGATCCGGTACCGGAAACGATCCAGTCGCCATCAACGCAAAAACCCCGCCTATCCCATGGGACGGCGGGGTTTTTGATGGTGGGCGCGGCTGGGATTGAACCAGCGACCCCTGCGGTGTGAACACAGTGCTCTACCACTGAGCTACGCGCCCGACGCCCGGCTTGTCAGCCGGACAGGTCGGGAGCCTCTATTGAAGCACCCGACCCTTGTCCAGTCCAAAGACTGATTAGTTCACCGAATCCTTCAGGCCCTTGCCGGCCTTGAACTTCGGCTGGGTCGACGCCTTAATGGTCATCGGCTCGCCGGTGCGCGGGTTGCGGCCGGTCGATGCCTTACGCTTGCTCACGGAAAAGGTGCCGAAACCAACCAGACGAACCTCATCACCCTTTTTCAGAGCGCCGGTGATCGAATCGAAAACCGCTTCCACGGCCTTGCTCGCATCGCCCTTGCTCAGCCCCGACTGGTCAGCGACCTGTCCGATGAGTTCCTGCTTGTTCATATTCGTCGAACCCCTGTTATCTTTAGTGGTTTGAAAAAATTCGTAGCCGCGTGACAGCGGGCACGTGGCCGAACGCGCAGTAAGGCCGCTCACATGCCCGCTGTCAAAAGGAAAATAACGATTTTCCGCGATAAACCATGAAAATACGGTGGATTAATGGGGTAGCGCGCCGCCTACCCCCCCAACCGGCTGCTGCGGCTGGGCAGCAAGCTCGTCCGCATCGGTCCAGTCGATCGGCTCCAGCGAATCGGTGAGAGCGATTCGCAGCACCTCATCGACATGGCTCACCGGGATGATTTCCAGCGCCTCGCGGATATTGGCCGGAATTTCGGCGAGATCCTTTTCATTCTCTTCGGGGATCATCACCAGCTTGATGCCGCCGCGCAGCGCGGCAAGAAGCTTTTCCTTCAGTCCGCCGATCGGCAGAACGCGCCCGCGCAGCGTGACCTCACCGGTCATCGCGACATCCTTACGCACCGCAACCCCTGACAGGGTCGAGATGATCGAGGTGACGAGACCGATGCCCGCCGATGGCCCGTCCTTGGGCACCGCGCCTTCGGGCAGGTGGACATGGACATCCTTGCGCGCGAAAATGCTGGGCTTGATGCCGTATTGCGGGGCCCGCGCCTTGACGAAGCTCAGCGCCGCCTCGACCGATTCCTTCATCACATCGCCCAGCTTGCCGGTCGTCTTGATGCTGCCCTTACCCGGCACGGTGACGCTTTCGATGGTCAGCAGTTCGCCGCCCACTTCGGTCCAGGCAAGCCCGGTAACCGCGCCGATCTGATGCTCTTCCTCAGAAATGCCGAAGCGATATTTGCGTACGCCCGAAAAGTCGCGAAGATTGTCGGGCGTGATGACTACGCTCTCGGCCTTGTTCTCGAGGATACTGCGCAGCGCCTTGCGCGCCAGCTTCGCGATTTCGCGCTCCAGCGTACGGACGCCCGCCTCGCGCGTGTAAAAGCGGATCAGGTCGCGCAGCCCCGCCTCGGTCAGTTCGAACTCGCCTTCTTTCAGGCCATGCATCTCGACCTGCTTTTCGATCAGATGACGCTGCGCGATTTCGACCTTTTCATCCTCGGTATAGCCCTCCAGCCGGATGATCTCCATCCGGTCGAGCAGCGGCTGCGGCAGGTTCAGCGTGTTCGCGGTGCACACGAACATCACGTCCGAAAGATCGATATCGATCTCCAGATAATGGTCGTTGAACTTGTTATTCTGTTCCGGATCCAGCACTTCGAGCAGCGCCGATGCGGGATCGCCGCGGAAATCCTGACCCAGCTTGTCGATCTCGTCGAGCAGGAACAGCGGATTGCCCGTGCCCGCCTTTTTCAGATTGGTGACGATCTTGCCCGGCAGCGATCCGATATAGGTCCGGCGATGGCCGCGTATCTCGGCCTCGTCGCGCACGCCGCCCAGCGACTGGCGAACGAATTCGCGTCCCGTCGCGCGAGCGATCGATTTGCCGAGCGAGGTCTTGCCGACCCCCGGAGGGCCGACCAGGCACAGGATCGGGCCTTTCAGCTTGTTGGTGCGCGCCTGAACCGCGAGATATTCGACGATCCGGTCCTTCACCTTTTCCAGCGCATAATGATCTTCGTCGAGCACCTTTTCGGCCTCGGTCAGATCCTTTTTCAGCTTGGATTTCTTGCCCCAGGGAAGGCCCAGCAGCACGTCGAGATAGTTGCGGACAACCGTCGCCTCGGCGCTCATCGGCGCCATGGTTTTCAGCTTTTTCAGCTCCGACTGCGCCTTGGCGCGCGCTTCCTTCGACAGTTTCAGCGCGCCGATCTTCTGGGTCAGCTCGGCGATCTCGTCGCCTTCGCCTTCTTCGCCCTCATTGCCGAGTTCGCGCTGAATCGCTTTGAGCTGCTCGTTCAGATAATATTCGCGCTGCGTCTTTTCCATCTGACGTTTGACGCGGCTCTTGATCTTCTTCTCGACCTGCAGAACGCCGAGCTCGCCCTCCATGAACGCGAAGACCATTTCGAGCCGCTTGGCGGGGTCGGTTTCGACGAGCAGCGATTGCTTATCGGCAACCTTGATTGCGATATTCGCCGCCACTGCATCGGCAAGCCGCGACGGATCGTCGAGCTCCCCCAGCTGCCCCGCCGTTTCGGACGGCAGCTTGCGGTTGAGCTTGGCGTAATTTTCGAACTGATCGATCACCGAGCGCATCAGCGCCTCGACCTCGGTGCCGTCGGCCTCCTGATCGTCGATCGGGGTAACATGCGCAGTCAGATAGTCGCCGGTCGCTTCGATCTTGTCGAGGCTGGCGCGATCCTTGCCCGCGACCAGCACGCGCACCGTGCCGTCGGGCAGCTTGAGCAGCTGCATCACCTCTGCCGATACGCCGGTATCGTACAGATCCTCGCGATCGGGATCGTCTTCCGCCGGGTCGAGCTGCGCGACGAGAAAGATTTCCTTATCGTCCGCCATCGCGGCTTCCAGCGCGGCAACCGATTTTTCACGGCCGACGAACAGCGGCACGATCATATGCGGAAAGACGACGATGTCGCGAAGGGGAAGGACGGGATAGGACTGTTTCATGCATACTCCGGATGACGCCGTACGCGGCGCTTGGTCTGACGTCATATATGGGGGATCGTAAAGCCTCCATCAACGTCAGCGCAACTTTCCGCAGGCGAAGCGCTTGCCAGCGCCCGTTTCCTGACCGAAACTACCGGCAATTCATTTGAGAATGGGGGCCGATACAATGAAATTTGGTAGCTTGTGCGCTGCCGGTCTGGTGACGCTGGCCGTGACGCCTGCGGCGCCCGCGCTGGCCGAAAAGGGAAAGCCCGAACTGACCGAACAGACGATGCGGTCGGGCGGCGCAATCCCTGAAGATCAGGCGAAGCTGCGCTTTACCGCCGCTGATCTGGCCTTCGAGGTGTTTCCGCAGACCGAGACGCTGCAGGGTGTGGCGACGCTCGATTTCACCACCACCGCAGCGCTCGACCGGCTGCTGATCGATCTCGACCGCAACCTGCCGGTCAGCGCGGTTTCGATCAACGGCCGGACGCTGAAGCCGGACGCATGGTCCAATCCGGAAGGGAAGCTGACCATCCGCCTGCCGCGCCGGATCGCGAAGGGCGGCGCGATCAAGGCGCGGATCGTCTATGGCGGCACGCCGCATGTCGCAGTGCGCGCGCCCTGGGACGACGGCATGGTCTGGTCGAAGACGCCCGACGGCAAACCCTGGGTCGCCACCACGGCGGAGGGCTATGGCTGTGACCTGTTCTGGCCGTGCCTCGACTTCCCCACCGGAGAGCCGGGCCGGGTCGATCTGCACATCACCGTGCCGAAGGGGCTGAAGGCGCCGTCGAACGGCGTATTGCGCGGCGTCGATACTCTGCCGGACGGTCGGACCCGCTGGAACTGGTCGGTCACCAATCCCAACACCTATGCGATCGCGCTTAACGTGGGTCCGTATGAGCAAATGAGCGGAACCTATAAGAGCCGATACGGCAACGAAATCCCAATGCAGCTCTGGTATCTGCCGGAGCATGAAAAGGGCGCGAAGCAGCTCTTCGCCGAATTCGCCCCCACGCTCGATTTCTTCGAAAGCGAGATCGGCCCCTATCCCTTCCGCTCCGAAAAAGTCGGCGTGGTCGAAACGCCCTATCTCGGCATGGAGCATCAGACGATCAACGCCTATGGCAATGACTATAAGCCTGCCGCCGAAGGGTTCGACTGGCTGTTCCAGCATGAATTTTCGCATGAATGGTTCGGCAATCAGCTGACCGCCGCGAACTGGGACGATTACTGGCTGCACGAAGGCTATGGCACCTATATGCAGCCCTTTTACGGTCGCTGGCGCGAGGGAGAGGCACGCTATGCCGCGATGATGCTGAAAATCCGCACCGGCATCGCCAATCGCGTTCCCATCGTCCGCGATAAGCTGCTGACCGAGGAAGAGGTCTATGAAGCCGGCGATGGCGGCCCCGGCCTCGATATCTACAACAAAGGCGCGTGGATGCTCCACACGCTGCGCAATCTGATCGGCGACGCCGCCTTTCGCGAAGTTACGCAGCGCGTCGTCTACGGCACCCCGGATCCGCGCCCCGGCAATTTCCGCCCCCGCTTCGGATCGACCGACGAATTCATCCGCACGGTGAATGACGTGACCGGGAAGGATTATGGCTGGTTCTTCCAGGTCTATCTGAAACAGGCAGCGCTGCCGCGACTGGAGCAGGAGCGCAGCGCCGATCGCCTGTCGCTGCATTGGGATGTGCCGGGCAACGGCCCCTTTCCGCTTCCGGTCGAGGTGCAGATCGGCGACCGGATCGAAACCCTCCCCATGACCGGCGGCAAGGGCAGCATCGCCATCCCCGAAGGCGCGCATGTGATCATCGATCCCTATGCCCGCATCCTGAAGGCCGATCCGGCAATCGAGCGGCTGCACGCATGGGAAGCGGCGCAGAAATAAGGGGGGCGGCTTATGCCGACCTGCCGAACCTATTATAACATCGTCAGGCGATCCACATCGCCCGCAGCCTCGCATCATCGACCGTAGCGGCCCACGCCGTCGGCCCCGGCCTCCGCCGGGGCGACGCATGGGGTTAACGGATTATATGCCCCGCGCTTTTCCACAATCGTCGCCCCGGCAAAGGCCGGGGCCACAAACGTCTGCCCTAATACCAGGCTGCGTTGATGTGCACCTATTCGCGTATTGCGATCCTCGCCAATAGTCGTCACCCCAGCGAAAGCTGGGGTCTGCGGGAGGCTTGGGGAAAACCGAGCCGCGCACCTGCAGCAGATGCCAGCTTGCGCTGGCATGACGGCGGGGGATGGGTCGCCATCCATGCAGCTCGGTATAACGCGCACCACGCCGTCGCCCCGGGGCAGGCCGGGGCCGCTACCGTCTGCCACAACCGAACCCGAACCCGCTTTTGCGGGGAGCGCAGCGACAATGCCGAACCATGAAGGGGCGCCGCAATCCGGAACCGCACGCGCGCGTCGCTCCGGATCACCGCAAAACAAAAGGGCCGAAGCATCCCTGCGGTGCTTCGGCCCTCTCAGACGGTCAATCCGCCGTCATCAGGTCAGGCAGCGTCCCCGCCGCCCGATCCGGCTTTCTTCTTTTCGGCATAGACGCGGACGGGTTCCTTGCGGCCCTCGACCACATCCTTGTCGATCATCACTTCATCGACGCCGTCCATGCCCGGCAGGTCGAACATGGTGTCGAGCAAAATGCCCTCGAGGATCGACCGAAGCCCGCGCGCACCGGTCTTTCGATCGATCGCCTTTTTCGCGATCGACACCAGCGCATCGTCGTTAAAGCCCAGATTGACCCCTTCCATGTCGAACAGCTTGCCATATTGCTTGACCAGCGCGTTCTTCGGTTCGGTCAGGATCTTGATGAGCGCATCCGAATCCAGATCCTCCAGCGTCGCGATCACCGGCAGGCGACCCACAAATTCGGGGATCAGGCCGAATTTCAGCAGATCCTCCGGCTCGACCTGACGCAGCACTTCGCCGGTGCGACGCTCGTCGGGCGAAGCGACATAGGCGCCGAAGCCGATCGACTTGCGCTGCAAGCGGTCGCCGATGATCTTGTCCAGCCCGGCGAACGCACCGCCGCAGATGAACAGGATGTTCGTCGTATCGACCTGCAAAAACTCCTGTTGCGGATGCTTGCGCCCACCCTGCGGCGGGACCGAGGCGACAGTGCCTTCCATCATCTTCAGCAGCGCCTGCTGCACGCCCTCGCCCGAAACGTCGCGGGTGATCGACGGGTTCTCCGCCTTACGGCTGATCTTGTCGATTTCATCGATATAGACGATGCCGCGCTGTGCACGCTCAACATTGTAATCCGACGCCTGAAGCAGTTTCAGGATGATATTCTCGACATCCTCGCCGACATAGCCCGCTTCGGTCAGCGTCGTGGCATCCGCCATGGTGAACGGCACATCGAGGATGCGCGCCAGCGTCTGGGCGAGCAGCGTCTTGCCGCAGCCCGTGGGGCCGACGAGCAGAATGTTCGATTTGGCGAGCTCGACATCGGCACCCTTCGCGCCATGGTTGAGCCGCTTGTAATGATTGTGCACCGCAACCGACAGGACGCGCTTCGCCTGCTTCTGACCGATGACATAATCGTCCAGAACGTCGCAGATTTCCTGCGGCGTCGGAACGCCGCCGTCCTTTTTCGACACCAGTGCCGACTTGGTTTCTTCGCGAATGATGTCGTTGCACAGCTCGACACATTCGTCGCAGATGAAGACGGTGGGGCCGGCGATCAGCTTGCGCACCTCGTGCTGGCTCTTGCCGCAGAAAGAGCAATACAAAGTGCTCTTCGAGTCGCCACCGCTCAATTTCGTCATAAAATCCGTACCTTTTCAGTCCGGTATTGTGGCCGCGAAGGACGATTTGGACACCGCCCCGGCGACCGGCCGGACTCGCTTACTTTACCCGACACCTTTGCGTGTCGATAGCCAATATGTCTATCCGATGATTGGCAAACAACCCGTTACACTGCAATAGCGCGCGGCACGAAGCGAAAGCTTGTTCGCCTCCGAGCCGCGCGCGCCATGATCAGCTGTCCGAAGACGGGGTCGGGGTCGTCGAACCTTCGTCCTTACCCGGGGCGGGGCGCTTTTCATATACTTCGTCGACGAGACCGAATGCTTTGGCTTCATCGGCTTCGAGGAAGGTATCGCGGTCCATCGCCTTTTCGATCTTTTCGAGCGGCTGACCGGTATATTTGCAATACAGATCGTTCATCCGGCGGCGAATGCGCAGGATTTCCTTCGCCTGAATCTCAATATCCGACGCCATGCCCTGTGCGCCTCCCGACGGCTGATGCACCATGATTCGGGCGTTGGTCAGCGCCACGCGCATGCCCGGTTCCCCGCTCGCGAGCAGGAAGCTGCCCATCGATGCTGCCTGGCCGATGCACACCGTGCCGACGCGCGGGCGGATATATTGCATCGTGTCGTGGATCGCCATGCCGGCCGTGACCACGCCGCCCGGCGAGTTGATGTACATCCAGATATCCTTGGTCGGATTTTCCGATTCCAGGAACAGAAGCTGGGCAGTGATGAGAGACGCCATCTGGTCCTCGACGCCGCCGGTCACGAACACGATCCGCTCGCGCAGCAGGCGCGAATAGATGTCGAAGCTGCGTTCGCCGCGGCTCGACTGTTCGATCACGATCGGAACGAGGGCATTCATGGGGTCGAAATTGTTCTGCATAAAATCCCGCTCGGTTGATTGGCCCGGCCAACATCGGCGCTCAGGCCGCGCGGCGCAAGGGGCCACGAAAAGGATGCGTTCAAACGCCCGGCGGCGGCTGCGCGAGATAGGCAAGCCTGCGCACCTCACGCCGCCCGCGCACCACGGTATCGAGGATCAGCCCGGTGAACAGGTTGAGCGCGGCGAGCAGCATCAGGCCGGTCGCAAGGATCGCGGTGGGAAAGCGCGGCACCAGCCCGGTCTGCGCATAGGTCAGCAGCAGCGGAACCGCGAGGATGATCGCCGCCAGCGCCAGCGCCCCCGCAATCGCGCCGAAAAACAGCATCGGCTTTTCTACGCGGTAGAGCGTCAGAATCGTCCGGACGATCCGCAAGCCGTCGCCATAGGTGCTGAGCTTCGACTCCGAACCTTCGGGCCGGGCGAAATAGCGCGTCTCCACCTCACCCACCGGCATTTTCAGCTCCAGCGCATGAACGCTGATCTCGGTCTCGATCTCGAACCCGCCGGTCAGTACCGGAAAGCTCTTCACGAACCGGCGGGAAAACACGCGGTAACCCGAAAAAATGTCGGTGAAGCTGCGTCCGAACAGCCGTGCGAGCAGCCCGGTCATCATCCGGTTGCCGGTGACATGGCCGCGGCGATAGGCGGCCGCTGCCTCATGCACGCGCGATCCCACCACCATATCGAGCCGCCCGGCGATCAGGCGTTCGACCATTTCGGGAGCAGCCGCCGCATCATAGGTCGCGTCGCCATCGGCCATGACATAGATATCGGCATCGACATCGGCGAACATGCGCCGCACGACATTGCCCTTGCCCTGACTGCGTTCGGACCGGACGATCGCTCCCGCTTCGGCAGCGCGCTCACGCGTATGATCGCGCGAATTATTGTCATAGACATAGATGGCCGCGCCCGGCAGCGCGGCGCGGAAGGCGGCGACCGTCTGCGCGATCGCCGCTTCCTCATTATAACAGGGCAGGAGCACCGCGACGCGCGGCGTGTCGTCGGTCATGGCTCCCGCCCCGATTCGATTCCCTTAATCCGGGATCAGTCTTCCTTCTTGGCAGCAGCCTTCTTGGCCGGCGCCTTCTTTGCAGCGGGCTTGGCTTCGCCGTCATCCGCCTTTTTGGTCGCTGCCTTTTTGGCCGGAGCCTTTTTCACCGGCTCAGCCGCTTCGGCATCGTCAGCCTTTTCCGCCGCCTTTTTGGCAGTTGCCTTCTTTGCGGGCTTTTCTTCTTCGGCGGGCTTTTCGTCAGCAGCCGCATCTTCAGCCTCGTCGGCCTTCTTGGCAGCTGCCTTCTTGGCCGGAGCCTTTTTCTTCGCGGCGGGCTTCGCCTTTTCGCCTTCGGCTTCGTCCTCGGCCTCGATCGCAGCTTCCAGCTCTTCGCGGGTTACTTCGCGATCGGTGATGTCGGCCTTTTCGAACAGGAAGTCGACGACCTTGTCCTCATAGAGCGGCGCGCGAAGCTGAGCAGCAGCCATCGGCTCCTGCTGAACATACTGCATGAACCGCTCACGGTCTTCGGGGCCGTACTGCTGCGCTGCCTGCATGATCAGGCGGCTCATTTCCTGCTGGGTTACTTCGACGCCATTCGCCTGACCGATTTCGGACAGGAGAAGGCCCAGACGCACGCGGCGCTCGGCGATCGAACGATATTCGTCGCGATCGTTTTCGAGTTCCTGCTTCGCGGCTTCCGGATCTTCCTCATGGCTCGCTTCATGCTCGAGCTGGTGCCAGATCTGCTGGAATTCCTGCTCGACCATGGTCGGCGGAACCGGGAAGTCATGACCGGCAGCGAGCTGATCGAGCAGCTTGCGCTTCATGTGCGTGCGGGTGAGGTTGTTGAGCTCCTGCTCAATCTGCCCCTTCATCAGCCCGCGAAGCTGTTCCAGGCTCTCAAGGCCCAGATTCTTGGCGAATTCGTCGTCGACCTTGGTTTCGCCCGCAACCTTCACTGCCTTGATGGTGAGGTCAAACGTCGCTTCCTTACCGGCCAGTTCCTTGGCGCCATAATCTTCGGGGAAGGTGACGGTGATCGTCTTTTCCTCACCAGCCTTCACGCCGACGATCTGATCTTCGAAGCCGGGGATCAGGCGGCCCGAACCGATTTCGACCGCCATGTCTTCACCGGTGCCGCCGTCAAAGGGCGTGCCGTCGACCTTGCCGACGAAATCCATGACGACCTGATCGCCTTCCTTCGCCTTGCGCGTCTTGGGCGCATCCTCGAACTGCTTCTGCTGGCTGGCAAGCTGTTCGAGCTGCTCGTCAATCACCTTTTCATCGGCGGGGACCGTCAGACGTTCGAGCGTCAGCCCGTCGATCGAGGGCGTGGGAACGTCGGGAAGCACTTCCAGCTCGACCGCGATTTCCGCGTCGTTGCCCGGCTCATAGCCATCCTTCAGCTCGACCGAAGGCTGCATCGCGGGGCGCAGCTTGTGCTCGGCGATCAGCGAATCGATGCCTTCACGAATCGAGGCGTTGAGCGCGTCCTGCGCAAGCGCTTCGCCGTGCATCTTGCGGATCAGGTTCGCGGGCACCTTGCCGGGCCGGAAACCGGGCATCCGCACCTGCGGAGCGACGCGCTTCACCTCTGCATCGACCTTTTTGTCGATATCCTTGGCGGTGATCGTCATGGTGTAGGCGCGCTTCAGGCCTTCGTTCAACGTCTCGACAGTCTGCATTCCCACGCTTTCAATAAAATTCCAGGATCTTTTTGGCAGGCGTCGCACTCACAGGGGCGGAAACTGGTGCGGGCGAAGGGACTCGAACCCCCACATCTTTCGATACTGGAACCTAAATCCAGCGCGTCTACCAGTTCCGCCACGCCCGCTTACGGACTCCGCCGGTCGGCGGGGTCTATAGCAGTCATATGCTTTGGGGCAAGTGTCCCGAAACTCATGGCCGCTTCCGTGCGTTTTTATCGGTCGAACGCAAGGAGATGCCCAATGTCCGATCAACCCGTGCCGGAGCCGTTTCCGCTTCCGGGCGAACATCCGGCCGAAACGCCGGTTCGGCCATCGCCCGAACCGACCCGCGCCCCGCCCGAAACGCCGGGCCATCCCGATCCCGGTCAACCGGGCGCGCCGCCGCCGGAAATCGCGCCGCCCGGCCCCGATATCGATATTCCCGATCCCGGTCCGGCGACGACACCAACCCCTACCCAGCCGATGGATTAATTTCTAAAGGAGCCGATATGTCTGATCCGAAACGCGACCCCTTCCCCGCCGATGAAGACCAGAAAGACGATCGCACCGACATCGAACAGATTGTCGAGGCGCGATCCGACGCAGTGAAACGCGGCGAAGGCGGCGAGGAGCCGGAGACATTCACTGATCCCGGCCTGCCCGACGGCGTCGGCGGTACCGGCGGCGTAGTGAAGAATCAGGACCGCGACGCCCAGTGACTTGTCGCTGAATGGCGCTTGCCCATCGCATCGTCGCGCGCGCGTTTCGTGCGTGGTTCTGGCTTCGCCGACCGCGCACGATCGGCGTGCGCGCGCTGCTCGTCGATCCGCATGGACGCATCGCGCTCGTCCGGCACCATTATACCCGCTTCTGGTATCTGCCGGGCGGCGGCGTGAACCGCAATGAGGATATGGGAAGCGCCGTGCAGCGCGAAGTGGCCGAGGAGGTCGGCATCGATGACGCGCCGATCGTCACGATTGCGGGCGTCTTTCACAATCGCCGCGAATATAAGGACGATCATGTCGTGCTGTTCGTGATGATGGTCGATGCGGATGCCGCCGCCCGCCTCCATGCCGCCGATCGCCGTGAAATTGCGGAGGCACGCTGGTTTGCACCCGACGCGCTGCCTGATACCGTGTCGCCCGCCACACGGCGCCGGATCGCGGAATATCAGCGCGGCGCAACCGGCCTCGGGACGTGGTAAAGGCTGGTATGCGGCCGATGCAAAGGCTAGGAAGCGGCATGAAATCCCTGGGCTTCGTGCTTCTCCTCCCGATCGCGCTCACCGGCTGCTCGAGCGGCGGCAGCGGCTGGCATGGCACCAATATCACCGGCAGCGTCCCCTCGCTCGCCTTTGACATGAAGCGGGCGGATACGGGCGCGAATGTCGATGGCGAAGATTTTCGCGGCGACGTCACCGCGCTGTATTTCGGCTATACCTATTGCCCCGATATCTGCCCGATGACGCTGTCCAATATGGGCCGCGCGCTCCAGCGCATGGGCGATGCGGCAAAGAATGTCCGCGTCCTGTTCGTCACCGTCGATCCCCGGCGCGACACCCCGGCGGAGGTGGAGAAATATGTGAAGGCGTTCGGCCCGCAATTTGTCGGGCTGACCGGCAGCGAAGATCAGCTGGCGCGCGTCGCAAAGCGCTATCGTGTCGCCTATTCGGTCTCCCCCGATCCCGATCCGGCGAAATATGAAGTGACGCATAGCAGCGCGCTGTTCATTTTCGACCGCCATGGCGAGGCCCGGCTGCTCGAAAATTCGCTATCGACCGACAAGCCCGATATTGCGGGTGTCGCCGACGATTTGACCCGACTGGTCCGCGAAAAGGATTAACGCCCGGTCCAGCCGCCGCTCGACACGCCGCCTTCGGGCGCGGGAGAGAGGCGCTCCTGTTCGCGGCGCATCGCGTTCAGGACGCAGATCAGGCCGATGACGCTCATCATCGCGGGCGGTATCCACACGATTCCGCCGCCCAGCCGCTGGTCCGACAGCGCATCGATGCCCGGATAGAGCCGCCCGCACCACGCATAAAAACCGTACAGATCGCGGTCCGCAAAGGCGATGATCGCCCCGCCGGCGATTTGCGGAAAGATGATGCCGACGCACATTGCGGCGCGCATGCCGAAACTGTTTCCCGCCGCTTCCCGCCCGCGGGGATCAAGCACCACTGCCCAGAAGAGCAGCCCGTCGACCACCATCGACCAGTTCATCACCGTGTAGAGCCCCGGATCGAGCATCGCGACGAAATGGACCGGCGGCCAGAGCCATAGCGCGATCAGGCCAAGGAAAAAGGCGATCGCGATTTCCGGCTGGCGAAAGAAACCTATGATCCGCCCGACATAGCGGTGCCGCGCGACGCGCCGGGCGGGCTCCGGCATCCCGGCGATGATCGTCTCCCACGGCCATGCCAGCGCGATCAGGAACGGGCCGAGATGGTGCATCACGACATGCTGCACTCGGTTGAGGAAGAACATATGCTGCGCCGCATATTCGAAATGTGTCTGAAGCACTGCCCAGATCAGCGCCATGCCGCTGAGGAACAGGATCGTTCGCCCTGCGCCGATCGGCACCCGGGCAAGGCCGCGCAGGAACCACCAGAGCGTGAAACCGGCGGCAAGGAACCATAAGGGCGAAAAGTCCCACGGCGCCCAGAAGGGCATCCATGAGGCGCGATAATGCGACAGCGCCCACAGCACGCACATCGCCGACAGCAACGCAGCGATGCCGGGCAGGTCGCCATGCCGCCGCGCCGCAGCGGCCAAACCGGATTGCATAGAAAATTCGGGCTTCACCGCACTTTTCTACACGGGCCGCAAGGCAAGCGCAAAGCCGGTGGCGTATTCCGGATGGCAGTAATACCAAACTGCATCAATGGCGAGCCATCCCCCGCCGTCATGCCGGCGCAAGCCGGCATGTGCTGCAGGTGCGCTGCTCGGTTCTCCCCAATCGCCCCGGAGACCCCAGCTTTCGCTGCGGTGACGACGGGTGACGAGGATCGCAATACGCGGATAGGTCCACATAATCGCAGCCGGGTATAAGCGTAACTCACGGGTCGCATCGTCATCGCGAGGCGTGCAGCGACGAAGCAATCTCACGATACGCACGTCGCGTCACGATAGCCGCCCGC
This sequence comes from Stakelama pacifica, assembly GCF_004361835.1. Classification (GTDB taxonomy): domain Bacteria; phylum Pseudomonadota; class Alphaproteobacteria; order Sphingomonadales; family Sphingomonadaceae; genus Sphingomonas; species Sphingomonas pacifica. The sequence goes on from NZ_SNWD01000003.1 coordinate 135,400, forward strand.
TTGAGGCGCGCGCGACGACTATGCTTCAACTGCCTCGATGCACCCTGGTATCAGTCAGCGCTATCGCTATCGGGCACAGGTGGCGCATTCGCCTGCCCCTTCGCATCGCCCTGATCGCGATAGCGGCCCATTTCCTCGATCTGCTGCGCAGTCATCCCGGCATAAGCGGCGCGCGCCGCGTCGGAGATTGATACGATCACATCGGGGATTTCGGCGGTGCGGATATCGTCCTTGCCGCGAATGACATAGGCGGTATCGAAAAAAGGGCGAACCTTTACATAATCGACCATGAAAGCGGGATCATTGGCAATAGGTCGGGTCCCGTCAGCTGACATATACAGCTCCACTTCGATCAGATGCCCGCCTGATGCCCCGGAGTATACCGCAAATCGAAGCGCCGGTTAATATCGTAATCGACCCAATCCGGCCGTTAACCACGAATTGCGATTACGCTATTGCGCGATTCGCTTCGCGCTGAGAATCGTCACCGGATCGTCGGGCATTTCGCCCCTGAACGCACCGCGATCGTTCTTCTCCGGATCGACCGGCTGGTCGAGAATATGGATCAGGACATCGCGCCCCTCGACCACCTTTCCGAACGCGGCATAGCCCAGATTATCGCCCGGCGCGTCGGGATGTGCGTCGAAAGAGGGCCGCTGATCGCCGACCGTGATCGTGAATTCGCCCTGTGCAGTGTCGGGTTTCAGCCGCGGCATTGACAGCGTGCCGTCGGTGTGATGCAGGCCCGTCTCGGTCGTCGGTTCATGCTTAATCGGCGGAAACAGCTTTTTGGGATTGGTCTGCATCCCGAACTGAACGAAGCCGAATTCCGTATCGACCTTCACCACGCGATAGAATTTCGCGCCCTTCATCCGCCCCGAATCGACATAATGCAGGAAATTCTTCGCCGTGATTGGCGCGTCTTTCGTATCGACCGCAACCACCATCCGGCCCGCGCTGGTATCCAGCTCGACGCGCGGCCATCCGGCATAGGGGTCGGGCAGGCCCTTGACCGGGGCCGTCTGCTCCAGCTCCTGCGCCAGCGCAGCGGTGCCGCCAAGCCCCAGCAGGACCGCCGCCAACAGGGTCACCGTCAATCGCATCGCACCTCTCCGAACCCGGGATCGAGGTGAACCGAAGCAGACGAAATCCTACTTGTCCACCCCCGCCCTCTTTTCGATCGGAGGACGGGGGCGACTAGCTCAGCCCAGCGCCTTTTTCAGCAGTTCGTTGACAACCTGCGGATTGGCTTTGCCCTGCATCGCTTTCATCGTCTGACCGACGAAGAAGCCGAACAATTTGTCCTTGCCGCCGCGATAATCGGCGACCTTGTCGGGATTGGCCTCCAGCACCTTGGCGATTTCCGCCTCGATCGCGCCGGTATCGCTGGTCTGTTTCAGACCCTTTTCCTCGACGATCTTCGCAGGTGCGTCGCCGGTTTCGAGCATGATCTCAAGCACCTGCTTGGCGATGCTGCCCGAAATCGTGCCGTCGCCGATCAGGCCGAGCAATTCGGCACCGCGTTCGGGGCTGACCGGGCTGTCTTCGATATCCTTGCCCAGCCGGTTGAGCGCGCCAAACAGTTCTGAAATCAGCCAGTTGGACGCCGCCTTGGCGACTTCCGCTTCGCCCTTTTTCTGGACGCGCGCGCTTTCGGCGAGCAGCGCCTCGAACCAGCGCGCGGTGTCCGCGTCCGCCGTCAGCACCGCTGCATTATAGGCGGACAGGCCAAGCTCGCTTTCATAGCGGCCACGCTTGGCATCGGGCAGTTCGGGAAGCGTCGCGCGGCATTCGTCGAGAAACGCATCGTCGAGCACCAGCGGCAGCAGGTCGGGATCGGGGAAATAGCGATAGTCATGCGCGTCTTCCTTCGACCGCATCGACCGCGTCTCGCCCTTGTCGGGGTCGAACAGCCGCGTTTCCTGAACGATCCGTCCGCCGCTTTCCAGCACATCGACCTGACGCTGCGCCTCCTGCTCGATCGCCTGCATCACGAAGCGCACTGAATTGACGTTCTTCGTCTCGGTCCGGGTGCCGAGTTCACCGCCCGGTTTGCGCACCGAGACATTGACGTCGGCGCGCATCGACCCCTGATCCATATTGCCGTCGCACGATCCGACATAGCGCAGGATCGACCGCAGCTTGGTGAGATACGCGCCCGCTTCCTGCGGCGAGCGCATATCGGGGCGGCTGACGATTTCCATCAGCGCCACGCCCGAGCGGTTGAGGTCGACATAAGAGCGCGTCGGATGCTGATCGTGCATCAGCTTGCCCGCATCCTGTTCGACATGGATGCGCTCGACGCCGATTTCCTTGACTTCGGAATCGGGGTCTTTTTCATCGAGCTGCACGGTGATCACGCCCTCACCCACCAGCGGGTGGTAGAGCTGTGAAATCTGATAGCCCTGCGGCAGATCGGCGTAGAAATAATTCTTGCGATCGAAGCGCGACCATTTGTTGATCACGGCATTGATCGCCATGCCGGTACGCACCGCCTGACGAATGCATTCGCGGTTGGGCACGGGCAACATGCCGGGCATCGCCGCGTCGATCAGGCTGACCTGCGTATTCGGCTCGGCCCCGAACGCGGTCGGCGCGCCCGAAAACAGCTTTGCGTTCGACGTGACCTGCGCATGGACTTCAAGGCCGATCACGACCTCCCATTCGCCCGTCGCGCCCTGAATGCGGTAATTGCTCATCGCTTTGTTTCCGTTCGGGCTGAGCCTGTCGAAGCCCTGCCCTTCTTCCATAAAAGAGTACCGCCCTTCGACAAGCTCAGGGCGAACGGTGAGATAAGGCTCACCACCAGGCTTCCGGCCGTGCGGTGAACCCGGCGCGCTGTTCGAGCGCCAGTCCGGCATTCAGCACGCTTTGCTCGTCCATCGCCTTGCCGATGATCTGAAGCCCCAGCGGCAGGCCCTGCTTGTCCAGACCGCCCGGCACGCTCATCGCCGGTAACCCGGCAAGGCTCGACGGCACGGTGAAAACGTCGTTCAGATACATGGACAGCGGATCGGTCGTCTCCCCGAGCCCGAACGCGGCGCTCGGCGCGGTGGGGGTGAGCAGCAGGTCGCACTCGATCCACGCATTTTCGAAATCCCGCGCGATCAGCGTGCGAACCTTCTGCGCCTGCGTGTAATAGGCATCGTAGAAACCGGCGCTCAACACATAGGTGCCGATCATGATGCGGCGCTTCACCTCATCGCCAAAGCCCGCAGCGCGCGTCGCGGCATACATGTCCTGCAGCCCCGCCCCATCGGGCAGCTCGCGCTGACCGTACCGAACCCCGTCATAGCGCGCGAGGTTCGATGACGCCTCGGCAGGCGCGATGATGTAATAGGCAGGAAGCGCATATTTGGTGTGCGGCAGCGACACCTCGACGATTTCCGCGCCCGCATCCTTCGCCCAGTCGATACCCTGCTGCCACAGCGCTTCGATCTCCGGCGACATGCCATCGCTTCGATATTCCTTCGGAATACCGACCCGCTTGCCCGAAAGGTCGGCGTTCAGACCGGCCTCCCATTTCGGCACCGGCGCATCGAGCGAAGTCGCGTCCTTGGGATCGAAGCCCGCCATCGCCTCCAGCAGAATCGCGCAATCGGTGACGTCGCGCGCCATTGCGCCCGCCTGATCGAGCGAGCTGGCAAACGCGATCACGCCCCAGCGCGAACAGCGGCCATAAGTCGGCTTGATGCCAGTAATGCCGGTAAAGGCAGCGGGCTGGCGGATCGAACCGCCGGTATCGGTGCCGGTCGCCGCCGGGCACAGCCGCGCCGCGATCGCCGCCGACGAACCGCCCGACGATCCGCCGGGGGTCAGCGGTGCATTGCCGCCGCCTTCACGCCGCCAGGGCGACACGACATTGCCGAACGCGCTGGTTTCGTTGGACGAACCCATCGCGAACTGGTCCATGTTGAGCTTGCCCAACATCCCCGCGCCCGCGTCCCAGAGCCGCTGCGATACGGTGGACTCATAAGGCGGTTTGAAATCTTCCAGAATATGGCTGGCGGCTGCGGCCTGCACACCCTTTGTGCAGAACAGATCCTTCATGCCGATCGGAACGCCTGCCAGCGGGGCGAGCGTATCGCCCTTTGCCCGCGCGGCATCGGCGGCGTCTGCCGCTGCGATCGCATGGTCGGGCGTTTCGACGAGGAAAGCGTTCAGCGATTTCGCCTTTGCCACCTGCGCAATGAACGCATCGGCGGTTTCGCGGGCGGAGAACTCGCCCGAACGGATACCGTCGCGAAGCGCTTTTACACCAAGATCAGTAAGCTCGCTCATTATTCGATCACCTTCGGCACGGCGAAAAAGCCATGCTCTGCCTGAGGCGCGTTGGCGAGAACGTCGTCGCGGACATTGCCGTCGGTTACGACGTCTTCGCGCAGGCGCAGCGTATTGGGAATGACGGCGGTCATCGGTTCGACATTCGACGTGTCGACCTCCCCCAATTGCTCGACCCAGCCGATGATATTGTTGAGTTCCGGCACAAGGCGCTGAGCCTCGTCCTCACTGATCGCAATACGGGCGAGCGCAGCGATCTTTTCCACGGTTGCTTTGTCTACGGACATGCACGGTCCGCTAGCACCGGGCCCGCGCGCCGCGCAACGCTATTTACGCGAAGAAAGAGCGAAGCGACGCCTTTTCCGGGCCCTATGCTTGCATCCTTAGCCCATAGCGGCCAGCATGGCGGTGCCGTGCGCGGCTCCTGTCGCATGGTACCGCACCATCGATGGAGAGCCCGCTGGCCCGGAAATTCCTGTATGTCGTCGCGATTCTCATTGTGCTGACTCTGGCGGCGGCCTTTGCCTATCGCCTGTTCGGCGGCGCGATCCTGCGTCAGGTCATGGTGCCGTCCACTGCGTTCACACCGCAGGCGGCGACCGCTTCCGACGCCTATCGCGCCCCCGCTATGTGGATCGCCCGGCCCGACAAGCCGAACAATCCGGCACTCTGGACTCCGGAGGGATACAGTCCGGCGAAAAATCCGCCGGCGGCGGTGTTCTTCATCCACCCGACCTCGTTCCTTAAACGCAGCGCGTGGAACGCCCCGCTCGACGATCCCGAAGCCAATGCCCGCGCCGAACTGTTCCTGCGCGGTCAGGCGAGCGCGTTCAACGCCGTCGGCGATATCTGGGCACCGCGCTATCGTCAGGCGACGTTCGGTGCGTTCCTGACCGATAAGCAAAGCGCCGACGCCGCGCTGAACCTTGCCTATGGCGATGTCGAAGCGGCGTTCGAGGAATTCTTGCGCGAAGTCGGCCCCGACCGCCCGATCATCCTTGCCGGGCATAGTCAGGGCGCGCTCCACCTCACCCGCCTGCTGCGCGACCGGGTGGCGGGAAAGCCGCTCGCGAAGCGAATCGTCGCTGCCTATGTCGTCGGATGGCCGGTATCGCGCACCGCCGACCTGCCCGCGCTGGGTCTGCCCGAATGCAAGACGCCCGATCAGACCGGGTGCATCTTGTCGTGGGAAAGCTTTGCCGAGCCCGCCGATCCGCAACTCATCTTCGATACGTTCGATGCGCATCCGGGACTGGACGGATCGCCGCGCAAGGATACGCCGCTGGTCTGCACCAATCCGATTACCGGAAAAGCCGACGATACCGCGCCTGCCGAGGCCAATCTCGGCACCCTGTACCCGTCTTCCGACCTTAAATCGGCGGAGATCATCGCTGGGCGCGTGCCTGCGCGATGCGGCGGGCGCGGTTTGCTGCTGATCGGCGATCCGCCCGATGTCGGGCCTTATGTTCTTCCGGGCAATAATTACCATGTTTTCGATTATTCGCTCTTCTGGGCGAATATCCGCCAAGATGCCGGGCTGCGCATGCAAGCTTTCGGCACCGGCAGGGGCGATAAAATCGAGTGAATACTCCTGCCGACGCGCGGAGAGCACGGATCGTCACGGAATAGATTGAACCTTGGAAAGGATACGCACATTTCGCGTATCCCCTGTTATTGGGAGAATGAGTATGAAAACGATGATTACTTCCGCCCTGATCGCCACCGGCCTGACGCTCGGTGCACCGCTCGCCGCCGCGCAGACGAGCACCGATCAGTCGGCCCCTGCGCAATCGACCACCGAACCGACGACCCCGGCCACGCCCGGCGGCACCATGAACGCCGGCGCGACCGTCAGCGACGCCGAAGTCACTGCATTCGCGCAGTCGGCGGCCGAAATTCAGAAGGTGCAGGAGGACACCGCCCTTGCCGATGCCGACAAGCAGAAGCAGATGGTCGAAATCCTCGAAAAGCACAGCCTGACGCCGCAGCGGTTCAACGAAATCGCTCAGACCATGCAGTCGGATCAGGCGCTTCAGGAGCGCATCCGCACCGCGATGCAGGCCAACGCTTCTACAGCAGGCTGATCGGTCAAGCGACCCTTTCGAACGGGCGGGCCATCGCATCGGCGGCGGCCCGCCTGTTCTTTTGCGCATCGACAGCCGGGCGCTCCTCACCGTACAGCGGGGCGCATGATCACCAACTTCGCTCCGGACTATCGTGCCGCCCTACCCGATGGCGGACGCCTGCTCGGCCTTGATGTCGGCACAAAGACGATCGGCACGGCGCTGTGCGATGCGGGATGGAGCTTTGCCACCCCCGCGACGCTCATCCGGCGCGGTAAATTCTCGCGCGATAAGGCGGTGCTCGTGGATATGACGATAAAGCAGTTCGTGAAGGGGCTGGTCATCGGCCTCCCCCTCAACATGGATGGCAGCGATTCGCCGCGCACCCAGTCGGTGCGCGCTTTCGCTCGCAATATGGAGGATCTGAACCTCCCCATCCTCCTCTGGGATGAACGCTGGTCGACCGCGGCGGTCGAACGCGCGATGATCGAACAGGATACCTCGCGCGCGCGCCGTGCCGAGAAAGTCGATAACGCGGCCGCCGCCTATATTCTGCAGGGCGCGATCGACAGTCTGGTCGCTGGCGGGCTCTAACCCCTTGCCTCGCCCGCGCTGCGGGATTAGCGAGCCGCTTTAATGTCAGCATCCGATCACAACCCCGGTGCCGTCCTGAACGGCAGCGAAGCCTTCCCGCACCGGCACCTCACCGGCATTGCCGGGTTGCAGCCGCATGAAATCACCTTTCTGCTTGATGAGGCAGAGCGATGGGCACAGGCGAACCGCGCGCGCCAGCCCAGCGATCACCGCCTTGACGGCATTACGCAGATCAACGCCTTTTTCGAAAATTCGACGCGGACTTTGCTGTCGTTCGAAATTGCCGGCAAGCGGCTCGGCGCCGATGTCGTAAATATGGCGGTCGCGCAATCGAGCGTGAAGAAGGGCGAAACGCTGATCGACACCGCGATGACGCTGAACGCGATGCGTTCGGACGTCATCGTCATCCGCCATTCGAGTTCGGGCGCGGTGCAGCTTATCGCGAGCAAGGTCGATTGCCCCGTGCTGAATGCAGGCGATGGCTGGCACGAACATCCGACACAGGCGCTGCTCGATGCGCTGACGATCCGGCGGCGGCGCGGCAGCGTGCATGGCCAGCGCGTGGTGATTTGCGGCGACCTGATGCACAGCCGGGTCGCGCGATCGAACATTCTTGCGCTGACCGCTTTGTCGGCTGAGGTACGCGTCGTTGCCCCCTCCACCCTGATGCCGCCTGCGATCGAAGCGATGGGAGTCACCGCCTTTTCCGATTTCGATGCGGCGCTGGAGGGCGCGGACGTGGTGATGATGCTCCGGCTTCAGAATGAGCGCATGTCGGGCGCGTTCATCCCGTCGACGCGCGAATATCATCTTCGCTACGGCCTGACACCCGAACGGCTTGCACGGGCGAAGGAAGACGCGCTGGTCATGCATCCCGGCCCGATGAACCGGGGCGTTGAAATCGCATCCTCGGTTGCGGATCACCCGGAGCGCTCGGCGATTAACGAGCAGGTGGAAATGGGTGTGGCGGTGCGCATGGCCTGTCTGGACATTCTGACGCGAAAGGCGCGCGGCGTGGAGGGTTGGGCATGAACTATCGCTTCACCAATGCACGCATCGTCTGTCCCGAAGGCGGGGAACGGACCGGCAGCCTGCATGTCAGCGATGACGCAATCGTTGCGGATGGCGACGGCGAGGCAATCGACCTTGGCGGAAAGCTGCTCGCCCCGGCCATCGTCGATCTGGGCGTGTTCGCGACGGACAAGGCCGCCTTTGCAAAGGGCGGTATCGCGCGGATCGGCCTGATGCCCGATCAATCGCCGGTGCTCGACGATCCCGGCATTGTTCAGCGCGCCGCCGCGATGGGAAAGCCGGAACTGTGGGTCCATCCGATCGCTGCCGCGACCAAGGGGCTGGATGGGCTGGACCTTGCCGAAATGGCGATCTTTGCAGAAGCGGGCGCGCGCGCCGTCGCCACCGGACGCCGCTGGATCGCCGATTCGGGCGTGATGCGCCGGGTGATGGGCTATGCCCGCGATTGCGGTCTGACGCTGATCATTCACGCAGAGGATAGCGGTCTGACCAACGGCGCTGTCGCCACCGAAGGCGAAACGGCGACCCGGCTCGGCCTTCCCGCTGCGCCTGCCATCGCTGAAGCGCTCGCCGTCGCGCGCGACCTTGCGCTGGCCGAGGAGACCGGCGCTGCGATCCATTTCCGTCAGGTGACGACTGCGGGCGCGCTCGACCTGATCCGCCGTGCAAAGGCGCGCGGGATCGCCGTTACCTGCGGCATCACCCCGCCGCATCTGTATCTCTCCGACATCGATATCAGCGATTACCGCACCTTTGCCCGCCTCTCCCCGCCTTTGCGCAGCGAAGCGGATCGTCAGGCGGCGCGCGAAGCGCTTGGCGACGGAACGATCGATGTTCTGTGTTCGGGCCATGACCCGCGCGGGCCGGAGGAAAAGCGCCTGCCCTTCGCCGATTCGGCGCCGGGTTCGGCGGGCGCGGAAACACTGCTCGCGCTCGGGCTTGGGCTGGTGCGCGACGAGGTGGTTTCGATCGAGCGGCTGTTCGCGCTGCTATCGGCCAATCCGGGCCGCATTCTGGGTCTGGACACCGGGACGCTACGCCCCGGCAAGCCCGCCGACCTGATCATGGTCGATCCCGATTCGCCCTGGCGGATCAGCGCCGATGCGATGGCCGCAAGCGCTGGCAACACGCCGTTCGACGGTCTGCCGGTTCAGGGCAAGGTGCTGCAATTGTGGAAAGGCGGCGTTCGCATCCGCTGAATGCGCCGCGATAGCGACCGCTCGCTGCTGTTCGAAATCAGCGAGCGGCTAGCTGCGAATCCGGTTGCGCTGCCCAGTCGGCAAGGCGCTCGCCCGCATCGGCGCGGACGAAGCAGTGCCCGCCATCGGCGCGAATACGGGTGCACATGCGCGTGGCTTCATCACGCGCAAAGCCGCCGACCGACAGACGATAGAAATCGCGCCCGTCGATCGAGACATGCGCGCCCATCGGTTTCAGCCGCCCGATCGCGGCATGGCGCGCGATGATCCGCTGCCAGGCGGTTTCCGCCATGTCTGCATCGCGAAACGCACCGAGCTGAACAAAATAGCGTCCCTGCCCGGTGTTCGGCTGCGCCGCGACTGGCTGCACGACTTCCGCCCGGTCGGCGAAACGGATCTCCGCAGCTTTCGGTTCAGCCGGCACCACCGGCGCCTGGGCAGCGGGTTCAGGACTGCTCAATATCGCGACCGCTACAGGCACCGCCTGGCGGGTGAGCGCGAGCCGCTCCGGCTGCCCCGGATCATCGGCGGGCGTCACCTTCAGCAACGCCGCAACCCGGTCACGCCCGCTATCCGCCTTTGCCAGTTCCGCCCATTGCGCCAGGCGCGCATCAAGATCGGTCGGCGAAATATCGATCGACGCGATCGCCTTCGCCTCGCGCCAATGCCCGGTCAGGGCGAGCGCGAGCGCCAGATTCTGGCGCGCGGTCGCGCTTGCCCTCGGTCCGTGTGCAGCCGCGCTCAGGATCGGAATGGCGCGCTCGCCATCCCCGGCCAGCGCGAGCGCAAGACCCAGATCGCCCGGCACGATATCCGCGCCATGCGTCGTCAGCACCGAAAGCGCGCCCTCCTGATCCCCCGCCGCGATCCGCGCAAGCGCGAGGTTCAGCGCAGCCTCCCCATCGCGGGGCGCAAGCGACAGCGCATCGTCGAGTGCAGCCTCAGCCGACCGGAAGCGCCCCGCCTTCAGATAGGATTTGCCCAGCAACGCGCGATAGTCCGCGCGGTCGGGATCGGCTGCCACCGCCTGCTCCGCCGCAGCAATCGCGCGCTGCACCCTTCCCGCCGCGAGCGAGGTTCTCGCCCGGTTCGCCGGATCCGCACCTTCCTCTGGCGCCGTTGCATGATTGCTTCCGGCATCTGCGACGCCTTTCGACGAAGCGGCGCAGCTCGTCGCCGATCCGATCAGCAACGCCGACAGGACGATGCGGCTTGCCGATAGCAGTGCCGATTTGTGCATATTTGCCCCGAAAGCTTCGTAAATTTATACCTCCCTCCTAGCCATTGCCGCGTATAGAACTGGTTAACGCGCGACCTTTTACGAAAGCGGAACGCGATTTGCCGTTTGCGAAAGCTATATCGCGCTACAGGGGCTTCGACTTGGTTTCACACACGTACAGGCGGTCAATGAGCGAAAAGCAGGCCATGCGAACAGGCGTCGCCGCGTTGCTCCTGATCGCGCTCGCGTCCCCTTTTACCGCCTCTGCCGATGTGAAGGCGGGCGTCGAGGCGTGGCAGCGCGGTGACTATGCCGCCGCGATCGCGCAATGGCTTCCGGCGGCGGAACATGGCGATGCCGATGCGCAGTTCAATCTGGGTCAGGCCTATAAACTGGGACGCGGCGTTCCGCGCGACCTGAAAATCGCGCAGGGCTGGTATCGCAAGGCTGCGCTTCAGGGGCATTGGGAAGCGCAGGCCAATTACGGTCTCGCATTGTTCGAAAATGGCGATGTCGACGAATCGCTGCCCTGGCTGATCGGATCGGCACAGCGCGGGGAATCGCGGGCGCTATATGTTCTGGGCACGCTATATTTTAACGGCGTTCATGTGCGGCGCGACTGGGTGCGTGCCTATGCGCTGATGGCCCGCGCGGCAGCCGCGGGCCTGCCCCAGGCGTCGACGACGCTGAACGATATGGACAAATATCTCGCCTTTTCCGACCGGCAGCAGGGTCTGTCGCTAGCCCGCGATACGGCATGGAAACCGCCTGAGGACCAGCCGCTGTCCCGACAAGCGTCGAAACAGCCGCCGCCAACGGACACCGACGCGGTCGTTGCTGCAAAGCCGACACCGGCCGTCCAGCCGGTCTCGACCGCGCCTGCCCCGCCGTCCACCGACGCATCGAAAGCCCCTGCCCCGCCTTCGAACCCCGCCGGCGATTGGGCGATCCAGCTCGGCGCGTTCGGAGAACCCGGCAACGCACCCCGGCTGTGGCAGTCGGTCCGATCGCGCTTTCCGGACCGAAACGTCCGCTATGCAAAGACCGGCAAGCTCACCCGCGTGCTGGTCGGTCCCTTTGCGACCCGCGCCGGGGCGCAGGCGGCGTGCGAAAAGACCAGTCCCTGTTTCCCGGTCCGCTGGAACGATTAAGGGCCGCTCAGTCGGCCTCCACCCAGTCAGCGCGCGCGATTCCCTGCGCATAGAGCAGCGCGGTGAGGTCGGTGTGATCGATCCGCGCACCCGCCGCTGCCGCGACTACCGGCTTGGCATGGAAGGCGACGCCAAGCCCGGCAAGGCGGATCATGTCGAGATCGTTCGCCCCGTCGCCCACGCACAGCGTCGCTTCATCGGGGAGTGCCAGTTCGCGCCGCGCATCGACCAGCGTGCGCTGCTTGGTCGAGGCATCGACAATCGGCCTGGCGACCTTACCGGTGAGCGCGCCGTCGGCGATTTCCAGCCGGTTGGCGATCACCCGGTCGAACCCGATCCGATTTGCCACCGGCTCGGCAAAATGGGTGAAGCCGCCCGATACGAGGATCGCCGTCGCCCCGCCGGCGCGCATCGTCTGCACCAGCGTGCGGGCACCGTCGGTCAGCGTCACCCGCTCGTCGAGGCACTGGCGGATCGCATCGGCCGACAGTCCTTCAAGCAACGCGACGCGTTCGTCGAGCGCCTGCGCGAAATCCAGCTCGCCGCGCATCGCCTTTTCGGTCACCTCGGCGATCCGCTCCTTGATCCCGGCATAATCGGCAAGTTCGTCGATGCATTCGACCGTAATCATCGTCGAATCCATATCGGCGACCAGCAGCTTCCTGACCCGCCCGGCAATCGGCTGAACCACCACATCGGTGCCGGGCAGCGCTCCCTCCAGCGCGAGCCGCGCCGCATCGGGTCGCGCCCCGAATGCGATATCGGCGGCATAGCCCTCATCGATCCAGCCCCAACCTTCGGACAGACAGCCGCTATTGGCGAGCCGCGCCTCTGCCGCAGAAATATCGGGCGCGCTGAGCGTTCCCTTTGCTATCAGCGTGGCGATGAACATGGCGATCCTTTCAACTTTCGCAGCCTGGGCCGTGCCGGTGAGGCGGGACCATGGCTGACCCCCTGCCCCGCGTCGCGCTCATCGCAGGGCCGACGGCAAGCGGCAAGTCCGCACTCGCGCTGACGCTCGCCGAGGCGCATCGCGGTACCGTTATCAATGCTGACAGCGCGCAGGTCTATCGCGATCTGCGCATTCTCTCCGCCCGCCCTTCCCCTGAGGAAGAAGCGCGCGCGCCGCACCGATTGTTCGGCCATGTCGACGGCGCACAAAGCTATTCCGCAGCGCGCTGGGCCAGCGAAGCGAAAGAGGAGATTGCGCAGGCGCATGCCGCCGACCGCCTGCCGATTCTGGTCGGCGGCACCGGCATGTATCTGCGCACGCTGATCGACGGCATCGCCCCCGTGCCGGAAATCGACCCGCAAATTCGGGAGGAAATCCGCACGCGCCCCGTGGCCGATAATTACCGCCTGCTGCAAAGCGCCGATCCGACGGCTGCGGAACGGCTCCGCCCCACCGACACCACGCGTATTGCCCGCGCGCTGGAGGTAGTGAACTCGACCGGGCGCACGCTTGCCGACTGGCAACAGGCGAAAGTGGGCGGAATCGGGGATTCAATCACCCTGCTCCCCATCATCCTGCTTCCCGATCGCGCATGGCTGACCGAACGCTGCGATCGCAGATTCGCGATGATGGTGGAGCACGGCGGGGTGGAAGAAGCAATGACGCTGGCCGCGCGCAACGATGTTCCGGCGGATGCTCCGGTTCGCCGCGCGATCGGGGTGCCGCAGATCATCGACTGGCAGAGCGGCAGAATATCGAAAGAAGAAGCAGTTGCAGAGGCTCAGGCGGCAACGCGGCAATATGCCAAGCGCCAATATACTTGGTTTCGCAATCAGCCGCCGCCGGAATGGCAGCGGCGAACCGAGACAGAAACAATCCAATTGAAGGTGATATTTGAAACTATATTTTTCTGATTTGGGTTGACGCATAAGTTTTATGTCGTTAGCGGCATCCGTCCCGCCATGCTATTGCGTGTGCGAAATACAAGGAGACCGAACATGACCGAGAAGAATGGAGCCGATATCCTGGTCGAGGCGCTGTGCGATCTCGGCGTGGACGTTGTCTTCGGCTATCCCGGCGGTGCGGTCCTGCCCATTTACGACGCGCTGTTTCAGCACCCCCGAATCCGCCACATTCTGGTGCGCCACGAACAGGCCGCGACCCATGCGGCGGAGGGCTATGCCCGCGCGACGGGAAAGCCCGGCGTTGTGCTCGTCACCTCCGGCCCCGGCGCTACGAATGCAGTCACCGGCATCACCGACGCGCTGATGGATTCGATTCCCATGGTCGTCATCACCGGTCAGGTGCCGACGAGCCTGATCGGTACCGACGCCTTTCAGGAGGCCGATACGGTCGGCATTACGCGCCACTGCACCAAGCATAATTATCTGGTCAAAAGCCCGGAGCAGCTTGGCAATATCGTGCATGAAGCGTTTCACATAGCGACATCCGGCCGCCCCGGTCCGGTCGTGGTGGACATTCCCAAGGATGTTCAGGTCGCCAGCGCACGCTATTCGAAACCCGGCCCGATCCAGCACAAAACCTATCGCCCCGCGCTGAAGGCCGACAAGGCGCAGGTCGAACAGGCGGTCGATATGCTGGCCGCGGCCGAGCGTCCGATTTTCTATACCGGCGGCGGGGTGATCAATTCAGGCCCGGCAGCGTCACAGATCCTGCGCGAACTGGCGCGGATCACCGGCGCCCCGGTGACTTCGACGCTGATGGGTCTCGGCGCGTTTCCGGCTTCTTCGGACCAGTGGCTCGGCATGCTGGGCATGCACGGCACCTATGAAGCCAATATGGCGATGAACAAGGCCGATCTGATCGTCTGTCTGGGCGCGCGCTTCGATGATCGCGTGACCGGACGGCTCGATGCCTTCTCGCCCGAATCGAAGAAGATTCATGTCGATATCGACCGGTCGAGCGTGAACAAAAATGTCCGCGTCGATTTGCCCGTGATTGCCGATGTCGGCCATGTGCTGGAGGATATGGTCCGTATCTGGAAAAGCCGTCAGCTCAAAAAGCCCGATTTCGGCGACTGGTGGCGGCGGATCGAGGGCTGGCGTCAGACGCAGTGCCTCGATTTTCCCGAAGCCGACGACGCGATCATGCCGCAGCGCGCAATCCGCGCGCTTTGGGAAGCGACGAAGGACAAGGCGCCGATCATCTCCACCGAAGTGGGCCAGCATCAGATGTGGGCGGCTCAGCATTTCGGCTTCGAAGCGCCGAACAAATGGCTGACCTCCGGCGGCCTCGGCACCATGGGCTATGGCCTGCCCGCCGCGATCGGCGCGCAGCTCGGCAATCCGAAGGCGCTGGTGATCGACATTGCCGGTGAAGCGTCGATCCAGATGAACATTCAGGAGCTGGCCACTGCCACGCAGTATCGGCTGCCGGTCAAAATCTTCATTCTGAACAATGAATTCATGGGCATGGTGCGCCAGTGGCAGGAACTGACCTATTCGAGCCGCTACTCCGAAAGCTATAGCGATTCGCTGCCCGATTTCGTGAAGCTTGCCGAAGCCTATGGCTGGAAGGGCATCCGTATCGAAAAGCGCGATGCGCTGGAGGATGGGATCGCCGTGATGCTCGCGCATGAGGGGCCGGTTATGGTCGATTGCCGGGTGGCGAAGCTCGCCAATTGCTTCCCGATGATTCCCAGCGGCGCGGCGCATACCGAAATGCTGCTTCAGGCGAATGAGGTGTCGGGCACGATGGACGACGAAGCAAAGGCACTGGTGTAATGCCAGCCTCTCCGAGCGTCCCGGCGCAGGCCGGGACCGCCCTGATTTGCCATTTCCCCACGGCTCCGGCTCGCGCCGGAGCGACGAGGTAGTCATGCACCTGAAAGAAGAAACCCGCGAACGGCACACGCTTGCCGTCATCGTCGACAATGAACCCGGCATTCTGGCGCGCATCGCCGGCATGTTCACCGCGCGCGGTTACAATATCGAATCGCTTACCGTGACCGACATCAGCGAAGATGATCTGGTCAGCCGGATCACCATCGTCACCTCGGCCAGCCCGCATGTGATGGAACAGATTATTGCGCAGCTCGACCGGCTGATCCCGGTGCACAAGGTAATCGACCTCACCGTGCTGGGCGAGCATGTCGAACGCGAGCTTGCGCTGGTAAAGGTCGTCGGGCGCGGCGAGCATCGTATCGAGGCGCTTCGCCTCGCCGATGTTTATCGCGCGCGCGTTGTCGATGCGACGATCGAAAGCTTTGTGTTTGAAGTGACCGGCGGCAGCGAAAAGATCGACAAGTTCGTCGAACTGATGCGCGAAGTCGGGCTTGTCGAAGTCGCACGAACCGGCATCGTCGCCATTTCCAGAGGGAAAGACGCAGCCTGATCCCGTCCCAATCCTTTCCCGACAATCGGGAACCACACCCAATAGCGCCGGTCGATCGCATCATTCGTCCGCGCCGACATGACGAAGGGAAATAGAAGAACATGCGTGCCTATTATGATCGTGACGCCGATCTGAACCTGATCACTGACAAGAAGATCGCGATCCTCGGCTATGGCAGTCAGGGCCATGCCCATGCGCAGAATCTGCGCGACAGCGGCGTCAAGAATGTCGCGATCGCACTGCGCCCCGGCTCGCCCAGCGCAGTGAAGGCAGAAGATGCCGGCTTTCAGGTGATGAGCAATTCGGAAGCGGCCGAATGGGCCGATATTCTGATGATCCTTGCCCCCGACGAACATCAGGCAGGTATCTGGGACAGCGATCTGAAGGGCAAGATGAAGCCCGGCAGCACGATCGCCTTTGCCCATGGCCTCAACGTCCATTTCGGCCTGATCGAACCGCCTGCGGACATTGACGTGATCATGATCGCTCCCAAGGGCCCCGGCCACACGGTGCGCAGCGAATATAAGCGCGGCGGCGGCGTTCCCTGCCTGATCGCGATCCATCAGGACGCAACCGGCAATGCGCACGACGTGGCGCTTGCTTATGCCAGCGGCGTCGGCGGCGGTCGCAGCGGCATCATCGAAACCAATTTCAAGGAAGAGTGCGAAACCGATCTGTTCGGTGAGCAGGCGGTGCTGTGCGGCGGCATCACCCACCTCATCCAGGCCGGGTTCGAAACGCTGGTCGAGGCGGGCTATGCCCCCGAAATGGCCTATTTCGAATGCCTGCACGAAACCAAGCTGATCGTCGATCTGCTCTATGAAGGCGGCATCGCCAATATGCGCTATTCGATCAGCAACACCGCTGAATATGGCGACATCACCACCGGCCCGCGGATCATCACCGACGAGACGAAGGCCGAGATGAAGCGGGTCCTTGCCGACATTCAGTCGGGCCGCTTCGTCAAGAATTTCGTGCTCGACAATCGTGCGGGCCAGCCGGAACTGAAGGCCAGCCGAAAGGCTGCGGCCGCGCATCCGATCGAACAGGTCGGCAGCGAATTGCGCGCGATGATGCCGTGGATCGGCGCAAACAAGCTAGTGGACAAGGAAAAGAACTGATCCAATCGCTTTTCGCAAACGGATCGTTTCCTAATTTGCGTTTTTCATGGCGGGCGTTGCCGGATACGGTGACGCCCGCTTTTTATTTAACGGGAGACCTACGAATGCGCCGTACCGCCCTTGCCATCGCGCTCGCGCTCAGCGCAGCCCCCGCCCTCGCGCAGACCGTTCCCGCCGACATTCCGGGCAAAGGTTCGGTCAGCGATGTCACCGCCGGAACCTATATGGTCGAGCCCGGCCATACCCAGGTCGAATTCACCGTCGGCCATATGGGCATTTCGCCCTTCACCGGCGTGTTTTCGAACGCCGAAGGCAGCATGACGCTCGACCCCGCCAATCTTTCAGCGACAAAGCTGAACGTTTCGATCCCGATCGACAGCGTTCAGACGACAAGCGCAAAGCTTACCGAGGAACTGAACAGCGCCGAATGGCTCGACGCCGCGAAATATCCGAAAGCGGAATTTCGCTCGACCAGCGTTACGAAGACCGGTGCGGATACCGCCAATATCGCCGGCAACCTTACGCTGCACGGCGTGACCAAACCGGTGACGATCAAGGCGAAATTCTACGGCGCGGCAATGAACCCGATGAGCAAGAAAGCCAGCATCGGCTTTGTTGGCACCACCACGATCAAGCGCTCGGAATTCGGCGTGGACAAATATGTCCCGCTTATTTCCGATGAAACGGTGCTGACCATCCACGCAGCGTTCGAAAAGCAGTAAAACAGAAAATCCGGGTGCACCGGCGGCGCGTGTGGCGCGTCGGTGCACCCTTTCCATATGCTTCGGTTCGCAATCCACCGGCTGGCAGACCTTCAAATCCTGCACGCGGCTGCGAGAACAGCGCGAGCAGCTCGCTCGCTCATCGGGGCGACGTAGGGTTCGTCACCCTCATCGCGGTTTCTGAGCGTCATCAGCGAAACTAGCGTTTACGAGGTTCCGGGCGTCTGATTTCATCGAGCTGCTAATATCGCAGATCGTGCGGACATTGCTCTGACTGGCATACATAGCCTTACTTTCTTTCAATATTGCCGCAGCGCTGGACAAAAAGGCGCAAAGCGGTAAAGCTTTGCCCATGATGATTTCGCGGACGCTATCCGGCCTTCGACTTATCCGCCCTTAGGGCGAGCGCGTTCGTGCGCCCTCCCTAAGGGGTAATGTGCCGGAAATATCGTTCGTATAGCGCCGCTTGTTCAGCATTGCGGCCCAGCCGACAGGATCATCATGCTTCGCAACCCTTCGACCAAATACCGCCCCTTCCCGCAGGTCAATCTGCCCGACCGGCAATGGCCGAACCGCACGATCACGCAGCCGCCGCGCTGGCTTTCGACCGATATGCGCGACGGCAATCAGGCGCTGATCGATCCGATGGATGCGGAGAAGAAGAATCGCTTTTTCGACCTGCTCGTAAAGGTCGGGCTGAAGGAGATCGAGGTCGGCTTTCCCTCGGCCGGCGCGACCGAATTCGACTTTATTTCCGGGCTGGTGCAACAGGACCGCATCCCCGACGATGTGGTAATTCAGGTGCTTACCCAATCGCGGCGCGACCTGATCGAGAAGAGTTTTGAATCGCTTCGGGGTGCGAAAAAGGCGATCGTTCATCTGTATAATGCGGTGTCGCCGGCATGGCGGCGGATCGTTTTTGATATGAGCCGGGACGAAGTTCGCGAGGTTGCCACCAATGGGGCAATGATCCTTCGCGATCAGGCGGCGGCGCAGCCCGGTACCGACTGGCTTTTCGAATATTCGCCCGAGACGTTTTCGACCGCCGAGCTCGATTTTTCGATCGAAGTTTGCGAGGCGGTGATGGAAATCCTTCGCCCTACCCCCGAAAAGCCGCTGATCCTGAACCTGCCCGCTACCGTAGAGGCAGCGACGCCGAACATTTACGCCGATCAGATCGAGTATTTCTGCCGAAATATCCGGAACCGCGACAGCGTCGTGATTTCGCTGCACACGCATAACGACCGCGGAACGGGTGTGGCAGCTTCGGAACTGGGGCTTCTTGCCGGGGCCGACCGCGTCGAGGGGTGCCTGTTCGGCAATGGCGAGCGGACGGGCAATGTCGACCTCGTCACGCTGGCGCTGAACATGTACACGCAAGGCGTTGATCCGAAACTGGATTTTTCGGATATCGACAGCGTGATCGGCACGGTGACCTATTGCAACAACCTGCCCGTCCATCCGCGCCATCCCTATGCGGGCGATCTGGTGTTCACCGCCTTTTCGGGCAGCCATCAGGACGCGATCAAGAAGGGCTTTGCCGCGCAGGAAGCGCGCAATGACGAACTGTGGGACGTTCCCTATCTGCCGATCGATCCCAAGGATCTGGGCCGCGATTATGAAGCGGTGATCCGCGTCAATTCGCAGTCGGGCAAGGGCGGCGTCGCATGGGTGTTGCAGCAGGATCAGGGGCTGAAACTCCCCAAACGGCTTCAGGCGAATTTCAGCCGCCATGTGCAGGCGCTGGCCGATGAAAGCAGCCGCGAACTGAACGCCGCCGACATCTGGAGCGCGTTCCAGAGCGCATACCGGCTGGAGAGCGGCCAGCCGATCCAGCTCGTCGAATGGGACGAGCGCCGCGCGGCCAATGGCGAGCGTATCTTTACCGGCACGATCGAAGTCGATGGCGTCGAAAACAGCATCAGCGGACGCGGCAACGGCCTGATCTCCTCGGTGCTCGGCGCACTGGAGGAGGCCGAGGGCATCCGCCTCGACGTGCAAAGCTATGCCGAACACGCCATCGGACAGGGATCGAACGCCCGCGCCGCCGCCTATGTCGAGGCGACCGATGCTGAGGGGCACACCCATTGGGGCGTCGGCATCGACGAAGACGTCGCAACCGCCAGCGTGCGGGCGGTGCTTTCGGCAGCGAACGCGGCACGGGGGTAAGCGGGGCGGGGCGGCCGGCAGTGCCCGCCGTGGCGCGCTGTTAACTCCCGGCTTCGGGTTTGTAGCTGAATCCCGCGCTGTGGGTGGATGCGTTTCGAACCCGCTCGCATCGAGCGGGTTCAAAGCGCAAACAGTTCGTCGGGCTGCGTTACTTCCACGGACACCCGAACGGATGCCGCATCGATCTTTCGATAATGGTTGGGAAGCAGACGAGCAGCTTTCGAGTGCGCAAGCGGCGGTAGCGCGCGACGGCAGCTACCGGACCAGGGTCGGTCGTTTAACCGCCGCCCGGCGATCGTCCGATCCCGATGAAAGCTGACGAGCGAGTTGATGCTGGCGAACGATGGGCAACCGGAAAGAGTCTTCGCGGGGACGCGTCTGTATGAGGCTTACCAAGTGAACGTCGGGGTGAAAGTTCTTGTGGGGCGCTAGTGGCGAAGCCCTGCGCCTTCAGGTATTTAAAACGATGGCCACCAAAGTAACCGCCAACGCGGGAAGCCCGAACCAGATTGCCTTTTTGAGAGAGGCATATTTTCCGTCACAGACTTTGGATACGTCGAAGCAGTGTTTCAGACGCGCTTCCGTGATTGCTGCCGGATCGTGTGCGGCCACTTCGCTGACATAGTTTGCGGCATCGTCTTTCGCGGCGACCGATCCAAAGAACACAATTCCCTCACCCGATTTCGAAGCCAGCCTCGGCGCGACCACGCGAAAAGAAAAGAATGCCGAAATCACGAGGAGAAGGACAGAGACGATAAGTGAAGCGTATGGCCATGACAATACTGGTGCCAAAAGCGCGTCTTTAATTTTTTCCGTTCCAATCAGGTACACTAGAACACCCGAAGCTATTGTGAACGTCCACGCGGCCTTCGTATCGGCCAGCGATATGTAATCTCTAACGTAACCCTCTTGAAAGCCCGCGAAATCCGCGTGGTGTTCCTCTAAAGGGGATAGCGAAGATGGCACGATTTCCCCGCGGCCTGTTTCCGGTACAGCCAGAGATGGTGCGCTTCGAACCTCTTCCACGATCAGCGCGGGTGTATGTCCGGCGCTAGCAGATTGATTTTGGTCGGTCATGCTGTCGGAATGTTCCATCGTCCGCGATAAACCCAGAAGGCGTAAGGCACGTTGTTATCGGTGTCGAACCAGCCCGTCTCTGCCGTTTTGAAAGTAACATACTCAGACTGCCAGAAGGCGGGCAAACCCTCGTACACTTTTGTCCCGATCAGAATTGTATTCGGATCAGCGAAAGCCAGCATCTTGCTCGCAATATTTGCCGTCGTTCCTATAGCAACTATGCCGTTAAAATTGCGGGCGACACCCACTTGGGCGATGGTGATCGGGCCGTGATCGAGGCAAATTCTGAAATCGAGCGGGATAAGCCCCGCGTTCTGGATCAGCGGATTCACAATGGTCGTTGCTGCGCTGAACATCGTGAGGGCGGCGGCGACGGCGGTCTGCTGTGAGGTAACGCCGCTTGCCGCGTTGCGGGTAAAATAGGCCATTAGGCCATCGCCCGTGTTCTTCTCCACAGTGCCGCCATAGTCGAGAACGATGCGGATCATCTCGCTGAAAAACAACGACAGGACGCGGAGGTTGTTCTCCTGCTCCATCTCTGTCCAAGACGGGCGGCTCGAAAATTTGCTGATGTCCAAGAACATCACTGTGGCATCAATGCGGCGGCCTGCGTGAAGCGGAAGGTCACCACTGGATGGAACAACCCGCCCTACCGCAAGCTGACTGCGCTCGCGGATTTTGTCCACCGCCGCTAGATTCCGCCCCACCTGTTTCATAAGGTAGGCCCGTGTAAGTTTGTTCGGATCGGACACAGCTATTCCACCTTGTAGACCTGATAGCCTTCTATGCCGACCTCGGCGCCGTCGAATTCCACTTCTTCACACCGCTCCAGCCATTGCACATGCACCAGCTCGTAGAGACCGCGTCCGATCCGCAATTCGTTCGCGGCGGCGGTTTGTTCGATTTTGACGGCGCGGTTGAGAGCATCGCTTGCCACTTCCGGCGCTTCAAAGCCTGTTGCGGGTACGATGATTTTCCGCAGACGCGCCGCGCCGCAATCGGCTCCTACCCGTATGGTAAGTAATGGCAATCCAGCCGCCTCCAAGGCCGGGTTTACGGACCCGCGCATGACCGCAAGGAATGTAAGCCCAAGATCGACGGTATTGTCGCATTGGGTCGTGTAGCCCTCGCTGTCGATGGTGGCGATGAAGCCGTCGCCTGTCGTCTTCAGGATAGCGCCGTGAAAGTGACCGACGGAGGTGGCAAGCTCCCTCAAAAAAATGCCGTATGCGCGCTCGAAGCCTTCGGGATCACGGCGACGGAGGCCACTGCTTCCGCAAATATCCACCGATAAAAAGGTCAGGAAGCGCGTGCCTCCTGCAAATGAAAGTTGCGATTGCGGGCGTGCCTTTTCCGTCGGTACAACATAACTTTCACCGCGAAGCTCGGCGGCGATCGCACCTTGCCTTACAGAAGCATATTGGCTGGCGGATTCAATGGACGGTGGATTGTAAATCAAGGGCAAATCGCCGAACTTCGCCACGGCCATTTCCTTAACGGCTTCTTCTGAAACTATCGTGCGAAGGAATTTGTCTAGATAGTGACGTTCGCCGTTCACTTCTATAATCGAATAACGCCTCCTATTGGGCTGAATGCGAACAGTAACCATCTGGGTCGCTTCATCTGATCGAATTGGCTCGATCTCGAAATCGAACCGCGCACGCACCTTGCCTGCCTCGTCTTTGTCCCGCCAATCGTTATCGCGATCTGTCGTCATTCGTCATGCTTACCGCTTCAGCACAAAATTCCATACCTGATTCAATTTGTAATCGCACTGTGCTGGAGGCAGAGCTATCGCTCTCCATAACAAATGTCGGTCGCGGCGCTCAGGGAACGACCGCGTTTAATCGGCGGCAGAGCGGGTCGTGCCATGTTCGCAATGGCGGCTATCCAAAGACAGCTTTCCAGAACTTGCCATTCCGCTTCCGGCCAGCGCAAATCAGACGAGGTTGGCACCGGGGCAAGGCTGGAGCGTCCACTCTCGCTGACAGCCGTCGTTAAAGTGGCAACGTCGGAACGACCGCTTAGTCCCAAACCTCGCCTATCTTGCGTTTGAGCGCCAAGATGATGACCGGCGGGTTTCTGGGTCGCGATGGTGCTCGTGAATGTCCATATCCGGGCGCGAAAGCGGCCGCCTGTTTTGTAACCCTGATTTCCTGACGATCCGGCACATAGCGCGTCGGCTGCCTTCGTCGCCGTTATTCGGACCGGCCGCGAGCAGCGCCCGCCGCCGCTTACACGATCAATACCCCATCAATTTCAGCACTTCGGCGCGGCTGCGGGGGTCTTCGCGGAAGATGCCCATCATGCGGCTGGTGGTCATGGTGACGCCGGGGGTGCGGACGCCGCGCGCGGTCATGCATGCATGGGTGGCGTCGATCACCACTGCGACGCCGCGCGGGGCGAGATGCTGCCAGATGCAATCGGCGACTTCGGCGGTCAGGCGCTCCTGCACCTGCAACCGCCGGGCAAAGGCGTGGAGCACGCGCGCCAGTTTCGAAATGCCGACGACCCGATCCTGCGGCAGATAGGCGATATGCGCCTTGCCGATGATCGGGGCCATGTGATGTTCGCAATGCGACTGAAAGGGAATGTCTTTCAGCAGCACGATATCCTCATAGCCGCCCACTTCCTCGAACACGCGCGCAAGATGCTGGGCGGGGTCGTCGGTATAGCCCTGGCAATATTCCTTCCATGCGCGCGCCACGCGCCTCGGCGTGTCGATCAGCCCTTCGCGCGCCGGATCGTCGCCCGACCAGCGGATGAGCGTGCGAATTGCCTCCGCCACCTCCTCGGGAACCGCGATCTTGCCGTCATCATCGTACAGGTCGCCGTCATCGGGGCTGGGAAGGTCATTCATTCGGTCGGTCTCTCAATTCTTCGTAGCTGTCGCCAAAAGAGCGGCTTCGTTTCGCCCGCATATCGGACGGCAGGCGCCATGGGACAAGGGTACGGGTGTCAGCGTTGCAGCTGGCGGGCAAGGCTTTCGGCGGCAAGAACATAAGCGGGGCCGCCGCAGACCGTCCATGCCTGAGGCACGGAAAGGCGCGGAATATCGCGGAGCAGCGGATGGTGCAGCATCTCGGTTCCGCGGTCGGTGACCTTGTCGGTCGCGCTTTCGACCATCAGGAAATCGGGATGGGCGAGCGCCATTTCCTCCAGCCCCATGCGCGAAAGAACCGGCTTGTCGAGCTTCGTCGCCAGATTGACGAGGCCGAGGCGGCGCATCAGATCGTCGATCAGCGTGCCCGTCCCGGTCAGGAACCCGCGCCGCTGATAATAGGCCGCGACCCTGCCCCTTCCCGGATTTTCGGGAAGCCGGGCAAGCCGGGCGTTCATTCGCGCGATGAGCGCTTCGCCGCGTTCAGGATGGCCGACCGCGCGGGCGATGTCGCGAATCTGGGCGAGGATCGCGTCGTAGCTGTCGGCGCTGGGCACCTCCCGTATCGCGATGCCGCGCCCGCGCAGCCGATCGACCGTGGCGCTGCGCAGATAGGGGCTGACAAGGATGAGGTCGGGATGGAGGAGCAGCACCTGCTCCGCTGATCCTTCGGAAACGGGGAGATTGCGCGCAGCGGCGGCGGCGGCCGACATTTGCGGGTCGCGGGCGAATTGGGTGAGCGCGGCGATCTGATCCCGGTCGGCGAGCGCGAGCAGATATTGGTCCGCGCACAGGTTGAGCGATACGATGCGGTGCGGCGGCGCGGGCGCCGCTGCGGCGGTCAGGAGCGGCAAAGCGAGGAGGATCACGCGGCGAAGCATGATCGGCCTTTGCCAAAGCGCATGGCTTCGCGCTAGGGCGAGCGCGTTCCGGTGCATCGGTGCCGGACAGGTTCCGACCCGAAAGCCGAGGCGAATTGCGCGCATCCCCTTCCCTGTTGCTGCCATCGCTGCTGGTGCTGGTCGCCATTGCGGCGCTGCTTTCGATCGCGATCGGCAGTTCGTCGCTGCCGGTATCGACGATGGTCGACGCGCTTACGGGTAAGGGCGATCCGGTGATTCGCGCGATCCTGATCGAGCTGCGATTGCCGCGCACGATTTTGGCGCTGGCGGTGGGTGCGATGCTCGGCCTGTCCGGGGCGGCACTGCAGGGCTATCTGCGCAACCCGCTGGCCGAACCGGCGGTGCTGGGCACGTCGAACGGGGCGGCACTGGGCGCGGTGATCGCTTTTTATTTCGGGCTGTCGAATGCATGGCCGCTTGCCCTGCCGATCATGGCGATCGGCGGAGCGCTGGCGTCGCTCGCGCTGCTGTTCCTGCTCGCCGGGCGGTCGGAGAGCCCGCTTACCCTGATCCTTGCGGGGATCGCGGTGGCGACCTTTGCGGGGGCGGGGATCAGCCTTGCGCTTAACCTCTCGCCCAACCCCTTTGCGGGGATGGAGGTGATGGTGTGGCTGATGGGCAGTCTGGAGGATCGATCGTTCGATCATGTCCTGATCGCGCTGCCGTGCATCGCCGTAGGCATGGCGCTGCTGCTATGGGATGGCCGCGCGCTCGATGCGCTGACGCTGGGCGAGGATGGCGCGGCGGCGCTGGGGACCGATCTTGCGCGCACGCGGTTGCGCCTGTTGCTGGGCGTGGCGATCGGCGTGGGCGGCGCAGTGGCGGTGTCGGGTGCGATCGGCTTTGTCGGGCTGATCGTGCCGCATCTGGTGCGGCCCTTTACCGATCGCAGCCCGTCGGCAATCCTGATCCCCTCAGCGCTTGGCGGTGCTGTGCTGCTGACGCTGTCGGACGTGCTGGTGCGGGTGATCCCGGCGACGACCGAGCTTCGCCTCGGCGTGGTCACGGCGTTTCTGGGCGTACCGGTATTCCTGTTCCACCTGATGCGCGAGCGGCGGCTATGGTAGAATTGGTGGCGGAGCAGGTCAGCGTGACGCTGGGCAGGCGCGCGGTGGTGCGCAGCGTGTCGGCGCGGCTGCGTGCGGGGGAGTTTGTCGGAATTCTCGGCCCCAATGGCGCGGGCAAATCGACGCTGGCGCGCGCGCTGCTGGGGCTGGTGCCGAGCGAGGGCGCGGTGATGCTGGACGGCGAACGAATCGCGACATTGCCGCGCAAGCAGATCGCCCGAACCATCGCCTATCTGCCGCAGGGCCAGACATTGCACTGGCCGCTATCGGTCGAGCGGCTGGTCGCGCTGGGTCGGCTTCCGCATCTCGCCCCCTATTCGCGAATCAGTGCGGCCGACCGGGAGGCGATCGCGCGGGCGATGCGTGTGGCCGAAGTCGACGCGCTGGCGGGCCGTATCGCGACAGAATTGTCCGGAGGGGAAAGGGCTCGTGTCCTGCTCGCCCGTGCGCTGGCCGTCGAGGCACCGGTGCTCGTCGCCGACGAACCGCTGGCCAGCCTCGACCCCGCGCATCAATTGCAGGGCATGGAGATCATGCGCGCAGAGGCGGACGCCGGGCGGCTGGTTGTCGCGGTATTTCATGACCTTAACCTTGCCATGCGCTTTTGCGACCGGTTGCTGGTGCTCGATGGCGGGCGGCTGGTCGCGGACGGGAACCCGTGCGACGTGCTCACCCCCGATCTGCTCGCTGAGGTCTATGGCATCAGCGCGATGTTCGGCACGGGGGAACGGCCCGGCATCGTGCCGATGCAACGATTGCGTTGACGCCCTCCCCGTCCGCGCCGTAAAGGGCCGCGTATAGCGACAGGTTCCCCCTGACCGGGGATCAAAAGGGAACGGGGTGCGATACCCCGGCTGCCCCTGCAACTGTGAGCGGCGAGCCTTTGCGCCACATGCCATTGGGATCGATGATCCTGAGAAGGCGGCGCAAGCCAAGGCATTGACCCGCGAGCCAGGAGACCTGCCCGTCGCTGTCGTCCATCGGCCGACCAGGGTGTGTCGGGCGGGCGGGGCAATCCCCGAGTGACGGCATTGTGGAACTCCGGCGCAGCTTCGCGTCGGAGAGCTTTGTCTTGTGGGGAAAGAATGAAGATTGCCCAGTTGCTTGCCGGTGCAGCGTTGCTCGCGCCGGGAGTCGTTCACGCGCAACAGACCGTCGAAGCGCCGCAGCCCGACGCCGCCGCCATGCCCGCCCGTTCTGAATCGGGCGGCAGCAATGCGGGGAATGACGATATTCTGGTCACCGCGACCCGCTCTCCGCAATCGATCGACCGGATCGCGTCGTCGGTGACGGTGCTCGACAAGAAAACGATCGACCGTGACGGCGACCTGTCCGTCGCCGATCTGTTGCTGCGCACGCCGGGCGTCAGCCTGTCGCGCAACGGCGGATATGGCACCGCGACCTCGCTGCGCATTCGCGGGGCGGAGAGCGACCAGACGGTGGTGGTGATTGACGGGGTGAAGCTGAACGATCCGTCCTCCACCGGCGGCGGGTTCAATTTCGGCAATCTGCTCGTCGGCGATGCAGCGCGGATCGAAGTGTTGCGCGGGCCGCAATCGATCCTGTGGGGCAGTCAGGCGATCGGCGGTGTCGTCAACATCGTCACCCCCCTGCCCGACCGCGATCTGGAAGGGAGTTTCGATGTCGAGGCAGGCAGCCGCAACACGGTGAGCGGCCGTGCGGCGATCGGCGGGACGACCGGCCCGCTCGCCTGGCGCATCGGCGGGCAGAGCTTTACGACCGATGGTGTTTCGGCGCTTGCTCCTGAATTTGGCGGCCAGGAAAAGGACGGATACACCAATCGTTCCGCCGCAGGGCGCGCGCTGTTGACGCTGTCGCCCGACATCAGTGCCGAAGTGCGCGGCTATTATGGCCATGGCCGTACGGAGATTGACGGGTTTAGCGGCGACACCCCCGAATATTCGCTGAATGACGAATTTGTCGGCTATGCGGGCCTGAACTTTGCGCTGTTCGACGGACGGC
The DNA here is from genome assembly GCF_004361835.1 of Stakelama pacifica. Classification (GTDB taxonomy): domain Bacteria; phylum Pseudomonadota; class Alphaproteobacteria; order Sphingomonadales; family Sphingomonadaceae; genus Sphingomonas; species Sphingomonas pacifica. The sequence continues at coordinate 163,167 of NZ_SNWD01000003.1, forward strand.
TGCGCAACCGGGTTGGCTATGCCTATACCGATACCGACCGCGACAATTACAATCCGGCGCGCGAGCGGGAGCAGACGTTCGACGCATCGGGCAATAATTATCGGCTTGAATATCAAGGCAGTCTGGCCGTTACCGACCGCATCGATGCGACGTTCGGCGCAGAGCATGAAATTGCGCGCTTCAGCAGCGTGTCGCCACCTGCATCGCTTGCCACGCCGGTGCCGGACCCGGCGCGCGGCCGGACCGAGATCAACAGCGTCTATGGTCAGGTGAATGCCGAGATCATCGACGGGCTGACGCTGACCGGTGGCATCCGCAATGACGATCATAACCGCTATGGCGCAAAAACGCTGTTTTCGGGCGGCGGCGTGTGGAAGCTGCCCAGCGGGACGGTGCTGCGCGCCAGCTATTCGGAAGGGTTCAAGGCACCCTCGCTCTATCAGCTATATTCCGAATATGGGAATGAAGCGCTGTCGCCCGAACGCGCCAAGGGCTGGGAAGCGGGCGCTGAACAGCGTTTTCTGGACGAGCGGATTGCGATCGGCGCGACCTATTTCGAGCGGCGTTCGAATAACCTGATCGATTATTTCGGGTGCAGTGGCGACGGCACCGACCCGATGTGCTTCGTGCCCGGCACCGATACGCCGCGCTATGGCTATTACAGCAATGTCGCGCGCGCCTTTGCGCAGGGAATCGAAGCGGCGGGCCGGGCGAAATTTGGCGGCCTTTCGGTCAATGCCAATTACACCTGGACGCTGTCGGAGGACCGCTCGCCCGGATCGGCAACCGAGGGCAACCAGCTTGGCCGCCGTCCGCGCCATAGCTGGTATGCATCGGCCGATTACACCCTGCCGCAGGGCGCGTCGTTCGGCGGTGCCGTTCGCTGGAGCGGGGAAAGCTTTGACACCGTGTCCCACGCAACCCGGCTCGACAGCTATACGCTGGTCGACCTGCGGCTCGACGTGCCGATTTCGGATCGCGTGACGCTGTTCGCGCGCGGCGAAAATGTGTTCGACGAGGCGTATCGCACGGTCGCCCGGTACAGCACGCTGGGCCGCACGATCCGGGCTGGACTTCGCGGACGATTCTGATCGACCTGAGCAGCACCCATCCCCCGAAACGGGATCAAGGAGAGGCATGATGACGAGCATGGTTTCAAATCGCAGCGCATCCACATTGTGGATCATGTTGCTGACCCTTGTCAGCACGGTGGCGACATTGGCGCTTGCCTGTGCAACGCCCTATGCCGCGCTTGCCGCACTGGCGGCGACGCGGATGCGGCTGCGCGACGGGGTGCTGCTGATGGCAGCGGCGTGGGGCGCCAGTCAGGCAGTCGGCTTTTGCGTGCTTGGCTATCCGCACAGGACAAGCACCTTTTTGTGGGGCGCGGTGCTGGGCCTTGCCGCGATTGCGGGCGTTGTCGCGGCGCGATTTGCGGCGCAGCGCATCCCGGCAAGGCACGGTGCGGTGACGCTTGCCATCGCGCTGATCGTTGCGACGATCGCGATCAAGGCGGTGGTGCTGATCGGGGCGCTCAATCTGGGCGGCGTCGCGATTACGCTGTCGCCATCGCTCACCTTTCAATCCTTCGTTCGGAACGCGGCATTCCTGATCGGGCTGGTCGGCGTCTATCACCTCGCCCGCCGGGTAGGGGTGCCCGCGCCCGCGCTGCGCGCAGCGTCGGTCTGATTTCGGGCAATGCTGAAACCGGCATCCGACGGCGTCGCGGTGGTGGCATGCAATACATGCCGCCACTCGGCGCAGGCGCGCGAGGATGAACAGGGCCGCAAAGGGGGCGCTGCACTGGTCGAGGCCCTGCACCGGGTAAAGGCGTCGGACGCTGCCTATGACGGCGTGGAAGTGCAGGAAATGCCATGTCTCTTCGCCTGTTCCCGGCATTGCACCGTGCATCTGCGCGGACCGGATCGGGTCGGCTATGTCATGGGCGATTTCACGCCCGATGAGGATGCGGCGCGCGCGATCCTCGATTATGCCCGGGCCTATGCCGACAGCGAATGGGGCAGCGTCCCCTATCGCGACTGGCCGCAAGGGGTAAAAGGGCATTTCATCACCCGTACCCCGCCGCAAGGATCGCTGGTCGAATGAACCGCTGCCCAAGTGTCGAAGCATTTAATGCAAGCCTGACCGCGCTGCCGGAGGCCGACCGGGAAGCACGCGATGCAGCGGCGGCGCGGCAGGGACAGCTTACCAAGCCGCCGGGGTCGCTGGGTCGGCTGGAGGAAATCGCAATCTTTCTTGCCGGGTGGCAGGGTTGCGAAAAGCCGGCGATCGAGCGCGGGCGGGCGGTCGTCTTCGCGGGCAATCACGGTGTCGTAGCGCGCGGTGTGAGCGCATTCCCGGCCGAAGTCACTGCGCAGATGGTAGCCAATTTTCGCAATGGGGGCGCAGCGATCAACGCGCTGGCCGGGGCTGCCGGGCTGACGCTGGACGTGGTGCCATTGTCGCTCGACCGGCCAACCGCCGACTTTACCCAAGCGCCGGCGATGGAGGCGCAGGAGTGCCTCGCCGCGCTGAATGCGGGGGCGGCGGCGATTGCGGATGCCGACCTGCTGGTGCTTGGCGAAATGGGTATCGGCAATACGACATCGGCGGCGGCGCTGGCACTGGCGAGCTATGGCGGGACTGCAGCAGACTGGGTCGGACCGGGAACCGGCGTGGATGCCGAAGGGATTCGGCGCAAGATCGACACGGTCGAGGCGGGGCTGGCGCTGCATCGCGATTCACTGACTACCCCGTTCGAGATTTTGCGTCGGCTTGGCGGGCGCGAGATCGCGGCGATTTCGGGCGCGGTGCTCGCGGCGCGCATGGCGCGGGTGCCGGTGGTGCTTGACGGGTTCATCGCAACATCGGCGATTGCGCCGCTGACCGTACGCAATCCGGCGATTACCGCGCATTGCATTGCGGGCCATTGCTCGGCGGAGCCGGGGCATCGCCGGTTGCTGAGTGCGCTTGGCCTGACGCCGCTGCTTTCGCTCGACATGCGGCTGGGCGAAGGAAGCGGCGCTGCCGTGGCGGTGCAGATCATCCGGGCGGCGCTTGCCGCGCATGGGGGCATGGCGACCTTTGCCGAGGCGGGGGTTTCGGGCGGGTGATAGCATGTTGCATCGATCTGAATCTATGAGACGATCGTCATTGCGAGCCCCGAAGGGGCGCGGCAATCCGGAAGCGTCGCGCGCATTGCCGGATCGCCGCGTCGCTGCGCTGCTCGCGATGACGATTAAGGTATTGGGTCAAGCATACTACAAACCGGTATGACCTGCTTCCCACTCCATCTGATGCGGCATGGCGAGACCGCGCTTGCCGGGCGGATGGTCGGGCATCTCGATTGCGATGTGCTGACAAGCGGCGTGGCGGATTGCGCGCGTCAGGCGGCGGGGCTTGGCGTGGATCGGATCGTCGCGTCCGACCTGATGCGCGCGCGGCGCAGTGCTGAGGCCGTTGGCAGGACGGAAACCGATCCGCGCTGGCGCGAACTGGATTTCGGGGCATGGGACGGGTGCGCCGCGTCGGAGTTGCCGCCCGATGCGCTTGGCCGGTTCTGGGACGACCCAGATGCGAATCCGCCACCGGGCGGGGAGCGCTGGTCGGCGCTGGTGGCGCGGGTTGCCGCAGCGATTGCCGACCTGCCGCCCGTCCCGACACTGATCGTGACGCATGGTGGACCGATGCGCGCGGCGCTCCATCATTTATGTGGGTTTTCGATCGCGCAATGCTGCGCGTTCGACCTGCCCTGCGCGTCGCTGCTGAGTTTGTCGGTATGGGACGGCGATGTGCGCACGGCGCAGATTACGGGGCTGCGATCATGCGCGGCCTGATCGTCGCGCTGAATTTCCTCACGCGCCTGCCCGGCCCGCGCGTCGATGCGGGGCCGGAGGATTTTGCCGCCGCGATCCGGCTGTATCCGCTCGTCGGGCTGGTGATCGGGGCGCTGGTCGCGGGTGCGGGCTGGCTGGGGGGGCAGGCCGATCCGTGGCTGGGCGCGCTGGCGGCGCTGCTGGTGTGGGTGTGGAGTACCGGCGCGCTGCATCTCGACGGGCTGGGCGATATGGCCGATGCGCTGGGCGCGGCGCATGGCGACCCCGATCGGATGCTCAGCGTGATGCGCGATCCGCATATGGGGAGTTTCGGGGCGGTCGCGCTGATCCTGCAACTGGCGGCGAAGCTGGTGCTGCTGCATCTGCTGCTGCCGGTGGGTTGGGCGGTGCTGGTGGCGATTCCTGCGGTGGCGCGGATCGGGCCGCTGGTCTGGGCGCGGTTCCTTCCCTCGCTACGCCCCGGCGGGCTGGGTGCGAGCGTCGCGGGCGCGACGCGGGTGCGCGATCTGATCGGCTGGGCTCTCGTGCTGGCGGGCGCGTGTGTGCTGTTGCCGGTGCTGATCGCGGTGCCGCTGGTGCTGGCGGGGCTGGGCCTTTGGTTTCGTGCGCGGCTCGGCGGGATGACCGGCGATGTCCATGGCGCAGGGATCGAGCTTAGCGAGAGCGCGCTGCTGGCGCTGGCCGTGCTTTACGCAGCGCTCTGAGCAATCGCGATCATCGCGTCGATATCGAGGCTGGCTTCCAGCGCTTCGGCGATCTCGTCAAGCGCGGCGTGAATGTCCGCGTCATGATCGACGCCGCTGCCCGCCGCGCCGATCCGCGCCAGCCATGCCGCGCGCTGAGCAGCATCGCCCAGCAGGCCGTGGATATAGCTGCCCGCAACCAGCCCATCAGCCCGCATCGCACCCTCGCCGCGCCCATCCGACAGGCGAGTGAGCGGCCGTTCGGCATCGGGCCCAGTCGTTTGCCCCATATGGATTTCATAGCCTTGGAAGCGCGCGCCCAGCGCCTCGCCGGACACCTCGCGCAGCACTTTATCGCCGCCGATCACCGTTTCGATATCGAGCAGGCCAAGCCCGGCAATCTCGCCCGGAGGCCCCTCAATCCCCTCCGCGTCGGAAATCCGGCGGCCCAGCATCTGATAGCCGCCGCACAGGCCGAGTACGGGCCGCCCCTTTCGCACATGGGCGAGGATATCGACCTCCCACCCCTCGGCGCGCAGGAAAGCCATATCGGCGCGCGTCGCCTTTGATCCGGGCAGGACGATCATCGCCGCATCGGGGATCGGCTCACCCGGCGGGACCATCACCAGCTCGACACCGGGTTCGAGGCGAAGCGGGTCGAGATCGTCGAAATTCGCGATGCGCGGGGTAATCGGGCACGCGATGACGAGGCGCTCGGCCGCGCGAGCGGCGCTGCGTTCGAGGATCACCGCATCTTCGCTGGGAAGGCGGCGCGCGGCGCGCACCCATGGTACGATACCGAAATCGCACCAGCCGGTGTGCTGCTCGATTGCCGTCATACCATCGGCGAACAGCGCAGGATCGCCGCGAAATTTGTTGATCAGGAAACCACGGATCATCGCGGCGTCTTGCCGGTCGATCACCGCATGGGTGCCGACGATCGAGGCGATCACCCCGCCCCGGTCGATATCGCCGATCAGCACGACCGGAACATTGGCGGCGCGGGCAAAGCCCATATTGGCGATGTCGCCGCTGCGCAGATTGACCTCAGCGGGCGATCCTGCTCCTTCGACCACCACGATATCGGCGTCGGCGGCGAGGCAGCGATAGCTGGCCAGCACCTCATCCAGCAGCCCGGCCCGCCCCTCCCGCCAGTTGGCGGACCCGAGCGTGCCGCGCACGCGCCCACGCACCACCAGCTGCGAACTCCGGTCACCCTGCGGTTTGAGCAGCACCGGGTTCATATCGACCGTTGCGGGCGTGCGGCACGCCATTGCCTGTGTCGCCTGCGCGCGGCCAATCTCTCCGCCGTCCGCTGTCACCGCTGCATTGTTGCTCATATTTTGCGGTTTGAACGGGCGGACGCGCAGGCCCCGATTGGTCAGCGCGCGGCAGATACCGGCGACGAGCACCGATTTGCCGACATCCGACCCGGTCCCCTGAAACATCAAAGCGCCCATATCACTCCCCCGGCGATCAGCCATAACAGCGCGCAGGCGCGAACATAGATGGTGAGCGCCTTTGTCAGGTCAGCCGCCGTTGCTGCGCGCCCTTCCCCGCCGATCCACGGCTTTTTCTGACGAACACCGTCATAGGCAATCGGTCCGGCCAGCGCGATGCCCAGCGCGCCTGCCATCGCCGCTTCGGGCCAGCCCGCATTGGGCGAGGCATGGCGTCGATGATCGCGCGCCATTACGCGCCAGCCGCCGATACCGGCGATACAGATCAGCAAGGCGGACAACCGGGCGGGGATGAAGTTGAAAAGGTCATCGCACCGCGCCGAGGCCCAGCCGAACGCACGAAACGGTTCTTCCTGATGGCCGATCAGGCTGTCGGCAGTGTTGATCGCCTTATAGGCCCAAAGCCCCGGCAGTCCGGCGAAGAGCAGCCAGCACAGCGGCGCTGCCACGCCGTCGCAAAAGCTTTCGGCAAGGCTTTCGATTCCGGCGCGCGCCACACCCGCTTCGTCGAGCGATGCGACATCGCGCCCGACGATCCGCGCGACGGCTTCCCGCGCCGCCGCCATGTCCCCTGCGCCAAGCGCCCGCGCGACGGGGCGGACATGCACATACAGGCTATGCTGGGCGAGGCCGGGCCATGCGAACACGCCCGCCGCGATCCAGCCCCAGCGCCCGAACAGCGCGTAACACAGCGTCTCGATCGCAAGCCCTGCGATGATGGCGATGAGGATGAGGAGCAGCAACGTAACCACGCCCAGCGCCCGGCGTACTGCGGCGCTTCGATCGGGCCGGTTCCACCGCGCCTCGCACGCCCCGATCACGCGCGCAAAACCGCCAACCGGATGGCCGATCGCGGCATAGAGCCGGTTGGGCCAGCCAATCGCCGCATCCAGCGCCAGCCCGATCAACGCAACCGGGTGGATCATTGCGCCAGCGCCGCCTCCAGCCGATCCCATGCCTCTGCCGTTCCGGGCAAACCGAAGCGCAGCCAGTGCGGATGATCGGCAAAGGGGCGCACCAATATCCCGGCGCGGGCGAGCCGGTCGAACAGCGCGGGCGCGTCCTCGACCTGCGCCAACCGGAACAAGGGGCACGCCCCACTCGCTGCCATGCCGTGCCGTTCGAGCAATGCGTCGAGCGCGCGGGCGTCACGCACGATCCGCTCGCGCGTGGCGGCAATCCATGCATCGTCGCGATAGGCAACGGTGCCCCAGACAATCGCCTCCGCCGATACCGGCCAGTCGCCGAGCAGCGCCCGCAGCCTTGCCAGCACCACCGGCGGCGCCACAACGAACCCCAGCCGCAGCCCGGCCAGCCCGAAAAATTTGCCGAAGGAGCGCAAGACGATCAGCCGGTCTGCTCCCCTGCTTTCCGGCAACACACTTGCCCCCGGAATGGCGTCGGCAAAGGCTTCATCCACGACCAGCCAGCCCCCATTGCGTGCCTGATCGCTTGCCAGTCCGAGCAAGGTCTCAGCCGCAATCAACCGGCCATCGGGGTTGTTCGGATTGGCGACGAGCAACGTCCCGTCCATCGCACCAAGACGATCAGGGCGGATCGTTTCCGAGGCAATATCGACATGGGTCCCGTAACAGGGCGTAACCGCCCGCACCGGCCCGCCCAGCCCCAGCGCGGGGAGCAGACGAAGCGCGATCTCGCTACCCGGCACCGCCGCCACCCGATCGCGCGCAACGTCGAAATAGTCCGCCGCCGCCGCCTCCAGCGCAGCAAGCGTGTCCCGCGCCGGAAGCGACGCCCGATCCACCGTGAGGGGCGCAGACGGTGCCCACGCAACCGGGTTGATGCCCGTCGAAAGGTCGATCCACGGCTGCAGCGCATCCGGATACTGGCGCTTCGCATGGTCGATCCTGCCGCCATGATGGGTGAATGTCGCCGATTGTGCTTGCGTCATGCCGCCCGCCATCGCCATTCGGGGCCGCACAGGCAAGCAAGAAGGACCGCGACCATCACTGCGAAATCGATTCTGATCCTTGGCGGCGCCCGGTCGGGCAAGAGCAGCCATGCGCAGCGGATCGCCGAAAGCGTTCCGGGGGAGCGCATCTTCATCGCGACGGCGCAAGGCTTCGATGACGAGATGCGCGATCGGATTGCCCGCCACCGCGCCGATCGCGACGAACGCTGGCGCACGGTCGAAGCGCCGATGGACCTGATCGCCGCGATCCGTGCAAATGATGGATCGGAGCGGGTGATTCTGGTCGATTGCCTGACATTATGGCTGTCGAACCTGCTGCTTGCCGAACGCGATCTCGACGCCGAAACCCACGCGCTGGCCGCGCTGATCCCGACGCTTGGCGCAACCATCATCATGGTCAGCAATGAGGTGGGACTGAGCATTGTCCCCGACAATGCCCTCGCCCGCCGGTTTCGCGATGCGGCGGGAACGCTCAACCAGCGGCTTGCCCGGATTTGCGAGGCTGCCGATTTCGTCGTGGCGGGGCATCCGATCCGTCTCGGTGCATCTTAACATCTGAACAAGGAGCCGATCATGGCCGATACACGCGACGAAGCGCATAATGCGAAGATGAAGAAGGTGAAGGCGGCGCATGACAAAATCGTCGCCTCCAAAACGGTCGAAAAAGGGCTGATCATCGTTCATACCGGACCGGGCAAAGGCAAGACCAGCGCCGCGCTTGGCATGGCGATCCGCGCGATCGGCCATGATATGAAGGTCGGCATCGTCCAGTTCGTCAAAGGCGCGATGGCGACCGGGGAAGCGGCGGTCTTTGCAAAGTTCGACAATGTCGAATTCAAACCGATGGGCGAAGGCTTTACCTGGGAAACACAGAACCGCGCCCGCGATGTCGAGGTGACGCGTGTTGCGTGGGAAGAAGTAAAGCGGATGATCGCCGATCCCAGCTATGACATGATCATAGCCGACGAGCTCAACATCGTACTGCGCTACGACTATCTGCCCGTCGATGAAGTGCTGGAAGCGCTGGCCGGTAAGCGCGACGCCGCGCATGTCATCATCACCGGGCGCAACGCCCCCGATGCGCTGATCGCGGTTGCTGATCTGGTCACCGAAATGGCGCTGGTGAAACATCCCTTCCGCGAACAGGGGGTGAAGGCGCAGGCGGGGATCGAGTTCTGATCCCAGCCGAAATATTAATTCTGCAATCAATTTTACATATTCGTGCAATCTGCCGTCGTTAGCCGCGGCCCCGAACCATTTCTGAAGGGGTCGCGGCATGAAAAATCGTCTGTTTACTGCGCTTGTCATTCTCCAGTGCGGCGCGTCGATGCCTGCACTGGCGCAGACCACCACCAGCGCCGACTATAACCCCCCGGCGGGCGGCAACGATATCGTCGTGACCGGCACGCGTGAGGCGGGACGGACGCAGTTCGATGCGATGGCGCCGGTCGACGTCATTTCGGGCGATGCAATCAATCAGGTGGTTTCCGGCGACCTGTCGGACGGACTGGCTGAATTGCTGCCGTCGTTCAATGTGCAGCGTCTGCCCGCCGCCGACGGACAGGCATTTGTCCGCCCCGCCACGCTGCGCGGCCTTTCGCCCGACGAAACGCTGGTGCTGGTCAACGGCAAGCGGTTCCATCGCTCTGCGCTGCTCGGCACGCGCGGTTCGCAGGGCCCTGACCTTTCGGCGATCCCCAGCTTCGCGATCGGGCGCGTCGAGGTGCTGCGCGATGGTGCCGCCGCGCAATATGGATCGGACGCGATTGCGGGCGTCATCAACATCATGCTCGACGACACGCCGGGCATTTCGGCTTTCGCACAGGCTTCCGAATATTATGAAGGCGACGGGAAGGAATATCAGACCGGCATTCGCGGCGGGCTGGCGCTGGGCGATCGCGGCAGCGTCGTCTTTACCGGCCAGTATGACCATGCCGAAGCGACTTCACGCACGCGTCAGCGCCCCGACGCTATCGAATTTCAGGCGGCACATCCCGATCTGGACGTGCCCGATCCGGTGCAGCGCTGGGGCCAGCCGGATCTGGAATCGGTCGCGGCCACGGTAAACGCGCATTACGAAATCGCTGATGCCGCCGATCTGTATGGCTTTGTGCTGGTGCGCGACGGCGAAGGCGTGACCGATTTCAACTGGCGCAATCCCGATACCACCGGCAGCGTGTACGGCAGCAGCCCCGCCTTTCCCGACTTTTCCTTCCGCAGCATCTATCCGGCAGGATTTTCGCCGAAATTCGGCAGCAACTATAGCGACCTGCAAAGCGTAGCGGGCGTTCGCGGCGACCTGTCGGATGCGTTCTCGTACGACCTGAGCGGTTCGGAAGGGCGCAGCCGCATCCGCTACACGCTGAAAGAATCGCTCAACGCCTCGCTCGGGCCGCAAAGCCCGACGCAATTCTATCTCGGCATGCTCGAACAGCGCGAATTCAATCTGAACGCCGATTTCGTCTACAAGCTCGACGCAGGCATGTTCCGCCCCGTGAACATCGCGTTCGGCGGGGAGCGGCGCGTCGAAACCTATGTGATCGGCGCTGGCGATCCTGCGTCTTATGCGATCGGCCCCGGTGCCAATAGCGGCCTTGCCCCCAATTCGAACGGCTTTCCCGGCTTCTCCCCGCTTCAGGCAGGGGAACATGGGCAGCGCAGCTATGCCGGATATATGGATGTCGAGGTGCAGCCGGTCGAGGCGCTGACGCTGGGTGCCGCCGGGCGGTATGAGGATTTTTCGGTGTTCGGCGACACCTTCAATTACAAATTCTCCGGCCGCTTTGAATTCACCCCCGCCGTTGCGCTGCGCGCGACCTATTCCACCGGATTCCGGGCACCGACGCCGGGCCAGCTTTACTCCACGCGCACGTCGCAGGGGCTGGACACGAATACGCTTCAGGTGTTCACGTCCGGGCGGCTGTCGCCGAGCGACCCGATCGCGGTCGCGCTTGGCGCACAGCCGTTGAAGCCGGAAAAATCGGACAGCGTCACCGCAGGCCTGACCTTCCGTTCCGATTTCGGCCTGTCGGGCAGCGTGGATGCGTATCAGATCAAGCTGAAGGACCGGTTCGGCCAGTCCAATTCCTTCGCGGTTCCCGCCGATATCCCGAACCCCAACCAATATACGTCGGTAAGTTTTTTCACGAACGACTTCGATACGCGCACGCGCGGTGTCGATGTAGTGCTGAACTATGTTCGCGCAGTCGGGCCGGGTCAGGCGACGATCAGCCTTGCCTATAATTACAACAAGACCAAGGTGACGAGCGCACCGAGCGCCAGCATTCCGGGCGATACCCAGCGCATCGTGTTCGAAGAGCGCCTGCCGCAGCATAATGCAACGGGTCGGATCAACTACACCGTCGGCCCGCTGACGCTGATGGCGCGCGGTCGCTATTATGGCGCATGGACCGACTCTTCGGGTAATGCGTCGGGCGACATTTTCCAGCGGTTCGGGGCGCGGGCATTTCTCGACGTCTCGGCCGAATATCGCTTCGCCGATCATTTCTCGATCCGTGCCGGGGCGGACAATGTGCTCGACACCTATCCCGACGAAGCGACGTTTCAGGCCAATCGCGGGCTGATCTATTCGCGCAACGCACCCTATGACACCGATGGCGGCCAATATTATGTCCGGCTGGGGATGGACTTCTGATCGCGGAGGACATGAAGCGTGACAATTGATCGACGCCGCTTCCTTGCGGGAGCGGCGGCGGCATCCGGTGCCGCCCTGCCGCTTTCGCCTGCGCTCGGCCAAATTGCCGGTGCCGATAAGGCGCCCGACAACCATGCATATTGGGCAAAAATCGCCGATCACTACGACGTCGTTCGCGATGTGGTTCAGCTGGAAAACGGCAATTGGGGGATGATGGCGAAGCCGGTTCTGGCCGAGTATCAGCGCCGGGTCGCGTATGTGAACCGGTTCAATAGTTACTATTCCCGGCGCGACATGGGGACCGATATTCGGGCGGTTTATGCGCGCCTTGGTCAGGCCCCGAACGTCGATCCTGCCGAGCTGGTGCTGACCCGCAATGCGACCGAAGCGCTGAAAGGCCTGATCGGCCAGTATAATCGTCTGCGTCCCGGCGACAGCCTGCTATACGCCGATCTCGATTATGACAGCATGCAGGCGTGCATGGAATCGCTGGGGCGCTTACGCGGGGTGAAGGTGCGCCGGATCGCGCTTCCCGAACCGGCAAGCCATCAGGGGCTGATCGACGCCTATGCGCGGGCGTTCGATAAAGATCCGAAAATCCGGCTGGTGCTGCTGACTCATCTCAGCCATCGCACCGGGTTGGTCATACCGGTGCGCGAGATCGTGGAGATGGCGCGGGCGCGCGGGATCGATGCGATCGTCGATGCGGCGCATAGCTGGGGCCAGCTCGACTTTACCCTGCCCGCCACCAATGCCGATTTTGTCGGGCTCAATCTGCACAAATGGATGGGTGCGCCGCTGGGCGTCGGCGTGATGTATGTCCGCAAGTCACGGATCGACGCGATCGATCGCGACATCGCCAATGATGCCGCCGCGACCGGAATTCATGCACGCGTTCATACCGGAACGGTCGATTATGCAGCACAGCTGAGCGTTCCCGCCGCACTCGATTTTCAGGAAGCGATCGGCGGACCGGCACGCGAAGCGCGGCTTCGCTGGTTACGCGACCGCTGGGTGGGGAAGGTCCGACCGATAGCGGAACTGGAGATTCTTACGCCCGAGGACAAACGACTTCACAGCGGAATGACGTCATTTCGCCTGCGCGGACGGACGAGCAGTGCCGACAATCAGGCGCTGGCGAAGCAGCTTCTCGAACGATACGGCATTTTCACCGTCCATCGCGACGGGCTGGCCAGCGGATCGTGCGTTCGCGTGACCCCGGCGCTGCATAACGATGCTACGCATATGGACCGGCTGGCCGACGCGCTGATCGACCTGACATCGGCGTAAAGTTGGTGTCCCGGAGAGGATTCGAACCTCCGACCTACGGATTAGGAATCCGGCGCTCTATCCTACTGAGCTACCGGGACACTCGCTGCGCTAGGTAAAGCCGGGACCCGATTCGGTCAATTGCGGGCCGAAGGCGGGACGACCGGAAATGGCAGCGGCGCGACCTCCACGCCTTCGTCGATCAGCGCGCGGGCCTGTTCGATCGTCGCCTGTCCATGGATGGGCGCGGCCGCTTCCTCGCCGCTATGCATGGCGCGGGCGCGGTCGGTAAAGGCGGTGCCGACCCATTGGGATTTCTCCAGCGCCTTTTTCTGCGCTTCGGCGAGCATCGCGAGCGCCTGTTTGACCGCTTCGGGCGGGGGCGCCTCCCCTTCCTGCTTAGGCGCGGCAGGCAGGTTTTCGCGGCGATTGCCCTTGGCAGCGATGTTGGGAGCCATGACTGCTTTTTCGACGCTGCTGTCGCCGCATAGCGGGCACGCGATCAGCCCCGATTGCTGTTGTTCGGCATAAGCCTCGCTCGACGCGAACCAGCTTTCGAAAACATGGCCAGTGCCGCATTTCAGATCGAAGACGATCATCCGATGCGCTCTACCGGCGGGATCGCACGGCGGTTGGCGAGCGAGGGCAGACGCGAACGCACCTCGGCGATCCGTGCGGAATCGATGTCGGCAAAGCCGACACCCGCTTCCTCCCCCATATCGAGCAGCACGTCGCCCCAGGGATCGACGACCATCGAATGCCCCCAGGTCGCCCGGCCGTCCTCATGCTCGCCGGTTTGCGCAGCGGCGATGACGAACGCGCTCGATTCGATCGCACGGGCGCGCAGCATCACCTCCCAATGCGCTGTTCCCGTCGGGCGAGTGAAGGCGGCAGGGATAGCGAGGATCGTAGCCCCCGCGTCGCTCATCGCGCGATACAGATCGGGGAAGCGCAAATCGTAGCAGATGGAAAGGCCAAGCGGGCCGATCGGCGTATCGACCACCACGGCTTGCTCGCCCGGTGCATATACGGACGATTCGCGCCAGCTTTCGCCGGTGTCGAGATCGACATCGAACAGATGCAGCTTGTCATAGCGCGCGCGCACCGCGCCGCGATCGTCGATCACAAAGGTACGGTTGGCGCGCCGGCCATCGTCGCGTGCCAGCGCGAGCGAGCCGAGCGCCACCCAGATGCCATGTCGCGCCGCCGCCTCGCTCACGGCAGCGAGCACCCTGTCGTCGCGCTCGGGCACGATATGCGCTGCCGAGCGCGGGCGGTTGCGGTCGAGCAACCCCGACATTTCGGGGGTGAACAGCATGACCGCGCCACCATCGGCAGCGCGCTTCACTGCATCGACGAGGAAATCCGCATTGGCCGCCGGGTCGATACCCGACGTCATCTGCGCGACGGCGACCTTCATTGCGCCAGCAGCGGGTCGAGCCCCTGTTCGCGGTCAAGCGCAGCCAGCTCGTCCGAACCGCCGATATGCCGGTCGCCGATAAAGATCTGCGGCACCGTCATGCCACCGGATGCGCGGTCGATCATCTCGGCGCGCTTCGCCTGATCCATGGTGATGTCATATTCGACATAGTCCGCGCCCTTCTGATCGAGCAGCGCCTTGGCGCGCGAGCAATAGGGACAGAATGCCTTGGTATAGATTTCGACTTTTGCCATGGGGTACAGGTGTGGCTCACCTGCGAGATTGTCAATCGCCCTCCCGGTCGGGAAGTACACGGGCAAAGGCGGCGACCGCGACTCGCGCGGCCCCTGCCCGCTTCAGCACGCGGATACAGGCGTCGGTCGTCGCCCCGCTGGTATAGACATCATCGACCAGCAGAATTGCGCGTCCCTTCACACGCTGCGACGCGCGGGGATTGAGCATAAAGGCCCCGGCCAGCACCTTCGCGCGCTTGCTCGCCCCCATTCCGCGCAGGGTCGGGGTTCGCCGTACACGGATCAGCGCATCGCGCGCGACATCGACGCCGCTGCGCTGCGAAAGCCCCTCCGCAATCAGCACCGCCTGATTGAACCCACGCGACCAGATGCGCGACCGGTGGAGCGGCACGGGGACAATCAGGTCCAAGCCCGACGGCACCACTCGCGCCATCATTCGCGCGGCGGTTTCGGCATGGGCCATGCGCCGCCCATATTTGAGCTTCAGCATCAATTCGCGCGCCACCGCACCATAAGCGACGGCAGCATGGAGCCCGTCATGCAGCGGGGGCTCCGCAATGCAGGCGGCGCACTCTGCCGCCGGGCCGCGATCATGGTCGAACGGCAGGCTGCACCGCGCACAGGCGGGCTGTCCCAGAAATTCGGTCTGCGACCAGCAGGTGGGACATAGCCGATGATCGGCCTCGACAATTTCGCCGCAGGAAGGGCAGCGCGGCGGCAGGGCAAAGCGAATCGCATCGCGCAGGATCGTACGGGCGAATTGCACTCCCCCTTGTCGCCGCACGCGCGAGGCGGCACAAGCGCCGCATTGTGAGCGCTCCTGAAATCTTTTCGCCCCTCGCCCGCCGCCTGCGCCGCGATCGCGCCGCGCCGGGGTTTTCCGACTATCGCTTCGTGTATGACTTCATGCGCGAAGGGATTGAGGAGCGGCTGGACGCGGTAAAGCGCGACTTTACCGATATTCTCGATCTCGGCTGCTGGGACGGCAGTTTCGCGCCGCCGCCCGGCGCGAACATCACCCGGGTCGATCCGGGGTCGCGCTTTGCCGAGGCAGCAGGCGGTATTCAGGCGGAGGAGGACCGGCTTCCCTTTGCCGAGGCGAGTTTCGATCTGGTCGTCGCGATCGGCACACTCGACACGGTCAATGATCTTCCCGGCGCGCTGACGCTTATCCGCCGGGCGCTGCGGCCCGACGGGCTGTTTCTCGGCGCATTTTTCGGGGCGGGGAGCCTCGCCACGCTGCGCCGCGCGCTGATGACGGCGGAAAGCGAGCGCCCCGCCGCGCGAATCCATCCGCAGATCGATGTCCGTTCGGCGGGCGATCTGCTCGCACGCGCAGGCTTTGCGCTGCCCGTCGCCGATACCGAGAGCCTGAACGTCCGCTATGGCGATATCTTCGGCCTGATCCGCGATCTTCGCGGCATGGCGGCGACCAATGTGATGAAGGAGCGCAGCCCCCTGTCGCGCACGACGCTGGGCCGGGCGGCGCAGGCCTTTGCCGATCTCGCCGATCCCGACGGGCGGACGCGCGAGCGGTTCGAGGTCATCACCGTCACCGGCTGGGCACCCGATCCATCGCAGCCCAAACCCGCCCGACGCGGCAGCGCGAGCGCTTCGCTCGCCGAGGCGCTGAAGGCGCGCGATTAGGCCGGAGCTCACCCCGGACCCAATCCGCGCCCCGTCGCGCCGCCGCCCTATCGATAGTGCATTGCTTTCGTTGGCAGTCAGATCGAGCGGACGCGGCCAGCGCCGACAAACAACGCGCCGGCCTGTCTCTCGCCCCGACAGCCGCTATCTGCGCGCATCAGGCAGGCGCGGCCGCCGCCTCCTGCTCCGCGATCAGCGCATCGTCGATCTCGCTCGCGCGCTTATAGGCAGGCCGGGCGAAGATACGGTCGAGATAGGCCCGGAATGCCGGCCGGTCGGGCAGCATGCCGAACTGTATGCCCCATCCGAGTTGCGATCCTAAATACACATCGACCGCCGAAAACCGCTCACCCGTGAGAAACGCCTTCGCCGACACCGCATGCTCGATCACATCGAGCACCAGCTCATGGCTACCATAGCCTGCCATGCGCGACTGTTCGGCATTCACGGTAAAGCCGAGCGCCTTGTTCGTAACCACCTGTTCGACCGGCCCGGCGGCGAAAAAGAACCAGCGATAATAATCGGCGCGCTCGGCAGGATCGGGGGAAAGACCGGCATCGGGAAAGGCATCGGCGAGATAGGCGCAGATCGCGCCGCATTCGGTAATGACGCGGTCCTTATGGCGAATCGCGGGCACCTTGCCCATCGGATTGACCGCGAGATACTCCGCCGCCTTCATCGTCGTGGCAAAATCCAGCAGCCGCGTTTCGTAAGGCTGCCCCACTTCCTCAAGCATCCAGCGCGCGATCCGTCCGCGCGACATTGGATGGGTGTAGAAAATCAGATCATCGGCCATCAAGCTTCTCCTGAGTCGCAATGGAACATATTGAGAACGATATTTCCTGTGCGTCAAGCATTTTCCAACGTTCGGGCAACCGGTCCGCACCGCCAAAGCGGCGCTATCCGTCGCAGTGCCGATCCGGCAGCCGCCGGCGCTGCCCGCCAGCTCCGCCCGGCTGATTCCGACCTGCGTTGATCCGGACCTATTGTAGCACCGTCACCCGCGAGCACCGAAGGGGGCGGCAATCCAGTGGCGGCACACACCTCGCCGGATCGTTTCGTCGCCGCATTTCCTGCAAGGGCGAATTTGGGCTGGGGCGGTGGCAAACGGGTGCGGCCCCGGCCTTCGCAGGAGCGACGCATAGGATTATACCAAGCTGCGTTGATGTGGACCCCATCCGCGTATTGCGATCCTCGCCACCCGTCGTCATCCCAGCGAAAGCGGGGGTCTCCGAGGGCTTGGGAAGAACGGAGCAGTGCAGCTGCAGCAGATGCCAGCTTCCGCGGGCATGACGGAGCGGGATGGGTCGCCACCCATGCAGCTTGCTATCAGCGGCTTGTATGCACCGCGATTGCTGCAATCGTCGCCCCGGCGCAGGCCGGGGCCGATGGCGTGGGGCGCTATGGTGGCGTGCAGCGGTGGCGGTTGCCGGAAATGCTCTGGCGCACCGATCCCCTCAGCCATATGGGAGGCATAGCCGCCTCCCATCGCGATCAGCGCTTGAACGGGTCCTCGAACGCGGGCTTTTCGCCCTCGGTTTCGGCGCGCGCAGCCGCTTCGGCATCGAGCGCCGCCTGTTGCCGCTCGGCGCGCAGTTCCTCGATCAGCGCTTCGCGGTCACCTTCGAGCCGCGTGTCGGTCGGCTGTTCGATGCCCGCCGCCTTCGCTGCCTTGGCCACGATGGCGTCGAGTTCGCGCTGCGAACACAGGCCCAGCGTCACCGGGTCCTTGGGCGTGATATTGGCGATGTTCCAATGGCTGCGATCGCGGATCGCGGCGATGGTGGTGCGGGTGGTGCCGATCAGCTTGCCGATCTGACCATCCGAAATTTCGGGATGGTTGCGGATGATCCATGCGATGCCGTCGGGCTTGTCCTGCCGCTTCGAAACCGGCGTATAGCGCGGCCCCTTGGTACGGCGGACCTGTTCAGGGCCCTTTTGCATCTTCAGGCGATAATCGGGGTCCTTCTGACCCTTTTCGATTTCCTCCATCGTCACTTCATGCGCGCGCACGGGATCGCGCCCGGTAAGCTTGGTGGCTGCGGTATCGTCCGCGATCGCCTGCACCTCCAGAATGTGCAGGCCGCAGAAATCGGCGATCTGCTGAAAGGAAAGCGCGGTATTGTCGACCAGCCAGGAAGCGGTCGCATGCGGCATCAGCGGCTGTGACACGAGGAAAATTCTCCACAAACAATAAGGGCCGCCCCTCACGGAGCGGCCGACTTCTATTGCCCGATCTAATCGCCATTGCCGCCAAGGGCAAGGGGGCGCGGGCGTTATGCCGCGCGAAGGTCGCCCTCGATCGGCGCGAGCGCGCCCAGAAACTGCTCCGCACTTGCTTCCCAGGTGAAGCTGCGACCATAAGCCGCGCAATCCGCCCGATCCTTCAGCAGCGCCTCGGCAATCGCCTCTTCCAGCCGCTCGGCCATCGCCCCGACCTTCGGGATCAGCACGTCGACCGGGCCACTGACCGGGAAAGCGGCAACCGGCGTGCCGCAGGCAAGCGCCTCGATCATGACCAGCCCGAACGTATCGGTACGGCTGGGAAAAACGAAGACGTCGGCAGCCGAATAGATCGCGGCAAGGTCAGCCCCGAAGCGCGAGCCGAGAAAAATGGCCTCCGGATAGCGCGGCTCCAGCGCGCCGCGCGCCGGACCGTCGCCGACTACGACCTTCGTTCCGGGGTGATCGCTTTCCAGAAAGGCTTCAAGATTCTTCTCCACCGCCACCCGGCCGACATAGAGCTGCAAGGGGCGCGGCAGATGCGCGAGCGAGGCTTCAGGCGTCACATTGTCGTGGAAATGGCGCAGATCGACGCCCCTTCCCCAATGGCTGACCTGAGAAAGCCCGTGATCGACCAGCGTTTTGCGGATCGACGGGGTGGAAGCGAGAATCGCCTGGGCAGGCGTGTGAAACCAGCGGATATAGCGCCAGATCCACTCCGCCGGCACGCCCGATCGCGCCGAGACATAGTCCGGAAACTGCGTGTGATAGGCCGTGGTGAACGGAAAGCCCCGTTTCAGACACCAGCGGCGCGCGGCGAGGCATATCGGCCCCTCGGTCGCGAGATGAATGGCGTGCGGAGCGAAATCGGCGAGTAATTCGCCAACGCTATGCATTCCCACCACTGCCAGCCGGATTTCGGGATAGGTCGGACAGGGCAGCGAATAGAAACGGTCGGGCGAGACGATCATGATCTCATGCCCCTGCCCTTCCAGAATCGCGCGCACCGATTGCAGGGTGCGGACGACACCATTGACCTGCGGTTCCCACGCATCGGTTACCAGTGCGATCTTCATCGGATTCAGGCAGCGGCAGCCTGAGCCACGTCAGGCTCCGCTTCCGGTTCGCGCTTCGCTATTTCATCGGCCCAGTGGAGAATTTCCATGCGCCCGTCGAAATGTTCGACCAGCGCGGTGCAACCCTCGACCCAGTCGCCGTCATTATAATATTCGATATTGTCGATCAGCCGGGCATCGGCGGTGTGGATATGCCCGGCAACGACTCCGTCGACGCCGCGCGATCCCGCCTCCCGCGCGACAATCTCTTCAAAATTGGAGATGAATTCGACGGCGTTCTTGACCTTTTTCTTCGCGTGTTTCGACAGCGACCAATAAGGCAGGTTCATCGCCCGGCGATAGAGGTTCACCCAGCGGTTGAGCGCCATCATCGCGGTATACGCAGCATCGCCAAGATGCGCGAGCCAGCGGTGCGACAAGGTGATCGCGTCAAATTCGTCGCCATGCAGCACCAGCAGTCGCCGACCGTCGACGGTTTCATGCACCGCCTGCCGCCGGATTTCGACGCCGCCGAAATTCAGCCCGGTGAACTGGCGAAACATCTCGTCATGATTGCCCGGAATATACACGATGCGCGTGCCGCGCTTCGCCCGCTTCAGGATTCGCCAGACAATGTCGTTATGCGCCGAGGGCCAGTAGAATTTCTTCTTCAGCCGCCAGCCGTCGATAATATCGCCGACCAGATACATGGTGTCGCTGTCGACATGGTCGAGAAAGTCGATCAGCATCTCGGCATTGCAGCCGCGCGTGCCCAGATGGATGTCCGAAATCCAGACGGTGCGATATTGCCGCCGCTCTTCGACCATTTTCTCCGGAATCGCGGGCTGACCCGCGGTGAATTCGGCAAGGTCGCCGTCGACCGGTAATCTCGTAATCGTTGCCATCACTCTCGCAACCACCCCTGATGCCCATCGTCAGGGGGACTATGCGCGAAGAATGTTACAGTTCGGGCGGCGCGATTTTCATGGGCCTGTAACAGTAAAGCGTCGCGCGATGACGAATCATTACTGGCCGGTGACCAGCACGATCTTTCCGACATGTTCGCCCGCATCCATACGCGCATGCGCATCCGCCGCGCGTTCCAGCGGAAAGGTCTTGTCGATCAGCGGTTTGAGGCGCCCGGCCTCGACATGCGGCCATACGATGCGGTGCAGTTCATCGGCGACCAGCGTCTTGAACTCCGTATCGCGCGCGCGCAGCGTCGATCCGGTGAGGATCAGGCGCCGCTGCATGATGGTGAAAACCGGAATTTCCGCTTTCGCCCCGCGCTGCACCGCGATCGAGACATGGCGCCCGTCTTCCGCCAGACATTTGAGGTTGCGCGCGACATAGTCGCCCCCGACCATGTCGAGCACCGCCGCCACCCCCTTGCCGCCGGTGATTTCCTTCACCGCCTCGACAAAATCCCGGCTTTTGTAATTGATCGCATGGTGCGCGCCATGCGCCCGCGCGGCCGCGCATTTTTCATCCGAGCCACAGGTAACGATGATCCGCACCCCGAACAGCCCGGCAAGGGTGATCGCCATGGTACCGATCCCGCTGGTCCCGCCGTGCACCAGCACGGTATCGCCGTCCGAGGCATAGGCCCGTTCGAACAAATTGGTCCACACGGTGAACAGCGTTTCGGGCATTGCGGCAGCTTCCTCCAGCGACAGCGCGGGCGGCACGGGCAGGCACTGGCCGACCGGGGCGACCGCATATTCGGCATAGCCGCCCCCGGCGATCAGCGCGCAGACCTGCTGCCCCATCATCTCGACCCCGGTGTCCGCACCCGTCGCGACGACGGTTCCGGATATTTCGAGGCCCGGGATCGACGGAGCGCCGGGCGGCGGCGGATATTTGCCCTCGCGCTGCATGACGTCCGGTCGGTTGACCCCGGCGGCGGCGACGCGGATCAGCACTTCGTCCCGGCCCGGCACAGGAACCGGGCGCTGCACCGGGACCATCACTTCGGGCCCTCCCGCGTCGACCGGATCGATTGCCGTCATCATATCGGGAAGCGCCATGATCGTCTGTATACCCTTAAAGCTCTGTTCGTTCGCGGCGCCTTATTGACATCCGTTCGCCCAGGGTCAACGCTGTCGATCTGATGGAAGCAGACGATTCCTTCCCGCCCCGCCGGGGTGACCTTGTCGCCGATCTGAGGCGGCAGGATCTCGCACCCCTTTCGGTGGCCGAACTCGAAGCGCGCATCGCTGCGCTGGAGGGTGAAATCGAGCGTACCCGTTCCCATATGGAACAGTCGGAGCGGCATCGGGCAAGCGCCGAAGCATTGTTCAAACGATGATCAGGGCCGCGCCTTTCTCCTGGGGGGCAGCTCGATTTCGGGGACGACCGGCCCCGGCGCACAATCGGTTTTCGCTGCATCGCAGCAGCATAGAATACATGGACTTGAGTCCGAACTGCCTGCTTCCGACATATGATGAAAGGGTTCGCACACTTCCTGCGTCCCGCTGGAGTACGATGTAATGCCAAGTTTTGCTTCCGCCCTGGAATCCACGCTGCACAAGGCGCTCGAAGCCGCCTCGTCGCGTCGTCAAGAATATGCGACGCTGGAGCATCTGCTGCTCGCGCTCGTCGATGACGAGCATGCGTCGAAGGTGATGACTGCTTGCGGGGTTGATCTGGGCGAGCTGAAAACGACTGTCGCGCACTATCTCGACACCGAACTCGACGCGCTGAAGGTCGAGAATGTCACGGATCCCTCGCCCACCAGCGGATTTCAGCGCGTGGTTCAGCGCGCGATTCTGCACGTCCAGTCGTCGGGCCGCGATGAAGTAACCGGCGCGAATGTGCTGGTTGCGCTGTTCTCCGAACGCGAAAGCTATGCCGTTTATTTCCTGCAGCTGCAGGATATGAGCCGTCTCGACGCGGTCAGCTTCATCGCACACGGCGTGGGCAAAGGCTCGTCGCCGACCGAAGCCTCTACCCCCAAGGGAGCGGAGGAAGAAAAAGCGGCGAAGAGCGACAAGGGCAAGGGCGAAAGCGCGCTCAAGCAATTCTGTGTCGACCTCAATGAAAAGGCGGAGAACGGCAAGGTCGATCCGCTGATCGGGCGCGGCCCCGAAGTCGATCGCACCGTGCAGATTCTGTGCCGCCGGTCGAAGAATAATCCGCTGTACGTCGGCGATCCCGGCGTCGGCAAAACCGCGATTGCCGAAGGGCTTGCCCGCAAGATCGTCGAGGGCGACGTCCCCGATGTGCTGAAGGAAGCAGTCATCTATTCGCTCGACATGGGCGCACTGCTCGCCGGCACCCGCTACCGCGGCGATTTCGAAGAGCGGCTGAAACAGGTCGTCAACGAACTCGAAAAGCTGCCGCATGCGGTGCTGTTCATCGACGAAATCCACACCGTCATCGGTGCCGGCGCAACCAGCGGCGGCGCGATGGATGCATCGAATCTGCTGAAGCCCGCGCTGTCGGGCGGCACGATCCGCTGCATCGGTTCGACGACCTACAAGGAATTCCGCAATCATTTCGAAAAGGACCGCGCGCTGCTGCGCCGGTTCCAGAAGATCGACGTCAACGAACCGAGCGTCGAGGATACGATCAAGATCCTCACCGGCCTTCGCGGTGCCTTTCAGGATCACCATGACGTCAAATACACGCCCGATGCGATCAAATCGGCGGTGGAGTTGTCGGCACGCTACATCAATGACCGCAAACTGCCTGACAAGGCGATCGACGTGATCGACGAAGTCGGCGCGATGCAGATGCTGGTCCCGCCCAGCCGCCGCAAGAAAACGATCACGCCCAAGGAGATCGAGGCGGTCATCGCCACCATGGCGCGCATCCCGCCCAAGAGCGTGTCGAACGACGATACCAAGGTACTCGCAAGCCTCGAGACTGATCTGAAACGCGTCGTGTTCGGGCAGGATCAGGCGATCGAAGTGCTGTCGAGCGCGATCAAGCTCAGCCGGGCGGGCCTTCGCGACCCCGACAAGCCGATCGGCAATTATCTGTTCTCCGGCCCCACCGGCGTCGGCAAGACGGAGGTTGCGCGTCAGCTTTCCGAGATCCTCGGCATCCCGCTTCAGCGCTTCGACATGAGCGAATATATGGAGCGGCATTCGGTCAGCCGTCTGATCGGTGCGCCTCCGGGCTATGTCGGCTATGATCAGGGCGGCCTTTTGACCGATGCGGTCGATCAGAATCCGCACAGCGTGCTGCTGCTCGACGAGATCGAAAAGGCGCATCCCGATCTGTTCAACATCCTGTTGCAGGTAATGGACAACGGGAAGCTCACCGATCACCACGGCAAGACGGTCGATTTCCGCAACATCATCCTGATCATGACGACCAATGCCGGCGCATCCGACATGGCGAAGGAATCGATCGGCTTCGGCAATATCAGCCGCGACGATGTGCAGGAGGAAGCGGTGAAGAAGCTCTTCACGCCTGAATTCCGCAACCGTCTCGATGCAATCGTACCGTTCGCCTATCTGCCGACCGAAGTCGTCAGCCGGGTGGTCGAGAAGTTCATCCTGCAACTCGAACTGCAGCTCGCCGACCGCGACGTGCACATCCATCTGGATGACGGCGCCAAGGCATGGCTGACCGAGCGCGGCTATGACAAATTATACGGCGCGCGCCCGATGGGCCGGTTGATTCAGGAGAAGATCAAGCAGCCGCTGGCCGAGGAATTGCTGTTCGGCAAGCTGGTCCATGGCGGCGAGGTTGCGGTCAAGCTGAAGGACGATGCGCTCTCGTTCGAGATCACGCCCGCCGCGCCCAAAAAGCCTGGCAAAAAGGGCGGCGGCAAAAAAGCGCCTGCCAAGGCGAAATAGCCGCTTACTCATCCTGAGGGATCAGGAAAGGGCCGGGCCGAAAGGTTCCGGCCCTTTTTGTGCGGAACGCGAAATTTACCCCTTGTTGCCGAATAACAACTATAACCGCCCGCCATGGAGGGGCGGGTGCGATTCGTTCGGTTTTTTGTGATTCTGGCAGTATTCGCTGTCGGACTTTTTTCCCCCGATCCTTCCCATGGCTCCGGCGCAGTCATCGGCCTTCCGCTGGATATCTGCATCCTACGCGCCCGACCCGACATGACTCCCCGCAATTTGTTTGCTGAGCCGCAGCGGTTCGACTGCACCACGCCCCAGCGTGATTTTGGCGATGGCGACTTTTGGGTGATGTCCCAGTTTCTCGGCAATCTGGCCAGCGCACGAGGCAGAAACGCCGTCAGGATCGATAATCTCTGGGAAGAACGCATCACCCTCTATGCGCTCTACCCTGACGGCACCATTCGCGGCTGGCCCTATGATCAGCGCGCCAAATCCCGGCACACCGAGCTGGGCGCCATGGTGCAATGGTCACTGCCGAGTGGGTACGGCACGCCGCAACGATTGCTCTGGCGGATCGAGGGTTCGGCCAATATCCGCGGAATTATAGGGGATGCCCGCCTCGCAACCCGCCCCGAAGGCGCACGGGCCAATCTGGTCATGGGGTCGGTCTATTCGGCGTTCGGCGGGCTGTGCGCTGCCCTGCTGGTGTATAATCTGGCGATGTGGGCGGCATTGCGCCATCGGTTCCAGCTTGCCTATTGCGCGATGGTGATTGCGCTGGGCGGTTATGCCTTCACGTCTTCAGGCGCGATCGCCTGGTGCTGGCCCGATATGCCGGTGAACGACCGGGCGCGGCTGAATTACATTCTGCTGGCCTGCACGGTGTCGAGCGCATTGGTCTTCGCACGCGGATTTTTCGGCGACCGCGTCGGTGGTGTCTGGATGACGCGACTGTCGAACATCTTTATCGCGGCGCTCGGTATCTCGACCGCTGCGTTCGTGGTCCTTACGCCATGGCATATTACCCTTCTCGATAACATCGTTTCGCTCTGCTTCGCAGCGATCCTGCCGCTCATCGTCGCGATCATCTGGACCGCATGGCGACAGAAAAGTCCGTATCTATGGCTGTTCTCGCTCGCCTGGCTGGCGCCGGTCCTTTCGGCAACGTTGCGGATCGGGGCAAGTCTCAACCTGTGGCCCGGCTCGTTCTGGATCGACAATTCGACCATCGGTGCGATGGCATGCGAAGCGGTCATATCGACGCTCGCCGTGGTCTATCGTATCCGGGCGATCAGCAGGGAACGCGACGAAGCGCGCGCGCATGAACTCGCGGCGCGGATGCTGGCCGATACCGACCCGCTGACGGGCCTGCTCAATCGTCGCGCCTTTCTTGCCCGCGCCACCAGACGCGGCGGCATGCAGACACTGTTCCTCGCCGATCTCGATCATTTCAAACAGGTCAACGAAACGCTGGGCCATGACGGCGGCGATGACGTGCTGCGCGTATTCGCGCGCACGTTGCGCGCGTCCGCCCCCGATTCGGCACTTGTCGCTCGCATCGGGGGCGAGGAATTCGCGATTATCCAGCCGAAATCCGCTGCGATCGATCCCGAAGAGCTGCTTACCCGATTGCGCACCGCGCGAATGCCGTTCGATATCAGCGTGACAGCAAGCATCGGTGTCTGTTCAGGACCGCTCACCAATGAAGTGGACTGGAAGCGCCTGTATCACTGCGCCGACCGCGCGCTCTACGCGGCCAAGGCGGCGGGGCGCGACCGGGCACGTCGCGCCGAGGAGGTTTCGGTCGCAGCGTGAAGCGCATTGCCCGCGCTTCGAAACATGGGTATCGTTTCGGATAAGAAAAAGAGATCGGAGGCGGAGGCGATGAAAGGACGGCGCGTGGCGATGCTGGTGATTCTCCCCGGCCTGTTCGCGGTGGCGGCGATGCGCCATCCTTCGGCGGATATCAGCATCCTCACCCATGACCGGTCCGACCCGTCGCCGCACCGCGTTCAGGCGGGTCTTGACCTTGGAATCGCTGCCTTTTCTCTGCTGGTCACGTGGACCGCAAATCAGCGCCACGCATGACCTTGCTTCGCCCCTGTTCGCTGCTTACACATGTGTAAATGACAGATCCGGTCCATATCTGGCGCAACGCCTATCAGCATCCCGGTCCCTGGGACCGGACGTTCGAACCGATGTCGATGGTGTCGCTGTTCGAAAAATCGGCAGCTTCGCACCCCGATGCTCCGCTGCTCGATTTTCTCGGCCGCAAATATAGCTATGCCGAGACGCTGGACGGTGCGAACCGGGTGGCGTGCGGGCTGAAGGCAATGGGCTATGGCCCTGGCGACCGGATCGGCCTGTTTCTGCCCAATGTGCCGCATTATGTCGCGGCCTATTACGGTATTTTGAAGCTCGGCGCGACGGTGGTAAATTTCTCGCCGCTCTACACCGTCGACGAACTGGCGCATCAGGTCGAGGACAGCGAGACCCGATTGCTCTTCACCATTTCAGCGACAGCACTGCTGCCCACCGCGCTGAAGGTACTTGAAAAGAGCGGGCTCGAACGGCTGGTGGTCGGATCGGTCGCGGGCGCACTGCCGCCGGCGAAATCGCTTTTCTATCGTCTGTTCCGGGGAAGCGAAGTCGCCAGGAAACCGGACGATTCGCGCATTACTGCCTTTTCGGAACTAATCGCGAATAACGGCGAATGCGTCGCCCCCACGATCGAGCCCGAACATGATGTCGCGCTGATCCAATATACCGGCGGCACCACCGGCACGCCGAAGGGCGCGATGCTGACGCATCAGAATCTGTCGGCCAATGCGCGTCAGGTTGCGCTGCTCGACCCGCAGCTGGGTCAGGTAACCGACCGCATCGTCGGGGTGCTGCCCTTCTTCCACGTCTTCGCCAATACCTGCGTGCTCAACCGCACCGTGGTGACAGGGGGCGAGATCGTCATGCTGCCGCGCTTCGATGCCGGGCAGACACTCGCGGCGATCGAGCGGACCGGCGCGACTGCGCTTCCGGGCGTGCCGACCATGTATCAGGCGCTGCTCGACCATCCGAAAACGGCGAGCACCGATTTCTCGTCGCTGCGTGTCTGCATTTCGGGCGGCGCGCCGCTCGCCGCCGAACTGAAGCAGCGGTTCGAAAAGATCACCGGCGCGACGCTGATCGAAGGCTATGGCCTCTCCGAAAGCTCGGGTGTGGTGTCGAGCAACCCCTATGAGGCGCTGAACAAATCCGGGACCATCGGCCAGCCGATTCAGGGAACACGGGTGCGCCTGATCGACAAGGAAGACCCGACAAAACATGTCGCCGAGGGTGAGCCGGGGGAGATCGTCGTTTCGGGGCCGCAGATCATGCTCGGATACTGGAACCGTCCCGATGCCGATGCCGAAGTGTTTGTCGACGGCCTGTTCGGCGGTCAGCAAAAGCGCCACTGGCTGCGCACCGGCGATGTCGGCATCATCGACGAGGACGGGTTCATCAAGATTGTCGACCGGCTGAAGGACATGATCGCGGTCGGCGGGTTCAAGGTCTTTCCCAGCCAGATCGAGGCGGTGCTGTACCATCACCCGGCGGTGAAGGAAGCGCTGGTGATCGGCGTGTCCGATGATTATCGCGGCGAAAGCCCGCGCGCTTATGTCACGCTGAACAGCGGGGAGACTGCGAGCGGGGAGGAAATCGCCGCATGGCTGAACCCGCAACTGGGCAAGCATGAACGTGTCGACAAGGTCGTGGTGCGCGATGAAATGCCCAAAACGATGATCGGCAAGCTCGACCGCAAGGCATTGCGCGCGGAAGTCGGGGTAAGCTGAATGCGGCTCCGGGCAGGAGCGCCGGCATGGCGCCCCTGCCCGTTCCGATTGTCATGCCGATTTGCAGTTAGCCTGACTCCCGGCCAAAATCGTCATCGCGAGAAGCGCAGCAACGAAGCAATCCAGCGGACGCATGCGCTGCGCTGGATTGCCGAGCCACTTTCGGGGCTCGCAATGACGTTGGTGTCATAAGTCGGGATCGATACAGGCTGCCTATTATCCCGGCATCAGCACCGTTTTCATATTCATGAATTCGTGCATGCCCCAAGGGCCGAGTTCGCGGCCATGGCCCGACAGCTTCACCCCGCCGAACGGCGCTTCGGGGGTCGATGACAGCATCTGGTTCACCGCCGTCATGCCCGCCGCGATATCGCGTTCGAACCGCTCCTGCTCTTGTGCGTCGCTGGTCCAGACGCTGGAACCCAGACCGTAGGGAATGTCGTTGGCAAGCGTAATCGCCTCGTCAATGTCATCGACCCTGAACAGCATCGCAATGGGTCCGAACACTTCTTCCTTCGCGACATCGGCATCGCGCGGTACGCCGGTCAGCACGCCGGCAGTCAGATAAGCGCCCGGCGAATCGAGCTTCTCACCGCCGAATTCCAGCGTTGCGCCCGCTTTCTGCATACGATCGAGCTGCTCCAGCACCGTATCGCGCTGCTCGAAGCTCGATAGCGGTCCCATATCCGTTCCGTCGTCCATCGGATCGCCTGCTTTGACCGCCTTCATGCCATCGAAGAATTTGGCGGCGAATTCGTCATAGACATCGCTATGGACGATCATCCGCTTGCCGCAGATGCACGACTGGCCCGTATTCTGAATCCGCGCAGTAACCGCCTGTTTCGCGGCTTCGTCGATATCGGCCGAGGGCATCACGATGAACGGATCGGAACCGCCGAGTTCGAGCACAACCTTTTTCAGCTTGCGCCCGGCGGTTTCGGCGACCTTCGATCCCGCGCCTTCGCTGCCGGTCAACGTCACGGCGACGACGCGGTCATCGCTGATGACCTTGTCCACCGCGCCCGATTTGATCGCCAGATTCTGGAATAATCCGTCGGGGCCGCCCGCCTTCTTCACCATCTCTGCAAGCGCGGCCGCCACCCCTTGCGTGATCGAGGCATGTTTGAGCAGGCCGACATTCCCCGCCATGATCGCGGGCGCCATGAAACGCACCACCTGCCAGTAGGGAAAGTTCCACGGCATCACCGCCAGCACGGGGCCGAGCGGCAGCCAGCGGATCCGTGCCGCGCCCTTCGACACTACGACGTCGCTCTGTTCCAGAAATTCGGGGCCGTGCTTTGCATAATGGCGGAACGCCGCGGCGCATTTCTCCACCTCTGCGATCGAGGATTTCAGCGTCTTGCCCATTTCGCGCGTCGCGATTTCGGCGAGCCGCTCCTTCTCCGCTTCGAACAGATCGCCCAGCCGGGCGAGCAGGGCGGTACGCTCGTCGAGCGCGCTGGTCCGCCATTGCCGGAAGGTCGCATCGGCACGGGCAAGCGCCGCCTCGACCGCAGCATCGTCCATTTCGGGGATCGGTTCCAGCTTCTCACCGCTGGCGGGGTTGGTACGTTCAAACATGGTCGCAAAATCTCCTGATCTTTGCCGTCTGAACGTCCCTCGCCAACTGGGAGTTGCAATCACCGGGTGAGCCGGGCCATAGCGCAGGGCATGGCTGAAGCGCGCGACATTTCCGAACTATCCTTTGAAGAGGCCCTGCAAGAGCTGGAACGCATTGTCGGGCGGCTGGAAAGCGGCGATGCCGCGCTGGAGGAAGCGATCCATCTCTATGAGCGCGGCGATGCGCTGCGCCGCCGCTGTGCCGACCGGCTGGACGCGGCGCAGGCGCGAATCGAGGCGATCCGCCTCGACCCCGACGGCAAACCCACGGCGACACAGCCGTTCGACGCAGGATGATTTCTGACATGGCGGATGCTTCGTTCGTGCTCGCTTCGGCGATGAAAAATATCGCTGCCGAGGTGGATCAGCAGTTCGATGCGCTGCTCGAGATTCCGGACGATCCGCGCGCCGATCTGTATCGCGCGATGCGTCATGCCGCAATCGGCGGCGGCAAGCGGCTGCGTCCGTTGCTCGTTCATGCAACCGCTGCGCTCTATGGCGTAAAGCCCGAACAAAGCCTGCGCGTCGGGACGGCAATCGAATGCATCCATGTCTATTCGCTGATCCACGACGATCTGCCTGCGATGGACGATGACGATATGCGGCGGGGAAAGCCGACCGTGCATCGCGAATTCGATGAAGCGACGGCGGTGCTGGCGGGCGACTGCCTCCATGCGCTGGCGTTCGAGATACTGGCGCACGAGGCGACGCATCGCGATTCGCATGTCCGTGCCGAGCTGGTGTTCGAACTCGCTCGCGCCGCCGGCCCTGCCGGAATGGCGGGCGGGCAGATGATGGATCTGAAGGCGGAGGGCGCGACCTTCGACCTGCCGACCGTCACCCGGCTTCAGGCGATGAAGACCGGCGCGCTGATCTCCTGCTCGGTCGAATCGGGCGCGATTCTGGGGCGCATTCCGCCAGAGGCGCGCACCGGCATTCGCGGCTATGCGCATGATATCGGCCTCGCCTTTCAGATTGCCGACGATATCATAGATGTCGAAGGGAATGAGGAACTGGCGGGCAAGAAGCTGCGCAAGGACGGCGATGCGGGCAAGGAGACGTTCCTGTCGCTGCTCGGCCTCGAACGTGCGCGCGAACAAGCCAAAATGCTGGTGGAGCAGGCAATCGAACATCTGCGCGATTTTGGGGATGAGGCCGATTTGCTGCGCGACATCGCCCGCTTCACGCTTGCCCGGAACCACTGAACCGTTCGGTTTCACAACGCCCTTACGGGAGAATGACGATGACCATGCGCACCGGCGTGTATCCCGGCACGTTCGACCCGATCACGCTCGGCCATATGGACATTATCGCGCGCGCCGCGCGGCTCGTCGACCGGCTGGTGATTGGGGTAACGACGAATCCGTCCAAAAACCCGATGTTCTCTGTCGAGGAGCGGATGGCGATGGTCCGGCGCGAGGTTGCTGCGCTGGAGGGCGATATCGCGGTGGTCAGCTTCAATGCGCTGCTGATGGACTTTGCCGAGCGCGAGGGCGCGTCGATGATCGTGCGCGGCCTGCGCGCGGTCGCCGATTTCGAATATGAATATCAGATGGCGGGCATGAACCAGCAGCTCAACGATCGCATCGAAACGGTGTTTCTGATGGCCGATGTATCGCTGCAACCCATTGCCAGCCGGCTGGTGAAGGAAATCGCGATGTTCGGCGGCGACATCCATAAGTTCGTCGGTCAGGACGTTGCCGCAGAGGTGGAAGCGCGCGTGACGAAAATCGGTCGCAAGGGCGACTGACGCTGCTTGTGCCCATTCACATTGGCGCAAGCGTGATTATGGTTTAAGTCCGCCGGATCAGTTCAGCGGGATTTTTTGGGGAAGTCATGCGTTTTATCGGGTTTCTGGCTGCATTCACGGCGGCCATGACGGCGGTTCCGGCGGTCGCACAGCAAAAGACCATTCCGTCGACCCATGCTGAGGAAGCGCCTGACACCACCGACAAGGCCAATCTCTGGCTGCTCGACCTTTCGACCGGCGGTCGGGTGACGATCCTGCTGCGTCCCGATGTCGCGCCCAAGATGGTCGAGCGGATCAAGACGCTGACCCGCCGCCATTTCTATGACGGCACCATTTTTCACCGCGTCACCGACCGCCCGCTTCCCATCGCGCAGGGCGGCGATCCGACCGGGACGGGCACCGGCGATTCCGATCTTCCCGACGTTCCGGCGGAGTTCAACTACCTCCCCCATGCGCGCGGCGCAGTCGCGGCGGCACGGACCGAGGATGAAAATAGCGCGAACAGCCAGTTCTACATCATGTTCCGCCCCGCGCTTTCGCTCGACAAGCGCTATACGGTTTTCGGGCGGGTGATTAAGGGCATGGAATATGTCGACGAGATTCATCGCGGCGAGCCGCCGAAAGATCCGTCGCGCATCCTCCACGCCTATATCGCATCGGATAATCCCCCGCCCTATCAGCCTGGTCCGGCGACCGTGAACCCGGCGCTCGGCGATCCGGGTGACATCACGCTGCCGGCAAAACCGGCTGCGGCGCCCGCAAGCAAGCCTGCGCAAAAGCCGAAAAAGTAAAGCGGGCGCAATGCGCGTCGACGATTTCGATTTCGACCTTCCCAATGACCGTATCGCGCTGAGGCCCGCAGCCCCGCGCGATACGGCACGGATGCTGGTCGTGGGCAGCGATGCGATGCTTGATAAGAGCGTCGCTGATCTGCCCGCGATGCTGCGCGCGGGCGACTGCCTGATTTTCAACGATACGCGGGTGATCCCGGCGCAGCTGGAAGGGATGCGCGGTGAGGCGAAGATCGGCGCGACGCTGCACAAGCGGGAGGGGCCGCGCGAATGGCGTGCCTTTATCCGCAATGCCAAAAGGCTGCGCGACGGCGACGAAATCGATTTTTCGAACGGCGTTACCGCCGTCGCGTCGGATCGGGCAGCGGATGGCAGTTTCCGGCTGAGCTTCGGCGGCATCGAGCCGGTCGAGCTGCTGCTCGAACGTGCCGGGCATATGCCATTGCCGCCCTATATCGCGTCGAAGCGCCCGACCGACGAACGGGACGCGCAGGATTACCAGACGATGTTCGCGCGAGAGGCGGGCGCGGTCGCCGCTCCTACCGCCGCGCTGCATTTCACCCCCGCGCTGATCGAAGCACTGGCGGACGCGGGTGTCGAAACCGCTACGCTGACCCTGCATGTCGGCGCGGGCACCTTCCTGCCGGTAAAGGCCGACGATACCGACGATCATGTGATGCATGCCGAATGGGGCCGGATCGACCCGGCGACCGCCGACCGGCTGAACGCCGTCCGGGCAAAGGGCGGCCGCCTGATCGCGGTCGGCACCACCAGCCTGCGCCTGATCGAAAGCGCGACCGGCGAGGACGGCGTGGTGCGTCCGTTCGAGGGCGATACCGCGATCTTCATTACCCCGGGCTATCGCTTTCGCGGGATCGACGGGCTGATGACCAATTTCCATTTGCCGCGATCGACCCTGTTCATGCTGGTTTCGGCGCTGATGGGGCTGGATCGGATGCAGGCGGCCTATGCCCATGCGATCGCGAACGACTACCGCTTTTACAGCTATGGCGATGCGAGCCTGCTCCTCCCCTGACGCAGCGCATCATGCGCTAGCATCACATGGCCGACCGGCCTTATGGCGGCAGATATGAGCGCGAATCATTCCCATAGTTACGGGCACGGACAGGGGCACTCCCATGACCATGGGCACAGCCATGCCCTTGGCCACGGTCATGCTCATGCGCCAAAGGATTTCGGCCGCGCCTTTGCGATCGGCACGGCGCTCAACATCATCTTCGTCGTGGTGGAGGGCGGCGCCGGAATCCTGTGGGGTTCGATGGCACTGCTCGCCGATGCGGGCCATAATCTCTCCGACGTTCTCGGCCTGCTGATCGCCTGGGCCGGGGCGGAGCTGACCAAAAGGCCGCCGTCGAAGCGCTTCACCTATGGCCTTCGCGGATCGTCGATCCTCGCCGCGCTGGGCAACACCCTGCTGCTGATGATCGCGGTCGGCGCAATCCTGCTTGAAACGGTGCAGCGTTTCGCCGATCCGCCGCCGGTTGCGGGCGGCATGGTGATGATCGTCGCGGCTGTCGGTATCGTTATCAACGGCATTACCGCATGGCTGTTCGCCAGCGGGCGCAAGGGCGATGTGAATATTCGCGGCGCGTTCCTGCACATGGCTGCCGATGCCGCCGTCTCGGCCGGCGTGGTGATCGGCGGCGGCCTGATCCTGTGGACCGGCGCGGAGTGGATCGACCCGGTCGTCAGTCTGCTGATCGTCGCGGTGATCCTGTGGAGCAGCTG
Source organism: Stakelama pacifica (assembly GCF_004361835.1). Taxonomy (GTDB): domain Bacteria; phylum Pseudomonadota; class Alphaproteobacteria; order Sphingomonadales; family Sphingomonadaceae; genus Sphingomonas; species Sphingomonas pacifica. Next base: position 197,144 of record NZ_SNWD01000003.1, read on the forward strand.
GGGCCTGTTCCGCACCTCGGTCAATATGGCGTTGCAGGCCGTGCCGCCGGGTATCGATCATGATGCGGTGGTTGCGGCGCTCTATTCCCTGCCCGGCGTCGCGCATATACATGACCTGCATATCTGGCCGATGAGCACGACCGAATCGGCGCTCACCGCGCATCTTTATATGCCCGGCGGGCATCCGGGGGATCGCTTCCTGATCGAACTTCAGGAACGCCTGCTCCACGATTTCGGGATCGACCATATCACCGTGCAGATCGAAACGAGCGAGGATGCCGGGTGCCGGATGCATGGCGAGCGAACCGTCTGATCGCCTCGCCACTGGCATAACCGCGCCGCATGGCTTAGGGGGTGCGGCTTCCAATCGAATATACGGGATGACCCATGGGTTTTCGTTGCGGCATCGTCGGCCTGCCCAATGTCGGCAAATCGACGCTTTTCAACGCGCTGACTGAAACGGCGGCGGCACAGGCGGCCAATTACCCCTTTTGCACGATCGAGCCGAATGTCGGCCAGGTGGCGGTGCCCGATCCGCGCCTCGACCAGCTGGCAGAAGCGGCGGGATCGGCGAAGAAGATCGAAACCCAGCTTGCGTTCGTCGATATCGCCGGGCTGGTACGCGGGGCGAGCAAGGGCGAAGGACTGGGCAACCAGTTTCTCGGCAATATCCGCGAAGTCGACGCGATCGTCCATGTCCTGCGCTGCTTCGAAAATGACGATATTCAGCATGTCGACAATCATGTCGATCCGATCGCCGATGCAGAGACGGTCGAAACGGAACTGATGCTTTCGGACCTCGAAAGCCTCGAAAAGCGCGTGCCCAACCTTCAGAAAAAAGGTCAGGGCGGCGACAAGGATGCAAAGGCGGCGGCGGTGGTCCTGTCCCGCGCGCTCGACCTGCTGCGCGACGGCAAGCCCGCTCGCCTGACCGAGGTCAACGACCCCGAAGAGGCGCGTATCCTGGAACAGGCGCAGCTGCTGACTGCCAAGCCGGTCCTGTATGTCTGCAACGTCAACGAGGATGAAGCGGCAGAGGGCAATGCCTATTCGGCGCGGGTGTTCGAAAAGGCGAAGGCGGAGGGCGCGGAAGCCGTCGTCGTCTCTGCCGCGATCGAGGCGGAGATCGCCACGATGGACCCTGCCGAACGCGGCGAGTTTCTGTCCGAACTCGGGCTCACTGAAACCGGCCTCGCCCGCGTTATTCGCGCAGGTTATAAACTTTTGAACCTACTCACCTTTTTCACCGTCGGTCCCAAAGAGGCGCGCGCATGGACGGTCGAGGCGGGCGCAAAGGCGCCGCAAGCAGCGGGAGCGATCCATACCGATTTCGAACGCGGCTTCATTCGCGCCGAAACCATCGCGTTCGACGATTATGTCGCGCTGGGTGGTGAAGCAGGCGCGCGCGATGCTGGCAAGCTGCGCGCCGAGGGCAAGGAATATGTCGTTCAGGACGGCGATGTGATGCTGTTCCGCTTCAACGTCTGATGCGTCGGGCGCCGCGATTGCGGCGCCATATTTCGCTCGCCAGCACCGTGGCGAAGCCAAGCCATGCGACCAGCGGCACCCCGGCAGCGGCGGCAGGCCGATCGACCTTCGCCGCCGATCGGACATAGGCCGCCCCGCTGCCGAGCATCGCCGCGCTGGCCAGTGCACCGGCGCCCGGCAGCCGCGCCCGAAAGAAAATCGCGCTCCACCCGGCGATTGCAGCCTCATTGACAGCCCATAAGGCGAGCGCACGGTCGCGCCCGGGCCCGCCGGGCGTTCGCAGCAGGCGATAGGCGCCGCTCGCCAGTCCGATCTGGATCGCCGTCCATGCGACCCCGAACGCAGCATCGGGCGGCGTGAAGCCGGGTTTGTCGAGGCTGCGATACCAGTTCTGAATGTCCGGCTGTTCGGGCGTCGGGCTGTCGCGCGAACCGATCCATGCGGCGAGCGCGGCGGTGCCCGCCGAAATCGCGAGGGCAGATAGCGGGGACAGGGTTCGGTTCGCCATGGATCGTCTCCTCATGGCTTTCCGGACGCGCGAATAGCGGCGCAGTTCCGGAGCCATGTCTTTCTTTTGACGCTTTACGATGGCACAGGCGCAGCCATGCGTTACCCCATATCGTTCGTCGTCGCGGCGTTTGCTGCGCTGGTCTCTGCCTGCACATCGCAAACCACCACCGCCCCTCCTCCCGCCGCCGTAGCCGCGAGCGAGGAAAAGGCGCCCGTTACGATCCTCGTTTCCATCGACGGTTTTCGCGCAGATTATCTCGATCGCGGGGTCACACCCAATTTGTCGGCGCTGGCCCAAAGCGGGGTATCGGCCCCGATGCGCCCGTCTTTCCCGTCCAAGACCTTTCCTAATCATTGGGCGCTGGTGACCGGCGAATATCCGGATCACAACGGAATCACCGCCAACACCATGGAGGACCCGCGCCGACCGGGGGAAACGTTTACGATGGCGAGCGACGACCCCTTTTGGTGGAACGAGGCGAAGCCGATCTGGGTCGCTGCCGAACAGGCGGGAATCCGCACCGCAACGATGTTCTGGCCCGGTGCCAACGTCGCATGGGGCGGCAAGCGGGATGACGAATGGCCGCATGAGATCGAAGGCGGCACGCGGCCCGAGGACTGGCAGCAATTTAACCAGGCAGTGAGCGGCCGGCAGCGAGTGAATACGGTGCTCGACTGGCTGCGCCGCCCGGCCGAGATCCGGCCGAAATTCGTGACATTATATTTCGATACGGTCGATACCGCCGGGCATCGCTATGGCCCCGAGGGCAAGGAAACGACACAGGCGGTGGCCGATGTCGATGCGCTGATCGGAATGCTGCGCGAGGGGCTGACGCGTCTGCACCAGCCGGCCGATCTGGTGATCGTTGCCGATCATGGCATGGCCGCCATCTCCAAAGACCGGGCGATCGTGCTCGACACCATCGTCGATCCGGCCGATTTCCGACTGATCGACAGCGGACCCTTTGCCGGAATCGTCCCCCTTGCAGGGCATGAAGAAGAGCTCGAAAAGGCGCTTCTCGTCCCCCATCCGCACATGCAATGCTGGCGGCGCGGCGATATTCCGGCGCGCTTCCATTATGGCAGCAATCCACGCGTGCCGCCGCTATTCTGCCTCGCCGAAACCGGTTGGCAGATCGTAGCGACGCCGGACAAGGCGCATGACGGCGGCACCCATGGCTATGACAATCGCTCGCCCGAAATGGCGGCTTTGTTCATCGCGAACGGTCCGGCCTTTGCGGCGGGCGAGACGCTGGCCCCCTTCCTCAATGTCGATGTTGAGCCGCTGCTGAGGGAGCTTATCGGCCTGCCGCGCAATCCCCAGGCGGATGGCAGCGCAACGCCGTTCGCACGCGTATTGCAGGGATCACGATGATCCTCTTGCCAAATCGCGCGAAGGGGCAGAACCTCGCGCGATGCGTTATCTCGAAGATATGGAAGTGGGCCAGCGCGAAAGCTTCGGCAGTTATTCTGTAACTGCCGAAGAGGTCGCGGAATTCGCCCGCAAATACGATCCACAGCCTTTTCACCTTTCCGATGAGGCGGCCGCGAAGACTCATTTTGGACGAATCGCCGCAAGCGGCTGGCATAGCTGCGCCATGATGATGGCGATGCTGGTCGCCCATTTCGAAAAGGTGCAGCTGGCGAGCCATGGTGCGGCGGGGGTTGACGAACTGCGCTGGCTGCGCCCCGTCTATCCCGGTGATACGCTACGGTGCGAAAGCGAAGTTGTGGAGGTTCGCCCTTCGCGCAGCCGGCCGGAAATCGGCACGCTGCGCACGCTGGTGACCGTCCTTAATCAGGAAGATGTCGCGGTATTACGCTGCATCACAATCGCGCTGATCGGGCGGCGCGGCGAAGGCTGAAACCGCCGCCGCGCCTTCAGGCGCGGCGGCCGGGCGCAATCAGTCACTGCGATTTTGCGGCGGCAACCGGCGGAAGCGCTGCGGATTCGGCGAGCCGCGCTGCGGCGCGTTCCAGTCACGCTCCGGCCTCTGTCGATCGGCTCCGGGTCGAGGGCCACGATTCCATTGCCGGGGCGGAGCTGCGCGATCGCCACCCGGCTGAGGCCGGGCGGACGGGCGGCCCGAATGGTTTCGCCAGTCGGGGCGGCGATCGCCGCGATGATGGTTACGATCGCCTCGGGGACGATCGCGATTCCAATCGGGTCGATGATCGCGGTCGGGTCGCGGCCGACCATCCTGATGGCGACCGCGATAGCCGTCCCAGCGTCCGGGCATCGCGTGACGCGGTCCGCGCCAATGGTTGCGGCGATTCATCCAATATTCGCGCTGGCGCTGGTTCCATCGATAGCGGCGATTGGCGTTATCATAGACATAATAGCCGGTGCCGGGATAATAATAATTGCCGTAATAGCCCCAATACGGATCGCCATAGGCACTGCTATAATAGCCGGGCGTATACCCACCCGAACCATAGCCCACCGACACGCCCGAATAGCCATAGCCGTCTTCGTAACAGCCGCCGAGTGCGCCGGTCATTCCAAGCGCGATGATAAGTCCGGCCTTACGCAGGAACGGTATCTTCATGTTCACTCTCCCGCGCGCAAAGACGGATCGCAATCGTACCGGACGCGCCAAATTATTGATTGCACTCATATTTGCATGGCACGTGTGAATTTCACCTGACTAATTGCAGGTGATCGGACCGGCACCGGGCGGGCGTACTGCCAAGCTGCAATAATCCGGACTCACCGCCAGGATCGTCATCACGAGAAGCGCAGCGACGCGGCGATCCGGCGATGTGCAGCGCCGCTTCTCCATTGCCGCGCGCGTTCGGGGCTCGCAATTGTTGCTATGCTGGGGGGCTCGGGTGGTGGCAAACGGCAGCGGCCCCGGCCTTCGCCGGGGCGACGATTGTGATAATCGTGGTGCATAAAGCGTTGACACTATGCATCGCCCCGGTCTTCGCCGGGGCCGTGAGCGTGTGGCGCTATGGTGGCATGGAGCGGTGGTGGTCGATGCGGCGTGATGCGAGCCTGCACGCGGCCCAGCACTCTGGATTGCGTGACGTTGGTACAATAGGTTCGGAACAACGCCGGTCGGTATTACTCCATGCGGTCCTTGACCTATGTGCAACGCCCTCGCTCCCGCCCGTTCGTGTCGAGCATAGTCGGGACACGTTGCGCTAACGCTTCCCGACTGCGCTTCGCAAGCGGAGGCAAAAGGGATATCCGGACATTCGGAAGGATGGTGCTGGGGAAGCGCCTGATATGCGAGCGGACAGCCCTACAACCGCCGCTCACGCAACTATCGCAGTCAGTCGCCCTCGAACGCGACCAGCGCGGAGACCGCAATCCCGTCGCCGCGCAAGGCATCTGCGCCACCCAGATCGGGAAGGTCGATGACGAACGCCGCCTGTTCGACCGTAGCCCCGGCCTTTCGCAGCAAGCGAACGGCTGCGCGGGCAGTGCCGCCGGTGGCGATCAGATCGTCGACCAGCAATATCCGCGCACCGGGCGCACAGGCATCGGCATGGATGGTGATCCGGTCAGTGCCATATTCCAGCGCATAATCTTCGACGATCGTCGCGCCCGGCAATTTGCCGTCCTTGCGGATCAGCAACACGCCAGCGCCCAGTGCGAGCGCGACGGCAGGGGCGAATACGAATCCGCGCGCTTCGATCCCGGCGACCAGATCGATTTCGCCCTCGACGCCGGCTATCATCCGCTCGACCGCCAGCGCCAGCCCCTCGGGATCGAGGAGCAGCGTTGTGATGTCGCGAAACTGAATCCCCGGCTTGGGAAAGTCGGGGATCGTGCGGATTCGCCGCCGGATATCCTCATTTGCTTCGGCGACAAGCGTCAATGTTTGATCCCGCGCCAGATGTTACGATACGCGCCGAAGGTCAGACCAGTGAAGATCAGCAGGAAGATCACTGCCCCGAACCCCGTGGCGTGGCGCTTGGCCAAATTGGGTTCCGCCGTCCACATCAGGAACGCCGAAACGTCCTTCGACATCTGATCCACGGTCGCTCTGGTCCCGTCCTGATATTGCACCTGTCCGTCCTGGGTGAGCGGCGGCGGCATCGCAATGTTCAGATTAGGGAAATAGGGATTGAAGTGCAGCCCGGTGGGCACGGTGAAATCCGGGAACTCCTTCGCCAGCGACTTTCCGTCATGCGTGAAGGTCTTCGGGTCGGTATAGCCGGTCAGCAGCGAATGAATGTACGCTGGACCGCCCTCACGCGCCTTCGCCATCAGCGAAAGATCGGGGGGAATGGCATTATTGTTTGCCGCGCGCGCCGCGACATCATTGGCAAAGGGAAGCGGGAACCGGTCCGACGCAACATTGGGCCGCGTCGCGGGCTCGCCCGTATCCTTGTTCACATCGGGCTGCTCGATCTGCCAGCCGGCAGCGATCGCCTTTACCTGCGCTTCGGAATAGCCGATCTTTTCCAGATCGCGAAAGGCAACCTGTTTCAGCGAGTGGCACGCCGAACAGACTTCCTTATAGACCTGAAAACCACGCTGAACCTGACGATAGTCATAGGTTCCGAACGGGCCGTCCGAATGCAGCGCCAGCGGTTCGGGCTCAAGGTGGAATTCCTCCTCGGCCGTCGCCTTGGGCGGGTTGGTGATCAGCTCGGACGCAGTGCCCCAGAGCGCGATCAGCAGCACGAACGCAAACGCCGCGCCGATGATGTAATTGATATATCGCAGGATCAGCGAAACCATGACTATCCTTGCCCCCTATTCGGCCGGTGCGACGTTACCGTCGACTGCCGTTTCGCTCATGCGCGATCCGCTTTTTCCCTGAAGCACTGCCTCAGTGATCGAATTGGGCAGCGGACGCGTGCGTTCCAGCGCCGAAACGATCGGAAGAATGATGAGGAAGTGCGCGAAATAATAGCCGGACGTGATTTGCCCCAGCATCAGATATACCGGCGTTGCTTCCGACCCGCCGACATAGCCGAGCACCAGCACATCGACGACAAGGATCCAGAAGAACACGCGATAGACCGGCCGGAAATTGGACGAACGCACCGGCGATTTGTCGAGCCATGGCAGGAAGAACAGCAGCAGGATCGAGCCGAACATCGCCAGCACGCCCCATAGCTTCGCCGGCAGGATGAAATCTGCGGTGAACGAACGCAGGATCGCGTAGAACGGCCAGAAATACCATTCGGGAACGATATGCGCCGGGGTCGAAAGCGGGTTCGCTTCGATATAATTGTCCGGATGGCCCAGATAATTGGGCGCGAAGAACAAGAGCAGCGCGAAGACCAGCAGGAATACGCCGACGCCCACACCGTCCTTGGCGGTGTAATAAGGATGGAACGGAACGGTGTCCTGCGGCCCTTTCACCTCAACGCCGGTCGGGTTGTTCGATCCGGGAATATGCAGCGCCCAGATGTGGAGGATGATCACCCCCGCAATCACGAAGGGCAGCAGATAATGGAGCGAGAAGAAACGGTTGAGCGCTGCCTGATCGGGCGCGTAACCGCCGAGCAGCCAGATGCGGATATTCTCGCCCACCACCGGAATGGCGGAGAAGAAGCCGGTAATCACCTGAGCGCCCCAAAAGCTCATCTGCCCCCAGGGGAGCACATAGCCCATGAACGCGGTCGCCATCATCAGCAGGAAGATCACGACGCCGAGCATCCAGACCATTTCGCGCGGCGGCTTATACGATCCGTAATAAAGCCCGCGGAAAATATGGACATAAACGACAATGAAGAACATCGACGCGCCGTTGGCGTGCGCATAGCGCAGGAACCAGCCCGCGTTCACATCGCGCATGATGCTTTCGACCGAATCGAACGCGACGCCCGCATTGGCGGCATAATGCATCGCGAGCACGATGCCGGTGATGATCTGGATCGCCAGCGCGGCTCCCGCCAGAACGCCGAAATTCCAGAAATAATTCAGATTGCGCGGCACCGGATAGCCGGCACCGATCGCGCCATATACCAGGCGCGGCAGCGGCAGCCGCTGATCCAGCCACTGCATGGCCGGATGCTTTGGTTTATATTCTTCTGCCCACGGAAAGCTCATCGTCTACCCCCTCACCCGACCGTTACGTGCGTATCCGATGTGAATTCATATTCCGGAACGAACAGATTCTTCGGCGCCGGCCCCTGCCGGATGCGCGCCGCCGTATCATAAGCGGAACCATGACAAGGACAGAAATAGCCGCCGAACGGGCCCTTATTCTCACCCTCGCCCGCGCCCAGCGGAACGCAGCCCAGATGGGTGCATACGCCCAGCGTGATCAGCCAGTTCTTGTGCCCGGTCTTGGTCCGCTGTTCCAGCGTTTGCGGATCGCGAAGCTCGGAAAGCGGCACTGCCTCCGCCTCGGCGATCTCCTTCGGCGTCAGGTTGCGCACGAACAAAGGCTGTTTGCGAAAGCTCGTCTTGATTGCCTGCCCCGGTTCGATCCCCGCCAGATCGACTTCCGTCGTGGACAGCGCGAGCACGTCGGCCGACGGATTCATCTGATTGATCAGCGGCAACGCGACCACGCCTGCGCCGACACCGGCAAAGGATACCGCCGCTATGGACAGAAAATCGCGGCGCCGTACGTCGCCATCCGTATCCCCATGTTCGGAATCGCCCTCTTTTTCGAGAAAAGGATCGGGATTTTCTAACGTTTCGTCGACCGAAGCCATTCAAAGTCCCTTACGGTTCGTACCATCGATGAGCCTCCGCGCTCTCGACCAAAATAGCTGGTAACAAGACATCCTCTCCCGACCAGCCCGCCGTCGTGGTGATAAACGGGCTATGATGGATTTGCCAATAGCGATTTAGCCTGCTTGCTTTGCTGCGCCGCGAGATACTATGCCCGTTTCGATGCGTGTTGCTCTGTTTCAGCCCGATATTGCGGGCAATGTCGGGACCATTATCCGATTGTCGGCATGTCTCGACACGCCGGTCGATCTGATCGAACCCATGGGATTTGCCTATTCCGACCGCGCGCTTGCCCGCGCCGGAATGGACTATGCCGAAGCGCCCCGCGTCACCCGCCACCCCGACTGGGACGCATTCCGGGCAAGCTGCGGCACTGCGCGGCTCGTCCTGTTCACCACTCGCGCGGCGACCGATCTGCCGCACGCGCATTTTCAGGCCGATGATATTTTGCTGTTCGGATCGGAAGGCGCGGGCGTTCCGGATTCGGTCCATGACGCAGCGGAGTATCGCGTGCGAATCCCGATCGTCGCGACGATGCGCAGCCTGAATGTCGCGGTAGCAGCGGGAATCGGCCTTGCCGAGGCGCTGCGACAGACTAAGGGATGGCCGGCATGACAATTGAACTCGACCCTCAGCAACAGGCGGCGCGCGACTGGTTCGAACAGTTGCGCGATTCGATCTGCGCTGCGTTCGAGGCGATCGAGCGCGAGGCGGGATCGGACGCTGCGTTCGAATATACCCCTTGGCATCGCGACGATCCTTCCGGCGCGCCGGGCGGCGGCGGCGTGCGCGGTCAGATTAAAGGCAAGGTGTTCGAAAAAGCCGGGGTCAATGTCTCGACCGTCGCGGGCACGTTCGAAGGCGAATTCGCGAAGTCGATCCACGGTGCGGCGGAAGACCCGAGCTTTTTCGCGACGGGGATCAGTCTTGTCGCGCATATGGCCAATCCGCATGTCCCGGCCGTGCATATGAACACCCGCTTCCTTGTCACCACGAAACGCTGGTTCGGCGGCGGAGCGGATCTCAACCCGCCGATTCCCTATGGCGAGGACACGCAGGATTTTCATGCGCGGCTCAAAGCAGCGTGCGATGCGCATGATCCCGAACATTATCCGCGCTTCAGCAAATGGGCGGACGATTATTTCTATATCCCGCATCGCAAGGTGCATCGCGGCGTCGGCGGCATTTTCTACGACCATCTCGAAGGCGATTTCGACGACAATTTCGCCTTTACCCGCGATGTCGGCAGCGCGTTTCTGGATATCTTCCCGAAGCTGGTGCGCCGCCGGATGAACACGCCGTTCGACGAAACCGACAAGGCGCGTCAGCTTAGCTGGCGCGGGCGCTATGCCGAATTCAACCTCGTCTATGATCGCGGCACGACCTTCGGGCTGAAGACGGGCGGCAATGTCGATGCGATCCTGATGAGCCTGCCGCCGCTCGCCGCCTGGGAATAAGCCGATGGGCCTGATCGCGGTACCGCCGGGCGAGGTCGCGACGATCGTCACCACGCTGGAAATGACAAGGCGGCCGCTGCCCGCGCCGATCCCCGATTCGCCGCTTCGGCTCGTGCGCTGGCCCGCCCCGCGGCTCGACGCCTATCGCACGCTGTTCCGCCGGGTGGGTGCGCCATGGCTATGGTTCTCGAGGCTGGTAATGGCCGATTCGGAGCTGGCCGCGATCGTCGAAGATGCGAAGGTGGAGGTCTTTGCCGTTACTGACCGGCAGGGAATCGAGGTCGGGCTGCTCGAACTCGATTTTCGCGAGGGCGCGCAATGCGAATTGTCTTTCTTCGCGCTGGTCCCCGAGCTTGCCGGAAAAGGGCATGGCCGCTGGCTGATGGCCCATGCGCTCAGCCTCGGCTGGCGCAGCGGGATCGAACGTTTATGGGTGCATACCTGCACGCTCGACCATCCGCGCGCGCTGCGCTTTTACCGCAAAAGCGGTTTCGAGCCGCTGAAACAGACGATCGAGACCTTTGCCGATCCGCGCCTCACCGGTCATCTGCCGCGCGAATCGGCGCCTCACGTCCCGCTTTTCGATCCCGCGAGCCGCCGATAACAGGCGACGCGGAACAGCAATTCGACGATCGTCGCGGCCATGCTGACCGCCGCCGCCGCTGCATAGACGATCGCTGTCAGAACCGGACCGTCGCCTGCCATCGCGCGAATATCACCGATCACCAGAATCACCGCATTGGCACCGAACATGATCGCAATCCCCGCAAAGGCCAGCGTCCAGCTATTGCCCCTGGTCAGCTCCAGACTGCGCGCCACGGCCTGAAGCGGATTGTCGATCCGCTCGGCGATCAGCGCCGGGCCGCTCACAAAGCTACGTCCGTAGAAATAGATGCCCGGCACGATCAGCAGTAACAGGCCGAGGAAAAATCCGACCTGCACGGCGAGCATCGTCAGGAACAGCAGCAGCGCGCGTGGCAGTGCGAGGCGCAGCGTCTGCCCCACCGTCGCTTCGGGGCGCAACAGCAGCTGATACAGCGCCGCCGTTCCGATCGCTCCGATGGCCAGTGTGACGAGATAGGAGGGTATCGCCGACGCCAATATGTCGAGCATCGCCGCCTGCGCGGCCGCCGGGTCGGTCGAGGCATCGACCGGCGGCGTGGCCGGATCGGGCGTCAGCAGCGCACCGGCAAAGGGCGGCAGAAACAGGAACGGCGGCGCGATCCGCATGATAAGGTCGCGGCGCGCATGCCAGAGCGCGCGCGCGTCCGCAAAAATGGCGGCCAGGTCAATTTTCATTCGAATGATGCTGCTTCGGATCGGAAGGGGCGGGAAAGCGCGAGATAGAGTTTGGCGAGAAATGCGACCTGAATGACGCTGACGATCGTCAGCACGATCCCGCTGGCGCAGGCGATCAGGATCGCGGAGAGGCTGAAACTGCCTTCTCCGCCGAGAAATAGCAACAGGATCGATCCCAGCACCGTCTTCACCGCAAGCTGAGCGATCAGCGCGACAATGCCGAACAGCAGAACGATGCCGATGATCGCAGCGCCATACCCTCGGGTCAGCTGCCAGGACCGGCGCAGCGCCGACAGGCCGTTGCGTTCGGCCACGATCACCGGCGTCGTCACGATCAGCCGCGCGATCAGCACCACCAGCGCGACGGCGTAGAGAATCGCGTAGAGAACGACAAAGGCGAGATAGAGCGGCGAAACATCGGGCGCGTGCATCGCGCCCTGCCCCATCCCTGCGCGCCAGAAAACGAAAAGCACCGGCAGCGCGAGGACCATCAACACGATCGTCACAAGCACCAGAATGCCGATCACGGCGGGAAGGCGGCGAAGCCCGGTTCGCGCGGCGGCACCGGCCGACAATGGCTCCAGCGCCATCGCGGTAATGCTGATCTGCGCCCACAGCGCGATAACGGCGACCAGAAAGCTGATCAGCGACGCAGCGATCCCGGGCGCGGTTTCGGAACCCGTTTCCGCCTGAACCATCTCGGCGAGCTGGCCGATGGTGAGCGGAACGAACAGGCCCAGGATGACGAGCGGCAGCAGCGCCCGTTTGTGCGCGCGCAGAAAATCAGCCATTGCGTTCCAGACGCTTTCCATCTTGACCATCGCGGGGCGCTTCCTCATCTCAACGCGGCACTTTCCCGCTCTACCCAAGCCCTTTGCGATTGCCAATGCCGCCCTTTCCTGCTTCCGCTGTCATGAACGTCGAATGGGATGTCGCGCCCGGCCTGACCGACTATCGCGAAGCGGTAGCGGCGATGGAAGCGCGTGCCGCCGCCATCCGCGGGGGCGAAGCGGGCGAACGCGTCTGGCTGGTCGAACATGCGCCGCTCTATACCGCCGGCACCAGCGCCGACCCTGCCGAGCTGATCGATCCGCGCTTTCCCGTGCATGCCACCGGACGTGGCGGACGCTATACCTATCACGGGCCGGGGCAGCGGGTCGGCTATCTGATGCTCGACCTTGCCGCGCGCGGGCGCGATGTGCGCCATTTCGTCCATAGCCTGGAAAACTGGATCATCGCGACGCTCGGCGATTTCGGGATCGAGGCGCGCGCCGAACCGGGCCGGGTCGGCATCTGGACCGGCACCGGCGCGAATGAGGCGAAGATCGGCGCGATCGGCATCCGGGTGCGCCGCTGGGTCACGCTACACGGCTTCGCGGTCAATATCGCACCCGATTTGTCGCATTTTGGCGGAATCGTGCCGTGCGGCCTCGGCCAGTTTCCGGTCACCAGCATGGCGGCACTGGGGAAAGATGTCGGCATGGCGCAGTTCGACGCTGCGCTGCAAAACAATTTTCCGCTTTTTCTTCAGTTACTTGGTCAGGAACAGAAAAGTGCACTTGAGGGCGGATTGCTAAACGATTAATGTCCAGCCCGGTTTGGGTATTTAAACGGTTTAACAAAACCACCTGCCAACATTTTCTAAGGAGCTATAAATGCGTGCAATCATCTCCAAGGTCGTGACGGGTTCGATGATCGCCGGGGCGGCGCTGATGGTTTCGGCCTGTGGCGGTTCGGATGAAACCACTCCGGCAAACACCACCGTCACCGAAATGAACTCGACCGATCCGATGATGGACGGCACCATGAGCGACAATATGTCGATGGTCGACGGTACCATGGGCAATGACGCGATGCTCATGAACGACACCATGACCAACGAAATGACCGGCAACGAGATGTAATCTCGTCCGGCATTTCGGTGTCAGACAAGGGGCCGTCCGGGCAACCGGGCGGCCCTTTCGATTCCGCAACGATTCGATTTGCCGATTTTGCGTAAAAATCGCTTGGGCGCGGAATGGAAATTTTATAGTCGATAGGATATATTCCCGTCGGGGCAGAGGATGAAAATGCGCGTATTTCGTATCTTAGCGGTGGCTTTCGCCGCCATCACCAGCCTTTCGGCGGCACCCGCCTCAGCGCAGTTCTTTCTCAAACCCGCCGATCTTTCGGGTCCCCGCGTGACCGGCAATGAACCCGGTATATTGGGCCAGACGCTGACCGGCGCGACCCAGACCGAACTCGACGCTGCGCTGGTGTGGAATCTGCGCGCCGCGCTGAATGTCGCCGCCCTGCAATGCCGCTTCGCCCCGAGCCTGTTCACACGCGAATATTATAATTCGATGCTGGAAGATCATGCCGAAGAACTGGCCAAGGCATATAAGACACTGGGCGGCTATTTCGAACGAACGAGCGAGAATAAGAAACAGGGCGTTACTGCGTTCGACCAATATGGCACGCGGCTCTATTCGGGTTTTTCGACTGTCGGCGGTCAGCTGAGCTTTTGTCAGGTGGCGAGCGATATCGGCAAGGAAGTGCTGTTCTCGCCGCGCGGCTCGATCGACAGGATCGCGCATGAGCGGATGTACGAATTGCGCCGCAGCCTGCTGGCATGGGGAGATCAGGCCTATCGCGGCTATTTCGCGCTCGCTATTCCCCGGCTTCCCAATTTCAACGACGATTGCTGGGACGAGAGCGAATATCGCGCGAAACGGTGCGGCGATTTCTTCGCGAGCAACGACAGCAAATCAGGGTAAACCCAGCATTTTGTGCGTCTGCAGCGTGAGCCGCCAGCGCGGCCGCGCCATGGCGAACGCAATCGCCGCGCGCAGATTTTCCTCGCGCGCGGCGCTGTCCATCGGCTGGACGAGGAAATTGGCGAAGTCCCAATGTTCCAGCGAGTCGATATCGATATGGTCCTGCGGCCAGACGAGCTTCAATTCATCGCCGCGCCGCTGAACCACCTCGCTGCCCGCTTTCGGGCTGATACACACCCAGTCGATGCCGGGATGCGCGGCGATCGTGCCGTTGGATTCCATCGCGATGGCAAAGCCCTGATCGTGAAGCGCGTCGATCAGCGCATCGTCGATCTGCAGCATCGGCTCGCCGCCGGTCAGGACCACGAACCGCTCGCCCCGCGCCGCATCGCCCCAGGTGACGGCGGCCGCCCCGGCAAGCGCGGTCGCGTCCGCAAAGCGCCCGCCGCCCGGCCCGTCCATTCCGACAAAATCGGTGTCGCAGAACCGGCATATGGCGCTTGCCCGATCGGCCTCACGCCCGGTCCACAAATTGCACCCGGCGAAGCGAACGAACACCGCGCGCCGACCGGCATGCACGCCCTCGCCCTGAAGGGTGAGGAACATTTCCTTTACCGCATAGCTCATGGCGCGGTGGCGTAACGGGTCGGGTCTTCGATACCCGCCTCTTCAAAGCCTTTCGACCGCAGGCGGCAACTGTCGCACAGGCCGCAATGCAGCCCCTCGGGCGTCGGGTCATAGCAGGACCAGCTGAGTCCCATATCGATGCCCAGCCGGGAGCCTTCGCGCACGATATCGGCCTTGCTCATATGCTGAAGCGGGGCATGGATGCGGAACCGCTCGCCCTCGGCGCCCGCCTTGGTCGCGAGTTCGGCAAGCTGTTCGAACCCGACGATGAATTCTGGGCGGCAATCGGGATAGCCCGAATAATCGAGCGCATTGACCCCGATAAACAGGTCGCGCCCGCCCATCGCCTCTGCCCAGCCGAGCGCGAGGCTGAGGAAGATGGTATTGCGGGCAGGCACATAGGTGACCGGGATGGTGTCGCCGACGCCGTCCTTTGGCACGTCAATAT
This sequence comes from Stakelama pacifica, assembly GCF_004361835.1. Classification (GTDB taxonomy): domain Bacteria; phylum Pseudomonadota; class Alphaproteobacteria; order Sphingomonadales; family Sphingomonadaceae; genus Sphingomonas; species Sphingomonas pacifica. Next base: position 212,378 of record NZ_SNWD01000003.1, read on the forward strand.
CTGCGGTCAGCGCCGATCCGCCGAACGCGCGCAGGTCGAGCGGCAGAATGATGTGCCGCTCCGCCCCCAGATAATCGGCGATCCGGCGCGCTGCATCCAGCTCCACCTGATGGCGCTGATTATAATCCACCGACAGCGCGAGGAGCCTGTACCCCTCCGCTTTTGCCCGCGCGGCGACGGTCATGGAATCGAGGCCGCCCGAAAGCAGCGTTACGGCATAGCGCATCTGGTCAGTCATTCGGCACCGCTAAAAGCGATGGCCGCGAACCGCAATGGCGTTCGCGCGGGTGGAAAAAGATCATTTCGCGCTGCAAACACCGGTTTTGCGGGCATCGATCAGCATATTGAACGGCATGCCGTTCCACACGCCCTGCGTTTCGATTTCGACCCGGCGGGGCGTTTCCATACGCAGCGTGGTACGGCCATGCCCCTTGCCCGGACAGGTATAATGCACCGTGCCGCTGCGCGGCTGATTATCGATGACGAAGCGCGAACATTCATCGCTGGAATAGGCGACCTGTATCAACGCGACCTTATCGGGCAGGCAGACCGACCGGTCCAGACCGCCCGGCTTGTCCTTCTCGGTAAGCTGCCATTTGCCCGTTTCCAGCGCGTCGATCACGGCAATGCCGGATTTGGGAGCCGCAGCCCCTGCCAGCACCGGCAACAACGCGACGATCGACAGGCGCATCCAGAACCGGTTTTTCATCGCCTCACCTCCCGCATGAGAAATTCGCGCCGGGACGAACCGGCAGGGGCGGCCCGGCAAAACCGGACCGCTCATTCACGCTTTCAGACTTTCAAGCGCCACCGGAAAGGTTTTGGCGCAAAAGGCACAATCCACCCCGATCACACCGTTTTCCGCCATCGCCTCGCGTTCCGATTCGGGGAATTTGGCGAGGACCTGACCGATATATTCGGCGTCGCAGCGGCAGCCGCGGCTGAGCGACACAGCGCTGAGCGTGCGAACCTCTCGCTCCTCATTGTACAGCCGCCAGACCAGATTTTCGAGCGGGATGCCCGGATCGCCCAGCTCATCGACGCCCATCGTCGCTGCCAGCGTTTCGACATGCTGCCATTCGGGATGGTCGAGCCGGGTATGGATACGGTCGCGCCCCTCCTCTCCTTCAGGAAGATGCTGGAGGAACAGGCCCGATGCCACCATCGCCCCATCGTCGCGACGTCCCGCATTCAGGCGAACAAGGCTGGGGATCTGTTCGGATTGGAAGAAGTAATTTTCCGCCGCTTCCGAAAGCGTCGCGCCGTCGAGCGGCACGATGCCCTGATAGCGCTCGCCCGTTGTCGCCTGATCGAAAGTAATACCCAGAAATCCATTGCCGAACAGCGCAAACAGGCTGGGCTCGTCTGGCCCTTCGCCCAGTTTGTCGGCATCGAACTGGACATAGCCGCGCAGCTCGCCGCCCTTAAAGTCGCAGACCATCAGATCGACAATCCCGTTCTGCGTCTGCGCCTGCATGGTAAGCTGACCGCCCGCATCCTTCAGCGTCGAGCCGAGCAAGGCGGTGAGCGCCAGCGCTTCGCCGAGCAGCCGCTCGATCACCGGCGGATAGGCATGGGCGGCAAGGATTTCCTCGATCACGGGGCCGAGCCGGACCAGCCGCCCGCGTGCATTCTTATCGGGAATCGTGAAGCCGATCGCACGATCCAGATCGGGGGTGTTGGTATCGATATTCAAAACAAACCTCGTCATCCCCGCTTTGCAGCCGGGACCCATCGTCCAAAGGCAATGCGGGCATCCGGTTAATTACTGGACACCCGCGTTCAGAGATTAAATAGGATGGTTCGGCGGCGTTACAATGCACCGCACAAAAGGATCAGCCGATCTGGCCGAAACACCATCGCAGAATCGACTTCTGACCATGAAGCCGGTTTTCCGCTTCGGGCCAGATCAGCGATTGCGGGCCATCGATCACCGCCCCGACCACTTCCTCGCCGCGATGCGCGGGAAGGCAATGGAGGAACACCGCATCGGGCTTTGCGCGTGCCATCAGCGCTTCGGTGACCTGATAGGGCATCATGGCAGCAAGCTTTTGCTCTGCATGTTGCTGACCCATCGAAATCCACGTGTCGGTGACGATGACATCAGCGTCGGCGGCAACGGCTTTAGGGTCGCGATGAATCGCGATTTTTGCGTCGCTGCCCGATAGGCGCGCAGACGCTTCGTCGATCCAGCGGCGTTCGGGATCATAGCCTTCGGGGCAGCCGATATCGAGCGAGAAGCCGAACAGCCCCGCCGCTTCGATAATCGAGTGGAGCACATTGTTGCCGTCGCCCAGCCACGCCCATTTGCTGCCCGCCAGCGCTTTGCCCGCCTCGGTCACGGCGAGCAGGTCAGCGACGATCTGGCAGGGATGCGACGCGTCGGTCAGGCCGTTGATGACGGGGACGCTGGCATAATGCGCCATTTCCTCCGCCTTGGCATGATCGTCGGTACGGACCATGATCGCGTCGCAATAGCCCGACAGGACGCGTGCGGTATCGGCAACCGTCTCACCCCGGCCGAGCTGGGTCGATGCGCTGTCGAGCACCAGAGCGCTTCCGCCCAGCTGGCGCATCGCCATGTCGAAGCTGACGCGCGTACGGGTCGAGCTTTTTTCGAATACCATGGCGAGCGTGCGCCCGGCGAGCGGCGCGTCGTCATCCGGCGCGCCTTTGGGTTTGCCTGCGCGCGCGGTTTTGCGTGCGTGCGCATCGGTAAGAATGGCAGAAATACCGTCGGTGCCGGCGTCGGAAAGGTTCAGGAAATTGCGATATTCGGTCACGAGGTTTCTCTCCTCAAACCGCCCTGCGGGAACGGGCAGAAGGAGCGCTTAGCGCCCGCCCTTCCCGCACGAACGGCGTAATTCAGCGCTGTCAGTCGTCGGTCGGCGGCACATAAGCGCGGGCGCCCGCGCTCAGCTTCTCGACCGCTTCGTCGATATGGCTCTGTTCGATGATCAGCGGCGGAAGCAGGCGGACGGTATTGTCGCCCGCAGCGACCGTCAGCAGGCCGTGATTGTCGCGCAGATGCGCCACGAAATCGCGGCTGGGATGCTTCATTTTGATACCCAGCATCAGGCCGTGTCCGCGCACCAGTTCGAACAGATCGTCATGGTTCGGGATCATCTGTTCCAGCGCCGACCGCAGGCGATTGCCCATCGTTTCGACATGTTCGAAAAAGCCGTCCTCCAGCATCACATCGAGCACAGCCTCGCCCGCTGCCATGGCGAGCGGATTGCCGCCATAGGTCGAACCATGCGTGCCGAATACCATACCCTTGGCCGCTTCTTCAGTCGCAAGGCACGCGCCGAGCGGGAAGCCGCCGCCGATGCCCTTTGCCGCCGCCATGATGTCGGGCGTGATGCCGTACAGTTCGTGCGCGAAGAACTTACCGGTCCGGCCATAGCCCGCCTGCACTTCGTCGAGGACGAGCAACAGGCCGTGCTCGTCGCACGCCTTGCGCAGCCCTTTGAGGAACGCCTCATCCGCCGGGCGGATGCCGCCTTCCCCCTGAATCGGCTCGACAAGGAAACCAGCCGTATTGTCGTCGATCAGCGCAAGCGCGCCTTCCAGATCGTTGAAGTCGGCATATTTGAAGCCGGGGGCAAGCGGTTCGAAACCTTCGCGCATCTTGGGCTGGTTGGTCGCCGAAATCGCGCCGATGGTGCGACCGTGAAACGCGCTGCCAAAGGTGATGAGCGTGTGCCGCTGTGCATTGCCATTGGCGAAATGATAGCGGCGCGCAGTCTTGATCGCGCATTCGACCGCTTCGGCACCCGAATTGGTGAAGAAGACCGTGTCGGCGAAGGTGTTGTCGACCAGCCGCTGGGCAAGATGCTCGCCCTGCGGCGAACCGTACATGTTCGACACATGCATCAGCGTCGCGGTCTGTTCCTGAATCTTCTTCGTCAGGTGCGGATGGCCATGGCCGAGGCAGTTCACCGCGATTCCGGCGGCGAAATCAAGATAGCGCTCACCGCGCTCGCCGATCAGATAGCAGCCCTCCCCTCGCACCGGGCGCACGTCGCACCGCGGGTAAACGGGCATGAGCGCTGGGATCGACATGGCAGGACTCCTTGAACAGTCTGGCTTGGTAAAAACACCTTGGTGAAACGAAAACGGGCGGTCCGTCGGAACCGCCCGGATGCTGCTTTTACGTGGGAGCGTGGAGAAACGTCAACACACTCGCTCGCTCGCCTAATTCTTGATCTTCCACCCGCGTTTCAGCGCCGTGTAGCAGATCAGCCCCATGACGATGTCGAGGCCGAGGATCACAAGGCTTCCCCACCAGGGCGAATCGCTCACCCCCAGAAAGCCGTAGCGAAAGCCGGAGATGATATAGAAGAACGGGTTGAAGTGGCTGAACGTCTGAAACGCAGGGGCAAGCCGCTCGATCGAATAGAAGGTGCCCGACAGCAGCGTCAGCGGGGCAACGACGAAGTTCGTGACCGCCGCAGCATGATCGAACTTTTCCGCCCAGATCGATGTCAGAACGCCGATAAAGGCAAGGAATACCGCGCCGAGAAAGCCGAACCACAGGATCGCCCAGAGGTGGATCGGCGCGACATGCACGCCGGGCCACAGCGCCATCGCGAGCCAGACCGTCGCGCCGACGCAAAAAGCGCGGGTGACGGCGCCGCCGGTCAGCCCGGCGAGCAGCTCGGCGGTCGACAGCGGCGGCATCAGATAATCAACGATCGTGCCCTGCATCTTTCCGGCGAGCAGCGAGAAGCTGGCATTCTGGAACGCATTATTGAGCATTCCCATGATGATAAGGCCCGGCGCGATGAAATCGGCGAAATGCACGCCCATGATATCCGCACGCCCGCGCCCGCCCAGAGCGATCGTGAAAATCACCAGATAGAGCAAGGTCGTAACCGCAGGCGCCCATACGGTTTGCAACTGCACCTTGAAGAAACGCCGCACCTCCTTGATATAGAGGGTCTTCAACCCGCCCCAATTGACGTTTCGGAAAATCGGAACGCCGGGGCTGGCCAATCGGTTTTCGCCGGAAATGGGCTGGTCGGTCATGGCAGCATCGCGTAGTCGTTGCGCCGCCGCCCCGCAAGCCGGTGCGAAAAAGTTAGTGCTGGGGAATATTACGAATGAGCTGGACCGAAGAACGCATCGCCACGCTGAAAAAGATGTGGGAATCGGGCATGACGGCGAGCCAGATCGCCGAGGAACTTGGCGGGATCAGCCGCAATGCAGTGATCGGCAAGGCGCACCGCCTTGGGCTGCAATCGCGCCCCTCGCCCGTGAAGGGCGCCGAGGGCGATACGAAGAAAAAAGCAGCGCCCAGGGCAAAGGCAGCGCCCGCGCCGAGCGCAGCGGCTGCGCCGGCCCCTGCCCCGACTCCGCCGCCCGCGCCCAAACCGGCACCTGCCCCCGCCCCTGCCCCTGCCCCTGAAATGGAGGCAAGCGACGAGGATGAGGTGGAGGAAAAGGCGCCCCGTCCGATCGTTCGCTCGGTCGGCCCCGGCGGCTTCATTCGTCAGAACCCCGCCGATCAGGCGCCCCCCGCGACGCCCGCCCCGCCCCGCCGGCTCGTCCCCGCCAAACCGTCGGACGAGATTGCGGGCAAGACGAGCCTGCTCGACCTGAATGAGCGGATCTGCAAATGGCCGATCGGCCATCCGGGTGAACCCGATTTCCATTTCTGCGGCGAAAAGGTGAACCCGGGCTTCCCTTATTGCGTCGAACATTGCGGCCACGCTTATCAGGCACAGATGCCGCGCCGCGACCGCCGTCCGCCGCCGCCGCTGCCCTATGGCGGCCCGCGCGTCCGCTAAGACCGGCTGAAACAAAAAAGGCCGCCGCATCCGACAAGGAGCGGCGGCCTTTTTTTGGTCATGCAAGTGCGATCAGCCGGGGGTGAACAGCCCCTGCAGCCCGACCAGAATCGCGATGATCCCGAAAATGGCGAGAACCAGTCCGCCGCCGGTCGTGCCGCTACGTTCGATCGCATGATCGCTCGACCGCCCTTTCAGCCGGTCCCAGAGCAGCGCGACACCGACCAGAATGCCGACCACTTCATAATGGAAAAGGTGCGGGCCGCTGGTCAGATGGACGATCAGATAATAGCCGCCCGCGACCAGCGCGACCACGCCGATGATCCAGCCGAACGGGGCGAGTTTCGACGCGCCGCGCGACAGATCGTCACCCACCTTCGGGCTTTGCCGCAACAGCGCGACGGCAAGCAGAAACCCGCCAAGGATATTGGCGAGATCGAGCAGTAACGACATTGGCCTTCCCTTTCGAACATGATGCTTCGGCTGCGCAACGTCCGATATGCGCCGTTGTTCACCGCTTGCGCCGGGAAGGCGCGGCCCTCTATACTCGCTGTCATGTCCGAAGACCTGTTCGACGCCGGTTCGCCCGCCCCCAAAGATGATTATGACGCCTCTTCGATCGAGGTGCTTGAGGGGCTGGAACCCGTCCGGCGGCGGCCGGGCATGTATATCGGCGGCACCGACGAGCGCGCGCTGCATCACCTCGCTGCCGAGGTTATCGACAATGCGATGGACGAAGCCGTCGCGGGCCATGCGAACCGGATCGAGGTGACGCTGGAGCCGGGAAACCGCCTGACCGTCACTGATAACGGACGCGGTATCCCGATCGACCCTCACCCCAAATTTCCCGACAAATCAGCGCTGGAGGTCATTCTTTCCACGCTGCATTCGGGCGGCAAGTTTCAGGGAAAGGCCTATGCGACGTCGGGCGGGCTGCACGGCGTCGGGGTGAGCGTCGTCAATGCGCTGTCCTCCGATACGGTGGTCGAGGTCGCGCGCGACCGCAAATTATACCGCCAGCATTTTTCGCGTGGGACTACGCTCGGCCCGCTTGAACATGCGGGCGCCGCCCCCAACCGGCGCGGCACGATGGTGCGTTTTACCCCCGATACAGAGATTTTCGGGCCGGAAATGCAGTTCAAACCCGCGCGGCTGTACAAGCTGGCCCGGTCCAAGGCCTATCTGTTCGCTGGCGTTGAAATCCGCTGGAAATGCGCGCCTGAACTGATTTCGGACGACACCCCGGCAGAGGCGGTGTTCCAGTTTCCGGGCGGGCTTGCCGACCATCTGAAGGAACAGGTGGGGCCGCGCGAATGCGCGACGGCGGATTTCTTCACCGGGCAGCAGGATTTCCCCGATGCGCAGGGCAAGGTCGAATGGGCCGTCGCCTGGCCGCTCTGGAGCGAGGGCAGCTATAGCTGGTATTGCAACACCATCCCGACGCCCGATGGCGGAACGCACGAACAGGGGCTGCGCGCCGCGCTCGTCAAGGGGTTGCGCGCGTTCGGCGACCTGACGGGGCAGAAAAAGGCGAAGGACCTTACTGCCGACGATGTCATGACCGGCAGCGAGCTGATGCTGTCGGTCTTCATTCGCGATCCGCAATTTCAGAGCCAGACCAAGGACCGGCTGACCAGCCCGGAGGCCGCCGGTCTGGTCGAGCGTGCGGTCCGCGATCATTTCGACCATTTCCTGTCGCTCAACATGGAGCGGGGCAAGGCGCTGCTCGGCTATGTGCTCGAACGCATGGACGAAAGGCTTCGCCGCAAGCAGGAGCGCGAGGTCAAGCGCAAGACCGCGACGAGCAGCCGCAAGCTGCGCCTGCCCGGCAAGCTGACCGATTGTTCGGCCGATGCGTCCGAAGGCACCGAGCTTTTCATCGTTGAGGGCGACAGCGCAGGCGGCAGCGCCAAACAGGCGCGCGACCGCAAGACTCAGGCGATTCTGCCGATCCGGGGCAAGATCCTGAACGTCGCATCGGCGACTTCGGCAAAGATTCTCGCCAATCAGGAGATTGCCGATCTGATTCAGGCGATGGGATGCGGCACGCGCAAGGAATGCCGCCCGGGCGATCTGCGCTATGACCGGATCATCATCATGACCGATGCCGATGTCGACGGCGCGCATATCGCCACGCTGCTGATGACGTTCTTCTTTCAGGAAATGCCTGAAGTGGTGCGGCGCGGGCATCTCTATCTCGCTCAGCCGCCGCTCTATCGCCTGACCTCGGGCACCAAGAGCCTCTATGCCCGCGACGATGCACATCGCGCCGAGCTGGAGGCGAAGGAGTTCAAGGGCAAGAAGGTCGAAGTGGCGCGGTTCAAAGGGCTTGGCGAGATGAATCCGGGCCAGCTTCGCGAAACGACGATGGATCCGAAAAGCCGCAGCCTGACCCGGATCACCTTGCCGCAGGAATATGAGGAGCGCGCCGGGGTGAAAGATCTGGTCGACCGGCTGATGGGTAACAACCCGGCGCATCGCTTTGCATTCATTCAGGAAAATGCCGGACGGCTCGACGAGGACGTCATCGATGCCTGAGCGCTACGCTATTCACTGAGCGATTTCTGCTGAAACCGCGCGCGGCTCCACGCACCGGCGAGCATCAGAACCGCGCCCAGCGCAATGACGGCGATCGCCAGCCATGGCGGCACGACGCCGTCGCGCGCGATGATCGCCAGCGCCCCGCCGATGATCGTGACGATCAGGCTGGCGATACGGAACGACCGCCCGGCGCGCAGGAATTCGCGGTGCCGGGCAGCGCGGCGGCGTTCATCTTCGGGGTCGGTCTGAGCCATCCGGCGAGTGTAGCGGTCTCGCCCGCGCGGTCCAAATGCGAATTGTTTGCGCACGCGCCGACCGGCCGCCGGGACGATTGACTTGAAGGACCCGGCTTCCTATATCCGGCTTCCCCACCGATCGGGAAAGCAGGCGCCGTCGCGCAGCGCAATGCAAGGGATAGATCGGGCCGGGTATAAGAGACGCTGAAAAGCTGCGGTTTCCATCATGGGAGACTTGCGGCCTTTTCGCGTTTCATGGCGTGCCTGCCCCCGGAGGGTTTTCCGGGCGAGACGTTCGACGCACACGACAAAAGGCTGACAAGCAACATGGCGACCAAGGCAATCGAGGGCGGTACGGTAAAGCGCCGTATCCGCAAGGTATTCGGCGACATCCACGAAGTGGTGCAGATGCCGAACCTGATCGAGGTTCAGCGCGAATCCTACGAACAGTTCCTGCGCTCCGATCCGTCGATCGATTATGTGTCGGGCCTCGAAAAGACGCTGCGCAGCGTGTTCCCGATCCGCGATTTCGCGGGTACGGCGGAGCTGGACTTCGTCAACTACGAGCTGGAAAATCCCAAGTTCGATACCGAGGAATGCCGTCAGCGCGGGATCACCTATGCAGCGCCGATGCGCGTCACGCTGCGCCTGATCGTGTTCGAGGTCGATCCCGATACCGAAGCCAAGTCGGTGCTCGATATCAAGGAGCAGGACGTGTACATGGGCGACATGCCCCTGATGACGTCGAACGGCACGTTCATCATCAACGGCACCGAGCGCGTCATCGTCAGCCAGATGCACCGTTCGCCGGGCGTCCTTTTCGACCATGATCGCGGCAAGACGCACGCGTCGGGCAAATATCTCTTCGCCGCGCGCGTCATTCCGTATCGCGGTTCGTGGCTCGATTTCGAGTTCGATGCCAAGGACATCGTCAATGTCCGTATCGACCGGAAGCGCAAGCTCCCGGTTACCAGCCTGCTTTATGCGCTGGGTCTGAATTCGGAAGAAATCCTCAACCATTTCTACAACCGTATCAGCTGGGTTCGCGGCGAAGGCGGCTGGCAGATCCCGTTCGCGGTCGAAAACTGGCGCGGTCAGAAGCCGGCATTCGACATTGTCGATGCCAATTCGGGCGAAGTCGTGTTCCCGGCGGGTCAGAAGATTTCGCCGCGTGCCGCCAACAAGGCCAAGAAGGACGGCCTTGAAGCGCTGCTGATCCCGACGGAAGAAATTTATGGCCGCTATTCGGCCTATGACCTGATCAACGAAGCGACCGGCGAGATTTATATCGAAGCCGGTGACGAAGTGTCGCCCGAAAATCTGGAAAAGATCGACCAGTCGGGGCTCGATCGCATCGACCTGCTCGACATTGACCATGTCGCGACCGGCCCGTGGATCCGCAACACGCTGAAGGCCGACAAGGCCGAAGAGCGTCAGCAGGCGCTTTCCGACATTTATCGCGTGATGCGCCCCGGCGAACCGCCGACCCTCGAAACCGCCGAAGCGCTGTTTGCCGGTCTGTTCTTCGATCCGGAACGCTATGACCTGTCGGCGGTCGGCCGTGTGAAGCTGAACATGCGCCTCGACCTCGACGCCGAGGATACGGTCACGACGCTGCGCACCGAAGACATCCTTGCAGTCGTCAAGACGCTGGTCGATCTGAAGGACGGCAAGGGCGAAGTCGACGATATCGACAATCTCGGCAACCGCCGCGTGCGTTCGGTGGGCGAGTTGCTGGAAAACCAGTATCGCGTCGGCCTGCTGCGCATGGAGCGTGCCGTGAAGGAGCGCATGTCCAGCGTCGATGTGTCTACCGTGATGCCGAACGACCTGATCAACGCGAAGCCCGCCGTTGCTGCGGTTCGCGAATTCTTCGGCTCGTCGCAGCTGTCGCAGTTCATGGACCAGACCAACCCGCTGTCGGAAGTCACGCATAAGCGCCGCGTTTCGGCACTTGGGCCGGGCGGTCTGACGCGTGAGCGTGCAGGCTTCGAAGTCCGCGACGTTCATCCGACGCACTATGGCCGCATCTGCCCGATTGAGACGCCCGAAGGCCCGAACATCGGTCTGATCAACAGCCTCGCGACGTTCAGCCGCGTCAACAAATACGGCTTTATCGAAACGCCGTATCGCAAGGTGATCGACGGCAAGGTGACCGACGAGGTCGTCTATCTGTCGGCGATGGAAGAGCAGAAGCACACGATCGCACAGGCGAATGCCGAGCTGGCCGAGGACGGCAGCTTTGTCGAGGAAATCATCTCCTCGCGTCAGGCCGGCGAATTCCTGATGGCGATGCGCGATACCATCACGCTGATGGACGTCAGCCCGAAACAGCTGGTGTCGGTCGCTGCCTCGCTCATCCCCTTCCTCGAAAACGATGACGCCAACCGCGCGCTCATGGGTTCGAACATGCAACGTCAGGCGGTGCCGCTGGTCCGTGCCGAGGCGCCGTTCGTCGGCACCGGCATGGAATCAACGGTTGCCCGCGATTCGGGCGCTGCCATCGCTGCCAAGCGCGCAGGCGTAGTCGATCAGGTCGATGCGGCCCGTATCGTTATCCGCGCCACCGGCGAGGTGGATGCGAATGAAAGCGGCGTCGATATCTATACGCTGATGAAGTTCGAGCGGTCGAACCAGTCGACCTGCATCACGCAGCGTCCGCTGGTGAAGGTCGGCGATATCGTCAATGTCGGCGATGTGATCGCGGACGGTCCCTCGACCGAGTTCGGCGAGCTGGCGCTGGGCCGCAACGCGCTCGTCGCGTTCATGCCCTGGAACGGCTACAACTACGAAGACTCGATCCTGATCAGCGAACGCATCGTGAAGGACGACGTCTTTACCTCGATCCATATCGATGAATTCGAGGTGATGGCCCGCGATACGAAGCTGGGTCCGGAAGACATCACCCGCGACATTCCCAATGTCGGCGAGGAAGCGCTGCGCAACCTCGACGAAGCGGGCATCGTCTATGTCGGAGCCGAGGTCGAACCGGGTGACATTCTGGTCGGCAAGATCACGCCGAAGGGCGAAAGCCCGATGACGCCGGAAGAAAAGCTGCTCCGCGCGATCTTCGGCGAAAAGGCAAGCGATGTGCGCGACACCTCGCTGCGCCTGCCGCCGGGCGTTGCCGGTACGATCGTCGATGTGCGCGTGTTCAACCGCCACGGCATCGACAAGGACGAGCGTGCACTGGCGATCGAGCGTGAGGAAATCGAGCGCCTGCGCAAGGACTCGGATGACGAACGTGCGATCCTCAACCGTGCGACCTGGTCGCGCCTTCGCGAAATGCTGCTGGGTCAGACTGCCACGGCGGCACCCAAGGGCGTCAAGAAGGGCGTCGAGATCGACCATGACGTGCTGGAGAGCGTGGACAACCACGAATGGTGGAAGTTCGCGGTTGCCGACGACAATGTTCAGGCGAATCTCGAAGCCATTAAGGGCCAGTATGACGAAGCGGTGAAGAAGATCCGCGACAAGTTCGAGGATCGCCGCGAGAAGCTGGAACGTGGTGACGAGCTGCCCCCGGGCGTGCTGAAGATGGTCAAGGTGTTCGTCGCGGTGAAGCGCAAGCTGCAGCCGGGCGACAAGATGGCCGGCCGTCACGGAAACAAGGGCGTCATCTCGCGGATTCTGCCGCAGGAAGACATGCCGTTCCTTGAGGACGGTACTCCGGTCGATCTGGTGCTCAACCCGCTCGGCGTGCCAAGCCGTATGAATGTCGGTCAGATCTTCGAGACGCATCTCGGCTGGGCTGCCCGCAATCTGGGCATGCAGGTCGCGCGGCAGCTGGAAGACTGGCGTGAGGCCAATCCCGATGCCAAGCCGGGCGAAATGCCCGATGCGGTCCGGGACCGGCTGAAGGAGATATATGGCGAGCATTACGCCGCCGATATTGACGCTCGCGAACCTGAACAGGTGGCCGAGCTGGTCCACAATATCCGGACCGGCGTTCCGATGGGCACTCCGGTGTTCGACGGCGCGCGCGAAAGCGACGTGACCGCGATGCTGGAGCTGGCGGGCCTCGATTCTTCGGGTCAGTCGACGCTGTTCGACGGGCGTACGGGCGATGCGTTCGACCGCAAGGTTACGGTGGGCATCATCTATATGCTGAAGCTGCACCACCTTGTTGACGACAAGATCCACGCGCGTTCGATCGGGCCGTACAGCCTCGTCACCCAGCAGCCGCTGGGCGGTAAGGCGCAGTTCGGCGGTCAGCGCTTCGGGGAAATGGAGGTCTGGGCGCTTCAGGCGTACGGTGCCGCCTACACCCTGCAGGAAATGCTGACGGTGAAGTCGGATGACGTGGTCGGCCGTACCAAGGTCTATGAGGCGATCGTCAAGGGCGACGACACGTTCGAGGCCGGTATCCCCGAAAGCTTCAACGTGCTGGTCAAGGAAATGCGCTCGCTCGGCCTGAACGTCGAACTGAAGTCCATCGACGAACAGGACGACGGCATGGCCGAGGCGGCGGAATAAGGAACCGGGCGCCGCGTCGCCGCGCGGTGCCCCTCCCCCCCGCCCGTCAGAGATATCTTCCCCGAAGGGAAACATAAGACATGAACGAACTTACCAATTTCGCGAACCCGCTGGCGAAGCCCGAAACCTTCGACCAGATTCAGATCGGCATCGCATCGCCCGATCGCATCCGGTCGTGGAGCTTCGGCGAGATCAAGAAGCCCGAAACGATCAACTATCGCACGTTCAAGCCCGAGCGTGACGGCCTGTTCTGCGCGCGCATTTTCGGTCCGATCAAGGATTACGAATGCCTGTGCGGCAAGTACAAGCGCATGAAGTATAAGGGCATTGTCTGCGAAAAGTGCGGCGTGGAAGTGACCGTTTCGAAGGTCCGCCGCGAACGCATGGGCCATATCGAACTGGCAGCGCCGGTCGCGCATATCTGGTTCCTGAAATCGCTGCCTTCGCGCATCGGCCTGCTGCTCGACATGCAGCTCAAGCAGCTTGAGCGCGTGCTGTATTTCGAAGCCTATATCGTCACCGAACCCGGCCTCACTCCGCTGGAAAAATACCAGCTGATGACCGAGGACGAGCTGCTCGACGCGCAGGACGAATATGGCGAGGACGCTTTCTCCGCCGGGATCGGCGCGGAAGCGGTCAAGGCCATGCTGATGGACCTCGACCTCGAAACCGAGCGCGAAGACCTTCTGAAGGAACTGGCCGAGACCAAGTCGGAGCTGAAGCCCAAGAAGATCATCAAGCGGCTGAAGGTCGTCGAAAGCTTCATCGATTCGGGCAACCGTCCCGAATGGATGATCCTTGACGTCGTTCCGGTCATTCCGCCCGAACTGCGCCCGCTGGTGCCGCTGGACGGCGGCCGCTTTGCAACGTCGGACCTCAACGACCTGTATCGCCGCGTCATCAACCGTAACAACCGTCTGAAGCGGCTGATGGAGCTGCGCGCGCCGGACATCATCGTGCGCAACGAAAAGCGCATGCTGCAGGAATCGGTCGACGCACTGTTCGACAATGGCCGTCGCGGTCGCACGATCACGGGTGCCAACAAGCGCCCGCTTAAGTCGCTGTCCGACATGCTGAAGGGCAAGCAGGGCCGCTTCCGTCAGAACCTGCTCGGTAAGCGCGTCGACTATTCGGGCCGTTCGGTCATCGTGACCGGTCCGGAACTCAAGCTGCACCAGTGCGGCCTGCCGAAGAAGATGGCGCTCGAGCTGTTCAAGCCGTTCATCTATGCCCGCCTCGACGCCAAGGGTCTGTCGATGACCCTGAAACAGGCGAAGAAGTGGGTCGAGAAGGAGCGCAAGGAAGTCTGGGACATTCTGGACGAGGTGATCCGCGAGCATCCCGTGATGCTGAACCGCGCACCCACGCTCCACCGTCTCGGCATTCAGGCGTTCGAACCGGTGCTGATCGAAGGTAAGGCGATTCAGCTTCACCCGCTGGTCTGCTCGGCCTTCAACGCCGACTTCGACGGCGACCAGATGGCCGTTCACGTTCCGCTGAGCCTTGAGGCGCAGCTGGAAGCGCGCGTCCTGATGATGTCGACCAACAACATCCTGTCGCCCGCCAACGGCAAGCCGATCATCGTTCCGTCGCAGGACATGGTGCTGGGCCTTTATTATCTGTCGATGATGAAGGAAAAAGAGCCGGGCGAAGGCATGATCATCGGCGATATGGCCGAGGTACATCAGGCGCTCGACAGCGGCGCGGTGACGCTTCACACGAAGATCACCACCCGCGTTCCGCAGACCAACGACAAGGGCGAAGTCTATCTGAAGCGTGTCGAAACCACGCCGGGCCGCCTGCTGATCGGTGAGAAGCTGCCGCAGAGCCACAAAGTGCCGTTCGAAACGATCAACCGCCTTCTGACCAAGAAGGATGTCGGCGACGTCATCGACGAGGTCTATCGCCACACCGGTCAGAAGGAGACCGTGCTGTTCGCCGACGGCATCATGACGCTTGGCTTCCGCCACGCGTTCAAGGCCGGCATTTCGTTCGGCAAGGACGACATGGTGATCCCGGATTCGAAGGACGGGCTGGTCGAGGAAACCCGCTCGCTCGTCGCCGATTACGAGCAGCAATATCAGGACGGCCTGATCACCCAGCAGGAAAAGTACAACAAGGTCATCGACGCCTGGAGCCGTTGCGGCGATCAGGTGGCGAACGCCATGATGGACGAAATTCGTGCGGTGCGTCACTATGAGGACGGTCCGAACAAGGGTCGCGAAAAGCCGATCAACTCGATCTACATGATGTCGCACTCCGGTGCGCGTGGTTCCCCGGCGCAGATGAAGCAGCTCGCCGGTATGCGCGGCCTGATGGCGAAGCCGTCGGGTGAGATCATCGAAACGCCGATCATCTCGAACTTTAAGGAAGGTCTGACCGTCCTTGAATATTTCAACTCGACCCACGGCGCGCGTAAGGGTCTGGCCGATACGGCGCTTAAGACGGCGAACTCGGGCTATCTGACCCGTCGTCTGGTGGACGTCAGCCAGGACTGCGTCATCATCGAGGAAGATTGCGGCACCGAACGCGCGCTGGAAATGAAGGCGATCGTTCAGGGCGGTTCGACGATCGCGTCGCTCGGCGAGCGTATCCTTGGCCGTACCACGGCAGAGGATGTGGTCGATTCCAAGACGGGCAAGGTCGTCATCCCGACCGGCACCCTGCTGGACGAAGCGATGGTCGCGCAGATCGAAGAGATCGGCGTGCAGGGCATGAAGATCCGTTCGCCGCTGGTCTGCGAATCGAAGATCGGTGTCTGCGGCAAATGCTATGGCCGTGACCTCGCTCGCGGTACGCCGGTGAATATCGGTGAAGCCGTCGGCGTCATCGCGGCACAGTCGATCGGTGAACCGGGTACGCAGCTGACCATGCGCACCTTCCATATCGGCGGTGCGGCGCAGCTGAACGAACAGTCGAACCTTGAGGCTCCGGCCGACGGTACGGTCGAGTTCCGCGATCTGCGCATGATCGTCGACCAGCGTGGTCGCCGCGTGGTGCTGAGCCGTAGCGCAGAGCTTGCCATCCTCGACGAGGAAGGCCGCGAACGCGCGGTCCACCGCATCCCCTATGGCGCCTATGTGATGTTCGACGATGGTCACATCGTCAGCAAGGGCGACCGGATGGCGGAATGGGATCCGTACACCATGCCGGTGATCACCGATCACCCCGGTACGGTGAAGTATCAGGATCTTATCGACGGCAAGACGCTGACCGAACAGGTCGACGAAGCAACGGGTATCGCCCAGCGCGTCGTCACCGAATATCGCGGCAAGTCGAAGGAAGATCTTCGTCCGCGCCTTACCCTGACGGGCGAGGATGCGAGCGAGGCCGGTCGCTATATGCTTCAGCCGGGTGCGGTGATCAGCGTCGAGGACGGCGCACAGGTGAAGGCGGGCGACGTTCTTGCCCGTGTCGCCCGTGAATCGGCCAAGACGCGCGATATTACCGGTGGTCTGCCGCGCGTTGCCGAACTGTTCGAAGCGCGTAAGCCGAAGGAAAACGCGATCATCGCGAAGGTTTCGGGGCGCGTCGTGTTCGGCAAGGACTATAAGGCGAAGCGCAAGATCGGCATTCAGCCCGAGGACGGTGATGTCGTCGAATATCTGGTGCCGAAGTCGAAGGTTATCGACGTTCAGGAAGGCGACTATGTCAAGCGCGGTGAGAACCTGATCGGTGGTTCGCCCGATCCGCATGACATCCTCGAAGTGCTGGGCATCGAGCCGCTTGCCGAATATCTCGTCAGCGAGATTCAGGAAGTCTATCGACTTCAGGGCGTGAAGATCAACGACAAGCACATCGAGGTGATCGTTCGCCAGATGCTGCAAAAGGTCGAGATCACCGAGGCAGGCGATACCACACTGCTCCCCGGGGAGCAGGTCGACCGCGAGGAAATGGACGCGATCAACGAGAAGCTGGGCAAGAACCAGGCACCCGCTCAGGGCAAGCCCATCCTGCTCGGCATCACCAAGGCGTCGCTGCAGACCCGCAGCTTCATCTCGGCAGCGTCGTTCCAGGAAACCACGCGCGTCCTCACCGAAGCATCGGTGCAGGGCAAGCAGGACACGCTGATCGGCCTGAAGGAAAATGTCATCGTCGGCCGGTTGATCCCGGCAGGTACCGGCGCGGGCATGAACCGGATGCGGATTGCCGCAACCTCGCGCGACGCCGCCCTGCGTGCCCAGCAGCGCAAGCTGCAGGAAACGCTGATCGCCGCGAACAGCGCGAAGGAAGAGCATGAGGCCGAACTGGCGCAGGACCCGGTCGACGCGATGGTCACTTCCGATGCGCTGGAGCGTGTCGAGACCAGCGGCGATGGCAGCGACGAAGCGGCGGGCGATTATCTGAACAAGGACTGATCGCCGCTGCCGCTTCGCAATGTGCGAGCGTAAAAAAACCGCCGTCCGGCAGCTGTCGGGCGGCGGTTTTTCGTATCCGGAAAGGGGGATGGCGACGGCCGGAAATCGCCCTTTGCCGCAGGATATGACCGAAGACCGGGCTAAGCGTCTATAAAGTCTCCGAGTCCTTTCCTCTTCCGGAGATTCAGCCCGATGACTGGCCTGTTCGGCAAAACATCGCTGGCGACCAAAATCACGGTTCTGACGCTGGGCGCATTGCTGCTGCTGGCGCTGACCGTGTTCGTCGTGAGCACCCGCATCGTCACCGCAAACGCCACCCGCGCGGCGGAGGAAGCACAGGAAGCCAATATGCGGGTCGCATGGTCGGTGCTGCACAAATATGGCGCTGACTTTCGTCGCGACGGCGACACCATCTATGTCGGCGACAAGGCGATCAACGGCTGGAACGATCCGGTCGACGAAGTGAAGCAGCTGGTCGGCGGCACCGCGACAGTTTTTTCGGGCGATACGCGCGTCGCGACCAATGTGATGAAGGATGACGGCACGCGCGCGGTCGGGACCAAGCTTGCCCGCAACGCCGCGTATGACGCAGTGCTGGTGCGCGGCGAGCCGTATCGCGGTCAGGCCGATATTCTGGGAAAGCCGTTTTTTACCGCCTATGATCCGATCAAGAACAAAGCGGGCGAGACGATCGGCGTTCTCTATGTCGGTCTTCCCAAAGACAGCCTCATCGCCGATCTTCACGAACTGGAGGCGAAGCTGGGCGTCGCGGTCGCGCTGGTGACGCTGATCATGGCGGCGCTGACCTTCATCCTTGCCAATCGCATGTTCCGCCCGCTGGGCCAGCTGAGCGATGCGATGGGCAGAATCGGCAATGGCGATACCGAGATCGTCGTTCCTGCACGCGAGCGCGGCGATGAAGTCGGGCGCATGGCGGCGAGCCTGGAGGGCTTTCGTCAGGCAGCAATCGCAAAACGGTCGGCCGAAGCGCAGCAGGCAAAGGCCGATGCCGAACGACAGACCGTCCTTGCCCAGCTGGGAGCCGCGCTGGCGCGGATCGAGCACGGCAAGCTGACCACGCCGATCGACACCCCCTTCCCGCCCGCATTCGAACCGATCCGCCACAGCTACAACAGCGCGCTCGAATCGCTCTCCACGCTGGTCGGCGAAGTGAAGCGGCGCGCGGGCGCGATCCGCACCGGATCGGAAGAAATCACGCATGCGTCCGAAGACCTCGCCCGCCGGACCGAAGCGAATGCGGCAAGCATCGAGGAAACCTCCGCCGCGGCGACGCAGATCAACGAACGCCTGCGCTCCAGCGCGCAATCGGCGGGCGACACCGTCGCGCGTGCCGGTCAGGCGGGAACACTGGTGAAATCGGGCCGTCAGGTCACCGATGCCGCCGTTCAGGCAATGCAGCGCGTCAGCGAAAGCGCGCGCGGCATCGACGATGTGATTGAGGGGCTCGACAAGATCGCGTTCCAGACGCGCGTGCTTGCGATGAACGCCGCTGTCGAGGCAGGCCGGGCCGGGGAAGCGGGTGCAGGCTTCGCGCAGGTCGCCGATCTGGTGTCGGCACTCGCCATGCGCGCCGAAACCGAGTCGAGCCGCGCGCGCGAGCAATTGAGCGTCACTCAGTCCGAGATCGAAATCGCCGTGGGTGCGGTGGGTCAGGTCGATGGCGCGCTGGTCGAAATCGTCGAGGGCGTGAGCGAGGTGAACCGTCTGGTCAGCAGCATGGCCGACGATAATCAGGCGCAGGGGTCGGCGGTGTCGCAGGTGACGAGCGCGATCGGCACGCTTGAATCCTCGACTCAGCAAAATGCAGCGATGGTGGAACAGACCTCGGCCGCCGCGCGCAACCTGCTGGGCGATGTGCAGGCACTGGCCGAGGCTGCGGAGCGCTTCGAAACCGCACGTTCGGCGGCTGTGCGCGGCGCGCCCGCGCAATCGCTGAAGGCGGTGGAAATGGCGGCGTGACGCACGAATAATGCCTGCGTTTTCCCGGACCCTTCGCGAGCGAAACTCGTTGTCAGGGCAAAGCTGGAGCGGTTGATCTGATCTGCATCAGAACAACCATCCCAGATCATTGTTTTGACGTATTTTCTGAACCGCCAGGTGATTCCACCTGACTGGGAAATGCTCTGATGGGAGGCAGATGATGCGCGGCATCGTGACAGGAGTGATTGGCGGAGCGCTGGCCGGGGTCGGCATGACCGCTGTGATGATTGCGGAGCGACGGATAACCCGCCGCGATCCCCGGCGGGGCGCGGCAGGCGATGCGGTGAGGCCCGCCGTGCGCGAGGACCATGCGGCCGTCGACAAGGGCAACAGCGCCGGTCACCTGATCGCCTCGGCCGGGTTCGGCGCTACCTATGCGCTGCTGCGCCGGTGGGTGCCCGGCCTGCCTGCCGCCGGTATCGGCACCGCTTATGGTGCAGGCATCTATGCCATCGATATGGCGCGCGCCGTGCCTGAACACGTCGGCAAGGTCGAACGTAGCCCGCGCGCCGTCGCGGGTCAGGTGGCGCTGCAACTGCTGTTCGGGGCGGGCACCGCGCTCGCCGTCGCGATGATGACCCCGCGCGAGAATAAGAACGCCTGATACCAACCTGCAATAACGCGGACTCGCTGCCGGGATTGTCATCGCGAGAAGCGCAGCGACGAAGCGATCCAGCGATGCACGTGGCGGTTCTGGATTGCCACGCGCCTTCGGGGCTGGCTGCGCTTCTCGCAATAGCGGGTCTGGGTTGGGGGGGTGGCAGACGATGGCGGCCCCGGCCTGCGCCGGGGCGACGATCATGGAAATCAAGGTGCATATGAGCCGCTAACCCCATGGGTCGCCGCGGCTGATGCCGGGGCCGATAGCGTGCGGCGCTGTGGTCGCAGCAAACGGCCTGAGGCAAGGCTGCCGGCGCTTTGGTGCTCTGGCTCGCTTGACGTTGGTAAAACAGGTTCGGATCAACGCAGGTCGATATCAATCAACCGGGCGGGAGGCGGGTGAGCGAGGTTTCGACCGCCCGCTTTTCGTCTTCGCGAAGGTCGCTTTCCCCGTCGTCGCTTTCGACACGGGCTTCGTGCTCGCGTTCGGCCTCCGCCTCCAATGTTTCGGAAGCGAGCGGTTTTTCTTTCCTGTCGGTCATGGCAATCGGCCTTTGTTCAGCGTTCGGATAGTCTTCGAACGCCTCAGCCGAGCTATATCTCCACGATGCGCGTCGCCAGCCGCTCCGCCTCGCCATGATCATGGGTGACCATCAGGATCGGCAGGCGAAGGTCGTCGCGGACGCGCTCGATCACGGTCATGATCTCTTCGCGCCGGGGCCGGTCGAGTGAGGATAGAGGCTCATCAAGCAACAGAAAGCCCGGCAGGGAGAGCAGCGCACGCGCGATCGCGACCCGCCTTGCCTCTCCCCCCGACAGAGTACGCGGCCAGCGGGCGAGCAAATGGCCGATGCCGAGTACGTCGGTAAGCCGGTCCAGCTCCTCCCCCGCCCCTCTGGCGCCATATAGCAGATTGGCGCGCACGCGCAGGTGCGGGAACAGCCGCGGCTCCTGAAACACATAGCCTGCGCCGCGCCGTTCGGGGGGAAGGTTCACGCCGCTCGCCGAATCGAACAGCGTGCGGCCATTGACCACGATCCGTCCTCGTTCCGGGGTGAGCAGCCCGGCGATCATGTTGAGCGTGCTCGTCTTCCCGGCACCCGACGGGCCGAACAGCATTGTCAGCCCGTCGGGCGCGCTGAACCGACACGCGACCATCGCGTCGCCCACGCGGCGCTCGACATCGACTTCAAAGAACATGGAGCCCCCTGCCCGCGCGCCGGGTAAGCATTTCGGACGCGATCAGCGCGGCCAGCGCGAGCAGCACCGATATGCCCGCCAGCCGCAGGATCGCCGCGTCGCTGCCCGGCACCTGAAGCTTCGAATAAATAGCGAGCGGCAGCGTCTGGGTTTCGCCCGGAATGTTTGAGACAAAGGTGATCGTAGCGCCGAACTCGCCCAGCGCGCGGGCAAAGCCGAGCACCGCTCCGGCGATCAGGCCGGGCAGGCTGAGCGGCAACGTGATGGTACGGAACACGCGCCACGGCCCCGCGCCCAGCGTACGGGCGGCGCTTTCCAGCCTGGTATCGACCGCCGCAATCGAAATCCGCATCGCGCGGACCATCAGCGGCAATGCCATCACCGCCGCCGAGATCGCCGCGCCGGTCCAGCGGAACAGCACCGTGCCGCCGAACAGATCGATCAGCAGCGCGCCCAGCGGCCCCTGCGGCGCAAAGGCAAGGAGCAGCATCCATCCGGTAACCACCGGCGGCAGGACGAGCGGCAAATGGATGATGCCGTCGAGCACGACCTTGCCCGGAAAGTCACGCCGCGCGAGCAGCCATGCCAGCGCGAATGCGAGCGGCAGGCTGCACAATATCGCGACACCGCTGACCTTCAGCGACAGGGTGACGATCCCCCATTCCTCCGCCGACAACATCAGCGGGTGGCAAAGCCGAACCGGCGGAAGATGGGAGCCGCCCGACCGATTAGGAAGCGGCGAAATGCCTCTGCTTCCGGGTTGGTCGATGCCTTTAACCGCGCGACCGGATAGCGGATGGGGGGATGCGAATTGTCGGGAAACACGCCCGCGACGCGGACTTTCGGCGACGCCGCCGCATCGGTCGCGTAGACGATGCCGAACGGTGCTGCGCCGCGCTCGACCAGCGCCATCGCGGCGCGGACATTCTCCGCCTGCGCGACTCTGGGACGCACGGCATCCCAGATGCCGAGCGATTCGAGCGCTGCCTTGCCATATTTGCCCGCCGGCACCGAATCGTAAGCCGCCATGGCGATCCGCCGATCACCGATCAGCCGCGCCAGATTGACGCCGGGTTTCAGCGTCAAATGCCCCTTCACCGAAGCAGGCACGATGAGCACCAGATGGTTGCCGAGGAACGTCGTGCGGCTGCCCGGCACGATCTTTCCCTGCTGATCGAGATAATCCATCCATGCTTCATCGGCGGACACAAACAGATCGGCCGGCGCGCCGGTCGCTGCCTGCCGCGCCAGTGCCGAGCTTCCCGCGAACGACAGCACCGGGCGCGGATGCCCTGATTTCGCCCAGGCATCGGCAACGGCGTTCATCGATTCCTGAAGGCTGGCGGCGCACAGCACCAACGGCCCCTTTTGCGCTGCCATGGCGGGTCCGCCCGACAATGTCGCGAGCAGCAATATGCATGTGGCAAGGAAGTTCTTCATTATAATCCCGATGGTAAAATACCGATGCGCTATATTTCGCGATATATAGCAATGATCGGCATGGCGATACGCTCCCTCCTTTCCGCTGGCTGCATCGTCAGCACCTTCGTTGCGCCCCCTGCACGGGCGCAGGACAATTCGCGCCTCACCGTCCATGGCCAGCTGCGCGCCCGGGTCGAGGCGCTGGACGGACAGTTCCGACCGGGCGCTGCTGGTTCCGATGCGGTGCTGCTGCTGCAAACCGATATCGCCGCGGAATATCGCGGTGCCGGCTGGCGGATCGGTGGCGAGCTGGTCGATGCGCGCGGTTATTTCGAGCGCAGAAATTCATCGATCAGCACGAATGAGGTCAATGCGATCGAACCGGTTCAGGCCTATATCGGCGCCGATCTGGCGAAGGGGCTCAGCGCGACGGCCGGCCGGTTCACGCTTGCCCTCGGCAATGGCCGGCTGGTCGCGCGCAACAATTTTCGCAACACCACCAATGCCTTTACCGGCGCGCGGCTCGACTGGAAGCGCGACGATGCGACGGCGACTGTGTTCTGGACAATGCCGCAGCGCCGCCTTCCCGACAATGCGGCGGATATTCGCGACAATGCGGTCCGGTTCGATAAGGAAGGCAGCGCCGAGCAGTTTTTCGGCGGCTATGTCAGCCTGAAGTCGGGACAACACGATACGCTGGATCTGTATGCGCTCCGCCTGATCGAGCGCGACGCGGCCGATTTCGCGACACGCGACCGGCATTTGCTGACCAGCGGCGTCCGGTTCGAACGCGCCCCCTCCCCTGCCAGAGCCGATGCCGAGATCGAGGCTGCATGGCAGACCGGATCGACGCATCGCACCAGCGCACCGACCGATACGGATCGGGTCGGGGTAACCGCATGGTTCGCCCATGCCGAAGCGGGATGGACCTTTGCCGCGCCATGGCGTCCTCGCATCGCATTGTTGTTCGACTATGCCAGCGGCGACAGCGGCAAGGGGCGCTATGGCCGGTTCGACTCGCTGTTCGGCGCGCGGGTGCGCGAATTCGGTCCGACCAGCTTTTACGGTCCGGTCGGCCGATCGAACCTGATCAGCCCAGCGATCCGCATCGAAGCGGTGCCCGAAAAAGCATGGGATGTTGTCGCTACGGTGCGCCTGCTCCGGCTCGACAGCGCGACCGACAGTTTCGCCAATAGCGGGGTGCGCGATCGGAACGGCGACGCCGGGCGAAACGCCGGAGCGCAATTGGACGGCAGGGTCCGCTACTGGCTGGTCCCGAAGCGCGCCCGGCTTGCGCTGGGCGCGGCATGGCTCAGCAAAGGCCGGTTTCTCACCTCCGCAGCCAATGCGCCCGCCACCGGCGATACGCATTATGGCTATGCGGAGGTGACGTTCAGTTTCTGATGGACGGCAGCGCTTATTTGCGCCCGGTCATCTGACTGATCGCGCTGCGGCCCATATTCGCGATCATCTCGCCGATCTCGCGCGCCTGCGCTACTGAGCGGCCGCCCTGTTCGCGCATATACTCGGACTGAATGCGCATCACTTCGCTCAGGTCGTTCGCCTTTGCGGCTTCGCGCATGGCGCGGAACGCTTCCTGCGTATTGGTTTCGGCCTGATCGAGCATCTTCATGCCCAGTTCCGAACCGGTTTCCATCATCGTAGATGCACTCTCGCGCATCCGGTCAGCTGCCTCCTGCCCCGCAGCCTGCATCTTTTCGCCAGCCTGCTTCGCGCTTGTTTCCGCCATTCGCTATCTCCTTTAGGTCGGCCGGGAACGGTGGATAATAACGAGCATTCCCGCGTCCGGTGGACGCGCGAGATGCCGTTACGGTTCCCTGAACTTCGAAGGCGAAAGCAATATTTCCTGTTAATGTAAGCGTGGCTTCCTGAGGCAGTCGTCATCGCGAGAAGCGCAGCGACGAAGCGATCCGGCGATGCGGATGCCGCCGCTGGATTGCCGCGCCCCTTCGGGGCTCGCAATGACAATCGCTGGTCACGATCCGGTTTCGGAACCATGAACGCGCGATATCAATTATCGTCGCCCATTTTCAGCGCCGCGATGAACGCTTCCTGCGGGATGCTGACCGAACCATATTCGCGCATCCGCTTCTTGCCTTCCTTCTGCTTTTCCAGAAGCTTGCGCTTACGCGTAATGTCGCCGCCATAGCATTTCGAGGTCACGTCCTTGCGCAGCGCGGCAATCGTTTCGCGTGCAATCACCTTGCCGCCGATCGCCGCCTGAATCGGGATCTTGAACAAATGGCGGGGGATCAGATCCTTCAGCCGCTCGCACATATGCCGCCCGCGTGCCTCTGCCTGACTGCGGTGGACGATCATCGACAGCGCATCGACCGGCTCGCCATTGACCAGCACGTTCATCTTCACAAGGTCGCCCTCGCGATAGCCGATCTGTTCATAGTCGAAGCTGGCATAGCCACGGCTGATCGATTTCAGACGGTCATAGAAATCGAAGACGACTTCGTTGAGCGGCAGTTCATAGCTGACCTGCGCACGCCCGCTGACATAGGTCAGGTTCGTCTGAATACCGCGGCGGTCCTGACAGAGTTTCAGGATCGGCCCCAAATATTCATCGGGCACGAAGATATCGGCCTTGATCCACGGCTCCCACACTTCATCAATCGTGGCGGGATCGGGCATGTCCGCCGGGTTGTGAAGCTCCACCTCCCCCGCATTATGGTTGAGCTTGATTTTGTACACCACGCTCGGCGCGGTGGTGATGAGGTCGAGATCATATTCGCGCGTCAGCCGCTCCTGAATGATCTCAAGGTGCAGCAGGCCGAGAAAGCCACAGCGGAAGCCGAAACCGAGCGCAGCGGAGCTTTCCATCTCATAGCTGAAGCTCGCATCGTTCAGGCGCAGTTTGCCGATGCTCTCCCGCAGCTTTTCGAAATCATTGGCATCTACCGGGAACAAGCCGCAGAACACTACCGACTGGACTTCCTTGAACCCCGGCAACGCCTTGGCAGCGGGCTTCTTGGCGTCGGTGATCGTGTCGCCGACCGCCGTCTGCGCCACTTCCTTGATCTGCGCGGTGATGAAGCCGACTTCGCCGGGGCCAAGCTCGTCGAGCTGGGTCAGCTTGGGGCGGAAACAGCCGACACGATCGACCGTATGCGTCGTTTCATTCTGCATGAACTTGATGAGCTGACCCTTTTTGATCCGCCCGTCCATCACGCGCACCAGAATGACGACGCCGAGATACGGGTCGTACCACGAATCGACCAGCATGGCTTTCAGCGGTGCATCGCCATCGCCGGTCGGCGGCGGCACGCGCTCGACAATCGCGTCGAGGATTTCCTCGATACCGATCCCCGCCTTGGCGCTGGCCAGCACCGCGTTCGAGGCATCGATGCCGATAATATCCTCGATCTCGGTCCGCACCTTTTCGGGTTCGGCGGCGGGAAGGTCGATCTTGTTGATGACGGGCACGATTTCATGGTCGTGCTCGATCGACTGATAGACGTTCGCCAGCGTCTGCGCCTCGACCCCCTGCGCCGCATCGACGACAAGCAACGCGCCCTCGCACGCGGCAAGGCTGCGCGACACTTCATAGGCAAAGTCCACATGGCCCGGCGTGTCCATCAGGTTGAGGACATGCCCCTTCCAGTCGAGCCGCACCGTCTGCGATTTGATGGTGATGCCGCGCTCACGCTCGATATCCATATTGTCGAGCACCTGCTGCGACATTTCGCGCTCGGTCAGCCCGCCGGTCCGCTGGATCAGCCGGTCGGCAAGCGTGGATTTGCCATGATCGATATGCGCGATGATAGCGAAGTTGCGGATCTTGGATGTATCTATGGCCATGATTCCGCCGCCGTTAGCAGGATGCGGGCCAAGTGCGAAGAGGCTGATAGCGGGCCGGACGCGATATCCGGCCCGCGATCAATCATTTCCGATCAGAAACCGCCGGTCAGCGAAACGCCGATGACGCGCGGTTCGTTAAGAACTGCGGCCATGTAATTTTCGATAACGCCCTTCAGATTCTTCTCGTTGGTGATGTTGCGGGCAAAGATCGCCGCTTCCCATGCACCATTGCCGCCGCGATAGCCGATGCGCAGGCCGCCCTCGAAATTGCCGTTCGAAGTAAACTCGACGCTCTCATAGGGGACGTAGCTGGTATAGCCCTGAATATTCCAGTCGGTCGCGATGAACATCGCACCATCCCGGCTGACCGGCACATCGTAGCGCGCCTGAATATTGGCGTTATATTCGGGCGCATTGGGCAGCGGGTTGCCGTCGATCTTTGCAAGGAATGCAGGCGAACCGAACAGCGTGATCTGGCGGAACGGATCTTCGACCGTGCACACCATCTGACCACCAAAGGCGCAGGTCTGTACCTCGACATTCTTGTCGTCGATTTCGGTGTGGAGCAGGCTGAGCCCACCGGTGATGGCAAGATTGCGAACCGGGTGCCATTCCAGCTCGGCTTCCATCCCATAGGCCTTTGCCTTGTTTGCGTTCAGCAGCACGCCGTTGCCGTTTGCATCGTTGCCGTTCAGCTGAATATCGTCGACCGTGTAATAGAAACCCGTCAGGTTGAAGCGCAGCCGGTTGGAGAACTGGCTCTTCAGACCCGCTTCCCACGACAGGATGGTTTCCGAATTGGCAGTGGTGAAGTCGGAATTGAACACTGCCGAGCGCCCCTGAATCGTCGGACCACGAAAGCCCTTGGCGACGCGCGCATACAGGCTGAGATCGGGGTTCACTTCATACAGCGCGCTGACATCCCAGCTTGGCTTGGTATCGCTCAGCCGGACATGGCGGCGACCATTATAGGTCACCGTGCCGTCGGCACGGTCGGCGGTCTTCAGCAGGTCCGTCGTCTTGGTATCTTCGGTAACGCGCGCACCGGCGGTGATCGTCAGCTTCGGCGCGACGCGATAGCTTGCCTGACCGAAGAGCGACCAGCTGGTGTTGACGTTATGCAGCCGCACCCAGTTGTTCGGGTTGTTCGCCGCACCTTCCAGAAAATAGGCGCGCTGATAGAAATCGGTGATGTCGCGCGAATCGAAATAAAAGGCGCCGACCTGCCATTTCAATGCGCCATCGCCGTTGCTGGCAAGGCGCAGTTCCTGCGTCCACTGGTCGAGGTCGCGGATCTGGCCCATCGATTCGCCATAGCCGACCCCGCCGAAATCGGCTGCCGCGCCGCCATCGGTATCGCCGCGGCTATAGCCCGAAGTGGTTTCATAGCCGGTGATCGACGTCAGCGTTACGCCGCCGAAATCCCAGTCGGCATGAATCGAACCGCCATAGGTGTCGTACGATTGCGGGTTGTTGTCCGCCTCATCGAAACGCACCTGTTTCCACGGCGCGTTGGTGATCTTGTTCGATCCCTTGGTCAGGCCGGCACGACGGAACAGCGTCGAGGTGCCGTCATACCAGCGGCCATGGACCGACCCAAGCAGCGAGAAATTCTCGGTCGGCGTCGCAAGCAGCTGAAGCCGCACGTCGCGCTCGTCAAAGCCGCCCATCGCATCTTTTTTCGGAACGCGGGTGCCGTCATCGCTTGGCCCTTCGAAGCGATTGTCGACCCAGTTGTCGCGGTGCTGAAGCAGCGCCGAGAGGCGAAACGCAAGCTTGCCCTCAATAATCGGACCACCCACGCCCGCGTCGATATTGACGCTGTTATAGCTGCCATAGCTGGCGCTGGCGCGACCGGTAAATTCCTCACTCGGGCGGATCGTGTCGAATTTGATGATGCCCGCTGTGGTGTTGCGGCCGAACAGCGATCCCTGCGGCCCGCGCAGCACTTCGATCTGCGCCACGTCGTAAACGGGGTTCGATTTCAGAACGACATGCTCCAGCACGATATCGTCCTGAATGATCGATACCGGCTGCGACGCGCCGAGGTAGAAATCGTTATTGCCCAGCCCGCGAATGTAGAAGCGCGGGAAAATGCGCCCGGTGGTCGTTTCGACATAGACGTTGGGCAGCTTGCCCGACAGCGCCAGCAGCGTGTCGTCGCCCGATGCAGTGAAATCGCGCAGCGTCGAACCGCTGATCGTCGCCACCGAAAGCGGCACGTCCTGCTGATTTTCCGGCCGCCGCTCCGCCGTGACGACGATGTCCTGCAACCCGTCTTCCGGCGCCACGTCCTGCGCGAACGCTGCACCCGGCATCACGATCGCGGCAAAAGCCGCCCCGACCAGCAATCGCGACCGGATACCCTTTGAAACTGTCATTGATGATGCTCCCTGCATTAGTCATGCGCAGGGCGAGGCAGATATCGGCGATTCTTTCGCCGACACGCGCCGCTTGCCTTATTTCTAAAAGTCGGTTTCCCGCCCCCCGCAATTCGCGCCGCTAGGCCGCTATTGTGGCGCTTTGGTGACAAACAGCGCTTCGCCCGTCGCATCGTGCATTTTGGCCGGTTTGCAGTGGCTTCCGGCCCCGCATCGGGATAGGCTCGCGGTCAAAAGGAGAGACTGCCATGCGCCATATCGCCGTCATCGGGTCCGGCCCCGCCGGTTACTATACCGCAGAAGCAGCGCAGAAGCAGTTCGGCGAGGATGTGCGCGTCGATATCATCGACCGGCTGCCGGTCCCCTTCGGCCTCATTCGAACAGGCGTTGCGCCTGATCATCAATCGATCAAGGGCGTCGCCCGCCGTTATGAAAAGACCGCGCTGACCGACAATGTCCGCTTCGTCGGCAATATTTCGGTGGGTGAGCACATCAGCGTCGACGAACTTCGCGAGCTGTACGACGCAGTCGTGCTGGCAACCGGCGCGCCTGCCGACAAACCGCTCGACATTCCGGGCGCCAACCTGCCCGGCGTGATCGGTTCGGCGGCCTTTGTCGGCTGGTATAACGGCCATCCTGATTTCGCCGATCTGGCGCCGCCGCTCGACGGGCCGGGCGCGGTGGTGATCGGCAACGGCAATGTCGCGCTGGATGTCGCGCGCGTGCTGGCCCGCGCGGAGACCGAATTCGAAGGTTCGGACATTGTCAGTCATGCGCTCGCGTCGCTCGCCGATGCGAGGATCGATTCGATCACCCTTCTCGGCCGGCGCGGGCCGCACGAAATTGCGATGACCGCGAAAGAGCTCGGTGAGCTGGGCAGCCTGACGCGCGCGAGCGTCCGGGTCGATCCCGACGACCTGCCGCCGGTTGAGCGCGACGCCGGACTGGATCAGGGGCAGCGCAAGGCGGTCGGGCATCTGCGCGCCTTCGCCGGGGCGGAGCCGACCGACAAGCCGCTGCGCATCACCTTCGATTTCTTCGCTCGTCCCGTTGCGATCGAGGGCGATGGCCGGGCCGAGCGCGTGCTGGTCGAACGCACGCGGATCAGCGAGGACGGCAAGGTAGAGGGCACGGGCGATATCTACCCCCTCCCCGCCGGGCTGGTGATCAGTTGTATCGGCTATCGCACCCCGCCGCTGCCCGGCGTGCCCTATGATTCGCGCGCCGGACGCTTCGCGAATGACGAAGGACGGGTCGCCCCGGGCCTGTACGCCGTGGGCTGGGCGCGGCGCGGGCCGAGCGGCACGATCGGCACCAATCGCCCCGACGGCTATGCGATCGTCGGAAAGATCGCGGCGGATATCGGCGACGACAGCGGCAAGCCGGGACGCCCTGCGCTCGATTCGCTGCTCAGCGAACGCGGCGTCGAACCCGTCACCTTTCGCGACTGGCAGAAAATCGATGCGGCAGAGATCGCCAACGCCCGAACCGGCAGCCCGCGCGAGAAATTCACCTCGATCGAAGCGCTTTTGGGGGCAAGAAACGGATAAAGTGCAAGACAGTGCTTGCGCACCCCCAAATCGCTTTGTATAGGCGCGCCTCCAAGCTCAAGCCGGTTCGCTCCCGAAAGCGTTACGTGAACCGGACTCCGTCGGGGAGTAGCTCAGCCTGGTAGAGCACTGCCTTCGGGAGGCAGGGGCCGGAGGTTCGAATCCTCTCTCCCCGACCATTTATTGCGAAATCATTGAAAACACGTTCAATCCTCTCTTGAGGAGAGACTCTGCACCCCGGAGTGTTCCCCTCGCTGTACACGGACGTGCATGCGATGAAGCATCCCGAACTGGCTCGGCGCGGATACTTTTTCTTCTATCTCGTCCGCCGGTGCGAAGCACTCGGCGTGTTCTTCACGATCATCGGCCATGTCCCCAAGGCCGCTTTCGTACCCCGAAACGATCCCTGGGGCAGCGCCGCCTCGCGACTGCGCGGCGTCGCCATGTGGACGACGGCACCGCGTTATACGGTCGCGGGGTGAACCTTATCCAGAAATAGCGCGAGAAGGGCCGCGTCCATCGCCAGGAAGCGGCAGCTTCGCGATCTCTTCCCCGATATCGAGCGCAAGGACTTCCTCGCGACGCTTGCGGTCGTTCTTACCGACTCAGCGGCGCCCCGATTGCTGCCGCACGATCGGTGTGTATGATGGCTTCGATCAAGGGGCAGATATGAATTCGATCCGCCCTATCCTGGAGGTTCGAGTGCTATCGCCAACTACGCTTGCTACGGCGTTTGATCGTGTAACTGACTATTGGTCACCGAAAGTGATCGGTCAGGTTAACGATCAGCTTCTCAAGGCTGCGAAGCTGAAAGGCGAATTCGTCTGGCACGCGCACGATGGGCAGGATGAATTGTTCTACATCGTCAAAGGCTCGCTGCGGATCGAGTTTGAGAATGAAGCCGTCGATCTCAAGGCGGGCGATTTCCTCACTGTACCGAGCGGCGTCCGCCACAATCCTATCGCGCAGGAGGAATGCTGGGTTTTGCTGATCGAGCCCGCCTCGACAAAACATACCGGTGAGGAGATGACGTCCCGCACGCGAAGCCTGGAGGAACAGCTTAGCTAGCGACCATTTTCTTCATTTTCTTCGCAATACCCCGAAGTCCCGTGGCTATTGGCGATCCGAACGCGTCGTCACAGGTTCTGAGCGAGGTTGGAGCAAACGCCAGGACCTTGGTTTGGCAAAACGAACGGCGGACGTCGCCCCGGTTCTGATTAAAACGGAAAGGCCGCTTTCCGCCCATCGCGTCCGACGCTCTGCCCTGAACAATGGTCCGCTTTAAGGGACGTGCGGCTGATTTGGGGATTCCTTTTGTCAACCCGGCTCTAATCCACAGCTGTGGCACGCTCTGTTCGGACGATCAGAGTACCGCCCGCGATCAGCCGCTGATGGGTGAGGCGAAAATCGCGCAGCGGCTGGCCGTTAAAGGATGCGCTCACGACGTGCCCATCGGCGGGACCGGAGCGTTCGATATTGAGCGTTCGTCCCGGCGCAACCTGCACGCGTGCATGGCGGAAGGCAGGCGTCGTCACGACATACCAGGGCTCGCCCGGCACCAGCGGGTAGAGCCCGAGCGAGGCGAAGACGTACCAGGATGTCATCGCGCCCGCATCATCGTCCATCCCATCGGCAAACCCTTCCGGCGCGAGCGCGAAGCTGGGGCCGATAAAGGGCTGAGCGCGCTTGCGGCTGTTGACATAGGGATGCGCGATGGGCTGCGTAAGGATCGTGTGGACCAGATCCGCCGTCGGCTGCGGACGGCCGAGCGCCGCGAAAAACCAGGGCACCTGAATATCCGGCTCATTCGTCATGTTGAACAGATTGGCGTCGAAGAATTGATCGAGCTGGGCAAGCATGGTGTCGCGCCCCAGCGTCGCTTCCATCCAGTCGAGATCGAATATCGGCGCCCAGCGATATTGCCACAGCGTTCCCTGATACAGGCCATGCGCCTTCACCACATCGGCATCGGCGCCCAGCGGTTCGAACACCCGGCGCCACATCGCGCGATAGCCATGCGCGCGGTCGAGAAAGCGCGCGGCAAGATCGGCATCGCCCAGATCGCGCGCAAGCTGCCCCGTGGCCCAGTCGTCATACGCCGCCTCGATCTGCTGATCGGGGGTGCTGCGTTCCAGCCGGTCGCTATCAGCTGCCATGCCGCGCAGCGCGGCCTGAGCGTCGAATCCGTCAATCCCCTTTCGCCGCATATCGAGCAGCGCGATTCCCGCATGTTCGGTCCGCACCGTGATAAAGGGTTCGTGCGCGCTCGCCCATTGCGGCTTGCCCGCTGCGTAGAGCGCGACGAGCGAACGGGCGATATCGGCGCTGCGCTCGGGCTGAAGCAGTGCCAGAAGCGGCAATTGGGTGCGGTAATTGTCCCAGAGCGACCAGCTGGCATAGCGGGTCGTTCCCGGCGCTGACGTTGCGATCCGCCCGTCGCTTTCGCGATGGCGGCGGTCGGGATCGTCGATCGCGACCGGCGTGGCGAAGACGCGGAACAGCGAGGTATAGAATAAGGCTCGCTGCTGCCAGGGGCCGTCGACCGACACGCGCCCTAGCGCTTCATTCCAGGCATCGCGCGCAGCCGCGGCGACGCTGTCAAACGACCGGTCGCCGAGTTCGGTGTCGCGCACCAGCGCCGCGCCGTCGGTATCGACGCTCGACAGGCCGGTGCGGACCTCGATCACATCGCCCGCAGCGACAGTCATCGGCAGCGCCATCACGCCCGCGCCCTGCGCCGTCAGCGCGGTATCGATCGGGTGGCCGTTGCGGGTGACGCTGCTCGCGGTGTAGATCGTATAGACGCCCTGATCGCATACCGTACCCGCGCTTAGCTGAGCACGGACATCGTTCGCGCCGCTCGTCAGCCAGCGCGTGGCGTGACGGGTGGTATAGCTATGCCCGCCATCAAGGCGCAGCAGGACCTGCCCGGCCCTGGGCAACGTGAAGCGCAGCATTCCCGCGCCGCGTGTCGCGGTCATCTGTGCCGCTATATCGTCGCCATAGCGGACCGAATATCGTCCCGCCTGCGCGCTCTGGCTTGCCTCGGTGATCGGCGCGGCTGCTGGCGCTCCGACATAATCAAGCGAGATCATCAGATCGCCACCCGCCCCGCCGCAGCCCACCCCGATCGCGCGGGTGTGCGAAAAGCCGAGCAGGACAGGTGCGCTGAATGCATAGCCATTATGGTTGTGCGGCTCGGTATCCGGGCCAAGCTGGACCATCCCGAACGGCACGTTCGCCGCCGGAGTCAATTGTCCCGAATCGCCCATCGTGCCGACAAAGGGATCGACCAGATCGGCGGGAGTTGCCGCCGGTCCGACGGGGGCGAGCTGGGCGGGAGACAAAGCGGCCAGCGCAAGCAGGGCAGTGATCATCGTCAGGGGTCTAGCGGATCGCGCGGATCGTGTCGCAGCGATAGTGACGATGGGTGGAATCCAAGGTCATGGGGTGAAAGCCGCCGACCGATAGCGCCTGGTTGATAGCCGAGTTCGTGCGATTGCGGGATCGTACGCCTCACCATATACCAGCCCGGAAAAGGGCTGGTTCCGCCGGCGGCAAAGCTGCCCCGCACAAAGTGCAGGTCCGTACCGCAAATCGCCGAGGAGGTCAGCCGAATGACCGCATCGGCAGGTTCGCGGATCTGGGGTTCGGGGACGTCGTCCATGCGAATGCCGCCGACGCGGTGCCAGACTACTGCCTTCATGGGGTATCCCATTTGCGTGAGAACCCAAAGCGAAGGCGTCGCCCGCGCTCCCCGGACTGAACCGGGTGAATCGAACGACGCGGCGTGTCGGACAAAAGTCGCGCCGGAACCGATGCCCCCCCTATTCGCGCTCTTCGAAGGTGCGCGCCGATGTCGGGAGCGAGATTGTGCAGCGCACTCCGTCTTCGCCGAACGCATAGCTGGTTTCGGCGCGCAGCTGATAGGGCAGTGCCTGTTCGATCAGTTCGCGCCCCTGCCCCTTGCGCCTAATGGTATCGTGGTCGATCGGGACGCCCACCCGCTTCGAACCGTGCCCGGTAAGAATTCTCACAATCCGAGCGCTATATTAGTCGCTCTCGATCGCCCACCGCCCCGGTCGCAACAAGCCGCAACTTATTGTCCGGGAGCGGTCTGGTTCTGGCCCGGCTGCGCGCCCTGCATCTGCTGCATCATCTGCATCTGGCGGAGATAGGCTTCCGGAAGAAAATCGATCATATCGACATCGAATTCGAGGATCGAATTGGCCGGAATGGGGCCTTGGGCGGTATCGCCATAAGCAAGTTCGGGCTTGATCCAGAAGCGGTATTTGGAGCCCTTCGGCATCATCTTGAGCGCTTCGGCGAAACCCGGCACCACGCCGTTTACGGGCAGCGGCGTCTGCTTACCCGAATCGAAACTGGTGCCGTCGGTCAGCTTGCCCTCATAATTGACGAGAGCGACGTCTTCATCGGTTGGGGTCGACCCCTTGCCCGCTTCCAGCACCTGATACTGAAGCCCCGATTCGGTCGTCTGCACGCCCGGCTGACGCGCATTGCGCGCGAGCCAGTCAGCATTGGGATCGGAAGGCGCTGCAAAAGCAAGCGCCGCCCCCGCCAGAACCGCGACGACAATGCCGATCCAGAGCCAGACAAGATAGCTGCGCTTTACGGGCGCAATAGGCACGGCGGTCACGGACATAGCGATTTCCTGTAAAGAGGCGGGGCGAACGTCGCGCCCCGCTTACTTTCGCAAAGAGACTGGCGCAAAAAGAATGGCGAACCCTGAAAAAGCTTCGCCCGGCGCAATTACCGTGCGCCGTCGCGCTCAGCGCGCTTACGCTCCAGCTTGCGGGCACGCCGAACCGCTGCCGCACGCTCGCGAGCGCGCTTTTCGCTCGGCTTTTCATAGTGACGGCGAAGCTTCATTTCGCGATACACGCCCTCACGCTGCAGCTTCTTCTTGAGCGCGCGCAGTGCCTGGTCGACGTTGTTGTCGCGAACGATGATTTGCATAAAGCCGTCTGACTCCGAATCTTACTATTCAATAGAAAAGGGTCGCCGGAAACACCCGTTTCAAGCGCAGGTGAGCGAGATAGGGTGATTCCTGACCAAAATCAAGCAAAACCGTCCGGTTTCACAAAAAGCCGCACTGGTATGCAGGGCCGGGATGCGCAGATCATGTGCGGCGAACTCTGCAAATTTACGGCTTATAAATGAAAAAGCCGCCTGCGTTCGGCAGACGGCTTTCCCTGTCACGTCTTAAAAAGACGAGATCAGTTGCTGTCGGGCGTGTCGTCATCGTCCGTAGCGACGATAACGCCACCAGCAACGATGCCTGCCGCGATGACGAGCGGAATGATTGCCGAACCGGCAATATCGCTCTTCTTGTTCAGCTTCGTCGAAGCGCGAACGTTCGAAGAAGCCTTGGTCACCGAAGCCTGAGCCGACGGTGCAGCAGCCATAGCGGCCGACGAAGCGAGCATGCCCGCAACTGCGCCCGAAACCATAAACGTACGAATGATCTTCATCATCGTCTCCCCTTGATCAACAAAATCCGCCACTCGGCCAAAAAGCAGCCTTCCGGAAAACCGGGTGTGGCAGACCATCCCATTAACGCATCATATATGCTGCAGTTCAATGACCTGAGCAGACAAATCCAGCCGATCAGCGATTAACCGGCGCGTTTTGACATATCTGCAACGGTCGAACCACTATGACACCGCCCCCCGAAAACCGCGCAAAAAGCCCAAATCCGGTGAACGCCGGCGAGGTATCACAGGAAATCATTACAAACTACTAACGATTTCGCCTTTGCATCAAAACGGATGAAATGTGCCGTAAACGCCACGGGTCGCCGCGGTGAGGTGGGGCGGCAAGACATTGATGATTCGGGTTAAAGCGTTCTTCGCCGTTCGTATTTTTTTCGCGGCAAAGGTCCTGCGGTGAAACCAGCCTTGTCCTGCTCCGTTGAGCGCGCGTGTCCGTCCCAAGCCTGACCCTGTCGCGCAGAAAAAGCCTGTTCGCCCGCCTCATCAGCCAGCGCGGATCGCAGATGTTCGTTCGCAATGCGATCAGCTCGGCAGGGACCTTCGCCATCGATATCGCGCTGTTATGGCTGCTCGTCGGGAAGCTGGCGCTCGACAAGCATCTCGCCATCGCGATCGCCTTTTTTATCGCCAATGCAGTCCATTATGGTCTGGCCCGAAGCTGGATCTTTCCGGGAAGCGAGCGCGGTCTGCTGATCGGCTATTGCTATTTTCTCGCCAATGCCTGTCTGGGGCTGGCACTGATCATGGCCGCGTTCACCGTGCTGAATGGTGAGCTGGGCATATATTATATGACTGCCCGGCTGATCGCCTCGCTCGGCGCGGGGATCATCGTCTTCTGTCTAAATGCGACGTGGAATTTTCACCAGCTATAGCGGCAACACCGGCTATGCCTTGTTCAGGCGAACCCAGGTCGGGGCATGATCGCTCGCCTTTTCGAGCCCCCGATAGCGCTTGTCCACGCCTGCATCGGCAAAACGATCGGCGGCACGCGGGCTGAGCAAAAGGTGGTCGATACGGAATCCCGCATCGCGCTGCCATGCACCCGCCTGATAATCCCAGAAGGTCCAGACGCCGCCGCGCGGGAAACGCGTACGCAGGCTGTCGGTCCACCCCTGCGCCACCAGCCGGCGATAGGCGGCACGCGATTCGGGCTGCATCAAGGCGTCGGACGCCATGGCGTGGACCGAAAATACATCATCGTCATGGGGGATGACGTTATAATCGCCCGCCAGCACCACCGCTCGCTCTTCGGCCAGCAACGCCGAAGCGCGATCGATCAGCCGATCGAACCAGCCCAGCTTATATTCGAATTTCGGCCCCGGCACGGGATTGCCGTTGGGCAAGTAAATCGACGCAACGATCAGACCATCGACCTCCGCTTCGAGATACCGGCTCTGCACATCATCAGGATCGCCTTCCAGCCCGCGCTTGCGTTCGACCGGGTCGGCGTCGCGGGCAAGAATGGCGACGCCGTTAAACCCCTTTTGCCCGTGCCAGATCGCGCCATAGCCCGCATCGCGAATATCGGATTCGGGAAAGGTCTCGTCCGAGGATTTCAACTCCTGCAGACAGACGATATCGGGCTGTTCGGAATCGAGATATTCGATCAGACGCGGCAGACGCGCCTTGATGCCGTTCACATTATAGCTGACGATCTTCAAGCGCGATCAGACCGCAAAAGAGGAGCCGCATCCGCATCCCGCGGCTGCATTGGGATTTTCGACGCGGAACGCCGCCCCGCCGAGCGATTCGACGAAATCGACCGCGCTGCCGCGCACTAGATCCATACTCACCGAATCGACGACCAGCCGGACGCCGTCGGTATCGGCGACTATATCATCGGCCTCGACCGTGTCGGCGAGGCCGAATTTATATTGAAACCCCGAACAGCCGCCGCCCTCGACCGACAGGCGAAGCATTGCGGGTTTGCCCTGTTTCTCCGCAATCGCCGCCACACGGGCGGCCGCTGCGGGAGTCAGATGAACAGCGTCATGGGGAAGCGTATCGGCCATGTGTGCAAGATAGGATTTGAAAGGCGGGGCGGCAAGTAATGCGTGGTCACGGCGATAGCGATCTAATTGCCTTACCCCGCTATCGCATCCTGTACCCGCAACATCACCGCCGACACAAAAAAGGGCGCGCCTTGCGGACGCACCCTTTCGATATTTGTTCAGAACCGGTCCGAAGCGATCAGTCTTCGGCAGGACCGCCTTTAGCAGCATCGGCATCCGCCGAAGCGAGATAGGTGCCGCTTTCCAGATAGGGTTCGGGATTGACCGCGTGCCCGTCGATGCGGACTTCATAATGAAGATGGCTGCCGGTCGAACGCCCCGTCGATCCCATCAGGCCGATGACATCGCCGCGATGCACGCGCTGATGATCGCTGACCATGATCTTCGACAAATGGCCATAGCGGGTTTCGATACCCCGGCCATGATTGATCTCGATCAGATTGCCGTACCCGCCTGCGCGACCGGCACGATCGACGATCCCATCCGCAGTAGCGTAGACCGGCGTACCCAGCGGACCCGGAATATCGACACCCGAATGCATCGCACCATGTCCATTCAACGGATCGTGGCGAATGCCGAACGTGCTGCTGAACGTCACATGCGCCACCGGCTTGGTCGACGGGATGGAGATCACTGCCTGTTCGAGGCTGTCGAGCTTCTTCCACGCCATGAACAGCGAATGGAACTGCTTGTCGGCTTCGCTGCTCGCTTTCATCTCGCTCGCATCGATCGGCTCGAACGGTCCGCCGACACCCGGCGCAATCTTTTCGGGCGACAGGCCCAGCTTGCGAAGCTGTTGCGCGGTTTGAGTATAGCGCGCCTCGGCGGCCTGACGCGCTTTTACCGCAAAGGCCACCTGGCGCATTTCCGCTTTGCGCAGCGGCGCTGTTGCGTCGGCGGCAAGCGGACTGGACGCACCGTCTCCGCTCAGCATCGCGGCCAGATCAAAATCGGACGGATCGCCCTTGCCGCTCAGCACTGCCGCGATCAGCTTCTGCCGGCTTTCCACGGCAGCGGCACGACGCGCCGCGACCTTTTTCACCATTGCGACATCGGCCTGCATCGCGGCGACACGATCGCGCATCCGGGCGAGTTTCGCTTCCGGCGAATTGCTGTCGGTAGCGGCGATCAGCCCGCCCGCTGCAGCCACCACGCCATAGCCGGAAAAGCCGAGCGCCACCGCAGCAACGCCCGCCATCAGTGCCTGGCTATGCCCCGAAACGCTGAACCGACGAAGATCCCGCCCATCATGAAGAATAAAATCGCGTGTGATAAAAAAATTGCGGAACCGCGAAGCAAATGACGCGTTCGAACCCTGGTTGGTGATTTCCATTATTCCCCGGCGATCATTGTGCGAACGCCGTGGCGGCACCCGCAAATTTCAAGATTGACCCCGGACCGCTTGCCCCTGCGGCCCTTCAGACATCAGAAATCCTGTCGGTTCTTCGCGAAATTCGCAAGGGGCGCATAATATTCGCGCGTTAAACCGGCCCGGCTACGCGCTGAGTCGTTGAACGGAGGCTTAACGATCCCGCGGAAATAGCGCGCGACAAGCATTCGCCACTCGGTTTCGGGCATGATTCGATCCGATTCGCAGGAAAATTCGAACCATTTTGTTCCAAATCCGACATGCCGAATTTCGTCGGTATAGATACGCTGCAAAATGCGTGCGCTTGGCTCGTCGCCGCTGCCTTGCATTCGCTCGACCGTCTCCGGCGTAACGTCCAGCCCCCTCGCCTCCAACACCATCGGCACCACGGCAAGGCGGGCGCGCGCATCATGCGCAGTGCCATTCGCCGCTTCCCAAAGCCCCGCATGCGCCGGCAGCGCGCCGTACCAGCTGCCCAGCGCCCTCAGCCGCCGGTCGAGCAGCGCGAAATGCATCGCTTCGTCAGCGCCGACCGACAGCCAGTCATCGGTAAATTCGCGCGGAAACTGCCTGCCGAACCGCCCGACCATATCAAAAGCGAGGTCGATGGCGACAAATTCGATATGCGCCAGCGCGTGGAGCAGCGCGATCCTCGAGCGTTCGGATCCCGCCCGACCGCGCCTTGGCATGCGGTTGGGTGGCAGCAGTTCGGGATGCTCGGGACGACCCGGCTCGTCCGGCATCGCGACGCCGAAATCATGCGACAGCCTGCCTCGCCGCCACTCGCGCACCGCCGCCCGCGCCGCCTTCACCTTGGCATAGGGGTCGGCGTGGAGCAGCACGTCACGGCAAGCGGCGGCAACGGGGGTCACGCGGGTTCGAGCGCCTTTACCGCTTCGAGCACCTTTTCGGCATGGCCGGGCACGCGCACCTTGCGCCAGATCTGCGCGAGCTTGCCGTCCGCGTCGAACAAAAAGGTCGAACGATCGATGCCCATATATTTGCGGCCGTACATATTCTTTTCGACCCAGGCGCCGAACGCTTCGAGCACCGTGCCGTCGGGATCGCTGGCAAGCGGTACGGTGAGGTCATATTTGTCGATGAACTTGCGATGCTTTTCCGGGCTGTCTTTGGATACGCCGAGGATTTGCGCGCCTGCCCCCTGAAACGCTTCCAGCATCGCGCTGAAATCCTGCGCCTCGCGCGTGCAGCCGGACGTGTCATCCTTGGGATAGAAATACAGGATGAACGGCTTGCCCGCATATTCCGATAGCCGGATCGTACCGCCGTCCGTCGACTGAAGCTCCAGATCGGGCAGCGTATCGCCTTCGCTGATCGTCATCGTCATTCTCCTTTTGTCGGCCGGATCAGGCCCTCCCAGCAATCGCGCACCTCCTGACGCGTCGTGTCGAACGAGGCAAGCATCGCGTTCCAGCTTTCGGCACGCACCGCGCGTGCCACCAGCGCGCGGCTCGCCTCAGCCGGCGGCTGTCCGTCGGGCGCGACGAGGCGCAGCGTCACCAGCAGCCGCGTGAGGAAATCATGCGCCGAGGCAAGCGCGGGCGGAAGCAGCCCTGCCTCGATCAGCCCGGCAATCGCCCGGCCGAGATCGGTGGAAAAACCGCTTCGGTGGCAAAGCTGCTGCACATGCACCGCGAATTCGAGATCGACCAGTCCGCCGGGGAGCAGCTTTGCGTCGAGCGGACCGAGCGGCGGCTTATGGGCTGCCATTTCCTCGCGCATCCGCGCTGCCTCCGCGGCGATCGGCCTTTCCGGCCGGGCGCCCTGCAGCACTGCGTCGATCGCTTGGGTAACTGCGCCGCGCGCTGCGTCCGACCCGAAGACCGGTCGCGCACGGGTCAGCGCCATATGCTCCCAGGTCCAGGCGTCCTCGCGCTGATAGCGGGCGAACCCGGCGAGCGAGACCGAGATCGGCCCCTGCGCGCCCGACGGACGAAGCCGCGTATCGACCTCATAAAGCGGTCCGGCAGCGGTCGCGACCGACAGCGCGCCAATGATCCGCTGGGCAAGGCGATTATAATACATCACCGCGCCCAATGGCTTGGCACCGCCCGATTCCGCCGAATGTTCGCCGGTGAACAAAAAGATGAGGTCGAGATCGGAGGCATGGGTGAGCGCACCGCCCCCGAGCCGACCCAGCGCGAGGATCACCAGCTCGCTGCCCGGCACCGTGCCATGGACCTGCGCAAACTGCGCGATGGTCGCGCGTGCGATGACCTCGATCGCCGCTTCCGCCACCCGCGCATAGCCCGCCGATACGGCGAGCGGATCGCTCGCCCCTGCGATGATCTGCGCACCGAGGGCGAAACGCTTCTCCCCGACGACGCGGCGGACATGATCGAGCAACGCTTCATAATCGCCGCTACGGTCGCGCGGGGTCATATCGGTGATCAGCGCGGGCACCTCCCCCACCGGGTCGAGCGCGCTGGCATCGATCAGCCCGTCGAGCAGCGACACACGAAGCCCCAGCGCATCGGCAAGCGTCGGGGCATGGCTAAGGATCGCGCTGAGCAGCGCAGCAAGCGACGGCTGTGCTTCGAGCAGGCGGAAGAAATTGATCGCGCTGGGCAGCCCGGTAAGTAATTTGTCGAGGCGGAGCAGCGCCGCATGCGGATCGGCGGAGGCGGCGAGCGCATCGACCAGTCCGGGTAGCGCGGCCTCCATCGCCTCCTTGGCCGCCGCCGTGCGCAGCGCGCGATAGGAATTGCCGCGCCATTTGTCGATCAGCCGGACCGCGCCTTCGCCATCGGCAAAGCCGGCCGCCTCCAGCCGCTCGCGCAGCCTTTCCGGATCGGCGGGAAGCGCATTGTCGCCCTCCCCTTCGAGCGCGTCATAGCGTTTGGAGACCATGGCGACATGCGGACGCAGCAGATCGAGCAGCGCTTCGCCGCTTTCCAGCCCGTGCAGGGCAGCGACATTGGCCAGCGCTTCGGGCTTTTCGGGCAGAAGATGCGTCTGCCGATCGTCGATCATCTGCACGCGATGCTCGATCGTGCGCAGCAGGCGGTACGCATCGGACAGCATGGATGCATCCTCCTGCCCGATCCAACCCGCTTCGGCCAGCGCAGCAAGCGCATCCATCGTGGCGGGAGCTCTCAGCGCGACGTCCCGTCCGCCGTGGATCAGCTGATGCACCTGCGCGAAAAATTCGACTTCGCGAATCCCGCCGCGCCCGCGCTTCAGGTCGAAGCCGGGGCCGAATTGCTGCACATCGTCATAATGATCGCGAATCCGGCTGCTGATCGAGCGGATTTCGCCGATGGTGCCGAAATCGAGCGAACGCCGCCAGACAAAGGGCTGGATCGCATCGATGAAATGCTCGCCCAGCGCAATATCGCCCGCCGTAGCGCGGGCGCGGATGAACGCAGCACGCTCCCATGGCAGCGCCTGCGATTCATAATAAGAGATTGCGGCGCCTACCGGCAGCGCCGGCGGCGTCGCCTCGGGCGAGGGCCGCAGCCGAAGATCGACGCGCAGCACATAGCCATCACCGTCGCGCGCCTGCAAAAGCTCCACCACACGCCGCGCGATCCGCGCCGCGCCATCCTCGACCGACTCGTTCGACCGATGCGGCAGCGTCGCCGGATCGTAGAGAAATATGGGATCGATATCGGAGGAATAATTGAGCTCGCGGCTGCCCTGCTTACCGAGCGCAATCGCGACAAAACCGCGCGGTTCGGCATCGGGGACGCGCTCTGCAATAGCGGTACGGATCGCGACATCCAACGCCCGGTCGGCGAACCCGGTCAGCAGCCCGGTGACTCGCTCCAGCGAATAGCGAGCGGACAGATCGCCGATCGCAGTGACGAGTGCCAGACGACGCCGGGATATGCGCAGGCGTCGCGCCGGCGGCATTTCAGGGTCATCGACCCAGCTTCGCGCGATCGGATCATTCAGCGCCGCTTCGATATCCAAAACGAAATCCGGTTCGCGATTGATAATCATCGAAAGAAACGGTGAATGGCGAACCGCCCGATCGAATATCGCCTGCATTCCTCCACCCCGATTCTTATATTGTCCGTCGATATTCGCGGTCATTCATCGCAAAAACGGCAACCAAATGCCAAAGCCGGTGTTGATAGTATATGATGCCGCACAATCATTCTTCAGGCGAAAGCAGTTCTTCAACGCCGGTTACGGTTGAAGTGCCCCGCGTCTATGACGGCTTGGGCGCTGCACTGAAAAAAGCCTATGGGCGCGATGCCGGTCTGCCCGATGACATGCTTCGTGCGCTTGACCGGCTTGATCGTGTCGAGCGCCGGGGCAAAAGCCACTAATCCGGCCTCCCTCGCGACCGGATCACCGGTCGCGGCTGAGATGATCCACTTCGCCCATGATCGATTCGAGCGCACTGGAATTTTCGACAGCGCCTTCCGAACGCGGAGCGAGCTGCCCTTCGCTCAGAATATTTTCGAGCGCCACCCGGCCACGCGCAACGCGGCTCTTGATCGTACCCACCGCAACGTTGCAGATCTCCGCTGCTTCTTCATAAGCGAAACCGCCCGCGCCCACCAGGATCAGCGCCTCGCGCTGCGGCTGCGGCAGGTGCAGCAGCGCGCGCTGCATATCGGCGAGCTCCACATGCCGGTCCTGACTTGCCGGTGCGGCAAGCAGTCGGTCAGCGACGAGATCGTCCC
The DNA here is from genome assembly GCF_004361835.1 of Stakelama pacifica. Taxonomy (GTDB): domain Bacteria; phylum Pseudomonadota; class Alphaproteobacteria; order Sphingomonadales; family Sphingomonadaceae; genus Sphingomonas; species Sphingomonas pacifica. Next base: position 256,315 of record NZ_SNWD01000003.1, read on the forward strand.
ACTCGCCCTTGAACCGGGCGCGGCGCATTTGCGACAGATAGAGATTGCGCAAAATGATGAAGGTCCAGGCACGCATATTGGTGCCCGCCTGAAACCGCTTGCGCGCGGCCCAGGCTTTCATCAGCGTTTCCTGCACCAGATCGTCGGCCACATCGCGACTACCCGACAGCGAACGGCCAAAAGCGCGCAGATGCGGGATCACCTGCGCCAGCTGATCTTTGAATTCATTATCGGGCAGCGAGACATGCTCGTTCTCACCGGATTTTTCCGGCGCACCCTGTTCGTTCGATACCGTCATCACATCTCATTCAGAACAAAGGACAATTCAGCCGGGCCGAGCAACCGGTCTCCACACATAGGCGCAGGGGAACGCGAATGCCAGAGCAGCAGCCGGGCCGATATGGAGCGGATCAGGTTCCGCTCCATACGATGACGGCAAAAATAATCACGATGATGACCATCGAGATCGCAAGGATGTACCGGGTCATGTGCGGCGTTGCCCCCGCCCGGGCCCGGTCGGTATCCACATGAACTTCTTCGTCTTTATCGGTCATGTGGATTCAACCTCCGAAACTCGTTTTGGGTCCGTATCGTATTTCAACCTTCCGCCGGAACGGTGGTCTGATCGAAAAAGAGCGCCTGACTGATGGCCGCTTTGACCGTCGAACGCTGGAACGGTTTGGTGATGAGAAAGGTCGGCTCGGGCCGCTCACCGGTGAGCAGTCGCTCGGGGAACGCGGTGATGAAGATCACAGGAACATTGAACTCTTCCAGAATGTCCTTCACCGCGTCGATGCCCGAACTGTCATCGGCAAGCTGGATATCGGCCAGCACCAGACCGGGGCGATCCTCCATGGCAAGCGCGACGGCCTCGTCGCGGGTAACGGCGACGCCGGTCACATCATGACCAAGATCGCGAACGATGGTTTCGATGTCCATCGCGATGATGGGCTCGTCCTCGATGATGAGGACTTTGGACCGGGTCTGTTTCTCGATTTCTTCCAGCGCCTCGCTGACCAGCCGGTCGACCTCTTCGGGAGTGGTATCGATCAGATAGGCGGTATCCTCTACCGTGAAACCTTCCATTGCCGTCAGCAGCAGCGCCTGACGCGATACCGGAGCGATCCGGGCGAGACGCGCACGTGCGATTGCTTCACCGCCCGAGGATTGCTCACGCGCCTCCCAGTCGTCGGGATGGGTCGAGGACCAGATGCCCTGAAACATGCGATACAGGCCGAGACGCGGATCAACATCCTTCGGAAATTCTTCGGGCGCCGCCACGATCGCCTCCAGCGCGGCGCGAACATAGCGGTCACCTTCCTGCTGGCTGCCCGTGAGGGCCCGGCCATAGCGCCGCAGAAAGGGAAGGTGCGGTGCAAGCTGCTGTCCTAGCGACATGGGTAGATGCGTCTCCTACAGATTACCGGCGGAAATTGTGCCGGGAACGTCATTTTGAACAATACCGGAAGCGGAATGCGTAGCCGCCGCCCCCAAAAAGCGCCAGACCATGGAACCAACGAAAGTCTATTTGGTTTCATACCGATCAAATGACGGGGTAAAGCGCCCTGTACTGCGTAGCCGGTGTCTTGACGTATCCGCGTTTTCCGGCGAATTGCGGCCGAATTTTTGAGGGGAAAATGGTGCGATCCGACGCCGATCGACAGCAGGAAGACAAGGCAGTGCCGAAGGAAGACAAGTCGCCGGCTCCGGGAAAGAAGGGGTCCGACGGCGATGTCGGCAACGCGTTGCGCGCGGTATATCGCGAGGCAATTGACGAAGATGTGCCGGACGAGATGCTCGACCTTCTGAAAAAACTCGGCTGACCTTGTGATGCGATGACCGATTCAGAAGGACAGCGCGAAACGGCTGACAGGTCGGCCTTCGCGCTGGCCCGATTGCCCACCGGGGCAAAGGTTTTTCTCATTCTGAGCGGCGCCCTGTTGCCACTCGCCCTGATTGCCTTTTTCGCGACGCTGCAAACCACGCGGGTCGCCGATCTGGAGGCGCGCGCCCGACTGAGGGTCGCCGCTGCAGAGGGATCGCGATCGCTCGCCAATGAACTTGTCGGCGATATGACCGCGCTTCGCGTCGCCCTTAACGCACTCGAACGCGATCCCGGGAACCGGCCCGGCTGCGCCCGTGTTCAGGGCGTATTCGCGCAGCAATTCGCCGCCGGAACCAAATTCGCCGTCTATGGTCCCGATCAGCGGCTGCTGTGCGGCGACGAAATGACCTATCCGGTGCCCGAACCCGATCCCGGTGATCGGTTCAATGCAGAGATCATTGCCGGCAAGGGACTGCTTCTATCGGTGCGCAGCGATCAGTCGCCGGCGCATGCTGTGGCATTTTTCCCGACCGATTTCCTTTCCCGCGTCGCCCGGCCCTCCGGGTTCGTTCCGCCCTATGCTGCTTCGCTGACGCGCGACGATACGCATCTTACGCTTGAAACGCTTGCTTCGCGGGGGCCGCTCGACCGGCGCGAGGAGATAGAGACCCCGCTCGGCCTGGACGGAATCAGTCTCGATATGTCGGTGCGCGCTGCGCCGATCACGTCGCCGCTGCTGGTATCCATGCTGCTGCCGCTGATCATGTGGGCAGCGGCGGCTGGGATAGGCTGGTTCGTGGTCGACCGGCTGCTCATCCGCCCGCTGCGCCGCCTGCGCCGCAATGTCGGCGAATATAAGCCCGGCGAAGTGATCGACCCCGTACCGATCAGCCACATGCCCGCGCAGGAGATTCGCGAGCTCGGCGATACGTTTGTCGAGATCAGCAAGACGGTGCGCGCACATGAAGCCGATCTTGCCGAAGGGCTGGTACGCCAGACGCGTCTGACGCGCGAAGTCCATCACCGGGTGAAGAATAATCTTCAGGTCATCGCCAGCCTGATCAATTTCCACGCACGCAGCGCGCATGGCGAGGAAGCGGGGCAGGCCTATGCCTCGATCCAGCGCCGTGTCGACGCACTCGCCGTGGTGCATCGCTATCATTATGCGGAGATGGAAGAAAATCGCGGGCTGGAACTGCGCTCGGTGCTCGGGGAACTTGCGTCCAACATTCGTGCGACCGCGCCGCCGGCATCGTCGGGTCTGCGCATCATGCTCGATCTCGACCCGTTTCTGGTGTCGCAGGACACCGCGGTCGCGGTCGCGTTTCTGCTCACCGAGCTGGTCGAGCTGGCGATGAAATGTTCGCCGACGGCCGCGATCAACATCTCGCTGAAACCCGCCGAAAAGACGCAATGCGCAATTCTTCGGCTGAGCTCGCTCGCGCTGATCCAAAGCGATCGCTTCGACCTGCTCACGGAGCAGCGTTATGGCCGGATCATTCTCGGCCTTGCCCGTCAATTGCGTGCCCAGCTGCACCATGATCCGCTGGCCGGCGCGTATGAAATCAGCATTCCGGTGCTGGGAATCGCGTAGTTCCCGCCGAAATTCGCAGGCCGATAAAAATTTGCCGGACGTCAGGAACCACCATCGCCCGATCACGTTCTACACTTCGGATAGCGACCTTTTGCCCCCCCGCTCTCGCTATCCAAGACATGGGCCCGGAAGCATCAACCCCCTCCCCCCCCCCGGTGGTGCTTCCGGGCCTAAATTATATCAGCCCTTCCTGCTCCGCGCTGTCATTGCCGATACGGAACGTTTCGCGCTTTGGGGCATTTTTCTTTCGCTCTGAGCATCGATCCCATAGCGCCGAACTGGCGGCGGGATCGGCAAATGCTCCGGCCATTGGATCGGATCGGCCCGGGCGATCGCGGGCATATCCGCCCCGCCCGGAACGATCCAGCGAGTGATGGAGATCGACATGCGTAAGAAGTTTCTGACCGTTGCCGCACTTGCCGGCGTTATGCTGGTTTCGGCCTGCAATACGGTCGAAGGCGTTGGCCGTGACGTATCGTCGGCGGGCGATACAGTGGCGAAAACGGCCGACGACGCGAAATAATAATTCCCCCTTGATCACGCTTCAGGCCGCGAGGAAACTCGCGGCCTTTTTTGCGTCTATCGCTGACCCAGGAGAACGATCAGGCGGTATCGGCCTGTTCCGCCGCCTGTTCGCGCTTACGCTCGGTAAACCAGATGCCGATCAGCGCGAGCTCGTAGAGAATGCATAGCGGCACCGCGAGCAGCAGCTGCGATCCGATGTCGGGCGGGGTGAGCACTGCCGAAATCGCAAAGGCACCGACGATCGCATAGCGGCGTGCGCCGACAAGCTGCTGGCGAGTCACGATCCCGGCCCGTTCGAGCAGCATCAACAGGATCGGCAGCAGGAACGCGAGACCGAAGGCGAACAGGAACTGCATCACGAAATTGAGATAATTGCCGACCGAGGGCAGCGCCTCCTGCTCGATCCCGCCGAAATTCCCCTGATAGCTCAGCAGGAAATGCAGCGCGACCGGAACGGCGACATAATAAGCCATGGCCGCGCCCAGCAGAAACAGCGCCGGGGTCGCCAGCAGAAAGGGGAGCAGCGCCCGCTTTTCCTGCCGGTAGAGGCCGGGAGCGACGAACTGCCAGAGCTGGTTGGCGATGATGGGAAATGAGACCATCAGCGCAGCGAAGAACCCCACTTTGATCCGGACGAAAAAGGCCTCGAAAATCTCGGTAAAGATGATTTTTTGCTGCCCGGCATGGAGCAGCGGCTGGACCAGAAACGCGAAAATCTGCTCGGCAAAGGCATAGCAGGCGAAAAACGCGACCAGCAGCGCCGCCACGCAATATAGCAACCGTCGCCTGAGCTCGATCAGATGGTCGAGCAACGGTGCCTGGCTGTCGTCGATGTCCCTCATTGCGGCTTATCACCCGCCGGACGGTCGGATTCGGGCGCGTCGGCGTTCGGCGGGTTGTCCTCGCCCGCCGGGGGCGCCGGCGCATCCTGTTCGTCCACAATCATCGGTTTTTCGGTCATCACAGCCGAATTTTCCGGATCCGGACCTTCGCTGGCGGTGCCATGCGCTGCGCCGCCGTCATCCGAGGGTGCAGGAAGCGGCGCGGGAGTCGGGCCGGGATGTTCGCGCATGATCCGCGCATTTTCCTCTGCCCATTTCTTTTCCATTTCGGCCAGTTCCGCCTCGCGGACCATGGCGTCGAAGCCAGAGCGGAACTGGCGCGTGACCGAACGGGCACGGCCCACCCAATAGCCGACGACTCGCATCGCCTTGGGCAAATCCTTTGGACCGATAATCACGAGCGCGACCAGCGCGACGACGATCAGCTCGGTCGGAGCGATGTCAAGCATGTACGTCCTGTCGGGCCGGGGCGGCGAAGCGCCCGGCCATGTTCAACGGCGAAAAATCAACGCTCTTCGCGGTGACGGTCGGCTTCGTGCTCGTAATGCGGTTCGCTGACCGGCTTGGACTCGATCCGCGAAGGTTCCTTCCCGCTTTTCGAATCCTTCGGCTCTTCTTCGTCGGTCATGCCTTGTTTGAAGCTTTTGATACCCTTGGCGACGTCGCCCATCATGTCGGAGAACCGGCCCTTGCCGAACAGCAGCAGGATAACGATTCCCAGAACGAGATAATGCCAGATACTCAGGCCACCCATGGTGTTCCTCCGATAGCAGGGAAAGCGCGAAAGACAGAAATGCGCTTCCCGGTTCACCCCTTATTACCCATTATTGTTACAGCTTTCCACCTCATCGTCATCCGATCCCATGCTCGCCTGTTCCATGACAAGGTCGACGGGATCGAGCAGACCGGCGGCGCGCAGATCGTCGATCCCCGGCAGATCGCGGCGGCTCGCCAGACCGAAATGGTCGAGAAAGCCGGGCGTCGTGGCATATTGCAGCGGCCGCCCGGGTAATTCGCGGCGGCCCGCAGGGCGCACCCACCCCGCCTCCATCAGCACATCGAGCGTGCCCTTCGATATCTGAACACCGCGAATCGATTCGATCTCGGCGCGGGTGACGGGTTCGTGATAGGCGATGATCGCCAGCGTTTCGGTGGCGGCGCGCGACAATTTGCGCGGCTCCTCGCGATCGCGGCGCAGATAATGCGCCAGGTCCCCCGCCGTTTCGAAATGCCAGCGATTCTCCCGCCGGACGAGGTGAATGCCGCGCGGGGCATAATCCTCAGCCAAAGCATCAAGCGCGGCGCGAATATCGGCATCGCCGATATGGCCGCGGATTTCGGCAATCGTCATCGGCGCTTCGGCAGCGAAGAGCAGCGCCTCCACCGCACGCATGGTCTCATCCGGCGGAGTCATTGCCGTGCCTTCAGATAGAGCGGCGCAAACGCCGATTGCTGGCGCAATTCCACCTTGCCCTGACGCGCCAGTTCGAGCGCGGCCAGAAAGCTGGAGGCAAGCGCCGATTTGCGAAAGCCGGGATCGGCGACATCGGGCAGGAAGCTTGCCAGCATTGCCCAGTCGATGCGTTCGCCCAGCATCGATTCCACCCGGCGGATCGCGGTTTCCAGCGTCATCACCGGGCGCTGCGCCACGACATGCAGGACCGGCCGCGTGCGCGCACTGACCCGGCCATAGGCAGAGATAAGGTCGTAAATCTCCGCCTGCCAGCGCGCGGTGCGGACGGTACGCAGCCCCTCGGGCGCGCCGCGTGGAAAGATGTCGCGGCCCATCCGGTCGCGCGCCATCAGCCGCGCCGCCGCCTCACGCATCGCATTCAGCCGTTCGAGCCGCAATTGCAGACGCATGGCAAGCTCTTCGGGGCTGGGTTCGACTTCGGGATCGCGCGGCAGCAACAGCGAAGATTTGAGAAAGGCGAGCCATGCCGCCATGACGAGATAATCCGCCGCGACCTCCAGCTTCAGCGCGCGGGCATTTTCGACATAGCCGAGATATTGTTCGACCAGTTCGAGGATCGAGATTTCGCGCAGATCGACCTTTTGCGTGCGGGCAAGCGCGAGCAGCAGGTCGAGCGGCCCTTCCCAGCCCTCGATATCCAGTTCGAGCGTGTCCTGATCGTCTGCGGTCGTTTCGGGCATGGCGCAGGGTAAGCGAGTCGTCCGGGCCTGAGCAAGCATCGCAGCAGGCAAGCGAGCGCGGAAGTTGTGGAACTTCACACTACGTCCCCCCTTCCTCCCGCTCCCCGTAAAGCGCGCTGCGGGGACGGGAGCGGTGGAAGAGGCAGCCGAAGCGCGAAGCATGGCGCGGGGTGTGACAGAATGCGGCTGTGTAGGACAGCGGGATTTTTGATGGGATCGATAGTTTGCCACAGCGCCGGTTGGTTTTTGGTCGATTGGGCATCGCCGATACTATGCCGGCCGGAATCCAGTGAAACGGGGCCGCGTTTGAGATTCTGGATCCCCGCTTTCGCGGGGATGACGTTGGGATATGGCTCGCGATATGGGGGGGCGGGCCGAGCGGTATTTCAGCTTAGCGCGAGGAGTGTGTCCCGCTTTGCGATAAGTTCGGCGAAATCGGCATCCTCCGGGCCGTCGGCGATCGTCGCCATGGCACGGCTTAGCCGTTCGCGGCTTTCGGGCGTGATCTCGCCCAGCGCCGCTGCGATGTCGACCATCTCTTCCATGCGCGCCCAGCATTCGAGCGCAAGATCGCATCCCGCCGCGATCGCGCCTGCGGCCTTTTCGCCCGCGCTGCCCGACAAAGCCTTCATATCAAGATCGTCGCTCATCAGCAGACCGGTGAAACCGATCCGGTCGCGAATAATCTCGCTGATGACGGTGGGCGAAAGCGTGGCGGGGCGGTTTTCGTCCCATGCGCGATACACGACATGCGCGGTCATCCCCATCGGCGCGTCCTTCAGCGTCGCAAAGGGCGCGATATCGGTCTCCAGCGCGTCCGCCGGAGCATCGACGACGGGAAGCTCCTTATGGCTGTCGACCACCGCGCGGCCATGGCCGGGCATATGTTTGACGATGCCGACCACTCCGCCTTTGCGCAGCCCGTCGATCGTCGCCCGGCCGAGCGCGGCGACGCGCAGCGGTTCGTCGCCGAGCGCGCGGTCGCCGATCGCATTGCTGGTTTCGGGCCGGACGATATCGAGCAGCGGCAGCGCATCGACATTGATCCCGACCTCGGAAAGCATCAGCCCCAGTGCCTGGGCATTCACCCGCGCCGCTTCGATCGCCGAGGCAGGTGCAATATCGTACAGACGGCTGAAAACGGCCGGAGCGGGAAAAGCGGGCCATTCGGGCGGTTGCATCCGTGCGACGCGCCCGCCCTCCTGATCGATCAGGATCGGCAGATCGTCGCGTCCGGCCAGTGCGCGCAGCGAATCGGTGAGGGCGCGAAGCTGTTCGCGGTTTTCGACATTGCGCCGGAAGAGGATATAGCCCGCCGGGTCGCTATCGGCGAAAAAGCTGCGCTCATCGGCGGTAAGGCTGGTGCCCGACAGGGCGTGAATGACCGGTTTCATAGGGGCATGGCTATCGCATCCGCCGGGCAAAGGCACGTGTTGTCGCGGCGGGCGCGCCTCCCTGCCCGATCATGGGATATAGCAATTCTCGCCTGCGATTTTCAGCTTGCCGCAAAGCTCCTTTGCCTGCGGTGCGCTGCCCGCATTGACGCGCAGGCGATAGACGGTCGAATCGTTCACCTCCGCCTTTTCGACCGACGGGCTGAGCGGCGCGAGATAGGCGAAGCGTTCGGAGAGGCGCTTCCACGCGCTGTCGGCGCGCGATTTATTCGGGAAGGAGCCGAGCTGGACCAGCGATCCGCTGCTCCGGCCGGGAGCGGTCGAGGGCGCAATCATGGTTTTCCGCGGCGCTACCTCGGCTGCATCCTGCGGGACCGGTGCGACCACTTTCGTGGCGCCCGCGTCAGCCCCCGGCTTTGGCCCCGGTGCACGCGAACCCGCCACCGGCTCCTCGGGAATCGCCCCGATATCGACCGATCCGTTCGAAATGCCGCCGTCGCTGGTAACGAAGCGCAGATCGCCGTCACCGGCGACCTTCATCCCGCCGGTGTCGCCGGGCTTTACCTTATAGGGGCCGGGCTGCGCCTGAATCAGATCGCCCGATCCGGACGCGCCATGGCTGCTGTGCAACCACCACCAGCCGAAAATCGCGGCGGCGATCAGCGCAAGTCCGATTCCCACCAGCACCAGAACGCCGCCCAGTCCGGAGCCGTTCTCATCGCGCTCCGCTGTTTCGGCCTTTTCCAGCCAGCTCAGCCGGTCGTCCTCATGATCCTCGCCGGCGCTGCCCATGCGCATCAGTGCATCTCCTCAACCGCCTCGACCCCCATGATCGCGAAGCCGTTGCGGATAATCTGCCCGATCGCATCGGCGAGGTACAGCCGCGCACAGGTGAGCGGCGCATCTTCTGCTACAACGAAGCGGCGACCCGGCTGGTCATTGCCGACATTCCACAGCGCGTGGAAATCGGCGGCAAGATCGTAGAGATAGAACGCGATGCGATGCGGTTCGCGCGCGAGTGCAGCGCCCTCTACCAGCCGGGGGAATTGCGCCGCGCGCTTCACCAATGCGAGTTCCTGCGCGTCGAGCCGCGACAGGTCGACGCTGTCGCATAGGATCCCTGCATCGGTGGCGCGGCGCTTGAGCGATGCGATGCGGGCATGGGCGTAATTGACGTAGAAGACCGGATTGTCCTTCGACGCTTCGACCACCTTGGCAAAGTCGAAATCCATCTGCGCATCGGCCTTGCGCGTCAGCATGGTGAAGCGGACGACATCCTTGCCCACTTCGTTCACGACATCGGCGAGCGTGACGAAATTGCCCGAGCGTTTGGACATTTTCACCGGCTCGCCGCCACGCAGCAGGCGCACCATCTGCACCAGCTTGACGTCGAAGCGCGTCTTGCCGCCGGTCAGCGCGGCGACGGCGGCGACGATGCGCTTGACCGTGCCGGCATGGTCGGCGCCCCAGATGTCGATCAGCTGATCGGCGGTCTCGCTCTTCTGGAAGTGATAGGCGAGGTCGGCCCCGAAATAGGTCCATGCGCCGTTCGATTTTTTGATCGGACGGTCCTGATCGTCGCCGAACTTCGTCGAACGAAACAGCGGCAGTTCGACCGGTTCCCAGTCTTCGGGCGTTTCTCCCTTCGGCGCTTCGAGCATGCCGTCATAGACGAGGTCGTGCTCGCGCAGCCATTTTTCTGCAGCTTCCGGCTTGCCCGCCGCCTGAAGCTCCGCCTCGGACGCGAAAACATCGTGATGGATGCCGAGCAGCGCGAGGTCGGCGCGGATCATCTCCATCATCGCGGCAACCGCCTGTTTGCGGAACAGGCCCAGCCATTCGCTCTCGTCCGCGCCGACATATTTGTCGCCATATTCGGCAGCAAGTTTTTCGCCGACGGGCTTCAGATATTCGCCCGGATACAGCCCTTCGGGGATTGCGATGCTCTCGCCCAGCGCTTCGCGGTAGCGCAGATGCGCCGAGCGCGCGAGGACATCGACCTGCCCGCCCGCATCGTTGACATAATATTCGCGGATCACCTTGTGGCCCGCAAATTCCAGCAGGCTGGCGAGCGCATCGCCGACCACCGCGCCGCGGCAATGGCCCATATGCATCGGGCCCGTAGGGTTGGCGGAGACATATTCGATATTGACGGTCACGCCATCGCCCATGGTCGAGCGGCCATACCCATCGCCCTGCGCATGGATATTTTCGAGTTCGCCGCGCCAGCTGTCATCGACAAGCCGCAGGTTGATAAAGCCGGGCCCGGCAAGCTCCGCACTTGCCACCTCGTCGATCGCGCTCAGCTTTTCGACCAGCTTTTCGGCGAGCGCGCGCGGATTGGTTTTGGCGGGCTTGGCCAGCACCATCGCGGCATTGGTGGCAAGGTCGCCATGCGCAGAATCGCGCGGCGGCTCCACGGTGATGGGTGCGCGGTTGAGCCCTTCGGGCAGGTCGCCCGATGCGACCAGCGCGTCGAGGGCATGATTGAGATGATCGGCAAAGCGAGCGTAAAGCGTAGTCATGCGCGCGCAGTTAGCGCAACAGCGCCGATCCGCAAAGCGCCTCTGTCACTCGGCCGGTGCCGGGCGCATTCGCCGGGCATTGCGCAGCCCGTCTCCGGCATAGATGATGAGGCCGGTCCAGATCAGCGCGAAGCAGATGATATGCGGCGTCGTCATCGCTTCGCCGAACGCCAGCACCGCGAGCAGGAATTGCAGCGTCGGAGCCAGATATTGCAACAGGCCAAGCGTCGAATAGCGCAGCCGCCGGGCAGCGGCGTTGAACAACAGCAAGGGTGCCGCCGTCACTGCGCCGAGCAGGACGAGCAGCACGGTGATGCTGACCGAACTGCCAAAGGCAATCGTGCCAGCCGCCGCGCTCCAGATCAGATAGCCGCTCGCAATCGGGAGCAGCAGCATCGCCTCTACCGCCAGCCCTTCGAGCGATTGCACCGGTGCCATTTTACGCACCAGCCCGTAAAATCCGAAGGAAAGCGCGAGCGTCAGGCTGATCCACAGCCCTGCCGCCGCGCCCGCCGCGAGCACCGCCACCCCGGCAGCGGCGAGCGCCACGGCGAAGCTCTGCACCCGGTTCAGCCGCTCGCCGAGAAAGATCATGCCGAGGAGAACGTTGATCAGCGGATTGAGAAAATAGCCAAGGCTGGCCTCGAGCACATGCGAATTCTGCACCGCCCAGATATAGGTCAGCCAGTTGAGGCAGATGAGCAGCGCGCTCAGCCCCAGCATCGCGACGACGCGCCAGCTGGTGAATACCGCGCGCAATTTGTCGGTGCGCCGGGTGATGAAGGTGATGGCAAGCAGCAGTACCAGCGCCCAGCAGATGCGGTTGGCGAGCACCTCGACCGCCGGAACCGACTTCACCGCCTTGAAATAGAGCGGCAAAAGCCCCCAGCAGAGATAGGCGCCGGCACCCATAAAAAGGCCGGCACGGTCGATCGGATGGGTCGCGTTGCTCATGTCGGGCGCGGTAGGAGCGTCGCCGCTGCACCGCAATAAAGAATCAGAATAGCCCGTCCAAGCAGGGCTCTCCTACCACTTCGCGATAGCGCTGGATCGCATAACGGTCGGTCATGCCGGCGATGAAGTCGGCGATGTGGCGGTTTCGCCCGGTCGAATCCTGCGGCATCGGGTCGGGCCAGCCTTCGGGCATCAGCGCGGGATCGGCGCGATAGGCCGCGAACAGCCCGGCGACAATGCCATGCGCGCTGTCGGCGGCGGCAAGCTGGCGCGGATGATGGTAGAGATTGGCGTACATGAATTTCTTCAGCCGCCGTTCGTCGTCGCGCATTTCGTCGGAGAAACTGCCCAGCGTGTGCCCGGCGGCGCGCACCGCATCGGCGCTGTCGACGCCGCTTTCTTCGATCCGGCGTCGGGTTTCGGCGATGAGATCGTTGACCATCAGCCCGATTTGCGACCGGATCAGCTCGCCGATCAGCCGCTTTTCGGGGACATCCGAATGCCGCTGCCGAACCGCATCCCATCCGCGCGCGACCAGCGGCACGTCAAGCAATTGCTCCAGCGTCAGCAACCCCGCGCGCAATCCATCGTCGATATCGTGATTGTCATAGGCGATATCGTCGGCGATCGCCGCGACCTGCGCTTCGAGCGACGCGTGCGAGCCGAGGTCGAGCGGGAATGCCGCATCCGCTTCGGCCAGTGCCCAGCCGGGACGGCGCACCGGGCCATTATGCTTGGCCAGCCCCTCAAGCGTTTCCCAGCTGAGGTTGAGGCCGCGCCAGCGCGGATAGGGACTGTCGAGCCATGTCAGCTGACGCAGCGTATGGCCATTATGGTCGAACCCGCCATCGGCGCTGAGCGCCTGTTTCAGCGCCGCCTCCCCCGCATGGCCGAACGGCGGATGGCCGATATCGTGCGCCAGACACAGCGCTTCGGTCAGGTCTTCATTGAGGCCGAGCGCGCGCGCGATCGTCCGCCCGATCTGCGCCACCTCAAGGCTGTGAGTCAGGCGGACGCGGAAATGATCTCCGTCGGGCGCCATGAACACCTGAGTCTTGTGGCGCAGACGACGAAAGCTGATCGAATGGATGATCCGGTCGCGATCGCGCTGAAAAGCATCGCGCGGGCCGCGAGTCTCTTTTTGTTCTTCGTGAAGCCTGCCGCGCGTGCGCTCCGGGTCGCAGGCCCAGGGCGCCAGCCCGCTCATTTCAGCTTCAGCTTTTGGACGGCTTCGCCCTTTTCGCTGTTCCAGCCAAAGGCCGATACGCCCTTTTTGGCAAGCGCATTGACGAAATCCTGTGCATCGCCCGCACTGTCGAACGGGCCGACCAGCACGCGATTGGTCGCGCGCAGCTTCGCGGTCCACGCCGTTTTGCCCCGGAACAGTTCAGGCGCATCGTCGGCCACCCGCTTATAGGCGCGCGCGAGCATATCCTCATTCGCGCCGCCCGCCACCTGTACCCAGTGACGCGCGGGATCGGTTTCGACCGGCAGCTTTGCCTTGGGTTTCGGCTTAGGCTCCGGCTTTGCCGGCTTTTCCTGTGCCTGTTGCGCTTCGCTCGCGCCTTGTTCGGATTGTTCGGCGACGGGGCGGACGGGCGTGACGCCCAGTTCGCTCGCCGGAACGCCGACGCCGCTCATGATCGCGGCCAGCCTGTTGCTCGGCTGATGCACCGGCGTGCGCTTTGCCGGGGTTGCGGCGGGCCGGACATCGACCATGCGCCCCGATGCAGTGACCGCAGGCGGCGGCGCGAGCGGCGCGCTTGCCTGGCGCGGTGCAGCGGGGCGTTGCGACACTTCCGTCGCCGGGCGGGCGGAGGCTGTATTGGTCGCGCCGGAAGGGGCGACCGCAGTGCGTTCGGGCGGCCGCACTGCCGCCGTGGCCGCAGGCGGCGGCGTGGAGGGGGGCGTGGGCGCAGGCGTGGGCGTGGGCGTGGGCGTGGGCGTGGGTGTCGCTTCGGCAACCGGTTCAGCCCGCGTTACCGGCGGGGCAAGGCGTTTGTTGCTACGTCCGGTGCGACCGCGCTTCTGCTTCTTCGCCTTGCGCACCGGTTCGACCTGAGCGACTCGAGTCTCCGCCTGCTCGGCGGGCAGCGACGGCGCGAGCCGCGCATCGGCAAGCTGATCCGGCCCCAGCCGCAACCGCCCGAAATGCACCGCATGCGCCCGCTCCGCCGGAGACAGCCGCGCCAGCTCGCGAAAATAAGGCGCGAAATCGGGGCCGAAATTGGGGAACATGGTCGAAGCGATCTTGTTCGCCCCCGCCGCATCGCCGTTCATCGCAAGGATAAAGGCCTGTGCCCGCCATGCGGCCTTATCCTGTTTGCGCAATAACGGTTCGAGCAGGTCAGCGGCCTTGTCGGTATCGCCCGAAATGCCGAGCGACAGCGCCAGCCGCCGGGTCAGTTCGTTGTCCGACCCGTTTTTCGCCATTGCCAGCCGATAGTCGCGCTGCGCCAGATGCGGATGGCCCAACAGGTCATAAGCAAGACCGCGATCGGCCGCATAGCGCGCCGGGTCGAGCCCCTCGGCTTCCGCCTTGTTGAACAGGCGAAGCGCTTCGCCGGGACGTTCCATCGCGACCAGCGCCGACGCGCGCCCCGCCGGAATGCGCGGATCGTTCGGTGCCTGTTTCTCGGCTCGTTCAAAAAATTGCAGCGCGGCCGCCGGATCGGCCAGCTTCACGTTCAGCAGCCCCGCCGAGATCAACGCATCCACATTGTCGGGATCGCGCGCCAGCGTGCGCATATCCTCGGCCAGCCGGTCGGCATTGGGCGTGGGGCCGAGCACGACCTCCTGCGCACCCGCAATGCCACCGATCGAGGCGGCAAGGAGCGCGGCCACAGCCGCCGCATAGCGAACAGAGCTTCCGATTCTCATTCCTGACCGGCGGTAAAGGGGATCAAGGCACAACCCAATAGGATGCGAATCAAAAATCGACGGGCCGTACCGCCGGAACGGATAACCGGCAGGCGATGGCGCCGAAGGTGCGATCCTGCCCGGCACCGGAGCGGCTCCCGGCCCGCGCGCGGCGATGTGCGGCGGACCGGGGCCGGTGCCGGAGGCTTACTGGTTGTTCTGACGGTGCAGGAAGCGCGGAATGTCGAGCGGGCGACGCCCCTCGCCTTCGCCGTCTTCCTCGCGCGAGGTGCTGCGCGCATTCGACATGCGCTCGAACAGCGTGCCCCCGGTCTTCGGCCGGTCGCGTTCGGTCGGGGTCGCGGGTGCTGCGGGCTTTGCTTCGCTCGTTTCCTCATCGTCCAGACCGGGCGTCAGCCAGCGGCGGCGCGGCGCGGCGGCCGGTTGCGATGCGGCAGCGCCATCGTCGCGCTCCGCACGTCCCATCGGCGCGGGGCCGCGGCGGTTCGAATCAGATTCGGGAACGACCGTGTCCGACCCCAGCAGCAATTCGTCCTCATCCTCAGACGCGCGTCCCGAAGGAGCGCGATCCCCGGCATCGCGGGGGGCTTCCTTGGGCTGCGACGGCGCAAAGGATTCGCGCGGCTCGTCGCGATCCGCGGCAACCGGCTGCTCAGGTTCGGGCGCAGGCGCGGGAGCGCCGCCTTCGGCACGGCGCGGCGCGTTGAACGAGAAGCTCCGCGTCGGCGCCTGCTGCTCGCGCATTGCCGGACGCTCGCCCTCAATATCGTCGTCCTCGATGCCCGTGGCGACGACCGACACGCGAATCTTGCCGTCGAGTTCGGTGTTGAACGCCGAACCCCAGATGATGTTCGCATCCTCATCGACCAGTTCGCGGATATGGTTCGCGGCTTCGTCGACTTCGAGCAGGCGCATATCCTCGCCGCCGGTGATCGACACGATGACGCCCTTGGCCCCTTTCATGCTGACCCCGTCGAGCAGCGGGTTGGCGATCGCCTTTTGCGCGGCTTCGATCGCGCGGCTGTCGCCTTCCGCCTCGCCCGTGCCCATCATCGCCTTGCCCATCTCCTGCATCACCGAACGGACGTCGGCGAAGTCGAGGTTGATGAGGCCGGGCATGACCATCAGGTCGGTGATGCCGCGAACGCCCTGTTGCAGCACCTCGTCCGCCATTTCGAACGCTTCCTTGAAGGTCGTGTTCGCATTGGCGATCAGGAACAGATTCTGGTTCGGAATGACGATCAGCGTGTCGACGAACTTGTGCAGTTCCTCAATGCCCTGATCCGCAGACTTTGCGCGGCGCTTGCCTTCGAACGCGAACGGTTTGGTCACGACCCCGACGGTCAGGATGCCCATGTCGCGCGCAGCCTTCGCGATCACGGGAGCCGCACCGGTGCCGGTGCCGCCGCCCATGCCGGCCGCGATGAAGCACATATGCGATCCCTGCAGCGCTTCCTGCACTGCCTCGATCGTCTCTTCGGCGGCGGCGCGACCGATTTCGGGCCGCGATCCGGCACCCAGCCCCTGCGTAATCTTCGCGCCCAGCTGGATGCGGTTCGGCGCGGTCGACTGTTTCAGCGCCTGCGCATCGGTATTGGCGACGAAGAAATCGACGCCCTGCACTTCCGCGCGCATCATGTTCGCGATCGCGTTGCCGCCCGCACCGCCTACGCCGACGACGCTGATCTTGGGGGTCAGCTCGTCAACTTCCGGCGGAAGGAATTCGATACTCATCTCGTCATCTCCCCGTGTACCCATACTTTGGGCAACGCATGAATTCATACCCGTTGTGCATCATCACAACCGGCGGTTCCAGTCCAATCGGGACCGGAAGTCGCCAACATTTAATAATTCGCCCGAAATGCCGCCCATAAACGGCGAAGCACCGCACCGGCATTGGGCCGCACCACCATCTGATGCTGCGGATCGAGCGCCCGTAGATCAATCGGGTCGGCCGCTGCAAACATTGCGAGTCCGGCAAGCGTCGCAAAGCCCGGCCCCGCATGCGCATCGGGAAGCGCGCTCAGCCCGCGCGGACGGCCGATCCGCACCGTCCGGCCAAGCGCCTGTTGCGCATAATCGGCCATGCCCTTAAGTTCCGCCCCACCGCCGGTCAGGACGATCTGCCGTCCGACCGGTTCTTCGAAGTTCAGCTTGCGAAGCTCTTTCTGTATCTCGCCCATCAGCCGGTCGAGCCGCTGGCGGATGACTGCAATCAGCTGCGCCCGCGTGATCCGCGTCCCCTCGCTCTCATCGTCCGACGCTACCGGGGCGACATCAATCATGTCGTGATTGTCGCGCGGCGTCATATTGGCCGAACCGTAAAAGCATTTCATCCGTTCGGCCTGCGCCCGGCGGGTGCCGAATGCGCTGGCGATATCGTCAGTGATATCGGCCGCGCCCATCGGGATGGAGGCAAGACCGGTCAGCATCCCTTGCGAAAATACCGACACATTCGTCACCGCCGCACCGATTTCGACCAGCGCAACGCCAAGATCGCGCTCCTCATCCGACAGACAGGCATGGCCGGTGGCGAGCGGCGCCGCGACGATCGATCGCACCTCAAGATGCGCCGATCGCACGCACAGGTCGAGATTGCGGATCGGCGACCCTTCGGTGGCGACGACATGGATTTCGACGCCCAGCCGGTCGGCATGCAGGCCCAGCGGCGTCTTCACCCCCGCCAGCCCGTCGATCGTATAGCGCGTCGGCTGCGCGTGCAGCACCATCCGGCCATGGGGATCGATCGCATTGCGCCCGGTCTTCAGCAGATGGTCGATATCGCTCTGATCGACCCGGTGCCCGCCAAGGTCGATTTCCAGCTTTACGAGGTCGGAAATCAGCCCGCCTGCGGAAAAGCTGACCCACACATCCTCGATATTGAACCCGGCGATCTTTTCCGCCTGCTCCACCGCTTCGCGCACGGCAAGCTCGGTCGCGGCCATATCGGCGATATAGCCGCGCTTGACGCCTTTGCTCTCGCGCTGGCCGGTGCCGAGCACGACCAGTTCGCCGCCATCGCCCTTTTGTGCGATCAGCGCGCAGACCTTCGACGATCCGATGTCGAGCGCGGTAATCAGTCCTTCGGGTGCCTGCCGTGCCATATGCTTGTCCCCTTTACCCCGCCGCGCCGGTCGCGGTCTGGCTGTTGTTCGTGGCGGCGGGAGCGCTGCCCTGAATCACCTTGTCATCTTCGTCGGGCATGCGCACCACCAATCGCGCGGGGTCGCGCATGTCGAGGCGGATATAGCCCTTGCCCAGCAGCCCCTGCGTGCCGTCAAGTTCGGCGAATTTGGCGAGCGCGCGCGCTGCCTCCGCCTTACCTTCGGGCAGTTGCAGCCGCTCGCCGCTCTTGAAGATCAGGTCCCAGCGGCGATTGCCGATCCAGGTCGCGGCGCGCACCATCGGTTTCAGCGCGGGCGCTGCTTCCATCAGCAGCTGGAATTGCGGCTCCTGCTCGTTCGCGCCGTCGCCGATCACCAGCGGCAGGTCGGGCATGCGCTGCGGCGATACCGGTTCGAGCAGCACGCCCTTCGCATCGATCAGCATCAGCTGGCCTTCATTCTGCCAGATCGCGGCGGGCCGGCGCTCGACAATGTCGATGACCAGCGTATCGGGCAGGCGGCGCGAGACGCGCGCATCGGCGATCCAGCCATAGCCGAGCAGGCGCTGGCGCACCGTGCCGAGATCGACCAGCGGCATCGCGCGCGATTGCTGATCGAGCGCCATGGCATAGACCGACATGCGATCCATGCGCTTCAGCCCCTGCACTTCGATCTGATTGACGCGCAGGCCTGCCCGCCCGACCGCCTCGGCAGCGCCGGTGTAGATTGCCTGCGGCACGCCGAACCATGTCGCGACCGCAATCGCCGCTGCGCCGATCGCTGCCGTAATCGTCCATGCGATGATGCGGTGGAGCGTGTGCTGGCTGACCGGCAGCGCAGCGATCAGCCGGTCGAGAATCGAGGGGCGGCTGGCGCGCGCGCCCTTGCGCCGCTTCGCATTGGCTGCGGGGCGGCGTGGACTGGAAGTATTTCGGGTGGCGGCCCGGCTCATCGCGCCTCCGGCATGTCGGCCATCACCTCTTCAACGATGCGCTGAACCAGATCGGCATAGCTCATGCCGATATGCCGCGCCTGTTCGGGAACCAGACTGAGCGGCGTCATCCCCGGTTGGGTATTAACCTCCAGCAGGAACAGCCCGTCGACGCCCAGATTGTCGTCCCAGCGGAAATCGGCGCGCGACGTGCCGCGACAGCCAAGCGCGCGATGTGCGTCTAGTGCGATGCGGCGACATGCCTCTGCAATTTCGTCGGGCACATCGGCGGGGCAGACATGTTCGGTCAGCCCGTCGGTATATTTGGCGTC
The DNA here is from genome assembly GCF_004361835.1 of Stakelama pacifica. Classification (GTDB taxonomy): domain Bacteria; phylum Pseudomonadota; class Alphaproteobacteria; order Sphingomonadales; family Sphingomonadaceae; genus Sphingomonas; species Sphingomonas pacifica. The sequence continues at coordinate 275,375 of NZ_SNWD01000003.1, forward strand.
ATAATCGTAAAAGCCGCTCTTGGGCTTCAGTTCGGTAACGGCCAGCGCGTCATCGCCCAGCACGGCGGTGGTCAGCTCGCGCCCGCGAATGAACGGCTCGGCGAGCAATTCGTCGAATTCGTTCCATGGCCCCTTCGCATCGCGCGCGATCGGATTTCCGAAATTGCTTTGCTCGGTCACGATCGCGACGCCGACCGACGATCCTTCATTGACGGGTTTGAGGACATAGGGGCGCGGCAGCGGGTCGCGGTCGAACAGTTCCGCCGTTTTGACCACGCGCCCGCCCGGCATCGGAATGCCAAGCGGCACCAGTGTCTGTTTGGTAAGCTGTTTGTCGATCGCGATGACCGAGGTGACCAGCCCCGAATGGGTATAGCGCAGCCCCATCAGGTCGAGCATGCCCTGCACCGTGCCATCCTCGCCCGGCGTCCCGTGCAGCGCGTTGAAGACAAGGTCGGGCTTCAGCCCGGCAAGCGTGGTCGCAACGCTGCGGTCCATATCGACCCGGCTTACGCGATGGCCGAGGCTTTCCAGCGCATCTGCAACGCCCGTGCCGCTCATCAGCGACACGTCACGCTCCGCCGACCAGCCGCCCATCAGAACCGCGATGTGGAGGGTCTGACTCATCAGTGGGGCTTTCCAATATACAAAACAGGCTGATCCTCATGAATCTCCTGAGGAGCTTCATCGTCCCAAGGATAGTAGCCGCTGTAGCTCCAAACGAGCTGCATGGCGGCGGCTAGCGGTTGTCCGGTTCGCCATTGGTGGTACCACATGGCCGAATTGAAATAGTCTCGAACGAAATGGTCGGGATGAACCTGGCGCGCAACGCAGGTCTCGTCATAGCCCTTGAGCAAACCTTCGATCGCTTTCCCGTCCGTAATGGTCAGCCCATTGCGACACTGACGGAACGCTTCTTCAACCGCGTACCGGCCCATCGAGCCATCAAGCCCAAGGATAATTATCTCAGGCTGACCGACAGTCTCCCAGAAACCCACCGAATAGGAGAAAGAGGAAGTGATGTCCTCCGGGTCAAAGACGGAGACGATTTGGTAGCCATTTTCCTGAACACTGGAAATGACGCGCTCTTCGTATTCGCTGAGTCCAGTGCCGCTCATTGCGCCTCCCCCACCCGGCGAATTTCCCATTCGAGGGTAATGCCGCTTTGCGCCTTCACCTTTTCGCGCACTTCCTCGCCCAGCGCTTCGATATCGGCGCTGGTCGCATTGCCCAGATTGAGCAGGAAGTTGCAATGTTTCTCGCTCACCTGCGCATCGCCCTTGCGAAGCCCGCGGCATCCGGCGGCATCGACCAGCGCCCATGCCTTCTCCCCCGGCGGGTTCTTGAAGGTCGAACCACCGGTTTTCGATCGCAACGGCTGCGCCGCCTCGCGCTCGGCGGTGATGCGGTCCATTTCGGCCTGCACCGCCTGCGGATCTTTGGGATAGCCGCGAAAAGTCGCCATCGTCACGATCGCCCCATCGGGCAATTCGCTATGCCGATAGCTGTAGCTCAGTTGCTCGGCGGCGAACGTGCGCCGCTCGCCGTCGCGCATCACCACATCGCAGGACAGCAGGATATCGGCGGTTTCGCGGCCATAGGCGCCACCGTTCATCCGTACGAACCCGCCGACCGTGCCGGGGATCGAGCGCAGAAATTCCAGCCCGCCTATCCCTGCATCGCGCGCGGAGGAGGATACGAGAATACCCGACGCCCCGCCGCCGCAGCGAAGCGTGATTTCATCAAGCCGCTCGACCGTTGCGAACGGCTTGCCCAGCCGCACCACGACGCCGCGCACCCCGCCGTCGCGCACGATCAGATTGGACCCCAGCCCCAGCGGCATCACCGGCATGTCGGCCGGGATCGCGGCGAGAAATTCAGCGAGATCCGCGCTGTCCTTCGGTTCGAACAGCCATTGCGCGCTGCCGCCCGATTTGAACCAGACCAGCGGAGCGAGCGGCGCATCGGACGTCAGCCGCCCGCGCGTCTCAGGAAGCGCAGCTACATTCACCCGCCACCCCACATCTTCGTCCAGCGCTTCCATGCGCGCATATTGGCTTCGCTCGCCTCGATCCCGGCGCGTTGCAGATCGTGGAGCTCCTGCCCCATATCGAGCATCTTGCGCGCCGCATCCATCTGCGCCTGTTGCGCGTTCAGGATTTCGCGCTGCATCGCCACCGCCGTACTGAACCAGTCGCTCATTTCGTCGTCTCCGTCAGATGACCGCGCACCGCATCGGCCAGCCCCGCCGCCCATTTGGTGATATCGCCCGCGCCAAGGCAAATAATCTGATCGCCCGGCGCGATCATCCCGGCCAGCGCAGCGGCAAGATCGTCCGGCCCCTCGACCGTCGCTGCCGAGCGGTGGCCGCGCCATTTGATACCCTGCGCCAGCGCCGCTGCGTCGATCCCCTCGACCGGGCTTTCCCCGGCCGCATAGACCGGCGCGACCAGCACTGCATCGGCATCGTTGAACGCCTGCTGAAACTCATCCATCAGGTCGCCGAGCCGCGAATAGCGATGCGGCTGCACCACGGCGATCACGCGGCCCGTCGCGCTCTCCCGCGCCGCCGACAGAACCGCGCGGATTTCGACCGGATGATGGCCGTAATCGTCGATCACGACTGCCGGACGCGCGCCGCCAAGTTCGATCTCGCCCACCTTGGTGAAGCGGCGCTTCACCCCGCCGAATTTCGAAAAACCCTCGCGCACCGTCGCATCCTCGATGCCCAGCTCCAGCGCTACCCCGATCGCGGCGAGCGCGTTCTGAACATTGTGGCGCCCGGGCATGGGAAGGTCGATCCCCTCGATCACGCGAAGCTGCCCGTCGCGCGCGCGGACCACCGCGTCGAAGCGGTTGCCGCCCGGATAGGGCGTGACATTGGTCCCGCGAATATCCGCTTGTCCGGCAAAGCCATATGTGACGATCCGCCGGTCGCGGACACGCGGAATGATCGCCTGCACTTCGGGATGATCGAGGCACAGCAGCGCCGCGCCGTAAAAGGGCACATTCTCAACGAACTCGATGAACGCATCCTTCACCCGGTCGAACGAGCCATAATGGTCGAGATGTTCGGGATCGATATTGGTGACGACCGCAATCGTCCCGTCGAGCCGCAGGAAGCTGCCGTCGCTCTCATCGGCCTCGACCACCATCCAGTCGCTCGCGCCCAGCCGGGCGTTCGACCCATAGCTGTTGATGATGCCGCCATTGATGACGGTGGGATCGACCCCGCCGAAATCGAGCAAAGCCGCCACCATGCTGGTCGTCGTCGTCTTGCCGTGCGTTCCCGCCACCGCAACGGTGGATTTCAGCCGCATCAGCTCGGCAAGCATTTCGGCACGGCGAACCACCGGAATGCGCTTTTCGAGCGCCGCCTCGACCTCGGGATTGCCGCGCTTGATCGCGGTGGAGATCACCACCACCGCGACGCCGTCGACATTCTCGGCGCACTGGCCGATCTTCACTTCGATGCCCTTGGCGCGCAGCCCCTCGACCACATAGCTTTCGGCGATATCCGACCCCTGAACGCTATAGCCCAGATTGTGCATTACCTCGGCAATGCCAGACATGCCGATGCCGCCAATGCCGACGAAATGGATCGTGCCGATATCGGTCGCGACGCCCTTCATCGCGCAATCTCCTGTTCGGGGGAAGAAATCGCCTCCACGAGATCGGCGAGCGCGGTCACTGCATCGGGGCGGCCGCAGCTGCGCGCGTGCATCGCCGCAGCGGTCAGGCTTTCGCCATCGGTGCCGAGCGCCTGAATCTGGCGGGCGAGTTCAGCGGGGGTGAAATCGCTCTGGGGAATCGTGCGCGCGCCCCCGGCTTCGGTCATTTCGCGCGCATTGGCCGTCTGATGATCGTCCATCGCGCTGGGCAGCGGAACGAGGATCGCGGGGCGACCCGCCGCAGTCAGTTCGGCGATGGTCGATGCACCGGCGCGCGCGATGACCAGATGCGCGGCCGCAAGGCGTTCGGGCATGTCGGGAAGATAGGACGCAATCTCCGCCTTTATGCCGTGCGCAGCATAGCCTGCCCGCACCGCGTCGATATCCTCGGCGCGCGCCTGATGCGTCACCTGCATCGCCGAACGGAAATGCAGCGGCAGTTGCGCCAGCCCGTCGGGCACGACCTGCGACAATATGCTCGCGCCCTGACTACCGCCGGTTACCAGCACGTGCCAGGGTTCACCGTTTTCCGGCACGGGAAAAGGCATATTGCGCAGCGCCAGCACCGCCTCTCGCACCGGATTGCCGACCAGATGCGTCTTGCCGCGATATTTCGCGTCGAGCCGCTCGACATCGGGATAAGCGGTGGCAATTCCATCGACCTTGCCCGCTGCCAGACGGTTCACCCGGCCAAGCACGGCATTCTGTTCGTGGATGATCGTCGGCACCTTGCGGCTGAACGCGGCGAGCAGCGCAGTCATTGCCGGATAGCCGCCGAACCCGATCACCGCATCGGGGCGCATCTCGCGGAACAGGCGGATCGCCATCGCGCGGCCACGCCACATCTGCGCACCCGCCTTTGCCCAGCCCAACGGATTTTTGCCGCCGAACCGACCGGCGGGAAGGACATGCGTGTCGATATCGTCGAACAGGCCGGGAAAGCGCACGCCGCGAGCGTCGCTGACCAGCGCGACCTCAGCCCCGCGCCGCTTCAGCTCTGCGCCGAGCGCGGCCGCGGGCACCATATGGCCGCCGGTTCCGCCCGCTGCCAGAACATATCGCTTCGCTTCGCGCATCAACCACTCCACCCGGTGCCATAAGACGAACGGGCCAGATACGGGTTTCGCCGCGTAAATGCGAGGAGCAGTCCCATGCCGATCGACAATGCGATCATCGACGACCCGCCATAGCTGATGAACGGCAGCGTCATCCCCTTGGACGGGGCAAGGCCGGTATTCACGGCCATGCTGATCATCGCCTGCACCCCGAACTGCGACACCAGCCCGGCAGCGGCGAGCAGGCGGAAGGCGTCATCCTCTTCGAGCAGCTTGACCAGCACCCGGACGACCAGCGCCATGAACAGCAGCGCGATGACCGCGCATGCGATCAGGCCGAACTCCTCTCCCACCACGGCATAGATATAATCGGTATGCGCTTCGGGCAGGCGGAATTTGACCGTGCCCGCGCCGGGGCCGCGCCCGAATATACCGCCTGCGGTCAACACGGCATGCGCCATATCGGTCTGATAGCTGTCGGCAGCGCCCGCCGCCGCATCGCCGAACAGGAAGCTGTCGATCCGCGCCCTTGCCGTGTCATAGAACAGATAGGCGCTGATGATCCCGCCGATCCCGGCCGCCCCCAGCGCCGCCATGACTCGCGGCGAAATTCCGGCGACCATCAGCAGGATCAGCCACACCGCCCCGAACACGATCGTCTGCCCGAAATCGGGCTGCAGCATCAGCAGGAAGACGATCAGCCCGGTGATTGCGGCGGTGATCGCCATGACCGGCAATTTGTCGTCTTGTGCGCGCAGCGACAAAATCCATGCGGTCGACACGATGAAGAACGGTTTCAGAAATTCGGACGGCTGAAACTGCGCAAAGCCATAGCCGATCCAGCGCCGCGCGCCGTTCGCATCGACACCGATCAGCGGCACCGCGGCAAGGCAGACCAGACACGCGAGCGCGCCGAGCAACGCCATGCGCCGCGCAACATGCACCGGCAGCATCGACACGACCAGCAGCACCGGCACCGATACGCCGACCCATCCGACCTGACGCCAGAAATAATACATCGGCGGCACCTGATGCGCCGCATCCGAATAGCGCTGCGCCGATGCGGGCGAACCCGCCGCCACCGCGACCAGCCCGATGGCGATCAGCAGAAACGCGATCAGCAGCAGCACCCGGTCGATATCGCGAAACCAGATGCCGAGCGGCGACCGGCTCGCCCGGCCAAGCTGTTGCTCGACGCGTGCCTTCATGCTTACCCCGCCGGGTCCGAGACCACCGCTACGCCACACATCGGTCATGCCAGTGCCTCCACTTCAGCCCGGAACGCATCGCCGCGCGCTTCATAATCGCGAAACTGGTCGAACGAGGCGCAGGCGGGGGACAGCAGCACCGTCTCCCCCCGCACGGCGTTCGCCGCCGCCCGTTCGATGGCGGCCTTCAACGTGCCGCACCGCTCGACCGGCATTTCGCTGGACAGCAACTCGGCGAAGCGGTCGCCCGCCGCACCGATCGTATACGCGCGCCGGACATGGGCAAAGCCGGGACGGCATGCGTCGAGATCGTCGCTCTTGGCCTCACCGCCCACAATCCAGTGGATGCCGTCATAGGCGGCAAGCGCAGGCGCGGTCGAAGCCGGATTGGTCGCCTTGCTGTCATTGACCCACAGCACGCCGTGCAGCTCGCGCACGCGCTCCATACGGTGCGGCAGTCCGCCGAACGTCTCCAGCCCGCGATCGATCGCTTCGTTATCGATACCCAGCGCTTCGCACGCAGCGATCGCCGCAAGCGTGTTCTGCGCATTGTGCGGTCCCTGCAATGCGGGCCAGCGCGACTGATCCATACAGATGCCCGGCGCGATTTTGGTCAGCGTCTCGCCTCGCGCCGAGAGCGAGCGCGCGACTGCATAGGATGCCGTGTCGGAAATGCCGATAATCGCGTGATGCGCGGGCGACTGCATCGCGAACAATCGCGCCTTTGCCGCCGCATAGCCTTCGAACCCGTCATAGCGGTCGAGATGATCGGGCGTGATGTTCAGCAGCACCGCGACATCGCAATCGAGGCTTTGGGTAAGGTCGATCTGATAGCTCGACAGTTCGAGCACATAGACGCCCCCAGCAGGCAGCGGATCGGCACCAAGGATCGGCAGCCCGATATTGCCGCCCAGCCGGGCGGGGATGCCTGCCGTTTCGCAAATATGGTGGATCAGCGCGGTCGTCGTCGATTTGCCGTTGGTGCCGGTGATACCGACGACCTTATGCGGCGGCAGCTCTGCGCGGGCCTGAGCGAACAACTCAATATCGCCGATCACCGGCACATTCGCTTTTGCCGCATGGGCAGCAATCGGATGCCGGTTCAGCGGGACACCGGGCGACACCACCACGCCCGCAAATCCGTCCAGATCGATGTCGAGCGGATCGGCGAGGGTCGCGCCGCTGATCTCCGCACGGCGTTCTTCATTGCTGTCCCACGCGGTGACTTCGGCCCCGCTTTCCACCAGCGCGCGCACGCTCGCCGCGCCGGAGCGTGCCAGCCCCAGCACCGCAAAGCGTTTTCCGCGCCAGGCGGGGTTGGTGATCACCGCAGCTTCAGCGTCGACAGGCCGACAAGCGCCAGCACAAGTGCAATGATCCAGAACCGAATGACCACGGTCGGTTCGGACCAGCCAAGCTGTTCGAAATGATGGTGGATCGGCGCCATCTTGAACACGCGCTTTCCGGTGCGTTTGTAGAAAAACACCTGAATGATGACGCTCATCGCCTCGACCACGAACAGGCCGCCGATGATGCCCAGCACGATTTCGTGATGCGCGACGACCGCGATCGTGCCCAGTGCGCCGCCCAGCGCGAGGCTGCCCGTATCGCCCATGAACACGGCGGCAGGCGGCGCATTGAACCAGAGGAACGCCAGCCCCGCCCCGATCATCGCGCCGCAGAAAATGGCGAGGTTGCCCGCCCCTGGCACATGCGGGATGCCGAGATATTCCGCGAATTTCGCATTACCGGCGAGATAGACGATGATCATGAATGCAACCGCGGCGATGATGACCGGCATCGTCGCCAGCCCGTCCAGCCCGTCGGTCAGGTTCACCGCATTGCCGAATGCAACGATCGTGAACGCGGCAAAAGCGATGTAGAAATAGCCGAGATCGATCGACACGCCCGAAATGAACGGCAGATACAGATGCGTGCCGGTCTGCTGGACGATCAGCCAGCTTGCGATGCCGGCGATAATGAACTCGCCCAGCAGCCGCGTCCTGCCCGAAACGCCCGCCGTGCTTGCCTTTCGCACCTTGTCGTAATCGTCCATGAATCCGATCGACCCGAACCCGAGTGTCACGAACAGACATGCCCAGACGAACGGGCTGGTAAGGTCCATCCACAGCAAAATGCTGATCGTCATCGCGGTCAGGATCATCAGCCCGCCCATGGTCGGCGTGCCGCGCTTGGCAAGGTGCGATTGCGGGCCATCGGTGCGAATCGGCTGGCCCTTGCCCTGCCGCACGCGCAGCCACCCGATGAAGCGCGGCCCGATGATCAGACCGAACAGCAGCGCGGTTCCCACCGCCCCGCCGGTGCGGAAGCTGAGATACCGAAAGAGGTTAAGGGCACTGGGAAAGCCCAGATATTCCGCGATGAGGTAGAGCATTATCCTTTTCCCGCCAGCGCCGCGACGACCGCGCCCAGCCCTATGCCGTTCGAACCCTTGATGAGGACCGCATCGCCGGGCGCCAGTTCCGCCAGCAGGCGGTCGCGCGCAGCAGCGGCGTCGGGCACATGGACGAAATCGATCCTGCCCTCAAGCGCCTTTGCCAGCGCCTTCATCTCTTCGCCCACCAATATGGCCCACTTTATGCCCGCTTCACCGACCGGCCCGGCAAGCGCTGCGTGATACTCCGCGCTGCCGACGCCAAGCTCACGCATATCGCCCAGCACCGCCAGCTTGCGCGTGGCCGTCTGCGCGGCGAGCACGGCGAGCGTGGCGCGCATCGAGGAGGGGTTCGCGTTATAGCTTTCGTCGATAATCCATGCCTCGCCCTCGCCCACCGGCACCGCGAAGCGCGCACCGCGCCCGGGCAGCCCGCCCAGATCGGCAAGCGCCAGCCCGGCCGCGGCCAGATCGCCGCCGACAGCCTGCACCGCTGCCAGCAGCGCAAGCGAATTCGACACCCAATGGTCGCCGGGCTGCGAAATGGTGAAGCTCAACTCGGTCTCGCCCAGCCGCGCAGTCACGAAGGTGCCGCCAGACAACGTCCGCATCCGCTCGATCGGATGGACCTCAGCGCCTTCGCTCAGGCCGAAGGTCACGATCCGCGCCGCATGGGGCTTCGCCGCCGCGATCAGCCGGTCGCAATGCGGGCTGTCGAACGGAACGATCGCGGTTCCGCCGGGCTGAAGCCCGATAAAGATTTCGCCCTTGGCATCGGCGATTGCACTTTCGTCGCGGAAAAATTCGGTATGCGCGGGCGCGATCGCAGTGACGATGGCGACATGCGGACGCACCAGCTTTGTCAGCCCGGTCAGCTCGCCCGCATGGTTCATCCCCATTTCGAAAATACCATAGCGCGTGTCGCGCGGCATCCGGGCAAGGCTGAGCGGCACGCCCGTATGGTTGTTATAGCTTTTGACCGACCGATGCGCACTGCCCGGCCGAACGCGGTTGAGCGCGGCGAACAGCGCTTCCTTGGTGCCCGTCTTGCCGACCGATCCGGTCACCCCGATGACCTTGCCCGCCATCCGCTCGCGCGCCGCAGCACCAAGCGCGTTCAGCGCCGCGCCGGTATCCGCAACCCGGACATGCGGATGCGCGCACTGGGTCGAAACGATCGCGCCGGCGGCGCCCTGCGCAAATGCCTGATCGAGAAAGCGGTGGCCGTCGGTCGTCTCGCCCGACAGCGCGATAAACAGATCGCCCGGCCCGATCTCGCGACTATCGAACGCCACGCCGGAGACCGAAAAATCAGCGCTTGCCGTTCCCGAAACGGCAGCGGCGATCTCCGCAGAGGTCCAGAGCGGATCAACCATGCGCAAAGCCTCTTATTTTCGTGCAATCCCCACTGGCGGGCCGGGCCGTCACGCCGCCACCTCGCGCGCGACGGTGACGTCGTCGAACGGCAACACCATGTCGCCCACGATCTGCCCTTGTTCATGCCCCTTGCCCGCGATCAGGACGATGTCCTGGGCATTCGCCTCGGCAATGGCGGCGGCGATGGCTTCGCGGCGACCATCGACCTCGCGCGCCTCGCGAGCGCCTTTCAGGATCATCCGCCGGATCTCCGCCGGATCCTCCCCCCGCGGATTGTCGTCGGTCACGATCACGCTGTCGGCATGTGCGGCAGCGACCTGCCCCATGGGTTCGCGTTTGCCGCGGTCGCGATCGCCGCCGGCGCCGAACACCACGATCAGCCGCCCCGCCGCATGCGGCTTCAGCGCCTGCATCGCTGCTTCCAGCGCGTCGGGGGTATGGGCGTAATCGATATAGACCGGCGCGCCGCTGCGCGTAATCACCGCACGCTCCAGCCGCCCGCGCACCGGTTGCAGCCGCGACAGCCCGGCAAGCGTCGGCGCCACCTCCCCGCCGGTCGCAATCACCAGCCCGGCGGCGATCAGAGCGTTCGCCGCCTGATACGCGCCGATCAGCGGCAGGTTGACGGCATATTCCCGTCCTCCGGCAGCGATCACCAGCCCCTGCCCCAGCAAGGTCGGATCGCGAGAGACGAGACGGAGAGTATCGCCATGCTTCCCAACACTGATGAGCCGGTTGCCGCGCGCACGAGCGAGGTCGATCACCCGGTCAGCATTGGGATCGTCGACCCACACCACCGCAGCGCCGTCGGGCGCAAGCACTTCGGAAAACAGGCGCAGCTTGGCGGTGAGATAGGCCGCCATATCGCCATGATAATCGAGGTGATCGCGGCTGAGATTGGTGAACGCTGCCGCGCGTACCGGCACGCCCTCGGTACGATATTGCGACAGGCCATGGCTCGACGCTTCGAAGGCGAGATGCGTTACGCCTTCGCGTGCCAGCCCGCCGACATTGGACAGGAACGTCACGACATCGGGCGTGGTCAGCCCGGTCTTGGCATTATCGCCCTCGATATTGATGCCCAGCGTTCCGATCGACGCTGCGTGCCTGCCCGCCATGCGCCAGAGCTGTCGGGTCATTTCGACCACTGAGGTTTTGCCGTTGGTGCCGGTGACCGCGATATTGGTTTGCGGGAAAGGCGCGAAGAATTTCGCCGCCAGCAGCGCAAACGCCTCACGCGGGCGGCGATCGGCGATATGCACCGCGCCCTCGACCCGCGCATCGGGCCGCGCGACCACGGCGATCGCGCCGGACGCAATCGCAGCGTCGATATAGTCCTCGCCATTCACCCGAGCGCCCTCGAAAGCGCCGAAAACGGTGCCCGGTGCGACCTTGCGATGATCGATCGCAAAGCCCGTTACGGTCGCGGTCTCATCGCCGCCGGTAAGCGCGCTCAGCTTCATTGCGCATCCTTTGCGGTCTTGTCGCCCGGCGGGTGCCAGAGCAGCGGCGTGATGTCCGATTCATCGATATCGCGATGTTCGTCGGGACGAACCCCCAGAACCGGTCCGGTGCGCTCGATCACTGCCTTCACCACCGGCGCTGCGTTCCACGCGGCAGTGGTAAAGCCATAGGTTTCCTTGGTTCCGACCGGCGAATCGAGCATCGCCACCACCACATAGCGCGGATCGTCCATCGGGAAAGCAGCGGCAAAGGTCGACACGTTCTTGTGCCGCGAATAGCCGCCGCCGCTCGACACCTCAGCGGTGCCGGTCTTGCCGCCGACGCGATAGCCGGGCGCATCGCCCTTGCGCCCCGTCCCGTCGAGCACGACCAGCCGCAGCAACTGGCACAGCCGCGCGCTGGTGGCCGGGGAGAATACGCGCTTGCCCTTCGCCGGATGGTCGGATGCCGCCTTCAGCAGCGTCGGCGGATACAGGATGCCGCCATTGACCAGCGAGGCATAGGCAGTGGCAAGGTGCAGCGGCGTGACGGCGATGCCATGGCCATATGCCGTGGTCATGGTCGTCGTCCGCCCCCAATAGCCCGGCCACAGCGGTGCCATTTTCTCCCGAATCTCGATCGGGCTTTCGCGGTCGAAATCGAGCTTGTGGAACAGGTCGCGCATTTTCTGCTCGCCCATCAGATCGGCGATTCGCGCAGTCGCGATGTTCGACGAATAGATCAGCGTTTCGGGAATGTTGAGCCAGCGCTCCTGCTCATCGCCCGGATCGTCATGAATGGTGAAGCGCCCGACCTTCATCGGCTTGGTCGCGTCGAAGCGGCGCGCCATCGACGTCACCGTGCCGGTGTCGATCGCCTGCGCCATGGCGAGCGGCTTGAACGTCGAGCCAAGCTCATAGCGCGCCTGGGTGACATTGTTGCGCAGCTCGTCCTGAGTCGCATGGCGGATATTGTTCGGATTGAACGTGGGCAGCGACACCATGGCGAGCAATTCGCCGCTATGCACGTCCATGACGATCCCGGCAGCGCCCTTTGCCTGAAACTTCGCCATCGCCTGGCTGAGTTCGCTCTCCATCGCTGCCTGTACGCGCAGATCGAGCGACAATTGCAGCGGCTGGGCGCGCTCGGCCGGATCGGTCAGCCGTTTGTCGAAGGCGCGCTCGATCCCGCGCATGCCGTGCCCGTCGAACCCGGTAAAGCCGAGCGCATGCGCCGCAAGCGTGGTTTGCGGATAAAGGCGTTCCGGCTCGCGCGCGAACGCAATTCCCGGTTCGCCCAGCGCATTCACCTTCTCCACGGTTTCAGGCAACGCCCGACGCGACAGATAGGTGAACGACGTGTCCATGCTAAGCTTATGATAATAATAAGCGAAGTCATGATCGGGCAGCAGCGCGGCAAGGTTCGTCGCGAGCTCGCGCTTGTCGCCGATCACCTTGCGCGGATGCACGCCGATCGACCAGCCGTCGATCGTGCGGGCCAGCGGTGCGCCGTTGCGATCAACGATATCGCCGCGCGACGGCACGAACTGGGTGGGCGCTGCCCCCGCGCTTTCCGGCGATGTCGAAACGGCAAGCATTCCCAGCCGGCCGATGATCAGCACGCCGCCCGCCAGAAACAACAGCATCAGGATCATCAGCCGCAAATGCGCAGCGGCCACCAGCGGCGATCTGCCGCCGGTGGCGCGCTCACCGGGCTGGGCGACGACGACGATCAATGCGGCCTTGCCTCCGCACGGGCTCCGCGCATCAGGTCGCCGAGCGTCGATTCGCTGAGCAGGCGTTCATCGAGCATCGCGACGGTGCGATCCTTTGCGGTGTCGAGCGCGGCGGTGGCAACCGGCGCTGCGCGGCGCTGCGTGGATACCGCCGCGCGGCCCGGCACAGGTGCCTCGGGCTCCTTGACGTCGAGCGCCGCCTCAGGCGCTGCGTCGGGCATGCCCGGCCCGTCGGTCAGCACCGGCGCATGCGGCACTACCAGCGAGGCATAGGCGACCGGGCCATCGGGACGCCCGCCATTGTCCAGTTCGGCCACGCCCTGCGCGCCGGCATCCAGAAACTGGTCCGGGCGCGGTGCCGACAGCGCCAGCAGATCGCCGTTCCAGCGTTCGAGCTGCGCCATATTCGCGCGCGTCTTGATCTCCGTATCGAGGTCGCGAATATCCTTGTGCGCCTCGACAATGGCGCGGTTGACGGATTCGACGCGGCTGCGCTCCGCCGCGACTTGCGACGTCACCAGATAGCATCCGGGCGCGACGATCGCCGTGCACAGAAACCATCCGAACCCCTTGAACCCAAAGGCCGCCATTATAGTCCTCCACTCATCTTTGGCGCTGCGGCCGTGCGGCAGGCCGCGCGCAACGTTGCCGAACGGGCACGCGGATTGCGCAGCAATTCGGCTTCTCCCGGGCGCACCGCGCGCGCCGGGCTTTCAAAAGTCGGTTCGGCGGCCTTTTCGACCACCGGCATGTGCCGCGAACCGCCCGGCATGGAACCGCTGCGTTCGCGAAAGAAATGTTTGACCAATCGGTCCTCAAGGCTGTGAAACGTCACGACGACCAGCCGCCCGCCCGGCTTCAGCACCCGCTCCGCCGCAGCCAGCGCTTCGACCAGTTCGTCAAGTTCGCGGTTGAGATGAATCCGGATCGCCTGAAAAGTCCGCGTCGCCGGATCCTTCTTTTCATGCGGCCGATGGTTCAGCGCCTTGCGCACCACTGCGGCAAGCTGCGCCGTCGTTTCCAGCGGGCGCGCCGCAACAATCGCCTTTGCCACACGGCGCGATCGCGGCTCTTCGCCATAGCGGTAGAGCACATTGGCGATCGTCTCTTCCTCAGCCGTGTTGAGGAAGTCCGCTGCACTTTCGCCCGACTGGCTCATCCGCATGTCGAGCGGGCCGTCCGCCTGAAACGAAAATCCGCGCTCCGCCTGATCGAGCTGCATCGACGACACGCCGATATCCAGAACGACGCCATCGACCGGCGCGGCATTGATCCGCTCCAGTTCAGCGGCAAGCGCCGAAAACGGCGCTTCGATCAGCCGCAACCGGCCATCGCTCGCTGCAACAAGGGATTGGCCGCCTTTAATCGCGTCCGGATCGCGATCAAAGGCGACCACCTCGGCTCCCCGCTCGAGGATCGCACTGGTATAGCCGCCCGCGCCAAAGGTCGCATCGACATGCCGCTCGCCCGGCTGAATGGCGAGCGCCGCGATGACTTCGTCCAGCAGCACGGGGATATGGGGCTGGGTGGCGCTGCTCACAGCTCAATCCCCTTCTGGTCGAGCAGATAGCGGCACAATTTGACCATCATCGGCAGCGCATGTTCATAGGACAGCAGGGTCGCCGGGTCCCAGATTTCGATCTCCTCACCCGCGCCATAAAACAGGGCATATTTGCCGATATTGGCATGAAAGCGCGGAAAGCCGCCAAGGATGAAGCGGCCGGAGCTATCGTACTGAACATAATCGCCGCCGCCGGCCATCGCGCGAATCTTGTTATCGGCATCGACGGCGCGCTCTTCGGGAAGCTGGGCGGCAAGCTGCTGCGCCTGACGGATGCGCTGTTCGCCGCGCACCTGATCATAAGCGAGAAGGCAGGGAGCGCGTTCATGCGCGCTGATCAGGAACTGGCGGGCACCCTTTGAACCGGGTTCGGCAGGGCAGTTCATTTCGAGGGTTCCGCGCAGGCTCGACGGCATGGCGACACGACCCTTGTCGTCCACCTGCTGCAAACCATTGCCGAAATATACACCCCGTTCTGACACGCCTCATCCCTTTGCGGCGTACGCGATCCCATCCCCGCAAACGGCCCTTACCGCCCACGGGGCCAATCAACTGAAAACTGGGAATTCACCCTGTGGTCGATTGTGTACCCCCTTTATAGCGGGAGAGCAATGGGCCGGATGGGGATTTCAGGGTATTTTGCCCCACTAACACGGGTGTTCACGGTATGTCCATGGGCAGTGCCGGGGAGGATGGCGCAAAGCTGCGGGTTTCGCGCAAAGGCGTGTTCTTCGGCACGCGAGCAGACCGGGGCGATGGCGGGAAATCCGGGGAAAGCGATACGAAGACGGCGAGACAAACCCGTTTCCCCGGCGGGAGCCCGGGCCACGCGAAGCCCCCCTTGTCCCACCGAAGGTCTGCGCCGTGAGAAGCCCCCGTCGCCGCGGCTCAGGCCGGGGCCGCGCGCGTTTGCCAACGCGTTATCCGCGATCCTACCCTACCCCGCCGCAGCGAGGCGCATCAGCATCTTGCGGCCCCGGCCCGCGCCGGAGCGACGATGATGGGGAAGCCGGTCAGGATGCGGACGCCTTAGCTTTGGCGCACCCTGCGTTGAAAGCGAGGTTAAATCAGCAGCGACAGCGAATTGCCGACATTGTGGAGCACTATCGGCAGAGCAACGCTGCCGGTCCGCAGGCGCAGCCAGACCGCGATGAAAGACGGCAGCGCGGTAAGCGCCATCGTCATGGCATCGAACGAGAAGTGCCCCTTGGAATAGCCGAAGGCGTGCGCCATTCCGAACAACATACACGATAGCACCGCGCCCCAGCCCCAATCCACGCCAAGCAACCGTATTCTGCCGCTAAAGGCCTGATCGAGCGCAAGCAGCAAGATGCCGCGATAGAAGATTTCCTCCTCGACACCGGGCATGGTCAACTGAAAAGCGATCTCTTCGCCATTGCTCTTCCCGCCGGGAAAGATCAGCGCGATGGCGACGAAAAAGCCGCAATAGAGCAGCGCAACCGGTATTGCCGCTTTCAGGCTACCCGCCTGTTGCCCGAGGGTGATGCCGGAGCGCTTCCATCCGAATGCCGGCAGGCTGGCGATGAAGAGGCTTGCACATAGCGCGAGCAATTTGCCTTCCCAGTTCCATTCGCCGCCGATCAGATCGGGCATCGCACCATAGGCCAGGGTCAGACAGGCATCGTTGACCGCGATCAGCAGCATCGCCACGAAAAGCCAGCGAGGCGCAAAATGCTGGCGATCTGTGACTCCGAAAAAGCTTCCGATCACGAGCAGGAGAAGCAGCGTTCCGCCGATACCGATGACGCCATCCACGACCATGTCCCGCAAACCGTGTTACCGATATAACACGGCATAGCGGCACAGCCGGAATTGCGCAATAGCGTACCCTTACCCCCTTGCCAGCTTCCATGCGCCCAGCATGAGGCGGCGATAGAACATGTCTTTGGGGCCGTGGCCGAGCTTCATCCGGTTGAACGCAGCGCGCTGTTCGGGGCCCGGGCGGGCCGCCATTCCGGCGAGCAGGGTTCTCGACAATGCCTTTTTGGAACTGCCGCATTGCTTCAGATGCAGCAGCGCAGTCATGGCGAGTGCTTCGGCATCGGTGAAGTCGCTGCCGAACGGGAATTGCGGGAAGAAACCGGTCGCGCGCGGTCCTGACAGGATTTCCTCCAGCCGGTCGGGGTTGTTCTGCCCCACCTCTATCTTCGCATCCTTTACCTTTTCCGCCGCGCCCGCCTGTTTCAGCAGATCGCCCGCAAAGCGATGATCGGCGATGGCGACCATGCGGCGGATGCATTCGGCATCGCTCTGCCCTTTCAGCCATGCGACGCCATATTCGGTGATGATGACGTCGCGCATGTGCCGCGGAATGGTGGTGCGGTCGAGTTGCCACACGATGTTCGATTGCGTTTCGCCGTCATGGGTGCGGGTCGCTTTTACCATAAGGATCGCATTGGCGTCGCGCAGGGCAAGCGCCTGTTCGACGAAATCATGCTGGCCCCCTACCCCGCTGATGACGCGGCCATCGGCGAGCGTGTCGGACTGCACCGCGCCGAACACATCGGCCATCATCGCGTTGTTGATAAGGCGCGCATCGACACGGTCGCGGCGCTTTGCCGCTTCGTCGCCATAGAGCGTGTTGGTGAAGGACACGCCGGTCATGTCGAAATCGGCGCGCTGCGCTTCGGGCATGGCTTTCAGCCGGTCGTAGAAATCGCGGCTGCCGACGAAAAATGCGCCGTGCAGGACATGCCCGCTGGCCGAGCGGCGTTTGAGGATGCCCGCGTCGTAGAGGTCGAGAAAGCCGTCGACGAACATCTCGCTTGCGCCATACAGGCCGCGCTCGAACGGGGCGGTTTCGCGGGGTTCGTCGGTCAGTTGCGCGATCAGTTCGCGGAAGAGCGTATTATGCTTGTGCCGCAGGATCAGCGCATAGGTAACGGCATCGCCGAGCGAGCCGATGCCGATCTGAAGCGTACCGCCGTCTTTGACGAGGCTGGCGGCGTGGAGGCCAGCCACATATTCCGCCGTGGAAACCGGGCGGCGAGGCGCGGCGAAGATGGGGAATTCGCAGCGAGGATCGTCGAGGATCGCGTCGAAATGCTCGGCGGAGATTTCGGCGGTGCCGGGCATGAAGGGGAGGTCGCGATTGACCTGCCCCACCATCAGAAAGGGTTCGCCCTTTGCGCGCATCGCCTCAAGCTCAGGCAATATATCGAGCGTGACGTCAGTGTTCGAGGCAAGGCTGTAGCGCGGCTTCGGCCCGCTTTCATCGACCGCGATCAGCTGCGCCAGCAGGTTGATCGGACGGGTCAGCAGCGCATCGGGCGCGGCTGCGGAATAGTTCACGCTGATATAGGCCTGCTGCATCGCAGCATTGCCCATCCACGCCCCCGAATTGAAGAAGAATTCGGCGACATGGACATTGTCGGGCAGGCTGCCGTCGCGCAGCGCTTCGGCATAATCCAGTTCGACATAGCCATGGAAATGGCGCTCGGCGAACGGGTCCATCAGCCGCGCCTCAAGCTCCGCGCTCGCACGCGGGCGTTCGAGCGTCAGCGCGGTGAGGATGTCGAGGCTGAGCGCCTTATCGTGGCGCGCGCGTTGAAACAGAGCATTGGCGATATGCGTCGCCTTGCCGATGCCCAGCGGGAGACCGGCCCGGACGTCGCGCCCGAGCCGTTCCAAGATCCAGCCTGCCAATATGTCGGCGTCGGCGAAGCGCTCCATCAGCCTTCGGCTTTCCTCCACCATGCGCTGGGTTCGAAGCGCTCGCCATATTCGTCGGCAAGCGCGGCCAGCGTCTGCCGCACATCGGTAAAGCCGCGCGAACGCGCATAATGGATCGGCCCGCCCCGGAACGGCGCAAAGCCGGTGCCGAAGATCATCGCGGCGTCGGCGCTGTCGGCATCGGCGACGATCCCGCCATCGATGCAGCGCGCAACCGCGTCGAGCAGCGGCAGGACCAGCCGGTCGCGCATCGCCTCGGTGGGCGCTTGCTTAACCTTGTCCTTTTTGGGTTTTCCGTCCCAACCATAGTCATACAGCCCCTTGCCCGTCTTGCGACCCAGCTCACCCGCTGCAACCTTGTCGCGCAGCCATTGCGGGATTTCGGGCATCGGCCGGTCGAGATCGCGCGCCAGCGATTCAGCAACGGCAAGGCAGATGTCGAGCCCGACCTGATCGGCGAGTTCGACCGGCCCCATGGGCATGCCGAAATCTTCCGCCGCGGCGTCGATCCGCTCCTGCTGCTCGCCCTCATCGATCATCAGCAGCGCTTCGCCGAGATACGGCATCAGCGCGCGGTTGACGAGGAAGCCGGGCGAAGCCTTTACCGGCAGCGGCTGGCGCGAAATATCGCCGACGAATTTCAGCGCTGTCTCATACGCAGCGTCGCTCGATTTATCCTGCTTCACCACCTCGACCAGTTCGAGCCGCGAGACGGGGTTGAAGAAGTGGATGCCGACGAACCGTTCGGGATTTTTCAGCCCCTTTGCCAGTTCGTTGAGGTCGAGGCTGGACGTGTTGGTGGCGAGCACTGCATCCGGCTTCATCTTCGCTTCAAGTCCGGCATAGATTTTGTGCTTCAGGTCGACGCGTTCGGGGGCGGCTTCGATGATGAGGTCGGCGCTGACCACACCATCGCCCTTAGGATCGGGGATGAAGCGGTCGCGCGCGGCGAGCAGTTCGGGGCCATCCAGCTTGCGCTCGAACAGCTTGCTTGCCGATTTCATCGCCTTGCCCAAAGCCTCACGGCTGGGATCGGCGATGGTGACGGTCATGCCCTGAAGCGCTGCCCATGCGCCGATTTCCGCGCCCATCGTGCCAGCGCCGACGACATGAAGATGTTCGACGCCGGACTTGCCCTTGCCATTCGCCTTTAGCCGTTCGCGAAGGAAGAAGACGCGGATCAGGTTTTGCGTGGTTTCGGTGGGGAGCAGATTGGCGAAGCTCTCGCGCTCCGCTGCAAGCATATCGTCGAGCGATCCGCCATGATCTTCCCACAGGTCGATCAGTGCATAGGGGCTGTCATAATGTTCGCTGGGCGCCTGCTTCTCGGTCTCGGCGCGCATCTGACGCGCGATCGCGACGCGGGCGGGATAGAAATTCATCGCGCCAGCCATCGCGCCGGGCGATTTGCGCTCCACCTTGCCGGTGAGCACGGCATTTACCGCGTTGGAGATATCGCGTTCGGGAACCACCAGATCGACGATGCCGAGACGCTTTGCCTTTTTCGCCTTTTTGGTCTTGCCGGTCAGCATCATCTTCATCGCCTCGACAGGGGCGATGCGATGGGTCAGGCGGGCAGTGCCGCCAAGCCCGGGATGCAGGCCGACCAGCACTTCGGGAAAGCCGAAGCTTGCATCTTCGCGGGCGACAATGAAGTCGCAGGCAAGCGCGAGTTCCAGCCCGCCGCCGACGCAGATGCCATGCGCGACACAGACGGTCGGGATGTCGAGCGCAGCAACGCGATCGACGACTGCATTGGCCTCTTCGATCTTCGCCTTGATCTCATCATTGCCCTTCAACCCTTTGAACTGGTTGAGGTCGGCGCCCGCCGCAAAGCCCGATTGCTTCGCCGAACGGAAGATCACCGCTTCCCAGCCGCCGCCCTCAACCTCGTCGAGCAGTGCGTCGAGTTCGCGGAAAACCGGCTCGTTGAAGGTATTGACCGCCACATCCTGACGATCGAGAACGAGCCAGAGCCGCTTGCCGTCCTCATGCTTGATCCAATGGGTGCCGCGAATGCCGGTGGTGCCGGTGAGCGGCGTGGGACTGAGAAATTCTTTCGCACTTTTGGTCATTACAGCGCCTCCACCAGCATTGATCCGCCCTGACCGCCGCCGACACATTCGGTGGCGATCCCCTTTTTGCCGCCGGTGCGGCGCATAGCGTTGATAAGGTGAAGCACGATCCGGGTGCCGCTGGTGCCGACCGGATGGCCAAGGCTGATCGCCCCGCCATCGACATTCAGCTTGTCGCGGTCGATCCTGCCAGCCGCACCTTCAAGGCCCAGCACCTCGCGGCAGAATTGCGCGTCTTCCCATGCGGCGAGACAACCGAGCACCTGCGCAGCAAAGGCTTCGTTCAGTTCCCAGGTGTCGATATCCGACAGCGTCAGTCCGGCGCGCTGCATCAGCGGGGTCGAGCTCATCACCGGGCCGAGACCCATGATATCTGGCGCGAGCGCTGCCCATTCGCTGTCGACGATCTTCGCAATCGGCTCCAGCTTATGCTCTTTCACCGCCTCTTCGGAGGCGAGGATCATCCAGCAGGCACCGTCGGTGACCTGACTGGAATTGCCCGCAGTCACATCGCCATATTTTTCGAAGACCGGCTTCAGCTTGGCGAGCGATTCGATGCTGCTGTCGGGGCGGACGCCGTCGTCATGGTCATAGACGGTGCCGTCGGGGGCGAACATCAGTTCGACCTCGTCATCGAGCCAGCCCTCTTTCTGCGCACGGGCGAGGCGATGATGGCTTTCCATCGCATAATTATCCATCTGCCAGCGGCTGATGCCGAAGCGATGCGCGACGACTTCCGCCGTCTGACCCATCATCAGCCCGGTGACCGGATCGGTAAGCCCCTGTTTCAGGCCGATTTCGGGGTTGAGATAGGAAAAGTCGAAGGCACGAAGCGCGGCAAGCTGCTGCCCCGTTGTCTTTGCCGACTGGAATTTGCCGAGCCAGCCAGCCGCCTTGTCCGACAGGATCAGCGGTGCGCGGCTGAGCGCCTCGGTGCCGCCCGCGAGGACAAGGTCGATATCGCCATGTGCGATGTTGCGGAACGCATCGTCGAGCGACTGCATCCCCGACCCGCAATTGCGGTGGACGGTCCATGCCGGCATTTCGTCGCCGCAGCCGAGCCGCAGCGCCGCGACGCGGGCGACGTTCATTTCGCCCGCAATCTGGTTGGCACAGCCTAAAATCACCTGATCAAAGGCGGTAGGCGAAAAACGCTGTCGCATCAGCAGCGGACGGCCGCATTGTACGGCCAGATCCGCAGGGCTGAACGGACCGGGCTTGCCGCGCGCCTTGATAAACGGCGTGCGACTGCCGTCGATCACATAGACTGGACGAGCTTCAGATCTGGCTGTTCGGGTGATGGTCCCTGCTCCTTCTTCTTGGCGAGGCCGGTAAGCTCTGCCGGATCGAAATCATCGGTGGCGACGACGCGCGCCACGGCTTCACGCGTTTCGGCAACGGCCGCACGCTCTGCATCGTTCAATGCGTCTTCGCCCTGTTTGCGCAACCGGTCACGTAAGATCTGGGTACGTTCGACCAGCTCCATCGCATGTTCGAGTTGCGCCACAGGCTGATGTTCGGGGCCGATATGCACGCCGCAGGCGATGCGGTCACGCTGCGGCCCGCGCTTCATCAGCATATCGGCACAGGCGAAGATGGTATCGTCGCTGGCCCCGCGCGGATGGCTGCGGAACGGCAGGCTGACGAGACGCATGATCTTGTCGAGCACCGGCAGCGGGAAATTGACGAAGATGGCGTCGAACCGCTCCTCGATCCGGGCAAAGCCGGTGGCGCAATTCCATTCGACCAGCGGCAGATCCTCTTCGAGACAGCCTTCGTCTTCCCAGCGCTTGAGCACTGCGCTCAACAGGTACAGTTCGGACAGAATGTCGCCATAGCGCGCGGAAATCGATTCCTTGCGCTTCAGCGTGCCGCCGAGCGAGATCAGCGCGACCTCCGCCGCCGTGGCGAGCGCAGCGGCATAGCGCGACATCTGCTTGTAATAGCCCTTGATCGGACCGGCATCGGGCGCGCTGGCAACGGCACCGCCCGACCACGACGCCGCGAGCGACGTGCCGAGATTTTTGAAGATATGCCCGGCATGGCCCCACACCGTGTCATCGAACTTCTCGATCGCGCCCTCGCCTTCGGTGCCCAGCGCTTCCATCTCATCAAGCAGATAAGGATGGTCGCGGGTCGCGCCCTGACCGAAAATGATCAGGCTGCGCGTCACGATATTTGCGCCTTCCACCGTGATGCCCACCGGCACCGAGCGATAGACATTGCCGAGATAGTTGAGCGGACCGTCGATAATCGCCTTGCCGCCATGCACGTCCATCGCATCGTCAACGACCTGACGCATCCGCGTGGTGGCGTGATATTTCATGATGGCGGAGACAATTGCGGGGTGATGCCCCTGATCGATCCCGGCGCAGGTGAAGCGACGCGCCGCCTCAAGCTGATAAGCAAGCCCGGCGATGCGGCCCAGCCGTTCCTTCACGCCTTCGAACTTGCCGACCGGGATACCGAACTGTTCGCGAATACGGGCATAGGCGCCGGTGGTGCGCGCGGCGAGCACGGCGGCCGCAGTTGCCTGTGTCGGAAGCGATATGCCGCGACCAGCGGCAAGCGCGGCCATCAGCATCTTCCAGCCCTGACCGATCTGCTCCTGCCCGCCGATGATCGCGTCGAGCGGCACGAACACATCCTTGCCGCGGACGGGGCCGTTCTGAAACGCCTGAAAACTCGGCAGGTGGCGGCGGCCATGTTCGACGCCGGGCGTATCCGTGGGGACGAGCGCAACCGTAATGCCAAGCTCTTCCTTATCGCCCAGGAGATGATCGGGGTCGGACAGTTTGAAGGCAAGGCCGAGCACCGTCGCGATCGGCGCGAGCGTGATATAGCGTTTGGAGAAGGTGATGCGCATCCCCAGCACCTCCTTGCCATCGACCGTCTGTTTGCAGACGACGCCATGATCGACCATCGAAGAGGCATCCGAGCCGGCTTCATCGCTGGTCAGCGCGAAGCACGGGATTTCGCGGCCATCGGCAAGGCGCGGCAACCAATGGTCGCGCTGCTCCTGCGTACCGAATTGCAGCAGCAATTCGCCAGGCCCGAGCGAGTTGGGAACCATGACCGTTACGGCGCCAGCGACCGAGCGGGTGGAGATACGCTTCACCACCTCGCTATGCGCGTAGGCGCCGAAGCCGAGGCCGCCATATTCCTTGGGAATGATCATCCCGAAGAATTTGTCGCGCTTCAGCGTGTCCCAGACATCGGGCGGCAGATCGAGATCCTCCGCCGAAATCTTCCATTCGTCGAGGCGGTCGCAAAGGTCGGCAACCGGGCCGTCGATAAACGCCTGCTCCTCTGCGGTGAGCGAGGCAGGCTTCATATCGCGCATCGCCTGCCAGTCGGGGGCGCCCGAAAACAGCTCGCGATCCCACCAGGTGTCACCCGCTTCCATCGCTTCGCGTTCCGTAGACGAAAGCGATGGCAGTGCATTTTTAGCCAGATTGAAAATCGGCTTTGAAAGCAGGTTGATACGGATCTTGTCGAGCATGGTCACTGTCCTTGGGTACGGTGAAAAGCATCGCGTTTCCGCCATGCTTTCGCTTTCTAAAATGACCCGGCACGCGCGTTGGTTCCCTGATCCGCGCGCGAAATCAGCAGCTATGGAGCCGCGCGATGTTCCTCCCCTGTTCCGATCTCCGCATATAACGTTACGGCAGTGCGAGCGCGCCGCATCGCAGCGAATCGACAAATACCTCGGGCGCCGTACGATGCCGCGCTTGCCCGCCATGGCGGAGCGTTCCGAAGAGGCATGAAAATCGCGTCCGGCATCGGTCGCGGACGGCACGATCTTCACCAGTAAGCCCGTTCAGACAAAGCGGAATGTGCCATCGCGGCGCAACATGCCCTATCCGGCCTGTTTGTCTGCCATCTTGACGTGAGCCTTCGCATACGCAAAGCAGCGCCTCGCTATGATCAAACGCATCCTCCCCCTCGCCGCCGCGCTCATCGCGCTCCCCCTCGCCGCATGCAACAAAGACAAGCCGGAAGAGGTGACCAGCACCTCGCCCGATCCGATGGCGTCGAAGCTTGCCAATGCGCCTGCGGTCGAGCTGCCGCCGTCGATCAAGGCCAGCAAATCGCTGCGTTGCAGTGACAACAGCCTGCTTTATGTCGACTTCTTCTCCGGCGATAAGCAGGTCAATGTTCGCACGAAGGAAGACGGCACCGCCACCACGCTGAAGTCGGAAACGGCCGGCGGCCCCTGGACCAGCGGTGAAGACAAATTGTCGGGCGACGAAAACAAGGTCACCTATACCCATGACGGTAAGTCGCTGACCTGCCACACCTAATCGCGATCGGGCCGGTTCTTAGGGGCTGGTTTCTTATCTGACAGGACAAAGGCCGGCCATTCGCGCCGGCCTTTTTCCTGCGCATTCCCCTTGCACCGCGCCGCTTCGCAGGCCAGTTTTGCCGGGCAATTCAGCCAAAGGAGGGAATGTGGCGACGATCGCCGTCTACAGTCTCAAAGGCGGTGTCGGAAAAACGACGCTGGCCGTCAATCTGGCCTGGTGCGCGGCGCGCAACTCGGCGCGGCGGACCCTGTTATGGGATCTCGATCCGCAGGCTGCGTCGACCTATATTCTGACGCCCCGGAAAAAGCAGGGCGATCGTGCGCAGGCGATTTTCACCAAAGATGTTGCTGCCCGCAAGCTGGTACGCCACAGCGATGTCGAGGGACTCGACCTGATCGGGGCGGATCGGTCGCTGCGCCAGCTCGACCACGTGTTTCACGAACTGGACAAGAAGAAGCGGCTGGCCAAATTGCTGGGCGAACTGGACGGCGATTATGATCGGCTGGTGCTCGATTGCCCGCCCGGCCTTACCGAAACCAGCGAACAGGTGATGCGCGCCGCCGATATCATCATCGTGCCGGTCGTCCCCTCCCCTTTATCGATCCGCGCCTTTCAGGAGATGGAGGAGCATATCGCGAAGCTAGGCAAAAAGGGCGCGCCGCTGATGCCGGTGCATTCTATGGTCGATCGTCGCCGCACGCTGCATCGCGAGAGCATCGAACGCCATCCCGAATGGCCGGTCATTCCCATGGCGAGCGCGATCGAGGCGATGGGCGTGCATCGCGCGCCGCTCGGCAGCTATTCGCCGCGCAGCGCGGCCAGCAAGGCTTTTGCCGATCTCTGGCGCGCGATCGAGACGCGGCTTGCCGGGCGGGGGAAATGAGCGGCCGCTTGAGCCAGCTCGATCCGCAGCTCGTGCTGCGAGCTTATGCCATGGGCGTATTCCCGATGGCCGATCATCGCGATGCCGCCAATGTTTTCTGGGTGGAACCGAAACTGCGCGGCATCATGCCGCTCGACGGGTTCCATTTGTCGCGCTCGCTCAAAAAGACGATCAATTCGAACCGGTTTCGCGTCACCGCCGACACCGCCTTCGCCGATATCATCGCGCTGTGCGCCGAATCCGCTGAGGATCGGCCCGATACCTGGATCAACCCGGCGATCGAAGACGTGTTCGGCACGCTGCACGAAGCGGGCTATGCGCATTCGATCGAGTGCTGGCTCGACGGCGAGCTGGTCGGCGGCCTCTACGGCCTTGCGCTGGGCCGCGCCTTTTTCGGCGAAAGCATGGTCAGCCGCGCCCGCGATGCGTCGAAGGTCGCGATAGCATGGCTGGTCGCGCGGCTGAAAGTGGGCGGCTTCACGCTGCTCGACTGTCAGTTTCAGACCGATCATCTCGCTTCGCTGGGCGCGATCGAAATCCCGCGCGACGATTATGTCGGATTGCTCTCCGCAGCTGTCGGGGACGGCGTTTCGGCGGGGACCGGTTCGCTGCCCTGCGCAGGTGCCGATTTCTTCGCGCTGGAGCGGCTTGCCGGAGAACCGGACGAAACCGGCTCGCCACCCTCCGGAAAGCTCATCTCGCAGCTTTTGGGCCAGACATCGTAAACCGGGTCCTGCACGACATTCAGCGCCGGGCGTTCCTTATAGAGCCAGCCCGAAAAGACCCGTTTCCAGCTTTTCTGATCCGCCTGCAGGCGATCGACCTGAACAAAGGCACCGGTATACTCTTCGGGCTCCCAGGGAGCGGTCCGCTCACACGCCCGAAGCCGCACGGTCAGCCCGCCGAGGCGAGCCGATTGCCCGGGCTTCAGCCTGATATCCCGGGTCTGGCCATTGCGCTTGTTGAGGATGCCTAATGTCGCGACGCGCTCTTTCATCGGCGTCGCGCCCTTATTGGGATCGTTCAGGCTGTCGACCTGAACCGTGACGATGTCCGAATTGCCGCTGCCCCGGTCGAGCACGGCAAGCTCATCGGTTTCGGGAGCAGCCTGAGGAGCGGTCGGGCGGTGGCTGCGCCGATAGGCCTCAATGCCCTGCCACACGCCGATGCCGATCAGCACGGCGGCGATCAGGCCGCCGCCCCACAGGAGCAGCCGCTTACGATTCACGCGTCCGGCGTCCATGCCTCATAATCGCCGGTCGCGCGGACCCGCGCTCCGCCAAGATCGAGCGCACCGGGCGGACGATAGGCCAGCGCCGTACCGGTCAGATTCGCGGTCGCCGGCTTTTCCCAGCGACGGACCGGCGGCAGCGCGCGATCGGGCACATCGTCGATCTGATGATGCAGCCAGCTGAACCATTCGGGCGGCACCCGGCTGGCATCGTTCGCACCGTTATAGATGACCCAACGGCGCGCACGACCGTGCATGTCGGTGCCGCCCTCATAATACAGGTTGCCCAGATCGTCTTCGCCGACCTGCTTCTTGCCCGACAGGCCGAGACGAGTGCCGAAGGTGGCGCCGTTCCACCAGGTGAAGATCGTTGAAAGGATGCCCATGACCTGCGCGATTACCGCGATGCAGGCCGAACGGCAACTATCCTTTGCAACCCGCGTCCGCTTTTTAGGCTTGCCCCGGTGATGCGCCCCCCGGCACCCAGTATCGGTTTGTCCGCCAATCGCGCGGGCGAACCGGGGCGCTTTACAGCATCATGCCGTCATATCAGGCTCTGGCAGGTCTGAACTCCGGGTCGTGACCGCGAGGAGCAATGCACCCTGACATTATTGCGCGGGCGCGTCCCAGTTCACTTTGTCGCCCTCATCGATGCCCAGTTCGGCCGCACGACCCCCGCGCAGTTCCAGCACGGCGGATACCGGTTCGCCCGAATCGACCGGGGTTTCGCTGAACGGCACCGTATTGTCGGCGATCCGCGCGATTGTGTGGTCGGGTCGAATGAAGATGATGTCGAGCGGCGACGGCGTGTTCTTCATCCAGAAGGTAGCGACGCGCGGGGCCCCGCCGCCCGGCGGATAGGGCGCGAACAACATGCCGCCATCGTCGGGAATATCGGTGCGGAACATCAGCCCCTTTTGCTGCTCGGCCTCCGTACCGGCGACCTTCACGACGAAGCGGTGCGTTTCGCCATTGCTGACGATCGAGAGGTCGACCGTGTTTTCCGCTGCGGCCTTATCCCGGTTCGCAAGCGCGGCGCTTTCGCCGCCGCTGCATCCGGCAAGGCTGAGGGGCGCCGCGCCGAAAGCGGCGATGAACAACCAGATTGTACGCATGATACTTATTCCGCTCTTTCAACAACCACCGCGAGCGGCCCCTTATCGCCCGCGACGACCCGGGCGCGCAATGGCTGATCGGGCTCGACTTCCTCGATTCCGGCGCGGCGCAAGGTTTCCATATGAACGAAAATGTCGCGGCTATCTTCACCGCGCACCAAAAAGCCATAGCCTTTCAGCCGGTTGAACCATTTGACGGTTACCGGTTCGAACGGCCCGGCCGATGCGATCAGTTCCAGCCGGTCGATCCGGTCGCCGCCCGACCGGTCGCGCACCGGCTCCACCGCGTCGGTCAGATCGATGCTGAGGATCCGGCTGGCCTGAAACCCGCGCTGGCGCTGCACCGCCAGACATTCGACCCGCGCCCCTTCGGGAAGACTGCGGCGGCCATGTTCCTGAAGTATCGAAAAATGCACAAGTATATCGCCGATATCGGCGTCATCGTCGCAGACGATGAAGCCGAAGCCGCGCGTAACATCGAACCATTTCACCGCGCCCCGGCACGGCAACCCCTCTTCCTGCATGTCCGGCGCGTCGTCCATATCGACTTTCGACGCACGTGTCGTTTCAGCACGCATGTTTCTAACTCCCCCTGTCGGAGATTTATCACAAGCTTACATGCTGCGGCAACGACGACAACCATCTATCTATTCATATAGAAATTGCGTGTCCTCCCCGGGTTGCAGACCGGCAATGGCGCGCGAAATCGCAAAATCATGACCGGCGCGCAGCATCGCGGCAATATGCTTTTCCCGAACCTCACGCTCTTGGAAAACTGCGGAAAACGGGCCGATCCGCTTGCGCCGGGCAAAGGCGATCGCGCTGTCGACGCGGCGCTCGGCAATTTCGGGAGCAAGCGCTTCGGCATCGGCGCCGTCAATCCCGGCCTGATACAATGCCTGCCCCACCCGTCGGGCACCAAGCCCGCGCCGCGCCATCGCCGCCGCGCGCATCTCGCCGAACGCGCGATCGTCGACATAGCCAAGATTCGCGAAACGCTCGACTAGCCCCTCGATATCGGGCATGGCGTCCGCGCTACCCCGCTCACGCAGTTTCCGGGCGAGATAAGCGGCCAGTTTCGCGCGGGTTGTGGCATATCGCTCGACATAGCGAAGGGCCAGCCGTTCGAGCGCGGCAGCGTCCAATGGAGGCGGAGGAGTGAGGCGGCGAGGCATTGCGCCATGATTATGCCACACTGCCATCCGATTTTGAACGATACTGCGTAGCATTCAGCGCCATCCCGTTTGGGAGGAACCATGGCACAACGCAACGAAGGGCAAGAGATTATTGTGATGACGGGTGAGATTGCAGAACCGATGAACAAGCGGCAGACGGCCGCCGGGGATATGCAGCCCACACCGACCGGCGATGCACTGCCCCGCCGGTTCGCCGATTTTGCCACTCTGGGTGAGGCGCTGGATTACGCTGCCACGGGCGAGCGCGGCCTGAATTTTCACGATGCGCGCGGCACGCTGACGCGCCCCTATCCGTTTCGCGAATTGCGCGACGATGCGCTGGCTCAGGCGTATCGCCTGATCGCGGCGGGGGTGAAGCCGGGCGAGCGGATCGCGCTGATCGCCGAAACCGGTCCCGATTTCGCCAGCCTGTTCTTCGGCGTCGTCTATGCCGGCGCGTGGCCGGTGCCGCTGCCGCTGCCCACCTCGTTCGGCGGCGCGCAATCCTATATCGATCAGCTTCGCGTACAGCTTGGCAGCTGCGATCCGAAGATGCTCTTCTATCCCACCGAACTCGCCGCGATGGCGGGCGAAGCAGCGACGCAATGCGACGTGACCGGCATGGACTGGCAGGAATTTTCAGGCCGTGAGGCAGCGCCGTGCGATCTGCCGCAGGCAAAGACCGACGACACCGCCTATCTGCAATATTCCAGCGGATCGACGCGCTTTCCGCACGGGGTCGCGATCACGCACGGCGCGCTGCTCAACAATCTGGCCGCGCACAGCCATGGCATGGCGCTGGAGCCGACCGACCGCTGCGTCTCCTGGCTGCCCTGGTATCATGATATGGGGCTGGTCGGATGCTTTCTGTCGCCGATCGCCAATCAGGTTTCGACCGATTATCTGAAGACCGAGGATTTCGCCCGGCGTCCGCTGGCATGGCTCGACCTGATCAGCCGCAATTCGGGGACCACCCTCTCTTATTCGCCGACCTTCGGCTATGATATCTGCGCGCGGCGCATGTCGAGCCAGACGCGCGCGTCCGACCGGTTCGACCTGTCGCGCTGGCGCGTGGCGGGCAATGGCGCGGACATGATCCGCCCCGACGTCATGCAGAGCTTCGTCGATGCCTTTGCCGATGCTGGGTTCAAGGCGAGCGCCTTCCTGCCAAGCTATGGCCTTGCCGAAGCGACGCTTGCCGTTTCGATCATGCCGCCGGGCGAAGGCATTCAGGTGGAACTGGTCGAAGAGACTCAGCTTTCGGGCCAGTCGGGCGAAGCAAACCGTCCTCAGCGGTTCCGCGCCATCGTCAATTGCGGCAAACCCGTGCGCGACATGACCGTCGTAATCCGCGAGGAGGACGGCACGCCTTTGCCTGAAAAGGCGATCGGCAAGGTCTGGTGCAAAGGCCCCAGCCTGATGACCGGCTATTTCCGAGATCCCGAATCCACCGCCGCGTGCATGGCCGATGGCTGGCTCGATACCGGCGATATGGGATATATGTCCGAAGGCTATGTCTATATTGTCGGCCGGGCGAAGGACATGATCATCGTCAACGGCCGCAACCACTGGCCGCAGGACATTGAATGGGCGGTCGAGCAGCTTCCCGGTTTCAAGGCGGGCGATATCGCTGCGTTCGCGATCACCACGCCGGGCGGTGAAGAAACCCCCGCCGTGCTGGTCCAGTGCCGCACCTCGGACGAAAGCGAGCGGCTTCGCCTGCGCGGCGAGATCAGCGAACGCGTCCGTTCCGTAACCGGCATGAACTGCGTCATCGAACTGATTCCGCCGCGCACCCTGCCCCGCACCAGTTCGGGCAAGCTCAGCCGCGCAAAGGCGCGCAACCTCTATCTCAACGGCGAGATCAAGCCCTATGACGTCGCCGCCTGACGGGGCGGCGGCATAGGGGCGAGGCCCTGAGACTTGATATTGGCAGAGGTCGTACTTTTTCGCACCGGGCCATTGCGCGACCCGTCAGCCGAACGTGCCTCTGCATAACGAGTCGCTAACCAGAAGCTGATATTCGAACGGGGTGACCGATCAAAAATCCTCCCGTTTCGCGAAGCCGAAAATCGGCCTTTGGGCGTTTCTTGCATTATCGCCAGGCGCCGATTCGCCCGAATGGAAGCAGATTCGCGCGGCGCAAATCAGGGCGATGCCCCGCCCCGCGGCATATATGATCGTCGTCAATGTCGCGGTCCTTGCGATAACCGGCATCATTATCGGCATGCAGATACCGGTCTGGCAGCTCGGCACGTGGATGCTTGCGGTGGTTGTGGCGGCAACGCTGGTCGCGAACCGGCAACGGATGGCGGCACAACAAAGTGACGGTGCAATCCATTCGGTCCGCCTTAATCTGGGCGTCGGCATCACGATGTCGATCGTCTGGGCCGTGCCCTCGCTGCTATTCCTGCCGCAGCTTTCGCCGATGATGGCGGTCGAGCTGGCAAGCGCAATCATATTGCTGATGATCATCACCAGCTTTGCCATGGCGACGACACCGGCGGCGGCACTCAGCTGGCTGTTCATCGTCGGAAGCACATTGAGCCTGGCGCTTTTCCGGAACGCCATGCCGCTATCCGGCTGTGTCACTGCCCTCACCACCGGGGTGCTGCTCATGAGCAGCTTTTCGCGCGCCAGGATGCTCTTGCGACTGCGTAGTAAGGAAATCGCGCTGGCACAGAGTGACGAAACGGTCAGCCTGCTTCTGTACGAATTCGAGGAAACGCAATCGAGCTGGCTTTGGGAAATCGATGCGCAGCGCTGCATCGTGCGTCCGGGGGCTCGCTTCGCCAAGGCGCTGGAACGCGATGCTGCAACGATCGAAGGCAAATCCCTGCTGGAGATATTGGCGGGTACGAGCTGGGAAAGCGGCGCGTTCAGCGACGAGCTGCGCATGCTTGCCGCCAGGCTGAAACAGCGCGAGAGCTTTCGCGAACTGGTGCTGCCGGTACGGATCGGCGATACGGAGCATTGGTGGGAACTGGCCGCCAGCCCCCGATATGACGATAAAGGAAATTTTCGCGGCTTTCGCGGGGTCGCGTCCGATGTAACCGAACAGCGCCAATCCGAAGAGCGGATCAATCGCATGGCCCGCCACGACGCGCTCACCGGCCTGCCCAACCGGCTGCTGATCAACGAAACGCTGGCCGATGCGATGCAGGGCGCCCAGCATCAGCAGCATCGCTGCGCGTTCATGATGATCGATCTCGACCGGTTCAAATCGGTGAATGATACGCTGGGCCATCCTGTTGGCGACCGCCTGCTGCGCCGCGTGTCGGAACGACTGAGCGGGCTGGTCAGCGGGAATGAGATGATCGGGCGACTGGGCGGGGACGAATTCGCCGTGGTCATTCGCAACGCCAATGATTCGGTTCATGTCGAGCAACTGGCGCTGAAGATCATCGACACGCTTTCACAGCCCTATGAAGTCGATCAGCACACCCTGTATATCGGTGCCAGCGTGGGTGTCGCAATCGGGCCGCGCGACGGGCGCACCGCCGAAATGCTGGTGCGATCGGCCGACCTCGCTTTGTATCAGTCAAAGGATGATGGCGGCGGATCAGCCCATTATTACGATCCGAAGCTCCATGTGCAGGCGGAGGAACGCCGCGTGCTGGAAATTGCGCTGCGCAGCGCGATCGACAGCGATCAGTTCCATATTCATTACCAGCCGGTGGTCGATGCAAGGACAGGCCGGCTGGTCGGTTTCGAAGCGCTGCTGCGCTGGACGCACCCGGGCTATGGCGATGTCGAGCCAGCCAAATTCATCCGGCTGGCCGAAGAAACACGGCTGATCACCCCGATCGGGGCCTGGGTGCTGCGCACTGCCTGTCGCGAAGCCGCGACCTGGCCGGAAGCGTATCGGATCGCCGTCAATATCTCGGCCGAGCAGCTGCACAGCCCCGGATTCGTTCAGAGCGTTGCCGATGCGCTGGAGGAAAGCGGCCTTGCCGCGCACCGGCTCGAGCTGGAGGTGACTGAAAGCGTATTTCTGGACGAGGGAAGCAATGCGATCACATCGCTGGAAAAACTGGTCGCGCTCGGGGTCCGGCTGAGCATGGACGATTTCGGAACCGGCTATTCGGCGCTCGGCTATCTTTCGCGAATCCGCTTTGCCGCGATCAAGATCGATCGCAGCTTCGTGCGCAGCGCCGCCACGGGCAAGCTCGAATCGGTCGCGATCCTGCGCGCGGTGGTCACGCTTGCCGAAAGCCTTGGCATGGGGACGATCGCGGAAGGCGTTGAGAGCGCGGAGGAGCATCGCACGGTGCAGGATTTCGGCTGCTCGCACGTTCAGGGCAATTATTTCGCACGCCCCATGCCGGCGGACGAAGCGCGCAACCTGATAAACAACACGGCTTTTTCGATCGCCGTCGCCTGACCCCTTGTCGAGCGTGTCACTTGCGGCTACAGGCCGGGGCCGCACAGGAGTGTAGCTCAGTTGGTAGAGCATCGGTCTCCAAAACCGAGGGCCGGGGGTTCGAGTCCCTCCACTCCTGCCACTTTCGGCCTATCGGGCGGAACAGTGCGGTATTTTGCGTTGCTCGCAATATCCTGAACATCCGGAATGACGATGACGTGCCAGTATGACTGGCGCCCCCTTGCCCTTACCCCGGCAAGGCGTTAGATGCGTTAATCTAATCCGACAGCGTGGATGGCCCGGCACCGGTCTCTTGCAAAAGAGCCGGGCCGCGGACCTGTGCCCCGCGGACCGGATTTTTGGTTGAACAGTCAGTGAGTGAAGCGAAGTGGCGAAGACGTCCCCGGTCGAATTCATGCGGCAGGTAAAAGCGGAAACCGCGAAAGTAACCTGGCCCACCCGTCGCGAAACGGTCATGACCGCGGTCATGGTCGTCATCATGACGACGGTTCTCGGCCTCTTCTTCCTGGGCGTCGATTCGGTCTTCGACCAGATCGTCTCCTTCCTCCTCTCCCTGGCACAGAAGTAAGAGATTCATGGCGCGCTGGTACATCATTCACGCCTATTCGGGTTTTGAGAACAAGGTTCGCGAGGCAATCCTGTCCGAAGCCGAGCGGCTTGGCCTGGAGGCCGGAGTCGATCAGGTCGAGGTTCCGACCGAAACCGTGACCGAGGTTCGCCGCGGCAAGAAGGTACAGTCGGAGCGGAAATTCTTCCCCGGCTACGTTCTCGCCAAGCTGAACATGAACGACGACATCTATCACCTGGTGAAGAATACGCCGAAGGTGACGGGCTTCCTCGGATCGAGCGGCAAGCCGCAGGCGATCACCGAGGCAGAGGCCGCACGCATCCTCAACACCAAGGAGGAGGCGGCAGCCGCGCCCAAGCATCAGGTCAAGGTCGATTACGAAATCGGCGACAGCGTCAAGGTGCTGGAAGGCCCGTTCGCCAGCTTCAACGGCGTGGTCGAGGAACTCGATTTCGACAAATCGAAGGTCAAGGTTTCGGTGTCGATCTTCGGTCGCGCCACCCCGGTCGAACTCGATTTCGAACAGGTCGAACGCGGCAAGTAATTGCCCTACACAGGCTCGCATGCGCGATCCTGCTGAATATCAAAAAGCCCGGCAAGCGGTTCGCCGCTTCGCCGGGCTTTTTGTTTTGAAGTGAGACCGCGCCGGGTGGGCATCGCGTAGAGCGCCGTTCCAGACATATTCGCGCTGTGTGACCGGTCCGGCTCTGCGGCGTGGCGCGAACCACCATCGATGGGCTTGCGGGGTTCAGCGCAGCCTTAGGGCATATACGTCGCGCGCCGCCCTAACCCACCCGTTCGTGTCGAGCGAAGTCGAGACACGTTCGGACGGCTGCGGCATGTCTCTTCTGAATCGACTGGCGCTCTCGATCATGCAGGACCTGTTCGGGCATCCACCGCCCCTCATCATTCGCGTCAGATGCAAAGCCCGCGAACGGGGTGATACCGACCTTTCGTTGATCCGAACCTATTGTACCAGCGTCCAGCGATCCGGAGCGCCACACCGCCCGCAGCCTCGCATCACGCCGCACCAATCGCCACCGCTCCGCGCAGCCATAGCGTCACACCCCATCGCCCCGGCCTCCGCCAGGGGGTTAGCGGCTTGTATGCGCGATTTCCACAATCGTCGCCCCGGCGAAGGCCGGGGCCGCCATCGTCTGCCCCCTTACGAGGAGCATAGCGGCAGTTGCGAGCCTCGAAGAGGCGCGGCGATCGAGAAGCGGCGCGCACATCGCTGGATCGCCGCGTCGCTGCGCTCCTCGCGATGACGACCTTGCAGTGAGTCCGGCTCATTGCAGCTTGGTATACCGCGCGTGGCCCGGGCAAAAGGCTTCTCGATACCCTAACGACGCTCGGCAAAGCCTTCGCTCGAAGCCGACCGCAGTGGCGCTGAAAAGGTGGACCAGCCGCCCGGCACCCATTCCCCTGATCAACGACACCGCCCATAAAAAAGACCCGGTGCGCCGGGGGGAAGCACACCGGGTCAGTTTGCAAACCGTCATGGGAACGGGCAGGCATTGCGCCCGATCCTGCTGGTTCGCAGGGACCTCTCCGGCACCCGGGCCATGCCCGGATGCCTTATCTCTGTGATTACGCCATCGCCGAGGCGAGCTTGCGATGATGCGGGGCATCGGAATGCTCCACCTCCACCTCGACCCCGCGATCGCGGCGGCGCTTGATCGCATCGGCCATCAGTTCGCTGACCGTATGATCAGCATAATGCAGCCCCCTCAGGTCGATGCGCAGCCGGCCATGGTTGGGCAGCCGGTCGAGCAGCCCCGCAACCTTGCGGATCGCGATTGCCGTCGCCTTGCCCTCCAGCACGACTTCGTGATGGTCCTCGGCATGCTTCTGCTCCTCGACATTGAGGCGCATGCCGCGCACCTGCGGCAGCAGCTCAAGCGCGGTGAGCGCAAGGCCGACGATCACGCCGGTGAGCAGATCGGTGGTGACGACCAGCACGAAGGTTACCGCCCAGATCAATGCCGGGAACGGACCATAGCGGTGGAACAGCTTTTGGACGTCCTGCACCTTGATCAGCTTGGCACCGACCACGACCAGCACACCGGCCAGCGATGCCGTGGGCACCAGCGACAGGACGAAGGGCAGCAGCGAGACGAAACCGAGGATCCAGATGCCGTGCATGATCGCCGATGCACGCGTCATCGCGCCCGCCTGCACATTGGCGGAGCTGCGCACGATCACGCCGGTCATCGGCAGCGCGCCGACCAGACCGCACAGGAAGTTGCCGACGCCCTGCGCGCTCAGTTCCTTGTCGAATTTCGACTGGACGCGGTCCTGCATCTTGTCGACCGCCGCGGCCGAAAGCAGCGTTTCCGCACTGGCGATGAAGGCAAAGGCAAAGGCCAGACCGATCATCGACGGATCGGTGAGCATCGACATGCTTTCCGCGGTGGGCAACGTCACTTCGGCGGCAAGATTGCTCGGCACCGAAATGCGCTGGATCGAGAGGCTGCCGATCACCGCGACCACCGTACCCGCAACCACGCCGATCAGCGCGCCGGGGAGCAGGCGAAGCGCACCGGGTTTGAACTTTTCCCAGGCGAGCATCGCGCCGATGGTCACGACACCGACCAGCAGCGCCTGAAGGCCATTATCGTCCAGCCCCAGAAACGCGCCCGGAATGGCGGCCATATTGGCAATGCCATCGCTGCGCGGGCTGTCATCGATCAGCACATGGATCTGTTGCAGCAGGATCACCGCGCCGATCCCTGCCAGCATGCCGTGCACCACCGCGGGCGACACGCCCCGGAAATAGCGACCGAGCTTCAGCAGGCCGCCGGCAAACTGGATGACACCGGCGAGCAGTACCACCGGACCGAGCGCGGCAAGGCCGTGCTTTTGCACCAGATCGAATACCAGCACGGCAAGGCCCGCCGCCGGGCCGCTGACCTGTAGCGGGGCACCGGCGAACGAACCGACGACGATGCCGCCGATAATGCCGGTGACAAGGCCGAGTGCCGGCGGCACGCCCGATGCGATGGCAATGCCGAGGCAGAGTGGCATCGCGACCAGAAAGACCACGAACGAGGCAGCGAAATCGCGCCCGAACGTATCGGGGACGAAGCCGCCTTTGCTTCCGCTTTTTGTGGAGCCGTTCATATCAGGCAGCCTCTACCGCGAGCGAGCGCGCCACGCGGCGCGATGCCGGAATGGCGACGGGAAGCGGCTTGTCGTTCGACACGGTGTGGAACACACCGTCCGGACCCTGTGCCCGGATCTCGCCCGATTCGATGTCGAAGAACCAGCCGTGCAGCGCGAGTTTGCCCTGCGCCATGCGGGCGGCGACCGAGGGATGGTTCTGCAAATGGAGCAGCTGGATCGAAACATTTTCGAGCACCAGTGCCTGAATCTGCTCCGCCTCGTTCATATGGCCGCAGCAGCTCTTGACCACTTCAAAGGCCGGCTCGCTATGCGCCAGCCAGGATTTGACGTTGGGCATGGTTTCCAGCGCTTCGGGGTTGAAGAACGCCTTCATCGCGCCGCAATCCGAATGGCCGCACACGACGATGTCGCTGACTTCCAGCGCCACGACCGCATATTCGACCGCCGAGGAAACGCCGCCATTCTTCATCGCGAAGGGCGGAACAATATTTCCCGCATTGCGGCAAACGAACAGTTCGCCGGGCGCCGACTGGGTTATCAGTTCGGGCACAACGCGCGAATCGGCGCAGCTGATCATCAGCGTGCGAGGGCGCTGACCATCCTGCGCGAGCTTACGGAACAGGTCCTGCTGGCCCGGAAATACGGTACTTTGAAAGCGGGACACGCCGTTGATGATATCCATTGCGGTACTCCATCGCTGTTGCCCGGAACGGGCTTTTGCAGAATGGAATATGACGGCTGGAGATTGCCGCAATGCATCAGATATGTATCAAAATATTGCCGTGCCGCTTTCCCGCGTCGGGCGACGGACCGGCGATCGGCAGGCGCAACGTCGCAACCAGTCCCGGCGATGCATCATCGAGCATCAGCGTGCCCTCGTGCAATTCGACCGCGCGCTGTACGACCGACAGGCCAAGCCCGAAACCGCGCGTATTGCGGGCCCGCGCCTCGTCCACACGATAAAAAGGACGGAGCACTTTTTCGCGCAGATCCTGAGGAATGCCCGGCCCATGATCGCGCACCGCGATAATGGCGGATTCCCCCTCAGCGGCGAGACTCACCTCCGCGTCCCCGCCATATTTCAGCGCATTGTCGATCAGATTGGTCAGCGCGCGACGAAGCAATACGGGACGCACCCGCGCCTCCAGCCGGTCGGGGGCATCGAGCCGCACCGCCGCATCGCCCAGCGCCATGCTGTCGACCAGCGAGCGCAGCATCGCGGCGAGATCGACCGGCTCCACCGGGTCAGGTTCGCTGCCGTCGCCGCCCGCCAGATAATCGAGCAGCGTGTCGAGCATCGCGCTCATTTCCGCCACATCCGCCGCCAGCTCCTCACGGTCGCCGGGATGTTCGCGCCCGTCGAGCCGCAGGCGCATCCGGGCGAGCGGGGTGCGCAGATCATGGCTGACCGCGAGCAGCGATCGGGTGCGGCTCTCGACCAGCTCGGCGATGCGATCCTGCATTTCATTGAACGCACGGGCGAGGCGGCGAAGCTCCTCCGGCCCCTCGGTCTCCACCACCACATGGCGGTGCGAATGGCCGATCCGGTTGGCGGCGTCGGACAAAGCGCGCAGCGGCGATGCCACCGACCGAACGACATAGGCCGATACCAGCGCCACGATGCCGATCAGAAACAGCAGTGAAAACAGCCAGTCGCGCGACGGCGTCCATCCGCTGACGGGTTCGCGCGAGCGAAACTCGATCCACCGCCCCCCACGCGTTTCCAGCCCGCCGATCAGCCTTTTGGGGCGCGGCGCGACAGGTCCGGAAACATCGACACGCAGATTGCGGGCACGAAGCGAGGGTTCCCATTCGACGATCGCGTCACGCGCCGCTTCGCTCAGCGGACCGGCATTGCCGACCGGCGGCGGGGTGTCGGCGATCGCGAAGGCGACGTGCCGCGTCGACAGGCTGGGCGCGACCTCGGCCCAGCGGGCGGACGGCGTACGCGACAGCACGCGCTCGGCAACGACCAGCTGTTCGGCGACGCGATGCGCTTCGGTCGAGCGGAGCAGCACGCGTTCGGCCTGCCCCACCAGCACGAACGTACCGAGCAGCGCGAACAGAATCGCGCCGAGCAGGACCAGCGTCACCCGCCCGGTAAGCCCGCCGGGCCAGAAACGCAGCCGCATCATCGGGGCGCGCCGGTCATTGCCGCTCGACGGCGGGAACGAACATATAGCCGGCGCCGCGCACGGTGCGGATCAGCTCCTCCTGCCCGCCGCCATTGCTGCCCAGCTTCGCGCGCAGGCGGCTGATCAGCACATCGATGCTGCGGTCCGACGATCCGGAAAAGCGCTCACGCGACTGTTCGAGCAGGAAGTCGCGGCTGACCACCCGCTGCGCCGAATCGGTGAGCGTGAGCAGCAGCTCATATTCCGCCCCCGACAGCGGCACCATTTCCCCATCGGGCGCGAATACCTCGCGCCGGTCGAGATCGACCCGCCAGTCGCCGAAGCGCAAATTGCGCGCCGGTTGCTGGGGCACGATCTGATTATTGGTGCGGCGAAGCACGGCGCGCACCCGCGCGACCAGCTCTTCCGCGCCGAACGGTTTGGACAGATAGTCGTCCGCGCCCAGTTCCAGCCCGACGATACGGTCGGTTTCCTGCCCCCGTGCGCTGATGATGATGATCGGGACGGCACTTCGTGCGCGCAGCCAGCGACAGATATCGAGCCCGTTGGTGCCCGGCAGCATGATGTCGAGCACGACGAGCTGGAACGCGCCTTCGGTAAACAGCGCCTGCATTTCGGCCGCCGTGCCGACCCCGGTCGCTTCGAAACCATGGTCGCGCAGCGTTCGGGCGATCAGCAGACGGAGCGGCGAATCATCTTCGACGATGAGAATCTTCATTGTTCCTATGCGTTACCCAAGCAAATGCCGCCGCGCCATCCCCCGGAACAGCTGCGGGCGGGATCGATATACTGCCGGGGCCGACACATTGCATTTCCTCTCGCCTTGCGCTAAGGGCACGCGCTTTCCGGCAATATGCGTTGGGAAATCGCGCGGGAGGACCATAAAAGGTCCGTCCGAACCGCTAAACTTGAACCGGGCGAACCGGGGCCTGCCCCCTCGCCCAGCAACAGAGTGAGGACATATGGCCAAGAAAATTACCGGCTATATCAAACTTCAGGTGCCTGCCGGCGCCGCAAACCCGTCGCCCCCGATCGGCCCTGCTCTGGGTCAGCGCGGCGTGAACATCATGGAATTCTGCAAGGCCTTCAATGCCGCCACCGGCGACATGGAAAAGGGCATGCCGATCCCGACGATCATCACCGTCTATGCGGATCGCAGCTTCACCTTTGTGACGAAGACGCCCCCGGCGACCTTCCTCATCAAGAAGGCGGCGAACATCAAGTCGGGTTCGAAGGAACCGGGCAAGAACATCATCGGCAAGATTCAGCGCTCGAAGCTGGCCGAGATCGCCGAGACGAAGATGAAGGATCTGAACGCCAACGATATCGAAGCGGCGACGAAGATCATCGAAGGCTCCGCCCGCGCGATGGGCCTCGAAGTGGTGGAGGGCTGAACCCATGGCGAAGCAGACCAAGAAGCAGAAGGCACTGGCCGAAGCCGTTGACGCCAACAAGCTGTACGGCATCGATGAAGCGATCGAGCTGATCAAGAGCAAGGCGAATGCGAAGTTCGACGAAACCGTCGAACTGGCCATGAACCTGGGCGTCGATCCGCGTCACGCAGACCAGATGGTCCGCGGCGTCGTGAACCTGCCCAAGGGCACGGGCAAGACGGTTCGCGTCGGCGTGTTCGCCAAGGGTGCGAAGGCGGAAGAAGCCAAGGAAGCAGGCGCAGACGTGGTCGGCGCAGAAGATCTGATGGAGCAGGTTCAGGCTGGCAACATCAACTTCGACCGCTGCATCGCGACCCCCGACATGATGGGCGTTGTCGGCCGTCTGGGTAAGATCCTGGGTCCGAAGGGCATGATGCCGAACCCGAAGCTGGGCACCGTCACCATGGACGTGAAAAAGGCCGTTACGGACGCCAAGAGCGGCCAGGTCGAATATCGCGTCGAAAAGGCCGGTATCATCCATTCGGGCATCGGCAAGACGAGCTTCCCGACCGAAGATCTGCGCGCGAATTTCGACGCGCTGGTCGATGCGGTCGTCAAGGCGAAACCGTCGGGTGCCAAGGGCAAATATGTCCGCAAGATCGCGCTTTCCAGCTCGATGGGTCCGGGCGTGAAGGTCGACACCACGGGTGTCGCCGGCGCCTGATCCGCGACCAGCCGAAAATAAAGGAGGCCGGGAAGCGATTCCCGGCCTTTTTTTACATCGCGTCCGTAAAGGCGGCACGGCAACCTTGTTGCAGCAGGGGCTTATACCGACCTTTGGTTGATCCGAACCTATGGTAGCGCCCCGGAGCGCCGCACCGCCCGCAGCCTTGCATCAAGCCGCTCCGCGCAGCCATAGCGCCACACGCCATCGGCCCCGGCTTTCGCAGGCGTGGCGGATGGTGTCAGCGGCTTAAATGCACCGCGATTTCCGCAATCGTCGCCCGGCCGCAGGCCGGGGCCGCCATCGTCTGCCACCCCCTCACCCAAACCCGCCCTCGCGAGCGCAGCGACATTGCGAGGCCGGAAGGCGCGTGGCAATCCAGAGCAGCGCGCAGATCGCTTCGTCGCTGCGCGTCTCGCGATAACGATCCCGGCAGTGAGTCCGGGTTGTTGCAGGTTGGTATTATGCCGCAGGGCTGGTCCAGAACCCGCTATCGCGGCGAACCTCGTCCAATATCGCCAGAAACTCGGCGATCAGCGCGCGAAGCTGTGCGGGATCGGTCGGATCGATGTCGTCTGTCATCGCGCGCAACGCTCGCTCTACGTCGCGCGCCGCATCGCCCAGCCGCACCGCATCGAACAATGCCGACGATCCGGCAAGCTGATGCATCAGCGTGCACAACCGCTCGACCCCCGCATCCGGCAGCTCGGGCGTTGTCGCCAGCAACGTTTCCGCACATTCCCGGCAAGCCTCGCAGCGGCGGACAAAGGCTGGCACCAGCGGAAGCACCGCAGGATCGATATCCCTGCGCAAATCCTGCGCCGGTTCATCCTGAGCGATCGCGCCCGCGCCGGTCCACCGGTCGATCAGGCTGACCAGCGCCTTTGCACGCAGAGGGCGCGACAAATGCCATTGCATCCCCGCCTCAACACAGGCGGCAACTTCCGCATCGTCACCATCGCGGCCCAGCGCGATAATCGGCATATCCTGTTCGCTGACGCCCAACGTGCGGATACATCGGGTCACGCCCAGCGCGTCAAGCATCGGCAGGTCAAGGTCGATCAGCATCAGCGCGGGTGTGCGATTTTCCCGCCACGCCCGGGACACGACTCCTACCGCAGCGGCACCGTTCCGCGCGCGAACCGGCGTGATCGTCAGCTCGGTCAGAATCCGGCTGATCTCCGCCCATTCCGCGTCTTCATGCTCGGCGATCAGGATGACGGGGCTGTGAAATGTCATCGCCGGACGCCTCGGTTGCATTCTGCACCTTCATGCAGCGCGGAAGCCGATGCGACAATGTCCATCACCCGATTTTTGTATCCGGAACGGAACTGAGCAGCCGGAAACGGCATGGCCGCGCAGTCTTCCGGCGGCCGGGCCAGCATTTCCTCACCCGCGCACCCACCGGCAATGCAGAAAAAGTGATCGGCATCGTCAGTCGGAGCAACTGGCCGCGAAAGTACAGCAGCGCGTGCCGGAGCGCAGAAGCGGCGGCGCGCAACGGCGCTATCGCCCTCATCGTTCAGCATGATCCGCATCGCGCACTCTCCCACCGATCGCACCCACAACCGGTTGATCCGGATCAGTAAAGTCTGTGCGTATGGCCCTCTATTCTAGATGGCTTCGGCAAGGATCGGACGGGGAAAATCCCTTTTTCGGCCCCGCTTCGTCCTGAGAAAGGAACCAGTCAGCTGCCCGTCGCGATATCCCCGGCATTCGATTCCAGCGCGGCAAGATGGGTCGGCGCATAGATTGCGGGCATCCAGTCGCGGGTCACCAGCACGCTGTCGCCGAGATGCGCGGCCGCGAACAACAGCTTCGCAAAGGCGACCGGCACCCCGATACAGCCATGCGTCCCATATTGGGGATCGATATCCGACCCATGGATCGACACGCCGTCCCAGGTCAGCCGAAGCGTATAGGGCATCGGCGCATCGCCATAGGTGCTCGACCGATGATCAGCGTCCTTTTGCAGGATGGGAAAGGTGCCCAGCGGGGTCGGGCGATCGTCCACGCCATACAGGATAAACGTCCGCCCGATCTCCACCCCGCCGCGATAAACATAGAGCTTCTGCGCGCTCAGATCGACGACGACCCGCACCCCTCCTCCGACAGGAGCGCCGCTTTCGTCCCACGCATATTCGCCCGGCCGGATCGGCGAATCGAGTTCCATCACCATGGTCACATCGGTCGGACGCATAGCGCGAGTCGCTGCCTCTGCTGATAGCGGCGTCAGAATGGTCCCGC
This sequence comes from Stakelama pacifica, assembly GCF_004361835.1. Classification (GTDB taxonomy): domain Bacteria; phylum Pseudomonadota; class Alphaproteobacteria; order Sphingomonadales; family Sphingomonadaceae; genus Sphingomonas; species Sphingomonas pacifica. The sequence goes on from NZ_SNWD01000003.1 coordinate 318,856, forward strand.
ATAACAAGGCGAAGAATGCGATCTGCCGAGCCCGCACGGCGTTAACCTTTCCAGCAATATCAGACAAAAGCCTCATCGGTCCGATATGCTCCGTTTTCGGCCATTTTCCAGTAGTCAAATAACCATTGTTCCACGCCGGGACGAAGCGACAGGTCGTTAATCTTTGGCGCAGGGAGCATGGAATCGCGACGGACGGGGATTGACTTCGCCGCCATATCGGCTAATTGCGCGCCTTCGCATGACCGGGCTTGCCCGCCATGCGTGCCGTCCGAGACAGCGGGTGGGCGTTTCGCCCTTAATCTCCCGCCAAGACGGGGAAAGATATTTTTCCGACTGCTTGCGACCTATCGCTGCATTCGGGTCCAGCCAGTGCTCTCAGACGCCTCTGGCCGCGACGATTCTGCTCCCCCAACGGACAATTGATGCAGGGCGTGCCCTGCGACATGTCGCCTGACCGCGACATGGTGAAGTGAACCGGATGCGGGGTGTTTTGGCCCTTCATCCATTGTTGAGGAGACCGGCATGGATCGTTCCCAGAAGACCGAGGCCGTTGCCGAGCTGAACCGCACCTTTTCCGAGGTCGGCGTGGTGGTTGTCACCCGCAATCTCGGCCTGACCGTCGCCCAGGCGACCGAGCTCAGGAACAAGGCGCGCGAAGCCGGTGCGACCTATAAGGTTGCCAAGAACCGCCTTGCCAAGATCGCGCTCGATGGCACCGACTATGCATCCCTTGCGGACATGCTTGTCGGCCCGACGGCGCTCGCCACATCGGAAGACCCGGTCGCTGCCGCAAAGGTAGTGGTCGACTTCGCCAAGACCACGGACAAGCTGGAAGTGGTCGGCGGCGCGATGGGCAGCACCGTGCTCGACGCGGAAGGCGTGAAGGCGCTTGCTTCGCTTCCGTCGCTTGATGAACTGCGTGCCAAGATTGTGGGCCTCGTACAGGCGCCCGCAACCAAGGTTGCGACGATCGCTCAGGCACCGGCAGCACAGCTTGCGCGCGTGTTCGGCGCTTATGGCGCCTCGGAAGCCGCATAAGGCTTTCGCGACTTTTCTATTCATCTGATTTGATACTGGAGTTTTATAATGGCTGACCTGAACGCGCTGGTTGACCAGCTTAGCGAACTGACCGTCCTCGAAGCTGCTGAGCTTTCGAAGATGCTCGAAGAAAAGTGGGGCGTTTCGGCTGCTGCGGCAGTTGCAGCAGCTCCCGCAGCCGGCGGCGGCGCCGGTGCGCCCGCTGAAGAAGCCAAGGACGAATTCGACGTCGTTCTGACCGGCGACGGCGGCAAGAAGATCAACGTCATTAAGGAAGTCCGCGCCATCACCGGCCTGGGTCTGACCGAAGCAAAGGCGCTGGTCGAAGGCGCTCCGAAGCCCGTCAAGGAAGGCGTTTCGAAGGACGAAGCCGAGAAGCTCAAGAAGCAGCTCGAAGAAGCAGGCGCGACCGTCGAGCTCAAGTAAGCTCTTCGGCTGCACTCGCAGCTTTGCAAGAAAGGGGCGGTCCGGCGACGGGCCGCCCTTTTTCTTGTGCGTGCGATTCGGCGCGCATCGATTCAGGGGAGCGCGGGGTGCGGACCGTCTTTGAACTTCGCAAAGGCGCGGCACCTGCCTCGACTTCGCCGGAGAGACGAAAACGCGTCTCGACTTCGCTCGAAACGAGCGGCGGGCATGGGGGGAAAGAAAGTCGCCGCGCGCCTTCCCGTCGGCGTCCTTGCCCCCTCACCGTTCGCTTCGAGCGAAGTCGAGACGCGTATTCCCGAACGGCACTCCTACCCGCATCGCCCTCCTCCGAATGCAGGAACCCGCAGAAACGGGCGGAGCGTCTGAGACCTTTTCAAGATTCCCGCCTGCACGGAAATGACGGGAGGGGCGCATTCCGTTCGTCATTCCCCCGCATGCGGGAATGCAGCGACAGTCACGCAGCGCTCGCTTCACCGTGCCCCGGCAAGCGCTGCCCCCGCGCCTCACATATGATATTCGACCTGCTTCAACAGTGCGCGGCGGCGGCGGAGTTGGCGGATCTGGTCGGTGGACAGGCTGAGCGGCTTGACGCGCGAACCCTTCGCCGCGGCATGATCGAAATGAAAGCTGCGCGTTGCGCCGACCGGCAGGTCCTCACGCGAATAAAAAGCGACGACGGTCAGGTCGAACTGGTCGACCTGCGTCGCCGCCACTTCGTTTTCGTCATTCGCAGCGAGCATCACCTCGACGATCTCATGGAAATGGCCGATATCGAGATACTGCCCGGTGTTAAGGCTGCCCTGCCCCATTTTCGAGCGCGGATCGTTGCCGAGATCGTCTGGCAGGTCGCGCAGGTCGGTCAGCGGCAATTCGATCTGCCGGTCGCCGACATGCAGCGTGCCGATCAGGCTTGTGACATAAAGCGGCTGGCTGCTCATATTGGTTACGAGACAGCGGCTGCGCATCCCACGCCCCGCCGCGCGGGTGATGAGGATCGAGGAGCGGCGCGTCGCGCGAAACTGGACCAGCAGCAATTGTAGATAGGTGACCCACACGACCACCATCAGGAAATTGAAGAAGATGCTGATCGCGGCGCTGTGCGCGCTGATCCATTGCCACATGGCCTGTCTGTCCCGGATTCCAGCTGTCAGGGCGAGCCGCTAGCCCGCCCGGCGCACCAAGGTCAACCGCAGGCCGATGCAAGTCCTGCTCACCCCTGCCCTATTTGCGCTGCCAGACCAGCCGTCCGCCGACCCAGGTTTCGAGCACTTTTAGCGCGCGAAGCTCGGTCGGAGAAGCGAGCAGCGGATCGCGATCGACGACAAGGAAATCGGCCATCCGACCCGGAGCCAGCGTACCGAATTCCTTCTCCGCAAAGCCTGCATAGGCCGCGCCCTGCGTGAATGCCGCCCATGCCTGTTCGCGCGTCACTGCCTGTTCAGGATGCCACCCGCCGAACGGCATCGAATCCGCATCCTGCCGGGTAAAGGCCGCTGCCCAGCCGATGAACGGATCGGGGTCCTCGACCGGATAGTCCGAACCGAAAGCGAGCGGGACATCATGATCGACCATCCAGCGCCAGGCATAGGCGCCCTGCAAGCGATCCTCGCCCAGCCGCGCCTCGGCCATATGCATGTCCGAAATCGCATGGACCGGCTGCATCGATGCCACAATGCCGTGCTTTTCGAACAAAGGCAGGTCCGCCGGGTCGACGATCTGCGCATGTTCGATGCGCCAGCGACGATCGCCCTTATAGGTTTCGGAAAGTTCGCCGATCGCGTCGAGCACTTCCCTGTTCGCTGCATCGCCGATCGCATGGACCGCGATCTGGAACCGGTCCATCGCACCGCGGCTCATCAGGTTAAGGAGCTGGTCCTGCGACAGCAATTGCAGCCCCTTCTGGTCGGGCGCGTCGCTATAGGGCGCCTTCAGCAATGCCCCGCGCGACCCCAGTGCGCCATCGGCATACAGCTTGATCCCGACCACTTTCAGGCGATCGTCATACAGCCAAGGCGTCGGCCCCGGCCCTGCGATGGTCGCCGCAACCTCCGGGCCGCGCGCATAGCTCATGATCCGCACGCGCAGATCGCCCCGGTCGCCCGCGCGGCGATAGGTCATCCAGTCATCGAGCGTCGTGCCCATATCGGCGGTTGCGGTGATGCCGTCGGACAACAATTTCTGCTGCGCGCGGATGAAGGCGGCGTCATAATCGCGCGGATTCGGTTTGGGCACGACCGTGTCGATCAATTGCGTGGCGGCATCGACAAATACGCCGCTCGGTGCGCCGTCCGCCCCCTTTTCGATCCGCCCGCCCGCCGGAGCCTTCGTCTTCGCGGTGACATCGGCGGCCTTCATTGCGACATCATTGGCCCAGCCTGCATGGCCGTCGGCGCGCGACAGCCAGATCGGGCGGTCCGAAATCCCGGCAAGGTCCTGCGCCGTGGGAAAGCGGCCCAGTCCCCACTTCTCCTGATTCCAGCCGCCGCCCAAAATCCAGGGCCGGTCGGGATTGGCGGCGGCAAAGGCAGCGATCTTCGCCTTTGCCTCTTCCAGCGAGTTAGTATCGGACAGGTCGAGCGACAATTCGCGAAAGCCAAGGTCCATGACATGGCCATGCGCATCGATCATGCCGGGGATCAGCACCGCACCGTGCAGGTCGTTGCGCCAGTCGAGCGTCTCGGGCCGTTTGTCCTTACGGCTGAGCAGCTTCACGACGCGCCCGTCCTTGCCGATCAGCAGGCCGTTGAAATGGACGACCTCGCCTTTGTCGTTCAGCGCGATCCCATCGACATTGTCGATCAGCGCATCGGCATGGGCAGTGCCCGCTAGTAACAAAGCGGCGGCGGCGATCGCCCCGCGAAAACGCGATTTCACTTAGGGATTCTCCGCACCAGCGCGCTCGTATCCTGACGCGAGCCGCCCATTTTCTGCACTTCGGAATAGAATTGATCGACCAGCGCGGTCACCGGCAGTTGCGCACCGTTACGCTTCGCCTCATCCAGCGCCAGCCCCAGATCCTTGCGCATCCAGTCGATCGCAAAGCCGAAATCGAATTCGTCCCGCGCCATGGTCTGCCAGCGATTGACCATCTGCCAGCTTTGCGCCGCACCGCCCGAAATCGCCTCGAACACCTTGTCGAGATCAAGCTCGCTTGCCTGTGCGAAGCGAAGCGATTCGGCGAGGCCCTGAATGACCCCGGCGATCGCGATCTGGTTGCACATCTTGGTCGTCTGACCCGCGCCTGCTTCGCCGACATGGACGATGCGCGCAGCATAGGCCTGCATCACCGGCTCCGCCTTCGCCATCGCCGCATCGCTGCCGCCGCACATGATCGACAATTTGCCGTTTTCGGCCCCTGCCTGTCCGCCGGACACGGGCGCATCGACGCTTTCGAACCGCCGCGCCGCCGCTTCATCGGCGAGCCGCCGGGCGATTGCGGCGGAAACCGTGGTGTGATCGACAAAGACGCTGCCCGGCTTCATCGCATCGAACGCGCCGTTTTCGCCAAGCGTCACCGATTCCAGATCATCGTCATTGCCGACACAGGCAAAAACGATATCGCAGTCCCTCGCCGCTTCCGCAGGCGTCGCAGCGGCTTTGCCGCCATGCTTCGCCGCCCATGCGTCCGCCTTTTCGCGCGTCCGGTTGAACACCATGACGTCATGTCCTGCCGCGACGAGATGCCCCGCCATCGGCGCGCCCATGACGCCCATTCCGATAAATGCCAGCTTTGCCATGCGCCCCTCATAAGCAGACGGCCTCCAAGGCACCAGACCCCATACCCTCAGCAAAGGCATGTTTCCCCGGAGCCCGGGATCGGCTACCACCCACGCCCGAACATCCACCATCCAAGCGACGGAACCCATCAGGCATGGCCACACAGGCTGACACCAGCAACGACGCCCTCCCCGTTACCATCGACGATATCCGGATGGCGGCGGACCGGATTCGGGGATCGGTCGTACGTACCCCGACACTTGTCAGCCGTACCCTTTCGGACATGGTGGGTGCCGAAATATTCCTGAAGTTCGAAAATCTTCAGTTCACCGCTGCTTATAAGGAGCGCGGCGCGCTCAACACGCTGCTTCAGCTGGACGAGAGCGCGAAGGAAAAGGGCGTGATCGCCGCATCGGCAGGCAATCACGCACAGGGCCTTGCCTATCACGCGACCCGGCTCGGCATCCCGTCGACCATCGTTATGCCGACGATCACCCCGACGGTGAAAGTGACCCAGACTGAGGGCCATGGCGCCAACGTCGTATTGTTCGGCGAAACCTTTGACGATGCCTATGCGCATGCGCGTCAGCTGGAGGGGGAGCGCGGCTATACCTTCGTTCACCCCTTTGACGATCCGCGCATCATCGCGGGTCAGGGGACGATCGCACTGGAAATGCTGGAGGACGTGTCCGATCTCGACACGCTGGTCGTGCCGATCGGCGGCGGCGGCCTGATCTCCGGCATCTCGACCGTTGCAAAGGCGCAGGAGCGCGGCATCGAAGTCATCGGGGTCGAGGCCGAGCTCTATCCGTCGATGTACAACCGCATCAACAATGCACAGCGCGCATGTGCGGGTGATACGCTGGCCGAGGGTATTGCGGTGAAGGAGCCGGGCGCGATCACGTCGCGCTATGTCGCGGCCAATGTCGATGACATCTTGCTGGTCAGCGAACGCGCGCTCGAAGAATCGGTGAGCCTGCTGCTCCAGATCGAAAAGACCGTGGTCGAGGGTGCGGGCGCGGCGGGGCTTGCCGCGATGCTGACCTATCCCGAACGGTTCAAGGGGAAGAAGGTCGGCACCGTCCTGTGCGGCGGCAATATCGATACCCGCCTGCTCGCCAACGTCCTGCTGCGCGATCTTGCCCGGTCAGGCCGCCTCGCCCGGCTGCGCATCCGCCTTCAGGATCGGCCCGGCGCGCTGTTCAACGTGGCGAAGATCTTCCACGAACAGGGCGTCAATATTATCGAAGTTTATCATCAGCGGGTGTTCACGTCGCTGCCCGCAAAGGGGCTGATCACTGATATCGAATGCGAAACCCGCGATGAAAAGCATCTCGACCGGCTGATCACTGCGCTGCGTGATTCGGGATATGAGGTGAGCCCGGTCGAGCTCGCGTGACGTACGCGGTCCCGGCGCATGCGGTGCGGGGACCGTGCTTCGCGAAAGCATCGGGTACAGGGGGCGATTCTTAACTTTCTTTCATAGGGAAACGACTTTTCAACCTATCCATGCGTCTGCATAGTTACATGAAGATATGGCCCGCCATCGCGCGGAAGGGATCAGCATAGTGACCGCACCGTTTCGATTTCCCCGGTTCTTCGTGACCAGCCCGGCGCCCTGTCCCTATCTGCCGGGGCGTCAGGAACGGAAGGTGTTCACCGAACTGAACGGCCCGCATGCGGGGGAGCTGAACGACGCGCTGGGCCGGATCGGATTTCGCCGCAGCCAGTCGGTCGCCTATCGCCCCAGCTGCGCGGGGTGCGCCGCCTGCGTGTCCGTTCGGGTGATCGCCGAACAGTTCGAATGCAATGCGACTCAGCGAAAGCTGATGCGGCGCAATTCGGACCTGATCATCACCGCGTGCAAGCCATGGGCGACATCCGAACAGTTCGACCTGCTGCGCCGCTATCTCAACGACCGCCATCCGGGCGGCGGCATGGCGACGATGGATGAGAGCGACTATGCCGATATGGTCGAACATAGTCCGGTCGATTCCTATGTCATTGAATATCGTGAGCCGGCGGAGGACGGCAGCCGGGGAAAGCTGGTCGGCGCGTGCATCACCGATCGTCAGGGCGACGGCCTGTCGATGATCTACAGCTTTTTCGAAAGCGACGGCGACGGGCGAAGCGGGCTCGGTACCTTCATCATCCTCGACCATATCATGCGGGCGAAGGCCGCTGGGCTGCCTTATGTCTATCTCGGCTATTGGGTGAAGGGATCGGCGCGCATGACGTACAAGACACGCTATCGCCCGCTGGAAAAACTGGGGCCGAACGGCTGGTCGCTACTGACCGATGGCGATGTCGAACCGGTAGCAGCGAAACAGCATCAGGTCGCCTGATACCGGGATGCAGTCAGCATGAATTACTGACCCGGTCGTCATCGCGAGGAGCGAAGCGACGAAGCGATCCAGTGATGGCGCGCGCCGCTGGATTGCCGCGCCCCTTCGGGGCTCGCAATGAAGATGATTGGGCAGGTTTGGATCCAAGCGCTTCGGATCGTCCGATACGCGCAATCAGTTCTGCGCGGCGCCGACCAGAATCTCGACCTCCAGCCGCTCGTCGCCCGCCCCCGATCGCGACCCTGAAAAGGGCGCGGTTCCGGCATCGTCCAGACCCACCGCGACGCGCACATAGCATTGGTCGGGCGAAATGCCGTGGCTGGGATCGAACCCGACCCAGCCCAGACCGGCAATATGGATTTCGGCCCATGCGTGCAGCATCGCGCGCGGATGTTCGTCGCTCTGCGCGCGATAGCCCGATACGAACCGGGCGGGCAGATCGGCCGAACGCGCAGCAGCGACGAGGATGTTGGCGAGTTCGCGCGCGCTTGCCGCTCCGGCGGCAAAGGCTTCGGCGGCGGTGCGCTTGTCCTCGGGCCGTGCAGCACGCAGCTCCATCCGCTCGCCCAGCGCGCAGTTCAGCGCATGCAGCGTCTCGATGGTCGCGCCCTTCTCCAGAAAGCGCTTCGCGAAGCCGGCAATCCCCTCGCCCGGCACCGTGCGCGGCGATCCGCGCAGGAACAGTTCGGGCGGCAGCGGTTCGGCCGCGCCGCGTACGATCCCGTCGGCATTGTCGTCGGTCAGCACCTCGCCCGTGACCAGCAGGTCGAGCGAGTCGAGCGGGCCCGGCACATACACCATGGTGACTTCGTTGCCGAACCCATCCTCCTGCTTTTTCAGCCGCGCGTCGCGATCCACATCGATCCGCCAGGCAATCACCGTCTGATGATCGGTATCGCAAGGGCGCATGCGCAATGCCTGAACGATCCGGTCCTGCGGTTCGTCGAACCGATAGCGGGTAAGATGATTGACCGCGATCCGCATCACACGAACCGGAACTGGCGGGCAATCGCTGCGTCCAGCATGGCGTTTTCCCGGATAAATGCCTGAAGATACTCGTGAAGTCCTGCCACGATAACTTCATGTGCGCGAGTCTTTTGCATCCTTGCCAGCCGTGCGCGCGCCATCCGGTCGGCCTCGCCCTGCAACCCGGTACGCTTGCCCAGCATGGCGAGCACTTCGACGCATTCATCGACGCACGCGGCGAGCGAGCGCGGCAGTTCGGGTCGGGTCATCAGCAATTCGATCACCGCGCCGGGGTTCAGCCCCTCGCGATACAGCCAGCGATAGGCAGTGACGGCCGACACCGTCTGCAGGATCGTCGTCCACTGGTCGCGATCGACAATGCCGCCGACCTGCTCGCCTTCGGGCAGCAGCAAATGATATTTCACGTCGATCAGCCGCGCGGTATTGTCCGCCCGCTCGATCGCGCCACCCAGCCGGATGAACCAGGTCGCCTCATTCTTCATCATCCGGTGGAGCGCACCTTCGAACCCGCGCATCTCCGCCTTGACCAGCTCGACCAGATTCAGCGTCGCTGTATTGCCGCCCGGTTCGCCCATCGATTGAAATTGCAGCCATGCCCGGTTGATTGCGGTCCATGCCTCGCGAGTAAGCGCGGTTCGCACGGCGCGAGCATTGTTGCGCGCCATGCGGAGGCATTCGATGATCGATCCGGGATGCGCGCTGTCCACCGTCATGAAGCGCGAGACATTTTCCTGCGTAAAGCTTTCCCCGGTTTCGGCGAAGGCATCCTCATTATAGGTCACGATCAGCGCGCTTCGCCATGCATCGTCGCCTGCGGGCCGGGCGGACAGCGCATCGAGCCGCACCGTCGCCTCGATCAGCCGGGCAATGAAATCGGCGCGCTCGGTATAGCGGCCAAGCCAGTAGAGCGAGCTTGCCGTGCGCGAAAGCATGACCGCCATGGTGCTAAGCCTCCCCGCCCTGCGACTGGCTCTGCCGCTGTACCGGTGCGCCATCGTCGAGCAGCACGAAACTGTCCTTGGTGCCGCCGCCCTGACTCGAATTGACGACCAGCGATCCTTCTTTCAGTGCGACGCGCGTCAGCCCGCCGGGCACCACCTGCGGCTTGCCCTTGCCGGTCAGGATGAAGGGACGGAAATCGACATGGCGCGGCGCGATACCGCTCTGGGTGAAGGTCGGCACGGTCGAAAGCGCCAGCGTCGGCTGGGCGATATAGCGTTCGGGCTCTGCCTCCACCGCTTTGCGGAAATCGGCGATCTCCTCGCGCGTTGAAGCAGGCCCCACCAGCATGCCGTATCCCCCCGATCCGTCGACCAGCTTCACCACCAGTTCGTGCATATTGTCGAGCACATAGCCAAGCGCATCGGGTTCGCGGCAGCGATGCGTCTCGACATTGGGAAGCCGCGCTTCCTCACCGGTATAGAAGCGAACAATCTCAGGCATATAGCTATATATCGCCTTGTCATCGGCAATGCCGTTGCCGGGCGAGTTGATCAGCGTGACATTGCCCGCACGATACGCCGCCATGATCCCCGGCACGCCCAGCATGGAATCGGGACGGAATACGAGCGGATCGAGGAAATCGTCATCGATCCGCCGATAGATCACATCGACGCGCACATAGCCGCCGATCGTGCGCATATAGACCACATCGTCATCGACGAGCAGGTCGGCGGGCTCGACCAGTTCGATCCCCATCGAATCTGCGAGATAGCTATGCTCGTAATAGGCCGAATTGAAATGGCCGGGGGTCAGCACGACGCAGACCGGGTCCGCCTCCCGCCCCACGGGGGCGACCGATCGCATCGTACCGTGGAGCATGTCGGGATAGCTGTCGACCGCAGCGACGCGGAATTCGCGAAACAATTCGGGGCATAGCCGAAGCATCGCCTCGCGATTTTCGAGCATGTAGGACACGCCGGACGGGGTGCGGGCGTTATCCTCCAGCACGAAGAAATCGTCGGGCCCGGTTCGCACCAGATCGATGCCGCAAATATGCGCCCAGACCTGATGCGGCGGACGAATGCCCGCAACTTCGGTGCGGAACTGCGGATTGCGGAAGATCAGTTCGGGCGGAAGAATCCCCGCCTTCAATATTTCGCGCTTCCCGTAGATATCGTTCAGAAAAGCGTTGATCGCCCTTACCCGCTGGATCAGCCCTTCAGAAAGCCGGCGCCATTCGTCAGCGAGGAAGATACGGGGAACAAGATCGAAAGGAATGATTCGTTCGGATGCTTCCTTGTCGCCATATACCGCAAAGGTAATTCCCAATTGGCGAAAGGTCGCTTCGGCCGATTGCAGTCTTCGTTCAAACTCTTCCGATTCAGTACTTTGCATCCACGATGAAAGCGCGGAAAATTCGGCACGCGGATTATCAGGACTGCCATGGCCCCAGATTTCGTCGAAAGCGCGCGATCCGATCATTCCATCTCCCAAAGTCGCGGAAGCGGGTTTCGGTTCCATGCTGCAACGATTTTGTGCGGTGCACAAGGGCCGTCCGGGTATTTTCTTCGTTATACCTCGCGCGGCCGTGTCATAATATTACAGGTCAGTCGGCCCCGCGGACGCCGGCTTCGGGCAGTCCGGCCAGGATGGCCGGGGTGAGCAGTTGCGGCAGGACGCGAGGACGCGGATCGCCCGGCGCGTACCAGAGATAGAGCGGGACCCCGGCGCGGTTATGCGCTTCGATGAAGCGACCGAGCTCCGGATCGCCGTCGGTCCAATCGCCGACCAGCACCGCGACATCATGATCGGCAAAGGCTTTCGCGACGGTCTGCGTTTCGATCGCTGCCTTTTCATTCACCTTGCAGGTGAGGCACCAGTCGGCGGTGAAAAAGGCAAAGACCGGACGCCCCTGCCCGCGCAGCTCAGCAAGCTTCGCCTCGCTGAACGGCTGCGCGCCGAGCGAAGCGCCCTCGGTGGTGTGCGAGGTCGCCACCGGCCGGATGACGAACAGCGCGCCCAGCGCAACCACGCCGAGGATCAGCGCCGGGATCATTGCACCCGCTTTCCCCCGCTGCTGCCGCGTGCCGCTCCACCACAGGCCGAGCGCGAGCAGCAAGGCAGCGCCCAGCCCAGCCGCCATGCCGTCTGCCCCCGCCTGACGCCCCAATATCCAGCTCAGCGCAAGCGCGGTCACGAACATCGGCACCGACAATATATGGCGGGCAGTCGCCATCCATGCGCCGGGCTTCGGCAGGCGGCGGCGAAGCGCGGGGATGAACCCGATCGCGAGGAATGGCAGCGCCAGCCCGACGCCCAGCCCGGCAAAGATCGCCAGCGCGCCATACCAGGGCAACACCAGCGCCGCTCCCAGCGCTGCGCCCATGAACGGCCCGGTGCAGGGCGTGGCGATGAACGCGGCAAGCGCGCCGGTGGCAAACGCGCCCGCTTTGCCGCTGTCCGCGCCGCCGCTCGCCATGCGTCCGACAAAGGCGGGCATGGCGATTTCGAACAATCCGGCAAGGTTAAGCGCGATCGCGGTCACCAGCATCAGCAGAAAGGCGATGATCGCCGGATTCTGCAACTGAAATGCCCATCCCGCCGCCGCGCCCCCTGCCCTTAAGCCCAGCAGTACGCCGCCCAGCGCGACACAGGTGAGCACCACTCCGGCGCTATAGGCGAGCGCCTCGCCACGCGCATGCGCCTCCGTCTCGCCCGCACGGGCAAGGCCAAGCGCCTTCAGGCTGAGGATCGGAAAGACGCAGGGCATGATGTTGAGGATCAGCCCGCCGAGAATCGCGCCGCCCAGCGCGGTCAGCAGCAGCGCCCAGTCGAACCCGTTTGCCGGACCCGCCGGAACCGCGCCGCGCTTTGCGGTAACGATCAGCCCCGTTGCGTCCCCGGTCTTGAGCACGCCACCGAACGCATTGCCGGGTGCCTCCCCCGCTTTGGTCGCGATCAGCAACCGGTCGCCGTCGCGCCCGATCCTTTGCGGCGCTGCATAATCGATCGCACCGCTTTTGAACGGGAAGAACCACGCCGCATCGCCCAGCGCCGCATCGGCCGGAAAGGGAATCGCGATCCGCAGCGCGCCGTCGCTATCCGTAGCGAAAGCAGCCTGCGACCCCAGCGGCTTCGGCAGCGCCCGGCGCCAGCGGTCGAACCGCGCGCGACGTTCGGGTGAAATTGCGCCGTCGCCGACGGTCAGCCGGGCGCTCAGCTCGGTCTTTTCGGGCACGCAGATTTCGTTCGTGCAGACGAGATAATCGAGCTTGACCGATATCGGCAGGGCGGTCCCCGGCTTTGCGTCTTTCGGCACGCTCAGGCGGGTGAGCAGCGCAAACGGCCCTTCATAGACATAATTCATGATGCCGGAGATCGTCAGCGTCTGCGGCACCGGATATTGCAGATCGCCGACGCTTGCGCCTTCGGGCAGCGTCCATGCCGCACGCGGCGCGATCCCCGCCTCGCCCGGATTGCGCCAATAGCCGTGCCAGCCCGGCTGCGGCCGCGCGGCGATGGCAATCGTTACCTCGTTGCCCGGCGCAGGCGCATCGCTCTCCGCGACCAGCGCCATCGCGATATGACGGCCGCTGCCGTCGAGCTGCGCCTCGGCACGACCCGGAAACAGCAGCAATGCCGCCAGCAATGTCACAATTGCGAAACGCAAGATCGTCAAACCCCCGCTTGTTCCGGCGCCGTCTATCGAGGATAGCGGCATCCATCCTTCTTTAGCTGTCATTGGAGACGCCTGTCATGCGTTTCACCGCTTTTGCCGCCATTGCCATCCTGCTGACGCCTCTTCCTGCCATGGCGCAGCAGCGTGAAGCAAAAAAGCCCGATCTGATCGTTGCGATCTCGGTCGATCAGTTTTCCGCCGATCTGTTTCAGGAATATCGTCAGCATTTCACCGGCGGGTTCAAGCGGCTGACCGATGGTGTCGTGTTTCCTTCGGGCTATCAGAGTCATGCAGCGACCGAAACCTGCCCCGGCCATTCGACGATCCTGACCGGCGATCATCCCTCGCGCACCGGCATTATCGCCAATCACTGGATCGACCTTCACGCCGCGCGCGAGGACAAGAATGTCTATTGCGCCGAGGATGAAACCGTTCCGGGCAGCAATTCCGACGATTACACCGTGTCGGACAAGCATCTGAAGGTGCCGACGCTGGGCGAGCGGATGAAAAAAGCCAATCCCGCAACCCGCGTCGTATCGGTTGCGGGCAAGGACCGCGCTGCGGTGATGATGGGCGGCCATGATGTCGATGAGCTTTGGTGGTGGGACGGCAAGCAGTTCACCAGCTATGCGAACCGCAAAGCGCCCGCCGCCGTCACCCGCGCCAATGCAGCGGTGGCGCAGCAGATCGCAACCGCGCAGGCGCCGCTCCCCCTCTCCCCCTTTTGCGAACGCCATAGCCAGGCGATTCCCGTGGGCGACGGCAAGAGCGTCGGTACCGGTCGCTTCGCGCGTGCGGCGGGCGATGCAGGTGCGTTCCGCATCTCGCCCGAATTTGACGGCGCGGTGCTGGCACTGGCCGCTGGCCTCATTCAGGACATGCAGCTGGGCAAGGGCAAAACGACCGACATTATCGATATCGGCGCGTCGGCGACCGATTATGTCGGCCACACCTATGGTACCGAAGGCAGCGAAATGTGCCTGCAACTGATGTCGCTCGACCGCGATCTGGGCGATTTCTTCGATTTTCTCGATTCGACCGGTGTTGATTATGTCGTCGTGCTGACCGCCGATCATGGCGGCAACGACCTGCCCGAACGCGAGAATATGCACGGCATCCCCGATGCGAAGCGAGTCACCGGATCGATCTCGACCAAAACGATCGGCAAGGCGGTCGCCGACGAACTGGGCCTTTCCGAAAACCCGCTGCACGGCAGCGGCGTGGGCGACATCTGGGTCGACCCTTCGCTGACACCCGGCATGCGCGACAAGGTGATCGAAGCAGCCGCAAAGCGCTATCGCGCCGATCCGCAGGTCGCGGCGGCTTTTACCCGTGACGAGATCATGGCGACGCCGATCTCGCACGGTCCACCCGAACAATGGTCACTGATCGAACGCGCCCGCGCTTCGTACGACCCGCAGCGGTCGGGCGATCTGCTCGTCGCGCTGAAGCCGCGCATCACGCCGATCATCGATCCGACGCACGGTTCGGTCGCGACGCATGGCAGCATCTGGGGCTATGACCGCCGGGTGCCGATCCTGTTCTGGCGCAAGGGCATGGCGGGCTATGAACAGCCGCTCGGCGTGGAGACGGTAGATATCATGCCCAGCCTCGCCGCGCTGATCGATCTGCCGCTCGCCCCCGGCGAAGTCGATGGCCGCTGCCTCGACCTCGATCCCGGCCCGGCAAGCACCTGCCCGGCGAAGTGATTTGGGGGGGGACGGCGCGAACGGTTCGCGCCGCCCCTCATCATGCCGGACCGGGTTCCGGCATCCACCGCGCGGCAAGAGCAGGTGGCGAAGCGTTCGCGGCACCGCGATACGGTTGATCCGAACCTATTAATCCAGAGCGCCACGCCGCCCGCAGCCTCGCACCACGCCGCTCCGCGCAACCATAGCGCCAGACGGTAGCGGCCCCGGCCTCCGCCGGGGCGACGCATGGTGTCAGCGGCTTATATGCACTGCGATTTCCACAATCTATACACCGCGACTGCAATCGTCGCCCCGGCGGAGGCCGGGGCCGCTACCATCTGCCACCACCCCAACTCAACTCGCTTTTCCGAAGTGCGCTCGACCGTCGTGAGCCCCGAAGAGGCGCGCCAATCCGGCAGCGCGCACATCGCTGGATCGCCGCGCGGCTACGCCGCTCGCGATGACGAATCCTTTGTTCATTCGTAGAGACCGCAACCAGGTTCGACGTCCTGCTGCCTGCGCTATTCATGAACGGCAGCGCGTCCCCTATCGCTGCTCGAACCTGCGCACCCCCTGCCCCAGTCGGTTGTCGGCAACGGCGATCGTGTCGCGGGTTGCGCTCGCCACAAAGGCGGGGCTCCTCGTCTGCCCCGGCGCGAGCGTCGCGACATTGTCGGTGATCGTCAGCCCGGTCGAGGGATAGTTCCGCGCCTCTGCCGCGACCATGATGAACGCAGTCCAGTTCTCCTTGTTCGCGCCCTGAACGAAGGCGTTGCGCGCGATCAGGCCGGTTCCGCCTTCGGAAAGGTCGATCATATAATTGGTCGCGCTGCCGCGGCTGTCATCGAAACTATTGTCGGTGATCGTCACATGCGGCACGCGCAGCTTCACATAATGCCCGCCGGTGCCGCGTTCGAAGCGCGAGCGGGTGATCGTCACGCTGCCCTGATTGGCGAGATAGATGGAATGGCTGCAATCGGGCGTCTGGTCGCACTGACCCAGTCCGGAAAAGGTCGACCGGTCGATGACGATGCGTTGCCCCGTCGGCTGGCCGCCCAGAATCCCTTCCTGACTGTCGAGAAAGCGCGAATCGGATACCGACAGATCGCCCATCTCCGTGCGGATGCCCGCTCCGTTGCCGTCCGCCACCCGCATGTTGCGAAAGGTCAGCCCCTCGACCTTCGAACCGCGCCCGCGCAGCACCAGCGCCGCCTTGCCTTCGCAGGTCGTGCCGTCGAAAATAACGCTTCCCGGCGTCTCCGCGCGGAAGGTGATGACCCCGCCCTGCTGAATCGCGCAGTCATGATAGGTGCCGGGTGCGATGGTAATGACCGCCACTCCGTCGCGCACCGAACTCACTGCCTCCTGAAGTTTCCAGAACCCCTGATTGGAACCCGAGACCTGAAATGGGGGCGCACCCGCCTGCCCGGCCCGGACCGGAGATGCGGCAGCGGCGGCCATGCATATCAAAGCAGCGGAAACAAAATAACGGCGCATCAAATGGCTCCCATGCCGGGCAACAGCTCTGGATAAGCCATAGCGGAGTGATTGCGAAGCTTCGGTTAAAAATCCGGGACCGGTCCGGTGAGCGCAGGCGAAAAGCGCGATGGCAAACGTTTTCTAAAAACCTATTGCAAACGTTTTCCATATGCGGCATGACAAAATGAAAGCGGGCCGACCCGCACATAACAGGGAGAGGATCATGACGCGTTCCGTTCGTCGCGCGCTGCTGCTTTCGGCGGCTTTTTTGGGTACCGGCAGCGGCGTTGCCCATGCCGGCACCATCGCCGGTGCCGGGCAGGATCAGCAAAGCGAAGTAGCATCGACCGATGCGCCGCAGGCCGATGACGCGCTGGGGCTCAACGACATCATCGTTACCGGCACGCGCACCGGAACGCGCAAATTCGAAACCTCATATGCGATCACCACGATCGACGATGCGCAGATCGCCGAAAAGGCCCCGCTCAGCGTTGCCGATCTGATCTCTTCCACGCCGGGCATTTATGTCGAGAGTTCGGGCGGCGTGGTCGGCAACAATGTCTATTCGCGCGGCCTTCCGGCCGATAATTACCGCTATCTGCCGCTACTCGAGGACGGCCTTCCGGTCTGGGAAGAGGGGGCCGGTGCCTTTACCAATGCCGATGAATTTTTCCGGGTCGATGCCACCGTCGAATCGCTTCAGATCGTTCGCGGCGGCTCGGCGTCGATCACTGCCTCCAACGCGCCGGGCGGCGTGGTCAATGTGCTGACCAAGCGCCCTACCCGCACGCTTCAGGGCATGGTGAAGGGCGAAATCGGCGACTGGGACCACTATCGCGTCGACACCAATATCTCCGGCCCGCTGACCGAGGCATTGTCCTTCGTCATCGGCGGCTTTTATCGCGAGGATAACGGCCTGCGTGATCCGGGCTTTACCGGCAATCAGGGCGGTCAGATCCGCCTCGGCCTGCAATATGACTTCACCGATGGCGGTTCGGCGTTCCTCAGCTATCGCAAGCTCGATGACAAGAATATCTTCTACACCGCCATCCCGCTGGCCAGCCCGCATCAGGGGCTGCCGGGGCTGGATGCGGGCGACGGAACGCTGGTCAATACCGACTTTGCGCGGCTGACCGTGCCCGACGGCAATGGCGATTTTTCAAAGCGGGTGAACCTCACCCATGGCGTCCATACCAATACCGACACCTTTACCTTCATCTTCAACAAACCGTTCGGCGACGGATGGGAAGTCAATGACCGCGCCCGCTACACCAACGGGTTTGTCGATTTTACCGGCCTGTTTTCCTCCGGTGTCGCGACGAGTCAGGGCTTTCTCGACAATGCGCTGACCAAATTGCAGGCCGCGCGTCCCGACACCGTTTCGGCCACCTATGTCGATGCAAAGACCGGAGAGCGCGTCGCAGCAGGCAATCTGGGCAACCAGCTCGCGCTGACCGAAAGCATTTTCAACACCTATGTCGACCTGAAAAATGTCATCAACGATCTGTCGGTGACCAGGAAGCTGGACACCGGGATCGGCACCCATATGCTGACCGCCGGTTATTATTTCAGCCATTTCACCCAGACCCAGACGTGGAACTGGAACGACGTGCTGGTCGAGGGCATCAACCGCCCGCGCTTTTTCAACGTCATCGGGCTGGATTCGGCGGGTCAGGAAACCGTCTCGCTCAGCGATGACGGGCTGATCAACCTGCACAGCAATCTTCAGCGTTTCCACGACAATGTCACTATCAACGCCTTTTACCTGACCGATGCATGGCAGGTGACACCTGCGCTGCGCATCGATCTCGGCATGCGCTATCATCATGTCAGCAAAAAGGGCACGATTGCGGAGACGACGCGCCGCAATCTCGGCGATCCGACGACATTGGCAGATGATTCGGTGCTGGTCTTCACCGGGACCGAAACTCCCTATCGCTATTCGACCGGCCAATGGGCCTTTTCGGGCGGCGCCAATTATGAATTCAGCAGCCGCGTAGCCGCGTTCGCCCGTTACAGCCGCAGCTTCCGCGTGACGCCCGAATTCGCGCAATGGTTCGGCGGGGCACCGGTCGAAAACCGGATCGATCTGGTCGAGGGCGGGCTGAAATACAGCACCCGGCCTTTCTCCGCCTTTGTCACTTTATTCTACAATAATTTCCCCAATGTCGCCTTCCAGACGCAGGAAGCGGGGCCGAACGGCACGACGATCACCCGCAATGCGAACGCCGCCGCCCGGTCCAAGGGGATCGAGGTCGAACTGACCGCGCGCCCGGTACGCTTTTTCGACATATCAGCAAGCGGCAGCTATCAGGACATTTCCTATACCGGCTTTTCGGGCAACAATCTGGAGGGTGATTTTGATTTCAGCGGGAATCAGATCGTACGCCAGCCAAAGGTGATGTTCTCCGTCCGCCCCGCCCTGCACTTCGCGTCCGACGCGGTGAACGTGTTCGGCGAAGTCGCCTATACCGGCAAACGCTATGTCGATGTCGCCAACAGCATCGTGCTGCCGTCCTATACCGAGGTCCGGCTGGGCGCGAACTGGAAGATCACCCCCAGGCTTTCGGCCGAGCTGGTGGCGACCAATCTGTTCAACGAAATCGGCCTTACCGAAGGCAATCCGCGCACCGGATCGATCGTCGGGGTGCAGGAGACGGCGTTTCAGGGCCGCCCGATCTTCGGTCGCCGCATTCGCGGCAGCCTGACCTACCGGTTCTGATCGAATGGGCGCGACCACGGCAAAATGGCACCGTCCGTTCGTTTTCTGCGCGAGCCTGCTGGCTGCCTCGCCTGCCGCCGCGCAGCAATGGCAGGCGATCGCATCGCCCGACGGACGGATCACCGTCGAGGTCGCGCTCGATCAGGGCGAGCCTGTCTATCGCGCTTCGTTCAACGGGCAGCCGGTGCTCGACCGGTCGCGGCTGGGGATGGAGTTCACCAACGCGCCACCGCTCGACCGCGATCTGACGCTCGTCACCAGCCGGCGGACGGCGAAAGACGAACGCTGGGAACAGCCATGGGGCGAGCGCCGCGCGATGCGCGAACAGTATCGCGGCCTCGACCTTATCCTGAAGGCAAAGGACGGGCGCACATTGGGCGTGGAATTTCGCGTCTTCGATGACGGGTTCGGCTTTCGCTACACCCTGCCCGGCACGCCGGACCAGCCCATGGTGGTCAGCGACGAAACCAGCGAATTTCACTTTGCGCAAAATTATCGCGCCTGGTCGATCCCCGCCTATCGCGACAAGTTCAGCGAGTATGAATATAGCCGATCGGCGCTGTCAGCGATCCAGACGGCGGAAACGCCGCTGACGCTGGAGGGCAAGGGTGTCGCAATGGCGATACACGAGGCGGCGCTGGTCGATTTTCCCTCGATGAACCTTCGCATGCCCGACGAGAACAGCCGCACGCTAAAGGCCGATCTGTCGCCCTGGTCGAACGGCGACCGGGCGCGGGTGACCGGCGGGCAGACCACGCCATGGCGGGTGGTGATGATCGCCGACAATGCCGCGCGGCTCGCCGATTCCACCATCATCCTCAACCTCAACGAACCCAATCGACTGGGCGATGTCAGCTGGGTGAAGCCGCAAAAATATGTCGGCATTTTCTGGGGGATGCATATCGGCAGGCTCACCTGGGCGCCGGGACCGAAACTGGGCGCGACCACCGCGCGCGCGATCCGCGCGATCGACTGGGCCGCCGCGCACCAAATTCAGGGCGTGCTGGTCGAGGGGTGGAATATCGGCTGGGACGTGCCGGAATGGTGGAAGAACGGCCATTCACGCTTCGTCTTTGACCGGGCACAACCCGCATTCGACATGGCGCAGGTCGCGGCGCATGCGCAGGCAAAGGGGGTCGACCTGATCGGCCATCACGAAACCGGGGCGCAGGTGCATGACTATCTGAACGCGCTGGAGGCTGCGCTCGATTATTACGACCGCTATGGGGTGCATATGATCAAGCTGGGCTTTGTCGGCACCCGCCTCGACAGCAGCGAATGGCCCGACAGCCAATATGCGGTCGAAAGCCTGCAAACCATCGTAGAGGCAGCCGCGCGCCATCACACCGCGATCTTCCCGCATGAATCGGTGAAGGATACCGGCCTGCGCCGCACCTGGCCCAATCTGATGAGCCGGGAGGGCGCACGCGGGCAGGAATATAATGGCGGCAGTCCGGACACCGGCAATTCGCCCGATCATACGACGATCCTGCCCTTTACCCGCATGCTGTCGGGACCGTTCGATTTCACGCCGGGGATTTTCGGGTTCGATTACCGCGACACCCGGCCGCATAATCGCGTTCCATCGACGCTTGCGCACCAGCTGGCGCTGTTCGTCGTGCTCTACAGCCCGGTTCAGATGGCGGCCGACCTTACGGAGAATTACGATCGCTATCCCGACGCCTTCCGCTTCATTCAGGATGTTCCGACCGACTGGGAGGCATCGCGCACGCTTCAGGGCGAAATCGGCGAGTTCGCCGTGGTCGCGCGGCAGCAGCGCGGCGGTGCCGACTGGTATCTCGGCGCGATCACCAATGACGATCGCCGTGTGCTGAGCGTGCCCCTCGATTTCCTGACCAAAGGACGCCGCTATGAAGCGCAGATATATGCCGACGCCCCCGACGCCGACTGGCGCACCGCGCCCGAACGCTATCGGATCAGCAGCCGGATCGTGACGGCGGACGATGCGATGACGATCGACCTTGCCTCGGGCGGCGGACAGGCAATCCGGTTCAGGGCGCTTTGATGGCGGATCAGAGCATCGCCGCCGCGACGCTTCGGCGTCAGCTGGAGCGCCTGTACGGCGCGCAGCACGATATCGACGTGCTTTCCGATCGGGTCGATGCGCTGCTCGCCGCGCGGGCGGCCGAGCGCTCGCCCGAGTTGCAGGCGCTTGATGCGCAGCGCAGCGCCGATCCCGACTGGTTCGTCGCGCCCGACATGATCGGCTATTCGACCTATGTCGACCGGTTCGCCGGGACGGTGGAAGGATTGCGCACGCATGTTCCGCACCTGGAATCGCTGGGCGTGCGCTATCTTCATCTGCTCGCTCTTCTGAAGGCGCGCGAGGGCGATAGCGACGGCGGTTTTGCAGTCGCCGATTATCTTTCAGTCGAACCGCGCCTCGGCACCATGGCCGATGTCGAACGGCTGGCGGCGCGGCTGCGCAAGGCGCGGATCAGCCTGTGTGTCGATCTGGCGCTCAACCACACCGCCGACGATCATGGCTGGGCACGCGCGGCAAAAGCGGGCGACCCGCACTATCGCGATTTCTATCACACCCTCTCACGCGAGGAAGCGATGGAACGCGAGGCGCATCTGCCGCAGGTCTTCCCCGCTACCGCGCCCGGCAATTTCACGCCCGTCCCCGAAATGGGCGGCATGGTGTGGACGACTTTCTACCCCTTTCAATGGGATCTGAACTGGGCCAACCCCAATGTCATGCTGGCGATCATCGATACGATGCTTCGCCTCGCCAATCACGGGGTGGAGGCATTCCGGCTCGATTCGATCGCCTTTCTGTGGAAACAGGCGGGGACCGATTGCCGCAATCTCCCGCAGGCGCACTACATCGTCCGCGCGCTGCGGGCCGCGCTCGACATCGTCGCGCCCGCGACGCTGTTAAAGGCCGAGGCTATCGTGCCGACCGCATTCGTTCCGCCCTATTTCGGCGCGGATGACGGTGCCGGGTTCGAACCAGAATGCCATCTGGTCTACAATAATTCGCTGATGGTGGCAGGGTGGACCGCCCTTGCCGAACAATCGGCGGCGCTGCCCGATGCGATCATCCGGGCGAGCGGCGGCCTGCCGCGCGGCGCGAACTGGCTGAGCTATGCGCGCTGCCATGACGATATCGGCTGGGGCGCGGTGCTGGGCGACCTTTACACGATCGATCCCGACCCGGTTGCGCGGTTGCGCAGGGCGGCACGGTTCATGGAAGGCGCTGGCGACAGCTGGGCGCGCGGTGAGCCCTTCCAGTCGGACGGATCGGCGCTGCACGGCACCAACGGCACCATGGCCTCGCTCGCAGGGCTGGAAGCGGCGGGCAACGATGCGCAGGCGCGCGAAGCGGCGTTTCGGCGTATTCGCTTGCTGAATGCCTTGTCGATCGCCAGCGGCGGCCTTTCGACCGTCTATATGGGGGATGAGGCGGGGCTGCTAAACGACAGCAGCTATCGCTCCGATCCGCAGCGCGCGCATGAGGGGCGCTGGCTGCACCGTCCGGCCATGGACCGGGCGGCGCTGGAAAGCGCGGATGCGAAGCGGATCACCGGCGACCTTGCCGCGCTGCGCGATGCCAGAATCGCGAGCGGCGGTGCGGGCGCTCCGGCAGCGCTGGACAGCGGCGATCCGACGGTGCTCGCTATTGCATGCGGCAGCGACCGGGTGTTCCTCAACTTTTCGGACCGGCCGGTAACGATCCCGGCACCGAAGGCATGGCAGGACCGGCTGACCGGCGCACGATTGGGAGAGACGATGATGATCGAGGCATGGCAGGTCGTCTGGGCGGGACCAGCAGCATGAGCGCGCCGCTCTTCGGCTGTATCGAGGCGGGCGGTACCAAATTCGTCCTCGGCGTCGCGCGCGGGCCGGATTCGGTCCTGCGTACCGGGCGCATCCCCACCACCACCCCCGACGAGACCATCGCCGCAGCGATCGCTTTCTTCGCCCATGCCGCTGAGGCGGAGGGACCGTTCGACGCGATCGGCATTGCCTCTTTCGGCCCGGTCGAGCTTGATCGCACCGCGCCCGGCTGGGGCCATATCACCCAAACCCCCAAAGCGCATTGGAGCGGCGCGGATATTGCCGGACCGTTCGCCCGCGCCTTTGCCTGTCCGGTCGGCTTCGACACCGATGTCAACGGCGCGATACTGGCTGAATTTTTGTGGGGAGCGGCGAAGGGCTGCGATGTCGCCACCTATGTCACCATCGGAACGGGGATCGGCGGCGGCCTGCTGATCGACGGCAGGCCGGTTCATGGCGCACGCCACCCCGAAATGGGCCATTTCCTGCCGCGCCGCCATCCGGACGACACAGAATTTGCGGGATGCTGCCCCTTTCATGGCGATTGTCTGGAAGGGCTGGCGAGCGGCCCTGCGATCATGGCGCGCTGGGGCGCGTCGCTGTCCGATCTTCCCGCCGACCATCCCGGGCATGCGATCATCGCCGGCTATCTGGCGCAGCTCGTCATCGCGCAGCGGGCGCTGCTGTCGCCGCGCCGGATCATTCTGGGGGGCGGCGTCATGGGAACGCCGGGGCTGATCGACCGCGTGCGCGCACAGGCGGAACAACTGGGCGGCGGCTATTTCGAGGGCGCGGACATTGACCGGCTGGTCGTGGCACCGGGACTGGGCGATCAGGCGGGCCTTCTGGGCGCGCTCGCGCTGGCGCAGGGAGCTGGATGATGCGCCCCGCCGCCCCGCCCCGCCTGTCGCTGATGCGGCTGGTCGAGATGAATCTCGGCTTTCTCGGCCTGCAATTCTCCTTCGGGCTGCAACAGGCGAATATGGGGCCGATCTACGGCTATCTGGGCGCCAGCGAAGCCCATCTGCCGCTGCTCTGGCTCGCGGGGCCGGTCACCGGGCTGCTGGTCCAGCCGCTGATCGGTGCGATGAGCGACCGGACGATGACCCGGATCGGGCGGCGCACCCCCTATTTCCTTGTCGGCGCGGTGCTGTGCAGCCTGTGCCTGCTGGCGATGCCGTACAGCCCGTCGCTCTGGGTCGCGGCGAGCCTGTTATGGATCCTCGATGCCGCCAATAATGTGACGATGGAGCCGTATCGCGCTTATGTCGGCGATCGGCTTCCCCCCGATCAGCGCGCGGCGGGGTTCCTCACCCAATCGGCCTTTACCGGGCTTGCCCAGACACTTTCCTATCTCGCGCCCTCGCTGCTCGTCTGGATCGGGTTCAGCAAGGATGCGGTGGATGCCAACGGCATTCCCGACATCACGCGCATCGCGTTCCTGATCGGCGCAGTCCTGTCGCTGTCGACGATCCTGTGGTCAGTGCTGCGCGTTCCCGAACTGCCCTTGCCCGAAGCGGAGCGCGAGCGGTTATCGGCCACGCCGCTGACGTTGCGCGGCGCGCTGTCCGACCTGTTTGCGGCGATGCGCGAGACACCTGCCCCGATGCGTCAGCTTGCCCTGGCTATGCTGTGCCAATGGTATGCGATGTTCGCATATTGGCAGTTCATCACCTTCGCGCTGTCGCGCTCGCTGCACGGCACGGTCGATACGAACAGCACGGCGTTTCGCGACACCGCGCTGACCGTGGGACAGCTGGGTGCAGCCTATAACGCCGTCGCCTTTGTCGCCGGGCTATGTCTGGTGCCGGTCGCCCGGCGCTGGGGCGCGAAACATGCGCATGCGTTCTGCCTGCTCGCGTCCGGAGCGGCGATGCTGGCGATCCCGATGCTGCGCAGCGAGACCGCCCTGTTCGTCGCGATGCTGGGCATCGGCGTGGGCTGGGCCAGCATGATGGGCAATCCCTATGTCATGCTGATCGACATGATCCCGCCCGAACGTAACGGGGTCTATATGGGCATTTTCAACATGTTCATCGTCCTTCCGATGATGATCGAAAGCCTGACCGTGCCGCTTTTCTACAACCATATGCTGGCGGGCGATGCGCGCAACGTCATCCTGCTTGCCGGGGTGCTGATGCTGGCGGGGTCGATCGCGACGCTGCGGGTGCGCGTCGGCGAACGGCCAGCCTGAGCGTCAGGCGCTTGCCCGCACCACCAGTTCGGGAGGAAGCGAAAGCGAATGCGCTTCTTCATTCGCGATTCTGCGGAACAGCAGATCGACCATCGCCTCTGCCGCGCGCTTCAGGTCCTGCCGGATGGTCGTCAGCGGCGGCGTGGTGAAGGCGGCGAGCCCGACATCGTCATAGCCGATAACGGCGACATCCTCGGGCACGCGCCGCCCCCGTTCGATCAGCGCGCGCATCGCGCTCATCGCGATGACATCGGACGCCGCCACTACGCCGTCGGCGTCAAAATCTCGCGCCACCGCCTCGGCAAGCCGTGCATAGGCGGCGTCCGCCGTCAGATGCGTTTCGATCTGGCCATCCGGGGCAATCCCCGCCTCCTCGCACGCGCGGATAAAGCCGTCCCGGCGCGCGGCGATTTCGGGAATATCGGTCATCCCGGCAAAGACCAGCCGCCGCCGCCCCGAATCGATCAGCCGCTGCGCCGCCATCCGTCCGCCGGCGAAATTATCGGTTCCGACCGAACAGTAATTCTGACCCGCCCGATACTGGCCCCACACGACCAGCGGCCGATAATTTACCGCGACGCGGCTCAGCTCCGCTTCCTGATCCGACTGGCCGATCACCAATATCCCGTCGACCCGGCCCGACCGGGTGATATTCGACAGCCAGCCATGCGTCGGCGCGCTGATCTTGGACAGGACAAGCTCCGATCCCTGTGCCGAAATCGCATCGGCCAGATGGCCGATCAGCGCGATGAAAAAGGGGTCGGAAAAGGTCTGCGCGCTTTCATGACCCAGCGGCAGCGTGACGGCGACCGCATCGTTGCGACCGAGCTTCAGGCTTTGCGCAGTACGGTTGATCTGAAACCCATGTTCGTCGGCCAGCGCGCAGATACGCTCGCGCGTCGCGGCGCTGACATAGCCGCGATTGGAAAGCGCCTTTGACACGGTTCCGACCGAAACCCCGGCCACAGCGGCGAGTTCGGTGAGTGTCTTGGCCGTTTGTACGCCGCCAGGTGGCGTAGCCTTGCGAACCATGGGTAATCGTCTCTGTTTTGTCCGGCATCGCGATTAGCCGAAGGACGATGCGCTTGCCATATTAATGTCATCACTTGGCGGAAGCACTTCGTCGCGAAGCTGCCTTAAAGGCCTATCGCACCACAAAAAATCGCAGCGACAAGCATGATCAGGCTGGCGGCATAGAGCCAGAGAAACGAAAATTTCTGATGCGCAGCGAGCTCGATCCCGCTCAGCCCGGCAACCAGAAATGTGGCGGGGGTCAGCGGGCTCACCGGAAAACCCGTGGTCATCTGACCCAGCAGCGCCGCCTGCGCGACCGAACGCCCCTCGCCCCCGAAGCTCTCGTTGAGGTGCGCCAGCACCGGCAGCACGCCGAAATAAAAGGAATCGGGGTCGAACACCATGCTGACCGGCATCGCGATCGCACCGACCATCACCGGCAGATGGCGGCCGATATGCGGCGGCACATGATCGGCGACGCTCTGCGCCATTGCAGCGATCATGCCGCTGCCGTTCATGATGCCGGTAAAGGCGCCCGCCGCGATCAGCACGCTTGCCATCAGCAAAGCGGCGCGCGAATGATTTTCGACGCGTTGCCGCTGAGCCTCCGCATCGGGATAGTTGATCGCCAGCGCCAGCGCGGTGCCGATCATGAATGCGATGACCGGTTCCACGGCGCCGCTCACCATCACGGCGATGACGATCAGCATCAGCGCCGCATTCACCGGCAGCAGCCGGGGCCGCAGCGCGTCGGTATCCTGATGACCCCCGGTCTGCCCGCCCGATATGGCGGCCTGCTCACCCACAGCGGGGGCAAGCGGGCGGCCCGCTGCGATCCGCCGCTCCTCGCGCCTGCCCAGCCACCAGGAAGCGGCAAAGACAAAGATCAGCCCGGCGAGCTGCGCCGGGATCATCGGGGTGAAAAGCTCGCTCACCGGGATTTTCAGGGCCGCCGACGCGCGCAGCGTCGGTCCCGTCCACGGGAGGAAATTGACGCCCGCCGCCATGGAAGCGGTGCAGGCAAGGATACGGCGATCCATGCCGAGCTCATCGTATAACGGGCGCAATGCCGGGATCGTCACCAGAAAACAGACAGCCCCCGATCCGTCGAGATGGATCAGTAGCGCGAGCACCGCCGTGCCGAGGGTGATGCGGGAAGGCTTACGCCCGACCAGCTTCAGCGTAAGCCCGACCAGCGGCGCCAGCACGCCGGCGTCGGTCATGACCCCGAAGAACAGAATCGCGAAAACGAACATTCCGGCAACCGGCGCGATCTTGCCGATACCGTCGAGGATATAGCCCGGTACCGATGCGCCCATACCGAGAACCAGCGCCGCCGCCACCGGCACAAGGATGAGCGCGGTCAGCGGCGACACCCGGTTCGACAGGATCGCGATCAGCAGAGCGACGATGGTAATCGCACCGATCAGCGCCAGCATGCCATGCTCCTCCCCCATGCGGCCCCGACCTGCTTATGCGCCGGGGTCCGCAGCTTTCGGCTCAGTCGGCCTGTACCGCCCGCTCGGCCGCCGCCCGCACCAGTTCGAGCTGGTCGGCGAGCGGATCTTCGCGATTGGCAGCACTCGCATCGGGGCCGAGCATCTGCACATCGCGCCCGTGATAGCGATACGCCTCCCAATCGGGCAGGCCCGGACCATTGGGGTTGCCGGTCTTGACGAAATTCACGGCATAGCGGTTGAACAGGTCCGCCGCATGCGCATCGTCCTGTGTCAGATCCTTCCCATATTTGGCCGCCACGGTATCGAAGAAGAACGGAATATCGGTGGCATGGGGCGCGCCGGGCCATTCCTTACGCTTCGAATCCGCAACATAAGCGAAGCGATATTGCCAGGCGTCGCCGCCCGCCTTTGCCACTTCGCCGGCGACGAACTGCGCCGGTTCGATCATCAGCCGGTCGCGTGCGACCTGCGACGCCACTTCCTCGAACGGCTTGTCGCCGGTGGGATCGAACACCTTGCGCGCTTTATCGGCATCAGGGCCGAACTGGGCGAACAGCTCTTCCTTTGTCTTCGCCATGGGAAAGCCGATGTCCCAGCTGGTTGCGCCGATCATCGTCGGCATGATCTTCATCTCGCCGCGTCGCAGTGCCACATCGGTATCGCTGACCACCAGCTTGCCGTCGATCACCGGGCCGTTGACATATTCCTGCTTCCCCGGATCACCGCGAAAGGCGAGGTTGATGCCGCCCAGCACCTTGTCCGCCGGAAGCGCGCGCAGCGCCGCCAGCGCCTTCGGACCATCGCCGCTTATCCCTTGCGCGGCCGCGAAATTCAGGCCGACCTGCTCCGCCGATGTCACCTGCGGATCATCGGATTCGAGCGGCATGCCGCCGATCAGCTTGCGCCCGCCGCCGGACATCACGAATGCCTTGTCGAACAATCCTTTGGTCAGCGGCGATGCGAGCAGTTCGAGCACCGAGAAGCCGCCCGCCGATTCGCCCATGATCGTCACCTGCGACGGATCGCCGCCAAACTGTGCGATATTGCGCTGCACCCATTGGAGCGCCGCGACCTGGTCCATCAGGCCGTAATTCGCCGTCGGCTGATCGCCCGCCTCTGCCGTCAATGCCGGATGGGCGAAAAAGCCGAAGCGCCCCAGCCGATAGTTGAAGCTGACAAAGACAACATCCTGCCGGGCAAAGGCACTGCCGTCATATACGGCGGGAGACGACCCGCCATTGACGAAGCCGCCGCCGTAAATCCACACCACCACCGGCAATTTCCGGCCCCCGGCCAGCGCCGATGCGGGAGTCCAGACATTCGCGGTCAGGCAATCCTCCGCCGGTGTCGTGCCGAGCGGGGCTGCATCGCTGGGAAAGGGTTTCTGCATACAGTCATGGCCGAATTCGGTCGCCTGTTTCACCCCCTTCCACACATCGGCCCGTTGCGGCGCACGCCAGCGCAGCGCACCGATCGGCGGCCTTGCAAAGGGAATCCCCTTGAAACTCGCGACATCGCTTTCGGTGCTTCCGGCGAGCGTACCGGTGTCGATGGTTACTTCAGGACCGGGAGCCGCAGCGGCAATGCCGGGTGCGACAAACAGCGCGGCGAGCGCGGATGCGGTCAGGATGCGGGAAAAAAATGCCATGATCGTCTCTTTCGGTTCGCGTTCAGGGGCGCAAGGTCTGGCCGGGCAGCTTCACATCGCCGGTCAGGACGAAATCGGTCGCGGAATGCCCTGCGGCAAAGCTGTACGTCCCCGGTTGCACCGTCCAGCCTTTACCGGTCCAGTCGGCAAGCAGGCGCGGGTCGATCGTCATGCTGACCGTCCGGCTTTCGCCCGGTCGCAGCTCGACCCGGTCGAAACCGACCAGTCGCTCGATCTTCTCGCCATTGCGCGCGGTGAGATAGAGCTGCGGCACGTCGCTCCCGGCGCGCTTGCCCGAATTGGTGACGGTGACGCTGACCTTCGGCGCGGCGCCGCCCGAAAGCCGAAGGTCGGAATAGGCAAAACTGGTATAGCTAAGGCCATAGCCGAAGGGGAATAACGGCTTCAGCCCCTTTGCCGCATACCAGCGATATCCCACCTTCGCGCCTTCGGGATAGGTGATCGTTTCCGCCGAACCTTCGGGCTTACCGAAGCCGGTAAGCTCAGGATTGGGAAGCTGGCTTTCGTCCCTGGGGAAGGTGATCGGCAGGTGCCCCCCCGGATTGACCGCGCCGGTCAGCACATTGGCGATTGCCGTTCCGCCCTCCTGCCCCGGATACCATGCCTCGACCACGGCCTTTACCTGATCGAGCCAGGGCATCTTCACCGGATTTCCCGTCTCCAGAACGACGATCGTATTGGGGTTGGCCGCCGCGACGCGGGCGATCAGCTCGTCCTGCCCCTCGGGCAGCGAAAGGCTGCCGTCAAAACCTTCCGAACTCCACTGCGTGGCGAACACGATCGCGACATCGGCATTCGCCGCAAGCGCCGCCGCGCTGTCTAGCACATAGCCTGAATCGTAATTCACGCTGGTGTCGGGCAGCGCCTTACGCAGCGCATCGACCGGCGAGGACGGCATGAACAGCATCCGTGCCCAGCTCGCCATTGCGCCGGTGCCGCCGACAGGGATGATGGTGACATCGCCCTTCGGCGTCACCTGACTCGATCCCGCCCCCGACAATACCCCGCGATCGGCATGGCCGCCGATTACCGCGACGCTGCGCGCCGATTGCATCAGCGGCAGGATGTCGCCTTCGTTTTTCAGCAGCACGATGCCCGCTTCGGCCACCTTGCGCGCTTCGGCGGCATGCGCGTCCATATCCGCATCGCCCTTGGGAACGGCAATGTCCGCGCCGGTCGCATATAGCGAGCGCAGCACCCGGCGCACGGCGTCCGACACCCGCGATTGCGGCACCTTGCCCGCTTTCACCAGCGTCTTTAGCGGACCGTCGAACCATATCTGTTTGTCGAGCTGCGCCCCCGACTGCTGGTCGAGGCCCTTCATGAAATAGTCCACATTGTGGACTGCGCCCCAGTCGGACATGACCCAGCCCTTATAGCCCCAATCCTGCTTCAGCACCTTGTTGAGCAGAAAGTCGTTGCCGCAGGCATAATCGCCATTGATCTGATTATAGGCACACATGACGGCGCCCGGCTTTCCCTTTTCGATCGCGATCTCGAACGCCAGCAGGTCGCTCATCCGCAGCGCCGCCTCGCTGATCCGCGCGTCGATCGTGCTGCGCAGCGTCTCCTGCGAATTGAGCACATAATGTTTTACGGTCGACACCACTTTTTGCGACTGGATGCCGTCGATCGCCGCACCGGCCAGCGTGCCGGCAAGCAGCGGGTCTTCGCCCAGATATTCGAAATTCCGCCCGTTGCGCGGTTCGCGCGTCAGATTGACGCCGCCTGCGAGCAGGACGTTAAAGCCCTTGGCACGCGTTTCCCGGCCGATCACCACGCCGCCCGCATGTGCGAGTTCGGGGGAAAAGGTCGCGGCCGTCAGAATACTGGCGGGCAGCGCCGTGGACACATCGCCCTTGCGCAGCTGGAGCGGGTTGGTGACGCCCAGGCTCGCATCGGTTTCATAAAGGTCGGGAATGCCGAGCCGGGGAATGCCCCTGATATATCCGGCCGTGGGCGTCAGCCCTTCGACATCAATCTTCGGAAGGCCGGGAATATTGAACGGCATGATGCTGTGGAGCAGCTGAAAGCGCTCATCCTCGGTCATCTGCTGTTCGACCGCTGCGGCGCGTGCATCGGGGCTCTGCTTCGATTGCGACTGTAACGGCGCGGCGCCGGCGGCGGAATGGATCAGCGCCATGGTTCCGGCGGTTGCGAACAGGAACAGGGTTTTCTTCATCAGCTGAACTTCCTTCCATAGGATGAGCGGCACGGATCGAAGCTGATCCGGCCCCAGGACGCGGCAGCGCGCGGTTGCATCGGTTGGGAGGAAGGCGCGCGGCAATCGGGAAAACATGGCGCTGCGCGGCGTGCGAAAAGCGCGGTCGCACGCACCTTTCGGTTTCCGCAATCGGTGCGGACCATCCCCTTCTCCTCCCCCTGTCTTTTTTCTTTGTCTCCATGTCTGGCACGCTGGACGCCACAGACAATTTCAAAATTCGGATCGATTGATCGGTCATCGCTATCAATCGCCTGAAGAAAGGCAAAAAACGTAATAGGACTTGCGTTATCTTTTGAACGCAATGACTTACTACAATTGATAGGCTCTGACGATAAATCGATCCGCAAATTCAATTTCTATCATGAAACTCCCCCGCTCTATCGCTTGGCCAGAGCACCAGAGAGTGCGGAAGCCGAAAAGCGGCTGGGGAGGACTAACAAGATCATGGCATCAGCGCGGAAGCGACCGCGCCATGCCCGCTCCTCCGTCGCCCGCCGGCTTCAAACCGATCAAGGTGAGGAGATCGATAGTGCCTAAATGGATTTTGCTGGGTTGCGCATCGTTGCAGGTGCTGATGGCGGGAAATGCGTTCGCGCAGGACACGGAGAGTGCCGGGGCTGCCGATGCCGTGGAAAATCCTGCCGCGCTCGACGCCGGGATCAACGACATCATCGTCACCGCAACGCGCACCCAGACGCTGGCATCGAAGACTCCCGCCGCCATCACCGCCATCGGCGGCGACAATCTGGTCGCGGCGGGCGTGACCAACCCCACCAATCTGGGCGAACAGGTGCCCAACCTGTCGATCGATCGCGCCAACGGGCTGCAAATCACCATTCGCGGCGTCACCAGTTCGGACGGCACCGAAAAGGGCGATCCGTCCGCCGCTTTCATGGTCAACGGCATATATCTCGCCCGTCCGCAAACGCACGATGTCAGCTTTTTCGACATTCAGCGGGTCGAGGTGCTGCGCGGGCCGCAGGGAACGCTGTTCGGTCGCAATACGACCGCCGGTCTCATCAACGTCATCACCAATGCGCCGGTCCACCATTTCGAAGGGTCGCTGGAGGGCATATACGGCAATTACAACACCGGCATCGTGACCGGTGTCATCAACGTCCCCGTCACGGCCGATATCGCGGTGCGCGCTGCGGTCAATTACGACCGCCACGACAGCTATGTTAAGGCAGGTCCGGCGGTCACTGCCGATCTCAGCCCCTTTCGCGACAATCTGTCGGGCAGGCTTTCGGCACTGTATGAATCCGGCCCCGCGCGCCTGCTGGTGGTCGGCGATTATTCGCGGATCAAGGGCGCGACGGTCGGCGGCGTGCAGACGTCGAACCTCTATTCGAACTTCAACACCACCGGCGTCACGCCGATCTACGATCCCGTACCCGGCGGGACCGACGCCGCCTTTGTCCAGCGCGCGCCGATTACCGGGCCGCTTGGGCGCGACAATACCGTCTGGGGGGCGCTGGCGGACTTCAGCTATGATCTCGGCCCGCTCACCGTCAATTATCTCGGCGCCTATCGCAAATTCATCCGGCATGAGGATCTGGTCACTGCGGCAGGAAGCGCGCAAGCGGCCTATCCGGCGCGCGCCGATGCGGAATATCGCCAGCAAAGCCATGAGCTTCGCCTTTCGGGCACATTCGGATCGGTGGATGCGCAGGCAGGCGTCTATTTCTTCCGCGAAACGGGTTATCAGAATTATTATCTGATGGGACTGCTCTCGCCGACGCCCGGAACGACCGGCTATATTTTCGGCTTCCCGCAAAATTACGTGCTGTCGAAATCGCTCGCGGGTTTCGGACAGGCGACGCTTCACGTTACCGACAAGCTGCGCCTGACCGGCGGCTTTCGCTATTCGCATGACGACAAGGCGCGGCGGGGCGCAACCGTCCAGTGCGGAAGCGTCGCCTGCGACCAGCCCGGCGATCGCCGCAGCACCAACGATGCCGAGCGCAGCTTTTCGAAAACCACCTGGCGCGCGGGCGTCGATTACGATCTGACGTCAACCACGCTGCTCTACGGCATCATCTCCACCGGGTATAAAGCGGGCGGCTTCAACGACGGGTGCGAGGTCGGAACCGGCCCGGACTGCACGCTTTCCGCCAGCGCACTTTATTATGACCCCGAAACCATCACCTCCTACGAAGGCGGCGTGAAATCGCGAATCGCCGGCGATGCGCTCAGCATCAACATGTCCGTGTTCCATTATGACTTTTCGGGCATCCAGCTCAGTCAGCTTTCCGAAATCTGCGGCGGTCCGTGTCAGGTGACGACCAATGCGGGTCAGGCGAAGGTCGACGGGGTCGAGCTGGAATCGATCGTCCGTCCGGCAACCAATACCCGGTTCAACTTTGCGGCATCCTGGCTCAATGCGCGCTATACCGAATTCATGCCGACGCCGACGGCCGACTGGGCCGGGCGCAAGCTCGACCGCTCGCCGACCTGGACCGTGGTTGCCGGGGTCGAACAGATCTTCCCCCTCGCCAATGGCGGTGAATTTTCGGCATCGGTGCGCACCCGGCTAAGCGACTCTTATTATCTCGCCGCGCTCGGCACGCTCAATCAGTTCCGCCAGCCAAGCTATACCAAAACCGACGCTTTCCTGACCTATAATGCCCCGCACAAAGCGTGGTTCATTCAGGGCTATATCCGCAATATCGAAAATAACGCGATCGTCTCCGGCGCATCTTCGGGCACCTTTGCCAGCGTGACGCTCGCCGATCCGCGCACCTATGGTGTACGCACGGGCATTAAATTCTGAACCGGGCTTTCTGATCTCTCCGCTGACGGCCGCGATCCCCAACCGGATCGCGGCCTTTTTTTCTGCACGTCCCGCAAACAGGATCGTGAAAGCGGAAGACGTATCAGCGCGCGGCCGGGAACCCCGGCACGCGGGCGAGACGGCCCGGCAGCGGGCGTCCGATCACGCTTTCCAGCCAGCGGGCCGTGTCGGCAATGGCGACCGGATCGATCCCTGTATGCACGCCCGACCGGGCCAGCAGATAGAGCAGATCCTCGGTCGCGACATTGCCCGACGCGCCGGGAGCGAAAGGACAGCCGCCCAGCCCGCCGATCGCCGAATCCAGCGTCACCGCGCCCGCTTCGATCGCGGCCCAGCCATTGGCGATGGCGGTATTGCGCGTATCATGGAAATGGCAGCGGATCGGGATGCCCGGCGCGGCGGCGCGCACCGCTGCGATGGTACGGCTGACCTGATCGGGCACCGCGACGCCGATCGTGTCGCCCAGCGCGATCTCGATCGGCGCTGCATCGGCCAGCCGCCGCGCAATCGCCGCGACGCGATCGACGGCGACCTCTCCGTCGAACGGGCAGCCGAACGCAGTCGAGATCGTTACCTGCCCGCGCTTTCCGGCCTCCCTCCCCCGGCAAAGGATGGCGATCGCGTCGTCCACCGTCTCGTCCGATGTCCGTCCCTGATTGGCGATGCCGAACCCGTCCGATGCGCTGACCACAGCGCCCAGTTCATCCACCCCGGCGGCGATCGCCCGCTCCGCCCCGCGAAGATTGAGGACCAGCCCGATCCGGATCGCGTAAAGGTCCGCAGTGGCGGCGCAGACCGCTTCGGCATCGGCCATGCGCGGCACCCGGCGGGGATGGACGAAGCTCGCCACTTCGATCCGGCCGACACCTGCCGCCACGGCACGCCGGATCAGCGTCACCTTGTCTTCGGTGCTGACCTCGCACGCTTCGTTCTGAAGCCCGTCGCGCGGCGCAACTTCGACGATTTCAACCTGCGGGCGGGCTCCGGTCACGCCTGAACCGCTCCTGCAGTAATCAACGCCTCGATCGCTTCGTCGTCCAGCCCGGCCTCGTGAAGCAGGTCGCGACTGTCGCCGCCGCGCACCGGTGCGGGGCGGTCGGGCTCAGCCGGCGCTCCCACCTGCCGGAACGGCGATCGCACGGTCCGGACATCGCCTTCGCTGGGATGCGGCGCGACATCGAACATGCCGACTTCGCGCAGATGTTCATTCCCGAACAAATCCTCCAGCCGGTTGACCCGCGAACAGGGAATGTCGCAGGCGCGCAGATCGCTGATCCATTGCTCCGTCGTGCGCCCGGCAGCAGCGCGTTCGATTACTGCATACAGCCGGTCGATATTGCGGCTGCGCTGCACCGGATCAGTGACGATCGGGTCAGCAGCAAGCGCATCCTCGCCGACCAATTCGAGAAACCGGCTCCAATGCGCGGTGGTATAGGGGATGATGCTGATATACCCGTCGCTGGTCGCGAACGGCTTGCGATAGGGCGAATTGAGCCGTTCATAGCCGGTCGCCCCCAGCGGCGGATCGAAGCTCATCCCCCCAAGCTGTTCGACCATCAGGAACGACACCAGACTTTCGAACATCGGCGCTTCGATACAGATCGCTTCCGCAGCCGCGCCCGCCCGATCGCGCGCGTTCAGCGCCGCCAGAATCGCGAGGGCAAGGTGCAGCCCGCCGACCTTGTCCGCCACGATCGTGCGCATGAAGCGCGGCGTGCCTTCGCTGTCGGCGTTCAGCCATGCGACGCCCGACACCGCCTGAATCGTATCGTCATAGGCCGGCTCGTCGCGATAGGGCCCGTCCTGCCCGAAACCGCTGGCATAGCAATATACGATGCGCGGATTGCGCGCCTTGCACGCGTCAAAGTCGAACCCCAGCTTCGCCGCCGATCTGGGGCGCATATTATGCACCACCACATCGACCGTTTCGACCAGCTTCATCAGCGCCTCGACGCCTTCGGGCTTGCGAAGGTCGATCACGATCGAGCGTTTGTTGCGGTTGCAGCCTAGAAAGCCCGCGCCCATCCGTTCGCTGCGTCCCGGCCGGACCGCCCTGAACACATCGCCCGTCGGCGGTTCGACCTTGATCACATCGGCGCCGAAATCTCCGATGATCTGCGTGGCATAGGGGCCGAGCACCACTGTGGTCAGGTCCAGCACACGAACCCCGCGCAACAATTTCAGCACCTTCACCCTCTTATTTTCGTGACTGGCAGCCAATCTATCTGTCGGGACTGCGGGTGAAAAATCGGCTCTGCGGATCGATTTATATTCCTTTTTTATGAAAAAGCGCACTATCCTCGATTTCATGATTTCTGGCCGACGCATCAATCTCAAACATCTGCGCGCCTTTCGCGCGGTTGCGCTGCATTCGCATTTCACCCGCGCAGCCGATGCCATCGGCCTGTCCCAACCTGCGCTCAGCACCCTCATCACGCAGCTGGAGGAGGATCTTTCGGTCAGGCTGTTCAACCGCACCACGCGCGCGGTCGAGCTGACCCCGGTCGGGCGTGAGTTTCTCGAATCCTGCTTGCGCATTCTCGCCGATTTCGAAGGGGCGATCGGCGCGGCGAAGGATTATGCCGATCTGCGCACCGGACGACTGCGCATCGCGGTTCTGCCCTCGCTGTCGCGCACGTTGCTGCCCGGATTGTTGCGCGAATATCATGCCGAATATCCGGGAATCGCATTATCGGTATCCGATCTGGTGGGCGACCGGCTGGTCGAGGAGGTCGTTTCCGGGGCGGCGGATATCGGGATCGGCTATTCGGAGGGCAGTGCGCTGATCGCTGCCGAACCGCTGTTGGCGGACCGTCTGGTCGCGGTATGCCGCATCGATGCCGTACCGGCGGACGCGTGCGCAATGAACTGGCACGACCTCGCCCGGCACGATGTCGTTGCGATGAATCTGGGAACAACCGTTCGCCGGCTGATGGACGAAGGGGCGCGGCAGGCGGAGGTCGAATTGCATGTCATGCTCGAATCACATCAGATGCCGACCGCGCTTGCCTATGTCCGCGCCGGTCTCGGCATCGCGGTTCTGCCCTCGACCGCCGCCATGACCGAGGCGGAGACCGATCTCGTGTTCCTCCCGCTGACCGACCCGGTAATGACACGGCAGCTCTCGATCCTCACCCGCACCGACCAGTCCCCTTCCCCGGCAGTCGCGGCGTTTATCGACCGGCTCCGGCAAACGCTCGCCACTGTCGAGAGCTAAGCCCGAAGCGTAACGCGTCGCGGTCTCTGACGCTGATCGCCGCGCCGCTCGCGCCAGCTTGCCCGAACGCGCTGCCCGAAGATGAACCGAAAGTGAAATCTTTGCGCGAATGCGATCGAGCACCGCCATACCGTCCACCATCGGCAGCATACGGTCCAGGATCATGGCGTCGAATTGCGCGCCGGTCAGCAATTGCAGTGCAATGTTTCCATCACCGGCGATCGTCACGTCATGCGACAAATTCCGCAAGGCATCCGCAAGCTCATCGGCCAGCAGGATATCGTCATCAACGAGAAGCAACCGCACCGCGCTTAACCCCAATATCGGAACGAACAGCGGCATGTCGTCGCATCCGCTCGTTCCCGCTCGCTGCTAATCGCTCATCAGGATTTTGGAAAGCGCGATGTTCTGTGGGTTTCGCCCCTGCGGGCCTTTCAGAATCCCGACCTGATCGACATCGACGAGCCGGAGGGGGGTCGGGACTTCCGTAAGTGACGACGCCCCGTAGCGCATCGCGAACGACGGGCCGCCGGTCAGAACGGAAACAGGCTGCGGCTATTGCGCGTCCGAATCATATATGCAAGCCTGGTCGCATATAAGCGCATTGCTGAACTGCCATAATCATGGCTGCGGCACGCGGGGGATGAGCAATGGCAAGGTGTAGCTCCGGGTCGTATTTCCGCCTGTGTCGCCACTCGCAATTGCGTGGGCTTCCTCGTTCGGTTCCGGCCCCGCGGAGATCGCCTCCGCCGAAAGCCATATGTGCCCAAACGATAATAATCGGGAGAGACGATCATGAAGCCTAACAGACGTCAGATGATCGGCGGCAGCCTCGCTGCTGCGGCAATTGCGCCATCGGCAGCAGAGGCGGTTACGACCGCTCTGACGGCGAAGGGCGCCGGCCGCGACCTGAAGGTGCCCCCACCCCGCAGCTTCACTCCCGACTGGCAATCATTCACCAGCAGCTATAGCGTGCCCGACTGGTTCCGCGACGCAAAGTTCGGGATGTGGGCGCACTGGACCGCGCAATGCGTGCCGGAGGCTGGCGACTGGTATGCGCGCAACATGTATCTGCCGGGATCGCGCGCCTATAATCATCATCTGAAGCATTACGGCCATCCGGCCGATCACGGCTTCATGGAAATCCAGAATCTCTGGAAGGCCGATCGCTGGGATCCGGCACGGCTGCTCGACCTCTATAAGCGCGCGGGCGCCAAATATTTCATGGCGCTGGCGAACCATCACGACAATCTCGACACCTATGACTCGCAATATCATCATTGGAACACGACGCGGGTCGGCCCGCACAAGGACATTGTCGGCACATGGGCGAAGCTGGCACGTGAGCGCGGCCTGCGGTTCGCGGTCTCCAACCACTCCGCGCATGCATGGCACTGGAATCAGCCCGCTTATGGCTATGATCCTGAGGGGCCGCGCGCCGGCGAGCGCTATGACGCCTATACGCTGACCGCGGCGCAGGG
The DNA here is from genome assembly GCF_004361835.1 of Stakelama pacifica. Taxonomy (GTDB): domain Bacteria; phylum Pseudomonadota; class Alphaproteobacteria; order Sphingomonadales; family Sphingomonadaceae; genus Sphingomonas; species Sphingomonas pacifica. The sequence continues at coordinate 357,739 of NZ_SNWD01000003.1, forward strand.
ACGCGGCAAATGGTGGGTCGGGCTCGATCCGCAACGGCTTTACTGCGGCCGCTATATGCCGATGCCCGACGGCATCCGTTCCAATCGCGAGGCGAATGAATGGCACGAGGCGACCGACCGACTATGGTCGGAAGGCGTTCCGATGGGCTATTTCGCGCGCAACTGGCTGATGCGCTGTCAGGATCTGGTCAGCAAATATAAGCCGGACATGGTCTATTTCGACAATTTCGACCTGCCGCTCGAACAATATGGGCTGGATTTCACCGCCTGGTACTACAACCAGTCGATGGCATGGAATAATGGCCGCCTGGAGGCGGTGGTGACCGCCAAGATGACCCCGCCGCAGCGGCGGATGGGGATTGTCGACGATGTCGAGCGCGGCGGCAAAACCTATATCGAGCGCTTCCCCTGGCAGACCGATACCTGCATCGGCAACTGGCATTACGATGCAGAACTTTATGCCAATAACGGCTATAAATCCGCCGCCACGGTGATCCATACGCTGTGCGACGTGGTGTCGAAAAACGGCAACCTCATGCTTTCGGTACCGATGCGCGGCGACGGCACGATCGATGACAAGGAAGAGCGGATCGTTACCGAGATCGGCGACTGGATGGGCCGTTTCGGCCGGGCGATCTATGCCACGCGACCGTGGAAACTGAACGGAGAAGGCCCGACAAGCGGCGGCGGCGGCCTGTTCTCCGAAGGCGGCGCGATTTCGCCTTACACGGCGCGCGATGTTCGCTACGTCAAGCGCGGTGAGGACCTTCACGCGCTCGTGCTGGGCTGGCCCGACGACAATGTCGTGCGGATGACGCTGCTGGGGCACAACGACCCGACCATGGAGGGTGAGGTGATGCGCGTCACGCTGGCCGATGATCCGACGACCCCGCTCCAGTTCCGCCGGACGCCCGAGGCACTGGAGGTGACCGTTCCGGCGCGCGCACGCCATCCGATCGGCATGGCGCTGATCCTTTCGGGTAACGGCATTACCGCATGACCCGTACGGCCCGCAGATGATGGCGCATCGTCCGCGGGCATTCGCCCTCTCCTCCCCCTTTCCCCACGCGTTGACGTGTTGGCGCGTCGCGCTAAACCATCGGCATGAGCCGTTCGCGCCCTCCGACCAAGACCTATGCTGCGCCTGCGATCGAAAAGGCCTTCCAGATCATCGATCTGCTGGCCGAATATCCGCAAGGTGCGCTGGTCAAGGATATGGCGGCCCATCTCGGCCGCTCGGTGGGCGAGTTGTTCCGCATGGTCGTGGTGCTGGAGCAGAACGGCTATCTTAATCGATCGCCGATCACCGATCGGTACACGGTATCGTACAAAATACTCGAACTCGCTTTTCGCGCCACGCCCGCGCGCAACCTGGTACGCACTGCGACGCCGTGGATGCGCCGGCTCGTCGAGGAGGTGGAGCAGTCCTGCCATCTCGTCGTGCCCAACGGAGCGCACGGGCTGGTCGTCGCACGCGAGGAAAATCCCGGCACTCGCGGCTTCGCGCTGCGTCAGGGCGCACCGATCGACATGATCCGCAGTTGTTCGGGACAGGTCATCCTCGCCTTTTCGCCACCCGATGTCTCCGACCGGCTGGTGCGCGAAGCGGAAGCTGTACGCGAAGAACCGGTCGACCGCGACTGGCTCGCCGGGCGGCTGGAAACGATCCGCGCGCGCGGTTTCGATCAGCGCAAGAGCCCGATCACCTTCGGGGTCACCGATATCAGCTACCCCATCCACGCGTTCGACCGGGAGCTGATAGGCGCGCTAACCGTGCCGTTCATGGAATTGATCGACGGATCGCAGCGCATCAAACTGGATGCGGTCGCTGAGCGGCTGCACGCGACGGCACGCGCCATCTCCTCCGAGCTGGGATGCCCGAAGGACTGAGGTCAGAGGGTGACGATCGCCTTTAGCACGTGATCAGCCTCTTCGATCAGCTCCGGCAGGCGCTCGGGCAGATCGTCCACCGCAAGGCTGTGCGTATGGAGCACATCGGTGTTGATATCGCCGCTGCGGATCGCGGCAATGACGCGAGCGAAATCGGCCGTGAGTGCATTGCGGCTGGCCATCAGCGTCGTTTCACGCTTGTGAAATTCGGGATCGGCAAACACAAGATTGCCGGGCGCGACGCCGACCAGCACCAGTGTTCCGCCATGCGCGACATAGCGAAGGCTTTCCGCCATCGCGGCAAGTGATCCGGTGGCGTCGAACACCATGTCGAACATTTCACCGGCCGTCGATTGTTGCAGCGTATCGACGAGCCCGGGACCGGCAAGCCGAACATCATTGAAGCCAAGCTGGCCGCGCGCATGATCGAGCCGTGCGGAACGCGTGTCGACCAGCGTCACCGCAGCACCGTTCAGCCGCGCGAACAACGCGGTACTCACGCCGATCGGACCCGCGCCGACCACCAGCACGCGTTGCCCCGAAGCGGGATTGCCGCGCGCAACGGCATGCGCGCCGATCGCGAGAAATTCGATCATCGCCGCCTGATCGATGGTCAGGCCGGTCGCATCGACGAGCGCGGATTCGGGTACGGCCAGCCGCTCGCACATACCGCCGTCGATATGGACGCCAAGCACGCTGATTTCGGTACACGCATTGGGCTTGCCGTTGCGGCACGCAATACAGGTGCCGCAGGCAAGATACGGGTTGATGGCAACCGATTGCCCGACCTGAAAAGCGGAGTTTTCGCCGACCTGCTCGACAACGCCACCCAGCTCATGGCCCATGACGCGGGGGTAAGCGAGGAAAGGATGCCGCCCTTTATATATATGATAATCGGTACCGCACAGCCCCACCCGCCGGATGCGAACCACGACTTCTCCTGCGGTCGCGACCGGCTCCGGCCGCTCGACAACGGACAGGCTGAACGGTTCAGGGCAAATGATCGCCTTCATCAATACTCTCCCTCGACATTCATAGGCTGGATACTAGCTAGCACATGTGCAAGCGCGTTAGCATATTTAATGCTAGAAGAATGTTCATCCCCGTCATCGCGTCGCGACGAACATCGGGGTCTGCGGCATGATCGTTCGATTTGGCACCAGCCGTCTCCTGCAGGCGCATGTCGACACCTTTGCGAGTCAGGCCTGCGACGAGGGTCAGGCCGTTCACCCATTCGAGCGGCTGCGGCATGGCCAAGCCCGGCAAACGGATCGAGGCGCTGGAGCGCACGCTAACCCGCTATGCGCGCTATCCCAATTTCGGCGGTGCCCTGATGATCGGGGTGGGGTGCGAGGTCGCGCAGATCGAAGAGATGCTGGCGCGCTATGACCTGGCGTCCGGCGAGCGGTTGCGCGCGCATGTTCTTCTTCCCGACCCGCACGACCACGCTGACCTGATCGCCGAATATGAACGGCATTACGCGCCCGGCATGGCATGGCCGGAGATCACTGATTCTATCCGCCGCTCCGGCATTCAGGAAATGCGGATCTATCGTCTGGGGGTTCGGCTCGTAATGGTGATGCGGACGGATGACGATTTCGATTTCGAACGAACGGCAGCCGCCGACGCGGCCGATCCCCCCCCCCCGCGCAGCGCCGGGAAGCGCTGATGGCCCGCTATCAGGTCGTCGGGCCGGACGGCGAAAAATGGCAACGCGCATCTTTGATTTGTCGGCGTAGCAGGCGACCCTGCATTTCGCCGATGCCGCTATGCACCGGCGACCCGATCTCCGGCGTGATCCCGTGACGCTGTTTGTCGATCGGACTGCACCGCCGCTCGACAGCAATCCGCCTGCCGAACGCGCGCTTTGCCCGGGGATAACGCGCTGCCCGACAAGCGGCGCCTATCTTTGACCGGCAATGGTGCCCCTGGCCGGACTCGAACCAGCATGCCTTGCGGCACTCGATTTTGAGTCGAGCGCGTCTACCAATTTCGCCACAGGGGCCTGCGCGAGGCGCGTTGCCTAGCGCAGGGCGCGGGTTCGCACAATGGGGTCGTCAGCCGAAAACTTCCTGCGCGTCATTCCCGCCAGCCGGGTCCTTCGGATCGGGGCCGAAGCGATTGGCACCGCGGGTTCCGTCCATCACCATGAAGATGAACAGAACGAACCAGCCGAGCAGCGGGATGAGAAGGAGGAGAAGCCACCACGCCGACCGGTCGCTATCGTGCAGCCGCCGGGCCGCAACCGTGACGCTGGGAATCAGGAAGAAGAGCGAGCAAAGCGAGCTGATCGGACCGCTATAGGTCCAGCTTGCGCTGCTGCTGGTCGAATCGAGCGATCCGAACCCGAGCAGCGTATCGAGGATACCGGCAACAATGCCCACCAGGATGGTGAACAGCCAGAACATCCAGTATTCTTTGCGCCGCGAACGGCCCGACATCTGGAAATAGCGTTTTACCGGCAGCGTCATCCAATACATGAAAGTCGGTCTCCTTATCATCCCGCATCGATATGTTCACGCAACAGGCGATCGCCTGCGATAGCTAAGCGCCTCGGCGACATGGATACGGCGCACCGCCTCCGACGTCTCCAGATCAGCGATCGTCCGTGCAACGCGCAGGACGCGCGTATAGCCCCGTGCCGACATGCGCGTCGCCTCCGCCGCCTGCGCCAGCAGCGCCCTGCCCGCTTCGTCGGGGGTGGCGTGCGTTTCTAGCAGCGCGCCCTCAATCTCTGCATTGGTCCGCGCATCGGCATCTTTCAGCCGCTCGCTCTGAAGCGCGCGCGCAGCGGCGACCCGTGCAGCGACCTCGGCCGACCCTTCGGCAGGGGGCGGCAGGATCAGGTCAGCGGCACTCACTGCCTGCACTTCGACATGCAGGTCGATTCGGTCGAGCAGCGGGCCCGACACCTTCGCCTGATAATCGCCCGCGCATCTGGGCGCCCGCGCGCAGGCCAGTGACGCATCCCCTAGATGGCCGCAGCGGCACGGATTCATCGCCGCGATCAGCTGCACCCGGGCAGGAAAGGTCATATGCGCATTGGCGCGCGCAACGCTGACCTTGCCCGTCTCCAGCGGCTGGCGCAGCGAATCGAGCACCGCGCGCTGAAATTCGGGCAGTTCGTCGAGGAACAATACCCCTAGATGCGCCATGCTGACTTCGCCGGGCCTGACCTTCAGCCCGCCGCCGGTGAGCGCTGCCATCGAGGCGGAATGGTGCGGCGCGCGAAACGGGCGCTGGCGCGTCATCCGCCCGCCCTCCAGCGTGCCCGCGACCGAAGCGACCATCGATACTTCCAGCGCCTCGGACGAATCGAGCGGCGGCAGAATGCCGGGCAGACATGCCGCCATCAGCGATTTTCCGGCACCGGGCGGTCCGACCATCAGCCCGTAGAGCACTTCGAGGACCCCATTGGCCCCCACCATCGGCTTATGGAAACTCGAAGGAGGCAAAGATGGCATCTGCTGCACTATCCTTGAATGACGAACTGGACACGCTGCCAAAGCCCAAAGTCTATAGCTACGCTCGCTGGTCGACGCCCGAACAAGCTAAGGGCGACAGCTTCCGGCGCCAAGCCGAGGCTGCCGCGCGATGGGCTCGAAAGAACGACCTCGAACTCGATACTTCCCTTGCCATCGTTGACGAAGGTGTATCGGCATATCGAGGCAATAACGCGACAGATGGCGGCTTGAGCCGGTTTCTCGAAGCCTGCCGCCGAGGGCTAATTGAGCGGGGCTCATACCTTCTCGTGGAAAGCCTAGACCGAATTAGCCGCATGTCGCCCCGGCGCGTCCAATCTCTAATCAACGAAATCGTCGACGGTGGAATCACCATCGTGACCCTCAACGATGGCCAAGAGTACACTGCCGAGCGCCTCGATAACGATCCGATGGCACTCATGATCGCGCTTATGGTCGCTTGGCGGGCCCACGATGAGTCAAAGACCAAGGGTCGGCGCGTTGCGGACGCATGGGAGGAGAAGCGCAACCAAGTGCGCGCCAATCCCGAAAAGCGACTAACCTGTAAAGGCCCGTCTTGGCTAATTCCGAGCGAAGATGGCGGCTGGACGGTCGATGAGGCAAAGGCGGCGATTGTGCAGCAGGTCTACAAAATGACCCTCCAAGGACGCGGCGAACATTCCATCGCTTCATCCCTCAACGAGAAAGGCGTTAAGCCGCTGGCGCGCGGAAAACGCTGGCACAGGTCCACAATCTCGAAGCTGCTTCGCAATCCCGCTGTCATAGGATCGCTGGTGCCGGGACGCATCGAATATGTGCGCGGCCAGCGGAAGCGCGTTCTCGAGGAACCAGTTGAAGGGGCATACCCATCGATCATCTCGAAGGACGATTGGTTTGCTGTCAGGGCTCTGAAGGACGGGCGGTCGCGGGCCCCACGGGGGCGCCAGTCGGTTAGGCGCGTTGCGCACCTTCTCGCTGGACTTGCTCGCTGCCCCAATTGTGGCGAAGCAATGACGAGGGTTTACAAGGGAGCCGTCGCCAAAGCTGGTCTGCCGAAGCTCGTTTGTTCTGCAGCGAAGAATAAGGGCGGCTGTCAGTATGTTTCGGTGCGGCTGCGTGACGTGGAGTTCGCGATCCGGCTCGGTTGGGGCAGCCTATTCGCCGAAATCCCCGCCGGGGACCAATACCGGGCGCTAGAAGAAGAACGAGTTGGCCTCCTCGGCTCCATCGACCGGCGCGAGGACCGCCTACAAGAAGCCGCCACGCAGCTTGAAGCCAGCCCATCTAGCCTGTTGTCCCGACTGGTCTCCAAAATTGAGGGCGAGCTTTTGGCCCTCCGCCGGGAACTGGAAGCGATCGAGGAGCGGCTCTGTATTGCAGATCACGGCTTGATCGAAGCGCGGGTAGGCCAGCTACATGGCTTTCTCGCCCCAACCCCCTGCGAAGGGAAGATGGGGCCCCCGTCCCCTAACATCGAAGCCGTCAACGCTCTCCTGAAGACAATATTCGGCGGCGTAGTCATTGATTATCGCTGCGGCTTCTTGCGCTTCCAGTGGCGCCAAGGCGGCGAAGCGAGCATCCAATATGCTTGGCCCTGCTAAACCTGCGGGTGCGTCTTTCGGGGGACGCACCCGCCCCTAGCCTTCTCCTGAAAAGGCAACGTCATCCCCATGTTCACTTTTCACCACCAGAAACTCCGCGCTCGCCCCCGTCGAGCATGGAGGAAAGCAGCTGCACGACGCCCGACGGCTCCATGCTTGGCTGGGGGTGAAAGAGCGGTTCAACTAATGGATCGCTCGCCGCATCCGTGACTAGGGCTTCGACGAGCCGGCGGACTTTTACCGAGAAATCATCAACGGGTGGACGTCCCCGTGCCGACTATCCGACCCGCGACATTTCGAAGGTGCTGGCGATGGTTGAGCGCACCGAGATCGGGCGCGGGACGCGGCGCTACTTCATCCGCATGGAGCAGGCGGCGGTGCAAATGCGATCAAACGACCGGTTGCCTGCAATGGCGGTTTAAGTATTCTTGGTGATGTGGAGGGAAGGAATGGCTAGAAATCATCGGGTATTCATTGCTTTCGCAATTGAAGACCAATGGGCACGCGATCGCTTAGTGGGCCAAGCAAGGAACCATCGCACCCCCTTCGAATGGACCGACATGTCGGTAAAAGAGCCTTGGGCCACTGACTGGCGTAATCGCTGTCGCACTCGGATAAGAGGATGTGACGGTATGATCGCTTTTGTAACTCGAAATACATCCGCCGCCACCGGTCAGCGTTTTGAAATCCGGACAGCCCGCGAGGAAGGCATTCCTCTTATGGGAATGTACGCGACGCAGGAAAATCGGCCCTACACGATTCCGGAAGAGCTCCACCGCATCCCAATCGTTGACTGGACGTGGGCTAACATCTCAACTTTTTTGAGCCGCCTTTAGATGGAAATCCCTGTATTCATTAGCTGTCCCAAGGCGTACCTGCAGCGCCAAGAAGACTTCTTAAATCAGGTCGAAAGTTACCTGCGCAGTTGTGAACTGCGACCAATGACTCTGGGGCGCAGCGAGTACAGCATTAATGCGCCTTTAGTGGCTATTCGGCAGTTGATGGCCGGAAGCTTTGGGTTATTGGCTTTGGCTTTTCGACGAACACTGGTGTCGGCAGCTGTGGACCGTCCAAACTCTGACATCGGAGAACCGCAAAAAAACCGAGATTTGTCTTGGTTGAGTAGTCCCTATTGTCAAATCGAACCGGCAATGGCCTACCAAATAGGGCTGCCGGTCTGTATTTGGCGTGAACAGGGCGTAATGGCTGAGGGCCTTTTGGATCGAGGGGCGGTCGATCTTGCCATGCCCGAGTTCGATCTAGATGCTCCGCCAGTTCTTACTGACAAGGAATGGAAGCAGCCCCTGCAGGAATTGGTCTGAGCCCGTAGTTTCTACCATTTACGAGTAGAGCCTTGGGCCGTTTTGATGCCCTTCACTGGGCGTGATGGCAACAACCGTATTGGGGG
>NZ_SNWD01000004.1 GCF_004361835.1 Stakelama pacifica
ACACCCGCTACGATCGCTGCGCCCACACGTTCATGTCAGCTATCTGCATCGCCGCAACCGTCATCTTCTGGCTGCCGCAATGAGTCCTGAGCCTAACATAAGGAAATCGCACCCGTCTCCATTCCGCGCCAGTCGCGCGCTTCAAGAAGCCCTCACGGTTCGAAAGTTGCATAATCTCGCTGGCGAGTGTCACTTCCTCGACCGTTCGCTTGCTCTGCATCGACATCGAGCGAGAAGCGTACCGGCCGCGGGTCCTCGATCGGCTGATATCGTCGCGCTCCACTTCGCGGCTGCCGATCAGGTCGGAGGCAAGTTCGGCCGTGCCGCCGCCCTCGCTGAGGCCGGAGCGGAGAAGCAGCAGGTTTCCGCAATTCTCGATAATTGTGTGCGCCCCCTCACCATAGACCGCCTTGACTTGCGCAGATGACTGAAAGCCGATCGCGACACAGCCGCCGAATTTTCGGAGACGTGCCTGAGCGTCCTTCAGGCCTTCGATCCGACCGAGCGCATCCAGTTCGTCGATGTGGAACCAGATTCGGCGATCCCGATCGGGCGGCAACGATAAGGTTTCAAGGATGGCGATATTCATCCAGCACGAAATGAGCCCGCGCAGTGCCGCGACCTGATTGGCCGTATAGGGGAGCCAGAGCGACCCCGCGCCGGATCGGACCCATTGCCTGATCGAGAAGGGTTCGCCATCGAGTGCGATGATGAAGCGCAGGTTCCCAATCGCCGGCGCCAATGTGCCGAGGATGCTGGCGAGCATCTTCTCGCCACCTGGCTCGAAATAGCGCGCCGCGGCTGTGCCTTGGCACAGGAGCTTGAGCTCAGCGACGGACCCTGACGCTAGCATGGTGATGAGGTCGCTGGTCGTGCCGAGCCCAAGCCGTCCAAAATTCTCCAGTGCTGCCGCGAGCAATTGCTGAGCATAGGTGATCCATTGATCGTGCTCGCCGATACCGAGGTGCGGCAGCACGGACTGAGCGAGAAACGCATAGTCTCCCGGGCGCTCGATCTCGGCGAGCAGGTCCCAACGCGCGCAGCGACGATCGAAGGGGTTGAGTATGACGTCGCCGGCTTCGAAGAAGGCACTCATCGCGGCGCCGTCCGGATCGGCCACGACCTGACGATCGCCGCGTCGGATCGCATCCGCCATCAGGGCACGCAACGCCGTCGACTTGCCGGAGCCGGTCGCGCCGATCGCCGCGACATGCATGGTTTCGTCCTCCCGCGACAGCGGAACCCCCGCCAAGGTGACCCCGCCCGTCAGGCGGGCCTTGAGTCGACCGCCACGCTGTCCGGTGAAGACGCCCAGGCGGGTGCCGCGCAGATGGGTAACCTTGCGCGGGCTGGCGGCAAGACGGGCTGCGATCGCGCCGCCCAAGAAACCGAAAGCCGCGGGCATCACCACTGCAAGCGGCCAGCTGTCGGCTCGAAAACTGGTGTAGAGCGAAAACCCAAGCGCGCTGCCGCCGAGCCAACCGAACGGAGCATAAACGAGCGGCCAGAAAGTCCGGCGATCGACGCATTGGACGATGGCCGCCGCGACCGTGCCCGGGAATGCGGCGAGCGCGAACCACAGATGATAGCCATGGAGTGCGAGCCAGGCCCAGCGTTGTTCCAGCCAGGGTTCTAAAGCGTGACGATGCGCCCAATGCTCGCGCACGAGATCGGCGAACGCGAAGCGACCGTCGAGTGGAATGAGCAGCCGCACGAGCGGCCAGCACATGGCGACCGCAGCGATGGCAGAGAGGAAGGCGATCTGCTGGACGACCGGTTCGGAACCGCCGCCGCGACCGCCGCCGCTGCTACCGGGCGTGTTCATCGCTCCGCCCCGTAATCCTTATCGCGCGAGGCGACGGGCGCCTTCTTCGCGGCTGCCAGCGCTTCGCGCATCGCTTCCGGCGTCTGGCGGGGCGCTGCATTGCGTGCCGCCATCATCGCGCGGAGCGCCTTCGCCTGGTCGCTGTTCGCAGGATCGGCGCTGCGTCCTGACTCAGCGGTCTTGGCCCGGGACGCGGCTTGGGCGCGTGCGTCGACCTGGTCCCTCCCGGGATGCCGGCCGCCGCCGGCTTCCTGGGAGCCCACCGCGACGGACGTGTCGCGCGTCGGTGCCTGTGCGGGAGTGTGCTCCTCGGCTCGACCGAACACGCGGGAAACGAGAGCTGCCAGTCGGCGGGGCTGTTCGCGCGGCGCTGTCGGTCCCGGATCGGCTGGCGCCCGCGCAACGGCCGTGGGTTGCGGACGGGTCGGCGACGGTGGAGCCGCTCGATCGTAATCAAGCGCCATATCCTTCGGCCGTTCACGCGCCAGCGTTCTGCGGAGCGCCGCCTCATCGGCGAAATCGTCCCGCCCATAGTGAAGCACGGTGCTTGTCCGATGGCGGCTGAGCGCAACGTAAGAAGAATGCCCATCCAGGCCGGGCGTCGCCAGCACATGGGTGCGGTCGATGGTCATCCCCTGCGTTTTGTGAACGGTAGCAGCATAGCCATGATCGACATGTGCGTAGGTCTTGAGATCGACACTGATCCGGCGGCCGTCGTCGAGCCGTACCGAGAGATTGTCCGGCGCGGCCTTCTCAATGGTGCCGAGCGTGCCGTTCTTCACACCGAGGTCGCGCTCGTTCTTGAGGAAGAGGATTCGGTCATTGTCGGCAAACTCCCGTAGTCCGCGCTCGGTGCGGATCGCCAAGTCTGTCCCGAGTTCGCCCTGCGCATGGAGCCGGTCGCGCGCCGCACGATTGAGCATCTGAACCTCCTGGTTGGTATGGGTGAGAATGATGCGCGAGGCGGCGGGCGCATCGCGGCGCTCCGCATCCCAGCGATCGATGAGCGCCGCGCGGGCGACGTCGCGCGTATCGGCGGCATGGACCATGCCCGCCTGGTTGTAGGCCGCCAGCGCCTCGCCGGTTCGACCAGTCGCGAAATTCCGGGTCGCCTCGCGCATCCATTCGGCAGTCTGCCGACGCACCTCCCCGATCTCGGCGGCGCCATGGCGCTCGGCGAGCAGACGAAATGCCGCGCCCGCTTCGATCGCCTGCAATTGCTGCGCATCGCCGACCATGACGACTTTGGCGCCAGCGCCCGCGGCCTCTGCGAGCACGCGCTGAAGCTGCCGCGTGCCGATCATCCCTGCCTCGTCGACCACCAGCACATCGCGTGGCGTGAGCCGATCGCGGTCGCGCGCCCAGCCATGTTCGAGGCTGGCGATGGTGCGCGACGCGATGCCCGATCCGCCTTCGAGATTTTCGGCGGCGATGCCCGACAGCGCCGCGCCGCGCACGGTGTAGCCGGTCGCTTCCCACGCTTCGCGCGCGACGCCCAACATCGCTGACTTGCCGGCACCAGCGTAGCCCACGACGAGAGCGAGACCGGGCTTACGCAACACATGATCGAGCGCGGCGCGCTGTTCGGCACCGAGTTGCATGCCGCGCGCCTCGGCGGCGTCAACGGCGCGGCCGAGATCCGCGCGCGATACACTATGACCTCGCATCTGCGCGAGATGCTCGGCGTCGCGCACCAGCACCTGTTCCGCACTCAACATGCTGGTGGTGGTGAAGCGCTCCGCGCCATGACCGTCGTGTCCAAGCGCGAGCACCGTTTCATGATGGCGCATGGCGTCGAGCACGCGATCGAACTGTTCCTGTCCGTCGGAATGGCGATGCGCGAACATCGCCAGGTCGCGCACGGTGAACGTCGCTTGCTGCCGCGTCAGCGTTTCGAGTCCGACGCGCGGATCGGCGATGATTGCCGCACCATTGTCGCGTGCAATTGCGCGATGGTCCTGGGCGCGTTCGGCGTCCTCGCCTTTCGCTTCGCGGCGAGCGCCCGCGGCACCGATCTTGTGCTGCGGCTCTAGCTCGATGCCCTGCGCGTCATAGCTACGGTGATCGATCCGCACTTCGATCCCGAGCTGCGACAGGCGATCGTTGACGTGGCGCGCCCAATTCTCGCGCCAGCTCTGCAGCAACGCCGTGGCGTTCCACTCGCGCACCTTCGGCCCGAACCCGTCCGGGCCGACCTCGCGCATGGTCAGCATGACATGCGCGTGCGGCTTGGCCTCGCCATCAGGGCCGATGTCCCAATGGACGTTGAGATCGGCGACCATGCCGCGCCCGACGAATTCTCGGGCGACGAATTCTCGGGCCAGCGCAACACCTTGGTCCCGCGTCATCTCGCGTGGGATCGCGAATTCCACTTCGCGGGCGAACTGTGCGTCCTTGCGCTTTTCGGTCGCCTCGACCTCATTCCACAGCGTTTCACGGTCGCGGAGGCGCTCGGGCGCGCCTTCGGGCAACATCACCTCGGAATGGACGACGCCAGCCTTGTTGGTGAAGTCGTGATGTCGGCCGAGCCGCTCGTCATGGAGGCGCGATGCCGAGCGATAGGCAGCGGACGCCACCGCGCTGCGGCCCGTGCCGCGTCCCATGATCTTGGCCGAGAAGTGATAGATCGCCATCGCGGCAACCCATTTACGCCTGAACCCGCGACGTCGGTACGACGTATAAGCGCGCTCTCCTACGCTAGAGCGCTCCGGAGAGATTTGATCCGTTGAATAGGGGCTGGTCAGACCCAGCTAGGCCGCATCGACACGACAAATGGAGATGTGACGATGCGAAAGGTACGGGATTTCGACGCCGAGCTGAAGGCGCTCAATGATCGGGCGAAGCTGCTCAAACAACGCAAGATCCAACAATTCGGCGAACTGATCGAAGCGACCGGCGCTGATGTGCTCGAGCCCGATTTGCTTGCCGGCGCCCTGCTGGCGGTAGTGGCGGAGACGGACAAGGCGGTCATGACGAAGTGGAGCGCGCGGGGAGCGCAATTCTTTCGCGACACGAGCCGGCGATCCTCGCGCCGCGCTGGTGGCAATAGCGCAAGCGGCAAGGCGGCTGAAGCAGGCACGGAACCGGCTTGATGCGGCGCGGGCAAGGATCGACACGCGAGCATGGGTGATGGCCAGGCGCGAACGCACCAAACATCTCATCGAGCTCGGCGGCCTCGTGCAGAAAGCTGGTCTCGTCGGCCTCACGGACGATGACCGGGCATTGCTGTACGGCGCCTTCCTTGATCTCGCGATCCGCCTCCAGGGCGATGACGGGGCGCAATCGAAGCTGCTGTACCGGCGACGCGGTGCCCGAGCGTTCGCGACCGAGGCGGACGAAACCGCACAGGCGAAATTGCGCGGGCCGGACGGCGCGCAGGAGGACGAAAGATAATCTTCAAGAGCGTCCGCGCATTGGGGACCGGTGACCGCCTTCGCGTGGAGCGCGATCGCAGAGCGCACGATACGAACTCAGCTGTCGAACAGCGGCGGGCGCGGTGCCGGCCAGTCGCCCGTTGCCATCGGTGCGGCAAAGTCGCGGTTGCTGAAGCGGCGCACGGTCGAAGCGGCAATGAACTGGACGCCGAGCGCGAGCCGCACGACGTCGAGCCGGGTGAGACCAGCGGGCTTATAGCGACTGCCGACATAATGCGGCATGCGCGCCACGATCTGAGCGATCAGAAGATCGTCACGATGAGGCGTTTCCGCCGCAAGCCGGCTGCTGAGCTTCACGAGATCGTGTCCCTCTGCACCCTTCTTGCCGAAGCTGTTCGGGCCGGCGCCATTCCGCACCAGCGCGGCTTTTATCGACAGCTCGGCGACGAGGCAGATCGGCTGCAGAACCGAATCGACGCTGAAGGTCGTGGGAAGGTTGTTGGCGGCATCCGCCAGATTGGAGGTCGCCATCTTCCATAATTCGAGATCGGCACCATTGCCGCCACGAATATCGTCAAGCCCGTAGGTCAGATCGAGCAGATCGGCGAAAGCGAACGCCGTCCCGGCGGCCATCCGCTCGTCCTCACGGCACCACGACCACCATGCCTCTTTGCTCGGAAAGCCCGACACGCTCCATGGTTCGAGCGTCTGCTGTCCGAACACGACCGGCACCGTAACCTTGCGGACCTGATCGACGACGGCTGCCAGGCCGATGCCCACGCCGGGCCAGGAATCGTCCACCTCCGGCATCATGGCGCGATACGCGCTCATTATCTTCTGCACTTCAGGGTTCCCGCCGACGCCCATTGAGAAGGCAGAACCGAGGATTTCAGTGGCCGCCCGGAACGGCCGCTGGTGCATATGCACGCCCTCTTTCGCATATTTGAGGTCGAGCGCGCGCAAGGTGTCGAGAGTCCATTTTGTCATGGGCGCAGCAGATAGCCTGGCCGGCGTCATCGTGCAGCAGCCGACTTGTCTTCAGCGTTGCGCAGCCGTGCGAGCGGAAACATCCGATCGCTGGCCGCGCGCTCGGCAACGGGATCGATCCGGGGCGAACTTCCGGTTGGATCGGACGTGACGGCGCGTGCCAGGAACAGCTCGGCCTCCTGCCATCGCGGCGGGGCGATTGGCGCAGGTCCGCGCGTGACGGGCGATGCGATGCGCGCGGCGTAGGCGATCGTTTCTGCCGGCAACGGGGCGGAGCCCGCAACGTAGCGCTCGTAACGTCCCGGGCCGGCATTGTACGCCGCGATCGCACCGGCAGCGCCGTAGCGGTTTGTGAGCTCAGCGAGATACATGGCACCGCCGATCATGTTCATGCGCGCATCGAACGGATCGGGTCCGAGACGGTAGCGCGCGGTGAGATAGGCCCAGGTCGCGGGCATGATCTGCATGCAGCCCATCGCCCCTTTCGGCGATACGATCCGGGGATTGCCGCCCGATTCCGCCATCATGACGCGCAGCACGACATCGATCGGCAAGCCTGATCGGTTGGCGGCTTCGGGCGCATGGAGCGCGCAACCATTGGTGGCTGACGATGCCGCCGGCTGCGCGACGACCGGGCATGTCGCCGCGAACAGCGCGACCGCGCAGCCGGCGTTCCTGAATCGCGCGCTCATGACCAGGTCCAGATCGGGGTCGCGATACCGAGTACCTGGTGCCGGTCGACCGGACCAAAGTAGCGGCTGTCGAACGAGTCCCGGTGTACTGGCGCGATCAGGAACAGCTGGTCGGGCTTCAGTCGACGGCAGCCCGACCACGATGGCAGGGGACGGCCGGCGCGATCGCGCGGCAGCGCGGAGGTAGTCGTCCACCCGTTGACGGTCACGCGCAGGCCAAGACGGCAGATGGTCGCGCCGCCCGTCGCCGCGATGGGCTTCAGCAACGGGACATTCGCCTCGACATAGCGGCGCCCCGCCAGGAAGCGCGCGAGCGTGGGCGACGGGCGCACCGCGACCATGTCGCCGACGCGCAATGCGGGTGCCGGGTCAATGCGATAGAGGCCGAGCGGCACGCTCGCCGACGCGTTCCAGATGAGACGCACAGGCGGATGGTGGATCGTCGGCAGAAGCAGGCCGGCAAGCGCGGCCGTACCGGTGGCGATCAGGCGGAGCCGGTTGGAGAAGTGTCGCAACTGGCGATCAGGCGCGCTCGGTTGCGGCGAAAGGTGCGGAGCGTTGGCCATCACCCGTGCTCCGGCGTCTGGTCGGGGCGGCGCACGGCCGGGAGGACAGAACCGTTGTTCGGGTCCGACGTCGATGCGCACGCGCCGCGATCGGCCCAGGCGCGTAATTCCTCGAGCTTGTAAACGACGCGCCCGCCGATTTTCCGGTAAGCGGGGCCGGTGCCGTAGGTCCGGTGTTTTTCGAGCGTGCGCGCCGACAGGCCAACATAATGGGCGGCCTCCTTGGTACGCAGATAGCGTGTGTCCTTGATGATGTCGGGCATGACCGGGCTCCTGTGGGGCGAGAAGCGAGGCGCGTGCCAAGCGCCTCGCGAACCCGGTCATCATCGGCGACGAAAGAAGGCCCGTGGTGGCCGGAACGAGGGGGCATGAATTCCGACCACATCAGACCACCAGCGGCTGCTAGGACGGTGGACGTGATCCAAGCAGCAGACGATAGCCACCAGCGATCATCTGGGCCGCGGCATCGGCAAGGCGCCGCAGATCGGAGCGTTCCGAGCTCGATCGCCAGTCTCCTGGCGGCTGATCAAGGACCAGCCCGCCGATGTCGCGCAAGCTCGCACCGTCCTGCGCCAGGTCATGGACATAGAGCATCGCCGCGTGGCGGTGCGCCTGCGCGAAAGGTGCGGCGCGGACGGGAACACCATGGCCGATTGAACGGCGGAAGGTCGCCGCGGCCTGGATGCGGGTCGCGTGTCTCGTGTCGGGGTGGAGATAGATGCCGAAGCTGCCGCCCGTCGCGGGCGCGAGGCCCGAGGGAAGCCAGAGCTGCAATTCGGGCGATCCTCGGCGGCGGATCAGCAGGTGCGTCCCTCCCGGCGAGCCGATCCGGATCACGCGCTCGCCCCAGCGTTCGAAAAAGAAACGGAGATCGCCGATCGCCGTTGCCCATGGCACCGGCCGCACGATCGTCAGAACGGACGTATCAACTTCCGGACTCCAGGCGATCGGCGGCGCGTCGACTGCCGGCGTGTCGGGATCGGACGCGAAAGGTGAGGCCCCAATGGGACCACCTCCCTGCCAAGGGATGCTTTGAAATATTCAGAATCCTGCGCGCGGACCGGCGCATCACCGCTTGGGTACCCGTGCGCGCGCGCGGCGCTGACGGGTTGCCGGAGCGCCAGATATCGCGGAAGTCCGGATTGCGACGCAGCCATTCCCAAGCGAAGCCGCGCGCGTCCAATGCGGTCAGAGCCTGATATTCAGCGGGTAAGCGTAAGCGGTTATATCCTGGCATCGTGAAACTCCTCGATGCCCCCTGCGGGAATAACCTAAGTTGCGAATGCTGCACTGCGCAACGACGCGCCAGCTTATCTGCGAATAAGTCGCAACTTATCGCAAGTGGTTAATAACTATGTTCAAAATGGATCAAATGAAAGCCCCGCCCGGTCGATCCGGGCGGGGCGTTTGATTGGTCGGATCAGTCGCCGTTGCGGCGGCTGGGGCGCGACCAGATCAGGTTGAAGGTCTCGCCGTCCTCGTCGTCGAAGAGGTTGGCGTAGATCGGAGCGGTGAAGCTCGGATCGTCGAGCTTGAGGCCCAGATAATCGCGGCCCTCGTTGGACTGCTTGGTCCAGGCGGCACCGATCTCGGCCCGGCCGACCATTACCCGGTGTGAGGGCGCATTGTCGTTGGCGCGGTTGCTGTCGGGAACGATGCGGACGCCCTTGGCCTGGACGCTGAGAGTGACGATGTCGCCGACGAACTCGTTGTTGGCGGTCTTCTTGAAGGTGCCGATGGTAGCCATTTCAAATCTCCAGTCTTGATCCACGAGGCCCGTGCCCATCACGGTCTCGATGGCTTGGGACATGACCGGGGCTGCCGCGGCCGCAGTCGTAGGCCTGAAGCGTCAGCGGAAGACGGCGGCGGAGCGCTTTTTTGATCCCGCGAGGAATGCCGGCGCAGCCGGCAGGGGAAAAAAGTGACCCAAAGCCGTTGCGGCCATGAGCGGCAGAGGCGAAGCCGGTCCCGGTCATCAAGCCATTTCAGAGAGACCGTTTGGGCACTGGCCTGGATCCGCCGACACGAGAGGTGGCGCCCGTATCGGTGCCATTCCAGAAGCCCGACATCGCGATCGTGGTCCCGGATATGAACGCGTGCAGATAGGGGTGACGCCCGTGGTACCGGCATCGCGGCGGCGAACGCCTCCTCCTGCGATCGGATGGGACCCCGCGAATCAGCCGTCAAACCAAGAGACCAGACGAGGTGGGCGCGTCGTCGGGCTTGGACTTCCTCCAGCGCATCCGCTCCCAACGCCAAACGGCGGCGACGGGCGGACAGACAGAACAGATCGCCCCGCCTCCTTCCGGCCGTTGGCGATGCTCGGACGCGAAAAACCCCGCCCGGATCGACCTGGCGGGGCGAATTTGGAGCCTTGGCGGGAAGATCAGATTGCGGGGCGCAACAGGCGGTGGGCGGCGATCACGGCGCAAAGGCCGGCGCCGATCAGCCCGGCGATGATGCCGGTGCTGCCCGCAAACCATCCCAGCGCATGTGCGACGGAATATCTGGCAAGTGCCGCTGGCATTGCGAAGAGCGCCGCGAGCGCGGCCCTCGCATAGGGGCTGGCGAGCTTCAGCGCCGCGAACCGGCTCGTCCCGATGACGACCAAGCATACGAGCACGCCGATGCCGACGGCCAGCAAGGGCGAACAGCCGAGACGGCTAGCGCCGAACCCGGCGGCGACGCCGAGGGCAATTGGCAGCGCCAGTGTCGCACCGGCGAAGATCTGGTAGATCAGATAACCGACCCCGAGCAGGGTCAAGGGGAGCATGACCGGCATGGCGTCGCATCCTTATGGCAAGGGGTTTGACGCGCTTCCACCTGCCACCACAGCGCGTCGGGATCATAGCAGAAATGGCCCGCCAGCAAAACCGCTGGCGGGGTCGCCCGGTCGGGCCGAGTGGGCGGATCAGCTTGCGTGGACATCATATTCGCGGACCACGCGCTCGAGGTCGCCGTCATAGTCATCGGTCGGCATCGCGTTGTAACCTTCATCGGTCTCGATCAGGATGATGATGACCTTGAGGGTGCAAGCGAGGTTCCAGGCGTAGCGCTGTGCGGTTTCGAGGCTCATGTCCGACTCCTGTCGTTCTGAGCGGGGCCACTCCCCGCTCGACAGGCGCCGACGCATCCGGGCGCGCGACCGCGATCACCGCGTCCGTGAGGGCACAGCCCGAACAGCGGCCGCATGCAGAGCATAGCGGACCCCCTGCGGGTTGATCGAACAAGGTCGCGGGTCCGGGAAGGACTAGCGCCTCAAAGAGCGGGGAGTGGCGCCGCGGTGCGGAGCGTGGAACAGCTTGGGCCTAGCGCTATGACCTGGTCCCTTGGCCTTGCGGCTAGTCAGATGCCGGCGGGCCAGTCCCAACTGAAATAGCGCTGATAGACCTCGGCAAGGTCGGTCGGTGCGGCATGCGAACTGATCGCGCTCGAATACCAGTGCGTGGCTGTGGCGATCGTGGTGGGGAGGGTGTTGGCGACATAGGGCCCGAACGGGCCGAAGGGTGGTGACACCGCCCGATAGTCGGTGTTGATCGTCTTCAGCCAGCTCACGCAAACCGCCTTCGCGCCGGCAGCTCTCAAATAGGCTCGGGCGGCTTCGAAGCTGTTACCCTCGGTGCAGATGTCGTCGACGACGAGGACACGCTTGCCCCCGCGTGCCGGCGGCGATTTGTACGGCTTACCGCCGACGCCCCGGACCGGCGCGGGATTCAGCCGGATCGTATTGAGCTGATTGTCGAGGCCGACGCTTCCCCCCGATGCACGTGCTGTTTGCGACTTCACAGCTTTGGTGTGACGCAGGATCAGGTCGGGGAGATAGCTTTTACGCAGGGACTGGCCGAGGATATTCAATGCTTCGCCGATCACAGTCTGATTGGAGGTGGGCGCATGTCCCGGATAGGCGGTGATATAGTCGATGTCGTCGGCCAGGCCCGAGACGTAGATGCGGGCGGCGAGCAGGCGTCCCCAGAAGTTGGCGTCACCGGCACCATGTTTCGACGTCGCCTTCGCATTTTCCGAATACGCATGGGCCTGCGCGTATTTGGGCGAAAGCGTCGTGAACGGCGCCAAGGCGTAGACCCGCAGATCGCCCTGTTCCAGAGCCCAGAACCAGGCGTTGAGACCGAGGCAGAGGCAATCGACGAAACGCGCAACGTCGCGGGGAGACTCGAACTGGAAGCCATAAGGGCTCGCGACGCCGTGCCACATGGCGTTGAGGAAGAGCAGGCCCCCATTGGCAGCGGTTTTCATATCGTCGGTCGTGCTGCCGACGTAGAGGACTTCGTTCTTCTGCCAGCTCTTTTGCGCAAGGATATGGCCGGTGGCATCGGCGCGCGGCTTGTACGGCATTCCGTCGCGGCCACCGATATAGTAGCTGACGGGACCGAGCCGCTCTTCGAGCAACGTCCGAAACGGCTGTGCCTTGTCAGGCGTCGTCACGGTCCAGTCGTGATTGCTGATGAAGACCGGTTCGACACCCCGCGCTTTCAGATACCGCAGCAAGCGCAGCGTCTCTTCGAACAGCGCGCCATCGATCGTGCCCTGCTTCACGAGCACGTCGTGCAATGAAAAGATTGCCCCCTTCAGCATGTCTAGCTGTCTCCGAAGAGCGAAAGCTGGCCCATCTGCGCAAGCGAGGGCCGACCGATCGCAGCGCGGACGAATGCGTCGAAGCGACCTTGCTCGTGCGGTACCGTGAAAATCTCGCCCGATGGCAGACCCAGTCCGGATTCGAGAATTAGCCGGTCGGCTGGCCATTCCGGCAGGCGGAGACAAGCGATCGGACGGCCGAGCGCGGTCGCGAAGCGGACCGTATGAGCGGTTCCACTGCGGCGCTGCCATTCGGCGGGGAGCAGTATCCGGCCGAGCGCTGCCTGCAGCCGGTTGCGCTGAACGAAGTTTTCGGCGCTGTAGGAGGCATTGGGCAGATATTCGCTGACGATGCTGCCGCCGGTCGCAAGGATATGGTCGCGCAGCCGGCCCGATCCCTTGGGATAGTCTTCGAGCATACCGGTGCCTAGGACCGCGATCGTGGGCACGCCGGCGTGCAGCGAATGCTCATGCGCCAGCTGGTCGATCCCGGCGGCCAGGCCGCTCACGGTGGGCGCGCCCCATTCGCCGAGGCAGGCGCCGACATAGCGAGACAGGAAGTAGCCATCCGGACTCGGCTTGCGGGTGCCAACGATAGCAATGGAAGGCTCGGCGAGAAGCTCGACCGAACCCTGGACAAAGAGCCAGTGCGGCGGCCGCTCGAGCTCGAGGAGCGCGTTAGGGAAGCCAGGCGAGTGCCGGAACAGCATGGCGATGCCGAGTGCTTCGAGCTGTTCGGCGAGGCGGTCACCGCGACCTAGCGCATTCTGCCGAACGGTCGACCAATGCCGTTCGGACATTGGCCGATCACCGCTAACCTTGGGCTGCGTCTCTTCCGGACCAAATTCGAGCGCATCGCTGAAGGAGCGGCCGGCGTCGGCGAGTGCGAACAGCGTCTTCTGGCCGATGCCGCGCACGGTAGCGAGCGCAAGAAAGGCGCGCTCCTCGTCTAGCAGACGGCGGCGCTGCAGATCGAGCTGACCGGCTGCGTGTCCGTCATGCACGCTCTGCGAGGGGATATCGACGCCGCTGCGCTCCACGCTACACGTCTCCGAAAATAAGCGGATCGTCAGGGAAGACGCGGCGGGCGACGAAAAGGCCGATGATAGCCACGCCGGGGAACCGGCCGGACAGGACCGTGTGCATGGCACGGTAATGGGTCCCGGCGGTCAGCACATCATCGACGATACCGATCGCTTGGGGCGGTGGAAGCGCGAGCGCCTCGTCGATCGTGTACAGGTCGAGCAATTGCTCGACGGTAACGCGGTCTCCTTGCGCGACTTCGTGCGAGGCGTTGGTGGACGCTCCTTGACGCACCAGTGCGCGGACGTCGGGTGACGGTTGACGCATGAGGCGGCAGATCCGCTCGATGCGGTCGTCATGATCGGGATGGTCTGCCGCCTTCGAGCCGGGCACCGGCACGAGGGTCGCGTTGGCGAGCCAATTGGCGTTGAGCGCTGCGGCGAGCGAGCGCGCGCAATTGCCGATAGCCTGCCCTTTATACCAATAATGGGGCTGGCCCGCCTGGCTCGGCTTCTTTTTTAGGTTGCTGATCAGATTGTTGGTGGTGCTGAACGAATAGTCGCGGTGTGACGTGTATTCGTACAGATAATAGCATTTGTCCTCGGCCGTCAGATGGTAGTGATCCGCGCGGCTCGTTTCATCGATCAGGGATAGCCGGACGCCGTCAACCAAGAGCGCTCCAGATGTCTTCGGGAGTACGGACGCGAACAGCGCCTTCCGCCTCGAAACGTGCCGGCCAGGTGATGTCGGTCCGCTGGAAGCAGGAGTCGAGGATGAACAGCTTGCGGCGCTGGTGCAACGCGGCGCGAGCCTGTGTAAGCGTACCCGACGTCTCGCCAGCCTCAACGATGATCGTTCCTTCGGTGAGCGCGCTCATCGTCACATTGCGCTCGGGGAAGAACAGCCGGTTATGCTGGGGCGCTTGCTTGGCGTAGCGCAGCACGGGCACCTGCGAGATCAGCAGATGGTCGCGGGCGATCTCCTCCTGGAGCTCGCGATTTTCCTTGGGATAGCAGGCGCCGAGCGGCGTCCCCACCACCGAGATCGTGCGACCGCCGCGCGCGATGGCCGCGCGATGCGCAGCGGAGTCGACGCCCTTCGCTAGGCCGGAGACGACGGTGAAGCCGCGATCGACCAACTCGCGCGCAAGGCGCTCAGCCCGGCGGATGCCATCGGGCGATGCTTCGCGGCTGCCCACCACAGCCATGCAGCGCGTCTCGGTGATTTCCCACGCGCCGCGATAATAGAGCAATTCGACCGGATGGCGCGCATCGCGAAGCTTGGCCGGATAGTCACCCGCATGGTGGATGCGCACGCCGAATTGATGCACGCCCGCCTTCTTCAAAGCCGCCATCACTTCAGCGGCGCATTGATCGGCGAGCTGAGCCGGCACGAAGTCGGAAGGTAGCGCTTCGGAATCGAGCGCGAACTTGTCGGCGAGGCTCTTGAAGGTAGCGCCCTTTTCCAGCCACAACGCTTCATAGGCGCCAAGCTCGCGGCGTGGGGAGATGGGCGCCAGTGCAGGACCCGAGTCGCTGAGTGCGAGCCGCATACTCACACCCTCTGCATTGAATATGTTTGTCCCATCCGGGCCTGTCCTTCCCCTCGGTGCCAGCCTCGGCTTACAAGATGTGAAGCCTATCGCAGGTCATGGCAAGTGAAATGTCCGTCGCCGCGCTGCGGTGCCGTGCCGCTGGACGAAGTGACCTCGATACGCGACTGAATATGTTCTTGTTATGTTCCGTTGTCAACGATGGACTTGGTCGCGTGGGCCGGGGCGCATAGACTGGCGATATGAATCTCGATCGCGACAATGAGGACGAAGAGCGCCATTATTGGGAGTCGATAGAGGACGAAAAGCGCGAGGAGGAAGAGCGCGAAGCGCAGAAGCGAGCCGACGCTATCGAGACGATGGAGGCATGGTTTTTCGAGCAGTTCGAAGATCCTCAGGTCGAAATGCCTCGGGACAGCGAAGAGCAGACCTTCCTGTTTCCTTGGGGAGGCCCCTTCGAAGCGAGCGATGTGCTCCATGGGGAGTTTTCCCATCGATTTGACGAGGCCACGATCATGGCGGCGGTCGAGCATATCGAGCGCGACGGCACGGTCGAGTGGGCTCCGACGTCGCACGGGGACTATTATGAGCACCCGGATCCGGAGCCAGAACCGGAAGCTGACGAAGTTTCAGTCGCGAACCGTGCGGAGCTGACCGAGCGTATCCTTGATCGCCTCGACCAGCTCGAGGCGGCGATCGCTTCGCTGCCCGGCCAGCCGGGCAATATCGGGCATAACGCGCCGCCCGAGGAGATCGGCCTGCCGCCTTATGGCGAGGCGGAGACGGCCGAGATCAGATTAGCGATTGTCGAGACGCGGACCGAGCTCGCCGCCGCCGACCCTGATCCGGCCGAACTCGCCACACTGTCGCGCAGATTCGCCGGTTGGGGCAAAGCGCTCGGGACCTGGCTCACGAAGAAGGGCGATCTTGCGGTCGACGAATTCATCAAAAACGCTATGAAGGTGGCAACCTGGGGCGGCGCCTTGACGCTGTTCCATGCATTGGCGGACGACCTCATCGCGCTCGCAAAACAGCTGTTGGGCGGCTTCTAGGCGCTACGTGCCGTCCACATCGGCATCACATTGCCGCGCGAAGGCCGGTCCCGCGTCGACCAGCTCCACGTACAGCGGCATCACGAGCATCAGCGACGCCGCCAGACACTCGATCATCAGCCAGGCGCGCCGCTCATATTGCTCGCCACGCGCTGCGAAAGTGGCGCCGAGCGGCACGGTATTCAGTATCGCGAAGGAGGATGCGGTACCGGCGTCGTTGGGGTGCGCATATTCGCTGAGCTGATCGTAAAGTGCGCGAAAGGCGGGCAACGTCTTGGTGAGTTTGTCGACCGCGTTCAGGATGTTGATGGCGTCTGGTCGGTCGTCACGGACGCGCGAGCCCATCAACATGCTCATGAGGGTCGCGTCGAGCGTGTCGATGCCACCGCCCTGATAGCGGGTTACCAACCGATGCAGGCTGTTCAGCGCCGCGATCGTCTCGATCGTCGCGCGCGTCAGCACGATGCCGGCGACATGGTCGTCTCGGTCATAAGCGCCGAGCGCTGAGCGCCCAAGCTCCTCGGTCCGCCACAAAAGGCTGTCACGATAAAGTGCCGCCTTGAAGGGCAGTTTGGACCGGCGCGCGGTTTCGCGGGCGGCCAGCTGAGCGGGGCGCGCGGCAGCGATCTTTACCAACGCGTCCGCCGCGCTGGTCCTGCTCGCCGCATGATCCCATCCAAGGTTGGATTCGCTACCGCTCATCGGTGGTATCTTCCCGACCGGCAACGCGCCGTCCAGTGTCAGCTGGCGCCGAAGCGCCAGACCGGGATGCCAGCCTTGCGCGCCTTGTCGGCGAGGTTGGCGCTGATACCTGTGCCGGGAAAATGGATGACCCCGGCTGGCAGCTGCTCGATCATGACATCGTTACGCTTGAAGGGAGCCGCCTTGGCGTGCTTGGCCCAGTCCGGCCGGAACACGATCGCTGTGACCTTGCGAGTCCGTGCCCAGCACGCCGCGATATGCTCGGTGCCGGATGGCGTGCCGCCATGGAGCAGGACCATGTCGGGGTGCTTGGCGAGAACGCGGTCGAGGACATCCCATACGCGCCGGTGATCCTGATAATCGGCGCCACCGGTGATCGCGATACGTGTGCCGGCGGGCATGAGGAGCTCAGCGTCGGTCCGTTTGCGGGCCATGATGAAATCACGGCTGTCGATCATGCTGGCAGTGAGCATCTTGCGGTTGAGGAGTGATCCCGAGCGCGTGACCCAGGGTTTGCGGCAGTGGGTCTGGAATTGATCGGCGAAGGAGTCGCGAAAGGCTTCCATCGCATCGCGTCGTTCGAGCAGGGTGCGGCCGATCGCGGTCGCCGTCTCGAGCTCTACAGATCGAACTTCGGACCCATCCAGGCCGCGTTGCAGCCGGCGTTGCTCCTGCTCATTGTCGTCGAGCTCGCGTTCGAGCCGTTCGCCCGCACGGTGGAAGACGTTGGTGATGCCCCAGAGCAAATCCTCGAGGTCTGGCTCGAGCCTGGTGTCGGAGAGTGCTGCGACCATCGCATCGAAGGTGTCGGCGGCAGCGCCTGCGACCAGTCGGGCTTCGGGAAGCGGTCGAGGGTCGGCTTCGTCTTCAAAGGGCCGTCGGCCGTAAAGCTCCAGTTCGTCGAGCAAGTGGGCGATGTGCGACTGCTCGTGCTCGGGTTCGTCGTGATCGGTCATCGTCTTGTCCTCGCGTGACCGCGTCCGTCGCGGCCTTCGTGGCGACGACTGGCGGCGGCCGCTCGGTGCGCGCACCCCGAGCGGAAGCGATCCGGCGCGCCAGCGCCGGCGGGGCCGAAGCGCGAGCGGAGGACGGCGTAGCGCGGCTATTTTGGATCGCGATGCAAAGCGCGGAAGCGAAGCGGACGCGCGGCGGAAAATAGCCGCAGCGGAGCCGTTGTGCGGACCGGGCGGCTGTCGATCCGTCGCCCTCTCAGAAGGCCGGGACGCGGGACATCAACGCGAGGTCCGATCACGATATTGGCGTGCCGCTCAACGAAGCAGAGTCATGCGATCGAGATCGTCGACGCGAAGGAGCGTTCGGAGGAACTCGCGAAAGCGATCGATTCCCATATGCTGCAGGTCGGTGTTGAAGTCGTCCGCCTGCGGCTCGAGATCGAGCATCTCGATGCCGGCATTGGCCGCGCGATCCCGAAGTTTGCCGAGCGCATGGGCTCCTGCGGGATCACGATCGCGGGCGACATAGAGCCGTTGGAGCGTTGGAGGGAAGCGGATCGCGGCAAGATGTGCGGAGGACAGTGTGGCGATTGCCGGGAGTGCGGGCGCGGTCGTGCGTACCGACAAGACCGTCTCGAGTCCTTCGCCGGCGATCATGACGGTGGTTGCTCGACCGAAGCGCACGCCCATGCCGAGAAGGTCGCCCATCGCCCGTCGCGGCGTGGCGGTTGGCGCTTTGCCGGAACCGTCGGGGGACAGCCAAGTGCGATGGCAGCCGGTGATCATGCCATCATCGTCGGTCACGGCGGCAATCAATGCGGGAAAGGCGTTCGCTGTGCCGGGAGGGTCGCCGTCGGACGGGCGATACCAGCAGCGAGGATGGAAGCGGAGCCAGCGTTCGGTGCGAAGGCCGGTAATTCCCCGTGCCCGAAGATAGCGTTCAGCAAGGGTGCCAGAGATCGGACGTAATGCGGCGAACAGGCGCTGCGCAGCTTTGCGCGATCCACGCGGAGCGGCAGGCTCGTCGGGGTCAAAGTCCGGAACCTCGCGCGGGAGAGCCAGGAATCGGCGCGCCTCGTCGAGGGTGTCGGCCAACAGGCTGTGTCCGCAGTGCGATCCGATCAGGTCGAGCAGATCGCCATGCTCGCCGGTGGCGGCGTCGGTCCATTTGCCGGCGGCGCCCTTGCCATGTTCGCCGCCCTTCAGACGGACATAGAGGCTGCGCCCCTTGGAGCCCTGGATGTCGCCTGCAATCCAGTAGCGCCCTTCGCGATGACCGGCCGCGAGATAGTGGCGGCAGACGGCTTCCGCGTTGCGCGCAAGCTGTCGGGAAAGGTCTGAAGCGGCGCCGGCCATAAGCCTCTCCGATGAAAATGGGGCCTGCCGATGCGACAGGCCCCAGATGGAAGGGAGCTATTCCGCCGCGATAGCGAAATGCTCGTTGCCCTCGCCGGCATCCTGCTCCGATGCCGCCTCGGCCTCCACGGCCGTTTCGCCGTCGATCGCCGCCGGTTCATCGACAGGTTCGACGGTAGGGGTGCGGAGCGGCTCGGCGAGCCAGCCGCTGTCCGTAAGCACGCGTTCGGCTTCCTTGGCCATGTCGGGCTTCTTCATGCCCGTCATGCGCGCGGCGACCTCGACGCCCTTGGCATCCTCGACGGCGGCGAGGATGCGGACCTTGGTCACCCGGCCAAGATAATTGTCGACCGTGGCGGTCCAGCCGGCGGCGACCATGTCGAGGTCGGCGGCACGGGCAAGCACATGGCTGTGCTCGATCCGGCCCGAGACGGTTCGCGCCGATACGCGGCCCTCATTATAGCGATTGGCCGGTTCCCACACCGCGTTGATGCCGAACGACGCGCAGTGAGCGAACAGCGTCGCCTGATCGTCGGCACTCAGCGCAATCAACACGTCCCACAGGTCCGCCGGCTGATCGGGAAGCCGTTCGGACCAGCTTTCGTGCCGCGCGTCGATCGCCTGTGCGACGGCACTGTCGTTGAGTCCCGGCGCATGGGTGCCGAGGCTGCCGCCCCGGACCGAAATCTCCACGCAACTCGCCGCGCTCGAATAATGGTAGAAGGTGTCGAGCACGATGGCGTGAAGCACGGCGGCGAAAGCGACCTGCGGATGACTGGCGACCGCGTTGCGCAGCGCAAGCGTACGATGCGTGGTCAGCTCGGTGACCAGACGGTCGGGCAGCGGACGCAGCAGATCGTCCTGTTCGTCCTCATCGGCGCCCTCGACAGCGCCAGGCGTGCCACCGAGGGAAACGATCGCGGGACCGGCGTCGGCGTCGTCGGCGCGATGCCCAGTTTCGTCGAGCGCGATGGCGCCATCTTCGTCGGCGCTTTCCACCGGCTCCTCGGCAGGCTCGTCCTCGGGGCGAATGTAGCCGCGCTCGACGTAAAGCGAGCCATCGCTGTCGATGCTGACGAACGCGCCAGCGCGAGCCATCTCGGTCGGTTTATAGACCAGCGGGCGCGAGACGATCGCGCTGATCTCCTCGTCGATCGCGGTGACGCGGGCATCGACTTCGTCGGGCACGTCGCCGGCTCCGGACCATTCCTCTTCGAGCGCCTCCGCTTCTTCGCGAAGGGCAGCCAGTCGACCCTCGTCGGCCTCGGTCATCTCGGGCTGGTCGCCGTCGATGACGCGCATGCCGTCGTCATAGTCGTAGGGAAAGTCGACTGCGACCGCGATCCACTTCCAGCCTTCCTCGCCGATGCGGGCACCCTCGGCCTTCAGCTTCTCGTCGACCAAGCGGTCGAGCAAGGCCACATCCTGCAGCCAGCCGCCCTGATCGTCCTCGAACAGGTCGCGCAGGACGTAGCCGCCGGCGGCGACATAGGCGTCGAGACCGACGAAGCGCACCCGCTTGTCCGTCGCACGCACCGACTGCTCGGTCAGCTTGGACCGGATCATATAAGGCTGCTGGTTGTAGCTCGACTGGAGCAATTCCCAGACCTGCTCCTGGCGCCCATGGTCTTCGGAGACCGAGAAGGCCATCAGCTGTTCGAGCGTCATGCCATCCTCGGCATAGACATCGTGCAGCTTCGGCGAGACGGACGCGAGGCGAAGGCGCTGCTTCACGACTGCAGGAGTCGTCATGAAGGTGGCGGCGACCGTCTCGACGTCGGTGCCCTGGGTCACAAGCTGCTGCATCGCGCGGAACTGGTCGAGCGGATGCAGCGCCTCGCGATGGACGTTCTCGGCGAGCGAATCCTCCTCAGCCGAGATCTGATCATCGTCGCGCACGATGCAGGGCACCGGCTCGGTCTTCGCCATCCGGCGTTGCTTCACCAGCTTTTCGAGCGCGCGGAAGCGGCGACCGCCGGCCGGCACCTCGAAGAGGCCGGTCTCGGCGCCATCGGCATCGCGCCGCGCCCGAACGGTCAGGCTCTGCAGGAGACCGCGCCGGGCGATATCGGCGGCGAGCGCGTCGATCGAGACGCCGGCCTTCACGCGGCGGACATTAGCCTGGCTCAGCACCAGCTGGTTGAAGGCGATGTCCCGCGAACCGCTCAGGACGATCTTCACATGCTTGGTCATGGGTCTTCTCCATGACGGGCGGCCGGGAGACTCTCTCTCGACCCTCAACCCGTCATGGAGCCGGCGCAGCCCTCTCCCTCTAAGAGGAGGAGAGCCGCGCCGACGCCCGAAAGACGGGCCGTCAGTCCTGCAAGGGCGCGCCCGGCGGTGATCGCCGGAACAGGGTCTCGGTCCAGAGGATCGAGCCCGTTCGGCGCGACCATGTCGCCCAGACCGAGAGCGGAACATCGGACGTAAAGGCGGCATCGATCTCGATGCCCATGCCGAACGGCAGGTGGATCGCCGATAGCTCGCTGAGCGACCAAGGACCTATCTCCGGACATCCAAAGCCGAGGTCAGCCAATCCCCAAAGCGCATCGTTATCCTCGCCGAGTTCGGTGGCGAGCCAGGTCTGTGCGCCCAGCGGATTGAAGAACTTGATCAGCGGCACTGGGTCCGGCTCCGCGATTTCGCGCTCGGCTGCCGCCCGGCGATTGATGTGATTAGCCCGCAACGCGTAGCGAACGATCGGTGGCAGAACGATCATGAGACCGCTCCTTTCGATATGAGGTGGATATCGCCGATCAGGCGGCGGCGAGCAGCTTGGCGGCCTTGCCCTCAAGCTCGAGGCGGGTGTCCTGGTGGGGCTTGTCGCGCGCGACCGCAGTGATGCCCTGGACGAAATCGAAGATCGACGCCGGGGGGTGACCCTCTTCGTCGAGCACGGTGGCGATGATCCGGTCGGTGTCGCCCTTCGAGAAGCCGCGCTTGCGCAGGAAGGCCTGCCGATCCTCGTCGGTGCGGGCGACCAGCCGTTCACGCGCGGCTTTGATGCCGGCCATGAACGGCGCTGGTGATGACGTGGCGAAATTCTCCAGCGCGGGCGCCGCCTCATGCGCGAAGCGGTTGGCGGCGAACTTGCTGTGCCGGATGCTGATCTCCTCGAAGCCCTCGGCGCCCCAGATGTTGCGGTTCATGCAGACCGCCCGGAGATAAAATGAGGCGATGCCGAGCGTCTTCGAGCCCACCTCACTGTTCCAGGCGTAGAAGCCGCGGAAGAAGAGATCGGGATCGCCGTTGGGCAGGCGACCGGCCTCGATCGGGTGGGCATCATCGACCAAAAACAGAAAGACATCGCGGTCGCTCGCGTAGAGCGTGGTCGTATCCTTGGTCACCTCGACGAACGGGTTGTGGATCATGGTCGACCAGTCGAGCAGGCCGGGCACCTTCCAGCGCGTGTCGCCGGTGCCGTCGCCAGCGATCTTCATGACCGCCGCGACCAGTTCATGATCCCAGATGCGGCCATAGTCTGGCCCGGTGACGGCGCGCAGTTCGATCCGGCCATCGTCGGTCTCAAGCGTCTTCATGAGTTCGGCGCGATGCGACAACAGGCCGTGCTGCATGTTGATGCCGGCAAGCGGGGCGGGCAGCTGGCGGAGATAGCCAGCGGGCGCGCCGACGAGGCTGCAAAGCTGGCCGAACGACCAATGAGTTGGCGTGATCGGTTCGTCGCGGCCGGGCACGAGCAGCGCCAGGCGTTCGGCATCGTCGCGGCTGGCCTCGACCCGGACATCGCGGGTCTCAACGGTTCGTGCGGTGGCGCGCTCGGCCCGGGCTTTAACGGCGGCGTGGAGCGAGGACAGCGAAAGGAAGCGTTCGTCGTCGGGGCGCGAGAACCACTCGGAGGAAACGCGGGCGATGCGCTGACCGCGTGAGATATCGACCTTGTAGCCCGCCGAAACCGGCCTGGACGTGTCGGACTGCGTGAGGATAGTCGCCATGGGAAATCTCCACGACGGGCGCCGAGAGCCTCTCTCTCAGCCCTTACCCGTCACGGGACTTCCCGATTTCCTCTCACTCTAAGGGGCGATGCGGGGGCGGAGCCGCCCGCAGAAGGGGTTCGCGGCGACTTCGGCGCCGCGTCAGGGGAAGGCATTCCCCTTCAGCATCACCTAATCCTTCGGCTTCTTCTTGCGGCGTTTCGGCTTTGCGTCCCACCGAGCTTCGACCTCCCGCTGAAAATCGACATAGCCTTTCCAGGCCCGCTCGTTGGTCCGCAGAATGTTGATCTCGATATAGTCGGCGCGCAGCCGTTCCAGGATTGTGGTGAGGCCGGCCGCCATTTCGTGGCGACCGGCGTCGATTTCATTCCATGCCGTCTGGCGCGAGCCCGTCAGCGGCATATCGCCGGGACTGCTGAAGACATGGGATTTCCCGCTGGGCGTCGAATTATATTCGTCAACATGCGCAAGGGCCCGGAGCCACCCGCCATAAAGCTTGTCGACCGCCTCGCGCAGCACGGGGTCGTACACGCTGAACAGGCTGTTCTCGGCGACCCCGCGAAAATTCTCGAAGAACCAGATCGCCTTGTCGGTGATCATGTGGGGCAGCTCTTCGATATGCTGCTGGAGGGTGGGGAGATGGAGCGTGTCCATCAGCCAGCGCATATTCTCGACATCATGATCGTGCTCGATCTTCTCGCGCGACAGCCCCTTGATCTCGGCTGGACGCTTCGGATTCTTGTCGAGAACCGCCTTGACCGCGATCTCCAGCAGCTTGCCGAGATCGTCGCGTTTCGTCGATGGATCGGTCAGGGCGTAGCTATAGGGGCTCGCTCGGTTCTGGGCGAAGTCGAAGGGGAGATCGGCCGGGAAATTGCCGATCGCCGTGTTGAACAACAGGATGATGCGGTCCCAGCCCAATGTCGCCACGGCATAGCCAAGCTCGTAGCCCACATTTGGGTTGGGACATGGCCGGTCCGCCCCCGGCGCGGTGACGGTGGTGATGTCGGCGATAAAGATCGCCGCCGCGTCGATCTTCTCGACGATCTTGTCGTAGATCTTCGGACTTCCGCTGGTGTCCCGGGTCGCCTCGTCAGGCACCAGTTTCAGTTTGGGATTGGCCGCCTCCAGACGCTTGCAGGCACCAGCCAGCGCCGTGCGGATCGCATTGAGGTTGGTCTTCTTGGGCGAGTCGCTTTGCCACGAATAGAAGACGTGAACGGCGGTCTTTTTCTTTGCCATGATGCTAATCTTCCAGACGATAGCGAATGCGCGCTTTCGGAATGTCTGCGAGCGGTCGGCGCTCCCTATTTGGACCGCCCGCCGCTTTCCAGAGTCGCGCGCGGCGACGCGCCGCGGTCAGCGAGAGGTCCATGAGGTGCGCGACCGCGAGCGGCGACTTGCCCATGTCGTAGAGGAGATAACATGTCTCGACGCCGCGCGGGGTGAGGCGCTGCCTGTTGCCGTAGCGATTCTCCGGCCAGCGCGGATCGAACAGACCGGTGAGTTCGCTACCCTCGAGCGACAGTTCCGCGTTGAGCTGGGCAATGTTGCCGCGTCGTTGGCGCATCAGGGCTCGAATGCGGCGTTCGAGGGCTTTGAGGTCCGCGCTGAGGACACGCTCGGTACTCTCGAAGAACATGCCGCGCATATCGATTTCGAGGACATAATGATGCGCTGCCATGCGCTCCGACAGCAGCCGGCGGGCGGCGCGTAACTGGTCGAGCGCCTCATAATCGTGGGTCTGCCGGTCGGGATAATAGTCAAGCCATTCCCGCACGGTCCGATCGGTCGTAAGGTCCGCGGTCACATGGTCGAGGTGATGGGCGATGCCATTGCGCCGACCGATCAGAGCAACCATGTGTCGCCGCTCGTCGTCGGTCAGAACGCCGTCCTGCACGAGATGGTCGAAGGCGCGCTTCTGCTTCTTGCCCTCCTGCGATGGCCCATCTCCGCCGGCTGGCTGCGCTGTGCTTTGTCCGCGCCAGCGCATCTGCGCGGCGACGCCATTGATGACATCGCGCTTCAGTTCCTCGGCATAATAGAGGATCAGGATCATCTGAAGTGCGCGGTGGCGAATGAGGCATCGCTCCAGTTCTGGCGCTCGCGATCCCATCGGATCGGTATAGTGCCGCTTGCGCCCGACGTCGGAGGTCGGATCCTCGCTCTTCGCGCCCGTCGTCACTTCTTCGGCCCGAAATTTGCCGCAAAATAGTCGATCACTTCAGCCGCCTGAGTGCCACGCCGAAACTGCTTCTGTTCCGCGAAATCGACGCTGGGGATCAGGTGAATGAATTGATCCTCGGCATAGAGCGGCATCAGTTTCTCCGGGTCCAA
This sequence comes from Stakelama pacifica, assembly GCF_004361835.1. Classification (GTDB taxonomy): domain Bacteria; phylum Pseudomonadota; class Alphaproteobacteria; order Sphingomonadales; family Sphingomonadaceae; genus Sphingomonas; species Sphingomonas pacifica. The sequence goes on from NZ_SNWD01000004.1 coordinate 24,966, forward strand.
GCCGTCAGCGCGCAGACCTGTCATGACGTTTGCGGCCTCCAGCGCCGCACCGATCATGACATCCGCCAGTTGGACGGCCGGGCTCGCCTTGGAGTCGACCTGGACGACCTCGGTCAGTTTGAGCGGGAATTTGAAGCTGGCGATCTCGGATTGGCGGAGTTCGATCTCCTCCTCATGGCCGATGAAGCGGCATAGGAGGTCGTGATAGGTGGCGAGGTTCTTCGACTGATCGTGCTCGACGCGGTAGGGACCGTCGCTCATCACTTCCATGCGGGTGATGAGCGATTGCAGGACAACCAATGCCGCGTCGGTGGTCACGCCTTCGGTCGCGATCGCCGACAGGCATTCCGGGGCGGCATATTGGGCAAGCGGGCCGATGGCTTCGGGCAACTCCCGCCACTTGGTCTTTTGCGCTGCTCGAACCAGATCCTTGAGGGCGGCGGGCGTCTTTTCCTTGGTCGCGCGCTGGAACGCGGCGAGCATCGCTTCGAATTCGGACTTGCCGAGCAGCGTGGGGCCTGCCGTCGCCAGCAGCGAGGCCATTCCGTAATTCTGGCCGTCCTCGTAAAAATTGCAGCCCCGCTCATAATAATATGGCTCGACGGCATAGTCGCAGAACATGAGGATCAGCAGGAACCGCTTATCGCAGACATAGGTCACGGATTTATGCGCGCGCAGCAGTTCGGCGAGGAGCGCGAGCAGGCGCGGATGATTGCCGGGACGGCGCGAGAGCGCGCGATATTTCAGTTCGCCCGCCTGCAATCGCGGGAAATACTCCCTGATCAGCCGGGCGGCCTCTTCATCGTCGATCGCAATGGCGGTCGCACCCTGGAACCGTTGGTCGCGGTTCAGGAGATCGAAGCCGGTGTAGCCGCTCTCGTCGATCCGGAAGCATTCCATGGCTCAGAAGGGAATCACGCCGGCGCGATGGAGGGCAAGAACCTCTTCGCGGTCGACAAAGCCATGCTCATGGATGGCGCGATGCTCCGGAAAACTGGCGAAGAGGGCGTGACGCTCGACGCCGAGGATCGGTAGCCGCCCCGGAAACTGCTGGGCGGTGAGATCGTAGAGCGATCCGGCTGCCCGCACCCAGAAGTGATGCTCATGCAGGCGCGGCTTCGTGCCGCGGATGATCGTGACGTCCGGGAGCGCATATTTGTCTTCGAGCAGATAGCTGAAGATCATCGAGACGCTTTCGCAGCAATTGCGCGGATAAGAGTGGCTGAAGGGAAATTCGAACGCATCGGTCGCGCGGTTTTCCGTCACGAAATCGATCAGGACGCGTGCTGACTGGTTGATCTGCGCCTTCAGATAGGCGTCTTCCGAAGGGCGCTTGGCACGCTCGATCGCGGCCTCTCGTGCTGCGGGACTGTTCGGCAAGGCCGGCATCTCGCCCGCTTAGCGCGATCCGGCGGGCGTTGCCTGCCGCAGCAGGTAGACACTGACGGCGGAAGCGACAGTGACGACCAGTTCCGCCTCTTCGAAGCTGGGCTCGCGTCCTTCCTGGATGTGGCGGCCCTGCTCGGATGCGAACCCCCAGAGGCGGTGGAGAGCGCCATCGAGCGGCTGCGGGATCGTGAGCCGCTTGATGATCTGGCCCAGGGTATCGGTGCTCCCATCGACTTCCCGCGCGACGCATTCAAGAGCCGCCATCGCATGCTGGATCGCGCCGGTGACGTCGGCCGAGGGGCGACGCGAAATGTCCTTGAGCGCTTCGTGAACCTCGTTCGCCGCGGTCGGGCTTCCGGCCTGCTGCATGGTGGCGACAGCATCGCGGGTCGCCAGGGTGAAGGCTTCCGAACCGCGGAAGACGATGCGCCCCTCCTCCATCTGCCAGCCGACGCCGTGTTCCCGAAAGAACTGGGTCAGGCGACGCGCATATTCGGCCTGCTTGGTACCGGTATAATCTTCGCGGGCAATCTCGGCGTGGATGCGCTCGGCAATGTCGTAGACCTTGTACCAGGGCGCGTCGTCGATCAGCCGATGGACCTCGTTCTCGATATTGCCCGGCGACCAGTTGTTGGGATCGGGGCGCTTGAGCAGCACCTCGCAGACCGTGTCACGCATGCCGCTTGGCCCCATGCCGGCGGCATAGCCCAGCATCAGGACAGCGGCTCGAACCTCCTCCGGGGCGTCCTCCCGGGTGGTGATTTCGACATCGGCGCCGTGATAGCCGTGGCGTTCCGAGAAGGAAGCTGAATCCGTCATGCCGAAGCGATAGCATGACGCCGGGTGCTGCGATACAAATCCTTGGTCATTGCGCGTAAATACCAAGGAATTATATCATTGCTCATGGAAGCTGCGAGTCACCGCGATCGGGCCCTTGAAGTCGCACGTCAGTGCGGCATTGCGCGCGGCCGCGACTTCGATGCGGCCGGTGTCACGCGGGCAACGGTGAAGCGGCTGCGCGATCAGGGCATTCTGCAGCAGATCGGTCGCGGACTCTACAAGCTCGCCGACGCATCGGTCGAGAGCAGTACCAGTCTGGCGGAAGCGGCCCGGATCCAGCCCAAAGGCGTGATCTGCCTCCTGTCGGCGCTGCAATATCACGAGCTGACCACGCAGACGCCGCACATGGTCTGGATGATGCTGGGACAGAAAGATTGGGCGCCGGTGAACGCATCGGTCGCGCTCAAGATCGTGCGCGCAAGTGGTGAAGCGCTCACGGCCGGTGTCGAGACCCATATGATCGATGGTGTGCCGGTTCCGATCACCGACCCGGCAAAAACGGTCGCCGACTGCTTCAAGCATCGGAACAAGATCGGTATCGATGTGGCGGTCGAAGCACTGCGCGACTTCATGAAGACCCGCTCCCGTCGCGATCTCAATCAGATCTACCGCTATGCGCAGATGGATCGCGTTCAATCGGTGATGCGGCCGTATCTGGAGGCGATGGTGTGAGCCAAGCACCGAAGAATGTCGCGATCTCGGTCCGCGACCGCCTGGTTGCGCGGGCGCGCAGCCGGCGGGAAAACGCGCAGCTCCTGATGACACGCTATGTCATCGAGCGGCTGCTCTATCGGCTGAGCCGTTCGCCACATCGAGACCGTTTCATCCTGAAGGGGGCGATGCTTTTCAGCCTGTGGACCGACGCGCCGTACCGCGCGACCGGCGATCTCGATCTGCTCGGCGCCGGCGAGAATGCGCCGGACAAGCTGGCCTCGGTGTTTCAGGAAATCCTTGCCATTGAGGTCGAGGATGATGGGATCCTGTTCCGGCCGGACACGCTGAAGGCCGCTGCCGCGCGCGCGGAGGATGAATATGCTGGCGTCCGGATCGACTTTCTGGCGGAGCTCGCGGGCGCCCGCCTGCCGATGCACGTCGACATCGGCTATGGAGATGCCGTTACGCCAGCGCCTGTCGATATCCGCTATCCCTCGATGCTCGATCAGCCGATGGCCGAGCTGCGTGCCTATCCGCCGGAAACGGTCGTTGCGGAGAAATTCCAGGCGATGGTGGCGCTCGATATGATCAACACCCGCCTGAAGGACTTCTACGATCTTTGGGCCATCGCCAATAGTTTCGAATTTGACGGCACCGTGTTGGCGGGCGCGATCGCCGCGACCTTCGAGCGGCGCCAGACGAAAATCCCGGAGCAAATCCCGGCCGCGCTGACTGCCGCCTATGCCGACGAGAGGCAGGGCCAGTGGGCCGCCTTTCTCAGGCGCACCGAGATAGCACTCGCGCCGGAGCCGTTTCCGGATGTTCAGGCGCAGATCGAGCGGTTGGTGATGCCGCCGGTCGCTGCCCTGGCTGGCGGCGCGGCCTTTGAGGGGCGCTGGCGTCCCGGCGGCCCGTGGGAGATTTGATCATGGAGGTGATCAAGGCAACGCCCGCCGATCTCGCCGCTGCCCTCACCTGGCTCGAGCGAGAATATGCGGAGGACGGCGAAGGCTTCTGGTGCAACCGGGGGATCATTGAGCGCGCTCTTGAGTATGGCGACTTGTGGGTCATTCGGCGCGATGATGAGGTCGTCGCCGTGCAGGTAGGCGACTATGCGCCTGACATTGTCAGCGTCCGCAAGGACTGCCGTCAGCAGGGGCTGGGGGATGCGCTATTCGCGGCATCGTTGCAACGGGCGATGGATGACAATGTGAATGTCCTCTCGATCGAATGTTCGCCGCGAAGCTCATGGACCTTCTGGCAGCGCCATGGTTTCGAGCGGTTCGGTGACCTGAGCGAGTGGGGCACGATCACCGCACGGCGTATGCTCCCGCGATCGTTCGACCTGCCTGCCGGGGTCCCCGCCGATGTGGTGATCGGCTTCTATCCGGAGGCCGCGACCTATGGGCGCGGCCCAATCCCGCCGATTGCGTCTCATCACGTTCGCGGTAGCCGCATCGATGACGGCGCGATCATGCTGGAGCGCCGGGTCATCGGTCTTTGCGATGACGAGCCGGAGGGAAAAGGTCTTGCCGTCAAGATCGAGATCGACGGGAAAGTTCGCTGCTTCTGCAAGGCGAAGTATGAGGAGGCCGAGGAGGCTGGCGTCACACGCGACTGGAAAGGCGGAGCATTTTATATCGACGTGGTGGAACTCGCCGTTGACTGACCATACGGCCAGCATTTTCCGCGTTTCATCGCGCTTCCATACTGGAATGTCTGCGGTCACAGTGATCTGCGCGGAGTAGATCGAGATTATGACGCACCTAGCCCACATCGCCCTTCGTTCTGGCCACGTCGCCTTGGACCGCGTCGTAGATGGCCATGTTCATCGCGAGGAAACTACCGTCACTAAGTCGATTTAGCTCAACGAAACCAGCTCTCTCGAAAATTAGCCAAATATTCCGTTCGCCGCGTTCCAGCCAGAGCTGAAGTGCGACAAGCCTCCGGCGCATCAACCGGCATCCAAGCTCGTCCAACTCGCCTGGCCAAGCGCCCTCGTGAAAGAGACGATGGACAAAGTAATCGCGCTTTTCTTTGATCCATTTCAGATAAGCGGTGTCGGCATCGTCGATCTCGAGGCGCTCGAGAATCTTGATCAACGATCCCAAGGTGGAACCCTCAAGCAAAGCTCTTTTTGCCACGGATCGCTCCCAAGCGCCCTGGTCCGGTCCGAGCGCCTTCTGCAACTTGACCCGGTCGCACATGTGCATTGCTGAGATGAGCATGCTCTCGAACTTGCCAACTGCGAGATAGGCTCCGGCCATTTCTTGGCAGTAGAGGAAGCGAGCAACATCGAGGTCGGACATCGATTCAATGATCGCCGATAGCTCTTTCTTGCCGACTGCGGTCTTGAACACTCCGGCCTCGATCTATTCCGTGATCCGCAACGCTATCATGCCGACGGGCATCGAACGACCCCGATCAGACCGGTTGGCGAGCTGCACGGCATCCCTTTCGACAGCGAACCGGACCCCGTCACCACGATCGTGAATGGGACGAACACCTCTCCGATGAGCAACTGGGTCGATGTTACCTGTGAACTGGCCCGGCAGACCTGGGTTAGCGACAAGGATCGAGAGAATCTTGGTCCAACGGCAGGTATCGTTCGGGACGTCAGCGGCCGATGTGGGGACACTGGAGCAGATTCCTCCGGGGATTCCAAGGCCTTATAAAATTTCATGACGATTTAACAGTGAATATCACCGTGAAATACGCCGAACTATTGCAAGAATAAGGAATCATTATTACCTTGAAATTCATGATGGAGGCGACTCGTGGCTGACAGTGAGAAGAGGACGAATTTTGTGCGCTTGGCGGAAGGGCGCACGCAGATCGCGTTGGACGCGATCCGCAAGCTGGGGAATCTTTCGAACCGTCGGGCCTACGAATTTAGCGAGGCCGATATTCGGAAGATTAGCAAAGCGCTGAAGGAGGCCGTGTCCGACCTCGAGAAGCGCTTCGGTTCGTCAACCGAACCTTCGGACAGCTTTAAGCTCTAAACAGGGACGAGATCATGCGGCCGGAACACCTCGGAATTGGTGACAAGACCTTCCTGATCAACCGGCTGATTCAGCAGGCGCCGATCAACACGCTCATCCGCGAGTTCTTCAAGAACGCCGACGAGAACGCAGCGCTCGCGCCCGAAGGCAATCGGCGCGTCGAGATTTTCCCGACGGTGATCGACGGCGTGCGGAAGCTGACCTTCTGGAATACCGGCGTCGGGATGAGCGCGGCCGAGCTGCGGCGCGCGACCGACCTGAGTTCATCGGTCAACAAGATGATGGCGCTCGACGGAAACTTTGGCATCGGCGCAAAGGTGTCAGGGCTCGCCGCGTCGCCGGATGGGATCCGCTATCGGTCCTGCAAAGACGGAGAAGTCAACGAGGTCACAATCGGGTGGGACGAGGAGGAACAGACCTATGTTCGCTTCTCCGTGCAACTGGCCGATGGCCAGACCGATACGATCTATGATGTCACTTCGGTCGTCCAGGCGGCCGGGACAGCCATCGATTTCGACTGGACGGAAGTCGTGCTGTTTGGCGAAAGTCTTGACCACGATACGGTCGCCGAGCCGATCGGCACTGGCGTGTCGGTTGACCGCAGCTTCATCGCCACGTCCATTTTCAGGCGTTTCGTGTCATTCTCGCCGGGTGTGCAAGTGCGCATCGACGTCGCGATGACCAAAGGTGGGGGCAAGGAAGAAACAGGTAGGTTCCGGCAACTGCGCACGCTCGACGAGATTCTTGATCGACTTCCGCGTCACGAAGACGTCGTCGATGCGGAGACGGGCATAACCGTCCGTTACATTCATGACCCCAAGCACGAAGGGTCTAGCCATACCTATAGTGCTCGGGCCAACGCCGCGACCGGCTCAACGACGTTCCTGGCTCTGGTTTACCGCGACGAGCGGTATGACTTTCGCACGCAGAAAGTCTGGTCGTCGGTCGCGCCCACGTTCGGGATACCGTTCGGATCGAAGGTATTGACGGTTGAAGTCCGGCTGCCCGATGATGCGGCATTTCCAAACCAGTACCGCGATGCGCTTACGTGGCGCCACGATCGATCGCCGCTTACTGCCGATCAACATGCCTATCTGGTCCGGCAGCTCATGCCCGACTGGGTGAAGGAGGTCATTAGGTCGGAATCCCCCGACAGCGCCGACGATCTGAACGACCTTCAATCCGACCTTCAGTCACTGCTCGACGAGCTTCGCGTGCCGACCAATGTCGTCAAGAAGAGTCCGGAACAGATCACTCGGTCTGAAGCCAATGACGCCGGGCTTGCCGAGCCTGAACCGACGACGCTCCAGTCTGAGGAAGACGAGGAGAAAGTCCCCGGCATCAAGCCGCCGGTAAAACGGACTGAGCCCCGGGCATCGACATCCCGCGTGCGAATGGCGCCTGAGGGCGCGACCGCGTCGAAGCTTGCGCGGGCGCTTGAGCGCGCTCCTGAGATCAAAATTCTCACCGAAGCCGACGAGATTGCTGATCGCGAGATGAAAGGCCGAGCCGCCCGCTTCTACCCAGAGGTACAGACGTTGTTCGTGAACGGCCTGTATCCGGTCGTCGCCAAGATGGCGGACGAACTGTCAAACGAGTTTTCTGATGCCGAAGATCCGGACGAAGCACGCGCGACCGCATTGCAGGCGTCCCAGCGCACTCTGGCTTTCAGAGTTGGGAAGGCCACCTGTTTTGCTTTGGCAAAGCGCATGCTCGATGACTGGTCGACCGAAGATCTTGAACGCGCGACTTCGCCAGAATCGCTCTCGATGGCGGCCGATGATTATCGTCAAAGCCTGGCGTCAGCGCGCAAATGGATCAAAGACCGCGTGCGGTTGGCCAGTGTCAGTGCATTGGGATAACCGGCATGCGCAACCATTCGTTTCAGTGGCAGATTGACCAGCGTGAGCGATGACGGCCGGCCACTGCCTCTGTCAGATTCTGGCTCAGGGAACCATCGATAGCGGCGCCAGCTCGCCGCTGCGGCAGGTGGTTTCCATTCTAACGCCTCGCTCGCGAACTTGGGCCGGCGATCTGCTAAACAAGTATCTCATGATGAAGCGCGCCTAGCGCCGGAAAGGTTTCTGTGAGGATCGCTCATCTCGAGATCAGGAATTACCGCGGAATCCGGTCCCTCGACTGGTCGCCATCGCCCGGCATGAACTGTCTCATCGGACCGGGGGATTCGACCAAGACAACGATCCTTGATGCGATCGATCTCGCGCTCAATCCGCGTAGCAATTATCTTGGCGACGATACCGACTTCCATAATCTCGATTTCACCGCCGCCGCCACGATCACAGTGACCCTGGTCGGAATTCCAGCTGAGTTTTGCGCAGACAATCGCTATGGCCTCCATTTGCGGGGCTGGAATCCCACAACCGCTACCCTCATCGACGAGCCTGGCGAAACCGACACCGGCTTTGTCGACGCGCTCTCGATCCGCGTCGAACTTGATCCCGCTACACTCGAGGGGCGTTGGTCGATTTTCAACGACCGGCTCAGCGGCACCGACGACCCACCCTCGTTGCGCTTCACCGATGCCCGCGAACTGGCGACCACGCGTCTTGGACCTTACGCCGAACGCCACCTTAGCTGGGGACGCCATTCGATTCTGAACCGCATCGGCGATGGCGCCCGTATGACCGAACAGCTCGCCGCAGCCAGTCGCGCTGCGCGCGACGCATTTCGCCTCAGCAACAAGGATGTGTTCGCTATCCCGACGGAGCGTGCCGAGAGTTTGGGTAAGCACTTTTCGGTTCGAGTCCGCAAAGGGCTGACCGCCGAGCTCGATATTCAGAGCGCCTCGATCACGGCGGGCGGTGTCACGCTGCACGATGGCGATTTGCCGCTCCGTACGCTCGGCACCGGCTCCTCCAGGCTCATTGTCTCCGCGCTCCAGCATAATGCGCGCGGCTCGCACATCGCGCTGGTCGACGAGATCGAGCACGGCCTCGAGCCGCACCGGATCACCCGCCTGCTGAAATATCTGCTCGCACCGCCGGCAACCGGCGTCGCCCCCGCTACTGCCGCTGCACCGCAGATATTCCTGACCACCCATTCCGAAGTCGTCCTGCGCGAGCTCAGCGCGCCAAATATCCACGCCGTGCGTTGTGACGACGGCGACACCGTGGTGCGCTCGGTCAAGGGCACAACCCAAGACGGCGCCGCCCAACGCTATCTACGCAGTTCTCCCGAAGCCTTTCTCGCGCGTCGTATCTTGGTCGGCGAAGGCCGGACCGAATGCGGATTGCTCCGCGGGCTCGACGCGCTCTGGATCGCTGCAGGCTCCGATTCCTTTGCATTGAACGGCACGGTCGCGATCGACGGGCGCGGCGTGCCCGAAGCGGTCATGCTGACCAAGCACCTTCAGGAACTCGGATACCAATGCCTGGCATTGCTCGATACCGACGAGCCACCATCCCCTGCCGATATTTCCGCCGCTGAGGCCGCCGGCGCGGTGATGCTCCTTTGGCCCGATACCTGCTCGACCGAAGAGCGCATCTTTCTCGACGTCCCATGGGCCATTGTACGCGACCTGATTGCCTATGCGGCGTCCTGCCACACCGCGGAAAGCATATTGACGCGCATCAACGCGCAGTGCGCGCTCGCGGGCACCGCACCTCTTCCCGATCTCACCTTGCCGGTAGCTTTCGACACGCCTGCCTTTCGCCGCATTCTCGGTGTGACCGCCAAGGCGAAGAATAAGCCTTGGTTCAAGTCGATCGATCACGGCGAAGCGATTGCAGCGATCATCGAGCCCTGTCTCCATCAAATTCCGATGATGCCCTTGGCAATCGGCCTTCAGCGTGTCCGCGACTGGATCGATGGCTGAAGCCGATGATGCAGATCTAGCCGCCATTGTCTGCGCGACTCGCGCAGGCAGCGTCGTCGCGGCCGCCGGCTGCGGCAAGACCGAGCAGATCGCTAATGCTGTCGAACATAGCGAGGGCCGGCGTCTTATCCTGACTCACACCCATGCCGGAGTCGATGCCCTGCGCCGTCGACTTCGCGACCGCAAGGTGTCTACCAACCGATACGCGATCGACACCATCGCTGGCTGGTGCCTACGCTATTCCGCATCGTACCCACTACGCTCCGGCCTAACCGTGACGGAACCTAAGGGTGAGCAGGATTGGTCGGCGGTTTACGCGGCGGCGCTGAAACTGTTAGCGAGTGGAGCCATCGAACGTGTGCTGCGCGCCTCCTATTGCGGGGTCCTGGTCGACGAATATCAGGATTGCAGTCACCGCCAGCACGAGATTGTCACGGCCATCTCAAAGGTTCTGCCCACATGCGTGTTCGGCGATCCGCTACAGGCCATCTTCGATTTCAACGGGCAGGCGCCGGTCGATTGGAAAGCGGCTGTCTTTCCGCACTTCCCCCTCATCCGGACACTTACGAAGGCCCACCGGTGGCATCGTCACGGCAATGCGGCGCTCGCCACATGGCTTGAGGCGATTAGGCCCGTGCTCGAAAGTGGCAGCAATGTTGCGCTCGACAAGCGGCCAGCCTGCGTGACGTGGGAGTGGCTCCCGGACCAGGATGGCCCTCGCCAGAACAAGATCGTCGCCGCGTGCCTCAAGGCGATGGGCAACGATGGCAACCTGGTCGTCATCGCGGATTCGGTGAATGAAGGCGCGAGAGCCGCGATCGCGCGCTCGCTTGGAAAGCAGCGTTTCTCCACAATCGAGCCCGTGGAGTGCAAGGCGATCTTCGGTGCGACCCGGAAACTTGCCACGACCAACGGCCCCAAGCGACTCGAAGCCACGCTGGATCTGCTCGAGAAGTGCATGTCGGGCATCGGCCGGGCCGACTTCAAAAAGGCCGTTGCGGCACGAAAGCTCGGCCGCAAGCTCGGCGAAACGCGCTTTGGAACCCTGATCGGGCTGGCGCTCGCGCTCGAACAGGATGCGAGCAACGCGTCGTGTCTCGCACTGATCGACGGTTTTGCCGGTCTGCCCGCATGCCATATCTATCGCCGCGAGATGCTGTCGGCGGTGCGTTCTGCGCTCAAGCTGATCATGTCTGGCGAAGACATCAGTCTCGCCGAGGCGGTTTGGCGCGTCCAGAATCAACTTCGGCACGCTGGCCGGCGCGTGCCCTATTATAGTGTGGGCAGCACCTTGCTGGTCAAAGGGCTGGAATTTGCGAATGTCGTTATCGTCCACTCGCCCAGCCTGAGCAACAAGGATTGGTACGTGGCGCTCACCCGCGCCACCCATCGGATCACGATCCTCTCGCCGGACAGAAGTATCCGACCTCCCGGCTAAATTTGCCCGGCGCTCAATCGCGCTAATGTCAGCGGTGACTATGATGTGGCGCAACCAGCGCGCAAGGCTGCTGCCAAGCCCGTCGATCAGTCGAACGGTAGTTCCGTGAAATCGGTGCCCTGAACGACAGGTCCATCATCTTCGATCGTCAAATCGACCGCGATCTGCTGGTTGTCGGAACCAGACTTGTCGGCGATCTGGATCACAAGCGTGGCCGTGCGCCGCGGTGTCCGCCGATCGACGAACCGGATGAACCTCTCACAATCCGAAGAGGTGAGCAGATCCTGGATATGGTTCCAGTCAATGTCCGAGAGTGACCGCTGAATACGCCGCTGGCGGACCGCTTCGACAATGAGGCTGGCACACAGCCGCAGCGCGCCTTGGGACGGACGCGCGGCGGCTTCGAAGAGCTGACGGCTCAATACCTTCCACACCCACAGGGTCCCCGGCTCGATGAGGGCGATATCTTCGATCGCGGCGTGGAAAAATTGCCCGCGATTGCCAATGAGAAGCTGCTCCCGACGCGCCTCGACATGGATCACCAGCAGGGGCGCACGGGTCAGGCCGGGAGCGGCCGCCTCGGGATCTTCCGCGGGCACGTCCCGGGCGTGATCAACGATGACGACACTGAACCGCCGCTGGTCATCTTCGAGGTCGAATGCCCGGCCATGATCTTGACCGATGCGCCACCCGCGCAGTTCGAACAGGCGCATGATCCCTTGCCGCTGGCTATCGGCATAGTGGGACGGTTCGTTTTGCGCGATCCGCTCAACCAGCAGGAGCAATGCGGCGCGCCGCGCCTCGATATGGACGGGCTCGCTCTCCTCGATCTCGAACAGGTGCGCGAGCGCGGCGGCAAAACTTTGGTGGTCGGCTCGCCTGACCGCCCCTTGTGAATAGAGACGAGCGGCGCCGCCAAGGACGGCGCCGGCCTTCAGTGCGCGCGCCGCGAGACGGCAGGCGAGCTCGATCGAAGTCTGGTTCGACGAGATCGGCTCACGCACGAGCATGTTGTGCTGCGCTTTCAAAAGGCGGTGAACATCGAAGAACGGCGCGCCCTCCATTTCGCGCTTTACGATCTCAAGAATCGGCCGGATGGGCGCGACAGGATCGCGTCCCCTCACCGTGCTGGTGGCATAAGGGGCGAAGAAGGTAATCGTCGGCAGGTTGGTTTGCGCTTGGAACTCGAGGTCGCGCAGCATCGGCGCGGCGGAGGTGGAGAGCGACACGATCACCGCCGCATGTTCGCCCATTCGGATGCCGGCCTCGACCAGCTGCGGCCAATCGGGTTGGGCGCCGAGAAGAATCGTCAGTTTGGGAACGCGACGAATGCGAAGCGCCGGGTGGAAGCGGCTCTCGTCCGCGACCTCGACGCCCTGGCTGATCCACTCATCATAGGAAACTTGGCCTTCGCGGATCCGGCCGACAAGGACGACGGTCGTGCCCTCGGCCTTGATTTGTGGCGGGCCGGCGCGCCTCGGAGGGTGTGTCGCAATGACCCGAACGCCATCCGCGAAGAGGTCCGGATATTGGGCGACCAACTGGTCGTAGGCATCCTGAAAGCCGCGTTGCTCCGCTTCGCCGATAGCGCCTTCAAGGAAGACGAGGAGTTCACCATCCGTCAAGCGCGCTCGCAAACGCGGCGTCGTGGAGCTTGTTCGCCCAGTCGGCCCATCGACCACCGTCGTGCGATGCGACGGCAGTCCCAGCGCTGGCAGGATGCGCGCCAGTGCCGGCTCGAGGATGGATCGGTCGCGCCAACGATTGGCGGCGGTCGGCCCCATCTCGGTATATGCGCGATAGGCCCGGACGTAGATTGACGGCTTGAATTCGTCGAAATCGAGCGTGTCGACGATGTCGAAAAGCTGGAGAGGCTTCTCGGCGAGTTTCGGATCACCGACCCGCGTGCGCATCGTTTCGCGGAAGGTTGACCAGAGAGCAACGAGTGGCGGCTCGTCAGGGAAGAGGAAACCCCAGAGGGGTTCACCGCCGATCTGCAAAACAGGTTCTTCGTTCAAGGCGATAAAATCGCGATCGGGCCATGCGACCTCTGCGAAGCCGGCGAGTCGCCCGGGCGCGGCCACGACCTGCACGAAGCTGCGATTATCCCCGCCCATGCCGACCAGCAACGGCTGCAGAAATCCCGGCGCGGGCGCGGTGGGGTTGAAGACCGCGACGGCGCGCGCTTGCGATGGGCTGACGTCTACAGCCACGTCTGGTCCTCCAGGAAGCGCTCGACCTCGCTGAAAATGCGACCCGCAACTTCTGCCGGGTTGAACATCCTTGGAACGCGATACCCGCGTGGTTCTGCGCCCCAATCGGCAACCATCGCCTTCACCTTGGGATCATCAAAAATTTGATTGGGGCCGATCACGGCCAGCACCTGACCGTCGAGCAGAAGCGTGTCGGCCAGTTGGACCTCGATGGCCGAGCAGCGATCGTCGAATTGCTCCGCGAGTCCGCCCGAGATCAGCTGGTAATAAGACCTTACGATGTGCTGGGTCACTGGAAAGGTCCGAGGCTGTACCGGCTCCATCATCCAGTAATCTTCGAGGCTGTCGTAGAAGGCCCCGATCACCTTGAGGGGATGATCCGTCGGCAGGATTTCAAAATCCGCCAGCGTCAGGCTGTCGTGGAACGCGCCGCTATATCGGTGGAAGCCGCCGCTATCGAACGGGAGGATACGGTGGGCGTGCGCGGCCACATCGTCGCGCAGGATCAGACAGATTCGCGCGTAATCGAGGTTGGTGGTCGCGCCGCCGCTCCATGCCCGCCGATACGCCGGCCGCCCGTAAAAGAGATAGACCAGCGGTTCACCATAGACGTCGCACAGCCGCGGTTCGAGCTTGCGGGATGCAACTAGGCCGGACAGCCTCGCACAATCGGTGACATGCGTAAGGCCGAGCTGGCCGCTTAGCGGTTTCGCTCCATGTATAAAGTCTTGGAACTGATTGTCGGGCATGATCAAGACCTAACGGGGACTGCCCAATCCTGCCAGTGCAGCGGAAAGCGAAGGCAGGGTTTCGCGAAGTTATCGACCGCTACTGGCAGAGCGCTCGGCGGGAGATGCCCAAGGCGCCCGGCTGGTCATAGATCATCAGGGTGCGGCGCCCTGCAGATCGCTCAGATATCCGTCGGTGCCGGAGAAATAGCCGGCAACGCCGTTGATGACGTCCGCAAGGGTCGGAAGGTGAAGATCCGCATAAGCGATCGGAATCGGCTGGCCGTTCGTATCGACCGGGTAGCGATAGGAATAGGAACCGGGGTCGATCTTGGCGAATTCAGCGACGACCTCCGACACGATCGGGTCGGCGATGTCGGGATCGCTCGTGCCATAGCGCTGAAGCAATTCGGCGAAGGACTGCCAGAGCCGAGCGAGGTCATGGGTCTTCCAGATCGGATCGATACCGACGGTGTGGCCGTAGGTTGCGATGACATATTTGAGCGATAGCTCAATGAACTGGCGGTAGTTGAAGATGATCGGGCAGACGAGATAGTCGCGCTCGGCCGGAGCGCTCGTGGCATGCTCCACCATCAGATCCGCGGCCTTTTTGTAGCCGTCGGTCATCAGCACAAGCCGTGTAAATTCGTCCTGGGCAATATTGGCGTTGGCGTCTGGATCGGCCGCGACGACAAACGGGACGTCGCCGGCCGTGGGCCAGCGAAACTTGCTCTTCAGAATTTCTTCGAACCTGTATCGCTTCATGGCGTGCTCCCCGCTTTCAGGCTCTGGCACCGCGACCGGCGCGGAATGTCATCATCACGCAGCCAGATGAAGAGCTAAGGCCTGCCTGATGTGAGCAGCCTCGATCATGTTGATGCGACCCAGCTTGTTGCCGCGCACGATGATGCCTGCAGAGCCGAGTTCTGGCTGCCCGGCTTTGATACCGTGGATGAAGAACACCGGCGCACCGCTCATGCCGTCCGGGTCATCGGGGATAGGATCATCGTTGCTCGCGGGTTCCAACGGAACAGTGCCGGCGGCATCCCACACCGTCGGCGTCGCTGGCTTGAAATAAAGCTTCCACCAGCGTGACACCACATCGACACCAAGCAACTGCCAATCATCGTCAAAAGTGGTGTCATAAGACGTGTCGCCGGTTGGATAGCCGATCGAGAAGATCGCATCGACCGAGGCGGGGTCCACGGTCCGCAGATCGCGAGCCGATTCGAGATCAAAAGAGAGGAAGTGCGGGGCAAGGTCGCGGCCGGGATTCCGAGGCGAATATTCCGCGATCATGATGTCGGCCAGGTCGGCATAGGCTGGATCGGACGACGGATCGAGCACGCCCTGGCTTACCTCGTTCGGATTGATGCCGACCCGGCGGCCCTGGGCCCCGTCGACGACGAGGATGATCTGGTCCGACGAGCGCTTTGCGTTCGTAAGCTGGTGCCGGGTGCACAACAGCAGGTTATGGCCGCGGTGTCGGAACAGGAGACAGGAGCCGGAGAACGAGATGTCATGATCATAACCGTCATTGTGGAAGACCAGCGGCCGACAGAAGCGCTGCAGGCTTTCGATGACCTGGGGGACGGGAAGATAGAGCCCGTTGACCGGGACGCTCAGTTTGGCGTGCGCTTTCGTGAAGGCGTCGATGATGGACATGCCTCGCCATAGTCGATCGGGCGGGCCAAGTCAGCGAATTGCCCACGCTCTCGACAATCCGTGTGGGGGCGGACAAAAGCAGGTCGTGGCTCAATTTGAATCATCTCCTTGTGATGGCAGGAACCCATCCGAGCGCCCGCTAACGTGCGATATCGCTTCAAAATCGGTGATTGTCCGGTGATTACATGGCCGAAAACCAGGGTCACTGATGGCCGACTTTACCCTCTGGTTTCAATATCTTACGGCGAAATGCCAGCTAAGGTCTGGTATTTTCGCTATATCCGGCGGTGACGCGCGCTATCCGTTATCGCGGAAGCCGGGATAAAGCATCATCCCGCCATCGACATAAAGCGTAGTGCCGGTGACATAATCGGCAGCGTCGGAGACGAGCCACGCCACCGCTGCGGCGACATCCTCCGGCTCCCCGATCCGGCCATAGGGGATCAGTTCTAGCAGCTTCTTCAGGCTCTCCTCCTCGCCCCACACGTCTTTGTTGATCGGCGTGCGGATGGCGCCGGGGGCGACCGCGTTGACGCGAATATGCTCGCCCGCCACCTCTTGCGCGAGCGTCTCGACGAACATGCGCGCGCCGCCTTTTGCCGAGGCGTAGTTGATATGCCCGGCCCAGGGAATGGCATCATGGACCGAGGTCATCGACACGATCGCGCCTTTCGCCCGGAAGGGCGCCTGCGACGCATCCTGCTGACGGAACCGGCGCACCGCCTCACGACAGCACAGAAACTGGCCGGTCAGGTCGAGGTCGATCACCGCGCGCCACTGATCGAGCGTCATGTCTGCGATGGCCGCATCCTTTTGCGCGCCCGAATTGGCGACGAGGATATCGACGCGGTCGAATGCCTGTATCGTCGCGTCGAACAACCTGGCGACATCTTCCTCCGACGACACATCAGCGCCCACCGTAATCGCCCGCCCACCTGCATCGCGGATTTCGCGGGCAAGGTCCTCTGCGGGTTCGGGATGCGAGTGATAGTTGATCGCGACCGCCGCACCGTCGAGGCCGAGCCGCCGGGCGACGCCCATGCCGATGCCTGAACTAGCGCCGGTGATGATGGCGACGGGATTTTTGTCACTGCTCTGGGTCATGGAATCGAAAGCGCATGATAGGTCGCCCGGTTCCCGATGCTTCGCTTTGCCTTTTTCCCTCGCGGAACGTGTATGGTTTGCGGCGGGGCGGCTTGCGCCGGTCGGCACCAGCGCCGCATAAGGCAGCGTTCATGACCAATCCGACGACCTTCGAGCCGCGCCGGCGCCCCCTTCGCCCTCACCAGCGCGCGGACGGCCTGTCGCAATGCGCAGGATAGCATTTGTTGATCGGGCGTTGTCACAGCGGCAGGCGATGGTCATTGTCGCGGCGTTGACATTGCCAGCATTCGATAGATTTCTTGTATGGAGCCGTAGATGACGCTCGACACCGAACGCCGCATTCTTCAGCTGATCATCGCCGCGATGGCGGTGTTTTCGCTGTCGGCTGCCGGGGTGAGCATCGCTCGCGGGCCGGACTGGCTCGGCTATCTGGGCAGTGTTCCGACCGATCTCGACAGCCATTTTCGGTATCTGTCGGGCCTGCAACTCGGCATCGCGATCGGCTTTTTGAGCTGCATTCCGAAAATCGAGGCGCGCGGCCATCGCTTCCGCACGCTCGGCTTCATCATGATGGCGGGCGGCCTCGCCCGGTTCATCGCGCTCTGGCAGGGCGAGCCGCCCTCGCAGGGGCACCTCGTCGCGCTCGGCATCGAACTGGTGCTGGTGCCCCTGCTGCTCGGCTGGCAGCGATTTCTTGCCAGCCGCTGGCGCGGCATGCGGATGCCGCTGAGCTAACGCCGGATCCGGCGGGAGCGGCGCTACTCCCCCCTTCCCGCGATCGACACGCCCATGGTCAGCGTCGGCAGATAAGGCGGCGCTATGCGTGCCTGCGATGCCTGTTCATAGGCATAGCCCGCCGCGAGCAGCCGGGCATCGCTATATTTCGGGCCGATAAAGGACAGGCCGACCGGCACGCCCTGCACCAGCCCCATCGGCACGGTCAGATGCGGATAGCCCGAAATGGCTGGCAGATCGGACGCGCTGGGGCCGGAAAACTGATCCCCGTAAATCGTGTCCGAAAGCCAGGCCATGCCATAGGTCGGTTCCACCAGCATCGCGGCATCCGCCTCTCGAAGCATCGTGTCGATCGCATGGGTGGCGAGCTGTTTTGATTTCGCACGGGCGGCGGCATAGGCCGGATCGTCGACGCCGCCGGTCTTTTGGGCCATTTCGAAAATTTCCTGCCCGAAATGCGGCATTTCGCTATCGCGATGCGCGTTGTTGAACGCGATCAGATCGGCGAGGCTGCGCGGCTTCACGGTATCGGGCAGGGTGGCGAGATAGGCCGCCATGTCGCTTTTCAGCTCCATCATCAGCACCTGAAATTCGGCATCGCCCATGCCGTCGGTATCGGGTGCCTCGACATCGACCAGCACCGCTCCCGCGTCGCGCAGCATCTGCAATTGCTGCCGATAGCGCGCGTTCAGCGTTTCCGGCATATCAGGATGAAGCACGGCGATGCGCACGCCCTTCAGCGCATCTTTCGACAAGCCCTCGGCATAATCGATGCGATGCTTATCGGCATCGGTGGTTGCCGGATCGGCGGGGTCGCTGCCGACCATTGCGGTGAACAGCAACGCGGTATCGCGCACGCTGCGCGCCATCGGGCCGGGAATATCCTGACTATGGCTGATCGGCACGATATGAGTCCGGCTGACCAGACCCATGGTCGGTTTCAGCCCGACAAGGCCGTTCATGGACGAAGGGCAGACCACCGATCCGTCGGTTTCGGTGCCGATCCCTGCGGCAGCGAAACTCGCCGCCACGGCGACACCGGTGCCGCTCGACGATCCGCAGGCGGTGCGATCGAGCGCATAGGGGTTTTTGACCAGCCCGCCGACCGCGCTCCATCCCGACATGGAACGGGTCGAGCGGATATTCGCCCATTCGGAAAGATTGGTCTTGGCAATGATGATCGCGCCCGCCGCCTTTAACCGTGCGACCACCGGCGCGTCGCGGTTCGTGACATTGTCGATCAGCGCAAGGCTTCCCGCCGTGGTCGGCAGCGGTCCGGCGAGTTCGATATTATCTTTGATGACTATCGGAACGCCGTGGAGGGGACCGCGTACGCTGCCCGCGCGCCGTTCGGCATCGAGCCGTTTTGCCTCCGCCATGGCCTGAGGATTGACCGCGATGATGCTGCGCAGCGCCGGTCCGTTGCGGTCCATCGCCGCGATCCGGTCGAGATAGGCGCGCACCAGTGCTTCGCTCGTCACCTCGCCCCGCGAGAGCGCAGACGACAGATCGGCGAGCGGGCGTTCCTCCACCTGCGGAACCACAACCTGCGCGACCGTCGGCGGGGCGGCGCTGATCGAGACGGCAACGGCACAAACGGCCGTCGAAACAGCGGCAAGACGAACATGCATCGAAATATTCTCCCCCGATAAGCGGCAAAGGCTATCGCGCGCCGCCCTGCCCCTCAAGCGGCGGGAGACGGGACAATTCCCAAAATTGAAAAAAATCTGTCACGATTTTTGCGCAAAAGCTTCGCCGCGCTGCAACGCGAGACGCGCAGGGGCTGCGCCGTATCGTGTTAGAAAAGGGGTTTTACCATGCGTCGCACAGCCTTGCTGCTCACCACCGCGCTATTGTCGACCATCGCCGCACCTGCCCTTGCGCAGACCAGCGGGCTGGAAGATCAGAACGACATCATCGTCACCGCGCAAAAGGTGGAACAGCGCGCGCTCGACGTGCCGATCACGATCAGCGCGGTTACGGCCAAGCAGATGGACACGCTGGGCGTTTCGGATCT
Organism: Stakelama pacifica; assembly: GCF_004361835.1. Lineage (GTDB taxonomy): Bacteria > Pseudomonadota > Alphaproteobacteria > Sphingomonadales > Sphingomonadaceae > Sphingomonas > Sphingomonas pacifica. The sequence continues at coordinate 44,586 of NZ_SNWD01000004.1, forward strand.
CGACGAGATCAGCAACTATGTTCCCGGCCTCAATATTCAGGAACAGAGCGCCAATAATCCCGGCATCGTCATTCGCGGTGTGACGTCGGATTCGGGATCAGCGCAGCAGGCGGCACGCGTCACCCTTTATTATAACGGCGTCGATATTTCGCGCTCGCGCGGCGCCTATCAGGGCGTGTACGACATGGACCGGATCGAGGTGATCAAGGGGCCGCAGGCAACGCTGTTCGGCACCGCGTCGACCATCGGCGCGATCAGCCTGATCTCCGCCCGGCCCAAGCCCGGCTTTTCAGGCAATCTGACCGGCGGATACGGCAATTACGACCAGAAATTGCTGAGCGGTTATCTGAACGGCGGCAATGACAAGGTGGCGGGCCGCGTCGCATTTCAGTGGAAGAAGCGCGACGGCTATGTCCATAATCTGTCGGACCGGCAGGGCGATCTGTATGCGCAGGATCAGCTCGGCGTTCGCGGATCGCTTCGCTTCACCCCGACCGACGATCTGACGATCGACCTGATCGGCACTTATGACCGTCAGCGCAACAGCGGCACGCCGTTCATTTCGAGCATTTACCCGACCGCAAACGGCCCCGCCGATCCGTTCGGCGATGCCAATCTGAGTGGCGCGCCCGCAGGCATTTCGAAATCGGTGCTGGGCAGCGACGATCTTGGCCTGACGCGCGATGTCTATGACGCCAACCTGACCGTCTCCTATGACTTTGCCGATGGCTGGAACTTCACCACGGTGAACGGCTATCGCGATTTCGATTCGCGTGAAGTCTTCGATGCCGACGGTTCCGCCGCCTGGTATCTGGAATTCGCCGAGAACGCGAAGGGCTGGCAGGCGAGCCATGAAGGGCGCTTCACCTATAATGACGACCATGTCCGCGCGTCGTTCGGATGGAATTTCTTCCACGAAGATTCGCGGCAGGTCGTTCCTTTCTCGACCGAAGAAGGCACCTATCTGCAATGTTCGCTGCTCGCTACGGGAGGCAGCGTTCCTAATCCGCTGAACCCCGGCACCAATATCCTGCCGATCGCGGGCCTGCCGTGTATCGCGCCCGACGGTACGGTCACGGCGAGCCGGGTGACGCCGGTGCTGACCGGCATCTTCCTCCCCGAGCCGCTCGCCGCCATTCCCTATAGCGGCGCCTATGCCAATTACGGCGTAAACGACAGCTATTCGGTGTTCGGCGACGTTGCCTGGAACATTACGCCGCGCCTGCAGGTCACCATCGGCACCCGCGTGCTGATCGAACAGCGCAAATCGGAATATACTGCCGATATGCCGAACAGTGAGATCTTCAAGGCAGCCGGCGTGTTTCGCCCGCTACTGCCGATCGTCGACACGGCGGGCCGGACGTATTCGGCGAAGAAGAGCTTTTCGGGCGTGCTGCCCCGCTTCAACCTGCTCTACAAGATCAATGACGGGCTTAACCTGTACGGCACGATTTCGAAGGGTCGCCGTTCGCCGACCGTCAATGTCGTATCGGCAGCGGGTCCACGCCCCGACATCAGCGTGATCCCGGAAGAAACCGTCTGGAACTATGAAGGCGGCGTGAAATATGCGCGGGGGCCGCTCTCTGCCTCACTGGGCGTTTATTACGATACCTATAAGGGCTTTCAGGTATCGGTGCGTCAGGGCGACGGGTCGTTCCGCACCGAAAGCGCGGGCGATGCGACGAATTTCGGCGTCGAAGGCGAAATGTCGGTGCGGCCGGTTTCGTGGTTCAACCTGTTCGGCAATTTCGCCTATACCGACGCGAAGATCAAAGACGATGCGCGGTTCCAGTTTGCCGGCGACCGGTTCCGGTTGCAGCCGAAATGGCAGGCAGCGGGCGGCTTTTCGATCGACGCGCCGATCGGTAACGGCATGGCGGTCTTCGCAACGCCCAGCGTCACCTATCGCAGCAAAATCTATTTCGAACTGCCCAATAGCGAGGCCGCGTCTCAGGACGGCGTAACGCTCGTCAATGCCAAAGCGGGCGTGCGCTTCGGTGACGGCCGGTTCGAAATCGCTGGCTGGGTCCACAATCTGACCAACGAGAAATATCTGCTCGATGCAGGCAATACCGGCGGGTCGTTCGGCGACATCACGCTGATCCCGGCGGAGCCGCGCTTCTACGGGGTGCAGGTGTCGGCAGGCTTCTGACCACACCGTCATCGGTAACGAAAGGATCGGCGGGTGCCATGCGCCCGCCGATTTTTTATGGCCTTTCGATGCCCGCGACACCATATGTGGCCAAGCGGCGGGTGCAGCATTCTATCCACCGGAATATTTTTTTGTTCGCTGCTCGTTCTCTTGCACGTTTCGGACCCGTGGAAGGTCCACGCGTCGCGGTCCCTTCGGACCGGTGAAACGAGTCATTTGGGCGACGAACCGAGTCCCGGAAACGTAATTAATCCGCTTGCGTTCGGAAGCGATTGGGCACAATCTCTAGTGGCTGTTTGCGGGGGCAGACCCTATCACTGGTAGACCAGTGGCCGCATGACGATATTGCAGGCTGTCCCCAACCGCGCCTTTTCGGCGCAGATGATCACTTTTTGTTCTCGCGCAATGCCGCCGGGATGATAGCATCGGGGTCCGCCTCGATTCGAACGTACAAGGAACGGGGCCAGTCATGGATTTCAGGGAAACGCACGACGTGAGCGACACCGCCACCGAAACCGCACAAGCCGCCGCCAGCACCAGCGCACCGGGCAAGGCCCCCGAGCGCACGTCAAAAACGGTGGACCCGCGCGCTTATGCAATCGAGGTCGACCATTCGCGCGACGCCCTTCTCACCGATTTCGGCAAAGAGACGCTGAAGGACCGCTATCTGCTGCCGGGCGAGGGCTATCAGGACCTGTTCGTGCGCGTGGCGTGCGCCTATGCCGACGATGGCGAACATGCCCAGCGGCTGTACGACTATATCTCGAAATTATGGTTCATGCCCGCGACGCCCGTTCTGTCGAACGGCGGTACGGGACGCGGCCTGCCGATTTCCTGCTACCTCAATTCGGTGCCCGACAGCCTGAACGGCATCGTCGACACCTGGAACGAGAATGTGTGGCTGGCCAGCCGGGGCGGCGGCATCGGCACCTATTGGGGCCATGTGCGCGGCATCGGCGAGCCGGTGGGCCTGAACGGCAAGACCAGCGGCATCATTCCGTTCGTGCGGGTGATGGATTCGCTGACGCTTGCGATCAGTCAGGGATCGCTGCGTCGCGGTTCGGCCGCCTGCTATCTCGACGTCAGCCATCCGGAGATCGAGGAATTCCTCGAAATCCGCAAACCTTCGGGCGATTTCAACCGCAAGGCGCTGAACCTGCACCATGGCGTACTGCTGACCGACGAATTCATGGAATGCGTGCGCGACGGCGGCGAATGGATTTTGCGCAGCCCCAAGGACGGGTCGGAGCGCGGCAAGGTCGATGCGCGCGCATTGTTCCAGAAGCTGGTCGAAACCCGGCTGGCGACCGGCGAGCCGTATATCGTGTTCGCCGATCATGTGAACAACAACATGCCCAAGCATCATCGCGAGCTTGGGCTGAAGGTTTCGACGTCGAATCTGTGCAGCGAAATCACGCTGCCGACCGGCTATGACCATCTGGGCAATGACCGCACGGCGGTGTGCTGCCTGTCCTCGCTCAACCTCGAAACCTGGGACGAATGGTCGAAGGACAAGCGCTTTATCGAGGATGTCATGCGCTTTCTCGACAATGTGCTGAGCGATTATATCGAGCGCGCGCCCGAAGAGATGGCGCGGGCGAAATACAGCGCGATGCGCGAACGCTCTGTCGGGCTTGGCGTCATGGGGTTCCACTCCTTCCTGCAGGCGCGCGGACTGCCGTTCGAAGGCGCGATGGCGAAGTCGTGGAACACGCGCATCTTCAAGCATATCAATGCGGCGGCAAACGAAGCGTCGATGCAGCTCGCGGTCGAGCGCGGCCCCTGCCCCGATGCAGCCGATGTCGGCGTGATGGAGCGCTTCTCCTGCAAAATGGCGATCGCGCCGACCGCGTCGATCAGCATCATTTGCGGCGGGACCAGCGCGTGCATCGAACCGATCCCGGCGAATATCTATACGCACAAGACGCTGTCGGGCAGCTTCGTGGTGAAGAATCCGTATCTGGAAAAATTGCTCGATAAGAAGTCGAAAAATTCGGACGCGATCTGGAACTCGATCCTCGAAAAGAACGGTTCGGTGCAGCATCTCGATTTCCTCAACGCCGAGGAGAAGGATTGCTACAAGACCAGCTTCGAGATCGATCAGCGCTGGATTCTGGAGCTGGCCGGTGACCGGTCGCCCTATATCGATCAGGCACAGTCGCTGAACCTGTTCATCCCGGCAGATTGCGACAAATGGGACCTGCTGATGCTGCATTTCCGCGCGTGGGAGCTGGGTATCAAGTCGCTTTACTATCTGCGGTCGAAATCGGTGCAGCGTGCAGGGTTCGCAGGCGGCGTGGAAGCGGACAATACGTCCGAGCTCGCCAAATACGAACTGCCGACCACCGACTATGACGAGTGCCTCGCCTGTCAGTAAGGCGCGGCGCGTGTCCCGGCACTGTCGGGACATAGCGCACCCTATGCCGCCAAAGGGCGGAGAAAAGAGATATGCGCAGGATCAGCGACATACAGACAAGCGACACCCCGGCCCGCATGATGCGGACCGGGGCGTTTATCTGCGCTCGACAGCGCCTGTTATATGAAAGCGCTGCCCGCCGACCGCGCCGTCATTGCGACGGGCGGAGCGAGGCGGCGATCCCGCATTGCACCGGTACGGCGCGAAAAGCTGGATTGCCGCGCCCCTACGGGGCTCGCAATGACGATGGCGCTATAGCGTCGCGTCACTGCGAACCGCAGTTACTCAGCCGTTTCGAACATGTCCTGCGCGTTTTGCGCGGTCGCGGAAAGGCGCACGGTGTCGCCTTCGACCTCTGCGATCAGGCCGGCGGGAATGTAATGGTGCTTCGCGCCCTTGCCGTCCTTGGTCGACGGGCTGTCGTTCTTGGTCATCTTGATCCGGTCGCCGTCCATATGATCGACGGTGCCGAGATGCACGCCGTCCGCGCCGACGATGTTCATATGTTCTTTGATGTTGCTGGTATCAGCCATGATGCGTCTCCTTGCTTCAGACGAATAGGAAAACGCACGTCCGCGCGAATTGATGCACGCGATCGGCGACGCTTTGCACAAAATAAAACCCCCGCCGGGCGATGCCGGGCGGGGGCTTTGAATCGTCGGCTGTCGCGTCGATCAGACTTTCATGTCCTGCGCGGTCGGTTCGTCGACCTTCAGGTAAATCCGATTGTCTTCCACGCGGTCGACCAGATCCATTTCGATGTAATGGTGACGGGAATCGCCGCTGTCAGTCTTGGTCATCTTAATACGGTCGCCTTCGACTTTGTCGACGGTACCGACATGCTGACCGTTCTTGCCAGCGATTTCCATATGTTCCTTGATGCGCATCTTGTCGAACATTTGCGTTCTCCCAAATCTGTTCTTGCCAATATGCGCTATCAACGGGCCGCAGCGCCAACTGTTCCTGAAAATCCCGTTGCGCAGGTGCAACTATTGGAGGTGGCATGAAACGGACCGGTTTTCTCCTCGTCCCCCTCACCGCCCTGCTGAGCGGATGCGCGCGTCAGGTCGCGAGCGCAGTCACGCCAGCCGCACCCGGCTTCCTGCTGGGTCTGTGGCACGGATTCATCTTTCCCGTGGCATGGGTACTGTCGCTGTTCCTGCCCGACATCGCCATTTATGCCGTGCCCAATAATGGCGGCTGGTATGATTTCGGCTATTTTGTCGGCATCGTGTTTCTGGGCGTGGGTGCACGCGGGACCAGAACCGTGTATCGTACGCGCGTGGTGCGGCGATGAGCCTCGCGACCTTGAGCCCGACGATCCTCGTGATGTTCGCGGTGGCGCTTACCGCCGCGCTGTCCGGTCTGTGGCTGCTGTCGCGGCTTAGAAGGCCGGTCGGCGAGGCCCGAATCTATGCCTATCGCATGATCGCGGTGATGGCGCTTGCCCTTGCCGCCATTCTCACCATGTCGGCCGCAGCCATGTGGTCGTGGAATGGCGAGATCGCTGCGGGAGGCGCGGCATGAACCGCGCCGCCGCCCCTTTTTGTTTTTCAGTTTCGCATCCGGAGTAGCCCCATGTCCCTTCTCGAAGCCCGCAAAACCTACAAGCCCTTCGAATATCCCTGGGCCTATGATTTCTGGAAGCGCCAGCAACAGGTCCACTGGCTGCCCGAAGAAGTGCCGCTGGGCGAGGATTGCCGCGACTGGGCGCAGAAGCTGACCGAGCATGAGCGCAACCTGCTGACGCAGATTTTCCGCTTCTTCACCCAGGCTGATGTCGAGGTGCAGGATTGCTATCACGAAAAATATGGCCGGGTGTTCAAACCGACCGAAGTGAAGATGATGCTCGCCGCCTTTTCGAATATGGAGACGATCCATATCGCGGCGTACAGCCATCTGCTCGACACGATCGGCATGCCCGAAAGCGAATATGGCGCGTTCCTCGAATATACCGAGCTGAAGGACAAGCACGATTACCTTCAGAAGTTCGGCGTCGACACCGATGAAGATATCGCCCGCACGCTCGCCATGTTCGGCGGGTTTACCGAAGGCGTGCAGCTGTTCGCGAGCTTCGCGATGCTGATGAACTTCCCGCGCTTCAACAAGATGAAGGGCATGGGGCAGATCGTCAGCTGGTCGGTGCGCGATGAAAGCCTGCATTGCGAAGGCATCACCAACCTGTTCCACGCATTCGTGAAGGAACGCGACTGCCTGACCAAATCGGTCAAGGAAGACATTCTGGATCAGTGCGCGACGACGATCCGGCTGGAAGATGCCTTTATCGACCTTGCCTTCGAAATGGGTCCGGTGAACGGCATGACGCCCAAGGATATCAAGAAATATATCCGTTACATCGCCGACTGGCGGCTCCAGCAGCTGGGCATGAAGCCGATGTATCTGATCGAGGAGCATCCGCTGCCCTGGCTCACGCCGCTGCTGAACGGGGTCGAGCACGCCAATTTCTTCGAAACGCGCGCCACAGAATATTCCAAGGGCGCGACGCGCGGCAACTGGAACGAGGTGTGGGACAGCTTCGACAAGCGTCAGAAGGCCAAGGCCGGCAATGACGATTCGCGCGAGGAAGATTTGGGCACCGACATGTTTTCGGGCAGTCACGCTGCGGAATAAGCACAGCCGGGGGCGGCGCATGTGCCCGCCCCCCACAAGTGCTGATAGCGAACCGCCGGGATGCTGACGCATCGCGCATCGGCTTCGCTCAGCCGCCGCGCGGACCTGGCTATGATGCCATGGGTCTTGCGAATCGCATCATGGCGTCAGTCGAAGAAAAGATAACCGGTATCGAACTGCGCGAAGTCGATCAGCCGGTCGAGGTCGTGAATGACGACCCGGCGATCGCGAAAATCGACGAGCTTCTGGTCGCGCAGCTGGCGCACCATCCGGTTGGTATGGACCGGGGTAAGGCCGGTGGCGTCGGCCAGATCGACCTGCGTGATCGGTAGTTCGAAACCATGTTCGTCCGCCATGCCGACCCGCTCCATCCGGGCGCGCAATTCGCAGAACAGGTGCGCGATCCGCACTGCCGCTGAGCGGGCACCGATCGACACCAGCCATTCGCGGTTGATCGCCGCGTCGATCAGCGTGCTGCGCCACAGCAGCTCAGTGAGATTGGGCGAGATCAGCGTCAGTTCGCGGATCGCCTGATGCGGGAAAACCGCGATTTCGACATCGGTGGTCGCGGCAACCGAATGTTCGAGCCGTTTGAGCGGATAGCTGTGCAGATCGACGAAATCGCCGGGAATGTGCAGCGCAAGGATTTGCCGCCGGCCATCCTGCGTATCCTTGTAGCGATGGATGAAGCCGCGGGTGAGCAGCGTACATTGGCTGAGCGGCACGCCTTCGCGCACCAGCACATGCCGGGCCGGAACTTCGCGAACATGCGCAACTGCGTTGTTCAGCGCGGTACGCTCGGCATCGGTCAGACGCGGATGCCGGTGCGTCATCAGAAAAGATCGTGTCGTCATGCCCCTCACCGGCCCCGGTCCAATGGGAACGGAACGAGGCATGGCCTCGTTTCTAGACCGAATACTGGCTGGAGGACAATATGGAGCCCTATCATCGGCCGCATAATCAGCCGCTGAGCGCGGTGGCCGAGAAAGGGCAGGTGCTGCTCGACGGGCCGAGAGGAGTGGCGATTTCGCTGACCCCCGATGCCGCACGCCAAACCGCCACTGCCCTGCAAAACGCCGCCGACGAGGCAGAACGCCCGCCCGAAGGTTGACGAGGCGCATTTTCCGCTGTCCTACATGAACCTATTTGGTTATATCCTCTCGCCGAAGGGGCAGAGGAGATTCGGACATGCAGGTTGATTCGCTGATCGAAGAGGTCATTGCGCGCGAAGGGGGATTCGTCGATCACAAGGCCGATCGCGGCGGGGCGACGCGATGGGGGATTACCGAAGCGGTCGCGCGTGCCGAGGGCTATGCCGGACCGATGCGCTCGCTTCCCCGCCAAGCCGCCCATGCAATCTATCGCCGCCGGTACTGGGCAGCACCCGGTTTCGACAAGGTGGCCGAACGCGCGCCGATGCTGGCAGCGGAGCTGTTCGATACCGGGGTGAATATGGGCCCGGCGGTGGGAATCGGATTTATGCAACGTGCGCTCAATGCGCTCAATCGCGGCGCGAGCGATTATCCCGACCTTGTACTGGATTCGGTGATCGGCCCGGCGACGCTCGCCGCGCTCGACGCATTTGTGAAACTGCGCGGCAAAGCGGGTGAGCAAGTGCTGGTACACGCAATCAACGCGCTGCAGGGCGAACGCTATCTGGCGCTCGCCGAACGTCGCCCGGCCAATGAGGCGTTTCTATATGGCTGGCTTGCGAACCGTATCGGTTAAGGAAGGGGTGCGATGAACATCATCAACGGCATAATCGCGCCGATCGCCGGGCTGATCGACAAGATCATTCCCGACCCGGCTGCGCGAGACGCGGCGAAACTGAAACTGCTCGAACTGCAAAATGCGCAGGAGCTGGAACAGGTAAAGGCGCAGCTGTCGGCGATCGTGGCGGAGGCGCAGTCGCCCGACCCCTGGACCAGCCGGGCAAGGCCGAGCTTCCTGTACGTGATGTACGTGCTGTTCCTGTGGTCGATCCCGATGGGCGTGATCGGCGCATTCGATCCCGCACTGGCGCACGGGATCGTCGAGGGTATGACCGGCTATCTCGCCGCACTTCCCGAACCGCTCTATACGCTCTTCGGCACCGGGTATCTCGGCTATACCGCAGCGCGCCAGTTCGGGAAGATGAAGGGGTCGGACCGCTGATACTGACCGGCATTAATCCAAATGCATGCCACGATTGTCACTCGCGAGCCCCGAAGGGGCGCGGCAATCCGGAAGCGGCTTACGCGTCGCTGGATCGCCGCGTCGCTGCGCTCGTCGCGATGACGACCTTTGCAGTGAGTCCAGATTATTGCAGGTCGGTGTAGATTTCGGGGGCGTCATACCACGCTGCATGGATGGCGCCCCATCCCCCCGCCGTCATGCCAGCGTACGCTGACATCTGCTGCAGGTGCACTGCTCCGTTCTCCCCAAGTCCCCCGGAGACCCCAGCGTTCGCTGGGGTGACGACTGGTGGCAAGGATCGCAATATGCGGATAGGTCCACATCAACGCAGCTTGGTGTCAGCGCCAGACGAACAGCGCCACGACACCCCAGAATGCGAGGCTTACCGGAAGCGCGTACAGCAGTCCCAGAAAGCTTTGCGCCTCGTCACGGCGCGCTTCCGCCTCCATTTCGATGATCTCGGCCATATCGCCCAGAATGGGGCGAGCGTCCGGGGCGGCATTGGTAATCCAGTGAACGGACATGGCAACTCTCCTGACGATGCACGCATCGTTCTCCCCTCATCTTTCATGATAGACGAAGCGAGGCATTGTCGGTCGGGGGTTTGCGTGAAGCGCTGGTCGATCCCATATCGCCGCGCATGAGCGATAATAAGATTATGTGGCACGGCACGACCATCCTTTCCGTGCGCAAATCCGGCAAGGTGGTGATCGCGGGCGACGGGCAGGTAACTGCCGGTCAAACGGTGATGAAGCCCAATGCGCGCAAGGTGCGCACGCTTGCCGACGGCGCGGTGATCGCGGGCTTTGCGGGCGCGACCGCCGATGCCTTCACGCTGTTCGAACGGCTGGAGGCGAAGCTGGAGCGGCATTCGCGGCAATTGCTGCGCGCGGCGGTGGAACTGGCCAAGGACTGGCGCACCGACAAATATCTTCGCAATCTGGAGGCGATGCTGATCGTCGCGGATAAGGAGATCACGCTGGTCATCACCGGCAATGGCGATGTGCTGGAACCCGAAGCCGGAGTCGCCGCGATCGGATCGGGCGGCAATTATGCGCTGGCCGCAGCCCGCGCGCTGGTCGAATATGAAAGCGATGCGGAAACGATCTGCCGCCGGGCGATGAAGATCGCGGCTGACGTATGCGTCTATACCAACGAAAATCTGACCGTCGAAACGCTCGACAGCGACAGCTGAGCCGGGGCTATGCGCCCTGCTTCTTCCTTATCCCGCAATTCCATTTTTTGAGACAGAAATGACCGACTCCCTTACTCCCAAGGCGATCGTCGCCGCGCTCGACCAGCATATTATCGGGCAGAAAGACGCCAAGCGCGCCGTCGCGGTGGCGCTGCGCAATCGCTGGCGGCGGCAGAAGCTGCCCGCCGATCTTCGCGATGAGGTGACGCCGAAGAACATCCTGATGATCGGGCCGACCGGTTGCGGCAAGACCGAGATTTCGCGCCGCCTCGCCAAGCTGGCCGATGCGCCGTTCGTGAAGGTCGAAGCGACCAAATTTACCGAGGTCGGCTATGTCGGGCGCGATGTCGAACAGATTGCCCGCGATCTGGTCGAAGAAGCGATCCGGCTGGAAAAGGACCGCCGCCGCCATGCCGTGCAGGAAAAGGCCGAGACGGCAGCGTTCGAGCGGCTGCTCGATGCGCTGACCGGCAAGGATTCGAGCGCAGCGACGCGCGAAAGTTTCCGCAAGCGGATCGAGGAAGGTCATCTTAACGACAAGGAAATCGAGATCGAGCTGGAGGCGCAGTCGCAAATGCCGTTCGAAATCCCCGGCGCCCCCAATGTCGGGATGATCAACCTGTCCGATATGATGGGCAAGGCGTTCGGCGGCGGCCAGATGAAGCGGCGCAAGATGACGGTCCACACCGCGTTCGAAAAGCTGGTCGAGGAAGAGGTCGAAAAACGGCTCGATCAGGAAGAGGTCAGCCGGGTGGCCCTGCAGGATGCCGAAGCGAACGGCATCGTGTTCCTCGATGAGATCGACAAGATCGCGATCAGCGAATCGCGCAGCGGCGGTTCGGTGAGCCGCGAAGGTGTGCAGCGCGACCTGCTGCCGCTGATCGAAGGAACCACGGTTGCGACCAAATATGGACCGATGAAGACCGACCATATTCTGTTCATCGCGAGCGGTGCCTTCCATGTGTCGAAACCGAGCGACCTTTTGCCCGAACTGCAAGGGCGCCTGCCGATCCGGGTCGAGCTACAGGCGCTGACCGAGGACGATTTCGTGTCGATCCTGACCGATACGCGGGCTTCGCTGCCGCAGCAGTATAAGGCGCTGATCGGGACCGAGGGCGTCACGTTGGACTTCACCCCCGACGGGATCAAGGCGGTGGCGCGGATCGCCGCCGAGGTGAATGCCGAGGTGGAGAATATCGGCGCGCGGCGGCTTCAGACCGTCATGGAAAAGCTGCTCGAAGAAGTCAGTTTCGATGCCGAGGAGCGCGGCGATACCACGCTCACCGTCGATCGCGCTTATGTCGAGGGGCAACTCGAAAGCATTGCGCGCAATACCGACCTTAGCCGCTACGTATTGTAGCGGTTATTGTCCGGGCTGCTTCGTCGGGCGATATTCGGCGAAGCGGCCCAGCACGCAAAAGCCGCTTTGCATGCTGTTGACCCGCGAAACCCATTTGACCCGGTCGCCCTGGCACGAGCGCCCGCCAAAGGGAAAGCTCACCAGTATGTCGTCGCCATGCGGGGCCATGCATCCTTCGGGGATTTCGTTCACGTAAATGTTGCGACCGACCGACGCACGATAGACGATGCCGCCGCGCACCGTCTCGCTATAGCGGACGCGCTGCGGATCGACGCATTGCAACGAATCGACCGGTTCATAGCCTTTCAGAATTTCGGCAAGCCGGTCGGGACCGGGCTTGTCACCCGGCGCCGATCCCTGACCGGCGCATCCGGCCAGCAACGGCCCGGCAAGCATCAGCGCGGTGAGCGGAAACAGCAGGTTGCGCATATCCATCATCCTTTCGGGCGCGGATATCGCCGCGCCTTATCCGGTAAAACTATCCTTTGCGTTGCGTCGTTCCGCAAGCTGTTCCGCCGATGCGGCGCGCAGAAAGGGATTGGTTTCGCGCTCCAGCCCGATGGTGGTGGGAATAGTCGCCTCCCCGGCGGCGCGGCGGGTGTTCACGTCGATCATCCGCTGTTTGATTGCCAGATTTTCGGGCTCTGCGACCAGTGCGAACCGGCCGTTCGACTGCGTATATTCGTGCGCGCAATAGACCTGAGTCGCGTCGGGGAGCTGCGCCAGACGCTGCATATTCGCGAACATCTGCTCCGCCGTGCCTTCGAACAGGCGGCCGCAGCCCATGGCGAAGAGCGTATCGCCGACGAAAATTACGCCGTCGCCGGCGAGATGATAGGCGATATGCCCGGCGGTATGGGCGGGCACTTCCATCACCGTCGCGACATGGTCGCCGATGGCGACGCTATCGCCCTCCCCAACCAGCCGGTCGGCGGTGGGGATTCGCTCCGCCTCGGCAGCGGGAGCGATGATCGTGCAGCCGGTCGCGTCCCTGATCGCCTGATTGCCGCCGGTGTGATCGGGATGCCAATGCGTGTTCCAGATGGCGGTGATGCGCCAGCCGCGCGCCTTCGTCTCGTCCAGCACCGGTTCGGCGACGGCGGGGTCGATGACGATGGTTTCGTCCGAGGCGGGATCGTGCATCAGCCAGACATAATTGTCGCTGAGCACCGGCAGACCGACGATCCGGATCGGCGCGCTCATCGGCTTACCATTCGCCGGTATTGGGCATTGAGGCCCAGGGTTCCTGCGGATCGAGATAGCCGTCCTGAAGCAGCTCGATCGAGATATTATCGGGGGTGCGCACAAACGCCATATGGCCGTCGCGCGGCGGGCGGTTGATCGTCACGCCCGCATCCATCAGCCGCTGACAGCTGTCATAGATATTATCGACCTGAAAGGCGAGATGGCCGAAATTGCGGCCGCCCGAATATTCCTCCGGGTCCCAGTTGTGGGTGAGTTCGACCTCGGCAATCCCCTCCTGCCCCGGCACGGCGAGGAAGATGAGGGTGAAGCGCCCCTTTTCGACGTCGGTGCGGCGTACTTCCTCAAGCCCCAGCAGGTTGAAGAAGCGGATCGTCGCGTCGGGATCAGTGACGCGGAGCATGGTATGCAGGAATTTCATTGCGGGCGGACCTCCTTTTGGCCCGGCAGATAGGGTCGCGGGTGCCGCGATGGAAGCCCGGTCATGCGACACAATCGCAGATTTCGGCCACGGTGCGGAACAGCAGCGCGATATCCTGAGGTCGCGAGAGGCGATGGTCGCCATCCTTGACCAGCGTCACCTGCACATTGTCGCCCGCCAGCAGCTGGGCAAGGCGCGGGGCGCGCTCCCACGGCACTTCCTTATCGCGCTGCCCCTGAAGGATCCGCACCGGGCAGGTGATCGGGATGGTGCCGAACATCACCCGATTGGCTTCGCCCGAGCTCCAGAATTTGCGGGTGGTGACCATCGGTTCGTCGGCATAGTCGGATGTCTCTTCGAGCCGCCCCTTGTTGAGCAATTCCATCTTCTGATCGGGGGTAAAGCCCCAGTCGGTGAAATCGGGCGCGGGCGCGATTCCGACCAGCCCCGCCACCCGGTCGGGCCGCGCCTTCGCCGCGAGCAGCATCAGCCAGCCGCCCATTGAGGAGCCGACCAACACCACCGGTCCATCGGCCAGTTCGTCGATGACGCTCAATACATCGTCGCGCCAGTCGGCGAGTGAGCGATCCTCGAATTCGCCCTCACTCTGCCCGCAGCCCGAATAGTCGAAGCGGATATAGCTGCGCCCCGCATCGCGTGCCCATTGTTCGAGCGCGGTCGCCTTGCTCCCCTCCATGTCGGAGGCATAGCCGGGGAGGAAGATGATCACCGGCCCCTCCCCTTCGGTCTTGTGAAAGGCGAGGCGCGGAGCGTCGGGCTGGCTGGTTTCGGTCATGGTCATAGTGGCAATGCTATCGGTGTATCACAGGGGCGCAAAGCTCAATCGGCGAGAAATTCGTTCAGCGCCCGGACGAACGCTTCGGGCTGATCGAGCATGACGAAATGGCCGCTGTCGCCGACCGGCACGAACTGCATATTCGCGACACCCTGATACTGGCCGCGATACAGCGGATCGGCACGCGCAAGCGGGACATATTCATTGTGCGGATATACGAGCGTGATCGGCGTTTCGATGGTCGCCATGTCGCCGCGCAGATCGGTGGTCATATCCTCATACATCGCTGCCGAAGCGACGCGCGGATCGGCGGCAAGCACCCATTGCGCGATCTGCGCGCGCGAACCGGCCTTTACCGCCATGGTCCGGGCGGTCGCCTCGGCGCTTTGGGACGTCTGTTTCGTGCGCATCCGGTCGCGCATCTGGACGGCGAGCGGCTCGATCGTGTCCGCTGTGCTGCCGGGCACGAAAAGAGCGCCGATAAAGGGAAGCGCATCGACGACCATCACCCGGCTGACCTGATCGGGGTGCGCCTTTGCGAACATCAGCGCGGCAAGCCCGCCCATCGAATGGCCGACCATGGCAGGTTTTTCGAGCTTGTGATCGCGAATGAACGTCGCGAGATCGGCGACCACGCCGTCCAGAATGCCGGGCTTCAGATTCGCGCCCGGATCGCCGCCGCCAAAGCCGTTGACCTGCACCAGATAGACGCGGTGCGTTTTCGCGAGATCGGGCGCGATGCCGTCCCAGACATTGCGCGGGGTCGACAGGCCGGGGATCAGGATGATCGGATCGCCCGCCCCGATCGCCTGGACCGAGATATGGTCCATCTGCATGGTGGCGGATGCTTGCTGCGTTGCCGTCTGAGCAAGGGCTGGCTCGGCAGCGGTGCCGAGCATGAGCGCGGCGGCGAACATGGTCTGTTTCAACATGATCGGGTGTCCTTTGTTCAGCGTGCCGAGCCCGTGGAAAGATGCGCACGAATTCCAGGCAGCGACAGGTCGAAATCGAAATGATGGCCTATCGCGTGCATTGTTTGCGTGGGCGAGGTCATCCGGTCGCGATGGTGCGCAGCGCTCATCAACATGACGATAACGGAAACATAAACGGCGATTCGACGTGATTTCTGGCAAGTGATCATGCTTCTTCCCCTTCCAAAGCGGGGTTGATGAAAATCTGTTCGATGGCGAGGCCGAAAAGATCGGCGATCTTGAAGGCGAGCGGGAGCGAGGGATCGTAACGGCCCTTTTCGATGGCATTCACGCTCTGGCGCGACACCTCCAGCCGGTCGGCGAGATCCTGCTGACTCCACTCGCGTTCGGCGCGCAGCACGCGAAGGCGGTTCTTCATGGTCGCATCTCGTTATACAGCGTGCCGAGCGCCAGACCGCCGCACCAGATCACGAACGCCCAGTACGCCGGGACATGCGGCACCTGATCGAAGCTTTCGAGAAAGCCCCAGATCGAACAGACGCTGAGCATGAAACCGGTCGCGACCAGCATCTGCCGAACGTGAAGAACACGCAGATATTCGTCCTTTTCGTCGATGATCAGCCGCCCGATGGCAAGGATCATCCCGATCAGCGGCAGCGCTGGCAGAAGCGCGACCAAAACTGCGGCGATGCCGTGCAGGGCAAACTGACTGTTGAGCCAGTTGGCCAGCATCAGCAGCGCCATATAGGCCAGAGCAAGGCCGAGAATCCGGCGCTGATAGGCCTTACCGCCCGAACAACCGGCCGCACCGACGGCCCGCATCCGGCGCTTCTGCACGATCATCCAGCCGAGCGCGGCGATCGGCACGGCGTAAATGGGCACGAGGACCCAGCCGTGCAGATCGAGCCCCTTATGAAGCGCGACCCCGCCGAACAGGCTGAAAACATATAGCGCGACCGCCGGGCCGATACGCGGCGGGCGGATTTCCTCCTCTGCTACAACCATGACAAGCTCCCTTGTTGCAATGACAAGCGAGGTTTACATCGATTCGCATCAGGATGTCAACTTAGCTTTCCATATAGACAAGCTATCTGTTCAAATCGTCCAGCATCCTTTGCGCTAGCAGGCTGAGCGTGTCGTCGCGCGCGCCCATGATGACGATACGGTCCCCGGGCTTTGCGCTGGCCACCAGATGCGCGGCGGCGGCATCGCGGTCGGGGATGTGGCGGGCGTCGATCCCGGCCGGGGTGAGCTCGGCGACGATGTCGGCGCTGGTCACCTCGCGCGCTACCGTCCCGCCCTGATAAACCGGATCGGGCAGGACGAGCTGATCGCCCTTTTTGAGCCGCGAAACGAACATGGTGACCAGTTCGCGGCGCATGACCTTTAACGGGCCATAGCCGTGCGGCTGAAACATCAGCAGCAGACGGCCGGGAAAAGCGTGCAGCGTATCGAGCGTCGCGGCGATCTTTTCCGGGTTGTGGCCGAAATCGTCGATGACGGTGATGCCATTGGCCTCCCCCACCCGCTCGAAACGGCGCTTCAGCCCGGTGAAGCCTTCGATCGCAGGAATGGCGACGGGCGGAATGATGCTGGAGGCGAAGGCAGCGGCAAGCGCAGCGAGCGCGTTTTCGACATTATGCCGCCCTGGCACCGACAGGCGAACCGTCTGGCGAAACTGGCCCGCGATATGCAGGTCGAACGCAATGCCGAAGGGTTCGGGCTTGAGATTGCGCGCGGTGAGGTTGGCAGCGCGATCCACGGCAAAGGTCATCACCGTTTCGCGGTCGAGCCGGGATGCGATGGCGGCGCTTTCGGGATCGCCGATATTGATGACCGACGCGCTCGCACGGCCGACAAAATCGCCGAAGAGCGCGCGAAGCTCTTCAAGGCTCTTATGGTCGAGGCTGACATTGTTGAGCACCGCGATGGTCGGATTGTAGAGCGCGATCGACCCGTCGCTTTCATCGACTTCGCTGATGAACGTGTCGCCCTCGCCGACCAGCGCGCTGGCAAAGGGCGCGTCAGGGGTGGCGAAATTCTTCATCACCGCGCCGTTCATGACGGTGGGGTCGCGGCCCGCCTGGGAAAATATCCAGCCGATCATGCCGGTGACAGTCGATTTGCCGCTCGTCCCGGCAACACCGATGCGATGCGCCGATTCATTGAACAGGCGGCTGAGTAGTTCGGGGCGGGTCATATGGGTGGCGCCGACGTCACGCGCCTTCACCATATCGGGGACGCTGTCCTCCACCGCGGCGGAAGCAATAACGACCTGATCGGCCGAAGTGATACCGCTGCCGTCCTGCGGAAACAGGTGGATACCGCGCGATTGCAGGGCGTCGAACTTTGCGGGAACCCGGCCAGCGTCAAGCGAGCGGTCGGACCCGGATACGCTCGCCCCGCGCCCGGCAAGGATCATGGCGAGCGGCATCATGCCAGAGCCGCCCACACCGACGAAAAAATAGGATTTGTTCGTTTCCATAAGCGTCAGGCTATCGGCGGTTTGGGTTGCAGAGGCAAGCGGGGCGGCATTCCGATCGCGGCGCTCGTTAGGCGGGTGGCCGCGCTTGTGGCAGGTGGCGGCGCTTTTGGGGCAGGTTCGGGCGTTTGGCCGGCTCTGCCGCCACGAAAGCATGTCGCAAACAGGCCGGGATAGCCGCACGGTGCGCAACGCGGCTCGACTTCGCACCGTGCGAACGGCACAGGAGCGATGTGCGTTGACGGGCGAACAGAAAGACGGAAGGGCAAAGCATGCGGATCGGGGTAGTGGCACCGGCGCGGTCGATCGATGAACAGGTGGCGGCGGCGACCGCGGCGCTGGCCGCAATCGCCTTTCCCAATGTCGACCTGGTGTTTCACGATCAGTGCTTTGCCGAAGACGGACATTTCGCAGGGCCGGACGCAGTGCGCGCGGCGGCGTTTCTGGAATATGCCAATGATCCGGCGTTCGATGCGATCTGGTTCGCGCGCGGCGGATATGGATCGAACCGGATCCTGTCGGCGGTGATGCCCGAGCTGAACGAGGCGGCGCGGGCGAAGACCTATATCGGCTATTCGGACATGGGGTTTTTGCTGGGTGCGCTCTATGCCCGGCGGATCGGACGGCCGGTGCACGGGCCGATGCCGATCGAGATCGGGCGCAAGGATCAGGGCGTGTGCGTTGCGCGATCGCTCGACTGGCTGGTCAATCGAGACCCCGCGGTGCTGGAGCCCAATATCGGCGATGCGCCGGTGATCGCGATGAACCTTGCCATCCTGACCGCGATGATCGGGACGCAATGGCTGCCCGACATGACCGACCATGTGCTGATGATCGAGGAGGTGTCGGAGCCGCTGTACCGGATCGACCGGATGCTGTTCACGCTCAGCCATTCGACGCAGCTGAAAGGACTGGCCGGTATCCGGCTGGGTCAGGTGGTCGATGTGCAGGAGAATGAGCCGCGCTTCGGTGAGACGCCCGAGGAGATGGCCGCGCGCTGGTGCGGCGAAATGGGCGTGCCGTATCTGGGCCGTGCCGAGATCGGGCATAGCGCCGACAACCGGATCGTGCCGTTCGGGCTGGTGTCGCGATGAGCGGCGCGGGGTGATTCGGGTAGCGGGCGTACGCGGAAGTTGTGGAAGTTCACGGTACGTCCCCCCTCGCTCCCCCTCCCCGCACCGCCCGATCGGGCGGGTGGCGGAAGAGAGCGCGCGGGTCATGCGGCGAGGATGGCAAAACGGGGGCGTGTAGGACAGCGGTTTTTGGGAGGCCTGCCCGCCGAATCCTTATCCACATTACCGTAATGCGCGTGAAAGCTGCGATCCAGCTATCTGCCCTCAGCTTTGCGCGCCACTGCATTCCCGCTTCCGCAGGAATGACGGCGGAGGCGGCGTATCAGACCGAAAACAGACTGCATATGGCACCCAAATGCGGACACTTGCATCCGGCTTGACAGTACCACATTCACATTTTCGGGCGTTAGCGAGGCCGACGCTTCGACCATGATCCGCTTCTCGCCGCCGCTACTATCCGACGGCGATAGGACCACCCGCCCCAGATCACATAAGCGATGACAGGTCCGACGAGTAGCGGGACAGCCCAGACACTGTCGGGAATGAGATTGTAGCCGCCTCGACCAAAGAGGTAGGTTGAGCCAAGCACGATCGTCATGAACACGCAGCGCAGGATAGCGCCGCTACGATCATATGTCAGGCTCGAGATTTCGTCCTGGTCTCGCGAGTAGATCATTGCGCCGATTTGGCCTGATCGACGCACCAACTCGGCCTCAAACGCGGGTGGGAAGGCGCAGATGAGAAGTACCCATGCTACCGGGCCTTCACCGAACGCGAACCGAGCGGCGAGGCCCACGCCGAATAGCGCGCCCGCGATGACGAGCAGGAAATCAGGGGAGCGGCGATTGGGAAGCAGCATCTTCAACTTAATGCACGAACGTCCACTAACCAGCAAATTCCGACGCTAATGCCGCGCGGCTATCTTCGTAATAGCGGCCACCCTTGCTGTGCAGTAATGATCTGCGTGTCACTTCCTTCATCTCCATAAAGGGCAGTGAATGCCGGGAATGAATCGGCATGACGGATGGGTGAGGAAACAGACTGAATGAAGATTGCGGGGGCGGTCGGGGCCGGGTTGCTGGTGCTTGGCTATGCGGCGATCTGGGGGTTTGCGCGGCTTGATCCGGCGTTGCTGGCGCGGCTTTGGTTTTTGCCGGGGGTCGGGGTGCTGGGGGCTACCATTGCCAATACGTCGGGGACCGGCGGGGGTGTGGTGTTCGTGCCGGTGTTCAATGCGCTGCGCGATTCAGGGGTGATGGCGCTCGATCGCACGCAGGTGGTGGCCGCGTCTTTCCTGATCCAGTGTTTCGGGATGAGCATGGGGGCGCTGCGCTGGTCGGGGGGACTGCATGCGCAGGAACCGACGACGCGCGAGATCGGGCTATCGGATTTCTGGGGCGTGGTGGCGGTGGTGCTGGCGGGGGCGCTGCCGGTGATGCTGGTGACTCAGCGGGTGGCGGAGTTCGATCCGCATGACGTGCTGCTGGGGTTCAAGGCGTTTTCGCTTGCACTGGGCGCGGGGGTGGTGGCGACGACCTGGACCGTCAACCGGACGCGGCCTGCGCTGACGCGGGTGGCGCGGGGGGATTTCGTGATGCTGGCCGCAATAGGGCTGGTCGGCGGGTTCATTACCGCGCTGTTTTCGGTGGGGGTGGGCGAGCTGGTCGCGCTGTATCTGTTCATCCGCCATTATCCGGTGGTGCTGTGCGCAGGCGCGGCGGTGGTGATTTCGAGCGTCTCGTGCCTTGCCGGGGCGATGTTCCACATTCTGAGCGGGACGGTGGTGTGGGAGGTGGTGGCGCTCGCCGCGCCGGGAGCGTTGGTCGGCGGCTATTTCGCGCGGCCGCTGGCGCTATGGCTGGGAGCGAAGCGGCTGAAGACAATCGACGGGCTGTGGATCATGGGGTCGAGCCTGTATCTGATCGCGCTGAATGTTTGAGCGGCTGGCGCGCGTTCGTTGGTCCTGAGTGTCTGGCTTTGCGGGCGGTCGAAGGGGTCCATTTTTGACGGGCTGTGAGGATGAAAAGAAGAAGGACGGCCCTTCGACTTCGCTCAGGGCGAACGGGTGGAGGCGAGGTGAGGTTTTTCACTGCGATCCGGCGATTCGCATGGGGCGCCGGATTGCTTCCCCCGGCTCACGGGCCGGGGTCGCAATGACGTAAAGAGGCTAAGTGGCATTTGCGGGTGGCAGGCCGGGGACCCAGTCGATGGCGCCGAAGCTTTCGAGGCAGAACCACAGCAGGATGAGCGCGTAGAGCGCCATCAGGAACCCCGATTCGGTCCTGCCCAGCCGCATATCGGTGCGCATCGTCAGGAACAGCGCGATCGTCGCGACGGTGAGCACTGCCATCAGCGGCGCGGCGACGGCGAAGTCGATGGGGGCACTGCCGGCGATCAGCACCCCCGCCGGGATGCACACGAGCAGGTCGAAGATGTTGCTGCCCAATACGTTCGACAGGCTGGTGACCGCATGCCCCGCTCGCGCGGCGCGGATCGAGACGAAGGCGTCGGGGAGCGAGGTTCCGGCGGCGACCACGGTGAAGCCCCAGATGAAATCGGGCGTCCCGAAAATCTCCCCGAAATTGATCGCGGCTCGGACCAGCGCTTCGACCCCGACGACGATCAGCAGCAGCGACAGGCCGAGCAGGCCCCATTCGACAAGCGGGCGGATGTCGTGCGGCACTTCTTCGGTACGGGCGTCGACCGCGTCCTGATACTGGACGAAGATATAGAGCAGATAAAGCAGCAGCGGGATCAGCGCGAGCGGGCGGGTCATCTCGCCCTGAAGCGCGCCGCTTTCCCCTTGCGGATGATAGATCACGGCGAAGCAGAAGGCGAGCAGCAGCACCGCCACTGCGATCATGTAAAATTGCGATTCCTTATACACCAGATCGCGGCTGGATTTGAGCCCGCCGCCCGCAAGGCCGGACAGCGCAGGGATTGCGAGGATGTTGAACAGCGCCGACCCGACGATCGCCGCGACGCCCAGTTCGAACGCGCCGTGCAGCGCCGCCGACAGGACGGTGGTGGTGAGTTCGGGAAAGCTCGACCCCACCGCGACGACGACCGCGCCCTTGACGATTTCGGGAAGGCGATAATATTCGGCGAGACGCTGGCTGGCGCGCTCCAGAATGCCGCTGCCCTTCCAGATGATGAGTGTGCCGACGATCGCGACGGCGGCCCAGATCAGGATGGCTGGCATGGCAGGGTTCCTTTCGAGCCCGTAAAGCTGCGTCCGCTTAGCGCTTGCGCCGCAGTGGTCCCCAAGGGCATATGCGGCGCGCTGAATCCTTCAACCTTTTTATCGAAAGTCCGTTTCCCCCATGTCCGAGATGTTCAAGATCACGCTGCCCGACGGTTCCGTCCGTGAGGTTGCGGAGGGAACGACTCCGGCGGATGTGGCGGCTTCGATCGGGCCGGGGCTGGCCAAGGCGGCGATTGCGGCGCGGGTGAATGGCGAGCTGCGCGATATCATGCGCCCGTTCGAAGGGGATACCGAACTTGCGCTGGTGACGTCGCGCGATGAAGAGGCGGCGCTGGAACTGGCGCGGCATGACTATGCGCATGTGCTGGCCGAGGCGGTGCAGGCGTTGTGGCCCGGCACGCAGATCACCTTTGGCCCGTCGACCGAGGACGGTTTTTATTATGACGTAAAGGCGCCGGAGGATCGCGCGCCCTTTTCGATGGACGACTTGCCCGCGATCGAAGAGAAAATGCGCGAGATCATCCGCGCCGACAAACCGCTGCGCCGTGAGGTGTGGAGCCGCGAAGACCTGATCGCCAAATGGAAGGCGGACGGGGAGAGCTTCAAGGCCGAATGGGCGGCCGAACTTCCCGAGGGCGAAGAGCTGACCGTCTATTGGTCGGGTGAGGACTGGCTCGACATGTGCCGGGGGCCGCATCTTGCCTCGACCGGCAAGCTCGACCCGCAGGCGTTCAAGCTGATGCGCGTTGCCGGGGCCTATTGGCGCGGCGACCAGAATAATGCGCAGCTCACGCGGATTTACGGCACCGGCTGGCTGAACAAGAAGCAGCTCGACGCGCATTTGCACAAGCTGGAGGAAGCGGCGAAGCGCGACCATCGCAAGCTGGGCGCGGAGATGGACCTGTTCCACCTTCAGGCCGAAGCGCATGGCAGCGTGTTCTGGCATCCGCAGGGCTATGTCATCTGGCGCGCGCTGGAGGCCTATATGCGCCGCGCGATCGATGGCGCCGGCTATCGCGAAATCAAGACGCCGCAGGTGATGGACGCGCGCCAGTGGGAGCAGTCGGGCCATTGGGGCAAATATCGCGAGAACATGTTCGTGATCCCCGACGAAGTGCCGAATGTCGAGGATGAAGGCCCGATCGTTTCGGACGAAGCCGAATGGATGGCGCTGAAACCGATGAACTGCCCGGCGCATGTGCTGGTGTTCAAACAGGGGATCAAATCGTACCGCGATTTGCCGCTGCGCCTGTATGAAAATGGCTGCTGCCATCGCAACGAGCCGCATGGCGCGCTGCACGGCCTGATGCGCGTGCGCCAGTTCACGCAGGACGATGCGCATATCTTCTGCCGCGAAGACCAGATCGTCGATGAAGTGCGCGCCTTTTGCGAACTCGCAGACCGGGTCTATCGCGATTTCGGGTTCAGCTATTCGATCAAGCTGGCGCTTCGGCCTGAAAAGCGGTTCGGATCGGACGCCGACTGGGACAAGGCGGAGGAAGAGCTTCGCAACGCGGTGAAGGAAGCGGGCCTCGCCACCCCCGAATATGGCTGGGAAGAACTGCCGGGCGAAGGCGCCTTCTACGCGCCCAAGCTGGAATGGCATCTGACCGATGCGATCGGGCGGACCTGGCAGGTCGGCACGATTCAGTCGGACCGCGTGCTGCCCGAGCGGCTCGATGCAAGCTATACCGCGGCGGATGGCGAACGGCACCGCCCCGTCATGCTGCACCGTGCGATTTTCGGGTCGTATGAGCGGTTTATCGGCATCCTGATCGAGCATTTCGCAGGGAAACTGCCGCTATGGCTCGCCCCCACCCAGGCAGTGGTCGCGACGATCGTGTCCGATGCGGATGATTATGCGCGTGCGGTCGCCGGGCAGCTGCGCGCGGCGGGCATCCGGGTCGAGGTCGACCTTCGCAACGAGAAGATCAATTACAAGGTGCGCGAACATTCGGTGGCGAAGGTTCCCAACCTGCTGGTCGTGGGCAAGCGAGAGGCGGAGGAAGCCACCGTCGCGCTGCGCGTGCTGGGCGAAGGCGCGAAACAGGAAATTATCGCGCTCGGTGACGTGATCATGCGTCTTGCAGATGCGGCAAAGGCTCCCGATATACGCTAAGCAGCGAGTCGGAGCGATTTTGTCGCCGTGCCGTTCGTCAGGTGACTGTTCGAACGGCGCGCGACGCGCTATAAAGTCAAGCAAAGCTTTTTAATTGCTACAGGAGAAAGCACTATACGTCCTCCCATGAACAGACGCTCGATGTCGCCGCCGCCGATGAACGGGCCGCGCTACAACGAGTTCATCCAGTCGCCCAAGGTTCGCGTGATCGACCATGAAGGCGAAAACCTTGGCGTGATGTTCACGCGTGAGGCGATGGAGCAGGCTGCCGAGTACGGGCTCGACCTTGTCGAAGTGTCGCCCAATGCCGACCCGCCCGTAGCCAAGTTTCTGGACGTCGGAAAATATAAGTACGAAGCCCAGAAAAAGGCCAATCAGGCGCGCAAGACGCAAAAGACGCAGGACATCAAAGAAATCAAGATGCGTCCGAATATCGACGATCATGATTACAACACCAAGATGAAGAATGTTCACAAGTTCATCGAAGACGGTGACAAGGTGAAGATTACCCTGCGCTTTCGTGGTCGCGAACTCAGCCATGGCGAAATCGGCATGGCACTGCTGCGCCGCGTCGCCGAGGACGTCACCGAAACCGCAAAGGTGGAAAGCTATCCCCGGATGGAAGGCCGCCAGATGCTGATGGTGCTGGCGCCGAAATAAACGGCGAGGCACTGTTTGCGCGACACAAAAGCCGCCCCGGACCCATGCGTTCGGGGCGGCTTTTTTGTTGTTTGATGCGCGATGAGGTCGCAAACGGATCACCGGCAGCCTCGTCATTGCGAACCCATAGCGGCGCGGCAATCCAGAGCTAAGGGCTATGCGCCGAGCGACTGGATCGCCACGTCGCTTCGCTCCTCGCGATGACGAACAAATTACGGGCTCGTCGTACATACAGCCTGTCGGGTTTCGCCCCAGATTACGTCGTTCACAACCGATCAATTGCTGGCTGCTTGCGGACGTTCAAAGCACCTGTAAGCTCGAGGGTATCGTGGTGCCGACACGCACGTGAAGGAGAAGCTCAAGTGCAAAGATGTCTGCGGCCTGTTGCCCCGACCATCGGCTTAATCGCGCTGGCAATATATTGCGCTTTCCCGCATCCTACTCACAGTCAGGCGCAATTGAAGGCGATCGCAGCCGAATCCCAGCATCTGATGTCGACTTATTCGCTCGGCCCTTCAGTCCAGCACGCTGACATCCCGAAAGCCAAGTGGCCACCTGCTATCGCAACGTTGAAGCCATATTCTGTAACCGTTCGCCACGGGATGGTGGATATCACGACAAAACCATTCTTTGACGGCGGCTGGGGCTATGGCTTCGCTGTGGATAAACAGGACTTGGCAATGCTCGTCGAGTGCTGGTCAGAACTGGGGCACGGCGTTTATTGGCACGGCCCCTGCTGACAAAAGCTTGAAGGCGCGCAGTTGCCAAATTCGAGGTTTGCTAGCGTCCGCTTTGGTCTGCTTCCGCTCAAAAGCGAACAGGCCGCTTTCCATCGGTATCGGCCATTCCACTGTTGCTGCGGTCGCAGTCGGCCATGCGCGCAAAATCATCTTAGCGGGACTGCGTCCGGTCAGCTTGAGCTCTTCGCATCGCAATACCGGCAGGCTCGCCCCGTCATGGCGCCGGCCGTCATCCTTGCCATGGCCATCGCCCCGGGGCGGTGGCGTTTGGGGTGGCATCGGGCGTTTGGGTGGCATTGTCGGGCGTGGCGGATGCGGGTGCTCACCCAACGAAAAAGCCGTGCCGGACCAGCGTTCGGGGCGGCTTTTCGTCGTTACGGCCTAAGCAGGTCTACAGGGATTACAGCCCCTGCCCGCCCGATACTTCGATCCGCTGGCCATTGACCCAGCGATTGTCTTCGCTGAGCAGCGCAGCGACCATCATGCCGATATCTTCGGGCACGCCGACCCGGCCGAGCGCGGTCATCGACGCGATTTGCGCGTTGAGGTCGGGGGTGTCGCGTACCGCGCCGCCGCCGAAATCGGTTTCGATCGCTCCCGGCGCGACGGTGTTCACCGCGATCCCGCGCGAGCCCAGTTCCTTCGCCAGATATTGGGTGAGCACTTCGATCGCGCCCTTCATCGCCGCATAGGCCGCATAGCCCGGAAAGATCATCCGGGTCAGCCCCGAGGAAATATTCACGATCCGCCCGCCATCGGCGATCATCGGCAACAGCGTCTGGGTGAGGAAGAACACGCCCTTCAGATGCACATCGACCAGCCCGTCAAACTGCGCTTCGCTGGTTTCGGGGATCGTCGCATATTCGCCATAGCCGGCATTGTTGACGAGATGGTCGACGCTATCGCGGCTCCAATGCTGCGACAGGGCCTGTTTCAGCCGCTCGGCGAAATCGGCGAAACCGGCGACCTTTGCGGTGTCGAGCTGCAATGCGACCGCGGTGCGGCCCATCTCGCGAAGCTCGGCGACGACCGCGTCGGCATCGTCGCTGCGACTGTGATAGGTGATGACGACATCGCCGCCGCGCTGCCCCAGCGCGAGCGCCATTGCGCGGCCCAGGCCGCGGCTGCCGCCGGTAATCAGGCTGATCTTGGTCATGACATGCTCCATTGCTCAGATTGCCTGCCTGATATGCGACTGAGCCTCGCTGCATGCTTGCCCGAAGCGGGGCCGGTTTTTGCCCGATCCTCCAAATCTGCTGACGCGCGCAACGGTTGCAGCTATATTCAGGCGATGAACACCGAACCGCTCCGCCATGCGCTCGATCGCTTCACGCACGACGCAGCCGCCACTTCAGGCCGTCCGGCTTCGGTGATGGCGGGGGTTCATGCGATCCGTTTCGATTCGCCGACCGCATTGATCCACGACGTCTATCGCCCGCTCGTCTGCCTCGTCGCGCAAGGGTCGAAGCGCGTAACGTCCGGCGGGACAAGCACGGTATTCGGTGCGGGCGAATCGCTGCTCGTCGCATCCGACGTGCCGACGGTCAGTCAGGTCCTGGAGGCAGGCCGCACCGCCCCCTATCTGTCGATCGTCGTCGAACTGGATGCAGCGATCCTCGCCGATCTCGCCGATTGTGCGCCGGCCGCGTCCCCTCTCGCAACCAGCGCTGTGCGCGTTACGCCCACCGAAGCGCAGATGGCCGATGCGATGACCCGGCTGCTCGCGCTGACCGATCGCCCCGATGGCTTGCGCGCGCTCGGTCCCGGAATCGTGCGCGAACTGCATTACTGGGTGCTTGCAGGGCGGCATGGCGGTGCGGTGCGTGCACTGGGAATGCCGGGCAGCCATGCCGAGCGGATCGCGCGCGCGGTCGCGCTGCTTCGTCGCGATTTTGCCGGCGCGATCAGCGTCGAGCGGCTGGCGAACGAAGCGGGGATGAGCGCATCGTCGTTTCACGATCATTTCCGGCGGCAGACGTCGCTGACCCCGGTGCAGTTCCAAAAACAACTGCGGCTGGTCGAAGCGCGGCGACGGATGCTGGCTGATGGCGCGAGCGCGAGCAGCGCGGCGTTCGGTGTAGGATATGAAAGCATATCGCAATTCACGCGCGATTATCGCCGCCTGTTCGGCGCACCACCGCTGCGCGAAACACGCG
Organism: Stakelama pacifica; assembly: GCF_004361835.1. Taxonomy (GTDB): domain Bacteria; phylum Pseudomonadota; class Alphaproteobacteria; order Sphingomonadales; family Sphingomonadaceae; genus Sphingomonas; species Sphingomonas pacifica. The sequence goes on from NZ_SNWD01000004.1 coordinate 72,302, forward strand.
CCGCACGCGATCGCGTGGCGGCGGCGTAATCCCGCGCCGTTCATCGCAGGCGCAATGCGATACAGCGCCCGGCATCCTTTATATATTTTATCGCGCCGTCCGTGCCGCCTCGCTTTTGTGCAACCGCCCGCCGCTATCGGCGTTTGATCCTGTCGACCCGGCTCGGTGCCGGAGAAGAGCCGGGAACGGGAAAGCCCCTGCTTTGCGACAATGTTCGGATATTATTGGGGGCAGCTACGCCGATGACGGCAATACGATATAGAAAGTTTGTTTCTCCTGCCGCGCCCTGCTCTGCTACCGCCGGTACGGCATGATTGATTCGCTTCTCGTAAAGCTGGCGCTGATCGGCATTATCGGCATCGGTGCGCAATGGGTTGCCTGGCGCACGGGCCGTCCTGCCATCGCGTTGATGCTGCTCGCCGGTGTGATCGCGGGGCCGGTGCTGGGCATTATCGTGCCCGAGCGCGATCTGGGGCCGCTACAGGAACCGATCATCAAACTGGCGGTCGCTGTCATCCTGTTCGAGGGTGGGCTGAGCCTGAATTTCCGCGATCTGCGCCATGCGGGCAATCCGGTGCTGCGCATGGTCCTGATCGGTGTGCCGATCGGCTGGCTGCTCGGCGCATGGGCGGCGCATTGGGGCGCGGGGCTGTCCTGGGAAGTGTCGATGCTGTTCGGCGGCATTCTGGTGGTTACCGGGCCGACCGTCATCGGGCCGATGTTGCGCACGCTGCACCTTCCCAATCGCGTGTCCGACACGCTGCGCTGGGAGGGGATCGTCAACGATCCGATCGGCGCGCTGCTGGCCGTCGCGATTTACGGCTATATCACCTATGAGGGGCCGGATACCGGGCTGCTCTCGGTCACGCTCGATGTGTTGCTGGCCACCACCGTCGCGGGGCTTTTGGGGGTCGCGCTGGGCTTTGCGATCACCTGGCTGTTCCCGCGCGGCTATGTGCCCGAATTTCTGAAATCCCCGGTGCTGCTGATCGTCGTGATCGCAGGGTTCGTCATTGCCGATATCATCAAGCATGAGACGGGGCTGGTCACCGTCACGCTGATGGGCGTGGTGATGGCGAACCGGCCGGTCCATTCGACGCGGGTGCTCAGGCGGTTCAAGGAGGACCTGACCGTCCTGCTGATCTCCGGCGTGTTCATCATCCTGTCGGCCTCGCTCGACTGGGAGACGATGTCGCAGTTCCGCGCACGGTTCGTGGTGTTCCTGTTCCTGCTGCTGTTCCTCGTCCGTCCGGTGACGGCGCTGGTCAGCCTGCTGGGATCGTCGATGCCGTGGAAGGAGCGATTGTTCATCGCATGGGTCGCGCCGCGCGGTATCGTCGCGGTGGCGATTACCGGCCTGTTCGCGATCCGGTTGCAGGCATATGGCCTGCCGGATGCCGAGGCGCTGGTGCCGCTGAGCTTCGGCGTGGTGGTGGTCACGATTCTGGCGCATGGCTTTTCGGCGCGGCAGGTGGCGAAGCGGCTGGGCATCGACCGGGGCAAGGGCGACGGCGTGCTGATCGTCGGGGCGAATGACTGGACGACGGCGTTCGGCGTCTATCTGAAGGAACTGGGCTATCCGGTGACGATCGCCGACAGCTCGACCTTTGCGTTGAGGGGACCGCGCCGGGCGAATCTGGACGTGTATCGCGGCGATATATTGGACGAAGTGACGCAGGACCATCTCGACCTCGGCCAGTATCAGCAGGCATTGGTCGCGTCGGACAATGACGCGTATAATTCGCTGATCTGCGCCGATCTCGGCCCCGAAATCGGGTTCGAGCTGATGACCCAGACGGCGGCCGCCGATATCAAGAAAGGCGGCGTGTCGCCGCGCGGCCGCGTGCTGCTGGAGAGCAAGCGGACGATCGAGGAATTGCAGCGCCTCCTCGCCGAGGGGTGGAGCTTCGGCAAGACGCGGATCACCGAAAAGTTCAGCTTCGCCGATTATCGCGAGCGCCTGCCCAAAGGCGGCGAGCCGATCGCGGTGCGGCACGAGGATGGCGAGCTGGAATTCTTCGCGGCGGGGCAAAAGCCCTATGTCGAGGAAGACGATGTGGTGATCAGCTTCGTCCCGCCCGAACCCGAAGGCGAAAAGGCTGCGCGCAACGAAGCGCGGGCAAGCGAGGCCAAGGCCGCGAAGAACAAGGCCGAGGCAAAGGCGGAAGCAAAAGCCGAGGCGGAGGAAGCAGCGCGGGTGCAGGCCCCGAAGGATGATCTGCCGGGGTGAGGTGGTTCGGCGCGGATCAGGCCGGGCTGATGGGGGTCAGGAGCGCGAGGCGAGAAAGCCCTGCGCCATCATTTGGAAGGCCGTGATCGCATTGGGCAGGGTCTCGTCCGGCGTTGGGCTGGCCGCGACCCACAAAGCCGCATTGAACGCGGCGCCGCTCAGCAGCCGCGCCGCTGCCTCCACATCGACGGGGCGCATGACGCCGCTTTCAACCAGATCGGCCACCGCGCTTTTCGTGAGTTCGAGACAGGCATTCTGGCTTGGCCATTGCGACGGATCGCCGAGAAAGGCAGGGCCATCGAGCAGGACGATACGGCGGATTTCGGGATCGAGCGCCATTTCGATATAGGCCGCCCCTTCCGCCAGCAGCGCCTCCCATGGCGTTTCCGCCTGCGCTCCGGCCTGTTTCGCGCGCGCCGCCATCTCGCCATCGACCATCGCCACGACAGCAGCGAGCAGGCCCTTCTTATCGCCGAACGTGTGATAGAGCGCGCCGCGAGTCAGCCCTGCAGCGGCGGTAAGATCGTCCATTGACGCCGCTGCGAAACCATCGCGCGCAAAGGCAAGCCGTCCCGACCGGAGCAGGCGTTCGCGATTTTCCTCCATACGCTCGGCGCGTGTTTCCCTGCCATAGCCCTTTTCCCTACTCACATACGCTTCGTATGCAAACTTGACTTAAATCTCCACAAGCATTTACATACGCGACGTATGTGGAATCCCGTTGTGGTGTTCCCTCCCTCTCGCAGAGAAAGGTTCTTCCATGCCGACCAGAAAGCCGGTCTTTCCCGCTAACCGCCATGCCTTGTATGAGGAGCATGGTTATTCGGCGGCAGTCCCCGCCGACAAACTGCTGTTCGTTTCAGGCCAGGTCGGCAGCCGCCCGGACGGATCGCCCGAACCCGATTTCGAGGCGCAGGTGCGACGTGCCTTCGCCAATCTGAAGGCCACGCTGAACGCCGGGGGCTGCGATTTCGACGATATTATCGACGTCACCACCTTTCACACCGACCCCGAAGCGCAGTTCGGCACGATCATGGCGGTGAAGGCAGAAATTTTCGATGCAGCGCCCTATCCGGCATGGACCGCAGTTGGCGTGAACTGGCTTGCCGGGTTCGATTTCGAAATCAAGGTCGTCGCGCGTATTCCGGGATGATTGCGCGAGCGGTGCAGGAGAGGTTCGCGCTGAGCGGGCGAGAGTGGCGCGCGCCCTTGCACGTTCTAGCCGTTGGTCAGGGCGATGGTTTCGGGAAACCCTTCGGTATCGACATAGCGGTTGAGAAACACATGGAAACCGGGTGCCAGCACGCCCCATTCGTCGGCACCGACCTCGTGAAAGGCATCGAGCACCGGGGCGATACCGTCTGGCCCCGGCGGACCGAATACCAGGGTTTCCTGCCCCTCGGTCTGGCAGAAGGGGATGAAGGGCCAGTCGCCAAGGTCCGGCTCGACATCGCGCGCGATCAGAAACGCATCGCGATATTCGTGACGTATCGCGTCGCAGCCCAGTAAGTGGTTGGCGTTCCACGCTTCGGTATCGAGTGTCGCTTCATCACGCTCCGTAACGGCTTCCTGCGCGATGAAGCCGCCATTATGCGCGCGCAGAAACTGCTTATACGCATCGGGTAGCGCTCGCCCGATCGCCGCTTCCGTCTTGGCGATGTCTGCTTCACTGGCGGGCCCGTCGAAAAATGCGCGGTCGGGACAGCGAGCGATCAGCGCGCCCAGCTGGCGAATGGTGTCGGCGAGTTCCATCGCGCCGGTCATTGCGCCAGTGCCGCCTCCAGCGCGCCCTCGACATGGAGGGCGGTGGTGTCGAACAGCGGGACGGCGCTGTCTTCGGGGCGGACGAGCAGCATGATTTCGGTGCAGCCGAGAATTACCGCCTGCGCCCCCTGCCCGACCAGCCGCGCGATGATGTCGCGATACGCTGCGCGGGAATCCCCGGTAACGATACCCGCCACCAGCTCGTCATAGATTGTCCGGTGAACCGTCGCGCGGTCGGCCATGTCCGGCACCAGCACGTCGAGCCCGTGCTGCGCCAGCCGGTCCCGGTAGAAATCCTGCTCCATAGTGAAGGCGGTGCCGAGCAGCGCCACCTTCGACAATCCGGCACCGACGATCCGCCGGGCGGCGGGATCGACGATGTGGAGCAGCGGGATAGTGATCGCCGCCTCCACCTGCGGCGCCATTTTGTGCATGGTGTTGGTGCAGATCAGCAGCAGATCGGCGCCCGCGCCCTCCACCCGGCGCGCGGCATCGACCATGCGGTCGGTGAGCGCGTCCCAGTCGCCGGCGCGTTGCAGCGCCTCGATTTCCGCAAAATCGAACGACCAGAGGACACAGCGCGCCGAGGCGGCAGGACCATGCCGGGCGCGCACGCTCTGATTGAGCAGGCGATAATATTCGGCGGAGCTTTCCCAGCTCATCCCGCCGATCAGGCCGATCGTCTTCATCGTGACCCCCAAAGGTTTATCACGCCGTCACGCCGCTTCGCGGGTGTCCTCTTCATGGTCGGCGGCTTCGAGGAGGCGGCGTTCTAGGGCGGCGAGGCGGGTGGTGCTGGTGATTTTGTCGTTCAGCAGGTCAGTGACGTAGAACGTATCGACCGCGCGCTCGCCATAGGTGGCGATATGCGCGCTGTGCAGCGTCACCTTTGCCTGAAACAGCGTCTGCGCAAGGTGATGGAGCAGCGCCGGTTTGTCGCGGGCATTGACTTCGATCACCGTGAAGCGGTTCGAGGCGTTGTTGTCGATGAACACGTTCGAATGAATCTCGAACGCTTCGGCGCGCAGCCGGGGAAGCGGCTTGCGCTTCAGCCGCTCGGCCATTTTGGCGCGGTTGGTGAGCGCTTCGCGGATCGCATCCTTTAGCCGCGACAATTGTCCCGGATCGTCGAACGGGTTGCCGAGCGGGTCCTGCACGAGGAAGTTGTCGATCGCCTGTCCCGAGCGCGAGGTGTGGATTCGCGCGTCGATGATATTGCCGCCCGCGGCATGGATCGCACCGGCGATGCGATAGAAAATCCCCGGATGGTCGGCGCAATGGATGCTGACCAGCGTCGCATCCTGATTGGGATAGACCTCCGCCGCGATCGACAGCCCCTCGCCCTCGCGCGCCGCCGCATCGATCAGCCGCGCATTGGCGGCGATGACATCGACCGGCTCGGCGATCCAGTAGGATTCGGGGAGATCGTCGATGAGCAGCTTCATCCGCGAATCGTCCCAGCCAAGCGCTTCTGCGACATCGGCCTGTTTCGCGGCGATGCGTTCGTCGCGGCCCTTTTGCTTATGGCCGAGGCGAAGCACTTCTTCGGCCGATTCGTACAGATTGGTGAGCAGCTGCCGCTTCCACCCGTTCCAGATGCCGGGGCCGACCGCGCGGATATCGACGGTGGTGAGGATCAGCAGCATCATCAGCCGCTGCGGGCTTTGCACCTGTTCGGCGAAATCGAGGATCGTCTTGAAATCGGCAAGGTCGCGCTTGAACGCAGTCGCTGACATCAGCAGATGATGGCGCACCAGCCAGGCGACCGTTTCGGTTTCGCCCGGCGTCATGCCGAGGCGCGGGCACAGCCGTTCGGCGACTTCCGCGCCCAGCACCGAATGATCGCCCCCCCGCCCCTTGGCAATGTCGTGGAGCAGCACCGCGACATAGAGCGCGCGGCGCGCGGCGATATTGGGGAGGATCGCAGTGACGAGCGGATGATCCTCGGCCAGCGCGCCATGTTCGATTTTGCTGAGCAGCCCGATGGCGCGGATCGTGTGTTCGTCGACCGTATAATGATGGTACATGTCGAACTGCATCTGCGCGACGACACGGCCGAAATCGGGCATGAAACGGCCGAACACGCCCGCTTCGTTCATCCAGCGAAGCACGGTTTCGGGATCGCGTTCGCTGGTCAGCACGTCGAGGAACAGCGAATTGGCGAGCGGATCGCGGCGACAATCGTCGACCAGCTTCGCATCGCGCGATGCGGCCCGCATCGCCAGCGGGTGAATCTCCAGCCGATGTTTGCCGGCGAGGTGGAAGATCTGGATCAGCCGGACCGGATATTCGGCGAAGAAATCGTCCGACGGCAGCGCAAGCCGCCCGCGATCGAGCACGAAGCCGTGCAGCTTTTTGGGCGTACGGCGGATCGTCGGCAGGCCGAAGCGCCGCCCGCGCGCGGCATATTTTTCGTCGAGATGGGCAAGGAACAGCCCGGTCAGGTCGCCCACGCGCTTCGCCTGAAGAAAGTAGAACTGCATGAAGCGTTCGACCTTCGATTTACCGGGGCGGTCGGCATAATGCATCCGCTCGGCGATTTCGGGCTGCACATCGAAGGTCAACCGATCCTCGGCGCGGCCGGTGATGACATGGAGGTGGCAGCGCACCGCCCAGAGGAAATTCTCCGCGCGATTGAACTGGCGATATTCATGGCGAGTGAATAGCCCCGCATCGACCAGTTCGGCGGCACGGCGGACATTATGGGCATATTTGCCGATCCAGAACAGCGTCTGAAGATCGCGAAGCCCGCCTTTGCCTTCCTTCACATTGGGTTCGACGACATAGCGGCTGTCGCCCATTTTCTTGTGCCGGGCATCGCGCTCGGCGAGCTTGTCGGCGATGAACTGGCGCGCGGTATCGGCCTGAACCTCATGATGGAAGCGGCGGGCAGCTTCGTCATACAGATCGGTATCGCCCCAGATATAGCGCGCTTCGATCAGGCTGGTGCGGATCGTCACATCGGCCTTTGCCTGACGCACCATGTCGTCGAGCGAGCGCGAGCTGTGCCCGACCTTCAGCCCCATGTCCCAGAGCGAATAGAGCATCGATTCGATGACCTGCTCGCTCCACGCCGTCTGTTTCCAGGGGGTGAGAAAGCCGATATCGACATCCGAATGCGGCGCCATTTCGCCGCGGCCATAGCCGCCCACCGCGATCAGCACCATCCGCTCGGCAGTGCTGGGATTGTTATTCGGATAGAGCCGTTCGAGCGTGAAATCCCATAACAGGCGAAGCACCTGATCGATCAGGAACGCACCCGATGCCGCGGTGGCAAGCCCCGCCGAGGGTTTGGCGCGCAGCCGCTTTTCGATCTCCGACCGCCCATCGGCGATCGCGTCCTTCAGCACCAGTGCAGCGGCCAGCCGCAATTTGGGGATGTCGCGCCCTTCCAGCGCGGAAAGCCGTTCGGCGAGCGCGCGGCGATCGATGATCGCGCGCCGGTTCGGAATGGATGCGATGCGGGCCGACATGCCTTCGAACATAGGAACTCGCGCGGCCCGCGTCACCCCGGCTCGGCCGATAGCGGCCGAGCCGGGGACATCGCCGTCAGTCGGGCTTTTTCGCGACGCCGACCAAAGCGGGCCGCAGCAGCCGGTCGTTGAGCATATAGCCTGTCTGAATTTCCTGAACGATGGTGCCGGGTTCGGCCTCGTCGTTCGGCACTTCCATCATCGCCTGATGCCGGTTGGGGTCGAGCGCCTCGCCCATCGCGCTGATCTTTGCGATGCCGTGGCGCGTGAACACCGTCTCCAGCTCGCGACCCGTGGCTTCAAGACCGGTGACCAGCCCCTTCATCTTGTCATCGCCGCGCAGCTCGTTCGGGATCGCGCCCAGCGCGCGCGAAAGATTGTCGGCGACCGACAACACGTCGCGCGCGAATTGCGTGACGGCATAAGCACGCGCGTCCTTCGCCTCCTTTTCGGCGCGGCGGCGGACATTCTGCATTTCCGCCTGCGCATAGAGCGTCGCCGCATTCGCTTCCTCAAGCTGTTTTTCCAGCTTTGCGATACGGTCATTGGCATTGTCATGTTCGGCGAGTTCGGGCGCGGCTTCCGCCGTTTCCTCGCGAAGATCTTCGGCCTCGCCCGTCTTGCCGGGATCGATCTGATCGTTGTCGCTCATTGTTTCCTGTTCATGTCTGTTGAGGCCGTCAGCCCAGCAATCGGGCAACGGTCGCTGCGGTGAAATCCACCATGGGGACGACGCGGGCGTAGTTCAACCGTGTCGGGCCGATCACGCCGACCACGCCGACGACCTGACCGTCCAGTGCCCGGACCGGCTTTGCGATGACCGAAGAGCCGGACAGCGCGAAAAGTTTATTTTCCGAACCGATGAAAATGCGCGTCGCTTCGCCGTCGCGTGCGCTGTCGAGCAGGCGGGCAATCTCCTGCTTGCCCTCCAGCTCGTCGAGCAACAGGCGCACGCGTTCGAGATCCTCGCTCGCCGCTTCGTCGAGCAGCCGCGCCTGCCCCCGCACGATCAGCACGGGGCGCGCATCGCCGTCCTGCGTCCAGGTAGCGATGCCGCGTTCGATGAGCGCGCGTGCAGCGGCGTCGAGCGCATTGCGCTCGGCATCGATCCGGCGGACCAGCCGGGCGCGCACCTCGGCCAGCGTCGACCCGGCAAGCGTCGCGGTGAGGTAATTGCCCGCCTCCACCAGCGCCGAGGGTGCCATGCCGGGGGGCAGGTCGACGACGCGATTTTCGATCCCGCCGTCTTCGCCGACCAGCACGGCGAGCGCCTTGTCCTGGCTGAGCGGTACGAAGCTGAACTGGCGAACGATCATTTCGCGCTTGGGCACCATCACCATGCCCGCACAGGCCGACAGGCCCGACAGCGCGGCAGTGGTGTTGGACAGCGCCTCCTCAATCGATCCGGCTTCGCCTGCCCGCGATTCGATCGCCGCGCGCTCCTCGCTGCTGGGTTCGAGCGCGTGCATCATGCCGTCGACGAACAGGCGGAGGCCGAAATCGGTCGGCATACGCCCCGCACTGGTATGCGGCGCGGCGAGCAGGCCCAGCTCTTCGAGATCCTGCATCACATTGCGCACCGATGCGGGCGACAGGTTGAAGCCGGGGAGCCGCGAAATCGTGCGCGATCCGACCGGCAGCCCCGAATCGAGATATGCCTCGACCGTGGCGCGGAAGATGTCGCGCGCGCGTTCGGACAATTCGGTGATCGGCGGTGCCATCATATCCTATGATGTAGCGCAAGCCGCGCCCCGCTCAAGGGCGCTCGCCGATCAGCGATTCGATGGGAAGCGAGTCCACGGCATTGCCGAGCGCATCGATCATCGCGCCGTTCTTCCGCCGGTCGCAGCCATAATAGACGTTGAGATGATCGGTCCCCTTCGGCCCGGTCCATTTCACATCCACGCCCGGCATATCGGTCGCGGCATTTTCGCACAGCGGCGATCCGGGCTGATATAATTTCTCGCCTTCGGGGCGATAGGGCGCGAGGCGCGCGGCGAAAGCGGCATATTGCGCCGGGGTGACGGTAAAGGTGCGGTCGCCCTTCACCTGCGTGTTGCGCATGCCGGTAAAGGTGCCGCTGCCGTCGCGGCGGACGGTGACGGTATATACCGGGCACATGCCGAAACAGGGGCTGGTTTCATAGCGGATCGCCTCAGGCCCGGCGGTGCTCCCCTCACCCGGCTGCGCCTCGTTATGCGCGCAGCCGGCAAGCGCGGCGAGCGGGATCAGGATCGAAAGGCGCTTCTTCATCATATACGGTCCCTTTGAGCGGAATATCGCGGCGACACTGGCGCGACGGCGCGACGGGGTCTAGGTGCCGCGATAACGAGACCAAAGGAGAAATGTTCATGCGCCCATCCGGCCGCAGCCCCGACGAGATGCGCCCCATCACGATCGAACCGAACTTCACCCGCCATGCCGAAGGATCGGTGCTGATCGGGTTCGGCGATACCCGCGTGCTGGTGACGGCAAGCGTGGAAGAACGCATTCCGCCCTGGCTGCGCGGCAAGGGCGAAGGCTGGGTCACGGCTGAATATGGCATGCTGCCCCGCGCCACCCATACACGCGGCAGCCGCGAAGCAGCGAAGGGTAAGCAATCGGGCCGGACGCAGGAGATTCAGCGGCTGATCGGGCGCAGCTTGCGCGCGGTGACCGACCTGAAACTGCTCGGCGAACGCCAGATCACGCTCGATTGCGATGTGATTCAGGCCGATGGCGGCACGCGCACCGCGTCGATTTCGGGCGCATGGGTCGCGCTGCGGATGGCCGTCGACAAGCTGATCGCAAAGGGCGATCTGGCCGCCGATCCGATTCAGAAGCAGGTCGCGGCGGTCAGCTGCGGCATCTATCAGGGCAATCCGGTGCTCGACCTTGATTATGACGAGGATTCGAACGCCGATGCCGACGCCAATTTCGTGCTGCTGTCCGACGGCAATATCGCCGAGGCGCAGGCGACGGCGGAAGGCGCGACCTATGACGAGGAAGCGCTGCTTCGCCTGCTCCGCCTCGCGCGGATGGGCTGTAACGAAATCTTCGCGGCGCAGCTAAAGGCTGTCGGCAAGTGAGCGGCCCCGAAGAAGGGATCGGGGGCGATGCGCCGCAGGCGATCCGCAAACTCACGCCCGGCAAGCTGGTCATCGCCAGCCATAATGAGGGCAAGGTGCGCGAGATTCGCGAACTGCTGAAACCCTTCGGCATCGAGCCGGTATCGGCGAAAGAACTCGACCTTCCCGAACCGGTCGAGAACGGCACGACCTTTTATGCCAATGCCGAATTGAAGGCGATGCAGGCAGCGGACCTTTCGGGCCTGCCCGCGCTCGCCGACGATAGCGGGCTGTGCGTCGAGGCGCTTGGCAATGCGCCCGGCGTCTACACCGCCGACTGGGCGGAGCGGCAGCCGGTCGAGGGGCCACCGGGACGCGACTGGTATATGGCCATGGGCAAGGTCGAGGGGAAGCTCGCCGAAAAGGGACCGGACGTCAGCCGGTCGGCGCATTTCGTGTGCATGCTCGCGCTCGCCTGGCCCGACGGCCATGTCGAATGGTTCGAAGGGTCGGTCGAGGGTCAGCTCGTCTGGCCGCCGCGCGGGAATGTCGGCTTCGGCTATGACCCGATGTTCGTGCCACTGGGCGAAAGCGAAACGTTCGGCGAAATGGACCCGGCGAAGAAGCACGAAATCAGCCACCGCGCGGACGCGTTCCGCAAGCTGGTCGACGCGGTGTTCTGATGGTTTGTGCAGGCAGGGGCACCGGATCGGCCGCCCCTGTCCGCATCGCGCTGATGCCGGGATTGCACAGGCGTTATACCAGGCTGCATGGATGGCGCCCCATCCCCTCGCCGTCATGCCAGCGCAAGCTGGCATCTGCTGCAGGTGCGCGGATCGGTTCTCCCCAAGCCCCCCGGAGGCCGCAGCTTTCGCTGGGGTGACGACGATCGCAATACGCGCATAGGTCCACATCAACGCAGCGTGTCATGACGCGCTGACCCGATCGTCATCGCGAGGCGCGAAGCGACGAAGCGATCCAGCGGCGCGCGCGTACCGCCCTGGATTGCCGCGCCCCTGCGGGGCTCGCAATGACGATCTTTCTCGCCGGACTCTTACTGCTTCGCCTGCCAGTCATTACCGGGGCGGGCGATGTCGTACATTTCCTTGCCGATCACCTTCATCAGGCCCTGCCGGTCGTCGCCGATGCGGAACAGGTCGAAATGGGTGCGGTCCGGAATGAAGCGGAATTTGGAGGTATCGCCGACCTCCTCCAGCACCTTTTGCAGCCGGTGCGCGGGGCCGTCGAGATAGAAGGTATCCGCCGTACCGACGATCAGGTGCAGCTTGCCCTTCACGTCCGGACCGATCGCATGCCAGTCGCGCTTTACGATATGCGCGACGTCATAATTGTCGATCCAGTAGCGCGCGACCTTCGGATCGACTGCGCCCGTCGCCCGGTCGAATATTGGACAGGGGCGGCCATCGGGGCAGCGCGGCGAGAATACCCATTCAAAGCTGGCGAACTGACCGCCATAGCTGCCCAGCACATGCTCCAGCTCGCCGAATTCCTTCGTCGTCGCGATCGCCTTGCCCTTGTCGCGGATCAGCGGCAGCGGCTTGCCGTCAGGGCCGTGATAGAAATTGGCGTTGTCAGCATAGAGATTCACATTGGTGAAATCGTGGAAATCGCTCGGGTCGGGCGAGGTCGGCCAGGTGCCGCCGAACACCTTTGGCCATTTGACCTGAAGCCACAGCGTCGACCAGCCGCCCGAGCTATGCCCGGTCAGGAAGCGGCTGCTTGCTCGCCCATCCATGCGATATTGGCGTTCGAGCGCCGGAATCAGTTCCGTGACCAGCGCGGTGCCCCATGGCCCGTTATTCTTCGAATCGGCGAATTCATGCGTGCCGGTGGCGATATGATGGTCGAGATAGACCCAGATCATCGGCGGCATTTCACCCGTCGCCATCCGGTGCGCCATCATCGCCGCGCTCATCTTCGCCGAATCGAGCGAACTGCCGAACCCGCCGTCGGAATAGACGGTGGGAAAGGTCGCTTTGCCGTTCGGGTTATAGCCGGGCGGCAGCGCCACCCAGCCGTGAATCGCGGTAGGCCTGCCCCAGAAACGGGTCATGACCGTGCTCTGGAAATCGACCGGCCGAACCGATTTCAGCCCCTGATCAACCGCAGCGCGCAGGTCTTCGGGATAGCGCGCCAGCACCGCGTCGAAATCGGTTTTCGGCAGTGCCTTGTCCAGCGTCAGCACCGGCACCGCGCCGGGCAAGCTCGCCTGCACCACCGGCGAGACCAGATCACCCGCGTCGCGGCCCGCATAGGCATAGCTGTGATCGGGGTCGAGCACCGCCTGAAAGCGATAGGTGCCGGCCGGAAGCTCGGCAAAAGGCGTCGGAAAGGCATCGGTGCCGGTCCCGATCAGCGCCGGCGTGCCGGGTCGGAAATCGGTCACCTCGCGCCCCGCCACTGCCGTGCCGGTAGGGTTGAAGGCGGAGGTATCGACCTCCTCCTGCGGTTTGGCATCGGGCGCGACCTTTTCGGCGAAGATCAGCAACCTCCCCGAATGCGTTTCGCCCAGACCGGGCGCAACCGATACCGACACGTCGGTTTGGGCATATACGGGCGGCGCTGCTGCAATCAGCAGGAGCGCGGCGGCGGCAAGGCTTCGCATGGATAGTCCCCCTTCGGTCATTGCGGCGAACAGCTATAGACCAGCCGCTCATCGGGTTGTTCGGGCAGCGCGGCGCGGATCGCCGACTGGCGTGAGGCAAGCTCGCCCAGCTTCGCCTGATCGCTGGTGCAGCTCTTCAGCTCGGCATCGGTGCGCAGCTCGCGCACCCGCGCCATCGCATCGCGCGGCAGCAGATAGCGGTCGCTGGTAAAGCTGCGCGATGCGGGATCGAAATGGTTTACCGTCACACTCGCTTCATTGTCGGGGACGAGAATCCGCGTCCAGCCGTCCGCGCCCTCGACATATTGGGTGCGTCCCGCGACGCAGCCCTGTTTCCAGTCGAGCGTCATCGGGGCTGCGTCCGAAACCGTCACCCGGCTGCGATCGGGGTCGAAGCTGCATTTGAGCTTGCCCGACACCAGTGCAGCGCCGCTATCGCCGCCCGCCTGCCCCTTGTCCGTGTCGAGGCTCGCCGGGTCGAAATCGGGGCGCAGCACGAACAGCACGACAGCGCCGATCATGACCGCACCGCCCGCCGCCGCAACCTGAATCGCGCGGCGGCGATTGCCCTTGCTATCGATCCACCCGCCCGCACCGACGCCAAGCGCGCCGAGCACGAGCAGCAGCGCCGCGCCGCCCATCATATTTTCGCGGGTTGCGTCATTCTTCGCCCGCGCCGCAGCGACCGCGGCGTCCTGCGCACGCAGCGCCTGAAACCGCCGCTCGCGCGCTGCTTCCTCGTTGTTATCCGCCTGACGGCTGGCACGCTCGCGCGCCGCATCCATCACCGCCTGCATGCTGGTGCAGGGCCAGTCGACCGAGCGGAAGGGCTGTTTCTGTGCTTTCAGGAACGCGGCCAGCGCGTTTTCATCAAGCGACATCACAAAACCGCCATCGCCATCGTCGGCGCTGGTCACCGCCCGGTTCACGCCCACCACGCGCCCGCACTGGTCGAGCAGGGGCCCGCCCGAATTGCCGCGTGCAATCTGCGCGGTATGCTCGATCGTGCCGAGCCCGCGAAGGTCGCGATGCGTCGACAGGATACCGCTCGATCGCACCGGCGCGGTCGGGATGAGCATTTGCGACAGCGATTCCATCGTCGCCTTGTCGACATTGCCGGGATAGCCGAGCGACACCAACCCCGCCCCGTCGGGCAGCGATGGCGAATACAAGGTCAGGGGCGGCAAAGGCGGCCCGTCAAACTGAATGATGGCGAGATCGGCATCGGGATCGAAGGCGACCAGTTCGCCCTCATAATGCGCATCGCCGCTTTCGGGCACGATGTCGATCGTCACCAGCGAGGGGAATTTGTTCGCCAGTTCAACGACATGGGCATTGGTGACGATGCGGTTGGGCGCGATGGCGAAGCCGCTGCCATGGCCGCGCCCCAGCTCCTCGCCATCCGCCTGCGCGATAATAACGACCCGCACCACCCCGCGCGCCGCCGCCGAAATATCATCGGCACTGGCAGGCACGCCGGTGCAGGCGATCGCAGCGACCACCATCATCAGCACGCGCAACAGCCGCATCCCTCTCCCTCATCCGCTTGCCCTCGCGCCTTGTCCCCGATCGGTCGGGCTTTCGCAAGACCGTCAGAGGAAGCTGTACGGATCGACATCGACCGCGACGCGCACTTTGGGCGACCAGTTGAGCGCGCCGATCCAGTCGCGGATCACATCCTGCACAGCAAGCGCGCGGCGTGCATGGACGAGCAGGCGGAACCGGTGCCGCCCGCGCAGCATGGCGAGCGGCGCGGGCGCGGGACCGAAGACCATCATATCGGCGATGTCGGGCGCTGCGCGGGCAATGGCGGTCGCGGTAAGCTGTGCCGCCTCCTTATCCTCGCTCGACACGATGATCGCGGCATAGCGGCCGAAGGGCGGCGCATCGGCATCGCGCCGCGCATCGGTCTCCGCCGCGTAAAAGCTTTCCGCATCGCCGGTGACCAGCGCCTGCATCACCGGCGCATCCTTCGAATGCGTCTGGATATAGACGGTGCCGGGTTTCTCGCCCCGCCCTGCCCGGCCCGATACCTGCATGATCTGCTGAAACGTCTTTTCCGCGGCGCGAAGGTCGCCGCCCTCCAGCCCCAGATCGGCGTCGATCACGCCCACCAGCGTCAGATTGGGGAAGTGATAGCCCTTGGTCACCAGCTGGGTGCCGATCACGATATCGATCTCACCCGCCTCCATTCGCCGGACGAATTCGGCGGCGCGCGCGGGCGACCAGAGCGTGTCGGAGGTGACGATCGCGGTGCGCGCTTCGGGCCAGAGCGCCGCTGCCTCATCGGCGATCCGCTCGACACCGGGGCCGCAGGCGACCAGCGTATCCTCCTCGCGGCATTCGGGGCAGATTCGCGGCGTCGGCATGGTATGCCCGCAATGGTGGCATGCGAGCCGCGACGTCAGCCGATGCTCGACCATCCACGCGGTGCAATTCGGGCATTGGAACCGGTGACCGCAATTGCGGCACAGGGTGAGTGGTGCATAGCCGCGCCGGTTGAGGAACAACAGCACCTGTTCCTTGCGCTCCAGCGTTGCGTCGATCGCCTTGACCAGTTTGGGCGCGATCCAGCGGCCGCGTTCGGGCGGATCGGAGATCATGTCGATCGCCTCCAGCGTCGGCAGTTCGGCCTTGCCGAAGCGCCCCGGCAATTTCAACTCGGTATAGCGGCCCAGTTCGACCTGATGCCGGGTTTCGATCGCAGGCGTGGCAGACGCCAGCACGACGGGGCATTTTTCGAACAGGCCGCGCATCACCGCCACGTCGCGGGCGTGATAATGCACGCCCTCTTCCTGTTTGAAGCTGGTTTCATGCGCTTCATCGACGATGATGCAGCCAAGATTGGCGTAAGGCAGGAACAAGGCCGATCGCGCGCCCACCGTTACCAGCGCCTCCCCGCTCGAAATCGCCCGCCATGCGCGCCGCCGCTGCGACTGGCGAAGGTCCGAATGCCATGCCACGGGTTCGCAGCCGAAGCGTTTGGCGAAGCGCGCGAGAAACGGCTGGGTCAGCGCGATTTCGGGGAGCAGGACGAGCGTTTGCCGCCGCGCCCGGATCGCCTCTGCCACCGCCTCGAAATAGACTTCGGTCTTGCCCGATCCGGTGACCCCGTCGAGCAGGAAGGGGCGGAAGGCGTGCTCCGCCACGGCATCGCGCAGCACGCCCGCAACCTCCGCCTGACGCAGGGCGAGTTCGGGCGGGGCGAAATCGGCGACCGGGATGGGGAACGGCGCGTCGAGATCGACCTCGACCGATTCGATCGCGCCGGTCTTTACCAGTCCGCGCAGCACGGCGTCCGACACTTCGGCCATGGCGGCGAGTTCGCGGATGCTGCCCTGCCGCTCGCCGATCCGTTCGAGCGCCTGTTCGCGCTGCGGCGTTAAGCGTTGCGGCACTTCGCCCGTCGCACGATATTCCAGCGTGGTGCGTGCGCCCTCCAGCGCCGATGTGGAGGCAAGCGCCATGCGCAGGACGGAGGCGGGGGCGGCGAGATAATAGTCTGCCGTCCATTCGATCAGGCGGCGCAGCGGCGCGGAAATCGGCGGCGCGTCCATCACGCCGATCAGGTTGCGCAGCCGGTTGTCGCCGACCTCTTCGGTCGGAAGCCGGTCCGCCTCCCACACCACGCCCAATAGCTGGCGCGGGCCGAGCGGTGCGACGACGATCGACCCCGGCCCTACGGTCATGCCGTGCGGCACCCGGTAATCGAGCGGGCCGAGCGCTGCGTTCATGATGATGACCCGGGCGCGGGAAGACTGCATGGCGGTGCCTTACCGCGACGCGCGCGAGGGAGGAAGGGGCGCGCTCAGATGCCGCGCCCCTTCGCTCCGGCTCAGGCGAGCGAGAGCGTTACGTCGATATTGCCGCGCGTCGCATTGCTGTACGGGCAGACAGCATGCGCGGCATCGACGATCGCCTGCGCTTCGTCGCGCTCGATACCGGGGAAATCAGCAGTCAGCGCGACGGCAAGGCCATAGCCTTCGCCCTTGTCATTCGGACCGATGCCGACCGTTGCGGTGATGGCGGCTTCATCGGGCAACGTCACCTTGCGCTGGCCCGCGATCAGCTTTGCCGCGCTCAGGAAACAGGCCGCATAGCCAGCGGCGAACAACTGTTCGGGATTGGTGCCTGCGCCGCTGCCCCCGCCCAGTTCTTTCGGGGTGGTGAGCGTCACATCCAGCGCGCCGTCTTTCGAGCGCGCGCTTCCTTCGCGTCCGCCGGTTGCCACGGCACTGGTCGAATAGAGCGTCTTCATGTCGGATATCTCCTTTAGGGGCATGATATATATCGTGCACGATATAATCGTTCAAGATACGACGCGCGCTATTTCGTCTTTGCGCTTCGCCGCGCTATAGAAGGGCGATGGAAACGGCCGAACCCGATCTTTCCGCCGAGTTGCTGGCGCTGGATAACCAATTGTGTTTCGCGGTTTATTCCGCGAACCATGCGATCACGCGCATGTACAAGCCGCTGCTCGACCGGCTGGGCGTCACCTATCCGCAATATCTGGTACTGCTGGTGCTGTGGGAGCGCGACTCGGTTCGCGTGGGTGAGATTGGCGAGCGGCTGATGCTCGAAACCAATACGCTGACGCCGCTCCTCAAACGCCTCGAAACGCTGGGGCTGGTCGATCGTCAGCGCAGTCCGCAGGATGAGCGGCGGGTGATCGTTTCGCTGACCGACAAGGGGCGCAATCTGCGCGGCGAGGCGGCGCGCCTGCCCGAACGCGTCTTTGCCGCCAGCGGATGCAGCGTGCCCGAGGTGCAGGAACTGCGCGGCGCACTGGTCGCGCTGCGCGATCGGCTGCGCGCGCGCAGCGGCGAATAGGCGCTGCCGGTTCGATCCGGGGTGACCTTTCGCCGATCAGCGGTTAGGGAGCGCTCGAAATTCTGCCTGCCAGGGAAAGCCAAGCCATGAAATTCTTTGTCGATACCGCCGATACCGCCGAAATCCGCGATCTGGCCGAATCCGGTCTGGTCGACGGCGTCACCACCAACCCGTCGCTGATCCACAAATCGGGTCGCAAATTCCTCGAAGTGGTCGAGGAAATCTGCGGCATCACGCCGGGGCCGGTTTCGGCCGAAGTGGTCGCGCTCGACCATGAAACCATGATGAAAGAGGCCGAAGTGCTGCGCAAGATCGCCGACAATGTCGCGATCAAGGTGCCGCTGACCATCGACGGCCTCAAAACCTGCAAGGCGCTGACCAGCGACGGCACGATGGTCAATGTGACGCTGTGCTTTTCCGCCAATCAGGCGCTGCTCGCGGCGAAAGCGGGCGCGACCTTCATTTCGCCGTTCGTCGGGCGTCACGACGATATCGGGTTCGACGGCATGCGCCTGATCGAAGATATCCGGCTGATCTACGACAATTATATGTTCGATACCGAGATTCTGGTGGCGAGCGTGCGCCACCCCGTCCACATCCTCGAAGCGGCGAAGCTGGGCGCCGATGTGATGACCGCGCCGCCGCAGGTGATCCGCCAGCTGATCAAACATCCGCTGACCGACAAGGGGATTGAGGGCTTCCTCGCCGACTGGGGCAAGACGGGTCAGACGATCGGCTGAACGGCAATTGCCTCGCGCTCGCGCCGCGTCGCTCCCGGGCGGTGCGGCGCGGTGCGGGCTTAGCGGAAATGGCGCTGCTGGCGCTCCAGCTCGCGCAGGACCCGGTCCAGCCGGTTGACTGCGTCATCATCGCCCGCGCGCACCGCAGCGACAATGGCGTCGACGAGTTGCTGGTGCCTGTAGGGACCGTGGAACCCGACGGGCGATTCAGCATGCGATGCATTGATCTGCCGAGCGCCATGAATCATCGATCGTCCCAAATCCTTACCCGGCGGCAAACCGCCCATTTCACCGGTGATCGCGCACTGCCCGGATGCACGGTCACTTCCCCCTGTTGCAATGCATATAAGCCGGGCCTTGATGAACGGTATCTTTCAGCTACGCGTTTTACCGGATGGTCCGTGATATATTCACGGCGGCGCGCTATGGTGCCGCAAGGGCAATAGTCATGATATCCGATCTTCCCACGGGCTTTGCCCGCCATCTCGGCACCGACCGGCGGCGTTCGGAGCATACGGTGCGCGCCTATCGGGCGACGGCGGCGCGCCTTGTCGCGTTTCTGGGACAGCATTGGGGCGAGGAGATTTCGCGCGCCGCGCTTGGCCGGGTAAGCGCTGCCGATCTTCGCGCCTATCTCGCCCATCGCCGCAGCGAGGGTCTGTCCAATGTGTCGGCGGCGCGGGAGGTATCGGCGATACGCGGGTTTCTGTCCTGGGCAGGCGAAGGGACAAGCGGCCCGCCGCTGAAGGGCCCTCGCGTCAAAAAAGGCGTGCCGCGCCCGATCGCGCCGGATGAAGTGCTGGCGCTCGCCGAAACGGTGGCGGAGGAGGCGAGCGAACCGTGGATCGCGGCGCGCGACTGGGCGGTGCTGCTGCTGCTTTACGGCGCGGGGCTTCGCATCGGTGAGGCGCTGATGCTCGAGGGCGGCATCTTTCCGCTGGGCGAAACGCTCAGCGTTACCGGCAAGCGGTCGAAGACGCGGATGGTCCCGCTATTGCCGCAGGTGCGCGAGGCGCTGGAACGCTATGCCGATCTTTGTCCCTTCGGTGTGTCGTCCGGATCGCCGATCTTTCGCGGGGTAAAGGGAGGCCCGCTATCGCCCGCGCTGGTGCGCCGTTCGGTGCGGCACGCGCGGGCCGTGCTCGGCCTGTCGGATCGCACCACCCCGCATGCGCTGCGCCACAGTTTCGCGACGCATCTGCTGGGGCGCGGCGCGGATTTGCGCAGCCTTCAGGAATTGCTGGGCCATGCCAGCCTCAGTTCGACGCAGATCTATACGCGAGTCGATGCGGCGCATCTGCTGGACGTGTATCGCAACGCCCATCCGCGCGCGGAGGGATGAGCCGCTTGATATAAGGCGTTATCGTCATTGCGAGTCCGGCAGGGCGCGGCAATCCAGCGCCGTCGCGCGTGCGTCACTGGATCGCTTCGTCGCTGGGCTCCTCGCTGACGATCCGGTCCGGGAATCACTCCTCGCTCGGCGAAGGCTTCCATGTGAAGACGCGCCAAAGATACCAGAGCGCGACCAGCGCCACGATCGCGATCGTCACCGGCCCGATAACCTGATCGAGCTTGCTGAAGTTGCGCCCCAGATAATAGCCCGCGCCGACCAGCACGGCGTTCCAGATCAGCGTGCCGGTCGTCGTCCAGGCAAGGAAGCGCGGCAGACCCATATGCGTCATGCCCGCAGGCAGCGAGATCATGGTGCGAAAGGTGGGGAGGAAGCGGCAGACGAACACCATCCAGCCGCCATGTTTGTGGAAGAATCGCTCGACGCGTTCGATCTCGGCCCAATCGACCGTCAGCCAGCGGCCCCAGCGATCGACAAAGGGTTTGAGCCGTTTGACGCCCAGCTTTCGCCCGACCCAATACCAGAAGCAATTGCCGACGACGCTGCCGATCGTACCGGCGATCAGCAGCAGTTCGAGGTTCATGTTGCCGCGCGCCACCGCGATTCCGCCCAGCCCCATGATGAGTTCGGACGGGATCGGCGGCACGACATTTTCCAGCGCCATCAGGAACGCAATGCCCCAATATCCGCCTGCGGCGATCAGGTTGATGACGAACTGGCCCATGGATGCGAACGAACGCGCCGTATCGTCGTAAAGGTCCGGGCGGCGCTTCAGCGCGTCGTCAATTCACCCACGCGCCGTTCGACCGCGTCCCAGATCATCCCCGAACTGTCGGTGCCGTTGAACTTGTCGATCGCGACGATTCCGGTTGGCGAGGTGACGTTGATTTCGGTGAGCCATTTGCCGCCGATCACGTCGATCCCGACAAAGATCAGCCCGCGCTTCTTCAGCTCAGGCCCCATCGCCGCGCAGATTTCGCGCTCGGTTTCGGTCAGTTCGGTCTTCTCCGCGCTGCCCCCGACCGCGAGGTTCGAGCGGATCTCGCCCTTGCCCGGCAGGCGGTTGATCGCGCCCGCAACCTCGCCATCGACCAGCACGATGCGCTTGTCGCCCTTGGCAATGTCGGGAAGGAAGGCCTGCACCATATGCGGCTCGCGATAGGCATTGTTGAACACCTCGATCAGCGAAGAGAGATTCTGCCCGTCCGAATCGATCTTGAAAATCGCCTTGCCGCCATTGCCGTGCAGCGGCTTCACCACGATCGACCCATGCGTATCGAGAAACGCCCGCGCCTCGTCATAGCTGCGGGTGATGAGCGTGGGCGGCATGTAGCGCGCATAATCGAGCACGAACATTTTTTCGGGCGCATTGCGCACCTGCGCGGGCTCGTTGAGGATCACCGTCCGGTCGCTGATCCGCTCAAGAATGTGGGTGGCGGTGATATAGCCGAGATCGAAAGGCGGGTCCTGTCGCATCAGCACGACATCGGCCTCTTCGCCAAGGTCGAGATTGACCGGATCGCCCAGCGTGAAATGATCGTCCGGGTTCGCGCGCACCTCGACCGGCCATGCCTTTGCCCAGACGCGCCCGTCCGAATAATTCAGCGCTTCGGGGGGATAATAAAAGAGCCGATGGCCGCGCGCCTGCGCCTTCAGCATCAGCGCAAAGGTCGAATCCCCGGCGATATTGATCTTGTCGAGCGGGTCCATCTGGCAGGCGACGGTCAGGGTCATATGCGTCCTTCAAACTCGGTTGGCCCTGAGCGAAGTCGAAGAGCCGTTCTTTCTTCCCGACGAGCGAAAAGAAGTGCAGGGCTTCGACAGTGCTCAGCCCGAACGGTCATTTAGGGTGCCGATGTCGCCAAGTCACGTGCAGGGCCGCACGTCGCCCTCTCCGTCGCCCCGGCGCAGGGAAAGGACCGTGTTGGCGCAGACCATTAATCGTCGCCCCGGCGGAGGCCGGGGCCGGTGGATGGGATGCACAACAGGGCGGCCCCGGCCTTCGCCGGGGCGACGATGGAGTGCCGGGGCGACGGGGAGCTCACCCGATCCACGCATTTTCGATATGCACCGGGCGCAGCGACGGCGTCACCAGCACGACGTCGATCCGCACATCCTCGCCCCTGGTCGCATAGCGCGGCGCAAGCATCTCTGCCGCCGCCGCGACTCGCGCCAGCCGCCGTTCGTCGATCGCATGGTCGAGCTCTTCCGCCCGGCTGCGTGTCTTCACCTCGACGAACGCAATGATCCCGCCGCGCTTGGCCACCAGATCGACCTCGCCGCTTTTGGTGCGCACCCGGCTGTCGAGGATTCGCCAGCCTTTGATGCGCAGGAACCATGCCGCGACCGTTTCCCCGCTTCGCCCGCGCATCTCGGCGCGGCGGCGGTCGGTCACTGCTTCATCTCGAGCGCGCGGGCGTACAGCGCCTTGCGATCGAGCCCCAGCCGCTTCGCAACCTCACCCGCCGCCTTCGACACCGGCAGGCGGGTGAGCGCTTCGGCGAGCGCTGCATCGGCATCTTCCTCGCTGGCGGGCGGTGCCTCGCCCGGCGGGCCGACGACCACGACGATCTCGCCTTTCGGCGGCGGGGCATCGGCATAATGCGCGGCGAGCCCGGCAAGCGTTCCGGTGACGCACTCCTCGAACTTTTTCGTGATCTCGCGCGCGACCGCCGCTTCGCGTTCGCCAAGCCCCTCGGCCAGCGCGGCGAGCAGCGCGGCAAGCCGCGGCCCCGATTCGTACAGGACCAGCGTCGCCCGCACGCCAGCGACCTCCACAATCGCATCGGCGCGCGCCTTGGCCTTGGTGGGAAGGAAACCCAGAAAGAAAAACCGGTCGGTCGGCAGCCCGGCCAGCGTCAGCGCCGAAACCGCTGCGCACGCACCCGGAATCGTCGCTACCAGATGCCCCGCCGCCCGCGCTTCGCGCACCAGCTTATACCCCGGGTCGGAAATCAGCGGCGTTCCCGCGTCGGAGACCAGCGCGACCACTTCGCGGCCCATCCGCTCGATCAGGCCGGGCCGGACGCTTTCCGCATTATGGTCATGATAGGGTATCATCACCCGCTTCACCCCGATATGGCGGAGCAGCCCGGCAGTGACGCGGCTATCCTCCACCGCGATCACATCGGCGGCGGAAAGGACCGCTGCGGCGCGTGGGGTGAGGTCGCCGAGATTGCCGATCGGCGTGGCGACGATATAGAGACCTGGCGCAAAATTGGGGTGCATGGAGATTGTAATGGCAGAGGCCATAGTGAAACCGCAACGGGGCATGGGCCTCTTCCGCATGATCGCGCTGGCAGGGGCGATGGCGCTCAGCGCCTGTTCGGGCATCGTTCCGCGCGGAGCGCCCGAAACGAACCAGCCCCCGCCCCGGCCGACGCGCCCCGCCGAAAACCCCGAACCAGTGCGCCCCGGCATCCCGCAGGATGACCAGCGGCACCGCGTCGCGCTCCTTGTCCCGATGTCGGGCACCAATGCGGGGGTGGGCCAGTCGATCGCCAATGCGACTCAGATGGCGCTGCTCGACACCAAAAGCGAAAAGGTGCGGATCACCACCTATGACACGGCGGGCGGCGCAGCTTCCGCTGCGCGCCGCGCAATCGAGGACGGCAACGGCCTGATCCTCGGCCCGCTTCTGTCGGAGGATGTCCGTGCGGTAACGCCGATCGCCGCAGCGGCCAAAGTTCCCGTGCTCAGCTTTTCGAACGACAGTTCGGTCGCCGGAAACGGCGCCTTTATCCTTGGCTATTCGCCTGCCCAGTCGATCGAGCGGGTGGTGAGCTATGCAGCGAAGAGCGGCATGACCCAGTTCGCGGCGCTGGTTCCCATCGGCCTGTATGGCGAGCGCGCATCGGACGCGCTGCTGCGCGCGGTGCGGCAGCAAAAGGGCGATGTCGTGTCGATCCAGACCTATAATCGCAGCCGCGCCTCGATCGACGCGGCGGTCAAGCGCATCCCGGCGACCTCGCCCTATCAGGCGATCCTGATCGCCGACAGCGCAGGGACGGCGGCGCTCGCCATCCCGACGATCCGGGCGACGACCGGCGCATCGGCAAAGGTGCTGGGCACCGAATTGTGGAACACCGATTCGGCGGTCGGTGATAACAAGGCGCTGAACGGCGCATGGTTCGCCAGCGTACCCGACGGGCTGTACCGCCAATATGCCGAGAAATATCGCTCGCGCTTCGGCAAAGCACCCTATCGGCTGTCGACGATCGGCTATGATGTCGTACTGCTGACCGTGCGGATCGCGCGCGACTGGAAGATGGGCCAGCCCTTTCCGGTCAGCGACCTGATGAGCGATGACGGTTTTGCCGGACTGGACGGCGCGTTCCGCTTCAACAAAAACGGCGTCGCCCAGCGCGCGCTGGAAGTGCAGGAAATCCGCGACGGGCAAACGGTGACAATCTCGCCCGCGCCGAGCAATTTCGACTGATTCCCGCGCCACAGGTCGTCATTGCGAGCCCGAAGGAGCGCGGCACCAAGCCGGGTTCGCAATGGCGAAGGCGTGGGGATCAGTCGACGGGATCGACCACGATCTCTCGCAATATCGCGTCGAGCAGCGGCATGCCCGCCTGGGTAACGCGCAGCCGGTCGGGCGTCGCCTCGACCAGCCGCTGCGCGGCAAGCCGGGCGATGCGGTCGGCATCCAGCCAGCGGTCGGGCGCAGCCTCGCCGATCCCGGCGATCCGGGCGAGGTCGACGCCCTCGTCGAGCCGGAGCCCCATCAGGATCGCCTCGGTCGCGCGGATATCGGGTTCGAGCGCATCCTCGGCCTTCAGCCCATGGCCGTTGCGCGCCACCGCCGCCATCCAGTTTTCCGGCTTTTTGTGGCGCAACGTCGCGCTGTGCAGTCGCCGCCCATGCGCGCCCGGCCCTATCCCGGCATAATCGCCATAGCGCCAATAGGTGAGGTTATGACGGCTTTCCGCCCCCCGCCGGGCATGGTTGGAGATCTCATAAGCGGGAAGCCCCGCGCTCGCGCTCATGCTGCGCGTCGCGTCGAACAGATCGGCGGCGGCATCACCCTCGGGCAGCGTCAGCTCGCCCTTCGCGAACAGCGTGGCGAAACGGGTGCCCGGTTCGATCACCAGCTGGTAGAGCGACAGATGTTCGGTCCCGAAGGACAAGGCACGCGAAAGCTCCGCCTCCCATGCTTCAAGCGTCTGGCCGGGCCGGGCATAGATCAGGTCGAAGCTCACCCGGTCGAACGCCTTTTGCGCGGTTTCCAGCGCCGCCAGCCCCTCGGCCACATCATGCGCGCGGCCCAGAAAGCCGAGCACTTCGTTGTCGAGCGCCTGTAATCCCAGCGACACCCGGTTGACCCCCGCGCGCGCCAGATCGCCGAACCGCGCCGCCTCGACCGAGGAAGGGTTGGCCTCCAGCGTGATTTCAATTTCCCGACCGAACCCCCAGTGCCGCTCCGCCGCCGCGAGCAAAGCCGCAACCGTTTCGGGCGGCATCAGCGATGGCGTACCGCCGCCGAAAAAGATCGACCCCAGCCGCCGTCCGGGCAGCAGCGCCGCCTCATGCGCCATATCGGCGAGCAGCGCCTCGCACCACGCCGCCTGATCTACGCTATCGCGGACATGGCTGTTAAAATCGCAATAGGGGCATTTGGAAACACAAAAGGGCCAATGGATATAAAGCGCGAGCGGCTGCGTTTGGGCGGCGATCATGGAGCGGCATATGGCGACGGACATGCGTTTTAGGAAGATCGCGGCGGGGCTGACGGCGCTCGGCCTTGCCGCGTGCACGGTTCCGGCGGACAGCACGCCGCAGCGCGTGGTCGAACCGCGCAGCTTTGCCGGCGAAGCGCCGCGCGGGGCCGATCAGCTGAAACAGGCGATGCTGACCGGGCATAATCGCGCCCGGGCGGAAGTCGGCGACGCGCCGCTCAGCTGGGACGAGGGACTGGCGCGCGAAGCCGATGCCTATGCGCGCGAACTCGCCGCGACCGGACGATTCGAACATTCCGAAATGCAGGACCGCCCCACCCGATCGGGCGAAAATCTGTGGACCGGAACGCGCGGTGCCTATCTCTATTCCGAGATGGTCGGCCATTGGGTCGCCGAAAAGCGGTTCTTTGTGAACCGGCCGGTGCCCGACAGCTCGAAGACCGGCACCTTCGGCGATGTCGCGCACTATACGCAGATCGTATGGCCCGCGAGCACGCGGGTCGGCTGCGCGCTGGAAAGCAACGCTCGCGATGATTTTCTGGTGTGCCGCTATGCGCCTGCGGGCAATGTCTTCGGCGAAAAGGTGTTCAACCGGTAGGGCGTGGGAGGCGCTATTCCTCCGCTTACCGTTCGGGCTGAGCTTGTCGAAGCCCCGTTCTTTTCTCGTCCGAAGAAGAACGGCCCTTCGGCAAGCTCAGGGCGAACGGAATGGATGATAGCGGGCGACCAGAACCGTTGGTGCTGAGCATCGTCGAAGCACCGTTCTTCTTTTTGCTCAGCCCGCGGCTCTCCCCTGACCCGCCCCGCGCCCTTCACTCCTCCACCCCCTCGCGCTTCCGCAGCGCGCGTTTGCGCTCCACACCATAAGCATAGCCGCCCATCGATCCGTCGCCGCGCTGGACGCGGTGGCACGGGATGAGGATCGCGACATGGTTCGCGCCGCACGCGCTTCCCGCCGCGCGCACCGCACCGGGCTTTCCGATTGCGGCGGCGATCTCGGCATAGCTTCGCGTTTCGCCGGGCGGGATGCGGCGAAGCGCCTGCCACGCCGCTTCCTGAAAAGCAGTGCCGCGCACATCGATCGGCAGGTCGCTATGACGGCCGGGCGTCTCCACCTCCGCCACCACCTTCGCGGCGAGATCGGCAAGCGCATCGCCGCCCGGCACGATATCGGCATTGGGGAAGCGTTCGACCAGCACCGCTGCGTCCTCATCGAACGAAACGCGGCACAGCCCCCTGTCGGTCGCGGCGATCAGCAGCGGGCCCAGATCGGTATCAGCGATCGTCCAGCGAATCGTCACGCCCTCTCCGCCACGTTTCCATGCGCCCGGCGTCATGCCCAGCCGCTCTTTGCTATCCGCATAAAAGCGGCTCGGTCCCGAATAGCCCGCAGCGTAGATCGCATCGGTCACCCTCTCCTCCTTCGCCAGTGAATCGCGCGCACGCTCCGCCTTCAGCGCGCGGGCATAGGCGGCCGGGGACACCCCCGTCGCGCGTTTGAACAATCGCTGGAAATGATGCGGCGCATAGCCCACCGCCCGGCTTAGTTCGTCGAGCGGCAGCGGCAGCTCCGCTCCCTCGATCAGCGCGAGCGCGCGGGTAACGGCCACCGCGTCGCGCGCCGCATCGTCGGGGCGGCAGCGCAGACAGGGGCGATAGCCCGCCTGCCCCGCAGCAGCGCCGTCAGCGAAGAATTCGACATTTTCACGGCGCGGTCGCCGGGCGGGGCAGCTCGGCCGGCAATAAATCCGCGTTGTCTTCACCGCGACGACGAAGCGCCCGTCGGCGGCCCGGTCGCGCGCGTCGAATGCCGCCCATGCCATCCGGCCCTGCTCGCCGTGAAGAGAGAATTTTTTGTCCATCGCCTGCCTCTCTACTTGCCTGGGCGGCATGCTGGCATCCCGGTAATTGCGATCAAAGCACAGCGGCCCGAAGAGAAAACATCGCATATTCGCGATTCTCGTGCGGCTTGCCCTACAGGCTTACCGATGCTAGCAGCCGACAACCCATGCACGGGCGCGCTTTGCCGCCCTTTTTTTGTATGGCGATTTAGTTTTTCCAAAGAGGAACCTCGACGCGTGGAGAATTCCGCCGGTATTCAGGCAAGCCTTAGCGGACGCTATGCCACCGCCCTGTTCGAGCTCGCGCGCGATTCGCAGCGAATCGAAACGGTGGAGGACAGCCTCGGCAAGGTCCGCGAAGCACTCAGCGAATCGGACGAATTCGCCCGGCTGGTGGCGAGCCCGCTCGTCACGCGCGCTCAGGCGGTGAAAGCGGTCACCGCCGCTGCCGATGCGATGCAGATCGATTCCCTGACCGCAAAGTTCCTCGGCACGGTCGCGGAAAATCGTCGCCTTGCGCAGTTGCCGGCGATCATTCGCGATTTCCGCACGCTGGCCGCCGCGCATCGCGGGGAAACCACCGCCGAAGTTACCTCCGCACATCCGCTGACCTCAGCGCAGGTCGATGCGTTGAAGGCGCAGCTTCGCACCCGGGTCGGGCGCGATGTCGCGCTTGACCTTTCGGTCGATCCCGACCTGCTGGGTGGTCTGATCGTTCGGATCGGCAGCCAGATGATCGACAGCTCCATCAAGACCCGTCTCAATTCCCTCGCGCACGCGATGAAAGGCTAAAAGGCTAGAATTCATGGATATCCGCGCCGCTGAAATCTCCAAGGTCATCAAGGACCAGATCGCCAGCTTCGGCACCGAAGCGCAGGTCTCCGAAACCGGCACCGTATTGTCGGTCGGCGACGGTATTGCGCGCGTTCACGGCCTCGACAACGTCCAGGCGGGCGAAATGGTCGAGTTCGACGGCGGCGTGCAGGGCATGGCGCTGAACCTCGAAGCCGACAATGTCGGTATCGTGATTTTCGGGCCGGACTCCGGCATTCGCGAAGGCGACACGGTGAAGCGCACCGGCCAGATCGTCGACGTGCCGGTGGGCAAGGGCCTGCTGGGCCGCGTCGTGGACGGCCTCGGCAATCCGATCGACGGCCGCGGCCCGATCCAGAGCGATGAGCGCCGCCGCGTCGAGCAGAAGGCGCCGGGCATCATTCCGCGTAAGTCGGTGCATGAGCCGGTTCAGACGGGCCTGAAAGCCATCGACGCACTGGTTCCGATCGGCCGTGGTCAGCGCGAGCTGATCATCGGCGACCGTCAGACCGGCAAGACCGCCGTCGCCATCGACACCTTCATCAACCAGAAGGAAGTCAATAAGGGCGACGACGAATCGAAGAAGCTGTACTGCATCTATGTCGCGGTCGGGCAAAAGCGTTCGACGGTTGCGCAGATCGTTCGCCAGCTCGAAGAAAACGGCGCGATGGAATATTCGATCGTGGTCGCCGCGACCGCGTCGGAGCCTGCTCCGCTGCAGTTCCTCGCACCGTACACCGCCTGCGCGATGGGCGAATATTTCCGCGACAACGGCATGCACGCCGTCATCGTCTATGACGATCTTTCGAAACAGGCGGTCGCCTATCGTCAGATGTCGCTGCTGCTGCGTCGTCCTCCGGGCCGTGAAGCCTATCCGGGTGACGTTTTCTATCTGCACAGCCGTCTGCTCGAGCGTGCGGCGAAGATGAACGACGCAAACGGTTCGGGTTCGCTGACCGCGCTGCCGATCATCGAAACGCAGGCGGGCGACGTTTCGGCCTATATTCCGACCAATGTGATTTCGATCACCGACGGCCAGATCTTCCTTGAAACCGACCTGTTCTTCGCGGGCATCCGTCCGGCGATCAACGTCGGCCTGTCGGTCAGCCGCGTCGGTTCGGCTGCTCAGACCAAGGCGATGAAAAAGGTGTCGGGCTCGATCAAGCTCGAGCTGGCGCAGTATCGCGAAATGGCGGCATTCGCGCAGTTCGGGTCGGACCTCGATGCGTCGACGCAGAAGCTGCTCAACCGCGGCGCGCGCCTGACCGAGCTGCTCAAGCAGCCGCAATTCTCACCGCTGCCCTTCGAAGAGCAGACGGTCGCGATCTATGCGGGCACCAACGGCTATCTCGACAGCGTGCCGACCGAACAGGTCACGCGTTACGAAGCCGCGATGCTCGCCGATATGCGCACCAATCACGCCGATGTGCTGAACGAAATCCGCACGACCAAGGCGCTGGGCGACGATACGGTGAAGAAACTCAGGGAAGCGCTCGACGCATTCGCGAAAACCTTTGCGTAACGATTGATGAAACCGTTGGCCCTGAGCTTGTCGAAGGGCGGTCCTTCTTCTTCGGAAGAGCAAGCACAGGGCTTCGACAGGCTCAGCCCAAACGGAGGTGATAGGTAGGAATGGCCTCTCTTAAGGCTCTTAAAGGTCGCATCGACTCGGTGAAGTCGACGCAGAAGATCACCAAGGCGATGCAGATGGTCGCTGCGGCGAAGCTGAAGCGCGCGCAGAACGCCGCCGAGGCCGGCCGCCCCTATGCCGAACGGCTGGAAAAGGTGGTTGCGTCGCTGGCATCGAAGGTGACGATCAGCTCGACCACGCCCAAGCTGCTGTCCGGCACCGGCAAGGATCAGGTGCATCTGTTCGTCGTCGCGACGAGCGACAAGGGACTGGCGGGCGCGTTCAATGCGAATATCGCCCGCCTCGCCCGTCGCCGCGCCGACGCGCTCATCAAGCAGGGCAAGACGGTCAAATTCTATTGCATCGGCAAAAAGGGCCGCGCGGTGCTCAACCGGCTCTATCCGGGGCAGATCGTGAAATCGGTCGAGCCGGGCGATCTGGGTAAGCTGAGCTTCGCCGATGCGCATGCATGGGCGGAGGATCTGGTCGAGCGGTTCGACGCGGGCGAATTCGACGTCGCGCATCTGTTCTATTCGCACTTCCAGTCGGTGCTGGTGCAGGACCCGACGCAGCAGCAGATCATTCCGGTAAAGGTTCCGGAAGACGCGACGGCGCCGCAGGGCACGGCCGCAATCGAATATGAGCCGGACGAAGAGGGAATCCTCGCCGATCTGCTCCCGCGCAACGTGGCGGTACAGATTTTCCGGGCGATGCGGGAAAATGCGGCGTCCGAACAGGGGTCGAAGATGACCGCGATGGACAATGCGACGCGCAATGCGGGCGACCTCATCAAGCGGCTCAACATCGAATATAACCGCAAGCGTCAGGCAGCGATCACGACCGAGCTGGTCGAGATCATCTCGGGCGCAGAAGCGCTGTAATCTCCGCGTCGCCCCGGCGGAGGCCGGGATCGCCAGATTTCTGGCAAGGCGCACCAAAGCAAGCGGCCCCGGCCTCCGCCGGGGCGACGAGTAAGGCAAGGCAAGGAAGCACCCAATGGCAACCGCCGCTGAAATGACCCCGCCCGTAACGGGCACCAACAATGTCGGCCGTATCAGCCAGGTGATCGGCGCGGTCGTCGATGTCAGCTTTGACGACGATCTGCCCGCGATCCTGTCGGCGCTGGAAACCGATAATAACGGCCAGCGGCTGGTGCTCGAAGTGGCGCAGCATCTGGGCGAGAACACCGTTCGCTGCATCGCGATGGACGGCACCGACGGTCTGACCCGCGGCCAGCGCGTGACCGATACCGGTGCGCAGATTTCGGTTCCGGTCGGCCCCAAGACGCTGGGTCGCATCATGAACGTCGTCGGCGAGCCGATCGACGAGCGCGGCCCGATCGGTGCCGGGCTGACCGCTCCGATCCACGCCAAGGCGCCGGAGTTCATGGACCAGTCGACCGAGAGCGCGATTCTCGTCACCGGGATCAAGGTCATCGACCTGCTCGCGCCTTATGCCAAGGGCGGCAAGATCGGCCTGTTCGGCGGCGCGGGCGTCGGCAAGACCGTGCTGATTCAGGAACTGATCAACAATATCGCGAAGGGCCATGGCGGCACGTCGGTCTTTGCGGGCGTCGGTGAGCGTACCCGCGAGGGCAACGACCTCTATCACGAATTCCTCGACGCAGGCGTTATCGCCAAGAACGAAGCGGGCGAAGCGATCAGCGAAGGATCGAAGGTTGCGCTGGTCTATGGCCAGATGAACGAGCCTCCCGGTGCGCGTGCCCGCGTTGCGCTGTCGGGCCTGACGATCGCTGAATATTTCCGCGATCAGGAAGGGCAGGACGTGCTGTTCTTCGTCGACAATATCTTCCGCTTTACCCAGGCGGGTGCAGAAGTGTCGGCACTGCTCGGCCGTATTCCCTCGGCAGTGGGCTATCAGCCGACCCTGTCGACCGATATGGGGCAGCTGCAGGAGCGAATCACCTCGACGAACAAGGGGTCGATCACCTCGGTTCAGGCGATTTACGTTCCCGCCGACGACCTTACCGACCCGGCGCCGGCGACTTCGTTCGCGCATCTCGATGCGACGACGGTGCTCAATCGCGCGATCTCGGAGCTGGGCATCTATCCGGCGGTCGATCCGCTCGATTCGACCAGCCGCGTTCTCGAACCGCGCGTCGTGGGGCAGGATCACTATGAAACCGCGCGTGCGGTTCAGTCGATCCTGCAGAAGTACAAATCGCTTCAGGACATCATCGCCATTCTGGGCATGGACGAGTTGTCGGAAGAGGATAAGCTGACCGTTGCGCGCGCGCGCAAGATCCAGCGCTTCCTCAGCCAGCCCTTCCACGTCGCCGAAGTGTTCACCAACATTCCGGGCAAGTTCGTCGAGCTGGAAGACACGATCCGCTCGTTCAAGGCGGTCGTGAACGGCGAATATGACCATCTGCCCGAATCGGCTTTCTACATGGTCGGCGGCATCGACGAAGCCGTTGCCAAGGCCGAGAAGATGGCGAACGAAGCGTAACAAACATCCGGCCCCTCCCTTTCAAGGGAGGGGTTGGGGTGGGTGCGCTGCTTCAAAGGCAGCGCTCGCCGCGGCAGCGGCGACCGGGCATTCAGCCCGCCCGCCGCTCACCCACCCCCTGCCCCTCCCTTGAAAGGGAGGGGGGAGCTGAGAAAAATGGCACTGCATTTCGAACTCGTGACCCCGGAAAAGCTCGTTCGCTCGGGCGAGGTGTATCAGGTGGTCGTTCCCGGCACTGAGGGCGACTTCGGCGTGCTGGCGGGCCATGCGCCGTTCATGGCAACGGTGCGCGACGGCGAACTCGCCGTCTATGCCGATGAGCGCAGCCAGCCCGACATGATCCGCATCGAAGGCGGCTTTGCCGAGGTGAATGAAAAGGGGCTGACCGTCCTCGCCGAAAAGGCGGAGTAACCGCCGGTCACGGTGCAACTCGCCGGGCCGATCGTCATCGCGAGAAGCGCAGCGACGAAGCGATCCGGAGCGTTGCGCGCCCCTTCTGGATTGCCGCGCCCCTTCGGGGCTCGCAATGACCACCGTGCAAAGGGTTCGGATCGATCCACTTGGCTGTGACCTGATCTCCCCGCCGCCCGCAACAGGTGTGAGGTGAACCGAAAAAGGCCGAAGCAGAGTGCGCTTCGGCCTTTTTCGTTACCCGACCTCAGCGGCGGGACTGCGCCGGAGCCGAGACCCGCCCGGCGTAGTTATCCAAATGTAAAGCCTTGTGCCGTATCGCAGAATCGGTTTTCACGATATCCGGGTACAAATCGGTAATGAGCGCATTCGGAAGACGGAACGGACCGGGAAGTCTGGGTGGCCGCCCGGCTTTCGGCGTGGCCCGGCCGATGCAGGGCGGCTCGCACCATCGCCCCTCCCCCGAAGCGGAATCGCCGGAGGAACCGGGCTCCCAATTCCCGCCGCTGCCCGAATCGATCGAAACGCCCCCCGCGCCCCCGCCGGCGCCTGATTCGGGCTTTTCCGAACGCGGGCGGGAAGCGATGGCGCGCCTCAGCGAACGTCAGGCCGTTCCCGACCCGGTCGCGGGGGGCCGGATGGACGGTTTCGAAAATTCGATCCACCGCATCAAGGAACAGGTGCTGCCGCGCCTGCTGGAACGCGTCGACCCGGAAGCGGCAGCGACCTTGTCCAAGGATGAGCTGGCGGAGGAATTTCGTCCGATCATTCACGAAGTGCTTGCGGACCTGAAACTGACGCTCAACCGGCGCGAACAATTTGCGCTGGAAAAGGTGCTGGTCGACGAACTGCTCGGGCTGGGGCCGCTGGAAGAGCTGCTCGCCGACAGCGCGGTCAGCGACATCATGGTCAACGGTCCCGACCAGACCTATGTCGAGCGGCGTGGCAAGCTGGAACTCGCCAATGTCCAGTTTCGCGACGAGGAGCATCTGTTCCAGATCGCGCAGCGAATCTGCAACTCGGTCGGCCGCCGGGTCGATCAGACCACCCCGCTCGCCGATGCGCGGCTGAAAGACGGCAGCCGCGTCAACGTCATCGTGCCGCCGCTTTCCCTGCGTGGCACCGCGATCTCGATCCGCAAATTCTCGGCAAAGCCGATCACGCTCGACATGATGGCGCAGGGCGGGTCGATGAGTCAGAAAATGGCGACCGCGCTGAAGGTCGCAGGTGCCAGCCGGTTCAACATCGTCATTTCGGGCGGCACGGGTTCGGGCAAGACCACGATGCTCAACGCGCTGTCGAAGATGATCGACCCGGGCGAGCGCGTGCTGACGATCGAGGATGCCGCCGAGCTTCGCCTGCAACAGCCGCACTGGCTGCCGCTCGAAACGCGCCCGCCCAATCTGGAGGGGCAAGGCGAAATCACGATCCGCGATCTGGTGAAAAACGCGCTTCGTATGCGCCCCGACCGGATCATTCTGGGCGAAATTCGCGGCGCGGAATGTTTCGACCTGCTTTCCGCGATGAACACCGGCCATGACGGGTCGATGGCGACGCTCCACTCCAACTCCCCGCGCGAATGCCTCGCGCGGATGGAGAATATGGTGATGATGAGCGACATCAAAGTGCCCAAGGAAGCGATCAGCCGCCAGATCGCCGATTCGGTCGATCTGATCGTTCAGGTGAAGCGCCTGCGCGACGGGTCGCGCCGCGTCACCAACATCACCGAAGTGATCGGGATGGAAGGGCCTGTCATCGTCACGCAGGAGCTGTTCCGCTTCGAATATCTCGACGAAAGCGCCGACGGAAAGATCGTCGGCGAATATCGCTCGATGGGTCTGCGCCCCTATACGCTCGACAAGGCGCGGCAGTTCGGTTTCGATCAGGCGCTGCTCGAGGCCTGTCTCTGATCGGCATTCCCTCTCGGGCAGGATAGTGGCGGGACGGATGCGGGAACGTTAGGATCGCACCATGTGGCGCCTGATCTTCGGCATGATATGGTTTCTGGCGGCGGCATGGCCCGCGCCCGGCGCCGCAACGCCCATACATTTATCGAAGGACAGCGCCAGCCGCTGGATGCCCTTCACGCTGACCGATGCCGGTCAGATACGCGTCTCCGCCCGGATCAATGGCCGCCGCGCTGTCGCGATCATCGATACGGGCGTCAGCATATCGCTGGTGTCGCGCGATTTCGCCCGGAAAGCGGGAATGCGCATCGCCGCTACGTCGCAGGCGGATGCGATCGGCGGCGGCATCACCATCGGCTGGGCAGGCGCACGCAGCCTGTCGCTGGGCGGCCTCACCCGCCGCGCGGCTCGGATGGCGGTCGCCGATCTGCCGCAATCCGCGACCGGCGGAGATATACCGGTCGATGCGCTGATCGGGGCAGATCTGATTGCCTGCTGCGCGCTCGATCTGGATTATGATGCGGGGCGGATGCGGTTTCTGCCGAGCGGTACGATTCCCTTCGACGGGCAGCGTGCACCGCTCAGCCGGGCGAAGGACAGCGAAGTCTTCGTGACCGCGCTGAGGCTTGGCGGCACGCGGGTCGCACCGGTGCTGGTCGATACCGGCGATGGCGGCGCGGTGACCATAACCCCGGCAATATGGCGTGCCGGATCGGACGGGCGTTCGCCCGCAACCTCGGCAATCGCGTTCGGGCTGGGGGGGCCGATCCGCGTCGGGCTGACCATCGTACCGGCCCTGTCGGTGGGTTCGCTTCAGGCCCGCAATGTCGAGGTGCGGGTCGAGGATGAATCGGGCTTTTCCCGGCAAACCGGAATGGCGGGGCGGATCGGGTCGGGGCTGCTCCGGCGCTATCGCCTGCTGATCGATGCGAAAGCGGGGCGGATGGTGCTCCGTCCGGGCAGGCAAGCGGATACGATGCCGGTGCGGTCGACCAGCGGGCTGCTGACCGGCGTCGACCGCGACCGGCTGCGCGTACTGCACGTCATGGCGAACAGTCCGGCGGCGAAGCAGGGCTGGCAGACGGACGATCTGATCTGCTCGGTCGACGGCCGGACGATCGCGACGAACAGCGCCGGCAGCGTCGACACCGGCTGGGCGGCGGGTACGCCGGGCACGAAGGTGCGGCTGGGCATGTGCGACGGCACCGAACGGGTGCTGACGCTGCGCACCTTTTACTGACGCCGCGCTATCCCTTCACCCAGGTGAAGGCGGCGACGAGCAGCGCCGCCATCAGCGCGAGGAGCTGTAGCGACATCCAGTTGATCATGCCGATCCGGTCAAGATCGCGCCGCCTCCGCCGGGCGCGTTCGGCCAGCGCACAACCGAGCGCGATGACCAGCAGAACAGCAACCGCGATCCATCCCGGCGCAACGTTCATCGCAAGCGCGTATCCCTGTCCTCGCATATCCCGATACCGGCCTGCGTCGATCCCGTCAGGCAATCCAGAGCGCTACACCGCCCGCAGCCTTGCATCGGAGCCACTCCGCGCAACCATAGCGCCCCACGCCCACGGCCCCGGCCTGCGCCGGGGCGACGCATGGGATCGGCGGCCTGTATGCACCGCGATTTTCGCAATCGTCGCCCCGGCGCAGGCCGGGGCCGCCATCGTCTGCCACCACCCCAACCCAAACCCGCTTTTGCGAGAAGCGCAGCGGCGAAGCGATCCGGCCATGCGCGCCTCGCCTCTGGATTGCCGCGCCGCTTCGCAGCCCGCAAAGACGCTGGAGCGATTGGCCCGGATCACGCCACCGCGCTTATTTGCCGAGCTTTTCGACCTTGTCCTGAAGCCGCGTCAATTCGGCACGCAGCGCCGAAATCTCTTCATCCTTGGTCGCTGTGCCGGCCGGCGCTTCGCTTGCGCCTGCTTCGCCCGCGCGGCTGTTAAAGGCAGCGGCGGCTGCTTCGAACATCGCCATGTTGCGCTTGGTCAGTTCGGCGAACGGCGTATTGGCGAACGCCCCTTCGACCGCATGTTTGAATTCTTCCTGATTGCGCCGGAAACTGTCCATCGACGCTTCCAGATAGCCCGGGACCATCGCCTGCATCGAATCGCCATAGAGCGCGATGAGCTGGCGCAGGAAGCTGACCGGCAGCATGGTCTGGCCACGCTGTTCCTCTTCCATGATGATCTGGGTCAGCACGCTGTGCGTGATATCGTCATCGGTCTTCGCATCGACGACCTTGAAATCCCGCCCTTCGCGAGTCATCGCGGCGAGATGCTCAAGCGTGATGTAGGAAGAAGTTTCGGTATTATACAGACGACGGTTCGCGTATTTTTTGACAATGACCGGGCCGTCTTTGGTCGAACCTTTTTTCATGGCGTCCTCAATAGTGTCTGATCATCATCTAACACCGAATAATGATGCGCCGCAACACGGACCGCGTCCGTTGCCGATGTTCCTGCAAATGGTGCGGGAGGAGACCGCCGGGTCGCCCGAACGGCTCGCTGCGGCGCTGAAAGGCCTTTCGCGCTATCAGAACGCCCGGCGCGGACGGCCGCGCACACCGCGCCCGGCGATCGCCCGCGCCGGACGGGCCAGTTTGCGCGATTATGGCAGCGCAACCAGCGGTGTGCCGGTGGTATTCGTCCCATCGCTGATCAATCCGCCCGAAATCCTCGATCTGCGCGGTGCCTCGCTGCTGCGCTGGCTTGCCCGACACCGCGACCTGCGCCCGATGCTGGTCGATTGGGGCGATCCGGTCGCCGGCCGCGACGATCAGGATGTGAACCGCCATGTCACCGAATTGCTGATCCCGGTGCTGCAGGCGCTCGACCAGCAGCCGATTCTGGTCGGCTATTGCCTTGGCGGGACGATCGCCGCGGCAGCGGCGGCGCTGCATCGCGTGCGCGGACTCGCCATGATCGCCTCGCCCTGGCGGTTCGTGGGCTATGGCGCGGACGCGCTCGACAATATCGATTCGCTCTGGGCAAGCGCCGAGCCGATCTGCCGCGCGCTCGGCCTCGTTCCCATGGAGGTGTTGCAGGCAGGGTTCTGGCGGCTCGATCCGGCGCGCACCGTGCGCAAGTTCGAACGCTTTGCCGAGCTTGCCCCCGACAGCGCACAGGCGCGCAGCTTCGTCACGCTGGAGGACTGGGCGAATGGCGGTGCGCCGCTCACCTACGCCGCAGGGCAACAGATGTTCGATCAATTCTATGCCGCTGACCTTCCCGGAACGGGACGCTGGCAGGTGGCGGGGATGCACATCGATCCGCTGGCGCTCGATATTCCGACGATCGAATTCGTATCGACCAGCGACCGCATCGTCCCCCATGCCAGTGCGGTCGGGCTCGCCGATCGCCATATGACCGGCGCGGGCCATGTGGGGATGGTGATCGGCGGCCGGCGGCGCGAAGTGCTGTGGCTGCCGCTGCGCGACTGGATACGCGGCCGCGTTCTTACTAAGTAGCGAACCGAAGATCATAACGACTGCCGGAGAATTCCATGCCAGATATCGTGATTACCGCCGCCAAGCGCACTCCCGTGGGCAGCTTTCTGGGCGCCTTTGCGGGCGTTCCCGCCCATGAACTGGGGCGCAGCGCGATCGAGGCCGCGCTGGCACAGGCCGGGATTTCCGGGGAAGACGTCAATGAGGTCATTCTGGGACAGGTGCTGACCGCCGCACAGGGTCAGAACCCGGCGCGTCAGGCGTCGATGGCGGCGGGCATCCCCAAGGAAGTACCCGCATGGGGCGTCAATCAGGTCTGCGGATCGGGGCTGCGCACGGTCGCGCTCGCCTATCAGGCGATTGCCGCCGGGGATGCGCGAATCATCGTCGCGGGCGGGCAGGAAAGCATGTCGATGTCGGCGCATGCCCAGACGCTGCGTCAGGGCGCCAAGATGGGCGATGTCAGCCTGATCGACACGATGATCAAGGATGGCCTGACCGATGTGTTCAACGGCTATCATATGGGCATCACCGCTGAGAATCTCGCCGAGAAATACGATATTTCGCGCGGCGATCAGGACGCATTCGCGGTGCGTTCGCAAAATCTGGCCGAGAAGGCGCGCGGCGATGGGCGCTTCAAGGATGAAATCACGCCCGTCACGGTCAAGGGCCGCAAGGGCGACACGGTGGTCGAGGACGACGAATATATCCGCGCCGGTGCGACGGTAGAAGGCGTATCGGGCCTGCGCCCTGCCTTCAAAAAGGACGGCACGGTCACCGCCGCCAATGCCAGCGGGCTCAATGACGGCGCCGCAGCGCTGGTGGTGATGAGCGCCGAGGAGGCCGAAAAGCGCGGCGCGCCGGTGCTCGCGCGCATTGCGAGCTGGGCGTCGTGCGGGGTCGATCCGTCGATCATGGGCATCGGCCCGGTCCCGGCGAGCCGCCGCGCGCTGGAGAAAGCGGGCTGGTCGGTCGGCGATCTCGACCTTATCGAGGCGAACGAAGCCTTTGCCGCGCAGGCGCTTGCCGTGGGCAAGGATATGGGCTGGGACGCCGACAAGGTGAACGTCAACGGCGGCGCGATCGCGATCGGCCATCCGATCGGCGCGAGTGGCGCGCGCATCCTCACCACGCTGCTCTATGAAATGCAGAAGCGCGATGCGAAAAAGGGCCTCGCAACCCTCTGCATCGGCGGCGGCATGGGCATCGCCATGTGTCTGGAGCGGTAAGCTATCTGCTACGTACGATCGTCATGGTGGAGCCCCCGCAGCGGCGCGGCAATCCGGAAGCGTCCCGCGCGACACCGGATCGCTTCGTCGCTTCGCGTCTCGCGATGACGATCGGGGAGAGCACGCCCCGCTCAAACTATACGATGCTATAGGTATCGCGTCGGGCGACGGCGCTATTCGCTCCATTGGCGCGAATAGCGCTGTCCCATCGCGGTCAGCAACTCATACGGCGACATGCCGCTCTGCCGCGCGGCATCCATAAGCGCAAAGTCGATATCGACCCGGTCGCCCTCGGCCAGATGCGGGGCGGCATCGACCCGGATCGCGGTCAGGTCCATCGACACCCGCCCGATCACCGGCAGGGTCCGGCCGTGCTCAAATGCAGCGCCGCTATTCGAAAACGCGCGAAAATAGCCGTCGGCATAGCCGATATTGAGGATCGCGACCTCGGTATCCGCCTCTGCTCGCCAGATGGCGTTATAGCCCACGCTTTCTCCGGCAGCGACCCGGCGACGCTGCAATATCTCGGCGCGCGGCTGCACCACCTGACGCACGACGGGAGCGAGTGCGGGCACCAGCGCACCGCCGTACAGCGCGATTCCGGGGCGGACGAGGTCGAAATGAAAGCCGCTGCCGAGCGCGATTCCGCAGCTATTGGCAAGGCTCATCCGCCGCGCCGGCGTACGCCCCGCCAGCGCGGCGAAACGCGCGCGCTGCACCGCGTTCATCGGCGAATCCTCATCGGCACAGGCAAGATGGCTGATCAGCGTTTCGAGTGCGAGCCCGTCGAGCAGGCCCGAAACCGCATCCTCGGGCGAAATGCCCAACCGGTTCATCCCCGTATCGACCATCACGTCGCATGGTCCCCCGCCCGCATCCTTCCAGCGCAGGACCTGCTCCGGTGTACACAAAACGGGCCGCGCATCGCTTTCCAGCGCCGCCGCCATATCGCCTGCACGCACGCCATGGAGCACCGAAAGCGACGGGGCGAGCCCGCGAAGCCGCTCCGCCTCCGCCCAGGTCGCCACGAAGAAATCGCGGCAGCCCGCTTCGGTCAGTCGCCGCACGACCGCCTCAGCGCCAAGGCCATAGCCGTCCGCCTTTACCGCCGCGCCGCATGCGGCACTGCCGCTCATCCGGTCGAGCGCGCGCCAGTTGGAGACCAAAGCTTCGGAATCGAGCCGCAGGCAAAGCGGGGAATTAGCGTTCATGCGCGCGAGCGTTAACGCCTGACGCGCGGTTTCGCCAGCGCCCGCAGCGCCGGTTCGGGCCGGATCAGCGATGGATTTGCTTGCCCATGCTGATCCGCTGTTCGAGCGCATAGCCGATCCGGTAGTAAAAGCGGGCGACCGCGGCATTGTCGCTGTGAATCTGAAGATTGATCTTCATACAGCCAAGCGCGATCAGCCGCTCTTCGGCCGCGCGGACCAGCGCCGCCCCGATCCCCTGACGACGACAGCGCGAATCGACGGCGACGGCATAAATCCAGCCGCGATGGCCGTCATATCCCGCCATGACCGTGCCGATAATCCCACCGCCTTCCCCCTGCGCGACAATGAACAGGTCATCGCCCGCCCATAGTTTCGCGGGAATTGCATGCTCGGCGTGGTTGCGCACAGGCGCGCCCGGAAAACATTCTTTCCAAAGTCGGTCGACCGCATCGAAATCGTCCGGTTCGTAACTACGTATGGTCGAAAGCATCCAGATCCGCCCTGTACCTGGAAAGGGGCAATTGCCACATCGCACCTCGACTTCGGCATCCCCCTTTGTCCCACCGCAATTATAGCAACGAAAAGATGAAGTCGAAACTTAAACCGTTATGAGAGAATGGTTTATTCTGGTGTAAGCAACAAATGGCTCCGGCCTAGTCGAGATTGGGACGAAGCCAGCGCTTTGCCTGTTCGAGGCTGACATTGCGCCGCCGGGCATAATCCTCGACCTGATCCTCACCCACGCGGGCGACGCCGAAATAGCTTGCCTGCGGATGGCCGAAATAAAATCCCGACACTGCCGCCGTGGGAAGCATCGCGAAGCTCTCGGTAAGCGTGATGCCGGTATGTTCGGTCGCGCCGAGCATCTCGAACAGCATCGGTTTTTCGCTGTGATCGGGACAGGCGGGATAGCCGGGCGCCGGACGGATGCCGCGATATTCCTCCTTGATGAGCGCCTCGTTGGTCAGCTGCTCTCCCTGCGCATAGCCCCATAGGTCGCGGCGGACATGGAGATGCATCCGCTCGGCAAAGGCTTCGGCAAGGCGGTCGGCGAGCGCTTTCAGCAAAATGTCCGAATAATCGTCATGCGCTTCCCGGAACCGCTTCGAATGTTCGTCAATGCCATGGCCTGCGGTCACCGCGAAGCCGCCGATCCAGTCGGGTTCTTCGGTGATGAAGTCGGCAAGGCACATATTCGCCCGGCCCTCGCGCTTGTTGATCTGCTGACGCAGGAACGGCATCCGGATGCTGCGTTCATTGGTGCGGTCGAGATCGGGAATATCATCCGAATGCTGGCCGAAACTCGCGCCGTCCTTACTGACGTGATCCTCGACATGATAATGGTGGATCACCACATCGTCGCCGTCGCGATGGCAGGGCCAGAGCGCCGCCACCCCCTTCGCGGTCAGCCACTTTTCAGCGATGATCGTGTCGAGCATCTTCTGCGCATCGTTGAACAGGCTGGTCGCGCTCTCGCCGACCACGTCATCTTCAAGGATCGCGGGATAGGTGCCCGCCAGCTCCCAAGAGCGGAAGAAGGGCGTCCAGTCGATATAGTCGCGTAGATCGGCAAGGTCCCAGTCGGGATAGATGTGCAGCCCCGGCTTTTTGGGCGCAGGCGGTTTGAGCGCCGGATCGATGGTGAAGCCGTTGGCGCGCGCTTCCTCGATCGATACCAGTTTCGACTGGCCCTTGTTCGCACGGGCCTCGCGAACCGCTTCATATTCTTCGGCGATTTTGGCGACATAGGGATCGCGCTGGCTGTCGCTGACCAGATTGGTCGCGACACCGACTGCGCGGCTCGCATCGAGCACATGGACCGTGGGGCCGGTATAAGCAGGCGCGATTTTCAGCGCGGTATGGACTTTCGACGTGGTCGCCCCGCCAATCAGCAGCGGCATGGTCATGCCTGCCTCCTGCATTTCCTCGGCAACTGTCACCATTTCGTCGAGCGACGGGGTGATGAGGCCCGACAGGCCGACCATATCGGCGTCTTCCTCGCGCGCCGTTTCAAGAATCTTCGACCAGGGCACCATGACGCCCAGATCGACCACGTCGAACCCGTTACATTGCAGCACGACGCCGACGATATTCTTGCCGATATCGTGGACATCGCCCTTCACCGTGGCGAGGACGATCTTGCCCTTACCGCGTGAATTTTCGTCCTTCTCCGCCTCGATATAGGGGAAGAGATGCGCGACCGCCTTTTTCATCACGCGCGCGGATTTCACCACCTGCGGCAGGAACATCTTGCCCGATCCGAACAGGTCGCCGACGACGTTCATCCCGTCCATTAGTGGCCCTTCGATCACTTCGATCGGGCGACCACCGCGCT
Organism: Stakelama pacifica; assembly: GCF_004361835.1. GTDB lineage: Bacteria > Pseudomonadota > Alphaproteobacteria > Sphingomonadales > Sphingomonadaceae > Sphingomonas > Sphingomonas pacifica. Next base: position 115,338 of record NZ_SNWD01000004.1, read on the forward strand.
CTGCGACCGCTTGCCGAAGCTCCTCGGTATCGTCGATGACATGCGCGTCGATGCCCTTGACCAGCGCATGTTCGAGCCGTTTCTCGACCGCCCAGCCGCGCCATTCGGCGGCCTTTTTCTCCGCCACCGGATCGCTGTCGCGATAGCTTTCGGCGAGTTCGACCAGCCGCTCGCCCGCTTCGGGGTCGCGGTTGAGGATGACATCCTCCACCGCGTCGCGAAGCTTGGCATCGATATCGTCGTAAATGTCGAGCTGGCCCGCATTGACGATCGCCATGTCCAGTCCGGCGGGGATGGCGTGGTAGAGGAACACCGAATGCATCGCGCGGCGCACCGGCTCGTTGCCGCGAAAGCTGAACGACAGGTTCGACAGGCCGCCCGAAAAATGGACGTGCGGGCAGCTCTTCCTGATGCGCTTCACCGCCTCGATAAAATCGACGCCGTAATTGTTGTGCTCTTCGATGCCGGTTGCGACCGCGAACACATTGGGGTCGAAGATGATATCCTCTGGCGGGAAACCGATATCGGTGAGCAGTTTGTAGGCGCGCTCGCAAATCTCGACCTTGCGATCCTCGGTATCCGCCTGCCCCTGTTCGTCGAACGCCATGACGACCACGGCCGCGCCATAGGCCATGCATTTGCGCGCGGATTCGAGGAACGGCGCTTCGCCTTCCTTCATGCTGATCGAATTGACGATCGGCTTACCCGATACGCATTTCAGACCCGCCTCGATCACCTCCCATTTCGACGAATCGACCATGATCGGCACGCGCGCGATATCGGGTTCGGCGGCGATCAGCTTGAGGAAGGTCTCCATCGCCGCTTTCGAATCGAGCAGCCCCTCGTCCATATTGACGTCGATCACCTGCGCGCCGTTTTCGACCTGGCTGCGCGCGACCTCGATCGCGGCGGTGTAATCGCCGTTCATGATGAGCTTCTTGAAGCGCGCCGAGCCGGTGACGTTGGTGCGCTCGCCGATATTCACGAAGTTCGAAGAGGATTGGGTCATTCTGTTCCTAAATCGTCATCCTGGCGAAAGCCGGGATCTCGCGCCACGAAAGCGCGGGTAAAACATGCCAGCGACCCCGGCTTCACCGGGGTGGCGGTTCACGATCAGGCCGCCATGGTCATGGGCTCAAGCCCCGCGAGCCGGGTGACGCGCGGCGTTTCGGGAATGGCGCGCGGGTCGATCCCCTTCACCGCATCGGCCATCGCCTTGATATGCGCAGGGGTGGAACCGCAACAACCGCCAAGCACGTTGACCTGACCGTTCTTCGCCCATTCGCCGACCAGCTTCGCAGTGGTTTCGGGCGCTTCGTCATATTCGCCCAGTTCGTTGGGCAACCCTGCGTTAGGATAGACCATGATCAGCGTGTCGCAGATCGCGCTGAGCGATTTCACATGCGGCTTGAGCTGCTCCGCCCCGAACGAGCAGTTGAGCCCGATCGTCAGCGGCTTTGCATGGCGAACCGCGTGCCAGAATGCTTCGACCGTGTGGCCCGACAGGTTGCGGCCCGACAGATCGGTCAGCGTCATCGACAACTGGATGGGCAGGTCGCGGCCAAGCGCCTGTTCGGCTTCCAGCACCGCCATGATGCCCGCTTTCGCATTCAGCGTGTCGAACACGGTTTCGATCAGGATGAAGTCGGCCCCGCCCTCGACCAGCGCATCGACCTGTTCGCGATACACATCTTTCAGATAGTCGAAATCGATTTCGCGATAGCCCGGATCGTTGACGTCCGGCGACAGCGACAGCGTCTTGTTGGTCGGGCCGATCGCCCCTGCGACGAAGCGCGGGCGGCCGTCCCTGCTCTCAAATTCATCGCACGCTTTCCGGGCGAGCTGCGCCGATGCGATATTAATCTCGCGCACCAGATGTTCGGCACCATAATCGGCCTGACTGATCCGGTTAGCGGAAAAGGTGTTGGTTTCGACGATATCCGATCCCGCCTCCAGATAAGCGCGGGTGATCGCTTCGGGCACCTCCGGCTTTGTCAGCGCAAGGATGTCGTTATTGCCCTTTTGCTCATGGGAGAGGCCGAGATCGCCTGCATAGTCTGCCTCGCTCAGCTTCCAGTTCTGAATTTCGGTGCCGAACGCACCGTCCGAAATCAGGATGCGCTTTTGCGCTTCAGCCATCAGTTTTTCGCGGGGTGTCGCCATCATCTTACCTCGTCATCCCGGCGAAGGCCGGGATCGTCATGAAATTGCCGTTACGCGGGTTCCGCGCGGCCCCGGCCTCCGCCGGGGCGACGATATCGCTCAGGCCGCCTTCTCGCCTGCCCGGTCCTTTGCGCGCATGCCCAGCAGGTGGCAGATCGCAAAGGCAAGCTCGGCACGGTTGAGCGTGTAGAAATGGAAATGCCGCACGCCGCCCGCATAGAGTTTGCGGCACATTTCGGCGGCGATCGTCGCCGCGACCAGCTGCCGCGCGCCGGGATGATCGTCGAGCCCTTCGAACAGACGGTCCATCCATTTGGGGATGTCGGCGCCGCAGATTCCGGCGAATTTGCGCGTCTGTGCGACATTCGAAATCGGCAGGATGCCGGGCACGATCTCGGCATCGATGCCATGATCAGCGGCGGCGTCGCGGAATTTGAAGAACGCTTCGGGGGTGAAGAAGAATTGCGTGATCGCCCGGCTCGCGCCCGCATCCAGCTTGCGCTTCAGATTGTCGAGATCGGCCTGTACATTGCTCGAATCGGGATGGCATTCGGGATAGGCAGCGACCGAAATCTCGAACGGGTGCAGTTTTTTCAGCCCCGCGACCAGCTCGGCGGCATTGGCATAGCCATCGGGATGCGCAGCGAATTTCTGCCCCGCTTCGGGCGGATCGCCGCGCAGCGCGACGATATGACGGATGCCGGACGCCCAATATTCTTCGGCGACCTGATTGATCTCATCGCGCGATGCCTCGACACAGGTGAGATGCGCGGCAGCGTTCATCGACGTTTCGCGCTGGATACGCTCGACGGTCTGATGCGTGCGCGCGCGCGTCGATCCGCCCGCGCCATAGGTCACCGACACGAAACGGGGGCCGAGCGGTTCGAGCGTGCGAACCGATTCCCACAGCGTTTCCTCCATCTTCTCCGTCTTCGGCGGGAAGAATTCGAAACTGACCTCCAGATCGCCGTCGATATCCGCGAAAAGCGGAGCACCGAGCGCGAACTGCGCCTCCTCTAGCTGGTCGACCGAGATCGTCATGCTGCTTTCCTCTCAATTTCAGGCTCGCCGGGCTTGCGCGCGAGCCAGAGTTTCACGGTGAGCTCGCCGCCCTCCAGCGTATCGGTACGCATCGGGTCGAGCCCGGCTTCGGCGAACCACCCCAATATTTGCGTGTCCGAAAAGCCGAGCCGCGCATGTTCGTCGCGCGTGCGAAGCTCTTCGCGGTTATGCGGGGCGAAGTCGGCGATCAGCAGGCGAGCACCCGGCTGCATCACCCGCGAGGCTTCGCCGATCGCGGCTTCGGGTTGCTGCGCATAATGCAGGACATGGTGAAGGATCACCATATCGGCGCTGCCGCTGTCGATGGGCAGCGCGTAGAAATCGGCCTGACGCAGCTCGGCATGGTCGAGCCCGCGCTGCGACAATTTGGCGCGGGCGAGGCGCAGCATTTCGGAACTGCGATCGATGCCCATCGCGCTTTCGGCAGCGGGAGCGAACAGTTCGAGCATCCGCCCGGTGCCCGTGCCGATATCGACCAGCCGCCCGATCGGCGCATTGCCCAGCGCATCGCGCATCGCAGCCTCGACCTGCGATTCGGCGATATAGAGCGAACGGATCGCATCCCATTCGCCCGCATGTTCTTCGAACCAGCGAGTCGCCACTGCCGCCCGATCAGCGCGCACCGCAGCCAGCCGCGCGGTATCGGCAGCGACGCTTTCATCGCTTTCGCTGTCATGCCAGGCATCCAGTGCGGCAAGCACCGGATCGACCAGCGCTGCGTCGCCCAGCGTGACGAAGACCCAGCTTCCTTCCTTGCGCCGCTCGGCAAGTCCGGCATCGCACAATATCTTTACATGGCGCGATACGCGCGGCTGGCTCTGTTCGAGCACCTGCGCCAGTTCGCCCACCGACAACTCCATCGAGCGCAGCAGGCCGAGAATTCTGAGCCGCGTCGCATCGGCAAGCGCACGGAAGATTTCGAGAGCGATCGACATGCCACATCATATAAAGATTTCTTTATATGCGGTCAACGCGGGAACGGCTTCCTGCCATGTTGGTTGCGAGCCGTTGAACGGAATTATAGCCTTGGACGGGTCGGCGACGGGCAATCGCTGTCGCCACTCATCAGGAAAGGGAAACCATGATCAAGAAATTCGCGCTTCCGCTTGGACTGGTCGCAGCGCTCGGCGTCGCTGCATGTTCGGAAAAGGCGCAGGACGAATCGGCAGAAGCGGCCAATGCGATTGCAGCCGACGCCGATGCCACCACCGACAAGGCCGTCAATGATATCGACGCTGCCAGCGCCGAAGCGTTCGGCGCGGCGGAGAACAAGATGGACAATGCGGGCAACGCGATCGAAAACGGTGCCGAGCGCATTGACGGCGATGCCGAGTAACCAGTGATGCGTGCCGCCTGGCTTCTCGCCCTGCTTGCCCTGCCGCTTTGCGCATGCGACGGCGGAAAGGCGATGCCGGGCGGCACGTCCGAAAGCGATGCAGCGGCGCTCAGCGACGCCGCGATCATGCTGAATGCCGATGCGGTCAGCCCGCAGGCGGTCGGGATCAAAATGGAGAGCGTGCGAAATGACGAAGATGCGTAGCCTGGGTGCAACCGATCTTAAGACCCCGCCGATGATCCTGGGCGGCAATGTATTCGGATGGACCGCCGACCGGGAAACAAGCTTCGCCATTCTCGACCGCTGGGTGGATGCTGGCGGCACGATGATCGACACCGCCGATGTCTATTCGGCATGGGTCGACGGCCATTCAGGCGGCGAATCCGAAAGCATGATCGGCGAATGGCTCGAACGATCGGGCAAGCGCGACAAGGTGCTGATCGCCACCAAAGTCGGCATGCTCCCCGGCGAGGGCGGCGAAGGGCTGGCGCCCGCGCGAATCGCGGCGGCATGCGATGCCTCGCTCAAGCGGCTGAAGACCGACCGGATCGATTTATATTACGCGCATCAGGACGATGATTCGCAGGAAATGGCCGATGTGCTGGGCGCGTTTTCGCGGCTGATCGAGGCGGGCAAGGTCCGCGTGCTCGGTGCCTCCAACTTCCATGCGATTCGCCTGAAACAGGCAATCGACCTCGCCACGCAGCAGGACCTGCCGCATTATCATGTCCTGCAACCCGAATATAATCTGCTCAGCCGCACGTCGTTCGAGGGTGAGCTTCAGGATCTGTGCATCACGCACAATATCGGTGTTGCGCCCTATTTCGGACTCGCTTCGGGTTTCCTGACCGGCAAATATCGCAGCAGGGACGATCTTTCGAAAAGCGCGCGGGGAAGCCGCGTCGAAGGCTTTCTGGATGGCAATGGGCCTGCGATGCTGGCCGCGATGGATCAGGTGGCAGAGGAAACCGGTGCCTCGCTTTCCCAGATCGCACTTGCCTGGCTCGCGGCGCAGGAGGGCGTCACCGCGCCGATCGCCAGCGCAACCAGCGTAGAGCAGCTCGATGAGCTGATCGGCAGCTGGGAGGTGGCGCTTAGCAAGGATCAGCTGGCACGATTGACCAACGCGGGCGGGTAAGCGCGCTTACCCATTCCCGCGCCTGCGTTCGTGCGCGTCGATGATGTCGGTCGCCGCCTTGCCCAGTGCGCCGATCAGCATGCCCGCCGAGCCGAGCACGAAGAGCCAGACGGCGACATGATACCAGGCGTCGAATTCCCTGAAGAACAGGATCGATCCGATCAGGAACATGGCGTTGCCGATCAGGCCGAGGCCGAGATGGATATAGGGATAGTCGCGGATCAGGGTTTTCATGCGGGCTCCTTGTGCCGGTTGTGCCGATTGTCGGGCGGCGGCTAACAGCCCTCCCCCGACCGGCTCAATCCCCGGCGAAGGAAAAGGGCGATACGCCGCGTTCGCGTTCGTTGACGGTGAGCACCCGGCCCAGTGGCGGGGCGGAACGCTGTGGGCATTCGGGCCGGAAACAGGCGCGGCAGCCAAGCCCGATCGGCGTCGCGCCACCCGCCAGATCGATCCCCTGCGCCGCAGCGAGCGGAGAGGCCATTCCCGCTTCGACGCCCAGCCCGACCGCGAACTCAGCACCGACACCGCCATAACGCTGCCCCTGCGGTGCGACGGTGCGCGACAAAGTAAGCCAGCGACTGTCATCTTCCAGCACGACAAGCTGCACCATCAGCTTGCCCGGCCGGTCGAATACATGGTGCAGGCGCCATAAGGGGCAGCGACCATTGGCTTCGACCAGCGGCGCATTGCTCGCCCCCGAATAGCGTTTCGAGACCTGCCCCGCCCGGTCGAGGCGAATCATGAAAAAGGGCAGCCCCCGCGCGCCCACCCGACTGAGTGTCGTCAGCCGATGCGCGACCTGCTCGAACCCCGCCCCGAAGCGGCGTTGCAGCAATTCGATGTCATAGCCGGTCGTTTCACACGCACGCAGAAACCGGCCATAGGGCATCATCAGCGCCGCAGCCCAATATCCGGCAAGATGGCGGCGATACATGCGTTCGCCCGCGCGCGAGGACAGGTCAGCGGCGCGGGCAAGCGCATCGATCTGTTCGCGCGCTTCGTTCTGGGCAAGCTGATAGGCGGCGGCAAAGGTGCGCGACGCCGGGTCGAGCAGCTCCGACATCTGAAGCTGGCGCGCATGCAGGTCGAGCCGACGCAGCGTTCCGGGCATGACATCGGCGGGCAGGATGCGGATTGCGATCGAGTGGCGCACGCGCAGCCGCTCGGAAATCGCGCCGTACAGATCGCCCGCCCCCAGCCGCAATTCGTCGGCGACCTCCTCCGCCGCCGCGTCGAGATCGGCAAAGTGATTGCGCCAGCGCTCAATCTCCCGCCGGACCGGCAGGATCGGATCATCCTCGGCCGCCGCACCGCCGACGCCCTGCCCCATCCGGTCATACGCTCGGGCGAAGGCTTCCGCCCCGCCCGGCGCGGCAGCGAGCCATTCGGCAAGCTCGTCGCGATCAATCTCCAGATCGGCGAACATCGGATCGGCAAGACGCTTGCGCAGCGCGCCTTCGCCGCCGCCCGGTTCCTCTGCCGCAAAACGCCGGGGATCGAAATCGAAGCTTTCTGCAAGACCGAGCAACAGGGTTGCTGATAGCGGGCGCTGATTTCGCTCGATCAGGTTGAGATAGCTTGCCGAGATACCCAGCATTTCGGCCATGGCCGCCTGTGTAAGGCCGCTACCTCGCCGCAGTCGCCGGATCGCGTGGCCCGCATATAATTTCCGGTCTGCCATTCCGGCTCGCCCTTTCGCGTCGTTGTAAATACTTTACAGTTATACACGGTTAATCGTCGTTTTGGCCACAGCGCCACGCGATTCTTTGTAAACATTACTCGTATTGTCCGTCCGAAGGCAGCTATTCAATTCCTGTCACCCCGGAACGGCGGGGACCGACCGAACCGAAATGTGAAGGACAGGACATGACGACTTTCGCCGAACTCGTCCCCGCGCCGGAAGGGCGCTTCGACGGCATCACGCGCCCTTATACGGCAGACGATGTCGCAAAGCTGCGCGGTTCGGTGGCGGTCGAGCACACGCTGGCGCGCAAGGGCGCGAACAAGCTGTGGGAATTGCTCCGGTCCGAAGACTATATCAACGCGCTGGGCGCCATGTCGGGCAATCAGGCAATGCAGATGGTGCGCGCCGGGCTGAAGGCAATCTACCTGTCCGGGTGGCAGGTTGCAGCCGACGCCAATACCGCTGGCGCGATGTATCCCGATCAGTCGCTCTACCCCGCCAATGCCGGGCCTGAACTGGCGCGCAGGATCAACAATGCGCTACAACGCGCCGATCAGATCGAACATTCCGAAGGCGGCGCGAGCCGCGACTGGTTCGCCCCGATCGTCGCCGATGCAGAAGCAGGCTTTGGCGGCCCGCTCAACTGTTTCGAGATCATGAAGGCCTATATCGCGGCGGGCGCTGCGGGCGTGCATTATGAAGATCAGCTGGCGGCGGAAAAGAAGTGCGGCCATCTGGGCGGCAAGGTGCTGATCCCCACCCAGGCGCATATCCGCAATCTCGACAGCGCACGGCTTGCCGCCGATGTGTCGGGCGTGCCGACGATCATCTGCGCACGCACCGATGCCGAAAGCGCGAAGCTGATCACGTCGGACATTGACGAGCGCGACCATGAATTTCTGACCGGCGAACGCACCGCAGAGGGCTTTTATCGCCTGAAGGAAGGCACCGGCGTCGATCATTGCATCAAGCGCGGGCTGGCCTTTGCCGAACATGCCGACCTGTTGTGGTGGGAAACGTCGAAGCCGAACCTCGACGATGCGCGCCGCTTTGCCGAGGCGATCAGGAAGGAATATCCCGACAAGATGCTGGCGTATAATTGTTCACCCAGCTTCAACTGGGAGGCCAATCTGGACAAGGACGACATTGCCCGCTTCCAGCGCGAAATCGGCGCGATGGGGTACAAGTTCCAGTTCGTGACTCTGGCCGGGTTCCACCAGCTCAATTACGGCATGTTCGAGCTGGCGCGCGGATATAAGGATCGGGGCATGGCAGCCTATTCGGAGCTGCAACAGGCCGAATTCGCCGCCGAAGCCAATGGGTACACCGCGACCCGGCATCAGCGCGAAGTCGGGACCGGATATTTCGATATGGTGGCGCAGGCGGTGTCCGGCGGCTCCAGTTCGACAACGGCGCTCGCCGAAAGCACCGAGGCGGATCAGTTCAAAAAAGAAGCCGCCTGAATTTCTGCCCTGAATTTCTGCCCTGAATTTCTGCAACGCACAGGGGTTATTGGAAAGGATACGCATCATGGAGATGACCGACACCATCCCGCCGCGCGAACCCGCCCGGGCGCGCGCATTATTCTCGACCGACGATTTCCGCCTGCTGCGCGCGGCGCTGGCCGATTATGCGCAGAAAGTGGCCGACAGCCCGGAATCGCTTCGCGTCGCAGCGCTCTACCACCGGCTCGGCAACTATAGCTGATACCAATCCGCGGCAGGCGCGAGTCATTGATGTCGTCGTCGCGAGAAGCGCAGCGACGAAGCAATCCAGAGCAACACGCACGACGCTCTGGATTGCCGTACCCCTTCGGGGCTCGCAATGACGATCGTGCGGCGGGCCCGGGCGGATACAGCCTAGTATGAGCCGGGCATGACCGGCGCGTAAACCGCGCCGACCAGTTTCCTGGGGAGGAAAGGTGCCCGTCGGGATTTGATCCCGGCGGGCATTTCCGTTTCACGCCTCACCTTCGCCACCATTCTCCCCTTTTCAAATATCGGGTATGGCGATAGCCTGTCTTAAAGATATGCGGACTTCCAACCGCTAATGGCTTTAGGACAGGAGTTTTCCATGGCGCTCGATGCCGAAACCTTTGATGCGCTGATCGATACGGTACGCCGATTCGTTACGGAACGGCTTCGCCCGATGGAGGCACGGGTCGAAGCGGAGGATTCGATTCCGTCTGAGCTGATCGAGGAGATGCGGCAACTCGGCCTGTTCGGCCTGTCGATCGGCGAAGACTATGGCGGGCTTGGTCTGGCCATGGGAGAGGAGGTGCGCGTGGCGATGGAGCTTGGCCGCACCACGCCCGCTTTTCGCTCCGCCTTCGGGACCAATGTCGGCATCGGCAGTCAGGGTCTGGTGATCGCCGGGAGTGACGAGCAGAAGCGCGAATGGCTCCCCAAAATCGCCACCGGGGAGATCATCACCAGCTTCGCGCTCACCGAACCCGATGTCGGTTCGGACAGCGGCAACGTGAAGACGCGCGCGGTGCGCGACGGCGACACGTATAAATTGTCGGGCACCAAGCGGTACATCACCAATGCCGATAAGGCCGACCTGTTCACCGTGATGGCGCGCACCGGCGATGAACCTGGCGGGCGCGGTGTCTCCGCCTTTCTGGTCCCGCGCGACCTGCCGGGCGTCAGCATCGGCGAACCCGAAAAAAAGATGGGGCAAAAGGGTGCGAAGGTCGCCGACCTCAATCTCGACGAGGTTCCCGTCCCCGTCGCCAACCGGCTGGGTGAAGAAGGACAGGGCTTCAAGATCGCGATGCAGGTGCTCGATCGCGGTCGCCTGCACATCGCGGCCGTGTGTGTCGGGCTTGCCGAGCGGCTGATTGCCGACAGCGTCGCCTATGCGCAGGAGCGACAGCAATTCGGCAAGCCGATCGCCGAGCATCAGCTGATTCAGGCGATGATCGCCGATTCGAAGACCGAGGCGCTTGCTGCCCGCGCGCTGGTGCTGGAGACGGCAGCGAAAAAGGATGCGGGCGAGAATGTCGTCCTCGAAAGCGCAGCGGCCAAATATTATGCGAGCGAGATGGTCGGGCGCGTCGCCGACCGCGCGGTGCAGATTTACGGCGGTGCCGGCTATATCGCCGATTACGGGATCGAACGGCTGTATCGCGACGTTCGCCTGTTCCGCATCTATGAAGGCACCAGCCAGATCCAGCAGCTGATCATCGCGCGCGAAACGCTGAAACGCGGCGAATAAGGGAACAGGAGAAGATGATGGACACGGCAAGGCTGTTTCGCCTCGATGGGCGCGTCGCGCTCATCACCGGCGGCTCGCGCGGGATCGGACGGATGATCGCCGAAGGATTTATCGCTCAGGGCGCGAAGGTCTATATCACGTCACGCAAGGTTGCGGATTGTGAGGCGACTGCGAGCGAACTGGGTGAGAATTGCATCGCACTGCCGCACGATATTTCGACCGTGGAGGGGTGCCGCAGCCTCGCCGCGCTGCTTGCCGAGCGGGAGGAGCGGCTCGACATTCTGGTCAACAATGCCGGTGCGGCATGGGGCGTGCCGTTCGAGGAATTCGACGAACAGGGCTGGGACAAGGTCATGGACCTCAACCTGAAATCGCCCTTTTTCCTGACGCAAGCGCTGCATGGTCTGCTGAAGGCGGCAGGCAGTGCGCAGCAGCCGGCCAAGGTCATCAACATCAGCTCGATCGACGGCCAGCGCCTCAATCCGTGGGACACGTACAGCTATCACGCGTCAAAGGCGGGGCTGATCTATCTGACCAAACGCATGGCCGCGCGGCTGATCCGCGATTTCATCAACGTCACCTCGATCGCACCCGGTGCCTTTGCCAGCCGGATGAACAAGGCAGCGCGCGACCATGGCGATCAGGTGGCGAAAGCGATCCCCGCAGGCCGGATCGGCAGCGATGAGGATATGGCGGCAGCCGCGATCTATCTCGCCAGCCGCGCGGGCGATTATGTGGTGGGGGAAACCATCACCGTCGATGGCGGGCTGGTCAACGCCGCGCTGGGGAGCAGCATCGACCCGGATGTGTGAGGGGCACCGCTGTTCGCGCTGAGGCAAGGGCGACGTCCGTTTGGCCGAAGACTATACGCGCGGCGCGCCCATCGCCCGCACTCCGTTCGCGCTGAGATTGTCGAAGCGCCGTCCCGAGGCCCGCCCTGGCAGGTAGTCGAAGGGTGCGGTTCTTCTTCACCCCTCGGGTAAGAAAAACGGTCCTTCGACTGGCTGCCTGCGGCAGCCGCTCAGGACAAACGATTTGGGTTGGCAGAACCCGTTCGCTTGCGAAGCGTAGTCGAGAAGCGCATTGCGAGTCAGACGTATCTCGACTTCGCTTGACACGAACAGTCGGGGAGGCGGACGGTGCCCCCCCGAAACCTCAATCCACCATACCGCCCGCTGCGAGCACCGCCAGTGTCACCAGTTCGTTCGCGCTCGAGGTCATCGGCGCGATCTGCACCGGCTTTTCGATGCCGATCAGCATCGGGCCGATCATCGAATCGCCGCCCAGTTCGCGCAGCAATTTGGCCGAGATATTCGCCGATTGCAGGCCCGGCATGATCAGCACGTTCGCAGGACCCGAAAGCCGCGCGAACGGATAATTGGCCTGTTGCTGCGGGTTGAGCGCAACATCGGGCGCCATTTCGCCTTCAAATTCGAAACCGACCTGACGGTCCTCCAGAACCTTCACGGCAGCACGCAGATTGTCGAGCCACTGCCCCGGCGGGTTGCCGAAGTTTGAATAGCTCAAAAACGCCACGCGCGGTTCGTGGCCCATACGGCGGGCAACATGCGCGGTCTGTTCAGCGATTTCGGCGAGCTCTTCGGCGTTGGGCCGTTCATTTACCGTGGTGTCGGCAATGAACACCGTATGGCTCTTACCCACCAGAATGTGGATGCCAAAGGGGGTGCGGCCCGGCAGCGGGTCGATGACGCGGCGAATTTCGCGGATCGTTTGCGCATAGGTGCGGGTGATGCCGGTGATCATCGCATCGCCCTGCCCCAGCTGGAGCAGCAGCGCGCCGAAGATGTTGCGGTCCTGATTGACCATGCGTTCGCAATCGCGGCGCAGATAGCCGCGACGCTGCAACCGGTTATACAGGAAATCGACCATCTGCGGCACCAGCGGCGAATGGCGGCTATTGTGCAGTTCGAAGCTGTCGGGATCGTCGACGCCGACGTCCAGCAGCCGCTGGCGCACATCGTCGCGGCCGACCAGCACCGGCGTACCATAGCCACCGTCGCGGAACGCAATCGCCGCGCGCAGCACGACCTCCTCTTCCGCCTCGGCAAAGATAACCCGCTTCGGACGCGCCCGCGCGCCTTCATAGGCAAGGCTGAGCACCTGCGTCGTCGGGTTGAGGCGGCCTTTCAGCGTCTGGGCATACGCGTCGAGGTCGAGGATCGGCTTGGTCGCAACGCCGGTATCCATCGCCGCTTTCGCAACCGCAGGCGGCACGATTTCCATCAGGCGCGGATCGAACGGTGCCGGAATGATATAATCGCGCCCGAAGCTGTGCTGCACGCCGTAGGCGGTCGCCACTTCCTCGGGCACCTGCTGGCGCGCGAGCGCGGCAAGCGCTTCGGCCGCCGCGATCTTCATCTCGTCGTTGATCGTGGTCGCCCGCACATCGAGCGCGCCGCGAAAGATGAACGGGAAGCCAAGGACGTTGTTGACCTGATTCGGATAATCCGACCGCCCGGTCGCGATAATGACATCGGGCCGCGCCTTTTTGGCTTCGGGCGGCGTGATTTCGGGATCGGGATTGGCCATCGCGAACACGATCGGCTGCTTCGCCATTTTTTTCAGATGCTCGGCGGGCAGCGCCCCCGCCGCCGACAGGCCAAGGAAGACGTCCGCCCCGTCGAGCGCGTCGGCCAGCGTGCGCTTGTCGGTATCGACCGCATGGGTCGATTGCCACTGATTGATGTCGCCGCGCCCTTCATACAGCACGCCCGACCGGTCGAGCATCAGCATATTTTCCTGACGCACGCCCATCGCCTTGATAAGGTCGGCGCACGCAATAGCAGCGGCGCCAGCGCCGTTCACCACGACCTTCGTATCCTTGATGTCACGCCCGGTCAGGTGAAGCGCATTGATCAGGCCAGCCGCCGCGATGATCGCGGTGCCATGCTGATCGTCATGGAACACCGGGATGTTCATCCGCTCGCGCAGCGTCTGTTCGATCACGAAACAGGCGGGCGAGGCGATATCTTCCAGATTGATGCCGCCGAAACTGGGTTCGAGCAGTTCGACCGCATCGATAAAGCGGTCGACATCCTCGGTCTTCAGTTCAAGGTCGATCGAATCGACATCGGCGAAGCGTTTGAACAGGACCGCCTTGCCCTCCATCACCGGCTTCGACGCCAGCGCGCCCAGATTGCCGAGACCGAGAATCGCCGTGCCGTTCGAGATCACCGCGACCAGATTGCCCTTCGACGTATAGTCATAGGCAGTCTGCGGGTCCTCCGCGATGGCGCGCACCGGCACCGCAACGCCGGGCGAATAGGCAAGCGCCAGATCGCGCTGCGAAGCCATCGGCTTTGTCGCTACGATCTCAATCTTGCCGGGGCGGCCTTCGGAATGAAAAAGCAGCGCCTCGCGCTCTGAAAACTGCACGTTGGATTCGTCGGCCATCGCATCCTCTACATTTCGTTTCGCCTGCCCTTAGACCGATAGAGCCGCACTTGTCGAAGGCAAGCACGCGCTTTTTTATATCGACCATAGCAATGCCGTGTCGAAGGCGGTTTATGCGAGCGGCTTGCTGCGCTACCGCTGGCGGCGATGTCCGCACCTACCCCGATGATGGCCCAGTATCTGAAGCTGAAGGAAGAGGCCGGCGATTGCCTGCTCTTCTATCGCATGGGCGACTTTTTCGAACTTTTCTTCGACGATGCGAAGGTCGCCTCTGCGTGCCTCGACATCGCGCTGACCGCGCGGGGCGAGCATGACGGCGAAAAGGTCGCGATGTGCGGCGTGCCCGCGCATTCGGCAGAGGCGTATCTCGCCCGGCTGATCAAGGCAGGCCACCGCGTCGCGATCGCCGATCAGGTCGAAACACCCGAAGAAGCGAAGAAGCGCGCCGGATCGAAAGCGCTGGTCGACCGCGCGATCGTCCGCGTCGTTACGGCGGGCACGCTGACCGAGGAATCGCTGCTCGACAGCCGCAGCGCGAACTGGTGCGTCGCGATCGGCGAAGCGGGCGGTGCCGTTGCGGTCGCGGCGGCGGATATTTCGACCGGCCGGTTCGAGGTGATCGAAACCAACGCGGACGCGCTGAGCGCTCAGATCGCCCGGCTGAACCCTGCTGAGGTGATTGCGTCCGAAGCGAGCGGCTTCGATGCGCTCGCCACTACGCTGCGCCCCTCGATCGATTTCGACAGCGCACGCGGCGAGGATCGGCTGAAACAGCTGCACGGCGTCGCAACTCTGGACGGGTTCGGGCAGTTTTCGCGCGCGGCGCTCGCTGCGGCGGGAGGTCTGGTCGCCTATCTCGACCATACGGCCAAGGGATCGCTCCCCTTTTTGCGCCCGCCGCAATGCAGCCATGCGAATAGCTGCATGGCGGTCGATGCCGCGACTCGCGAAAGCCTCGAACTGACGCTGAGCGCGCAGGGGAGCCGCAAGGGCAGCCTGCTCGACGCTGCCGACCGCACGGTGACCGGCGCGGGCGCGCGATTGCTGGCGCAGGATATCGCCGCCCCGCTGATGGACCGCACCGCAATCGAGGCGCGGCTGGCGCTTGTGCAGCGGTTTCATGACGATCCGATCCTGCGCGATCGCACCCGCAGCGCGCTTCGCGCCATGCCCGATATCGGTCGAGCGCTGGGGCGGCTGGCGGCGGGGCGCGGCAGTCCGCGCGATCTGGGCCAGCTTCGCGACGGGCTGGACGGCGCATGGCAACTGGGCGAGACGCTGGGCAGGATCGATGCGGTGCCGCCGCTGCTCGCTGAGCTCGCGCCGCAGCTTCGCGGTCATGGCGCGCTGATCGATCTGCTCACCCGTGCGCTGGTGCCCGATCCGCCGGTCGATGCCGACAAAGGCGGGTATATTGCCGAGGGCTATGACGCAGCGCTCGACGATCTGCGTGCGACCGGTGCGGGCGGGCGACGCTCGCTCGCGGCGCTAGAAGCGCGCTATCGCGATGAGACCGGTATCGCGAATCTGAAGATCAAACATAACGGGGTGCTTGGCTATCATATCGAGGTGCCGTCGCGATCCGCCGACAGATTGATGGCGCCGGACAGCGGCTTCACCCATCGCCAGACGCTGGCCGGGGTGGTGCGCTTCAACGCGCCCGAACTGCACGACCTTGCCCTGAAAGTGACTCAGGCGGGCGCGCATGCACTGGCGGCGGAAGCTGCGCATCTCGAAGATCTGACCGAGCGTGCGCTGGAAACGCGCGAGGCGATTGCCGCGACCGCCGATGCGCTTGCCCGGATCGATGTCGCGGCGGGACTTGCCGAACGCGCGGCGGAGGGCGGATGGGCGCGGCCCGCGCTGGTCGATCATCCCTGTTTCGACATTGTCGGCGGGCGGCATCCGGTGGTCGAGGCGGCGCTGGCCAAAAGCGGCGAGCGCTTCGTTGCCAATGACTGCACTCTGTCCGAACAGTCCCGCCTCTGGCTCGTCACCGGTCCCAATATGGGTGGTAAGTCGACCTTTCTGCGCCAGAACGCGCTGATCGCGGTGCTGGCGCAGGCGGGCAGCTATGTTCCGGCGGCGAGCGCGACATTGGGGCGGGTCGACCGACTGTTCAGCCGGGTCGGCGCGTCGGACAATCTCGCGCGCGGGCGATCGACCTTCATGGTCGAAATGGTCGAAACCGCCGCGATTCTTGCACAAGCGACGCCGAACAGCTTCGTGATCCTCGACGAGGTTGGGCGCGGGACCAGCACCTATGACGGGCTCGCCATCGCCTGGGCGGTGGTCGAGGCAATTCATGAGGATAATCGCTGCCGCTGCCTGTTCGCGACGCATTATCATGAGCTCACCCGGCTTGCCGAACGCTGCGACGCGCTGTCGCTCCACCATGTTCGCGCACGCGAATGGAAGGGTGATCTGGTCCTGCTCCACGAAGTGTCGGAGGGGCCGGCGGATCGCAGCTACGGCCTTGCCGTGGCGCGGCTCGCCGGAATGCCGCCCGCCACGGTGAAGCGCGCGCAGGCGGTACTGTCGAAGCTGGAAGCGGGGCGGGAAAAGACCGGCGGGCTGGCTGCGGGGCTCGACGATCTGCCGCTCTTCGCCGCCGCCGCCGAACAGGAAGAGGCAGCGGTCGATGCGTTGCGCGACGAACTCGCCGCGCTGGACGTCGACGCGCTCAGCCCGCGTGAGGCGCTGGATACGCTCTACCGGCTCAAATCGCTGGCGAACGAGCCCTGATCAGGCGCGCGACCAGCGCGATGTCGTCGGGTTTGTCGACATCGACTGCGGCGAGACCGAAAGGAGACGCTACCGCCGTTGCCCGCACTCCGGCGGTGCGGCCCAGCGCGGCGAGCGCCGCATCGAGCGTCAGCCGCCCGAAGAGATAGCGCAGCAACAGCCCCGGCCCCAACCGGCGAACGATCCGCCAGGGGCGTTTGCGATCCGCCTCCACGCTGCGCCACAGCGTCAACGCATTGGCTGCGCGGTCACTGGCCAGCCAGAACAGGTTGCAGCCCGACCACTGCCCGTCAGCGAAGCGCAGATAGGTCCGCCGGGTCTCCGGCACTTCGGCCTCGATAACGCGCCGTTCGGCGAGCAGCGCGGCGACATCCGCGTCGCCGGGGACATCGGCGACGAAACGGGTAATCCATTCGGGACGCAACAGCGCATGATCCGCCGTGGTGACGAGCAGCGGCGCGCCGAGCGCTTCAAAGGCACGGCCAACGCTTTCGCTCGGACCCGGCGCGGCGGGGATCGTTTCGACGCCAAGGGCGCGGGCATGGTCCGCCACCGCCTCGCTCGAAAAGGACACGGCGATTCGGCCCGCCCCTGCCGCACGCAGCGCCGCCACCACGCGGGCGAGCATCGTTTCGCCGTTAAATTCGATCAGCGCCTTGTCGCTCACCCCGGCATGGCGCGCGAGCGGATCGTCGCCGCCGCGCGACCCGGCCAGCACCAGCGCGGTGAAGCTCATTTGGTCGCGGTTCTGCGCCACAGCTGGAACAATACGCCAGGTGCAGCGAGCACCGGATGGCGTTCGCGCCATGGGGTAAGGCGAAGGCCGATGCCGGTATGCCGCTCGATCTTCCACAGCGCGTAGCGGGTGGCGCCTTCGAACGTGAAACCAGCCTTGAGCAGCCGCGCTGCGTTCAGCCATTTGCCGGTCTTCTGCCGGGCGACCCACTGATCGAACAATCTGCGACAGCGTTCGGGCGCCAGGCGCGGCGCGTAGATGGCACCGCGCCGGTCATGCGCGATCCCCGCCGCATCCCAGGCGAGCGGAAGCAGGTCATCGAACCATTGCGGGTTGTTGTCGAGGATCTGCCGCTCACGCCCCGGCTTTTCGACGCGCAGTTCCAGCGTATAGGTCTGGCGGAACAGCGCGCCCCAATAATCGCGCGCGCTTCCCTGCTCCTCGCCCAGCATCGCGGCGAAGGAGGCAGCAGTCATCGCGGCGGAGCAGATCGCATCCTCGACTGCCCGGCGCGATGCCCAGTCGCTCACCCAGACAAGCGCGCTCGGCTGAACGAAGCGCGTCCAGATCGTCGTATCGACCATCTCGCCCGCCGCCGCTTCGCCGAAAATGTCGAGCGGCATCGTCGCGACTTTCGCGCGCACGATCCGGCCGCTGCTCACCGGCAATTCGGCGAAGCTGACATGCGGCCATATCAGCCGGTCCATCGCGTCCGACCTGCCCGGCGTCAGCACATAAAAGTCGAGTACGCCGTCCATGTCGCCGGTGCGCAACACCGAACCGTAGAACAGCACCGCACAGCCGCCGCGCCGCTGCGCGAGCAGCGCTGCCGCTTCGCGGATATCGCGCCCGACCGGCATGTCGAGCGACTGCAGGATGCGGGCGCGCAGCCGGTCCATCACGCCACCACGAAGCGAAGCGGTGCGCCGCGGCGAAGCGTCAGCGCACCGCCGGGATAGGTTTCGCCGTCGAGGATGAAATCGCTTTCGATCCCGATCTCCAGCGTTTCGGCGGCGCGATGGCGATAGCCCTTGCGCTCCATCGCTTCGTTCTGCCGCCCGGCCAGCAGCATCGGCACCCGGCGCAGCATCTGGCGCGGCGGCGCATCGACCGCAAGCAGCTTCATTCCCTGCCCGAGCCGGCCAAAGGGTTTCAGCCCGAGCGGAAAACGGTCGAGCGTCGAACAGAGCAGAATATAGAACCGACCGGCCATTTCGACATCGCCGCCGATCGTCATCGCGTCCCCTGCGCGCCAGCCGCGATCCTTCGACCCGAACAGGGTCTGGCCGATACTGGCGACGAGCGAGAGGCCGACCGCCAGCCCTTCGAACGCACCGAAACGATGTGTGTGCTGGGCAAGCGAGGTCGCGCGAACGAATGCACCCGCGCCGAACAAAAATCCGGTCTGCGCAGGCGAACTTTCGCCCTCCCGCCAGATTTCCAGCGGCGTGCGCTCGCGTATCTCATCCCGCCGGATAGCGTCGATGAGGCGATCGAGAGTCACATCGGCGGACATGCCGAGATCGATCGCCACCGCATTGGTCTTGCCCGCCGGAAGGATCGCGAATTTGGGCAGCGCGCTGCTATACACCCGGCGCGCAGCGCTCAGCACATCGCGCACCGTGCCGTCGCCGCCATGAATGATGATCACATCGACCCTGCGCGCGGCGAAGTCGGCAATTGCTGCCTCCAGCTCGGCCTTGGTGCCGGGAGCGCGATACAGAATTTCCTGCCCCGGCGCCGAAACCGCGCCTGTTCCGTTGCGATGGCTGCGCGGATTGCTGATCATCGCGATGCGTGCCGAACGCTCCGGCACCCGGGCGGGATCGGGCCGGGCAAGATCGCGAATCCGCCCCGCGCGGACCGGCGCAGGCGCGAGTGCGCGCCGCGACGCTGCGTCGCGACGTAGCAGTTCCGCCTCACCTGACAGGCCGGCGCGCAAGGAAGGCGCTTCGCTCAACTTTCTCGCCACTGTAAAATTATTGAAACATAGCAGATATGCGATTCCGCTCGATTTTCCAGCCCTTACGCGGAACAAATTACCGCAATGCAATAATAAAGACCGATTATTTTCATGCTACCGTTACGGATTTGTCACAAGGGACGTCCGGATTTAGCGCGAATAGCGCATCTTCACCTGGATCGTTCGCCCTGCCGCAGGAAGTTCGAATCGAACCTTGTCGAACGAGGGCAGGCCGAGCGTCGTCGGCGCGTCGTTCGAAAAGCCGAATCCTTCCTTGATCTTGAACAGGGTGCGATTGAAATCGTGATCGGCATTTTCGTCATGATACAGCGCAGCGGCATAATGACCCGGCGGCAGCCAGAAACACGTTGTCGTGTTCGGCGCCTTTGCGGGGATGCGCGCCCGCGCGATATATGCGTGCGAGGCCAGAAATTTGCTGCGGCTGTCGGGATAGATGCTGAACGCAACCTCACCATCGGCATTTTTCAAATTGGTCGCGACGACCGTCAGCTTCACCGCGCCATTGCCCGCAGTCCCGGTGCACCCCTGATCGGCCAGCGCGGGAGTCGCGACGGTAAGCGCGGCCAGCGCCGCCGCCGAAATCATCCATCCTTTGGTCAAGATTCTGCTCCTGTTGCCCTTCAAAAGCGGCGTGCAATAACAGAGTCATTCTTTCGTCATACTGAACGAGCGCGTTCTGTAATTGATTTGTCGCCGCTTTGCCAGATGGCAATTCGATCCCTATCTGCAACGCCCCGGCGCGGTTTTTTCGCGCCTCGCCAATAGGGTTTCGCGAGGGAATAACATGATCGAAAAGGCTATCATCCTCAGCGCGGGTCAGGGATCGCGGCTGTTGCCGCTGACGGCCGACCGGCCCAAATGCCTGATCGATTTTTCCGGCAAGTCCCTGATCGCGTGGCAGATTCACATGCTATCGCGGCGGGGCGTACGCGATTTTCACATCGTCACCGGCTTCATGACCGACATGGTCGAGCACGAGCTCGATTCGATCCGGCGCGAGGGGATTTCGATCACCGTGCATTTCAATCCTTTTTACAAGGTTGCGGACAATCTGGGCAGTTGCTGGATTGCGCGCGACGCGATGGCGGGCGAGTTTCTGATCCTGAACGGCGACACGCTGATTTCGGAGGAAATCGTCGCTCAGGTGGTTGAGAATCAATCGAAATGGCCGATCACCGTCACGGTCGACGTGAAACCGCATTATGATAGCGACGACATGAAAGTTTCACGGCGCGGCGATCAGCTGCTGGCGATCGGCAAGACGCTGAGCGCGCAGCAAAGCGATGCCGAATCGATCGGTTTCCTTGCTTTTCGCGGCGAGGGCGGCGCGCTGTTCCGCGAAAAAGTGCGTCAGGTGATGCGCACCCCCGCAGGCGTCGAAAACTGGTATCTGAAAATCATCGACATGCTGGCGCCCACGGGCAAGGTCGGCACCTGCTCGATCGAAGGACAGGACTGGGCAGAGGTCGATTTCCTCAACGATATCGAGATTGCGACACGCCTCACCGACCGCTGGGCGGCGGGGTGACAGCAGCGATCAGAAACAGTCCTTCAGCCAGCTGACCAGCCGGTCGCGCGCATCCTCATCGGGCGTCACCGCGCTCGAAAGGTCCGGCACTTTGGGCCACCCCGAATCGGGATATGCCACTCCGTCGTGCGAACGCGCGCCCTCATAGCGCGGGATGACGTGGAAATGGACATGGGGGTCGACCATCATCAGCATCAGATAGTTGAGCTTTTCATACCCGACCGCAGTGCTCAGCATCGCTTCCAGCTCGCTGGTCACGCTTTTCAGCTCGGCATGCGCTGCCGCAGGCAGATCGCCGAACGCAGTCGCGTCCGAGCGCGCGGCAAGCACACAGCTTCCCAGCGTCGGCTGCGCCGGCCGCAGCAGCAGCACCCAATGCTGCCATTCGCGGATCAGCGTTGCGGGATAGCCGAATTTCTCGATCGTTGCGTTCATGGGTTCAGCCCTCCAGCCATGAGGTGACGGGTTCGCCGCGCGCCTGTTGCAGCTCGGCAGTGATGACCTGCCAGAAATGGACGAGCAGCGACAGGCCGGTCCACCATGCAACCAGGATCAGCCCGATATCGGGGCGACCGAACACCAAGCTGCCGACCAGCAGGATCATATTCGGGTTGCGCCGCGCGGTCACGAGGCGGAAATCGCTGTCGAATTTGCGCCAGACATGGATGTGAAATCCGAAGCGTTTGATGAACCAGCCCTCGATCAGGCGCTGAACGACATAGCCGATCAGGATCGTACCGGTGACCCATCCAAAGGTTGTCGCGCTGTAAGCAAGGCCATGATGCGACAGGCCAAGCGCCCATGCCACCCACCAGAAGGGCGGATGGACCAGATCGATCCCATGATCGAAAATATTACCCCAAAAGCTCGACGTGACGGTGCAGCGGGCAAGCTTCCCGTCGACCGTGTCGAACACCATGAACACGAAACCGACCGCGACGCCCGCCCAATAGTGACCGTACAGAAAGAAAAAGGTCGCGGCGATACACCCGATCGCGCCGAGCACCGTCACCATATTCGGCGTCATGCGCAGCCGCGCGGCGAGCCGGGTGAGGTGAAAGGCCAGTTCGGGCCAGAGATATTTGGTCAGAATGTCAGTGACGCCCTTATAGGCGCCATAATAGCTTTCGCGCTCGAGCCGGGCGACATTGCCGGGAACCAGCGGTTCGAAAAAGGGCTGTTGCTGTTTGCGCAGCGATTCATTGTACAGCGTCGGGCGGTCCTCGATCCGGTACACGCTCGCGCCCTCGGGGGGCAGCATCGCTTCGCCCGCGATCCGCGGCAGCAGCGCCGCTTCATCGCGTACCAGCACCGGCCGGTCGCCATGCATCACCCATAAGCGCGGCGTCGCCATGGCATGGGTCATCCATAGCGGATCGAAGGCATAGCCCTGATCCGCCCAGAGCGAGGTCGTATCGGCTTTCGGACCGCCCACGCCCGCTTTATCGGCAAGACGTTCGATACGCTCATAGCTGCTAAGGCCCCACAGGCGGGTGGTGTTGTCGCCCATCACGATCAGGCGGCTCGGCACGGTTCCAGAAGACATGACGCCGCTATGGCCCGGCTGGTCCGGATTGCAACCCGTCTGCGTTCGCCTGTGCCTTTCGTCCGAACCGCAGCGTCGCCAGCCCGAGCAGCAATGTCGTGACCACCGATCCGATAAACACCCCGATCGACGCCCCCTCGCCGCCCATGGCGGGCATCAGCGCGACCATCGCGCCGATCAGCGCGACGACGCCGATGCAGCGTGCGACAAAGGCAGTGACGGCGTGGTCGCCCGCCATCAGCACTGGTTCGAAACTCACCCCGGCAAGTCCGATACACCCGGCAGCCGTCAGCCATAACAGGATCGGATATGCAGCGCCGAAGCCTTTCCCGCCGACCAGCGCCAGCACCGGCTGACCAATGGCGAAGGTCAGCAGCATGATCGCTCCGGCGGCAAGGCTCGATCCCGCGAACATGCGCCAGATGGTGCGGGACAGATTGCCGGTACCGCTGCGCACCGCGCGCACGATTTCGGGGAAGCCCGCGCGGACGAGCAGCTGCGACAGCTTGGTCAGCGCATTGGCGATCTGGAATGCCAGCCGGAAGATACCGGCGGCCGCGGGACCGACAAAACCGCCGACGAGCAGCAGCGGCAATTGAGTCGAGGCAAGGCCGAGGGTCGAACTGCCGCTGGTCGATATCGAGAAGCGGGCAATGCCCGGATTCTCCGCCAGCACCGCCTGGATCGGCGCGCGCGATTTTAACGTCAGCGCCAGATTGCCGCCGCGCGCGAACATCCACCAGAAGGCCGCCGCCGTCGCAATCTCCGCCGCTGCCCAGGCATAGAGAAAATTCTCGACCCGCGCGCCGATCAGCAGCACCGCCACCGCCCCGATGAGCCGCACGATGCCGGTCATGCTGTCGGCGAACGCAGCCTCGGCAAACCGGTCCTGCAGCCGGAGCGCGCCCAGCGGCATCGAACGCACGGTGACCAGCTGCACCACCAGAAACATCAGCGTCTGGCCCATCAGCGCGTCGTCGATCCCGAAACTGCCGCCCCAGACCGCGAGGATCGCGACCCCGATCGCGATTCCGACCAGCGCAGTGGCAAAATCGAGCAGCCCGCAGGCGCGGAACAGCCGCCCCAGCCGGGCCTTGTCCCCCGCATGCAGCGGTGCGACGCCATATTGCACGACGATCTGCCAGGTCTGGAACCCCACCATCGTGGCGAGAGCGCGCGACGCCCCGGTAATCAGCGAAAACCGACCAAAATCGGCAACGCCCAGCGAGCGCGCGGCAATGGCGAGATAGACGAGCGACAACAGCCCGACCAGCCCGCGATTGGCGACCAGCCAGCCGAGATTATGCAGCACCGCGCGAAATCCGCGCCGCGCCGCCGGTTGATCCTGTGGAGTAGCGCCCCCCGCCATGGCCTGCGTCAGTCGGTCTGCTGATCCGGCGTGCTCGCGCGCCGGGCCCGGTAATAGCGCCAGACAAGCGCGCTGCCGAGCAAGAAACCGCCGGGCGCTAGCAGGATCGTGGCGGCAAGACCGGCACGTTTCAGGTTGCGAGTGCGCCGATCTCTGCGCGCTGCCGCCGCTTCATCGTCTTCGCTCAAATGGTGAAGCTCTCACCACAGCCGCACATGCCGGTGGCATTGGGGTTGTTGAACACGAACCCGGCGGTGAAATCATCCTCCTGCCAGTCCATGGTCGACCCGATCAGATACAGGACCGATGCAGCGTCGACAAAGAACACCCCGCCGGGCGTTTCGATGCGTTCGTCCATCGGGTTCGCCTCAGTCACATAATCGACCGAATAGGCAAGCCCCGAACAGCCGCGCCGCGGCGTCGAAAGCTTCACCCCGATCGAACCTTCCGGCGCACGCGCCATCAGATCGGCGATGCGCTGTTCAGCGCCCGGTGTCAGCTTCACCGCTGCGGGGCGTTCGCGGGTTCTGGTCGCCATGATTATCTTCCTTCCCCGGCCAGCATAGCATTGTGGCCGAACCTTCTTAAAGCATGCCCAGTTCGAGCTTTGCATCGTCGCTCATCTTGGCCGGGTCCCAGGGCGGGTCCCAGACGAGATTGACCTCCGCCTGCCCCACGCCCGGAACCGAGCCGACGCGCAGCTCGACCTCGGCGGGCATGGATTCGGCGACCGGGCAATGCGGCGTGGTCAGCGTCATCGTCACCGCGACATGGCCGCCTTCCGCTACATCGACACCGTAGATCAGCCCCAGATCATAGATGTTCACCGGGATTTCGGGATCGTAAATATCCTTCAGCGCGTCGATGACCGCGTCATAGATTTCGCCGCCCGGTTGCCCCGCAGGCATTGCCTCGGGCCTTTGCGAGAGAAATCCGTCGAGATAGTCGCGCTTGCGCTCATAGGTTTCGCGGGCGGTCGCGGCGTCGTCGCGCTGCGCATCCTCGACGCGCGCGCGCGGCGCGGGATCGACCGCCGCGACTTCCTCGACCGCGATTCTGCCTTGCTGTTCGTCGCTCATCCGAAAATCCTCGTAACTCTTTCCATGCCCTCAGCGAGCGCATCGACATCCGCAGCACTGTTATAGACGCCGAAACTGGCGCGGGCGGTGGCATCGACGCCCAGCACCTCCATCAGCGGCTGCGCGCAATGATGGCCGGCGCGGATCGCGACGCGGCTTTCGTCCAATATGGTGCCGATGTCATGGGGATGTACCCCCGCTATCGTGAAACTGACGATGCCGGCGGAATCTTCGGGTCCGTACAGACGCACCGAATTGATCCGCGACAGCGCCTCGCGTGCCTGTCGCACCAGCGCAGCCTCATGCGCATGAATGCGATCAAGGCCGATGCCGCTGACATAGTCGATCGCGGCGGCAAGGCCGAGCGCACCGACGATGTGCGGCGTACCCGCTTCGAACCGTCCCGGCGGGGGGGCGTAGGTCGTGCGTTCGAACGTCACCTTGTCGATCATCGACCCGCCGCCCTGATACGGGGGCATGGCCTCCAGCAATTCGGGCCGCGCCCAGAGCGCGCCGATACCGGTCGGGCCGTAGAGCTTATGCCCGCTGAACGCATAGAAATCGCAATCGAGCGCAGCGACATCGACGCCCATGCGCGGCACCGCCTGGCACCCGTCGAGCAATAGCTTCGCGCCCGCGCCATGCGCGATATCGGCGGCGCGGCGCGCATCGAGCACCGATCCCAGCACGTTCGAGATATGCGCGAGCGCAACCAGCTTATGCCGGTCGGTAATCATCGCCGCCATCGCGTCGAGATCGATGCGGTGATCTTCGGTCAACGGCACGACATCGATCTCGGCACCAACGCGCTCCGCCACCATCTGCCAGGGCACGATATTGGAATGATGTTCGAGCGCTGAGAGCAGGATACGGTCGCCCACCTTCAACTGGCTTCCCGCCCAGCATTGCGCGACCAGATTGATCGCCTCGGTCGCGCCACGCGTGAACACGATCTCGTCGGCCGAACCTGCGTTGAGGAAGCTGGCGACCTTGCGCCGCGCCGCTTCGTACGCGAGCGTCATATCGGCTGAGCGCTGATACACGCCGCGATGCACGGTCGCATAGCTTTCGCCATAGGCAC
Source organism: Stakelama pacifica (assembly GCF_004361835.1). GTDB lineage: Bacteria > Pseudomonadota > Alphaproteobacteria > Sphingomonadales > Sphingomonadaceae > Sphingomonas > Sphingomonas pacifica. The sequence goes on from NZ_SNWD01000004.1 coordinate 141,425, forward strand.
TCGTGATCGCGTCGATCACCGGCTTCGGCTTTTGTGCCGTCGCGGCGGTATCGAGATACGCCCAGCCTTCCGGGATCGCCGGAAAATCGGCGAGCACGTCGAGCGGGCGGGTGTCGGTGGTGATGGTCATCACAATGCAGCCTCCAGCCAGCGGCCTGCATCTTCGGCGAATGCCTCGCGCACCGCTTCCTCGCCGATCCGGTCCATCGCGTCGCCCACAAAGGCGCGGGTCAGGAGCGCGCGGGCGCGGCCCTTCGACAGCCCCCGGCTTTCGAGGTAAAACAATGCGCGCTTGTCGAGTTCGCCGACCGTCGCGCCATGCGCGCATTTCACGTCATCGGCGAAGATTTCCAGCTCAGGCTTCAGATTTACCTGTGCCGTGCGGTCGAGCAGCAGGCCGCGAAGCGATTGTTCGCCGTCGGTCTTCTGGGCATGGCGCTTGACCTCTACCCGCGCGGCGAGGCTGGCGACCGACGTATCGGCAGCGACCGCGCGCCAGATCTGGCGGCTCGACCCTTCGGGTTCGGCATGATCGACGACGACCGCCGCCTCCTGCCGCTGCTCGCCGCGTGTCAGCAGCGCGCCGCCCATTTCGGCATAGGCACCCGTACCCGACGCACGGATCGCGCCATCGATACGGCTACCCATTCCACCTGCGCCAAGGAAGACCGACACAAGGCTCGCCGCCTCGGCAACATTCGCCTCATCGCGGATCGACACGAAACCAGCCGACTGCATCAGCCGCACCGAGCGCATCAGCCGCGCGCCGCGCGCAAGGCTGATCTGCGTCAGGCGGTTGGCCCAGCCGGTTCCGGCATAGCTTTCCACGACTGACGCGGTCGCATCTTCGCCCAGTTCGATTCGGGCAGGCACATGATTGTCCGCGCCGGTGCCGATATGGACGATCTGGATTGTCTCGGTCGCCGCCCCCTTGTCGAGGCTGAGCCGCCAGCCCTCGCCTGCTGCGAGGCGGCCGAGCGGATGCTCGCTTGCCTCTCCGATCGCGGTGACCTGCACCGGGCCGGGACGGCTGTGCGTCGGATCGAACACTCCGTCGATAAAGGCAAGGCGTGGCCCTTCGATATCGAGGAACAGCGCGGACGGCACGACATCGGGGGCGGTGTGATCGGACCGGGCCGCCGCTTCCAGCGCAGCCATGTCCGACCATTTCCACGCCTCCTGACGTTTGGTGGGAAGGTCGAGCGTTCCGGTCATGCGGTCACCTCGGCATAGCCTTCGCGTTCGAGCTCAACCGCCAGTTCCGGCCCGCCCGAACGCACGATGCGGCCATCGACCAGTACATGCACCACGTCCGGCTCCACATAATCGAGCAGCCGCTGATAATGGGTGATGAGCAACACGCCCTTGTCGGGCTTGCGCATGATACGGTTGATCCCCTCGCCCACCGCCTTCAGCGCGTCGATATCGAGGCCGGAATCGGTTTCGTCGAGGATCGCGAATTTGGGATCGAGAATGCCCATCTGGACCATCTCGTTGCGCTTCTTCTCTCCGCCCGAAAAGCCCACATTAACCGGGCGTTTGAGCATTTCCTGATCCATGCCGAGCGCATCCGCCTGAGCGCGGGCGAGCTTCAGGAATTCGGCGCCCGACAGCGGCCCTTCGCCGCGCGATGCGCGCTGTGCGTTCAGCGCTTCACGCAGAAACTGCACGTTCGAGATACCGGGAATTTCGACCGGGTACTGAAAGCCCAGAAACAACCCGGCGGCGGCGCGTTCATGCGCTTCCATATCGAGCAGCGCTTCGCCCGCAAATGTCACCGATCCGTCGGTCACTTCATATTCGGGGCGACCGCCCAGCACATAGCCAAGCGTCGATTTACCTGCACCGTTCGGTCCCATGATCGCATGGACCTGACCAGCGGCGACCTCGAGGTTCAGCCCTTTGAGGATTTCCTTGCCGTCGATCGCGGCGTGAAGATTTTCGATTTTCAGCATGGCAGTTCCTGATTTCGGCATGGCGGCGACGATCCGCTGATCGTGATGGCCGGTGAGAATGTCTTGTCTTCGGGTTTGGGCGGCAGCTTCACGATCTGATCGCTGGCGGTGTCGTCGTCACCACCACCGACCGGGCCGACCGCCGGAATTTTGGGCTTTTCGGGCTGGACCAGCTTCGGAATGGTGAAGCGCGGTTTTCCGTCACTGCTGTCGGGCATTTCACGCCGGATCGCGGCGAGCTGTTCGGGCGCGGCATTACCGCACGCGCTCTTCGCATCGTCCGAAACGCAGTCGAGAAAATCGGCGCAGGCGGTCGCGTCGATCCGCTTCACCCCGCTGCCCTTCAACACCCGGCAATTGGCAAGGCCGCCGCCAGCGCGCCGGTCGAATACCAGCGTCACCAGCCCGGCCTTCGCCTCGACGACGATTTCGTCGCCGACGGTTTCCTCGGGCACCGTCTGCGCGGTCAGGAGAAGGGACAGCGCGGCGAGGATCACCCCACGCTTCCTTCCAGCGAGATACCGAGCAGCTTCTGCGCTTCGACCGCGAATTCCATCGGAAGCTGTTTCAGCACTTCCTTGGCGAATCCGTTGACGATCAGCGCGACCGCCGCTTCCTCGTCCAGCCCGCGCTGCATCGCGTAGAACAGCTGGTCCTCGGAGATTTTCGAGGTTGTCGCTTCATGTTCGATCTGCGCGCTGGGGTTCTTCACCTCGATATAGGGCACGGTATGCGCGCCGCACTGATCGCCGAGCAACAGGCTGTCGCACTGGGTGAAGTTGCGGACATTTTCCGCCGACGGCCCGACGCGGACCAGCCCGCGATAGGTGTTGTCGCTGCGGCCCGCGCTGATCCCCTTCGAGATGATCGTCGAACGGCTGTTCTTGCCGTTATGGATCATCTTGGTGCCCGTATCGGCCTGTTGCCGGCCATTGGTCACCGCGACCGAATAGAATTCGCCGACGCTGTTTTCACCGTTCAGCACGCAGCTGGGATATTTCCAGGTGATCGCGCTGCCGGTTTCGACCTGCGTCCAGCTCACCTTCGAATTCTTGCCCTGACACAGCGCGCGCTTGGTGACGAAATTATAGATGCCGCCTTTGCCGTTCTCATCGCCCGGATACCAGTTTTGAACGGTCGAATATTTGATCTCGGCATCGTCGAGAGCGATCAGTTCGACCACCGCGGCGTGAAGCTGGTTTTCATCGCGCATCGGCGCGGTGCAGCCTTCGAGATAGCTGACATAGCTGCCCTTGTCGGCGACGATTAGCGTGCGTTCGAACTGGCCGGTATTTTCGGCATTGATGCGGAAATAGGTCGACAGCTCCATCGGGCAGCGAACGCCCTCGGGAATGTAAACAAAGGTGCCATCCGAAAAGACCGCCGCGTTCAGACAGGCGAAGAAATTGTCGCGCGTCGGCACGACCTTGCCCAGCCATTTTTTGACCAGTTCGGGATGCTTCTGGATCGCTTTTGAAATCGACAGGAAGATGACGCCCGCATCCTCCAGCTCCTTGCGGAAGGTGGTGGCGACCGAAACCGAATCGAACACCGCATCAACCGCGACCTTGCGCGCGCCCTCGACCCCGGCGAGCACCTTTTGCTCCTCGATCGGGATGCCGAGCTTTTCGTACGTCCGCTTGATCTCCGGATCGAGCTCGTCGAGGCTTTTGAGCGACGGCTTCTTTTTCGGCTCGGCGTAATAATAGGCGTTTTGATAATCGACCATCGGGATGTCGAGCTTCGCCCAGTCGGGTTCGACCATCTCCTTCCACATGGCGAACGCCTTCAGCCGATAGTCGAGCATCCATTCGGGCTCTTCCTTCTTGGCCGAGATATAGCGAACGGTGTCCTCGTTCAGCCCCTTTGGCGCGAGCTCCTGCTCGACGTCCGAGGAGAATCCCCATTCATATTTCTTGTTCGCGGCGGCGAGCGCCTCTGCGTTCTTGGTAGCCATCATGATACTCCCGCTGCCGTTTGGGCCGAGCTTGTCGAAGCCCCGCCCTCTTTGGCAGCAGATGAAGAAAAGGACCGCCCTTCGACAGGATCAGGGCGAACGGGATTATGGGTAAGCGATGCAAGCGAAATATCGGCGAGTGCGCCGCGCACCGCGCCGTTGACGACTGCCCAGTGCGGGCGGACCGAGCAACTCGATTCCACCGCGCAATCGCCGCGCGAATGGTCGACACAGGCGGTCAGTGCGATCGGCCCCTCAATGGCCTCGACAATATCGGCAAGGTTGATCGCGGCGGGCGGCCGGGTCAGGCGAAAGCCGCCGCCCGTCCCGCGCGTCGATTCGATCAGCCCCGCCGAGGACAATTTGCTCACCAGCTTTTGCACCGTGGGCAGCGGGAGCGCCGTTTCCTGCGCAATCAGAGTCGCGTTCAGCCGCCCGCTCGCGCCGCAATGGCGCGCTGCGGCGGCCATCATCACGACCGCATAATCGGCTAGGCTGGAAAGTCTCATTCGCTCCTGACGCGCTGCTATTTGCGAACCATTCTCAAATCGGATCAATTCGCTCCGATTGCCATGTGGCGATGCTTCGCCTCTGCGTCAACCATCGCTTTGACGAAGCGGCAAAGCGATGCGAAAGGCTGTGTCCATGTCTTATCCAGCCCGCCCGCTTCTCTTCGCGCTCGATGCAGAGCGCGCGCATCATCTGACCATCGCCGCGATGAAGCGCTGGGGCGCGAGCGGGCTTGCCGGTGGCCCGGAACAGGGCCGCGAAGTGACGATTGCCGGGCTGACCTTTCCCAACCCAGTCGGGCTTGCCGCCGGGCTGGACAAGGATGCGCAGGCGATCGACGGATTTCTGGGGCTTGGCTTCGGACATGTCGAGGTGGGCACGCTGACACCCCGCCCCCAGCCGGGAAATCCACGCCCACGTCTGTTCCGGCTGCGCGAGGATGATGGAATCATCAATCGCATGGGTTTCAACAATGGCGGGATCGACGCCGCGCTGCCGAGAATCAGGGCGGCGAAGCGCAAGGGCGTGCTTGGCGTCAATGTCGGCGCGAACAAGGATTCGACCGATCGCATCGCCGATTATGCGCATGGCGTGGCAAAGGCGGCACCGCACGCTGATTATGTGACGATCAATGTCAGTTCGCCCAACACGCCGGGCTTGCGCGATTTGCAGGACCCGGCGATGCTTCGCGAGTTGCTGGCCGGGTGCGATTCGGCGCGGAGCGGGGAATGGGGCCGTCGCCCGCTCTTTCTGAAAGTCGCTCCCGACCTTGAGAATGAACAGCTTCGCGCGATCACCGAAACCGCGATCGCCGGAAAGGCCGATGCGCTGATCGTCGGCAACACCACGATTTCGCGCCCCGCCTCGCTGACGTCGGGCAGTCGCGGCGAAACCGGCGGGCTGTCGGGTGCGCCGCTGCGCAGACTGGCGCGCGAAAAACTGGAAATCGCTGTCGAGGCAGCAGCAGGCGCGCTGCCGATCATCGCGGCGGGCGGGGTGGACAGCGCGGAGGAGGCACGGCTTCGCCTTGCCGCCGGAGCGACGCTGGTACAGCTCTATTCGGCGCTGATCTATCACGGTCCGGGCCTGCCCCGCCGCATCGTTCGCGGCCTCGCCTGACGCCACCCCCTCTTGCCTAACCGAGCCAGCGCGTTACCCATTGGCACCATGAAACGCGCCCTCTTCCTGTTCGCCGCGCTGATCGCGCCTGTCGCTGCTCCCGCCCAGACCCCCGCCGCCCCTGCCGAGGCAGACAAAGGCGATCAGGGGATCGTCAGCGCAGCCGATCCGCGCGCCGTAGCAGCGGGCGTCGAAATCCTGCGCGAAGGCGGCAGTTCGGTCGATGCCGCGATCGCCACCATGCTCGCGCTCAACGTGGTCGAACCTTATAATTCGGGCATTGGCGGGGGCAGCTTCCTGCTCCATTCGGACGGCAAGATCGGCACCACGACGAGCTTTGACGGTCGCGAAACCGCTCCCCATGCGGCGACCGACACATGGTTTTACGACAAGGACGGCAAACCGCTCACCCATGCCGAAGCAGTGCCGGGCGGGCGCAGCGTCGGCGTGCCGGGCGATCTTCGCATGTGGGCAGAGGCGCATGAGCGCTTCGGGCGGCTCGCTTGGGCGAAGCTGTTCGAACCGGCGATCCGGCTCGCCCGCGGCGGTTTCGTCATAACGCCGCGCCTGTATCGCGCCTTTGTCATGGGCGGCGATCATATCGAGGCGGACGCGAAAAAAATCTTCACCGATGCGGATGGCAACTGGCTGCCCGTCGGCACATGGCTGCAAAATCCGGCTCAGGCCGATCTGTTGCAGTCGATTGCAGATCGCGGTGCCGATTCCTTCTATGTCGGTCCGGTCGCGCAGCAGATTGTGAACAAGGTCAACAATGCCGCGCGCAACCCGTCGAAAATGACGCTGGGCGATCTTGCCAGCTATCAGGCAAAGCAGCGCGACCCGGTGTGCGAACCCTATCGCAGCTATCGGATTTGCAGCATGGGCCCGCCTTCGTCGGGCGGGATCACGGTGCTGATGATCCTGAAGCAGCTCGAACGCTTCGACCTGCACAAAATGGGCGTGAACAGCCCCGTTGCATGGCATCTGTTCGCCGAATCGCAGCGGCTCGCCTTTGCCGATCGCAACCGGTATATCGGCGATCCCGATTATGTGCACGTGCCGGTAAAGGGGATGCTCAACCCCGCGTATCTGGCAAAGCGGTCGCAGCTGATTTCGCCGGATACGACGCTTGGCACCTACGAGCCGGGAACGCCCGCCGGTGCGCCCAAGCGCATCACCGCGCCGCAAAGCGAAGTTCCGGGGACCAGCCATATCGCCACCGCAGACCAATGGGGCAATGTCACCTCGGTCACCAGCACGATTGAGGGCTATTGGGGATCGGGTCTCGCCGTACAGGGAACGTTCCTCAACAACGAGCTGACCGATTTCGACATCGTGCCGACAGAGGATGGCTATCTTGTCGCCAACCGGGTCGAGGGCGGCAAAAGGCCGCGCAGTTCGATGTCGCCCACCATTGTCTATGGCCCCGACGGCAAAGTGCGTCTGGTCGTCGGCGCGGCAGGCGGCCCGACGATCATCGGTCAGGTGGCAAAAGCGATCATGGGCGTCATCGACTTTGACATGAGCGCGCAACAGGCAATCGCCACCGGGCTGATCTTTGCCCCTTCGGCAGGCGGCTATGCCGAGGCGGATACGCAGTTCGACGCGATGATGCCCGCGCTGGAAAAGCTGGGCGAAAATCTGAAGCTTGCGCCGCTGGGTGTGAAGGCGAATGCCATCGAACGGGTCGACGGCCATTGGGTCGGGGCCGCCGACCCGCGTAGCGAAGGTGTGGCGATGACCGAAGACGGCAAGGTGACAAAGATCGTACGCGCCGGAACCGACAAGAATCGCCCGGCAGAATAACAGAGACCAGCGCCGCAAACAGACGGCAGGTCAGGAGTGGATATGCGTCAGTTCGAACATTTCCCCAATCTCGTCACCATGTTCTTCACGCGGGCGCGGGAGAAAGGCGACGCCCCCTTCCTGTCGCACAAGGCGGACGGCGTGTGGCATTCGATCAGCTGGGCAGAGGCAGCGCGGCAGGTCGCTTCGCTCGCCGCCGGGCTACGCGCGGCGGGGCTGGTTCCCGGCGACCGGGTGATGCTGGTGAGCGAAAACCGGCCCGAATGGTGCATCTCCGACCTTGCCATCATGGCGGCGGGGTGCGTCACGGTACCGACCTACACCACCAATACCGAACGCGACCACCTGCACATCATCGAAAATTCGGAAAGCCGCGCGATCATCGTGTCGAACGCGAAGCTTGCCCAGACGTTGCTCCCCGCCGCGCTGCGCTCCGGTGTGCCCGATGTGGTGATCGGCATCGAACCGATGCGCGTGGGTCAGCCGGGGCGCATGGCCTTTTACGACTGGAACACGCTGATCGCGAACCATCCGACCGAACCGGCGGTGATCGAGCAGCAGGCGAATTTCGGGCGCGGCGACCTTGCCTGCATCATCTATACCAGCGGCACGGGCGGGGCCCCGCGCGGCGTTATGCAGCATCATGGCGCGATCCTGCACAATGTCGCAGGCGCCACCGCGATCATTTCGGAGGATTTCGGGTGGGAGGACGAGGTTTTCCTGTCCTTCCTCCCGCTTTCCCACGCCTATGAACATACCGGCGGGCAATTCTTCCCGATCGGGCTGGGCGCGCAGATTTGTTATGCCGAGGGGCTCGACAAGCTGGCATCGAATATCGAGGAGGTGCGCCCGACGATCATGGTCGTGGTGCCGCGCCTGTTCGAAGTGCTGCGCACCCGGATTACCAAGGCGATCGAGAAACAGGGCAAGATGCCCAAATATCTGCTCGAACGCGCCGCAGCGATCGGGGCAAAAAAGCGCCCCTCGCTGCTCGACCAGCCGATGCGCATGGTGCTGAAAGCGACGCTGGTGCCTAAGGTGCAGGCGAAGTTCGGCGGGCGGATCAAGGCGATGGTATCGGGCGGTGCGCCGATGAATCCGGAGGTGGGGAGCTTTTTTCAGGCGCTGGGGCTGACGCTGCTGCAGGGCTATGGCCAGACCGAGGCAGCTCCGATCATCGCCTGCAACCGGCCGAAGGTCGGGCTGGCGATGGAAACGGTCGGCCCGCCCATGGACGATACCGAGGTGCGGATCGCCGAGGATGGCGAGATTCTGGTGCGCGGCGAACTCGTCATGCACGGCTATTGGCGCAACGAGGCGGAGACGCGCCGGGTGCTGAAGGACGGATGGCTGCACACCGGCGATATCGGGGTGATCGACGCCAAAGGGCGGATCAAGATCACCGATCGCAAGAAAGACATTATCGTCAATGACAAGGGCGATAATGTCGCCCCGCAAAAGGTGGAGGGGATGCTGACGCTGCAACCCGAGATCGGTCAGGCGATGATCGCTGGCGACCGGCGGCCCTATATGGTCGCGGTGCTGGTTCCCGATGCCGAATGGACCGCCGAATGGTGCGCCGCGCAGCAGGACAAGTGCGATCCGGCCACGGTTGCCGAAAACCCTGCTTATCGCGCGGCGCTGGGTCAGGCGGTCGACCGGGTGAACAAGGGGCTGTCAGTCACCGAACGCGTCCGCCGCTTCATCCTTGCCGACGAAGGCTTCACGATCGAGAACAAGCAGCTAACCCCGTCGCTGAAAATCCGACGCCATGTCCTGAACGAGGTGTATGGCGAGCGGCTCAGCGCGCTGTATCGGGGGTGATCCAGCCACATGTCGGCAGGGCTGACAGCTCAGTAATTGCTTCTGCATACGACATATCAATCATGAAAAACCTCCGGGTCCCGTCCAAATCTTACAAACGTTGGGAGATTCTTAATTGTAAATCCGTGTCTCATTTTATAAGCTGCCAATGCATCAGAAATCATTTTCTTTTCTTGGTCGTCGCTCGGAATGCCTGCAAAAACGGCCCAGACTACGGCTTCATTGATACCAAGCGTCTTTTTTTCGCGCTCTGTCAAGTCAACCATTGATGCGGAAAACGCGATGGAAGTATTTTTCCCTTCAATGCGAAAGTCTACATATTCGCCCATAGCCCGCTCCTTTGAAAAAAGCTCGAGCTCAGAATCTGGATCTAAAGTATGACGAGATATCTCGTTCGGTTTATCTGGATTAACAATTTTATAAGCATCCCAAGTCATTCTAGAATACTCCGAACGATCAATCATCAATTACCAGATTGAATTTTTCTTAGTTTTTCAAGTCGAGCTTCGGCTTCTGCCAGACCGGGAAAGCTCGGCGCATCCCCACCTGCACAATCTGCCCGCGCTCATTACCGATACCCGACACATGTACCAGCACAGGCCCACCGCTCTCGCTTGCGGTCAGCCGATACAGCGTACGGGCCTTATCCAGATCGCTCTCCACGCCGCGCCCTTCTTCGAACGCGATGCCCAGATCGAGCTGCGCCTGTTTGTCCCAAGTGAGCGAGCGACGCGCGAGGGCGGCAACTTCCGGCGATGTTTGCGACGCATCGAAGGGCACGCCCATATAGCTGTGGATCAGATGGTCGCGGATCATCGCGCCGCATCCGGCCAGCGCCAATGCGGGCGCAAGCAACGCGCGCCGTGCGAGCCGGTTCATGGCACCAAAAACCGCATATCGTTCCGCCCCCACGGCCCACACCTGCGGCCTTCCCCAAAGCCCGCCGGTCCGCCGCGCATTCTGGCCGATATCGCACGTTCCGACAATCTCTGATCGCAGTCCCGCGTGCGAATGCTGCCGCACCCTCGTCACATCCGTCACGGTGCCGCCATGTTTTCGACCAATGCCGTGATTAGGCCCGAAATAACGAAAGAATCGGAAGACAAGGCGGCATTCGGTACGGGTCATGCGGAGCGGGATCGGCAAACCAGCGGCATATTGGGGCGCGGCTTCGGTCAGCGGCGCTGCGAGCCGTTTGCCCTCGCGCCCCGACACGCCGCGGCCGCTCATCATCCGGCTGGGCAAGCGGTTGCGCGGGATGTTCGACCGGCTGATCGCCAAATCCTCGCTGGTGCCGAACAAGCCGGTGCTCGACGTTCGCGACTTCGCTTGGACTGCGACGCTGCGCGCGAACTGGACGGCGATCCGGGACGAAGCGGAGCGGATCGCGCTCGCCGATAATGCCGCGCCGCCGCTCGCCGCGATCTCGCCCGATCACCGCGCCATTGCGCCGGTCGATATGTGGCGTTCCTTCTTCCTATGGGGCTATGGCTTTGCGATCGAGGACAATATCGCGCAATGCCCCGAAACAGCGAAGCTGGTCGCGCAGATCCCGCGACTGAACAGCGCGGTCTTTTCGATCCTCGCCCCCGGCGCGCATATTCCGCCGCATCGCGGGGTGACCAAGGGGCTGATTACCTGCCATCTCGGCCTGATCGTCCCGCGCGACGGCGATGCGCGGATTCGCATCGGCGACCGCATGCTGCGCTGGGCCGAGGGTGAGACGCTGATCTTCGACGATACCTATGACCATGAGGTGTGGAACGATACCGGCGGCACGCGGGTGGTGCTGCTGATCCAGTTCGAACGACCGCTTCGCCAGCCCGGCCGATGGATCGCGGATTTGGTCCTTAAGCTCATCCGCCGCTCGCCCTTCGTGCAGGAACCGCGCGCGAATATTCAGCACTGGAATGCGGCGCTGAAATGTCTAGACATATGACATGACCAGCAATTCGGGCAGCAGCCCTCTACCAGCGCCGAAACCGGCGATCATTCTCGTTCGCCCGCAATTGGGCGAAAATATCGGCAAGGCGGCGCGCGCCATGCTGAATTTCGGCCTTACCGAAATGCGGCTCGTATCCCCGCGCGACGGCTGGCCCAACCCCAATGCCGGGCCTGCGGCGAGCGGTGCCGATCAGGTGCTCGAACAGGCAAAGCTGTTCGACAGCGTTGCGGAAGCAACCGCCGATTGCGCGCATGTCTTCGCCACCACCGTGCGCAAGCGCGGCGTGACCAAGCCGGTGCTCACCCCCGATGCGGCGGCAAATGCGATCCGCGCCGAGCCGGGCAAATCGGCGATCCTGTTCGGCCCCGAACGATCGGGGCTGGAAACCGACGATGTCGCGCTCGCCCGCAGCATCATCACCGTACCGATCAATCCCGAATTCGGATCGCTCAATCTCGCGCAGGCAGTGATTCTGGTGGCGTATGAATGGTCGAAGGCGGAGGGCCTTGCCTCCCCGCCTGCTACCGATCTCGATCCCCCAGCCCCGCAGTCCGAACTGGAGGGGATGATCGGGCAGCTCGACACGATGCTCGACGCGGCGGGTTACTTCTTCCCGCCCGATCGCACGCCTGCGACGAAGCGGACGCTGCGCACGCTACTCACCAAACCGGGTTGGACGGCGCAGGAGGTTCGCACGCTGCGCGGCGTGCTGTCGGCACTGGCGGGCAAGAAGCCGAGGAACTGATCGCGCGCGTTCGCGGGAGTGCCCTTGAATCCCGGCGCGCGTGTATTATTCTATTGATACACTTGCACCACGCCCGTTTCGCGCGCAATCTTCGCACACGAAACGGGATACAGGGATCAAAATGGCTGGTTCGAACGAGACGATGGATGCGGCACCCGACCTGAAGCTGGAGGCCCCCGATCCGGTGCCGACCGTGCAGCCCGAAAAGGCGGCCGGGCTGGTCCCGGTCGATGAGGGCACCAAGTCGAAGCTCGACGAGCGGGTCGACAGCTTTATCGACGATCTGCTCGCGCAGGATGTGAACTCCCCCGAATTCGGCAAGCGGGTCGATCAGATTTCGGCGATGGGCCAGCGCGAGATTCGCGAAGCGGCGGGCCAGTCGAACCGTTTCCTCGACCGGCCGGTCAAGGCAATGGATCAGGAAAGCGGCGTCGGTTCCGATCTTGCCGAGCTTCGCCGCACGATCGAGGACCTCGACCCCGGCAAACAGGGCGATCTGCTGTCGCGCAAGAAACTGTTCGGCATCATCCCGTTCGGCAACAAGCTGCGCAACTATTTCGACCGCTACAGCTCGGCGCAGAGTCATATTGCGGCGATCCTGAAGGCGCTGGCCAGCGGCAAGGACGAATTGCTGATGGACAATGCCGCGATCGATGTTGAGCGGCAGAATCTATGGGCGGCGATGGGCCGGCTCGAACAGATGATCCATATTTCGAAGGAAATGGACCGCAAGCTGGAGGCAAAGGCCGAAGAGCTTGACTATAGCGACCCGGCCAAGGCGAAGGCGGTGCGCGAAACCGCGCTTTTCTATGTGCGTCAGCGTACGCAGGATCTGCTCACCCAGATGGCGGTGACGGTGCAGGGCTATCTCGCGCTCGATCTGGTCAAGAAAAACAATGTCGAGCTGGTAAAGGGCGTTGATCGCGCCTCGACCACCACCGTCGCCGCGCTGCGTACTGCGGTTACGGTGGCGCAGGCGATGACCAATCAGCGGCTGGTGCTGGAACAGATTACCCAGCTCAACACCACCACCGCGAACATCATCGATTCGACCGGCAAGCTGCTCAAAGAAAACACCGCCCGCATCCATGAACAGGCGGCGGCATCGACCGTGCCGGTCGAAACGCTGCAACGCGCGTTCCAGAATATCTATGACACGATGGATGCGATCGACACCTTCAAGCTGAAGGCGCTCGATTCGATGAAATCGACCGTGACGGTGCTGTCGAATGAGGTCGAGAAATCGAAAGGCTATATCGCGCGTGCCGAGGGGGCGGCGCAAAATGGTGGTGAGGCCGCCGAACCGTTCAAGCTCGAATCGCTGTAGGACGACGCCATGATGCAAACCGAAGTGGATCGCCAGATCGCCCGGTCGAGCGAATATCTCGACCGCACGCGCGAACGCTATGCTTCGGTGCGCGACCGGGCGAAGCGGCGGCGCGAGGGCGAAATTCTTCGCCGGGTGGGTCGGATTGCCGCGGCGGATGTCGCGATCCTGATCGGTGCGCTGGTCGTCGGATGGGTTTCACCAATCGGCATGGGCGGTGCGATACTGGTCATGGCGCTGCTGATCGCGGCGACGCTGTTCCTGGCGATTTTCCCGCGCCCCCGGCCGATCAGTGTCGAACGACTGCACGAGGTGCCGCTGCGCGCCCTGCCGCTGCAAACCGAACAATGGCTGGAGGGGCAACGGCTCGCCCTCCCCGCCCCGGCCCGCACGCTGGCCGACACGATCGGGATGAAGCTGGAAACGCTCGCTCCGCAACTGGCGACGCTCGACGAAAACGAACCGGCGGCGGCGGAAATCCGCAAGCTGGTGGGTGAGCAGCTGCCCGAGCTGGTGCGCGGCTATCAGCGCGTTCCCGAACCGCTGCGCCGCGAACCGCGCAACGGTCGCACTCCCGACGAGCAACTGGTCGACGGGCTGAAAGTGATCGAGGAAGAGATCGGGCAGATGTCGGCGCAGCTGGCGCAAGGCGATCTGGATTTGCTCGCAACGCGCGGACGTTATTTGCAAATCCGCTATCGCGACGACGAAATCAGCGGATGAAGAGATGCCGGGGCACAGGACGGGACCCTCGCTTACAAATCAGGACTGCATGAACACGCCGCAGGCGATCCGGCTTCCGCTATTGCCGGAAGGATCGGTCTTCAGATCATCGGCGCCTGAGTGAATGACGATCGCCGCGCCGTCGGCATCCATCATCTGCGCATAGCGTCCCGCCGGGAGTGTGATCGCCATCGACGCTTGACCATTGGTGCCGACGATCAGGTTCGGCATATCGCCGCCATGCGGGCCCTGCGGATCGCGGACGCCGTGATGGCTGTTCGTGGGATTCCAATGCGCTCCGGCCGAGGTGAAATCGGGCGGCGTACATTGACCCACGCTATGGATATGCGCGCCATGCGGGCCGGGCGGAAGGCCACGCGCATCGATCGAAATGCGAACGCGTCCATCGGCAAGCGCGGTTGCGGTCGCCGTGCCCGCATCGCTGCCGTCCGCCATCCGCATATCGGCGACCGCGCGCTGGCCCGCGCCGTCGGATATCGCGCTGCCGCCCATCATCGTAGAGCTGCACCCCGCAGCGGTCATCGCCAGAAATGCGCCGACCATCAGGCCGCGCCCGGCGGTTGACAGATCAACCATGGCTTTCCTCCTGTTTCGCAACCAATGAACGACAAGTCGGGCGGTTCCCGCGCCGAACCGACTTGCTTTCAGAAAAAGCTTGTCGAGTCAGAGACTTCCGCACTGCTTGCCAGAAGCGTCGCACCGCGTGCATGAAGGGGTGGATATTATGGAAAAAGGACACGGAATGACCGGCTGGACGATCGGAATCATCGGTGGGTCGGGTCTATATGATGTCGAGGGGATCGAGGGGGGCGAATGGGTATCGGTCGAGAGCCCCTGGGGCGCGCCGTCCGACCAGTTCTTCACCGGCCGGGTCGGGCATGTCCGCACCGTCTTTCTGCCCCGCCACGGTCGGGGCCACCGGATCGCACCGTCCGAGCTGAACGCGCGCGCGAATATCGACGGAATGAAGCGGCTGGGCGTGACCGATCTGCTGGCGGTGTCGTCGGTCGGCGGTCTGGTCGAGGAACGCGCGCCGGGCAGCTTTACCATCGTCGACCAGTTCATTGACCGGACTCGCGGTCGCTTGTCGAGCTTTTTCAGCAGCGGCATGGTCGCGCATGTGTCGATGGCCGAACCGGTTTGCCCGCGCCTGTCGGACTATGCCGCAAAGGCCGCGCGACAGGCCGGAGCGACGGTGCATGCGGGCGGAACCTATCTGGCGATGGAGGGGCCGCAATTCTCGTCACGCGCCGAAAGCCAGCTCTATCGGCAATGGGGCTGTCATGTCATCGGCATGACCGCCATGCCCGAGGCGAAGCTCGCACGCGAGGCGGAGCTGCCTTACGCGCTGGTCGGAATGGTCACCGATTATGATTGCTGGCGCGCGGAAGAAGCGGCGGTCGATGTGGCGCAGGTGATTGCGCAACTCTCCGCCAATGCCGAAAAGGCGCGGGCGATGGTGATCGAGCTGCTGCGCGCGCTGCCCGCCGAACGCACGCCCTCGCCGATCGACACCTGCCTCGACGCTGCGCTGATTACCGCGCCGCCTATGCGCGATCCTGCGCTGCTCGCGAAGCTGGATGCCGTGGCGGGGCGGGTGCTCTGAAACAGCGCCCCTGCCCCGCCGCAGGGATCAGTTCGCGGCCTTCCAATGCTGCGTCTTGCAGAAGATCGCCACGCAGCCCTTCACGGTGAGCTTACCGTTTTCGCGTTGCAGGACCGAACGATAGGTCTTGCCGCTTTGCGGGTCGTAGATCTCGCCGCGCCAGACATCGCCATCGGGGGTGAAGCCGGTGAGGATCGTCAGCCCTTCGATCGGGCGATCGCGCAATTTGGGGTCGGGATTTTCGACATCGGTGGTCGGGCGCTTGGGGTCGTGCTTCAGCACCTTAATGATTTTCCCGCACACGGTATTGCCGCACTGGCCGATCTGGACCAGCGCTTTGCCGCCTTCGGAAATCCATTTGCCGGCAATCGGCTGAGGTGCGGCGAGCGCGGGGGAAGCCAGCGCGAGCGCAGCCCCGGCGGCGAAAATTTTCGAAATATGCATCAGGCACCTCTCCATAAAAACAGCTCGCTGGCGGGGCGGTGCCGGATTTTTCCGTGTCGCCGCCCTGCCGGTCGAAACCCGCTTATGCAGCAAGTTTCCTGAGCACATACTGAAGAATGCCGCCGTTGAAATAATATTCAAGCTCGTTGGCGGTATCGATGCGGCAGCGCGTTTTGAACGTTTCGTTCGAACCGTCGGTACGCGTCAGCGTAACCTCTACCTCCTGACGGGGGCGGAGATCGGCGATACCGCGAATCGTGAAGCTCTCCGAACCGTCGAGTTTCAGCGACTTGCGCGTCACCCCTTCCGCGAACTGAAGCGGGAGGACGCCCATGCCGACGAGGTTCGAGCGGTGGATGCGTTCGAAGCTCTCCGCGATGACCGCGCGGACACCCAGAAGGATGGTTCCCTTGGCCGCCCAGTCGCGCGACGAGCCGGTGCCATATTCCTTACCGGCGACGACAACCAGCGGAGTTCCGTCGGCTTTGTGCTTCATGGCGGCGTCGTAGATGGGCATTACTTCGCCATCGTACTTGGTCATGCCGCCTTCGACGCCGGGGACCATTTCGTTGCGGATGCGGATGTTGGCGAAAGTGCCGCGCATCATCACTTCATGGTTGCCGCGGCGCGAGCCGTAGGAATTGAAGTCAGCCTTGCTAACCTGATGATCTTTCAGGTATTTTCCGGCCGGACTGTCTTCCTTGATGCTGCCCGCCGGGGAGATGTGATCGGTGGTGACCGAATCGCCGAGAAGCGCCAGCGGCCGCGCTTCGATGATGTCGCTGACCGGAGCCGGCTCCATCGTCATGCCTTCGAAATAAGGCGGGTTCTGCACATAAGTTGACCCCGCATTCCACTGATAGGTGTCCGATCCTTCCACATTGATGTCGCGCCAGTGGTCGTCGCCCTTGTACACATCGCCATAGCGGTCGCGGAACATCGCGTCGTTGACGTTGGCGGTGACCATTTCGGCGACTTCGTGGTTCGAGGGCCATACGTCCTTCAGGAAGACGTCGTTGCCGTCCTTGTCCTGACCCAGCGGGGTGGCTTCCATATCCTCGATCACCGTGCCCTTGAGCGCATAAGCGACGACGAGCGGCGGCGAGGCGAGGAAGTTGGCGCGAACGTCCGGCGACACGCGGCCTTCGAAATTGCGATTGCCCGACAGGACCGAGGCAGCGACGATGTCGTTGCCGTTGATCGCCTTCGAAATCGGCTCTGCCAGCGGGCCGGAGTTACCGATACAGGTGGTGCAGCCATAGCCGACCAGATTGAAGCCGAGCGCGTCAAGATCGTCCTGCAGCCCCGACTTTTCGAGATAATCGGTGACAACCTGCGACCCCGGGGCGAGCGAGGTCTTCACCCAGGGCTTGGGCTTGAGGCCGAGCGCATGCGCCTTGCGAGCGACAAGCCCGGCAGCGACCAGAACGCTGGGGTTCGAGGTGTTGGTGCACGAGGTGATCGCGGCGATGACGACGTCGCCGTCACCGATATCGTGATCGCGCCCGTCGACGCCGACGCGCTCATGCTTCGCCTTGTTATAGACCTTTTCGAGGTCGCCGTTGAACAGGTCGTCAACTTCGTTGAGCGAAACGCGGTCCTGCGGACGCTTCGGCCCGGCAAGCGATGCGTGGACGGTCGACATGTCGAGTTCGAGCGTGTCGGTGAACACCGGGTCGGGGCGATCGGCGACGTGCCACATGCCCTGCGCCTGACAATAGGCCTTTACCAGATCGATGGTTTCGTCGTCGCGGCCGGTCAGACGCATATATTCGAGCGTCTTGTCATCGATCGGGAAGAAGCCGCAGGTCGCGCCATATTCGGGCGCCATATTCGCGATGGTCGCACGATCGGCAAGGCTGAGCGCCTCAAGCCCGGGGCCGTAAAATTCGACGAAGCGGCCGACCACGCCCTTTGCGCGCAGCATCTGCGTAACGGTGAGCACGAGGTCGGTGGCGGTGATGCCTTCGTTGAGCGCGCCGGTCAGTTTGAACCCGACAACTTCGGGGATCAGCATCGAGACGGGCTGGCCGAGCATGCCTGCCTCTGCCTCGATCCCGCCGACGCCCCAGCCGAGCACGCCAAGGCCGTTGATCATCGTGGTGTGGCTGTCGGTGCCGACGAGCGTGTCGGGATAGGCAACCGGATTGCCCTCGCTATCTTCCGACGACCAGACGCCGCGACCGATATATTCGAGGTTCACCTGATGGCAGATGCCGGTGCCGGGAGGGACGACCTTGAAATTGTCGAGCGCCTTCGATCCCCATTTCAGGAATTCATAGCGTTCTGCATTGCGCTGATATTCAAGGTCCACATTCGCCTCGAACGCCTTGGGCGTGCCGAATTCGTCGACCATGACCGAATGGTCGATGACGAGGTGGCAGGGAACCTGCGGATTGATCTTCTCCGCATCGCCGCCCAGCTTGCCGATGGCATCGCGCATCGCGGCGAGATCGACGACGCAGGGAACGCCGGTGAAATCCTGCATCAGCACGCGCGCGGGGCGATACTGGATTTCGCGATCCGAGCGGGCATCCTTCTGCCAGTCGACGATCGCCTGCGCGTCTTCGCGGGTGACGGTGGTGCCGTCTTCAAAGCGCAGCATGTTTTCGAGCAGCACCTTCATCGAAAAAGGCAGGCGCGATACGTCGCCAAGCTTTTCCGAGGCCTTGCTGAGCGAATAATAGCTGTACTTCTTTCCGTTTACGTCAAGCGTGTCACGGGTTCCGAGCGAGTCCTGGCCGATAGCCGTCATAAATGGTCTTCCCTTCCCTAGTCTTTGCCGGGCCAACGCGGCGGGGAGGCGGAAGGGTCCGCACGGGCGCGTCAGCACGATGCAAGCGAATGCGAGATTCGACAGGCGCCTTAGCAAGGGGGCGGGGTTTGGGGAAGGGGATGGGGGGCGGGGGGAAGTGTTGATGCTTGTCGCGAGCCCAACGCCAGTGGTTCGGAATATTGATATGTGACCCCGAAAGAAACCAGTAGTCGAACGTAGCATCCTAGCGACGCCAAGTATCTGTTGAAAGTGGCGGCATTGATAAATATAAATCGGCTACTATATCACCAAGTCACGATATAATTAATGACACTGGCGCAGCCTCTTCCGGGGTACCAGACACCCGATTTTAGACAGCCGAAACAAGTAACGTGACTTTAGGGGAAGTACGGATGGATTTGAAGGAAGAGAGTCTGGTTACGATGCGTGTCGCGCACCTTGGGATGATTCAGGGGGTCATCACTCGCATGTCGGGTTTCAGCGCAAGCGTGAAAACTTTCCTCGTCACCATCCTCGCAGGCCTCGCTGCCATATCGCTCCAAGCTAATTCTATGCAGCTAGGCGTGATCGGGATGATAGCTGCCGTTTTCTTCCTGTTCATAGACACCTATTACATGGCGCTAGAGATTCAGTTCCGCACCTTTTACGATGAGGTCATTGCCCGCCCCTTGAGCGATGCAGACAACATGAAAATTGCTCCTTCAGCTTCTAGTGACGACTTTAAGAAGGCGCTGACCAGTAAATCAATTTTACTTTTCTACGGGGCGGTTTTGATAGCATGCGCCCTATTCATCGTATATGGTGGAATGCATGAGTTGGCAGTCTGACAACTATTTTGAGCAGATCATTCGCGCGTTGAGCGATTCGCCAGCGCCGAGGCCGAGTGCTAACTCGGATCAGAACATTCTTCACAGCTTGTTAAAGCCGCCTCCGCCCACACCAGCAGTGTCACCGCGCGGAATATTCGGGGCTTATTTGGCCAACAATCCACCAGCCTTGGACTCGTTCCAACGTAGCACAGCGCCTGCGCTTGGGGGCTTGTTCGGGCGTAGGACACCGCTAGCAGCACGCTCGACGCAACCCGCAACTTCGCCTCGCGTCCGACGAGTTTTCTATTCTTTCCACTATGCAGACGTGAACCGGGTCAACCAGGTTCGGCAGTCGGGCAAGATCAGGGGCATCGATAGCGAGCGCATAAAGACCGTTCAGGATCGAAGCCTGTGGGAAAGCCGAAAAAGCTTCAATGCAGAATATCTCCGGAGATCGATCAGTAATAATATCGTTGGCACAAGCGCAACCTGCGTCCTGACCGGTGAGCATACTTGGGCACGTCCGTGGTGCCGCTTTGAGATTGCGCGATCGCTACTCAATGGTAACGGCATCTTCGCCGTGCGAATCAATCACCTCTGGTGCATCGGTCAGCGTTGTTATGGGGAGTTTGGACCGAACCCGCTGGACTATATCGCTGTGGGCAAAGATGCGCAGGGTCGCATTTACGTCTATGAGCACATCGACAGCGGATGGTACAAGATTGAGAGCATGTCCACGCAGCTGCTGCGGTGGCCCAAATGGTTGGCGCCGGTGGCCAATGGGTGTGTGCGGCCGCTTTCCACGGGTGCCCCGATATACGACTATGAAAGCCAGAATGGATCCGAGCTGTTGCTCCATTGGTCGAACCAAGCTGCGAAGTCAGCGGGGCGCTGAGTTGACATAGCTCAGGTAAACAAGAGCAGGCTGGCTCTATCGTTCGGCCCACTCAAAGCTTTTATGCAGTCCCCGGCCTGAGTATCCATCTCTACTTTCCGCTGTCCTACACGCCTTTTTGTGTATATCTGAATTGCTCCTTTTTGACGGTGAAGGAGCGGAGACGATGGGGCGTAAGCGTGATGCGCATGGGGATGCGCGGGGCTCGGATACACTTCGGGACGGTGTGAGCGGGGAGATGCCCTCCCAGTGTTCGGTCGTTCGTCCCCCGGACGAACTGAAGCAGCCGGGGGCTGCTTCACCGAACACTCCCTCCCCCAAGGCGAGGGGGACTTGTAGTGGTTCCTCGCTTTCAACTTCGAAAAAACCAAAGACTCGGGTTCGCCATGACGGGTGGACCGATGCGCGGCGGCGGGTGTTTTTGCGGGCGCTTTCCGAAACGGGCTGTGTTGCCGATGCGTGCCGGCGGGCGCGGATTTCGACGACCAGCGCCTATCGCAAGCGATCGGGCGACGATGCCTTTGCGCGAAGCTGGGACCGGGCGATTGCCAAGGCGATGCCGACGATCGAGCAGGCGGCGTATGAACGCGGGGTGCTTGGCTGGGAAGAGCCGATCGTTGCGGGGGGCAAGGTGATCGGCACGCGGCGGCGCTATTCGGATTCGCTGTTGCGCTTGTTGCTGGTGCGCGGGGATATGGCTGGTAGCGGTTCCTCGACTTCGCTCGAAACCAGCGGTGGCGTGGGAGCCGGCGCGTCGGGCGGTGCCGGCGGCGACGCGGCGCAACCGCATGAGGCGGTCGGCGCGGGCGAGTCGGGCACGTTCCAGATTCCGAAGCTGCGCGAGGTCGGGCCGTGGCACGATCTGGTCGGGCCGAATGGCGAGCGGATCGATGCCAAGTCTCCGGTGGGGCAGGCCTGGCTCGCGGCGGAGGCGACGCGCGACGGGCGCGCGCATCTCTCCGATGGATCGGGCAACTGGTATCGCAGCGTGCGGACCGGCCAGATCGAATATTCGAGTCAGCTGGAGGCGAAGAAGGAAGTGCTGCGGCGGCTCGACAATATCGCGGCGGCGCAGCGGGCGGCCGGGCTCGCGCGGGGCGAGCCGGTGGATGACCCGGATTGGGTGCCCGATCCGGACATGCCGCTCGTGCATCCGGCCAGTCTGTAGGTGCGGCAGGTCTGAGGGCGCGCCGGGGGTAAGCGGGGGTGTTTGGGGCGTGCTTCCCGACTGCGCTTCGCACGCGAACGGGGTTGTTATACCAAGGTGCATGAATGGCGACCCATCCCCCCGCGGTCATGCCAGCGCAAGCTGGCATCTGCTGCAGGTGCGCGGCTCCGGTCTCCCCAAGCCCCCCGAAGACCCCAGCTTTCGCTGGGGTGACGACTGGTGGTTAAGATCGCAACACGCGGATAGGCCCACATAAACGCAGCTTGGTATTAGATGGGGGCGACTCACTCGACGGGTTTGGATTCGTCGAGCAGGTCGTTTTCGCCGCCTTCCGCGCGCTCCTCGGCGACCAGCTTTTCGATATGGCTTTCGGGGCGGGTGTCGGTCGCGTCCCCGCCGGGGGTGGCCGCGCGCGGCTTGCGCTGGCCTGCCCCGCTGCCGCCCGCGCGGGTGAGCGGGAGCGGCGTGCCTTCGTCGAAGCGGAGGCGATAGATCGGTTCGGGGAGCGCGAAGCCGGCGCCTTCCAGCGCAGCCTTGGTCGCCTGAATGGCGAGGCTGCGGCCCTTCATGAAGTCGGTATGCTGCTGATCCACCCAGCCGAAAAAGCGCAGCACGATGTTCGAATCGCCGACCTGCTCGATCACCGCGCTTGCCTTTGGCGTGTCGAGGACGAAATCGAGCGCGGCCAGCGCGGCGAGGCCGACGCGCATCGCCTCGATCGGGTCGTCATCGGCATCGACGCCCAGGTCGAAATCGAACCGGCGCTCGGGGTTGCGCGTGTAATTGAGGATCACTGCCTTGAACACGGTGCTGTTCGGGATGCGCAGATGGTTGCCGTCCAGCGTCATCAGGATCGTCGCGCGCGAGGTGAGGCGAAGGACGCGGCCCTCTTTGCCCTCGATCACGACATGATCGTTCGCGCGGAACGGCTGGCGCAGGCTGAGCATCAGCGAGGAGACATAATTGTCCGCCGTATCGCGCACCGCAAAGCCAAGCGCGATGCCGATCACCCCTGCCCCGCCCAGCACCGCGCCGAGCAGCGCCGTCGCGCCGAGCACTTCGAGCGCGGCGACGAGCCCGAGGATGATGAAGATAAACCGCACCGAGGTCTGGAGCAGCTCGGCAAGGAAGATATTGGGCGCGATCCAGCGCCAGAACCGGTCGCGCCCGGCAAGGAGATAGCCGAGCGCGCCGATCAGCAGCGCAATGCCGATCGCGACGCCGAGCAGCGGCAAAGCGCGGAGCAGCGCGCGCATATCTGCGCCGAACTGGCCCAGCGCGGGGGTGAGATTCTGATCGACGGCAAGGTCGCGATCGATCCGGTTTTCGACCGTCACCACGCCGGCGACGCGCGCGGCGATCGCCTCCGCCCGGTCGCCATCGCCCGCATTGGCGACCGACCCGGTGAGCGTCACCACGCCCGAACGGACATCGACGCGGATCGCACGGAGCGAATCGATCTGGGCGAAGATAGCGCGGATCCGCTGGGCGATGGCGCGATCGTCCGAATCGCTCACCTGGTCGGCGGCAATCGCGGGCGACGGGGCGGCTTCGGGCGCCTGTGTATTTTGCGCAGCCGCCGGAAAGGCAGCGGCGGTGAGGATGAGCAGCGGCAGCAACAAGCGGATCATCGCCCCACCATGGCGCAATGATCCGCGAATGATAAGCGCCTCAATCGATGGTGCTGAGATCCCTGGCGACTTCTTCGAGCATTTTATCGGTCAGCTTGCCGCCGGTATAGGGCTGAAATTCGCGCAGGCTCATCTGGCGGAATTTGTCGAGATTCTTGTCGGTGCTGAGCCCGGGCAGATGCTTGTCGAGCACCGCACGGGTCTTTTCATGGTCGATCAGCGTCCCGATCGGCGTGTCGAGATTGTAGAGCGCGAGGTCAAGACCCGGCTTTGCGGGCGCTTCGGCCCCGGGCGCGGGCGTGGTTTGCGCCTGCGCGGTGGCGGAAAGGCCCAGAGCGCAGGCGATGAGGGTAAGGCGGACCAGCATAAGCATCTCTTTCAATCGCGCCGATGGCACATCGGCTGAAGGGGGACGGGATAGACGGTCGCAGCTTGCATGGATGTGAACCGGTCGCTGCCCGATCGTCAGCCCCTCCCCAACGCCGCACCGGCCCGTCGGCTCCGCCCTGCCCCGGACGGACAAAAGCCGCGAACACCCGGTGGGGCGTCGCGGCTTTTGGGAGATGGTCGGTTGAGGGCTTAGAGCGGGATGGCGCAGATTGCCCCCTCCGGTTCAGGGGAGCGTCGGTGACCATTGCGTTCGTGGCGATGCCCCCACCCCAACCCCTCCCCTGAAGGGGAGGGGCCTATGGGGTTGGGATCACGTCATCAAATTTTAGTGGGTGCGGCCCAGTCCTTCGATCGAGCGGGCGATCAGCGCGCTGTCGGCTTCGGCGTCGAAGCGTTCGCCGATGATTGCCCGGGCGGCGGTGACGGCGGCACCCGCCGCGCGTTCGCGGACCTCAGCCACTGCCTGACGTTCGGCGGCGGCGATCCGGTCCTCGGCCATCTGTTTGCGCCGGGCGACGAGCTGCGCTGCGTCTTCCTTTGCCTGTTCGACGATCTGGCGCGCCTCTTCATGCGCATGTTCGCGCATCGCCTGCGCATCGGCCTCGGCCGCCTTTGCCCTGCCCTCATATTCGGAGCGCAGCGCCTCTGCCTCTTCGCGAAGCTTCTGCGCTTCGGCGAGCTGGGCCTTGATCTCGGCAATCCGCTTGTCGAGACTGCCCCCGATCGCGGCCGGAACCTTTTTCCAGATCATCAGCAGGATCACGATGATCCCGGCGATTCCCACCCATCCGGCGGCATCGAAGCCGAACGCGCTGGCGGACGCATGCCCGCCCTCGGGCACCAGCGTGCCCTCATGCTCGGGAACCTTCGCCAGCGGCTCGACATCGAGCACGCCGGTCTGGCCCTGCGCGGCAGTGGCGGTCGCAGCCGCAGTGCTTTGCATTTCAGCCATGGGCGATCACCTCCCGAACCTTCGTCGCTGCCGTGTCGCGTTCGATCGACAGGCCGGAGACCTTTTCAACGGCCTGCTGCGCGGCTTCGACGGCGACTTCTTCCAAATGGCTCATGGCCTCTGCCTTGCGGGCTTCGAGCGCCGCTTCGGCCGCATCGACCTCAGCGGCGATTTCCGCTTCGGCGGCTGCCAGCTTTGCCGATGTATCAGCGGCAGCGGCATCCTTGGCCTTGTTCAGTTCGGCCCGCGCGGTCGAACGCGCATCGGCCATATCCTTGCGCCATTCCTCTTCCAGCGCTTCCGCACGTTCGCGTGCCGTGATTGCGGCATCGATATCGGCGGAGATCTGGTCATCGCGCTTTTTGACGACGCCTTCGACCCTGGGGACCATCATCCGGCCGATGACGAAATAGGTCAGGCCGAAAAAGATGAGCAGCCAGAAGATCTGCGACGCGTAGGTCGCGGCGACTTGTTCGATCTGAGGCATGGCGTTCCGATTCTGATGTGCCGGGCACCGCAAAGGGCGCCCGGCGCATGGGTCAGTTAGTTATGCAACGAAGACCAGGATGATCATCGTCACGAATGCGAGCAGGCCGAGAAGTTCGGCACCCGCGAAACCGATGAACAGACGGCCCTGCTGGCTGTCGGCGGCCGACGGGTTGCGCAGCGCGCCTTCGAGAAACTTGGCAAACACATTGCCCACGCCGAGCGAGGCGAGGCCCATACCGATTGCGGCAAGACCGGCACCCAGCATTCTTGCGGCTTCAGCGTCCATGATTAACTCCTTCGCAGAAAAATTTATGGTTTTACGTTAGTGAAGATTGACCGCGTCGTTCAGATACACCGACGTGAGCAAAGCGAAAACATAGGCCTGGATCGCAGCGACGAGCAGTTCGAGCAGCGTGATCCCGATCATCAGCGCCATGCTGGGCAGGCTGACGATCGCGGCATAGCCGGCACCGGCATTGAGGCCGGTCACGACGAATTCGGCCAGCACCTTCAGCAGGATATGCCCTGCCGTCATCGCGACGAACAGACGCAGGCCGAGGCTGAACGGGCGGACGAGGAAGCTCATCAGCTCTACGACGAAAATCAGCGGCGCCATGGCAAGCGGCGTGCCGTGCGGCACGAACAGCTTGAAAAAGCCGAAACCGTGGCGGCCGAACCCGACGATCAGCACGATCGAAAAGCTGATGATCGCCAATACGCCGGTCACCGTCAGATGGCTGGTGATCGTGAAGGGGTGCCAGCCGGGAACCACGCCCAGCGGCATCAGACCCAGAATATTGGCGATGAGGATGAACATGAACAGCGAGAAGACATAGGGCAGGAACTTCGTCCCTTCCGGCCCGATATTCGATGTCAGCATGTTCTTCACAAAGCCGGTCATCGATTCGACCGCCGCCTGACGCCGGGTCGGAACCAGATCGCCCTTCATCCCCATCAGCATGAACGCCCAGAAGACGATCAGCGTGATTGCCATCCACAATGCGGAATTGGTGAAGGAAAGATCATAGCCGCCGACAATCCAGTGCCGACCGAACACGGGTTCGATCAGGAACTGATGCATGGGATCGATCTTGCCGCCCGTTTCGACCGTCATTTCGCCTCAAGCCCAAATGCGACGAACGCCCGGTTATTCCGGGCGCTCGCCAGTAATCCGAATGATGTTCCTGAACGCCGCCGCTATTCCAAGGAACAGCATGACGATCAGAAGCCAGGGCGATGTTCCGATCAGACGGTCCAGTACCCATCCGATCAGCGCTCCGCCGGCAATGCCCCCGATCAGCGCCGCTAGCACGCGATTGCCGAGACGATATCCCCCGTCCGGCTTCGCCGCTTCACGGCCCGTTCGCACGTTTTCGCGATGCTTTACCTGCTCCAGCCGCTGTTCCAGCGAATCGAGCCGCGCATCGTCAACGCTGCGGGGCCTTTGCCCGGGATCCTGTTCCGACACGCGACACCCCTTCCTTCGCTTGATTCGAACGGGGGGAGGATATCACGCAGCGGCGAGCCGACCCCGCCAAGGCAAAGGCCGTTTAGGAAGCCCTCCCGATCAAGTCAACACACCGACCCTGCCGGTCATACCGACAAGTGGTGCAAAGGAGCAACATCAGGTCGCTGGATTATAAGCCCGATTTGCGCGCTTCGCCGCGATCAGGCGCAGCGCGGGTCCCGTTCCGGAGCACCGGTGCCGCGCTTCTTCCACGCGCCCGAGGGTGTCTGATACATTTCGCCGGGGTCGGTGCGCGCGATCAGATTGCATCCGGTGGTGAACGCGAACTGCTCCACCGTCGCGCCGTTCGCCTGCGCCTGCTGCGTATACGCGGCCTTGCGCTTGATATTGATGTCGCTGACGATCTTGCGCAGGTCGGGCGTCGCATTGCCGACAATGCCCAGATAGCCGTCGGGCTGTTCGCCGATCAGCCCCTGCTGCTTCGCCTGCTGCCAGCTCATCGACTGCGCGAAAGCGGGCGTCGCGGTGGTGCCCGCTATCAGCGCGACCATCCCCAGCGAGAGCGCGCCGAGCGAAAGCACACCGAGCGAGAGAGCGATTTTTCTGGTCATCATCATGATCCGCCAAATATGTCCGGATTGTCCTCGATCAAGTTCTTCGATTCTTTATCCAGCCGATATACCACTTCCTGCGTCACATTGATATTCAGGTCGATGCGTATCGGCTTTTCCGGCGCATTGATCGTGACGCAGCCCGAAAGCGGCAATATCAGCGCCGCCCCCAATGCGGCAGTCAGTGCGCCGCGTTCGCTATTCATCCATAATGTTCGCATCATTGCACATCCCTGCTTTCGCCCGGCTGAATGGGTTCAGCCTGATCCCGGCCTTCGGAATCCTTCTGTTTGCTGTCCTTCGCCGCCTCCGCCTGTTCATCGAGCAAGGTCGGCAAGTTGCGCTCGATCAGGCGCGAAGGGTCGTAATAGGATTGCACCGAATCGATCAGCTGACGAAACGGCGCGCGAATCGTGATGTTGAAAAGGAAGGGCAGTTTCGCGATTCGGTCGATCAGGAAATTGCTCTTCGCGCCCTTGCCCTGTTTGACGCCCTCGAAGCGGATCTGCGTCACCATGCTGCCCGCAAGCGGCCCGTTCATGTCGAGCGAAAGCGAATCATAGCGTAGCGAGCGCAGCGCCTGAAACGCGACATTGCCCCAATAGCCGAGATCCTTCTGGCTGATATCGCCGACATAAGCGAGCGATCCGCCGCCGACGCGCGAATCGAGATGCCCGCCCTCGATCCGCCCGCCGTCTGCGTCGAAGATCATCGGCAGCACGCCGTCGAACGTGCCGGTCGCGTTCAGATTGTCGAAATCGAACTGCTGCAGGAACTGCGCCGCCTCCATGCCCTTCACATGGAAGGTCAGATGCTTTGCCTTGTCGCCGCTGAAATCGAGCACGGTCTGCTCCAGCGTCAGGTCGCCGCCGGCGAACGGCCAGTGCCCGTCCTCGATCCGCACCCGCTGCTCACCGGTCAGCTGATAATGGAACACGCCGTCAGACGCTGCGATGCCGGGGTTGATCTCAGCGATCGTCGCGAGCTGTCCCGGCGCGGATACCAGCCCCAAAAGGTCGGTGAAATGCAGATCGGTCGACAGTCCGCTGACCGTACCGAATGCGGCGGCAAGGTCGGTTCCGGCGGTGCGAAAATCGCCGCTGCTCGTCACCCCGTCGCGGTTCCAGGCGATATGCCCCTCGCCCGTGACCGTGCCGTCGACATTGGCAACCACGCCCAGCGTCAGCGGGGTCAGCGTATCGGGCTGCAACCCGTCGGGTTTGAAGGCGATGCCGGGCACGGCAAGATCAGCCTTGCCCGCGCCGGTCGAAAGGTCGTGCGAGAGGGTGACATCGGTGACCTTCACGCCGGTTTCGGGGGTTTTGAGCGTGCCGCCAGCGCTGATTTCGCTTCCCGCCAGCGTCAGGGTGAAGTCGTCGCTCGCCAGCGGGCGGAAGCGCGGCGATTCGGCGGCGTCGGACAATGTGAGCCCGCCGGTCAACGTCAGCGTGCCCTGCTTCAGCGTCCAGTCGCCCGCCGCATCCGACATGAGAAGCGGCACCGAACCGATCTGCCCCGCCCCGCCGGTAAAGCCGCCCGCAACCGCGCCGCCACCCGTGATATGGCCGGTGATCGTCGCCGCATCGATCCGGGTGAGTGCGGCTTCCTCGCCCAGCCGCGCCTTGACGTCGGACAGCGCGAAGCCGTTATCGGTGAGGCGGAACTCGGTCGACCCGGCGCTCAGCCGCAGCGGGGTGCCGCCGATATGGCCGGTGAGATCGGGCGCGGCGATTCGCGCGCCGCCGGACATGCGGTTCCCGGCGATTTGCACCAGCGCCTCGCCCGCGGGACACAGGCGCAA
The DNA here is from genome assembly GCF_004361835.1 of Stakelama pacifica. Classification (GTDB taxonomy): domain Bacteria; phylum Pseudomonadota; class Alphaproteobacteria; order Sphingomonadales; family Sphingomonadaceae; genus Sphingomonas; species Sphingomonas pacifica. The sequence goes on from NZ_SNWD01000004.1 coordinate 170,397, forward strand.
CTTCGCCGAATCGAGCGACAGGCCGGAGATCGCCAGCCGGTCGAACCCGGCGGGAACGCAGCCGCGATTGACCACCAGCCTTGCGCCGCCGTTCCAATAGGCGTTGAGCGGCACGTGCAGCCCCTCCACCCGCCCGTCGCCCAGCGGCCCGCTGAGCGTCAGCTCGGTCGAAACGCGGGTGGTGCCGTCGGGCGCTGCGGAGAACGCCACGGGGCTGAGCGCGATACTCGCATCCCCGGCGCTGTACCGGCCGAGCAGCGCGGTGCCGGTGACGGGCGTGAAGGGCGCACGCTGGGAAAGGCTGATCGCGGCATCGGGCAGGCCGCCGCCCGCCAAGCCGATCCGCCCGTCGAGCGTCATCGCGCCGTCGGGCCAGCGATAGCGCACACCCTCGCCGCCCGACAGCGTCACGTCAGCGCCGCTCGCCGAATGGAGCATCGCGCGTTGCACGCGGATCAGCCCGCCCTGCTGTTCCTGATCGACGGTGAGTTCGGCGCTGATATCGGCGCTGCGCCCGGCGCGGATCAGCGCATCGCCGAGCTTTGCCAGCAGCGGCGCGACCGGCGTTCCCGGCGCGGTCTCTTTCAGCGCACCGGCGCGTGCCAGCATCGCGCGCTGCAGGGCAGCGCCGGTCGCGGCGATCGAACCGGTAAAGCCGTTGCCCGCGCTTCCGGCACGATAGCGGCCGTCGATCTGCGCTCCCTTGCCAGAGAGCATCGCGCTCGCAAAGGCGCCGCTCGTCAGTTCCAGCGTGCCCTGTGTGGTCTTTGCGCCGCCCGAAAAGGTGACGCTGCCCTTCACTGCCTGCGCGCGCGCTTGGGTCGCCGCGACGGCATCGAGATCGATATCCGCCTTGCCCTGCCAGCGGTCGAACGCTTCGTTGAGCGTCACGTCGAGCTGCGCCCCCGGCCGGGTGAGCACGACGCCCGCGCACTGCGCCATGGAAGCGCGCAGCGGACCTTCGATCGCAGGGCGCTGATCGGAGACCGCGATTTTCAACACCGCAGCCATTCGCTCGGCAGTGCATCCGCCCACCGCCATGCGCGGCGATACCGCGGCGAGCGTGCCGTGGAACCCGTCGTCGAGCCGGCCTTCGCCACGCAGTTTCAGCCCGGCGACGCCATAGGGCGTTTCGAGATGCATCCGCGCATCCGCGACCCGGACGTTCAGCGAGGGCAGCGAAAAGGGCTTGCCCGAGGGCGGGGGCATTAGCTTGTCGATTGCGCCGAGCGACAGCGTGCCGTTCTGCAATGCGCCACGGATGCGGACATGCCCGGCGCTGATCCCGGTGACCTTCGCGCCCGAAAAGGAAAGATCGGTGTGCACCTCCACCCAGTCGGCGACGAGATCAGGATGGGCGGGATCGCCGATCACCACATCCTCCAGCCGCTGAGTCGACAGCCCGAGATCGGCGATGCGATAGCGGGCAGGCACGCCGCGTTTGCGCAATTCGTCGCGAACGAAACTGTCGGCGATCGGCTTTCGCTGAAGCCAGAGAATGGCGAGCGCGACGCCAATGACGAGAGCGATGCCGATCAGCACGCGCGCGAAGCGGGGCATTCGGGGCAGAGCACGCCGCGATTCCCCCTGGCGCTCTTCCTCTGGACGCACCGTCACACTGCTAATCCACCACTCACGCCGCCACCGTTGCCATAGCGTCCCGCGACGTCAAGCGCATGATTGCGCAACCCCTCGCCCGCCGGTAATGCTCGGGCCCGATGAGCGTTCCCGCCGAAGACACTGCCGGCCACCGCGCGCGGCTGCGCGAGCGCCTGCTCGGCAATGGCGGCGATGCGCTGCTCGACCATGAACTGGTCGAATATCTCCTCGCGCTCGCCATTCCGCGCAAGGATACCAAGCCGCTGGCGAAGGCATTATTGCGCGAATTCGGCGGGTTGGCCGGGCTGCTGACCGCTGACAGCGATGCGATCCGCCGGGTATCGGGCATGGGCGACACGTCGGTCGCGGCAATCAAGATCGTCCACGCCGCCGCGATCCGGTTGCTGCGCGCGGAGGTGGCGGAGCGGCCGGTGCTGAGCAACTGGCAGGCGCTGCTCGATTATCTGCGCGCCGAAATGGCGCATCACCCGATCGAGCGGGTGCGCGTGCTGCACCTCAACACGCGCAACATGCTGATCCGTGATGAGGTGATGGGCGAAGGATCGATCGACGAAGCGCCGGTGCATGTCCGCGAAGTCATTCGCCGCGCGATCGACCTCAATTCGGCCGCGATCATCCTTGTCCATAACCATCCTTCGGGCGATCCGTCGCCCAGCCGCGCCGATATCGAGATTACCCGCGCCATTGCCGAGGCGGGAAAGCGCCTCAATATCGCGGTGCACGATCATATCATCATCGGCACACAGGGGCATAGCAGCCTGCGCGCCATGGGCCTGATGTGACGGAAAACGGGCCGCCGGCAATCCGGCGACCCGTTCCCCGGTCCGGATCACCGCCACGCACGGTCATCCGGACATCCGTAGGACATTAAGGGGATCAGATACGATCGGGGGTGCCGCCGTCATCCGTTCCCTGCTGCATCGGCTCGGTCTTGGGCTGGGCCGACGGTTCGGTGGGGACCGTAGTGTCGTCGTCGCTCGCCTCGGGCGCTGCCTGATCGTCCATGCCGCCGTTCGGGGCCATATCATGATCGGGCGTGGTCGGATCGGCGGGGACCGTCTGATCCTGCGGCATGGTGGGATCCTGAGGCGGGGTCTGGCCCGTCTGGGTCTGCGGATCACCTGCCTGCGGCGGCACCGTCTGCGCCATGGCGGGGGCTGCAATCGTGATCGCGCTGGCGAAAAGAATGGTCTTCAACATATTCTGTCTCCTGCTCCGCTTTCCCGCGAATGGTTCGGGGGGTTGGGCTGGGAAAGCATGAGAAGAACGGGCCGAACCGTGCCGGCGATCCGCAAGAGACCTTTGGTTTATCGAAGATTTACGCCGTTTTGACCCGCTTATGTTCGATTCCGGCGACCAACGGATTCATGCAACGGCGGAACAGCAACCCGATTGATGCATGGCACCGGCGGTGATAGCGGCTTTGCTTCATTTCATATTCAGGAAAACGACCATGGTACCCCGCTACGCCCGCCCGGACATGACCGCGATCTGGGAGCCGGAAAGCAAATATCGCATCTGGTTCGAGATCGAGGCCTATGCGGCAGAGGCGATGGGCGATGTCGGGATGATCCCGAAAGCGGCCGCCGACACGATCATGGCAGCGCTCGACAATGGCACGCTCGACAATATCGATGTCGCGAAGATCGACGCAATCGAAGCGGTGACCAAACATGACGTTATCGCGTTCCTGACCTATGCATCCGAAAAGATCGGCCCCGAAGCGCGCTTCCTGCATCAGGGGATGACCTCGTCCGACGTGCTCGACACCTGCCTTGCCGTGCAGCTCGACCGGGCAGCGGAATTGCTCGACAAGAACCTCGAGGCGCTGCTCGCCGCACTGAAGCGCCGCGCGATGGAGCATAAGCTGACCCCGACGATCGGGCGCAGCCACGGCATCCATGCCGAGCCGGTGACCTTCGGCCTGAAACTGGCGCAGGCCTATGCAGAGTTTCAGCGCAACCGCGAACGCCTCGCTGCTGCCCGCCGCGATGTTGCGACCTGTGCGATTTCGGGCGCGGTCGGCACCTATGCCAATATCAATCCGCAGGTGCAGGAACATGTCGCGCAAAAGCTCGGCCTGACCTCGGAGCCGATCTCCACGCAGGTCATTCCGCGCGACCGCCATGCCATGTTCTTCGCGGTGCTGGGCGTCATCGCCTCGTCGATCGAGCGGCTCGCCACCGAAATCCGCCATCTCCAGCGGACCGAAGTGCTGGAGGCGGAGGAATATTTCTCGCCCGGGCAAAAGGGTTCGTCGGCCATGCCGCACAAGCGCAACCCGGTGCTGACCGAAAACCTCACCGGTCTTGCCCGCATGGTGCGCGGCTATGTCACCCCGGCGCTGGAGAATGTCGCGCTATGGCATGAGCGCGATATCTCGCACTCTTCGGTCGAACGCTATATCGGCCCCGATGCGACGATCACGCTCGACTTCGCGCTCGCGCGCCTTACCGGCGTTGTCGACAAGCTCGTGGTTTATCCCGTGCGCATGCAGAAGAATCTGGATCGAATGGGCGGGCTTGTGCATTCGCAGCGGGTGTTGCTTGCGCTTACCCAGGCCGGTCTCAGCCGTGAGGATTCCTACGCGATCGTTCAGCGCAACGCGATGAAGGTATGGGAATCGGACGGAGAATTGTCGCTGATGGAATTGCTCAAGGCCGATCCGCAGGTCACCGCGGCGCTGTCGGAACAGGAGATCGAGGAGAAGTTCGACCTCGATTATCATTTCAAACATGTCGACACGATCTTCGATCGGGTGTTCGCCTGAACCCCGCGCACAAGGCGCTGAAAGAGGGTACGCGCGAGGAACATGAACGGCTCGACGGGCTGTTCGCCGGATTCGACCTGGGAACAGCCCATGGCTATCGCCGGTTCCTCGCCGCCCATGCCGAAGCATTGTTGCCGGTTGAGGCAGCGCTCGACGCTGTCGATGCCGCGTCGGTCTTTACCGACTGGCCGCTACGGAAACGGGGCGATGCACTGCGCAGCGATCTTGCGGAAATGGGCGGAGATATTCCTTCGGCCATAGTCGCTGCCCCCGTTTCTCTTGCTGACACCCCGGCGGATCGTGAAGCCGCCATGGCCGGTATACTATATGTGATCGAAGGCTCCCGTCTCGGCGGACGATTTCTTGCCCGCCAACTGGCTGCCGATTTCCCGGCACGCTACCTTGATCCAGATCAACCAGCGGGCCATTGGCGCGCACTGTTATTCCAGCTAGACGAAGTGCTTGATACTCCCGCCAAACTGACGATCGCGATCGGGTCCGCGCGTGCGGTCTTCGCGAGGTTCGGGGAGGCCGGGAAAAACTGGCTGTCGAAAGAGTAAGCGTGTCCCAGGCCGATTTTCAGGTTGATCTCACCAACTGCGATCGCGAACCCATTCATCAACTGGGCGCGATTCAGCCGTTCGGTTTTCTGGTCGCGCTTTCCAGCGACTGGCTGGTCCAGCGCGCATCGGCCAATGTCAGCCGGTTTCTGGGCGTCGAGGCCGGGGATATTCTGGGCACCCCGCTTTCGGATCATATCGACGGGGAAACGCTGCACGCGATCCGCAACCGCCTGACGCTGCTGCGCGGCCCCGATGCGGTGGAGCGCGTATTCGGACTGAAACTGCGCACCGGCGGGCAGAAGTTCGATTTCGCGGTCCATATGACCGATGACACCATCGTGCTGGAAGCCGAACCCTCCGCCGACACTCCGAATGCCGATGCGGCGAGTACGATCCGGGCGATGATGACCCGGCTCGATGCGACCGAGGAAGTCACCGGATTTCTGCGCGAGGGCGCACGCCAGATCCGCGCGCTGACCGGGTTCGACCGAGTCATGGTCTATCAGTTCGACCGCGACGGGTCGGGAACGGTGATGGCCGAAGCGGCGCGATCGGGGATCGGATCGTTCCACGGCCTGCGCTATCCGGCCAGCGACATTCCGCAACAGGCGCGGCGCCTCTATATCCGTACGCCGTTCCGGATCATCGCCGATGTCGATGCCGAACCGGTGGAAATCGTGCCGCAGCGCGACGAACAGGGACAGCCGCTCGACCTGTCGCTGTCGGTGCTGCGATCGGTGTCGCCGATCCATATCGAATATCTTAAAAATATGGGCGTCGCCGCCTCGCTTTCGATCTCGATCATCGTCGAGGGCAAGCTTTGGGGGCTGTTCGCGTGCCACCATTATGAACCGCGCTGCCCGGATTTCGAGCGCCGCTCGATCGCCGAGCTGTTCGGGCAGATGTTCGCGCTGAAGCTCGAAAGCCGCGAGCGCAAGGCGCTTGCCCGGTACGAAATCGACGCACGCACGACCAGCGACCGCATTCTGGCGAGCGTCGCGGGCGATGCGACACTGCTCGACAATCCCGACTGGCTCGCCTCGATGCTGGGTAAGACGGTGCCGTGCGACGGGATCGGCATTTCGATCGACGGGAAGATCGCGACCAGCGGCATCACCCCACCCGCTTCGTTCATCCCCGCGCTGACCCGGCGGCTGAACGCGATGGCGGCGGGCCGCATCTATGCGACCGATTATCTGAGCGGGCTGATGCCGCAGGCGGAGGAATATGCCGATGTCGGCGCGGGCGTGCTCGCCATCCCGATTTCGCGCCGCCCGCGCGATTATGTGCTGCTGTTCCGGCAGGAAAAGGTGCGCACCGTCACCTGGGGCGGCAATCCGCACAAGATCGAAAGCTATGGCCCGAACGGATCGCGGCTCAGCCCGCGCAAGAGCTTCGAGCTTTGGGCAGAGGAAGTACGCGGGCGCTCGGAACCCTTTTCCGAGCCCGAACTGCGCGTGGCGGAGATGCTGCGCGCCTCGCTGATCGAAGTGGTGCTTCGCCTGTCCGACGATGCGCAGGCCGAGCGGCAGCGCGCGTCCGAGCGGCAGGAATTGCTGATCGCCGAGCTCAACCACCGGGTGCGCAACATCCTCAGCCTCATTCGCGGGCTGGTGCGTCAGAGCCACGACACCGGCACCGATCTTTCGAGCTATATCAAGCTGCTGGAGGGCCGGATCGAAAGTCTGGCGCGCGCGCACGACCAGATTACGCAGGACAACTGGTCCCCCGCCCCGCTCCGCCGCCTGATCGAGACCGAGGCGGCGGCCTATCTGGCGGGCAAGGCGAACCGGGTGAAGGTCGAGGGGCCGACGGTGCTGCTCCACCCCCATGCCTTTTCGACGCTGGCGCTGGTGCTGCACGAACTGATGACCAATTCGGCGAAATATGGCGCGCTGTCGGACAATGGCTCGCTCACCATCACGCTGCGTCTGGACGAGGATGGCGATTGTTTCATCCAGTGGCGCGAACGTGGCGGCCCCGCGGTGCAGCCGCCGCGCCGAAAGGGCTTCGGCACCACCATCATCGAACGCTCGATCCCCTATGATCTGGGCGGCAGCGCCGATATCCGCTTTCCGCTGACCGGCATGGAGGCCGATTTCTGCATCCCCGCCCGCTATGTCGCGGCAGAGGCCAGCGGCGGCGTCGAAGATTATGCCGCACCCGCCGCGCCTCCCGTGCAGCGTCCCCAGCCGGGCGATCCGGCGATATTGTCGGGCCATATCCTGCTGGTCGAGGACAGCCTGATCATCGCCATGGATGCAGAGGATATCCTGCTGCAGCTGGGGGCCGAACGGGTGTCGATCGCGGCGGGCGTTGCGCCTGCGCTGCGCGAAATCGACAATGCCGAATTCCGGCTTGCGGTACTCGACGTCAATCTGGGCAGCGAGACCAGCCTGCCGATCGCCGATGCGCTGCGGAAGAAGGACGTGCCCTATATTTTCGCGACCGGCTATGGCGAGCAATTCGTCGCGCCCGACGAGCATCGCAGCGCGCCGATCCTGCAAAAGCCCTATACCGCGGCGAATATGGGCCGGTTGCTGGCGGATGTGATCGACAGGGATTGATCGGGCCGGGTCGATACGAACCTGCCGCGCGATCGTCATTGCGAGCCCCGGAAGGGGCGCAGCAATCCAGAGCGGCCTGCGTATCACCGGACCGCTTCGTCGCTGCGCCCCTCGCGATGACGATCGAGGCAATGCGACGGAGTTATCGCAGGCCGGTCTGATCCGGTAAGATTCCCATCAAAAAACGGCGACGCATCGCTGCGCCGCCGTTTCCTTTTACATCACAGGGTCCGGGATCAGGCGCCCATTGCCTGTTTCAGCTTGGCGAAAAAGCCCGTCGATTGCGGGCATTCCTCGCCCGTCTCTGTCTCGCGGAAGGATTCGAGGATTTCGCGCTGCCGTGATGACAATTTGCGCGGCATCTCGACCTCCAGATGCACGACCAGATCCCCGCGCCCGCGTCCCTGCAGCACCGGCATACCGGCGCCGCGCTGACGAATCTCGCGGCCCGGCTGCGTGCCGGAGGGTACCTTCACGCTGATCGTCTCGCCATCGATGCCGGGCAGTTCGATATCGCCGCCCAGCGCTGCGGTGGTGAAGCTGATCGGCATATGCGCGTGCAGCGTCGTGCCTTCGCGCGTGAACAGCGAATGGCGCGCGATATGGAGGAAGATATAGAGGTCACCGGCCGGCGCACCGCGCGCGCCCGCCTCACCCTCGCCCGACAGGCGAATGCGTGTGCCCTCGTCCACCCCCGGCGGGATGTTGACGGTCAGCGTCTTGGTCTGATCGACCCGGCCCTCGCCCCGGCATTCGGGACAGGGATCGGCGATGATCTGCCCCGCGCCATGGCAGGTGGGGCAGGCACGCTCGACGACGAAAAAGCCCTGCTGTACGCGAACCGCGCCCGCGCCGCCGCAGGTGTGACAGGGTTTGGGCGCAGTGCCCGGCTTCGCGCCCGACCCGTCGCATTTTTCGCAAATGCCCGAGACATCGACCGTGATCTCGGTCGATTTGCCGGTAAATGCGTCAGCGAGCGAGATTTCCATGTCGTAGCGAAGATCGGCACCACGGCGCGCCTGACGCCGTCCGCCGCCGCCGCGACCGCCCATGAATTCGCCGAAGACGCTTTCGAAAATATCGCTGAATGCGCCGAAGCCCGGATCGGCCCCGCCCCCGGCGCCGCCGCCCATGCCTTGTTTGAACGCGGCATGGCCCATACGGTCATAGGCGGCGCGCTTCTGAGGGTCCTTCAGGACCTCATAAGCTTCGCTCACCGCCTTGAACTTCGCTTCGCTTTCCTGGCATCCGCCGGTCCGGTCGGGGTGATATTTCATCGCCATCTTGCGATAGGATGTCTTGATCGTCCCCTGATCCGCATCGCGCGAACAGCCGAGCAATTCGTAATAATCGACTTCAGTCATAGTTTCCCGTCCGCAAGGCGGCGCTTATCCCGGCCCGTGATAAAGGGGGCGGGTTTGCGCCCACCCCCTTCGTACTTTCGCCGAGCTAAGAGCCGCGACACGGTCCTTACGACTTGCTGTCGTCGACTTCGGAGAATTCGGCGTCGACGACTTCTTCGTCCTTGCCACCCTCAGCCGTAGCACCGGCGTCGGCATTTGCCGCGTCGCCGCCTTCGGCCTGCTGCTTCTCGTAAATCGCCTGACCCAGCTTCATCGCGACCTGAGCAAGCGCTTCCGATTTCGCCTTCATCGCTTCGGGGTCACCGCCCTCGATCGCACTCTTGGTCTCGGCAATGGCAGCTTCGATCTCGCTCTTCAGCGAAGCATCGACCTTGTCGCCATTGTCGGCCAGCTGACGTTCGGTGGTGTGGACAAGGCTTTCGGCGTTGTTCTTCGCCTCTGCACCTTCACGGCGCTTCTTGTCCTCTTCGGCGAACTTCTCTGCATCCTGAACCATCTGTTCGATGTCGGAATCGGACAGACCGCCCGATGCCTGAATGCGGATCTGCTGCTCCTTGCCGGTGCCCTTGTCCTTCGCCGACACGTTCACGATGCCGTTGGCGTCGATATCGAACGTGACCTCGATCTGCGGCACACCGCGCGGTGCGGGCGGGATGCCGACAAGATCGAACTGGCCGAGCAGCTTGTTGTCCTGCGCCATCTCGCGCTCGCCCTGGAAGACGCGGATCGTCACCGCCTGCTGATTGTCATCGGCAGTCGAATAGGTCTGCGACTTCTTGGTCGGGATCGTCGTATTGCGGTCGATCATCTTGGTCATGATGCCGCCCAGCGTTTCGATGCCGAGGCTCAGCGGGGTCACGTCGAGCAGGAGCACGTCCTTGACATCGCCCTGCAGCACGCCTGCCTGAATGGCAGCACCGATCGCGACGACTTCGTCGGGGTTCACACCGGTATGGGGTTCCTTACCGAAGAAATCCTTCACGACGCTGCGCACCTTGGGCATCCGGGTCATGCCGCCGACCATCACGACTTCGTCGATCTCGGCCGACTTCACGCCTGCATCGGCCAAAGCCTTTTTGCAGGGTTCGAGCGTGCGCTGGATCAGGTCATCGACCAGACGTTCCAGGTCCGACCGGCTGATCTGCTTGACCAGATGCTTCGGGCCGTTCTGGTCTGCGGTGATGAAGGGCAGGTTGACCTCGGTCGTCTGCGCCGAGCTCAGCTCGATCTTCGCCTTTTCCGCCGCTTCCTTCAGCCGCTGCAGCGCCAGCTTGTCCTTGGTAAGGTCGATGCCCTCGGCCTTTTTGAACTCGTCGGCGAGATACTGAACGATCTTGGAGTCGAAATCCTCACCGCCCAGGAAGGTGTCACCGTTGGTCGCCTTCACTTCGAACACGCCGTCGCCGATCTCAAGGATCGAGATGTCGAACGTGCCGCCGCCAAGGTCATAGACCGCGATGGTCTTGCCGTCATTCTTCTCAAGGCCGTAAGCAAGCGCTGCCGCCGTCGGCTCGTTGATGATGCGCAGCACTTCAAGGCCAGCGATGCGTCCCGCATCCTTGGTCGCCTGACGCTGGGCGTCGTTGAAGTACGCCGGAACGGTGATAACCGCCTGCTCGACCTTTTCGCCGAGATAGCTTTCCGCCGTTTCCTTCATCTTCTGCAGCGTGAAGGCGCTGATCTGCGACGGGCTGTAATCCTCGCCGCCGACGCGGACCCATGCATCGCCATTCTGACCCTTCACGATCGGATAGGGCACCAGTTCGGTGTCCTTTTTCGTGACGGGATCGTCGAAACGACGGCCGATCAGACGCTTAACCGCGAAAACCGTATTGTCGGGGTTGGTCACCGCCTGACGCTTTGCCGGCTGACCGATCAGTCGCTCCCCATCCTTGGCGAATGCGACGATCGAAGGCGTGGTACGCGCGCCTTCTGCATTCTCGATCACTTTGGGCTTGCCGCCCTCCATAACTGCAACGCAGCTATTCGTCGTGCCGAGATCAATACCAATTACTTTAGCCATAGTCCCTCTTGTGGCCCCCGGTTGGTTCAATCAATCATGGTACATGGTTCCGTCCCGCGAGATCGGCAGCGGAACCAATGTTGCGTCAGCGATATAGGTGGCGCTTCGCTTGCCGCAAGATCGACCCCGCCTTAGGCTCGGTTCAGCGCGGCGCAAAAGCGCGATCGGCAATGGGAGAGCAAAAGAATGCGTGTGGTTCCGCTGGTTTTGATGAGCGTAACGCTCGCCGCCTGTCACACCGCCCCGGCCGAGCCGCAGGCGAGCGATGCATGGATCCGCCTCCCCGCCGTGCCCGGCCGCCCCGGCGCCGCCTATTTCACGCTTACCGGCGGGAAGAGCGATGATGCGCTGGTCGGGGTTTCGACCCCGGCGGCGGCGCGCAGCGAACTGCATGAGAGCATGAAGAACGATGCCGGAATGATGACGATGCAGGCGCTGAAATCGGTGCGGCTTGCCGCAGGCGGAACCGTGAAATTCGCGCCGGGCGCCAAACATGTGATGCTGTTCGATATCGGTGCTGATGTGCGGCCGGGCGCGAACGTTCCGATGACGCTGACGCTGGCGAGCGGGGCGGCCGTCAAAACCACCGCTCACGTCGTCGCGGCGGGCGAGGATGCATCGGAATAGGTGGAGACAGAATATACGTCTGCCAATGACGTGATAGCCGCGGGGGCGGCAGTCGGACGAACGGCTTCCGATGGGGGATCGGCAGATCTAGGCGCCCCCGCTATGTCCACGTATCGTTCTGGAATGGCTCCAAACTACCCGAAATCGATTCGCGACAGAGCAGATGTGTATATTAACGCGATGCACGAGCTTCGCGTTCGCATTCAGTCAATTGAAGCGATAATGGATACAAGCTTTGCAGATCTCGTCATAAGCGAGTGCTGCTATTTGCAGCTTCGCCTATCCTGCGAATGCTTGGCTATTGCATGCTTGGCTGCCCAAGGAGATTTTGAGACCCACAGGGCGTTTCGCGACGTATATAGTCCGACAGAAATTTTTAGGGCGCTAGAGCTAAGCTATCCTAACTTCTTTCCTACGCCTTCGCAGATGAACCGTATCGACGAAAATAATATATATTTTGATGATGTGGGAGTCGGTCACATGATGACTCGACGCGAAGTCGAAACCCTTTGGGCTCGCTCAGGTGATCATTTACATAGGACTTCAATGAAAAAATACCTGAAGCGGACCAATGCGGTCGATTTTATTGCAATTACCCGAGCAAAAGAGAAGCTGTGGAATTTATTGGCGGGGCACATGATTCTGCTTGAGGGAGGCACCACCAGACTACACTGCTCCCTTGGCCGCGAGACTACGCACGCAGAGTGCGCTTTCCTTTTCCTTGATAAAGAACACGGCACGGCTAGGATCGAGCCTTACGCGTTAGAGGTCTAAGGCTAGTCGCATATGGGGATACTTGTAATCGTATAGGCGGTTATAATGACCTCAGTTTGTCAGATAATCCGGAGACAAGGGGCGTCGGCCAATAGTCATTAACTGACAGATTGCTTCTTTCGAGCCTACAACGGAAACGTCCCACATCACCCCAGCCGCCCACGCTGGTGGCAGAGCCGCAGCATATACGCCCCCACTCCGCCGCCGACGATCAGCCCGGCGATCGATGCTTCCGGCCCGAATGCACCGCCTGACAGCCAGCTTGCGACGCCCTCGGCCGGACGCGTGACCAGCGGGCCGCCTGCAAAGCCGCTCGTCCCCGAAACGGCTGCGCCGAAAACCCACCCTTGCGTGAAATTCCATCCGGCATGGACGCCGATCGACAGCCATGCCCGCCCGGTCAGAATGTAAAAGGTCGCGAGCATCACGCCTGCCTCCACCGCGATGCACAGCGCGGAAAACAGATCGGCGTTCGGATTGGGCAGATGCACCAGCCCGAAGATCAGCGCCGACAGGCCGAGCGCGGGCCATGCCCCGAACGCGCGCCACAACAGCCGCAGGATGATGAGGCGGAACAGCACTTCCTCCATCACGCCCGACTGCACGGTATCGTTGAGCGCGCCGATCACTGACCGGACCGGCGCGGTCTCGACCCGCATCCAGCCCGCGCCCCATGCGATCGCAACCGTCACCGCCATCATCACCGCGCCGATGACCAGTCCCGCCGCTACCTCGACCGGAAAGAAACGCAGGCGAAGCTCGGACGCGCGCCGTTTCTCGCCCCATCCGACCAGCGCGGCATAGAGCGCCGGCCCGACCAGCGCGCCCAACAGCGTGCCGAGCAGCGTGATCGTCGGATCGACCGCGCCCGGCCCGACGCCTGCCCGGCTTGCCGCAACCCCGATCAGGCCCCCTGCGACAAGGCCGAAGGCGAACACCGTCACCACCGCGAGCAACGCCATCCACGCCAGCGCGCGCAGCCAGCGCCATTTACCCGGCGCCAGCACGCGGGCGTCGCCCAGTTCCACTTTGATCGTCATTTGCTTCCCCTGATTGCAGCGCCACCCTTATGGGCCGCGCCGCCAAGCGCAATCCCTTGTGTCGGCTGGCCGAAACGCGGATGTTCGGCAAATGACGAAGCGCGACCGCCGCCCCCTCACCCCCGGTGAAATCCGGCTGGCGCAAAGCATTTTCGGGGATGCCCTGGATTATGGCGCGGCGCGCATCGCTGACCGCAAATGGGCGTTCTTCCAGCCGCGCAACGTGGTGATGGCACCGACCGGCTGCATCCATTTTCACCCCGAAGGCGGGCTGTATCGCGACGATTTCGCGGCGGCCGACCTATCGCTTCAAAGCCTGTTCCTGCACGAAATGACGCATATCTGGCAGGCGCAGACAAAGGGGCGCTTCTACCTGCCGCTGATGCGCCATCCCTTTTGCCGCTATGCCTATCGGTTCGAGGCGGAGCGTCCCTTCACCGCTTATGGGCTGGAGCAGCAGGCCGAGCTCGTCCGCCACCTGTTCCTTGCGCAAAAAGGGGCGCCCCATCCCGGAGCGCCCCCGCTTGATTCGCTGCAAAAGACGGTGCCGTTCAGGCGGAATGCTTGCTGATCCAGTCTTCCAGCTTCGGCGCGACGCGGTTGCGCCATTTCGACCCGTTGAAAATGCCGTAATGGCCCGCGCCTTCCGCCATATAATATTGCTTCATCGCGTCGGGCAGCTTGTCGGCGAGCGTCAGCGCCGCTTTGGTCTGGCCCAGCCCTGAAATATCGTCGCGCTCGCCCTCGACCGCCATCAGCGCGGTGTCGGTGATGTCGGACGGCTTCACCAGCTGGCCGCGATGGCACATTTCGCCCTTGGGCAGCGCGTGCGTCTGGAACACCAGCTCGACCGTCTGGAGATAGAATTCGGCGGTCATGTCGCAGACCGAGCGATATTCATCATAGAAAGACCGGGTTGCATCGGCGCTTTCTTCATCGCCCTGTACCAGATGTTTGAACATCTCCCAGTGGCTCATCAGGTGATTGCCCAGATTCATCGTCATGAACCCTGCAAGCTGCAGAAAGCCGGGATACACTTTACGCCCCGCGCCGGGATAGAGCATCGGCACCGTCGCAATGACATTCTGTTCGAACCAGGCGAGCGGGCGTTCGGTCGCAACCGTATTCACCGCCGTCGGCGCTTCGCGCGTGTCGATCGGGCCGCCCATCATGGTCAGGGTGCGCGGCCGGTTGGGATGTTTCTGTCCGCCCATCACCGCCGTTGCAGCATAGCAGGGCACCGAGGGCTGACACACGGCGAGCATATGCGCGCGCGGATCGCCTTCTTCCCCGATCTTAGCCATGAATTCGATCAGATAATCGACATAATCGTCAAGGTCGAACTCGCCGTCGGACAGCGGCACCATCTTCGCATCGCGCCAGTCTGTGATATAGACATCGGCAAAGGGCAGCATCCGTTCGACCGTGCCGCGCAGCAAGGTCGCGAAATGGCCCGACATCGGCGCGACGATCAGCAGCTTCGGGCCGCCTTCCACGCCTTCACGAACGAAATGTTTGAGCTGCCCGAACGCCTTGCGCAGCGCGATTTCCTCGCGCACCGCCACACTCTTGCCGTCGATTACCGTTTCTTTCAGCCCGAAATCGGGCTTGCCGCGTGGTTCGGCCGCATGGGCAAAGACTTCCAGCGCGCTCGCCAATACCGGGCCGCCGCCGAAATAGGCGAAGGGGTTGGCCGGATTCGAGAGCATTCCGGCCCCGAAATTGGCCCATGCGCTGGCTCCGGCGAGCAGCGATCGTTGCATCTCATAGGCGTCGTACAGCATAAAATTCCTTTATCCGCCCCGGTCCCGGCGGGGCTGCGGCTAATCGCCGTGTGCGGCACTTATAGCGTGCTCATTATGGGCCGCAATGTTGCGCTCAGGACGCGAGGATCGGGTTAAAGTCGCGCATTGCAGTTTTACCGTAACGATAATGCGGCTAACCCCATGACCATCATGGCCGAAATCGAAACCGCTCCGCCCGCGAAACTAACCGCTGCGCCTGAACGCAAACTGAGCAATCTCGCGATCGTCTGGCGTTTTACCGCGCCCTATAAGGGGCGACTCGCGCTCGCGCTGATATCGCTGCTGATCGCGGCGGGGGCGACCATGTCGATTCCCTTCACCTTCCGGCTGGTGGTCGATCGGGGCTTTGCCGGCGGGAACGATACCGCCGCGATCCGGCCCTATTTCGAAATGCTGCTGGTGGTGGTCGGCGTGCTGGCGGTGGCGACGGCGGGGCGCTTCTATTTCGTCTCCTGGCTCGCCGAGCGCACCACCGCCGATATGCGCGTCGCGGTGCACGACAATCTGCTGCGCCTGCCCCCCAAATGGTTCGAGGTGAACCGCCCGTCCGAAATCGCATCGCGCCTCACCTCCGACACTGCGATCGTCGAACAGGTGGTGGGGAGCACGATTTCGATCGCGCTGCGCAATTTCCTCGTCGGGGTGCTGGGCGTCATCTATCTGTTCGTGCTCGCCCCGCGTATCGCCTTGTTCCTGATCATCGGCATCCCGCTGGTCGTGCTGCCGATCCTCTGGCTGGGCGGCAAGGTCCGCAATCTGTCGCGCTCGACGCAGGACCGGATCGCCGATGTCGGGTCGATGGTGTCCGAAACGCTGGGCGCGATGCGGATCGTTCAGGCGTTCGGACAGGAGCAGCGCGAGCGCAGCCGCTTCCGCGACGCCGTCGAAGCGGTATTTGCCACCTCCAAACGCCGCTTCGCGCTGCGCGCCGTCATGACTGCCTGCGTCATCGCCTTGCTGTTCGGCGCGATCACGCTCATCATGTGGGATGCCGTGGCAGGCGTCGCGAGCGGGCGGATCACCGGCGGCGAAATCACCGCGTTCGTGCTGACCGCCGGGCTGGTCACGGGGTCGTTCGCCGCGCTGATCGAAGTCTATGGCGATCTGCTGCGCGCATCGGGCGCCGCCGCTCGCATGGCCGAATTGCTCGTCGAACAGCCGGATATCGCCGCGCCTGCCAATCCGGTGCCGCTGCCCAGCCCGCCGCTGGGCGAAATCGCGTTCGACCATGTCACCTTTCATTACCCGACTCGCCCCGAAGTCGCGGCGCTGCGCGATTTCACGCTGCATGTCGAAAGCGGGGAAACGGTGGCGCTGGTCGGCCCGTCGGGCGCGGGCAAATCGACGCTCTTCGCGCTGCTCCAGCGTTTCTACGATCCGGAAAGCGGGACCGTCAGCCTCGACCGGGTGCCGCTCGCCAGCGCCGATCCCGCCGCCACCCGCGCTCGGATCGCGATGGTGCCGCAGGAAACGGTGATGTTTGCAGCCTCTGCGCGCGACAATCTGCGCTACGGCAAATGGGAGGCGAGCGACGACGAAATCTGGCGCGCAGCCGAAGCCGCCAACGCCGCCGATTTCCTGCGCGCGCTTCCCGACGGTCTCGACACCTTTCTGGGCGAAGGCGGCGCGCGGCTCTCGGGCGGGCAGCGGCAGCGGATCGCGATCGCCCGCGCGCTGCTGCGCGATGCGCCGATCCTGCTGCTCGACGAAGCGACCAGCGCGCTCGATGCCGAAAGCGAGCGGCTGGTGCAGGATGCGCTCGAACGGCTGATGGCGAACCGCACCACGCTGGTCATCGCGCACCGCCTTGCCACGGTACGCGCGGCAAAGCGGATCGTGGTGATGGATGAAGGAAGAATCGTCGAAACCGGCACCCATGGCGAGCTGACCGCGCTGGGCGGCCTCTATTCCCGCCTTGCCAGCCTGCAATTCAACGAGGCCGGATAAGCGGCCCGAATCCGAAGGAGAGAGACTGATGGCCGACCGGGAATTCGATATCATCGTCTATGGCGCGACCGGCTATACCGGAAAGCTCGTCGCCGAATATCTGAGCCGTCACTATGCCGATGGCAGCGTCCGATGGGCGCTGGCCGGACGCTCGCTCAGCAAGCTGGAAAGCGTGCGGGCCGAAATCGGTGCCCCCGCCGAGACCGCGCTGATTACCGCCAATGCCGATGACCCGGCTTCGCTTACCGCGATGGTGAAGCGTGCTGAGGTCGTGCTGAGCACGGTCGGCCCCTATCAGCTTCACGGCTCCGATCTCGTCGCTGCCTGTGTCGCGACCGGCACTGGCTATGTCGATCTGTGCGGCGAACCCAACTGGATGCGCGCAATGATCGACCGGCACGAAGCGGCAGCGAAGGCAAGCGGCGCGCGAATCGTCTTTTCGTGCGGCTTCGATTCGATTCCCTTCGACCTTGGCGTCTGGGCAGTGCAGCGCGCCGCCCGCGAACGCACCGGCGCGCCCGCACCCCAGGTCAGGGGCCGGGTGAAAGCGATGAAGGGCACCTTTTCGGGCGGCACCGCAGCGAGCATGAAGGCGACCATGGCGGCGGGCGCGAAAGACCCGGCGATCTTTCGCCTGATGACCGATCCCTTCGCGCTGACCCCCGGCCATAAGGGCGCGGATCAGCCGAAAGGGCTGGTGCCGTATCATGACGACAGCGTCGGGGCGTGGGTCGCGCCTTTCGTGATGGCGATCATCAATACCAAGAACGTCCATCGCACCAATTTCCTGTCAGGCATGCCCTATGGCGCGGATTTCCGCTATGACGAGATGATGATGGTGCCGGGCCTCGGCGAAGTCGGAAAGGCAGCGGCAGAAGCGGTTGCGAAGATGAACCGGATGGGCGGCGAGGACGGCCCGAAACAGGGCGAAGGGCCGAGCCGCGAGGAACGCGAGGCGGGCTATTATGAACTGCTGTTCGTCGCGCTGTGCGAACATGGCGAAACGATCACCGCGACGGTGAAGGGCGACCGCGATCCCGGCTATGGCTCCACGTCGAAGATGATCACCGAAGCGGCAATCTGCCTCGCCCGTGAAGCGCCGAAGACCGGCGGCATCTGGACAGCGGGCGCGCTGATGCCCGAAGCGCTGAAGCATCGGCTGGAGGCCAATGCGGGGCTGAGCTTCACGGTCGCCTGACGCAAAAAAGGGCGGTGGGTGAAGCCACCGCCCTTTTGCCTGATGAAACGTCATTTCGACAGGTTCGCGTCACATCATCGTCATTGCGAGCCTCGAAGGCGCGGCAATCCAGAAGCGGTATGCACCAATACTCTGGATCGCTTCGTCGCTTCGCTCCTCGCGATGACGATTTGCTCAGTGCTTCAGGCGCACTGCAATAGGCGACTAATCCCGATCGAGTAGCGAGGATTGCTTGACCGCAGCGATCGTCGCGGCGATCGCGCCGGCACCGAGTGCGGCGGCAAGGCCGATGCGGCGAACCCGACGGCGGCGGAATTTCTTGTAATGCGGCACGTCGATGTAAAAGCCGCCCGCATTGTCCTGCTTGACGATTCCGCGCGCGCGCATCCGTTCGAAGATGCGGCGATCGAGCGGGCGATCGGGCTCATAAGTGACCGCCCGGTCGCGCGCGACCGCGTCCTGACGCATGAAATGGGCAATGATCTCCTTGCGGCGGCGGATCACGATATCGCGGGGTGTGGACATGAATGTCCCTCCTTCGTTGCTTAAAGGGTTGCCAACAAAAAGCGCATGGTCGCCGTCTCGTTCCGTCGGGTCAGCGATAGAAAAGGATCGCCGCCAGCGCGATGGCGACAGCGATGCCGAGCCAGATCCACGCACGGCGTCGACGCGTTGCTGCGATATCGGCATCGAGCGCCGCGACATGGACATAATAACGGCCCGGCGCGCCCTCGCCAACAATGCCGTGCGCGATGAGATAATCGAGCGCCTCGCGCTCCTCGGCATTGGCGATCTTCACCGGCTCGGCATCGTCCGGCGACAAAGCGTGTCGGGCGAGCAGCGGCTGAACGACGCGCAGCCGCGTGGATTCGGGGAAGATGCTCATCGTTTCTTGCCCTGATGCCGGATATTGCCGGGACGGCCGCGCCGTTTGACGATCCGCTTGGGCTTGCCCTTATGGCGGAATTCGCCGCCGCCCGCCGATCCCTTGCCGTCGGGCAGTTCAAAGCGAAGCGCGCCCGATACCGGATTGGCCTCGACCAGTTTCAGCGGCAACCGTTGGCCCAGCGTGAAGCGCTCACCGCTATGATCGCCGATCAGGCTGTGGCTCGTTTCGTCATAGCGGAAATATTCGGTGCCAAGGTCGCGCGCCGGGACCAGTCCGTCGCCGCCGATCCCGTCGACGGTCGCGAAAAAGCCGAAGCTCTGCACGCCGGTGATCCGCGTCTCCATCACCTTGCCGACATGTTCGGACAGATAAGCCGCGACATAGCGGTCGACCGTGTCGCGCTCCGCCTCCATCGCGCGGCGTTCGAGCGAAGAGATCGTCTCGCCCACCCGCTCCATATTCGCCGCATCCTCGGCGCTCAGCGCGCCGGGGCCAAGGTCATAGGCAGCGACCAGCGAGCGATGCACGATAAGATCGGCATAGCGGCGAATGGGCGAGGTGAAATGCGCATAGCTGCCAAGGCTCAACCCGAAATGGCCGTGATTGGCCGGACCATAATAGGCCTGGGTCTGGCTGCGCAGCACCTGCTCCATCACCTGCGGCCGGAAATCGGCATCGCCGACCCGGTCGAGCACGCGGTTGAAGGTAGCCGGTTTGATGACCTGCCCCAGCGCGAATTCCACATCGAAAGTCTTGAGATAATCCTGAAGCGCGACCAGCTTTTCGCGGCTCGGCGTTTCGTGGATGCGGTACATGACCGGCGCTTTCTTTGCCTCCAGCGCCTTTGCGGCCGCGACATTGGCGGCGATCATATAATCCTCGATCAGCTTGTGCGCGTCCAGCCGTTCGCGCGGCGCGACCGACATGATGCGGCCCTTTTCATCGAGCACGATCCGCCGTTCGGGAATGTCGAGGTCAAGCGGCTCGCGCCGCTCCCGCGCCGCGTACAGCGCCTTCCAGCAATCCCAGAGCGGTTTGAGCGCGGTATCGACGAGGTCGCCGAGCCCGTCGCGCCGGCGCAGGCCGGGGCCGTCAGCGTCTGCCGCAACCGTTGCGTCGCTATCCTCCGGCGGCCCCGGGCTGCGCCGGGGCAACGTCTGCTCCTCCGCAGCATCGATCGCTGCCTGCGCATCCTCATACGCTATATTCGCCGCGATCCGCACCACCGCCCGCGAGAAGCGCCACGCCCTGATCGCGCCGTCCGGGCCGATGGTAAGGTGGCACGCCATCGCCGCGCGATCTTCGCCTTCTTTCAGCGAACAAATATCCGCCGACAGCGTTTCGGGCAGCATCGGGACGACGCGATCCGGGAAATAGACACTGTTGCCACGCCGACGCGCCTCGCGATCCAGCGCCGATCCGGGGCGGACATAGAAGCTGACATCGGCGATCGCGACGATCGCTTTCCACCCGCCCTTATTGGCCGGATCGTCGTCAGGCGTGGCCCAGACGGCATCGTCATGGTCGCGCGCATCGGCCGGATCGATCGCGACGATCGGAAGCGCGCGCAGATCCTCCCGCCCCTGCCAGCCTTTTTCTTTGGAAGCCGTTGCCGCCTGTCCCATCGGCACGAACTGGCCAAGCGGCTGCTTCGCGACGCGCTCCGCCTCTTCCAGCACGTCCTCGCCGAAGATATGCGGGATTTCGTGTTTGTGGATCGCGATCAGCGAAAAGCTCTTCGCCTCGAACGGATCACCCAGTCGCTGCACCACTTTCGCGGTAATGCGCGGCGGTCGCCCGGCCTTTTCCGCCATCACCAGATCGCCCGCCTGCGCCCCGCCGGTGTCCGACACGGGAAAGTCCCGCTTTTCCTTTTTCTCCAGCCCCTTCAGCCAGAATTTGCCGCCCTCTTCGTGCAGCACGCCCATCAGCGGTTCGGCCCCGCGCTGCAGCTTCTTCATCGGATGCGCGAGCCAGCCCTTCCCCGCTTCTTCGGTGCGCGAGAGGATGCGATCGCCGACGCCCAGCGCCCCGCTTTTCGACCGCTCGCGCACGCGAAGCCGGGGCGGCGGTGCGTCCTCGGCTTCCCAGCGCTCAGGCTCGGCCCAGACATTACCGCCTTCATCCACATCGACGATGCGCAGCACCGTCACTTTGGGCAGTCCGCCCATTTTGTGAAAGGCGCGGCCCGGCGCGCTGTCGATCAGCCCTTCATCGCCCATGTCGCGCAGCAATTTTTTGAGCGCGATCTTTTCCTGCCCCTTGATCCCGAAAGCGCGCGCAATCTCGCGCTTTCCCGCCGGTTGGTCGGAATCGCTTATGAAATCAAGAATTTGCTGGCGCGTTGGCAAGCCGGGCGGTTGTTCTTTTCTGGTCATTGTCGAGCGCAAGATAGGGATGGTTCGTATCCGCGTCACCCCGCAAGGCGGATATGACGGCTTCAACCCGGCGAAGCGAAGCGGTAGAGGCCGACATAATGATGTACGATCTTCTGGTTGTCGGCGGCGGGATCAACGGCTGTGCGATCGCGCGTGAGGCTGCGATCAACGGTCTTAGCGTGCTGTTGGTGGAAAAGGACGATATCGGCGCGCATACTTCGTCGGCGTCGAGCAGGCTGATCCATGGCGGTTTGCGCTATCTGGAATATTATGAATTCCGGCTGGTGCGCGAAGCGCTGCGCGAGCGTGAGCGGTTGTTGCAGGCAGCGCCGCATCTGATCCGGCCGCTCGAATTCGTCGTGCCGCAATCGGGGTCGCAGCGCCCGTCCTGGATGGTGCGCGCCGGGCTGTTCCTTTACGACTGGCTCGCAAGTTCCTCAATGCCGCGTTCGCGGCGACTGAATGCGAAGGACCGGCTGCTCCGGCTGGCGCTCAAGACCGCCGATAGCGGGTTCGTCTATTGGGACGCATGGACCGACGATGCGCGTCTCACCCTCGCCAATGCGCTCGACGCCGCCGAACTGGGGGCAGAGGTCTGGACGCGCGCCGGGCTGGTATCTGCGCAGCGCGAGGGCGACCAATGGGAGGTAGCGCTCGATACCGGGCAGAGCGTGCGCGCCCGCGCGCTGGTCAATGCAGCCGGCCCATGGGTCAGCGAATTGCTCAACCGGATCGGCGTCACCACGAAATCGAAGGTCCGGCTGGTCAAGGGCAGCCATATCATGGTCAGCCGCCTCTATCACGGGCGTCAGGCCTATCTGTTGCAGCAGCCTGATGGCCGGGTCGTCTTTGCGCTTAATTATGACAGCGATTTCACCACCATCGGCACCACCGATGTTCCGGTCGACACGCCCGAAGACCCGCGGATCGGCGAGGATGAGATCGATTATCTGATCGGCGCGGCGAACCGGCATTTCCAATATCCGATCGGGCGGCACAATGTCGTGCACAGCTGGTCGGGCATTCGCGCGCTCTATGACGATGGTGCCGACGATGCGAGCGCGGTGACGCGCGATTATGTGCTCGAACTCGATACCCACGGCCCCGCCGCACTGTCGATTTTCGGCGGCAAGATCACCACGGCGCGCGCGCTTGCCGAGGATGCGATGGCGAAGCTCGCCCCCGTTCTGGGGCTGAGCAAGGTCAAAAACAGCCGGGGCCGCGCCTTTCCCGGCGGCGATATCGGCGATTTCGACGCTTTTCTGGAACAAGTGCGCACCCGCTTCCCGTTCCTCGGCGATTCGCGTTCGCTGCGCATGGCGCGTGCTTATGGCTCGCGATTGTTCGACATGCTCGACGGGGTGGAAAGCGAAGCGGCCATGGGCCGCGCATTCGGCGACGGCCTGACCGCGATCGAAGCGAAATGGATGCGCAGCCGTGAATGGGCATTGACGGCAGAGGATGCGCTGATGCGGCGAAGCAAATGCGCGGTGCACATGACCGAAGCCGAGCGCGAAGACTTCGTCCGCTGGTGGAACAGCGAGGATGGCGCGGTGGAACTGGAGATTTGACCGGCATGCTACGGATCGCACTGACTGCCCTGCTCGCGCCGTTGCTCATGCCGTTGCCCGCACAGGCAGCGCCGCAGGACCCCATGACGATGCCGATCGAAAAGCTCGAAGACATCGCGCCCGATCAGCATCCTTCGGCCTATTTCATTCTCGCCCGGCGCGCATTCGAAGCGGGCAAAAAGGACGCGGCCGTGCGCTGGCTCTATGTGGGTCAGCTTCGCTGGCGCGTATATCTGAAGGCCAATCCCGACTTGCCGCCCGACGGCGATCCGGCCCTGTTCGCGTCGATGATGGAGACCATCGGGCGTCCGATCAATGAATGGGCGGGCGGCAATGTCGGGCAATGGACGCAATCGCTCCAGGCCGCGCTCGACTGGGATGCCGAACATCCCAACGGCTTCACCCCGAAAGCGGAGCACAAGGCGGAATATGCGAGCGTCCGCAGCGGGTTGAGCGACTTCATCGCCACGCTGCGCGAACAGCGTGACTCGATCGCGAGAAGCCGCGCGGAAAACAGCCTGATAAACCGCGCCGACTGAACCGTCCGGGCGCGACAGCGAATGCGGGCGCGGTGAGCGGGAAAACCCCGCGCTGGCCGCGCCCGCGATGCTTAATATGCGCGGGCGACCAATATCCGTTCGACCGCCTTGTCACCGGTGAAGATGCAATTGCCGTCGGCGGCGGGCGCATCCATCGGCACGTTGCGGATGGTGAGTTTCAGCGCTTTCAGCCGCTCGACCACGTTCGCGAGCGCCGCGCCGGTCGGGCGCGACCATTGCACCTCGACCCAGCCGGGATATTTGCCGCCTTCGTCGAAGAACTTCTCAAGCTCCCCGAACGTCTCGACGCCGCGCCGGATCGACCCGTCGAGACGCGAGCGAGCCTCATCATACAACGCCTGCTGAATCTCTTCGAGCATCGTCGCGGCGCGGTCCACAAAGTCGTGACGCTCCATGATCTCGCTGGCGAGCTTGCCGTCATCCTTATAGAGCGAAGTGCGGCGCAGTACCGACACATTGCCGCCCGCGACATCGCGCGCGCCGACTTCGACGATGATCGGTGCGCCCTTCTTCACCCAGCTCCAGCGCTTGGTCGCAGCCTTGACCGGCTTGGTATCGAGCAGCACGCGGACCGGCTCGTTGATCGCATTGAGCTGCGACAATTGCGCGCGCAGTTCGTGGCAATAGGACAGCACGCGCTCATCCTCATGCTGATCGCGCAGCATCGGCACGATCACGATCTGGTGCGGCGCGACGCGCGGCGGCACGCGCAGGCCATCATCATCGCCATGGACCATGATCATGCCCCCGACCATGCGCGTCGACATGCCCCAGCTCGTCGTATAGGCGAGCTGGAACTGGCCCTCGTCATTCTGGAAGCGGATATTCTGCGCTTCGGAGAAGGTCGTGCCCAGAAAGTGCGAGGTGCCCGCCTGAAGCGCCTTGCCGTCCTGCATCATCGCTTCGATCGACCAGGTCGCGTCGGCGCCGGGAAAGCGTTCATTTTCGGACTTTTCGCCGGCGACCACCGGCATGGCGAGGCAATCCTCGGCGAAGCTGCGATAGACTTCGAGCATATGCATCGTCTCTTCGCGCGCGCCCTCTTCGGTGGCGTGCGCGGTATGGCCTTCCTGCCAGAGAAATTCGCTCGTGCGCAGGAACATGCGCGTGCGCATTTCCCAGCGGACGACATTCGCCCACTGGTTGATCAGCACCGGCAGGTCGCGCCAGGATTTGATCCAGCGCGAGAAGGCCGCGCCGATCACCGTTTCGGAGGTGGGGCGCACGACCAGCGGCTCTTCCAGCTTCGCCTCGGGATCGGGCACCATCTTGCCGTCCTGCATGACAAGCCGGTGATGCGTGACGACCGCCATTTCCTTGGCGAAGCCGTCGACATGCTCGGCCTCTTTCTCGAAATAGCTCAGCGGGATGAAGAGCGGGAAATAGCAATTGTCGTGCCCCGTCGCCTTGATCCGGTCATCGAGCAGGCGCTGGATGCGTTCCCAGATGCCATAGCCCCATGGGCGAATGATCATGCACCCGCGCACGCCGGACTCTTCGGCAAGGTCAGCCTCGCTGATCACCTGCTGATACCATTGGGCGAAATCGTCCTCGCGGGTGACGGAAAGGGCGTGCTTGGGCATGGAAACTTTCATGACTAAAGGGTTTGTCGCCCGCTTACCGTCAACCTAAGGCAGGTCAATGGCAAGCGTGCGCGGCAATCCGGATCATATATTGGGTGGAATAGGGCTGCGCCTGTTCGCGATTCTATGCCTCGCATCCATGGCGGCACTTATCAAGCTTGTCGAAGCGAGCGGCGCGAACCTTATCGAGACGCTGTTCTTTCGGCAGACCTGCGCGGTGCCGCTGGTCCTTGCCGTGATGGCGGCGGGGCCGGGGCTTGGCGCGATACGAACAAAGCGGCCGGGCGCGCATGCGCTGCGCACCGGAATCGGCCTGATGGGCATGTTCGCCAATTTCGGCGCGATCATGCTGCTGCCGCTTGCCGAAGCGCAGACGCTCGCCTTTACCGCGCCGATCTTCGCGACGATCCTCGGCGCGTTGGTGCTGCGCGAACCGACCGGGTGGCATCGCTGGGGCGCGGTGCTCGCGGGCTTTGCCGGGGTGCTGATCGTCGCGCGGCCGGGCAGCGGGCATATCCCGCTGGTCGGGGCGCTGGTAGGGCTGGCCGCTGCCTTCTTCGTCGCGCTGATCGCGATCCTGCTGCGCCAGATCGGCCGGACCGAGGGCGCGACCACGACCGTTTTCTGGTTTTCAACGCTTTCGGTGCCGCCGCTAGGCCTTGCCTATCTCTGGAATTATCAGCCGCACGATCCGCTGACCTGGGCAATGCTGATCGCCATCGGCCTGATCGGCGGCGCAGGCCAGCTGGCGCTGACCGCGGCGCTGCGGCTGGCGCCGGTATCGGTGGTGGTGCCGATGGACTATTCGGGGCTGATCTGGGCAACGCTCTATGGCTATATGCTCTTCGGCATGTGGCCGACACAGGCAACCTGGCTGGGCGCGCCGATCATCATCGCCAGCGGCCTGTATATCGTCGCGCGCGAACAGCGGCTCAAGCGGCTTCGCGCAGCGTGACGGCATGTTGCAATGACTGTGCCTGACAGACGGAAACGTCATCGCGAGAAGGGCGGCGACGAAGCGATCCGGAGCGATGGCGTGCGCCGCTCTGGATTGCCGCGCCCCTACGCGGCTCGCAATGACGATCCTGTTCCGGGTTCGGATCGATTGCGGTCGGCATAAGCCTGCTTGACGGGCCACGCGATTTGTCCGCAGGATCGGCAATCGCAATCAGGAGAATGGCATGACGATGTGGCGCATGGTGCTGGCCGGAGCGGCGCTCCTGATAGCGACTCCCGCCATCGCGCAGGAGGATGCCGCGCGCTCGCCGCTTGCCGGGATGCTCGCCGCGCGCGAAACGGCCCTGGCACAGGCGCTCAACAGCGGCCATGTCGCCGACGCGGTCGATTTCTATGAAGACGATGCGCTGCTCCTCGCCCCCGGCGAACCGCCGATGCAGGGGGAGAAAGCAATTGCGAACGTGCTTGCCGGGTTCGCTGCGGGAATGCGCAATCTGTCGGTTACCCCTGCGCTGATCCGCCCGCTGGGCGATGACTATGCGCTGGTGCTGGGCATCCAGTCGTTCGAGCAGCCGGGCGAAAACGGCACGTCGGACGTAATCCGGATGAAATACCAGTCGATCTGGCATCGCGGTGATGACGGCGTCTGGCGGCTTGCCAGCGACATGATGAACGCCATGCCCGATCAGCCCGCGCCCTGACCCTTACGATAGATCAGCATCAGATTATTGGCGGGCATTGCCACTCGTTCGGCCCGCATAAAGCCATTTTCACTGGCGAGCCTGTCGATATCGGCCGTGCTGCGCAGGCCCCATTCGGGGTTGCGCTGCCGTAACGCGCGGTCGAATTCCAGATTGGACGGCGCGGTTTCGATATGGGGCTCGATATACGGGCCGTAGAGGATCAGCGGCCCTCCGGAGGGGAGCAGCGCACCGCTCCCCCGAAACAGGCCTGTAGTCGCTTCCCGGCGGCTGATATGCACCATGTTGATGCACAGCACCGCATCGGCGCGATTGACCGGCCAGTCGGGCACCGACGCATCGAGCTTGAGCGGGCGCCGGACATTGGGCAGCCCCGCGCACCATGCTGCGATTGACGCCAGCGCGGTCTCATCCGGGTCGCCCGGCTGCCATGTCAGCGCCGGGAAGCGCCGGGCGAAACAGGCGCAATGTTCGCCGCTGCCGCTCGCCACTTCGAGCACGGTGCCGCTATCGGGCAGATGCCGCGCGAGCACGTCGCCGATCGCATCGCGGTTGCGCAGCGTCGCGGGAGCGTGCTTGCGCGCCTCGCCCGGTTGTTCGCCCGCGATCCATGGCCCGATCATCAGCGGCGCGCCCGCGCATCCTCCAGCAGCCGCCGGGCGCGCAGATACATTTCGATCCGCTGCGCCGAGAACATGCCGATGGCAAAGGCGATCAGCACATCGGTTACGACCAGCGGATCGACATGCATCTCTCCGCCATAGCCGCCCGGCCCCATGGCGATCCGCGCCCCCTGACGCACCAGGATCAGCGCGACGATGAACAACAGGCTGGCAGGTGATGCCTTTTGGTTGAGCGCATGGCTTTCGGGATCGACATGAATTTCCATCATCCGCCCCCGCTGCCAGCCCAAAGCCGCACCGAGCAGCAGGCCGACAGCGGCGAACAGCCAGCCCGCCACGGTCGGCGGATGGGTGGCGAACGCCATCGCGCCGAACAGCATATAGATCGCCGGGAGCAGCCAGAGCCGCTCGATCTTCAGCGGACGAAGCCGGTTCATCGACCGCAGGCGAAAGGCAAGGACGGCGAGCACCACCAGAGCGGTGATGCCATAGGAAATCCACATATTCGGCGATTGTGCTCCGGCGTCCATCGTTAGCCCCCTCAGCCAGTATCGCTTTCGTGAATACTGCTCCGGGCGGCCGCGCGCAAATGCTCAGCGATGGATTTCGCGATGCACCTGCGCATGGGCGAGGAAGGTGAACAGCGCGGTGCCGCCGACGACGTTGCCGATCAGCGCGGGGAACAGGAAGCTGCCGATCGCCCATGGCAGCGATACCGTCCCGGCAATCACCAGCACCCATGCCTCGCACGATCCGGCAACGACATGCGCGAAGCCGCCCCATACGATCAGTCCGGTCAGCAGCATGATGATCCAGACGCGCTGCCCCGAAGAACTGGGCATCAGCCAGACGATCACCGCGAGCAGAAAACCGCTGGGAATGCCGGTCAGAAAGGTAGCCCATGCGTCATGTTCGAGGATCACTTTGCTCACCTCGACGATCGCGCCCTGCATCTCAGCGCCGCCGAAGCCGCCGATATGCGCGAACAGCGCAAAGGCGAAGGTGCCCGCCATATTCGCCGCCAGCACCAGCACCCATAGCCGCGCGGTGCGCCCCAGACTTGCCCAGCTCGGTTTTGTGGCAAGCGGCAGCACTGCGGTAATCGTGCTTTCGGTGAACAGCTGCAACCGGCCCAGAATGACGATGACGAACCCGACGGTATAGCCGATGCCGACCAGAAACTCCTTGGCGGGCGATTCGGGCAGGCGGACCTTCAGGATCGCCTCGGCAAGGATCGACATACCGATCGCGACGCCGGCCACCAGTCCCGACCAGAGCAGCGATGCGGCGGGGCGTTCGAGTTCCTCGATCCCCTGCCGCCGGATCACCTCATGCACCACCTTGGCAGGGGGCGCGCGGCGCTCCTCGACCTCGACCTCTTCCTCCTCGGAAATATTGGTCGCCTGTTCCTCTGCCTCTGCGCCGAGTTCCTCGTCGGATAGCGCGCCTTCGCGCAGTTCGCGCTCACGCCGGCTCACCGGGGCGCGCTCATACAGGGGATCGACCGAAGTTCATCGCGCTAGGACGCAGAGCCGCGCGCAAGGTTCCCCGGTCGATCGGCCGAATGCTATTCGGCAGCTTGTGCCAGTTCTGGCTCCTGCCACACCAGCACCGGCTTGCGTGCTGCTTGTGTCTCATCCAACCGGCGGCGCGGCGCGTGATAGGGCGCACCTTTCAGGCTTTCGTCGCCCGCCCGCGCCCGTTCGACCACCGAACGAAGCGCACCGATAAACTGGTCGAGATCGGCCTTCGACTCCGTTTCAGTCGGTTCGATCAGCATCGCACCATGGACCACCAGCGGGAAATACATGGTCATCGGGTGATAGCCCTCATCGATCAGCGCCTTTGCGATGTCGAGCGTGGATAGCCCCTCGGCAATACCGGCATCGCCGAACAGCGCCTCATGCATGCACGGGCCTTTGCCGAACGGCGCTTCGAGCACGTCCTCAAGGCTGCGCAGGATATAATTGGCGTTCAGCACCGCATCCTCGGCAACCTGACGCAGGCCGTCCGCGCCATGGCTCATGATATAGCTCAGCGCGCGCGTGAACATGCCCATCTGGCCGTGAAACGCGACCATGCGGCCGAACGACTGGCCGTGATGTTCGTCCGCCGTCTCTTCCTCGACAAGGTGGAACCCGTCGTCGCGCTTCTCGACAAAGGGAAGCGGGGCGAAGGGCGTAAGCGCCGCCGAAAACACCACTGGTCCCGACCCCGGCCCGCCCCCGCCATGCGGGGTCGAGAAGGTTTTGTGCAGGTTGATGTGCATCGCGTCGACGCCAAGGTCGCCGGGCCGCACCCGGCCGACGATCGCGTTGAAATTGGCGCCGTCGCAATAGACATAGCCGCCCGCTTCATGCACCGCGTCCGAAATCGCCTTCATATCGCGTTCGAACAGGCCGCACGTATTGGGGTTGGTAATCATCACCGCCGCGACGTCGGGGCCGAGCCGTTCCTTCAGCTTATCCAGATCGACGCGCCCGTCCGGCGTCACTGCAATCGCCTGCACCTTATATCCGGCAAAGGCGGCAGTGGCGGGGTTGGTGCCGTGCGCGCTTTCAGGCACCAGCACGACGTCGCGCTGTTCGCCTCGCGCCTCAAGCGCCGCGCGGATGGCAAGGATACCGCAAAGTTCGCCATGCGCACCCGCTTTCGGGCTCATCGCGACCGAGCTCATATTGGTCAGCTTCACCAGCCATTCGGCCAGCTCATGAATGCATTCGAGCGCACCCTGAACGCTGTCGACCGGTTGCAGCGGGTGAATATCGGCAAAGCCGGGAAGCCGCGCCATGCGTTCGTTCAGGCGCGGATTATGCTTCATCGTGCACGAACCCAGCGGGAACAGGCCAAGGTCGATCGCATAATTCTGGCGGCTGAGGCGGGTATAATGCCGCACCGTTTCGGGTTCGCTGAGGCCCGGCAGGCCGATATCCGACTGCCGTTCCAGACCGCCCAGCCGGGAAGCGGGCATATCCTCTTCGGCGAAATCGACGCCGGTGGTGCTGTTGTCCGCAATCTCGAAGATCAACGGCTCTTCGAGCATCAGCGCGCGATTGCCGGTAAAGGTCGGCGCGTCGTTGCTGCCCTGTGCGTCGCCCATTTCGGGACGCCATCCGCTCTGGTTGATGCTCATGCCAGCACCTCCTTCAGGCCATCGGCCAATGCTTGAATATCTTCCGCTTCGGCAGTTTCGGTGACCGCAACCACCAGCCCGTTGCCGAGCGCATCCTCCGCCGGATACAGCCGCCCCAGCGACACACCGGCCAGAATGCCGCGTTCGGCAAGTTCGCGCACAACCGGACGCGCCTCACGCGGCAACTTCACGGTGAATTCGTTGAAAAAGCTCTTGTTGACCAGCTCGACACCGGGGATCGCGGTCAGCGCCTCGGCGGCCTTTACCGCGCGGCCATGGTTGAGCGCGGCAAGCTTGCGCAGGCCAGACTCACCCAGCAGCGTCATATGGATCGAGAAAGCAAGCGCGCACAGCCCCGAATTGGTGCAGATGTTCGACGTCGCCTTTTCGCGGCGGATATGCTGTTCGCGGGTCGACAGCGTCAGCACATAGCCGCGCTTGCCCTCGGCATCGACCGTCTCGCCGGCCAGCCGCCCCGGCATCTGCCGCACCAGCTTTTGCGAACAGCCGAACAGGCCGACATAGGGACCGCCGAATTGCAGGCCGACGCCAAGCGACTGGCCCTCGCCCACCACAATGTCCGCGCCCATCTCGCCCGGCGATTTGATCGCCCCCAGCGCAACGGGTTCGGTAACCACCGCGATCAGCAACGCCTTTTTGGCATGCGCCGCCTCGGCCAGTTTCGACAGATCGCCGATCCGGCCCAGAATATCGGGATATTGCACCACGACGCACGAGGTATGGTCGTCAATTTGTTCGATCAGCGAATCGGTGTCTGGTTCCGCCGTCAGCTCGGGCGCGCCGGTGACCAGCGTGTCGCCGGTGAACTTCGCCATCGTATTGGCGACCGACACATAATGCGGATGCAGCCCGGTCGACAGGATCGCGCGGCTACGCTTCGTCACGCGCCCCGCCATGACGATCGCTTCCCAGCATGCGGTCGAACCGTCATACATCGAGGCGTTGGCGACTTCGGTCCCGAACAGGCGCGCGACCTGCGTCTGGAACTCGAACAGCATTTGCAGCGTGCCCTGCGCGATTTCGGGCTGATAGGGCGTGTACGCGGTCAGAAATTCGCCGCGCTGGATGATGTGATCGACGCTCGCCGGAACATGATGCTTATACGCACCGCAACCGAGGAAGAACGGCGCCTGCCCTGCCGTCAGATTCCTCGCCGCCAGCTTCGACAAATGGCGTTCGACCGCCATTTCGCTGGCATGCATCGGCAGGCCGGGGATCGCCCCGTTCAGCCGGGCAGCCTCCGGCACATCGACGAACAGATCGTCGATCGACTGCGCGCCGACCTTGGCAAGCATTGCCTGCCGGTCGTCCTGGGTTAGCGGAAGATATCGCATGAGCATTCCCGTCGCCCCGACGGAGGTCGGGGTCGTTCCTGTGTGTCGCACATCATTCAGCGGCCCCGGCCTCCGCCGGGGCGACGCCATGGGCTTTAGAGCTTCGCGATGAACGCGCTGTATTTCTCTTCGTCCATCAGACCTTCGAGCTCGCTCGCATCGGTCAGATCGATCTTGAAGAACCAGCCATCGCCCTCCGCATCGTCATTGACCAGCGCGGGCGTGTCTTCCAGTTCGCTGTTCAGTTCGACGACTGCGCCCGATACCGGCGAATATACGTCCGACGCTGCCTTAACCGATTCGACGACCGCCGCCTCATCGCCCTTTTCGAAGCGCTTGCCCTCTTCGGGCAGCTCGACGAACACGATGTCGCCAAGCTGGCCCTGCGCATAATCGGTGATGCCGACCGTCGCGGTGGTACCGTCGACGTCGATCCATTCATGGTCTTCAGTGAAATAGCGGGTCATCGGTTATGCTCCTGCTCGAACATAGCGGTGGGGGATGAAGGGCATTGCGGTGACGGTCGCGTGATGGACCTTACCGCGCTGCGAAACGGTGATTTGGGTGCCGGGTTCCGCCATGGCGGTCGGCACATAGGCCATGGCGATCGGCTTGCCTACGCTCGGCGCGAACCCGCCCGAGGTGACACGGCCGACCATGCTGCCCTCGGCATCAAGGACATCGGCGCCCTCGCGCACCGGCTGACGCCCGTCGATGATCAGCCCGACGCGCTTCTGGATCGCGCCCGATTCGCGTTCGGCAAGGATTCGTTCGGCTCCGGCGAACCCGCCCTCTTCGCGGCGGCGCTTCGACAGCGCAAAGCCGAGATCGGCAGCGACCGGGGTGGTTTCGGGATCGAGGTCGTGGCCATACAGCGGCAGTCCTGCCTCAAGCCGGAGCGAATCGCGCGCGCCAAGGCCGATCGGCTTTACTTCGGGCTGTTCGATCAGCGCATCGGCGAGCAAAGCAACCGCCTCGCCGGGAATCGAAATCTCGAACCCGTCCTCGCCGGTATAGCCCGACCGGCTGATCCATAGCGACACACCCTGCCAGTCGAACGCACCCGCTCGCATGAACACCAGATCGGCAACACCGGGGATCAGCCGCGCCAGCGCATCGACCGCTTTGGGACCCTGCAGCGCCAGCAGCGCGCGGTCCTCCATATGGTTGATCGTGATATCGTCAGCGACATGTTCGCGCAGCGTGCCGATATCGTCGAATTTCACCGCGCCGTTGACGACCATGTACAGATCGTCCGCGCCCGCTTCACCGAACGGATGGCCTTCGGGAAGCCGCGTCACCATCAGATCGTCGAGAATGCCGCCCGATTCGCTCAGGAGCAGCGAATAACGCATCCGCCCTGCCTTCAGCGCCTTTACATCACCGGGAAGCAGCTTTTCGAGTTCGCCATCGGCGCCCTCGCCCGAAAAGACCAGCTGGCCCATATGGCTGACATCGAACAGGCCCGCCGATTCGCGCGTCCATTGATGCTCGGCCATGATGCCTTCATATTGAACCGGCATTTCATACCCGGCGAACGGCACCATCCGCCCGCCCTGCGCGCGATGCCATGCATCGAGGGGCAGGCGTTCCAGTTGCTCTTCGGTAACGTCGCTCAAATGGATTCTCCGAACTGACAGCAATGCGATGAAATGCCGGAAACCGGCGCTGTTCCATCGCCCCCTCTGTCACGGAACCTGAGAGCTTTCCCCCTTGCGAGGTTACCCCTTCGGTGGAGACGATGCACATGCACCGGCTCGCTTTCCAGAGTGTCATGGCCGCGCGGTCCCGTTGGCCTGAGAGATTCCGGGGCGGTTGCTCCTTCGGCGCCCCGGATTTTCATCCGGGGACTCTCCCGCGCATGCCCGAACCGGTTGCCCGGTTTCGACATATAAAGTTTTCTACATATCCCGGTCGAAAGTCAATCGGGAACCGCTCGGCCGAACGGCTCAGCGTGTCATATTATAGCGAAGCTCTTCGCTGCTGAGCTGAAAACCGACCAGCGTTTCGAACGTCGCGCGGGTCACGGCCGCACGCACATCGGGCTCGTTCAGCGGGTCGATCGCGGCATTTTCATCGCCTGCCTTGCGCTTTTGCGTGATCTTGTCGCGAATTTCCTCAGGCAGCGTCGCTGCGGCGCGCGAAATCACGCTGCTTCCCTGTGCCGTGGTTTCAGCGCGTAGCTGACCCGCATCGAAATGCACCGTCGCCTGCGCGATTCGCTTGGCAGTCACGGCAGTCCCGCCGCGCACCACGGTAATGAAATAGGGGAAGCTGACATCGCGCGCCGCGGCCGAATCGCTGCGCCGCGCTTCGATTTTGAACGTCACATCGGTCATCACCTGATCGCTCGCATCGTTGCAGGTCGATCGCACATCGGTGATCGTCGCGGTCACGTCGATCGCCGAAGCGCTATAATCGTTCGCGCGTTTGAACAGCGTGATATCGCCGGTCCCGGCGGGAACGCCGACTTGCGGGCAGGCGGACCGGACCGCGGTGATGCCGACGCCGCTCGATACGTCGATCTGCCCTTCCTTGGCGCACCCACTCGCCAGAGCCAGCGGCACGAGGGCGAAAAACATTCCGGTCTTGCGGGAGATCACGGTCGGGCACACCTTTCTGAACAAAGCGGCCGTGCCGGGTTCGGCACGGTCGCGGTAAGCGGCGCGCACCATAGGAACCGCCTTTCGCCCGTGCAAGCAATCGCGTAGAGACCGACCCCATGGCCACCAAACCAGCAATCCAGCTTCTCATCGCCGCGCCGCGCGGATTTTGCGCCGGTGTCGACCGCGCCATCCAGATCGTCGAGATGGCGATCGAACGCTATGGCGCTCCGGTCTATGTCCGGCATGAGATCGTTCATAACAAATATGTCGTGGACTCGCTTCGCGACAAAGGCGCCGTTTTCGTCGAAACGCTCGACGATGTACCCGATGGCGTGCCGGTGGTGTTTTCCGCGCATGGCGTGCCCAAGGCAGTACCGGCAAAGGCCGAATCGCGCGGCCTGACCTATGTCGATGCCACCTGCCCGCTGGTGTCGAAGGTGCATCGTCAGGCCGAGCGGCTGGTCGCGGCGGGCAAGCATATCCTTTTCGTCGGGCATCGGGGCCATCCTGAGGTCATCGGCACCTTCGGCCAGGTTCCGGAAGGCGGAATGACGCTGGTCGAAACGGTCGCCGATGTCGAAGCGCTGTCGCCGGTCGATCCGGAGAATCTCGCCTTTCTGACGCAAACGACGCTGTCGGTCGACGATACCGCGTCGGTGGTCGCGGCGATGAAAGCGCGCTTCCCCAATATCGTCGCGCCCAAGGCGGACGATATCTGCTACGCCACGTCGAACCGTCAGGAAGCCGTGAAGGCGATTGCTTCCTCGGTCGATCTGATGCTGGTCATCGGCGCGCCCAATTCCTCCAACTCGCTTCGACTGGTCGAGGTCGCAGAGCGGCAGGGCACCGATGCAAAGCTGGTGCAGCGCGCCGCCGATCTCGATTTCGCATGGCTCGAAGGGGTCGGTTCGCTCGGTATCAGCGCGGGCGCGTCTGCACCCGAAATTCTCGTTCGCGAACTGGTCGACCGGATCGCTACGCGGTTCGAGGTCGACGAGCGCGAAGTGCGCACTGCCGAGGAAAATATCACCTTCAAGCCGCCGCGCGGTCTGCAGGCCGCCTGACCGGCGACAAAGGGGGATAGGATGGCTGTCTATACGCAGGTTCCGGCGGAGACGCTGGCCGAATTTCTGACTCGATTCGATGTCGGCGAACTGGTTTCGGCCAAGGGCATTGCTGAGGGGGTAGAGAACAGCAATTTTCTGGTCGAAACCACCGGCGGCCGCTTCATCCTGACGCTGTATGAAAAGCGCGTGGCGGCGGACGATCTGCCCTTTTTCATGGCGCTGCTCGACCATCTCGCCGGAGAGGGGCAGCCAGTGCCGCCCGCCGTTCCGGATCGCAACGGGCGCGAGATTCACGAGCTTCAGGGACGCCCGGCCTGCCTCATCCAATTTCTGCCCGGCGTATCGGTCAGCCATCCCACCGCCGGACAGGCCCGCGCCGCCGGACGCGCCATGGGGGCGATGCATGGCGCGCTGACCGGATTTTCGGGCTGGCGGCCCAATTCGATGGGCGTCGACAGCTGGAAACCGCTGTTCGAGCGCTGCGGCAGCGCGCTCGACCAGATTCGCCCCGGCCTGTATGGCCAGGCGGAGGCGATGGTCGACCATGTGCTTGGCCACTGGCCCAGCGCGGACGCCCTGCCCCGCGCGGCGATCCATGCCGATCTGTTTCCCGACAATGTCCTGATGCTGGGCGAAACGGTGACCGGTCTGATCGACTTCTATTTCGCATGCACCGATTTTCGTGCCTATGACCTTGCCGTCATGCACACGGCATGGAGTTTCGATGCCGATGGCCGAAACTGGTCGGCGGAAATCGGCGATTCGCTCGTTAAGGGCTATTGCGAGCGCTTTGCCCTCAGCGAAGCGGAACATGCCGCATTGCCGATCCTCGCGATGGGATCGTGCCTGCGCTTCTTTCTCAGCCGCGCCTGGGACTGGCTCAACACCCCTGCCGATGCGATGGTGACCCGAAAGGACCCGATCGCCTATCTAAACCGCTATCGCCATTATGCCGAGGGGCGGGCGCGCTTCGCATGAGCGAACTTCCGCATGTCGAGATCGCAACCGACGGCGCGTGCAAGGGCAATCCCGGCCCCGGCGGCTGGGGCGTGCTGCTCCGATCGGGCGATACCGAAAAGGAATTATCGGGCGGCGAGCGCAACACCACCAATAATCGGATGGAGCTGATGGCTGCGATTCAGGGGCTGAATGCGCTGAAACGCCCGTGCCGCGTTACGCTGTCCACCGACAGCAAATATGTGATGGACGGCCTGACCAAATGGATTCACGGCTGGCAGAAGAATGGCTGGAAAACCGCCGCGAAAAAGCCCGTGAAAAATGCCGAGCTCTGGAAGGAACTGCTGGCGGCGGCAAAACCGCACCGGGTCGAATGGAAATGGGTGAAGGGGCATGCCGGGGACCCCGACAATGAGCGGGCGGATAAGCTGGCCAGCGACGCGGCGATCGCCGCGCGCTGACCTGTCCGATTCGCGTTAGTCGCACCCCGCCGCAGGATCAGTGGGCGGTGGAGCCGTAGCCCTCGGTACCGAATGCTGCGGAGACGCACGGACCGTCAGTCCGCTCAGTCATCGGGCAGCTGACACACACATTCCGGTCGCTCACCCGCTTGCTGCATTCCGAAAGATAGACCCGGGACAGCGTGGCGCGGATCAGCGCCTCTCGCGCCGATGCCGCGCAATTCGCTGCTTCCTGTTCTTCAAGCCCTCTGCGGACGAAGAAAGAATGGTTGAGTCCGAACATCGGCACCCTCTCTTTTCTTATTATATCAGATCGACTCTCGCTTCGATGGCGTCGGCAAGACGACGAAAGCCCTCCTGCCGCAATTCCTTCACCCATTCCCGAACCAATTCGGCGCTGACCATTCCGAGCCGCAATTCCAGCAGCACGAAATTGGCCGCCTCGCTTCCGGTAATGTCCGACGGCAGCGCGTTATTTGCCCATAGGGACGGCGCGGCAGCATCTGCTGCGTGCGGTACAGACATGTCAGCGGAACGATACATCCGGCCTCCGGGAAGCTTGGTGATGTCCCCAAATACCAGTCCGCACACAGCCGATAAATTACGTATTACTACGCTCGACCGGCTTTCGCGATGATCCGTAATGGATCATTTCATTCCGCACCGCAGCATCATTTTGTCGGTAGCTCCTCGATAGTCGAAGACACTTTCCATTTGTCGATACCGCTCTCATTGGCGTGCTTGTCGATTTCGGCGAGTTCCTCAGCGCTGAACGAAAGATTATGAAGCGAATCGAGCGAATTATCGAGCTGCTCGACGGTGCGCGCGCCGATCAGCGCGCTGGTCACGCGCGGATCGCGAAGCACCCATGCGATCGCCATCTGGGCAAGCGTCTGGCCGCGTTTTTCGGCGATCGCATTCAAGGCGCGCAGCCGTTCGATATTTTCATCGCTCAGCATTTCGCGATCAAGCGAACCCGCTTTCGCCGCGCGCGAATCCTCGGGCACGCCGTTCAGATATTTGCTCGTCAACATCCCCTGCGCCAGCGCGGAGAAAGCGATGCAGCCGGTGCCGAGATCGTCGAGCGTATCGAGCAACTCGTCCTCGATCCAGCGATTGAGCATCGAATAGCTCGGCTGATGGATCAGCAACGGCACCTTATATTCGGCAAGGATCGCCGCCGCCTTGCGCGTCAGTTCGGGCGAATAGCTGGAGATGCCGATATACAGCGCCTTGCCCTGCGCATGGATATGCGCGAGCGCGCCCATCGTCTCTTCGAGCGGCGTTTTGGGGTCGACGCGATGCGAATAGAAGATATCGACATAATCGAGGCCCATTCGGCGAAGGCTCTGGTCGCACGACGCGATCAGATATTTGCGCGACCCGCCGACATCGCCATAGGGGCCGGGCCACATATCCCATCCCGCCTTGGACGAGATGATGAGTTCGTCGCGATGCGCGGCGAAATCCTTCGCCATCACCCGGCCGAAATTCTCCTCTGCCGACCCGTAAGGCGGGCCGTAATTATTGGCGAGGTCGAAATGGGTAACGCCCCGGTCGAACGCGCGGCGCAGCATCGCGCGGCCGGTTTCGAACACATCCTCGCCGCCGAAATTCTGCCACAGGCCAAGGCTGATCGCGGGAAGATCGAGGCCCGATCGGCCGCAGCGGCGATAGGGCATGCGCCCGTCATAACGGTCGGGATCAGCGGTATAGGCTTGCGGAAAGGCCATGCGGGCGCTCCTCTTTATCGTTGGATTCGAAAACGTTCAGGGGCGTAACGCGCGACATCCACGTTCTGCACCATCGCGGGAAGCGGCGTATCGAGCAGCAGCGCAGCGCCGATCCACGCCGCTGCCGGCGCGGTCTGAATGCCGAAACCGCCCTGCCCCGCAAACCAGAAGAAATCACGGCAATCGGGCGCGAACCCATAGACCGGCAGACGGTCGGGCGCGAAGCTGCGCAGCCCCGCCCATTTGCGCTCCACCGCCGCGATCCGCCAATCGACCACCTGTTGCAGCCGGTCGATCGCCAGCGCGACGTCGATCTCGTCAGGCGCGACGTCTCCGGGCGCCATCGGCGTTTCGTCGTGCGGTGAGAGCCATAACCTGCCGCCCGGCTCGGGCTTGAAATAGAAACCCCCATGCGCGTCCTGCACCAGCGGCAGCGAATCGGGGGCCGGCGGATCGACCCGCAATTGCAGTACGGTGCGGCGATAGGGCCGGATGCCGAGCGGCGACGCGCCTGCGATTGCCGCCACCGGGTCCGCCCATGCGCCCGCAGCATTGACCAATATGGCCGCCTCCAGCACTTCGCCGCGCCCCAGCGTGAGCCGCCAGCCGCTCGCTGCCCGCCGCTCCGCCGCGACCAGCGGCGAATCGCAGCGAAGCTCAGTGCCCGACCGCCGGGCGACCTTCAGAAATGCCTGATGCAGCCGCGCGACATCGATATCGGTGCAGCTCGGCACGAACAGGCCTTCGCTCCAGTCGGGCCGGATTCCGGACACCATCGCGCCGGGGGCGCGACGCTCCATCGCGACTTCGCTATCAGCGAATTCGCTTTCCAGCGAATCGAGCGGCGTGGAATCCCCTGCCCGCGCGATCCATAATTCGCCGCGCGGGACCAGAAAGCTCTCGGCGCCATAATCGGCCGGAGGATCGCGCAGAAACGGCCCCGATGCGGTGGTCAGCGGCTGTACCCCCGGCCCCCCATAGATTTCCGACCAGAACGCCGCCGATCGGCCGGTGGCGTGATAGCCGGGATGCGCCTCCGCCTCGATCAGCGCGACCCGCGCGCGCGTTCCGATCGCGGCGGCAAGGCTCGCCCCGGCCATACCGGCGCCGATAATCGCAATATCGCAGCCAGTCATTCGGTCGGTACGCGCTCGTTGAGGAAGGATTCGATGGCCGCGATCGCGCGCGAGCGAACCGAATCTTCCTCACGCAGGATTTCATGCGCCGATTCCGGGCCGAAGCGCTCCACCTGAGCATCCGGCAGCTCCGCAGCAATCGCCCGCGCCGCAGCGGGATCGACCAGCCCGTCGGCATCGGCAAGCAGCATCAGGATCGGCGTCGATATCCGGCGCAGCGAATCGACATCTTTGCGCAACCTGCGGCACGAAGCGAATGCCTCCACCAGCCAGTTCCAGCTCGGCGGCCCGGTCAGCAATTCGGGCTGCGCCTGCTGCCAGAATAATTCGTCGCTATACCGGTCTGCATCATGCGTCAGCAGCGATTGCCGGGTCTCGGTCGTATTGGGTTTTTCATTGCCCTTCCACGCCGGTCGGGCGGGATTGCCGAGCCGCCGCATGATCCGCGCCGCAATCTCGGTCAGCCGCGCACCGACCGGGGTCTTCAGCCCCAGCATCGGCGCGATCAATATCGCTGCATCGGGCGCGATCCCCGATTCAGCGATGGCGCGAAGCACCAGATGGCCGCCCATCGAATGGCCCATCACCACATGCGGCCCGGGAGTCTTCGCCTTCCAGTCAGCGAAAAACGCGTTCAGATCGCCGATATACGTGCCGAAATCATCAATATGGCCGCAATGGGGATTGTCGGACATCCGGCCCGATCCGCCCTGACCGCGCCAGTCGAACGCAGTCACTGACCAGCCGCTGCGATGCAGACGCGAGAAGAGTTCGAGATATTTTTCGAACACATCGCCGCGCCCGGTCTGGAACAGGATCGAGCCGCGCTGCGCCGCCCCCTCGACCGGCCAGGCGAAGGTCCGCAGCGGCCATCCGTCCGGCGTCCGCCACATGGATATGCGCGCCGAAGCCGGGATCGCGCGCCGGTACAATATGGAAGATGCCATGGTCCATGGTTACGGTTTGGAAAGCCGTTTCGTCTAGGGCATTGCGCCGATGGCGAATATATTTGTTCCCGCACTGCTGGCTCTTCTGGTCGCCCTGCTGCTCTGGGCCGGGGTGGAGGATGTGCGCCGCCGCGAAATCGCCAACTGGAAGAATGCGGTCATCGCGCTGCTCGCCCCCTTATGGTGGGTCGCGCTTGGCCTGCCCCTCTGGCCAGCAATGGCGATCCAGTTCGCGCTGGGCGTCGTCGTCCTGCTGCTCTTCGGCCTTGCCTTCGCGCTGGGGCAGATGGGCGGCGGCGATGTGAAGCTGCTCGCCGCGCTGGCGCTGTGGCTGCCGCTTCGGCCGCTGATATCGATGCTGGTGCTGATGGCGCTGATCGGCGGCGTACTGACACTGGCAATGATGGCCGGGCGCCATCTGCGCCGTTCCGAAGGTCCGCTGGAGGTTCCGTACGGCGTCGCGATCGTTCTGGCCTGCCTGATCACCCTGCGCGAACCGATTCTTAATCAGTTTTCGTAATAACTAACGTCGATGAAACCAGATCTGGGTCTCCCGAGAGGCGCTTCGAGCAATGGACGGACGTAAAATCACCCTGCTGGCCGGGGCGCTCATCGTGGCGGCGATCACCGCATTCATGGCGCGCAGCCTGATGGTGGGCAGCTCCGCACCGCCTGCGCAGGCACAGCTCGCCCCGGCCCAGCCGGTCGGTCCGCAGGTGCTGGTCGCAACGAAGGCGCTCGCCGTCGGCACGATCCTCGACGGCAATGCGCTGAAATTCCAGCCATGGCCCGCCGATCTGGTGCAGGGCGCTTATTATGTGAAGGGCGAGGCCGATCTCACTGCGCTTCAGGGATCAGTGGTCCGATTCGCAATTCCGGCGGGTCAGCCGATCGTACAGGGCGCGATCGTGAAGCCGGGCGATCGCGGTTTTCTGGCCGCGGCGCTGGGGCCGGGCATGCGCGCCGTGACCGTCCCGGTATCGGCGCAAAGCGCGGTTGCGGGCTTTGTATTTCCCGGCGACCGGGTCGACCTGATCCTCACGCAGGAGGTTGCGGGCGGCGGCGATGGCCCCCCGCTGAAAGCATCCGAAACCGTGCTGCGCAATTTGCGCGTGCTCGCCACCGATCAGCGCACCTCGGCTGCGAAGGACGATAAGGGCAACCCGATGGTCGCGCCCTATTCGTCGGTGACGGTCGAAACCACGCCGCGAATCGCGGAAAAGATCGCCGTGGCGCAGCAACTGGGGTCGCTGTCGCTGTCGCTGCGCTCGCTCGCCGACACCTCGCAGCAGCTCGAATCGCGAATCGCCGCGGGCGAGGTGACCGTCGGCGAAGACGGCGAGCTGGTCGGCGCTGATTCGATGCCGAGCGATGGTCAGCCGACCTATTCGACCGGTGCCGATGTCTCACGCTTCCAGCGCGGTACCGTGCCCGGAAAGGCCCCGGCCGCGCCGCAATATGCGGGGGGAATGCCGGGGCCGGTTCAGGATGGCGAGACGCAGCCGCAGGTTCGCGGGCCGAGCGTTCGCATAGCGCGCGGCACGACTGTCAGTGTGGTTCCGGTCACAGGAAAGAATTGAGATGCTGCGCTTCAAACCCGGCCTGTCGCTGGCGCTTGCCTGTTCCGGCCTTATCCCCGCCGCCATGCCCGCAGTTGCGCAGACGCGCCCCGCCCCGTCCGACCTGATGGAGCTTTCCATCGGCCGGGGGCAGCTCGTCAACCTGCCCGCGCCGATCAGCGATATATTCGTGGCCAGCGACACCGTTGCCGATGTGTCGGTACGCTCGCCCACCCAGCTTTATGTTTTCGCCAAGGCAGCGGGCGAGACCAATATTTACGCGACCAGCAAATCCGGCGCGGTCGTTTATGCGGCAAAGGTCAGGGTCGGTCGGAATATCGATTCGATTTCCTCGATGCTCGCGCTTGCGATGCCCGAAGCGGATATCACCGCGACGCCGATGAACGGGCTCGTCCTGCTGACCGGCACCGTCGCCAATCCGGAGGACGTTGCCGAAGCGAACACGCTGGTGCAGGCCTATGTCGGCGAGGGCATGAAGGTCATCACACGGTTGAAAACCGCGACGCCGCTTCAGGTCAATCTGCAGGTCCGCTTCGCCGAGGTCAGCCGGACCTTCGTCAAGAATATCGGTATCAATCTGGCTTCCTCCGACGCGAGCGGCGGGTTCAAATTCGGGATCGGACAGGGCCGCACCTTCTCCAACGGATATACGCCCGGCGGCCCGCTTGGCGTTAGCGGGACGGCAACCGGGAACGGCAGCGTGTCGGCAGCCGAATCGGCGACCTCGCTGTTCGGTGCCGGAAAGCTGCTCGGCCTCGATCTCCTCGGTGCGCTCGACCTTGGCGAGACGACCGGGCAGGTCAGCGTGCTCAACACCACCAACCTGTCTGCTCTTTCCGGCGAGACCGGATCGTTTCTGGCGGGCGGGGAAATCCCCATCCCGATCTCTCAGGGACTGGGCGCGGTGTCAGTTCAGTTCAAACAATATGGTGTCAGCCTTGCCTACACACCAACCGTCCTGTCCGACGGGCGGATTTCGCTGCGGGTACGCCCCGAAGTGTCGCAGCTTTCCAGCGCCGGTGCGGTCACCATCGACAATGTCCAGATCCCGGCGCTCACCACCCGGCGCGCCGAAACCACGGTCGAACTGGGATCCGGCCAGAGCTTCATGATTGCGGGCCTGCTGTCGAACAATCACCAGAACCAGATTCAGAAGGCGCCGGGCATCGGCGATATGCCGATCCTCGGCGCGCTGTTCCGGTCGAACGGGTTTCAGCGCAACGAAACCGAACTGGTCATCGTCATCACCCCCTATCTGGTGAAGCCGATGGACAATAGCCGCGTCGCGCTGCCCACCGACGCCTATAGCGCGCCGACCGATCTGGGGCGGCTTGTGCTGGGCCAGATGCAGGGCAGCGGCCCGGTCGCCCCCCGCCCCGCGCCGCAAATGGCGCCGCAGGAAGCCCCTCCGCCCGAACGGCGCGAGCCGCCCGCGACCAATGGCGCTGCCGCGCCCGGTTTCAGCAATTATTGACCGCCGCCTTTCAGGGATATGATCATGGCAAAGCATCTCACG
This sequence comes from Stakelama pacifica, assembly GCF_004361835.1. Lineage (GTDB taxonomy): Bacteria > Pseudomonadota > Alphaproteobacteria > Sphingomonadales > Sphingomonadaceae > Sphingomonas > Sphingomonas pacifica. The sequence continues at coordinate 214,448 of NZ_SNWD01000004.1, forward strand.
CTTCTGACCGGCCTGCTTCCCGCGATAGTGCTGGGCGGGTGCGGCGCACCCGGCGCGTATCGCGGGCTGGAAAGCGAGCATCAGCCGGTGGTGACGCGAAGCGAATATGCGCTCGACCTGCGCACCGCGCCTCAGGGCCTCGCACCGGGCGAAGCGGATCGACTCGCCGGTTGGATGGCATCGCTCAATCTCGGCTATGGCGATGCGGTGCGGATCGCGCCGGGCGAGACCACGAACGCGGTGCGCGCCGATATCGCTGAGGCCGCCGCGCGGTTCGGCCTCAAACTGGCGAGCGGCGCGACGCCGGCTGCTACCGTGCAGGGCCCGGTGCGGGTTATCGTCGCCCGTTCGCACGCCGTCGTGCCGGGCTGTCCGGCGACGACATCGCTCGATCAGCCCAATTTCGATTCGCACACCAGCGTGAATTTCGGCTGTGCGATCAATTCCAATCTCGCCGCGATGATCGCCCGCCCCGAAGATCTTGTTCAGGGCCGGTCGGGCGACGGCCTTGCCGATCCCGACAGCGCGATCAAGGCGATCGACAGCTGGCGAAAACAGCCGCCCAGCGGCGAAGGCGGTCTGCCCTCGGTATCAACCCGAAGCGGCGGGGGGAGTTCGCAATGAACGCGCCCTGGCGTAGCGGCCGGTCGGGCCAGCGCGAGACCTTTGCCGCCTTTGTCAGCGACGACCATTCGCTCGACGTGCTTCGCGCCTGCGCAGGCGAATCGGGCTGGGCGCCCGAACGCGCGGTCAAAGGCGGACTGCGCGAAGCGATTCGCGAACTCTCGGTATCGGCCAGTCCCAATATCCTGTTCATCGACCTTTCCGATTCGGCCGATCCGATCAGCGATATTCATGCGCTTGCCGAAGTATGCGAACCGGGCACGGTCGTAATCACCGCAGGACAGCGCAACGATGTGCGACTGTATCGCGAGCTTCTTGCGAGCGGCATTCACGATTATCTGCTGAAACCGCTGCTGCCCGATCTGGTGAATGAAAGCCTTGCACAGGCACAGGCGATTCTTGCCGGACCGCGCGCCGAATCGCAGGGGCCGGAAAATCCCCATTGCGCGATCGCAGTGGTGGGGACGCGCGGCGGTGTGGGTGCATCGACCGTCACGACCTCGCTCGGCTGGCTGATCAGCGAGCGGCGCGGGCGGACGACGGGTATTCTGGACCTCGACCTGCATTTCGGAACCGCAGCGCTGTCGCTCGACCTCGATCCGGGCCGCGGGCTGACCGACGCGATCGAAAATCCCAGCCGCATCGACGGGCTGTTCATCGAACGCGCCATGGTGCGCGCCAACGAACGGCTGGCGATCCTGTCCGCTGAATCGCCGCTCGCCGCGCCGATCCTTACCGACGGCACTGCCTTTTTCCAGCTGGAGGAGGAGCTGCGCGGCGCCTTCGAATGCACGCTGGTCGATATACCGCGCGATATGCTGATCCGGCACCCGCATCTGGTGTCGGAGATGCAGCACGCCGTGATCGTCACCGAATTCACGCTGGCGGCGGCGCGCGACACCATCCGTCTATTGTCGTGGTTCAAAACCAATGCTCCGCATTGCGCGATTCTGATCGTCGCCAATCGGGTGCACCCGGCATCGCTGCTCGAAATCAGCCGCAAGGATTTCGAAACCTCGATCGAACGTTCGGTCGATCATATCGTCCCGTTCGACCAGAAGCTCGCGGCGCAGGCCGCGAAGCTCGGCAAATCGATTGCCGAGACCGGCGGGCGATCGAAGACGGTCGCACCGCTGCTCGCGCTCGCGGAACAGGTGTCGAGCGTGGAAGATGACGCTGCCGGACGGAAAAAGACGGGGAATGAAGGTTCGCTGCTCGATAAGCTTTCCGTCCTGACCATGCGCAAGCCGGGCGGACCGAACCGAAAATGACGGCGAAGCTGCGCCCGTATCGGATGCTGCGCGTCGCGCGGATCGGGGCACCATGATGCTACCCGCGCTCATTCTGATCGGCGTGTTCACGATACTGGCCATGCTGGTGCTTGCGTTTTCCGGCCCCTCGCCGGCAAAGGCAGCGACTCGTCGGCTGTCGACGTTGCGCACCCGCCATTCGGAAACGGCGAGCGCGCGGGTAGAGGCGCAGTTGCGGCGGATTGCCGCCGGGCGGGCGAGCAAAATCGATCATGCCGCCTCGCGCCTGCTTCCCAACCCGACTGAACTTGCAAAACGGCTCGAACGCACCGGCAAGGGCTGGACGCTCGGCCAATATGCGATGGCATCGGCGGGCATTGCCGTGGTGACGATGGTGCTGCTGTGGCTGCGCGGTCTGCCGCTGCTGATCGCGCTGTTCGTCGGCATCTTTCTGGGCGCGGGGATTCCGCACAAAACGGTAGGATATCTGATCAATCGGCGGGTCAACCGCTTTACTGTGCAGTTTCCCGATGCGATCGACCTGCTGGTGCGCGGGCTGCGATCGGGTCTCCCGATCACCGAGACGATCGGGGTGGTCGGTACGGAGGTTTCCGGCCCGACGGGAGAGGAATTTCGCTCGGTCGCCGACAAGATGAAGATCGGTCGCCCGCTCGACGCAGCGCTTCAGGAAACGGCAGATCGCCTCGGCACGCCCGAATTCCAGTTCTTCGTCATCACGATCCAGATTCAGCGCGAAACCGGCGGCAACCTCGCCGAAACGCTCTCTAATCTCGCCGATGTGCTGCGCAAGCGCGCGCAGATGAAGCTGAAGATCAGGGCCATGTCGTCCGAATCCAAGGCATCCGCTTATATCGTCGGGTCGCTGCCCTTCATCGTGTTCGCGATGATCATGTGGCTAAGCCCCGATTATATGCTGCAATTCTTTCAAGATCCGCGCCTGATCGTCGCCGGGCTGGGCGGGATGATCTGGATGGCGATCGGCGCCTTCATCATGGCCAAAATGGTCAGTTTCGAAATTTAATGGGGCGGGCATGAACAGCAGCAACCCTACCCTGCTCGGCGTCGATATATATGCGGTCGCGACCTTATTGTCGGGTATCGCCGCCTTCGCGGTGCTGGTCGCGATCTATGCCGCGCTGACCGTCCGCGATCCCATGGCGAAGCGCGTGAAAGCACTGAACCGGCGCCGCGAACAGCTGAAGGCCGGGGTGGTCGCACCCGCCGCGAAACGGCGTGCGAAGCTCATCCAGTCGCGTGAGAGCACCGACCGGATGCGCCATTTCCTGCAATCGCTCAAAGTGCTTCAGGACGATCAGGTAAAGACCGTACAGGCAAAGCTGCTTCAGGCGGGTATCCGCAGCAGGGACCTTGCCTTTGCCGTCATTTTCGCTCGGCTGGTCCTGCCGGTCGTGCTCGGTGCGCTGGTCGGTTATATCGTCTATGGCACCGACGCGCTGGATTGGGGTCCGCTGCAATCCTATGGCGCGGTCGCCGGCGCGCTGATCCTCAGCTACAAGGCCCCCGATCTGTATCTGAAAAACCGGATTCAGAAACGGAGCGCTGCGATCCGCAAGGGGCTGCCCGATGCGCTCGACCTGCTGGTCATTTGCGCTGAGGCGGGGCTGACGGTGGATGCCGCATTCCACCGGGTGGCGCGCGAGCTTGGCCGCGCTTATCCCGAACTGGGCGAGGAGTTCTCGCTCACCGCGATCGAACTCGGCTTTCTGACCGACCGGCGACAGGCATTCACCAATCTGGCGAGCCGGGTCGATCTGGAGGCAGTGAAGGGCGTAGTGACCACCATGATCCAGACCGAGAAATATGGCACGCCGCTCGCCTCCGCCCTGCGCACGCTGTCGGCAGAATTTCGCCATGAACGCATGATGCGGGCAGAGGAAAAGGCCGCGCGGCTGCCCGCGATCATGACGGTGCCGCTGATCCTGTTCATCCTCCCGACGCTGTTCATCGTGATCCTCGGCCCCGCCGCCTGCTCGATCAAGGACGCGCTGATCAAATAAGCAGGTCGGAACGCTGTATCGACCGGATCGTTTACCCTGCGGAACAACGCCGGAGACAGGCTGTGAGCGAATTTCCCATTCATTCCGCGTCGCAGATTGCGATCCTGCTGCTCGTGCTGGTCGCGGGGTGGCTGTTCGGGCTGGCGAGCCATCCCGGCGGCAAACGGTGGAAGCAGCGCTATCGCGAACTGGAAGCCGAAACGCGCCCGCTTCGTGAGGAGCATCGCGCCGAAATCGCGGCGCGCGACCGGGAGATTGCGGAGCTGCGCGCCGAGCGTGACCGGCTGGCGCATGCCGCCGGCCGTCCTGTGACCACCGAACGCGACGCTATCTGATCAGCGCGCCGTTAAGATAGGTTTCGACCACCTCGGCGAGCGGGACATTTCTGTCGCTCATCACCAGTGCGCTGTGGCGGAGCACCGCGCGCGGCGCTTTGCCTCGCCCGTCCCATAGACGCTCATGCGCCAGCGTCCGGCGATGCGGGTGGAGCGGCGCGATCACTGCGCCATAGGGCCGGGTTCCGCTATCGAGCGCCTTGTTCATCGCCGCAGTCAGCCGCCCGGGAACATACCAGTTCTCCGCCTCGGACAGGATGCGTTTGCCGCAGATCAGCCGCACCTTGCGATACCCCACCGGCTCTTCCGGCCCGACGCCGAGACGCTTGCGCTGCGCGGCGCTGGCCGGGCGGTGTGCGGTGCGATCGACCTCGACGCGCACCGGCACATCGCCGCAGCGGCGCTGCAATGCCGCCGTGGCGGTGGGACCGCGCAACAGGTCCGCGTCCAGAGACGCCACCAAATCCTTTTGCACGATCTCCATCACCATCGGCAGCGGCGCAGGCAGCGCCGCCACGATCATCCTTTCGCCTTCAATGCCGCCTGCGCCGCGGCGAGCCGGGCGATCGGCACGCGATAGGGCGAAGCGGAGACATAATCGAGCCCGACCTTTTCACAGAAGGCGATCGAGGTTGGGTCGCCGCCATGTTCGCCGCAAATGCCGAGCTTGATATCGGGCCGGGTCTTGCGACCGCGTTCGGCGGCAATCTCGACCAGTTCACCCACGCCTTCCTCGTCCAGACTGACGAACGGGTCGCGGGCATAAATGCCCTTGTCGACATAGGTGCCGAGGAACCGGCCCGCATCGTCGCGGCTGACGCCCAGCGTTGTCTGGGTAAGGTCGTTGGTGCCGAAGCTGAAAAACTCACCCGCCTCGGCAATTTCACCGGCTTTCAGCGCGGCGCGCGGAAGCTCGATCATCGTGCCGATCAGATAGGTGAGCGTGCGTCCCTTTTCCTCGAACACCGCTTTCGCCGCCTTTTCGACCACCGCGCGCATCAGTTCGAGCTCCTTTCTGGTCGCGACCAGCGGGATCATCACCTCAGGCGTCGGTGCATCGCCCGATTTCTCCGCGACATCGCACGCCGCCTCGAAAATCGCGCGCGCCTGCATTTCGTAGATTTCGGGATAGGTGACGCCAAGGCGGCATCCGCGATGGCCGAGCATCGGGTTGAATTCGTGCAGCTCGGCCGCACGCCGCTTCAGCTTTTCGACATCCATGCCGACCGCCTTCGCCACATCCTCGAACTCCGCATCTTCATGCGGCAGGAATTCGTGCAGCGGCGGATCGAGCAGACGGATGGTGCAGGGCAGCCCTGCCATCACCTCGAAAATCTCGGTGAAATCCTGACGCTGATGCGGCAGCAGCTTGTCGAGCGCGGCACGGCGGCCCTTCTCGTCCGAAGCGAGGATCATCTCGCGCACCGCGGTAATCCGGCCGGAATCGAAGAACATATGTTCGGTGCGGCACAGGCCGACACCCTCTGCCCCGAATTCGCGCGCAGTGCGGCAATCGGTCGGGGTTTCGGCATTGGCGCGAACCTTCAGCCGACGCCCCTTGTCCGCCCATTCCATCAGCTTTGCGAAATCGCCGGACAGTTCGGGCTTCACCGTCGGCACCGCGCCGACCATCACTTCGCCGGTCGCGCCGTCGATCGTGATGATTTCGCCCTCCTTCACCTCGCGCTGGCCGACGCGCATCACGCCTTCCTTCGCCTTGATCGAAAGCGTTCCCGCGCCGGAGACGCAGGCGCGCCCCATGCCGCGCGCCACCACGGCGGCGTGGCTGGTCATGCCGCCACGCGCGGTCAGGATACCGCGCGCCGCATGCATACCGTGAATGTCTTCCGGGCTGGTTTCGATACGGACGAGGATGACATCCTCGCCCGCCGCTGCCTGACGCTCCGCACTGTCGGCGTCGAACACCACCTTGCCGCTCGCCGCGCCCGGCGATGCGGGCAGCCCCTTGGTCAGCACATCGCGCTTCGCATCGGGGTCGAGCGTCGGGTGGAGCAACTGGTCGAGCGCCGAGGGATCGACGCGGATCACCGCCTCATCCTCGCTGATCAGCCCCTCGCCCGCCATATCGACCGCGATCTTCAGCGCGGCCTTTGCGGTACGCTTGCCCGTGCGGGTCTGGAGCATCCACAGCGTGCCGCGCTCGACCGTGAATTCGATATCCTGCATGTCGCGATAATGGAGTTCGAGCTTGTCGAAGACCCGCGCCAGCTCGGCAAAGGTCTCCGGCATCGCCTCTTCCATGCTCAGCGGCTTTGCTTCGGCATCCTCGCGCGCCTTTTTGGTGAGATATTGCGGCGTGCGAATGCCCGCCACCACATCTTCGCCCTGCGCGTTGATCAGGAATTCGCCATAATAGGCCCGCTCGCCGGTCGACGGGTTGCGCGTGAAGGCAACGCCGGTCGCCGATGTGTCGCCCATATTGCCGAACACCATCGCCTGAACATTCACGGCGGTGCCCCAGTCGCCGGGGATCGAATTGAGCCGGCGATAGACCTTTGCGCGTTCGACATTCCACGATCCGAACACCGCGCCGATCGCGGTCCAGAGCTGGTCCTTCACATCCTGCGGGAACGGCTTGCCCCACATTTCCTCGACCAGCGCCTTATATTCCGCCACCAGTGCCTTCAGGTCGGCAGCGGTCATTTCGGTGTCGAGGTCGTAGCCGCGATCTTCCTTCGCGATTTCCAGCGCTTCTTCGAACCGGCCATGGTCGAGGCCGAGCACGACATCGCAATACATCTGGATGAAGCGGCGATAGCTGTCCCAGGCGAAGCGTTCGTCATCCGCCTTTTTCGCCAGCCCTTCGACCGTATCGTCGTTCAGGCCAAGGTTCAGGACCGTGTCCATCATCCCCGGCATCGAAACGCGCGCGCCCGAGCGAACCGATACCAGCAGCGGGTCGGCAGCGTCGCCGAAGCGCTTTTCGGTCACGCCTTCGATATGCGCGACGCCGTTCGCCACTTCCTCATACAGGCTGTCGGGGAAGGTTTCGCCTTCCTCATAATAGCGCGTGCACATTTCGGTGCTGATCGTGAAGCCCGGCGGGACCGGCAGACCGATTGAGGCCATTTCAGCAAGGTTCGCGCCCTTGCCGCCAAGAAGGTTTTTATCTCCCTGGCCGCCATCGGAAATCCCGCCGCCGAAACGGTAGACATATTGAGTCATTATGTGCGTTCCTGCCCTTTCATCCAAACGGTTCCTGGGGAGGGAAACCCGTGGAAAGCGGTTTTGCTTCACATATTTCGCGCTGATTCCGGCATGAAATGCCGCTTTATCCGATAGTTATCCTTCAATCCGCGAGAAATCGGCAACATTGTGCACCGCAGCGCGCATCCGGGCAAGCAACGCCAGCCGGGACTTGCGCTTTTCCGGGACAGAGTCGTTGACGGTGACGCTTTCGAAGAAATCGTCGATCGGCGCGCGAAGGCTGGCCAGCGCCGCCATCGCGCCCTCAAAATCCTCGCGCTCGATCGCTGCTGCCGCCTGCGGTTCCGCGGCATCGAGCGCAGCGATCAGCGCCGCCTCTGCCGGTTCGGGGGTATAGGACAGCGGTGTAGCGTCCCCGAACGTCGCTGCGGCGGAGGCCGCAGCCGCCTCGTTTTCGTCGCCAGCGGCCCCGGCCTGCGCCGGGGCGACCGGATAGTCTTCCTTCTTCAGAATATTCGCCGCACGCTTATACCCGGCGAGCAGGTTCTTCCCGTCCTCGGTCGTAACGAACGCCTGCAACGCCTTCACCCGCGCGAGCAGGCGAACCAGATCGTCCTCCCCGCCCAGCGCAAACACCGCATCGATCAGGTCGTGCCGGACGCCAGCTTCGCGCTGCTGGACCTTGAGGCGATCGGCAAAGAAATCGAGAATCTCTGACACCAACCGGTCTACGCCGTCGTCAAAGTCTGTTTCCTTCCACTCACTTTCTTCTCGGCCTTCAAGGCGTTCCGATATCCGACGGGCAGCTGTTGCCATAGTTTCAATAGCTTCACGCACGTTCGGAATGACAGCGACCGAAATCACCGCCTCGCGTAAAAGTTTCTCAAGGTGAACACGCAGCCCGCCTTCCGTGACAAGGCGTATACTCGAAATAGCAGCACGCCGGAGAGCGAAGGGGTCTTTCGATCCGGTTGGTTTTTCATCGATTGCAAAGAACGCCGCAATCGTATCCAGCTTATCCGCCAGACTGACCGCGACCGTTACCGGTGCGGTGGGCACATCGTCGCCCTGCCCGACCGGCTTGTAATGATCGCGGATCGCTTCGGCGACGCGGGCGTCTTCGCCCTGCGCGGCTGCATAATAGCCGCCCATCAGCCCCTGAAGCTCAGGAAACTCCCCGACCATGCCGGTGACGAGATCAGTCTTGGCCAGCTTCGCCGCGCATTCGGCCAGCGCCGCGAGCTTTTCCTGCTCTTTGTCATTCCCGCGGACGCGGGAATCCAGAGCCTCGGGCGACTCCGCCTGATCGCTCTGGGTCCCCGCTTTCGCGGGGATGACGGTTGCGGACGAACCGACAATCCCTTCTTCAACCAGCCAGCGGGCAAGCTGCGCCACGCGCTCGACCTTGTCCGCCACGGTGCGCAGCTTTTCGTGGAACACGATCTTTTCGAGGTGGGGGCGCAAATCCTCCAGCTTCGTTTGGCGATCGGTTTCGTAGAAGAAACGCGCATCCGAAAGCCGCGCGGCAAGCACCTTTTCATTGCCCGCGACAATCTTGTCCCCGCCATCCTCGGCATCGACATTGGCGACGCAGATAAAGGCGTTGGCGAGTTTGCCGTCGCCATCCTCGCACACAAAATATTTCTGGTTCACGCGCGCGGTAAGCTGGATCACTTCCGGAGGCACCTCCAGAAACGCCTCGTCGAACCGGCCGAGCAGCGGCATCGGCCATTCGGTGAGCCCCGCATTCTCCTCCAGCAGGCCGTGATCCTCGATCAGCGTCAGCCCGGCACCCTGCGCCGCCATCTTGGAACCCAGCGCGATGGTGTTCCGCCGCTCATCCTGATCGACGATGACATGCGCCATGCGCAGCTTTTCGACATAATCGCCCGCCGACCCGATCGTGATCTGCCCCGGATGGTGGAAGCGATGGCCGAGCGTTGCGCTGCCCGATTTGATGCCCGCAATCTCGCAATCGACGACATCTTCGCCCAGCAGCGCGATAATGCCCTGCAACGGCCGTACCCAGCGAAGGCTCTCGGTCGAGCGTGACGCTTCGCCCCAGCGCATCGATTTGGGCCATGGGAAAGCGCGGATGACTGTCGGGATCGCCTCGGCCAGCACCGCCTTCGTCTCGCGACCCGGCGTGTCGATGACCGCGAAATAGGTCGCGCGGCCCTTTACCTCGCGCACCTCAAGCTGGTCGCGGGTGACGTTCGCCTTGCGACAAAACCCCTCGATCGCTGCATCGGGTGCGCCTTCGGGCGGGCCTTTCAGCTCTTCCGACACCGCCTCGGTCGCCAGCGGCAGGCCATGCGCGATCAGCGCGAGGCGGCGCGGCGTGGCGTAGCTCGTGTAGCGCTCCGCCTTCAGCCCCGCCTTTTCCAGTTCGGCGGCGAACAATCGCTCCAGATCGGCGCGCGCCTTTGCCTGCATCCGCGCAGGGATTTCTTCGCAGCGCAGTTCAAGAAGGAAATCGGTCATCCTTCCTCCCCGGCACGGGGAGGGGGACCGCCAGCCGCAGGCTGGTGGTGGAGGGGGGCGTCCGCAAACGCAACAATAGCTTCAATCACCTGCTCTATACCGTCCAGAATTTCCTGCGCCCTTATGTGCAGCACGCGATAGCCATTCTCTTTCAGGAATTGATCGCGCATCGCATCGAACGCGGCCCGCTGCGGAACATCATGCGACTGACCGTCAACCTCGATCACCAGTCGCGCCGAGACGATATAGAAATCCGCCACATAGGGACCGATCGGATGCTGTCGCCGCACTTTCACGCCCGCCTGAGCGCCGCGCAAGCGCTGCCATAAAAGAACTTCAGGCAACGACATCTGGCGCCGTAACTTTCGTGCCGTGGCAGTTTCCGGGCGCAGCGATCGGCGCGAGCCCCCTCCACCGCGCCTTGCGCGGTCCCCCTCCCCGTGCCGGGGAGGATGTGACGATGCCATCATACGCTCCACCCCGGATATTTGGCTTCCCATTCGGGGGTCATTTTCTCGATCCAGGCCTGGCAGCTTCCTTTCGCAAGGTCGCGCACACGGCCCATATAGGCCTGACGCTCAGCGACGGAGATCACGCCGCGCGCCTGTAACAAATTGAAGATATGGCTTGCCTCGATCGCCTGTTCATAAGCGGGAATGGGCAGCTTGTTGGCGAGGCAGTTCTCGCACTCGGCCACCGCTTTTTTGAACAGGTCGAACAGCGCGTCGGTATCGGCGATCTCGAAATTCCATTTCGACATCTGCTTTTCGTTTTCGAGGAACACGTCGCCGTACGACACGCCCGCATCGTTGAAGGCAAGGTCGTACACGCTGTCGACGTCCTGAATATACATGGCGAGGCGTTCCAGCCCGTAGGTCAGTTCGCCCGCGACCGGTTTGCAGTCGAACCCGCCCATTTGCTGGAAATAGGTGAACTGGGTGACTTCCATCCCGTCGCACCACACTTCCCAGCCAAGGCCCCAGGCCCCCAGAGTCGGGCTTTCCCAGTCATCCTCGACAAAGCGAATGTCATGTTTCGTAAAGTCGATGCCGATCGCGGCAAGGCTGCCGAGATACAGTTCCTGAAGGTCGGCGGGGCTTGGCTTCAGGATCACCTGATATTGATAATAATGCTGCAACCGGTTCGGATTTTCCCCGTACCGCCCGTCGGTCGGGCGGCGACACGGCTGTACGAACGCGGCATTCCACGGCTCCGGCCCCAATGCGCGCAGCGTCGTCGCGGTGTGGAACGTGCCCGCACCGACGCGCATGTCATAGGGTTGCAGGATCAGGCATCCGCGCTCGCTCCAATAATCATGGAGGGTCAGGATCATGCGCTGGAAACTGGGGGCGTTGCTCAACGAACTGCCTTTTCGCCTTACGAAAACCAATAGTCTTTGCCGGGCTTTGGAACATGCGCGTCGGGGAATCAAGCGGCGCGCTAGGCACGCTTCGGCAGCCATGTTGCCACCGGTTAAGGTCGCGACGATATAAGACCCCCTCCCGTCCCGTTCGAAAGAGATTGCCCTGTGCTGAAAAAGATCATCGCGCCGTTTCTCGGCTTCGGCCTGCTGGCCTCGCCCGTACTGGCGAAGGAACCGGCGGCGAAGGTCAAGGATGCCGATCCGGCGCTGTGGGTCGTGAAGGACGACGACACCACAATCTATCTGTTCGGCACCTTTCATGCGCTGACACCGGATCTCGGCTGGTTCGACGATGCGGTGCGCGAGGCGTTCGACAAATCGGACAAGGCGGTATTCGAACTCGATTCGAGCGACACTGCGACCATTCAGGCAGCGGCACGTCGGCATGGCTTTTCGAAAGGCCCGCAGCCCTTCACGGCTAAGATGAGCGCGAAGGACAAGGCCGCCTATGACGCCGCCATGGCGAAGCTCGGCCTGCCGCCGACCGCGTTCGACAGGCTGAAGCCCTGGCTCGCCGCCGTGACGCTGACGACGCTGTCGGCGCAAAAGGCCGGGTTCGACCCGCAACAGGGGGCGGAAGCGACATTGATCGATGCCGCACGCAAGGCGGGCAAAAAGATCGGCACGCTGGAAACCGCAGAGGAGCAGCTCGGCTTTTTCGACGCGCTTACCGAAACGCAGCAGATCGAATTGCTCAATCAGGCGGTGGAGGAAGTCGAAAAGCCTTCCGACACGCTCAACCGGATGATTACCTATTGGTCGGAAGGAAAGCCCGATGCGCTGGGCAAGCTGATTAACGAGGAACTGCTCGAAACGCCGGGCCTTGCCAAGACGATTCTGTTCGACCGCAACGAACGCTGGGCGAAGCAGATCAAGGCGATGCTGGATACGCCGGGAACGGTGTTCGTCGCGGTAGGTGCGGGCCATCTCGCCGGACCCAATGATGTGCAGGACGATCTGGCAAAGCTGGGCGTGAAGGCGGTTCGGGTTCAGTACGACTGAGCGCCGGACGCACTTGCGCGTTCGGGACGGGGCGGCGATGAGGGGCAATGCGCCGCCTGATCGCCGCCCTTTTGCTATCGCTTTGCGCCACGCTGATCCCGGCATGCGGGCGCGATGCTCCGGTTGAAGCGAGACCGCCGCTCTGGCGGGTATCGGACGGCGACACCACCGTGTGGCTGCTGGCATCGATCCATATGCTGCCGCCGGGAACGCGCTGGCATGGACCGGCCGTGGCGAAGGCGATTGGCGAATCCCAAACGCTGATGCTCGAAATTCCGCCGGGAAACCCGTCCCAGGCGTCCGCTGTATTCCTTAAAGTTGCACGCGCATCCGGCCTGCCGCCGGTCGCCGAGCGCCTGCGCCCCGAAATGCGCGCATTGCTTCCGGAAGCGGCTGCCAATGCCGGGGCGGAGATGCGCACGCTCGACGGGCTTAAAAACTGGGGCACCGCACTCGTTCTCGCGGCGGGCGATGCGCGGCAATCGGGCGCTCGGGCCGAAGAGGGCGTCGAGGCGGCGCTGACCCGATCCTTCCGCCAGCTTCATAAACCGATCGGCGCGTTCGAAACGCTGGGCGGACAATTCGCGATCTTCGATTCGCTTTCGCCTGCCGATCAGGCGCATCTGCTTGCCAATGCGGTCGCCGATGCCGCCGCGCCGGACATTGGCTATCACGCCGCCTTCTCGGCCTGGGCGGCGGGCGACACCGCAGCGCTGCAAAAGGCAGCCGATTCGCTGTTCACCGGTGCGCCGGGGCTGAAATCAGCGCTGCTCACCGATCGTAATGCGCGCTGGAGCCGCTGGATCGAACAACGCATGCAGCGCCCCGGAACGGTGCTGGTGGCGGTGGGCGCAGGGCATCTTGCCGGGCCGGACGGCCTGCCCGCGCGGCTCGCGGCGCAAGGATATAGCGTGAAGCGGGTGCAATAGCGTCACCCGCCGCTTGCCTTTGCGCGCACTCCCGCGTATAGGCGCGCGCTTGTTCGCACGGGGACATCCCTGGAGGCTCGTGCGGCAGACAATACGCAATCAAGCGCATTCGGAGACAGATATTATGAGCGATCAGCTTACGCTGTCGGCCGAGACGCGCGACCGGGTTGGCAAGGGAGCCTCCCGGGCGCTTCGTCGTGAAGGCCGAGTTCCCGCCGTTCTGTACGGCAACAAAAAAGAGCCCCTCCCGATCCATGTCGAGGAGCGTGCGCTGATGAAGTTGCTGAACACCGGGCATTTCATGAACTCGGTCGTGATGATCGACACCGGCGACGGCAAGCCCGTGCGCACCCTGCCCAAGGATGTGACACTGCACCCCGTCACCGATCGCCCGACGCATGTCGACCTGCTGCGCATCGATGAGCATGCCAAGGTCCATGTGAACGTGCCCGTGACCTTCACCGACGAAGATCTGGCACCCGGCATCAAGCGCGGCGGCGTTCTGAACGTCGTTCGTCATGAGCTGGAACTGGTCGTCGATGCGGCGAACATCCCGGACGAGATTGAAATCTCGGTCAAGGGCTTCGACGTCGGCGAATCGATCCATATCAGCCATGTGAAGCTGCCCAAGGGCGCGGAATCGGCGATCACGGATCGCGACTTCACCATCGCAACGCTCGTCGCCCCGTCGGCGATGAAGTCGAGCGAAGGCGAAGCCGGTGAAACCGAAGTCACCGAGCAGCACGCCGATACCGTCATGGAAGACGATAAGGGCGAATAAGCCCGCATTTCGCATCCGGGCGGACGGCGCTGCTCGACAGAGCCGCCCGCCCGCCCGGACCGCGTTCCCGTCGCCCCTTGCCCCTTTGCGGCGCGGCGCACGACCCGAACCCCGACCGGGAGAGCAGCGATGCAGATCTGGGCTGGGCTGGGCAATCCCGGCGCGCAATATGCGATGCACCGGCACAATGTCGGCTTCATGGCGATCGACGCGATCGCCGAAGTGCATGGCTTTTCCCCGCCGAAAAAACAGTTTCAGGGCTGGACGCAGGAAGGCCGCATCGGCGGCGACAAGATCATCCTGCTGAAACCCGCCACGTTCATGAACGAAAGCGGCCGTTCGATCCGCGCGGCGGTGGATTTCTACAAGCTCGACGAAAGCGCAGTGACCGTCTTTCACGACGAACTGGACCTTGCCCCGTTCAAGGTGAAGGTGAAGACCGGGGGCGGTGCTGCCGGGCATAACGGCCTGCGTTCGACCGACAGCCATATCGGCAAGGAATATCGCCGGGTGCGAATCGGGATCGGCCATCCGGGGCATAAGGACCGGGTCCACGGCTATGTCCTGGGCAATTACGCGAAAGCAGAGATCGAGGAACTGAGCGATCTGCTCGGCGCGATCGCCGCCGAAGCCGAATGGCTGGCGCGCGGCGACGATCCGCGTTTCATGAACGAAATTGCGCTGCGGATACAGGGATAGCTGGCGGCGCAACGGCCGATCGGTACCGGCAGCGCGATCGGCAACGGCCGGTCTTGTCCGCCCTGCCCGCCCGGATGGGGCATCCCGGGCATCAGGCATCAGCCTCATCATTACTCGTATGCCGGGCCTGCCCCGGCATCCAGCGCCACGAATGCTGCGCCTTGATCCCTGGATGCCCGATCAAGCCGGGCATGACGGTGTGTGTGGAAAGGCGCGGCGGCGGTCGCAATCGGCGGTGGAGCTTCCCACATCGCGGGAATGATCGATTTAGCCCGAACCGCAGCGCTGCTCGGCAGCGACATTCTTTCCGCGCGGCCGATGTCGGGCGGCGATCTTTCGGAAGTGGTTGCGCTCGACCTGAAGGACGGGCGGCGCGTGGTTGCGAAGAACGGGAGAAGCGCGGAGAGCGAGGCGCAGATGCTGCGCGCGATCCGGGCTGCGGGCGCGCCTGCGCCCGAGGCGCTGGGTGTTTCTGACAATCTGTTGCTGATCGAGCGAGTCGATTCAGACGGCAGCCCTGCAGGGGCGTGGGACGATCTGGCGGCGGTGCTCAATCGGCTGCATGGCGCGCATGGACAGAGTTATGGCTGGCACTGCGATCACGCCTTCGGATCGGTAACGGTTGCGAATGGCCAGCGCGACGACTGGGCCAGCTTCTGGGCGGACAACCGCCTGCGCTGCCATAGCCCGCATATTGACGCGCCGCTCGCCCGGCGGCTCGAAGCGCTGGCCGACCGGCTGAGCGAGTATCTGCCGCGCGATCCCGCCCCGTCCCTGCTCCATGGCGATCTGTGGGGCGGCAATGTGCTGAGCGCCGGGGGAAAGGTGACCGCGCTGATCGATCCGGCCTGTTACCATGGCGACCGCGAAGTCGATGCCGCGATGCTCACCCTGTTCGATTCGCCACCCGATCGGTTTTTCAACGCACTCGGACTGGAAAGCGGGTGGCGCGAACGGCAGCCGGTGTATCGCCTCTGGCCGCTGCTCGTTCACCTGCGGCTGTTCGGATCGGGCTATCGCAGCGGTGTGGAGGATTGCCTGAACCGGCTTGGCGTCTGATCGGGGTGCGCGCTATTCTCTCTGTGCCGGAGCGAGTCCCCGGATCAGGGAGCTTCCACGAATGTCGCGCGCTTATCCTGCCTTTGCGATGCCGCTGCTGCTATGCGCCTGTGTTCAGCCCAGACCGGTCTCACTGCCCACCCCCACCGCAAATCCTGCCGATTCGCGCCCCCTGCCCGGCCGCGACGTGACCGTGAAGGACTGGACCCGCAAACAGCGCGGCTGCGAGGTGGGTGAACGCCATGACCAGCGCCGCTGCGTCATGGACTATCCCGGCGATCAGCCCGATCCCTATCGCAAATATTGACCGCGCCCGGTCGACAGGCGCTCCCCATTATGGCCTAACACTCCCTCCGCTTTGCATATCGGGGGTGTGATTGATGACGAGACTGTTCGCGGCCTGTGCGCTGATGCTGACCGCAATGCCGGCCATGGCGCAGGATTATCAGCCGCGAGAGACGTTCGCCCCGCTCGACCTTGGCCAGTCGGTCAATCGCTATCGCTCGGCCGACGGCATGCCCGGCCCCGATTACTGGCAGAACAAGGCGGATTATGCGATCCGCGCGACGCTGGATACCAAGGCCAAGGTTTTGCGCGGGTCGGAGCGGATCACCTATACCAATAACAGCCCCGATACGCTGCGTGTGCTGTGGCTGCACCTCGAACAGAATCTCTACAAACCCGAATCGCGCGGCCATATGGCGAGCGGCGGCGAACCGCGCGGCACCACCAGCGGCGACATCATCGATTCGGCCAGCATTACGCTCGGCAAGGGCGCGGCACAGGCGGTCGAGCCGCTGATCGACGATACGCGAATGCAGATCCGTCTGCCCGCACCGCTGAAACCCGGCGAAAGCGTTAGCATCGATATCGCATGGCACTTCACCATTCCCGGCAAATTTGGCGGGCGCATGGCGTGGGGCACGTCAAAGGGCGGGGAGATTTACGACCTTGCCCAATGGTATCCGCGCATGGCGGTGTATGACGATATTCGCGGCTGGGACGCGCTGCCCTATCTCGCGCAGGAATTTTACAGCGAATATGGCGATTTCGATTACTGGCTGACCGTGCCGAGCGACATGATCGTTGCAGGGTCGGGCGAGCTGATGAACCCGGACGAGGTGCTGACCGGCGAGCAGGTTCGCCGCCTGAAACAGGCAAAGGAATCGGACAAGACGGTGATGATCCGATCGCCGCAGGAAATCACCGACCCGGCCAGCCGCCCGAAGCGCGGGGGCACGCTGACCTGGCATTTCCGCATGAAGGATACGCGCGATGTCGCATGGACGGCGTCGAACCAGTTTGCGTGGGACGCCGCGCGGATCAATCTGCCGGGCGGCAAGAGCGCGCTTGCCCAGTCGGTCTATCCCGCCGAGAGCGCCGGGGAAGATCGCTGGGGCCGCTCGACCGAATATGTGAAGGACACGGTCGAGCGTTTTTCGGCCAAATGGTTCCCCTATCCCTGGCCCAATGCGATCAATGTGGCGGGTCCTGCCACCGGCATGGAATATCCGGGCATCGTGTTCGACGGGATCGACGACAAGGGCAAGGACCTGTTCTGGATCACCGCGCATGAGATCGGCCATAGCTGGTTCCCGATGATCGTCGGGTTCGACGAGCGGCGGCATGCGTGGATGGATGAAGGCTTCAACACCTTTATCGACGTCTATCAGTCGGATGAGTTCAACAACGGCGAATATGGCCCGAAACGCGACGGCGAATATGCGCCGGGCGGCGGCAATCCGGTGAATGAGATTCTGCCGCTGCTCGCCGACCCGCAAGCCCCGCCGATCCTTGCCCGCGCCGATACGGTGATCGAGAAATATCGCCACCCGGTGACCTATTTCAAATCGGCGCTTGGCCTCATTCTGCTGCGCGAACAGATTTTGGGGCCGGAGCGGTTCGACGCCGCGTTCCGGCGCTTTACTGCGGCGTGGGCGTTCAAGCACCCGCAACCCGCCGATTTCTTCCGCGCAATGGCGAGCGATGCGGGCGAGGATTTGGATTATTGGTGGCGCGGCTGGTATTATAATAACTGGCAGATGGACCTTGCCGTTACCGGCATTTCCTATGTCGACAAAGACCCGGCAAAGGGCGCGCTGGTCAGTGTGACGTCAAAGGACAAGCTGGTCATGCCGGCAACGCTGCGCGTGACCTTTGCCGATGGCAGCGTGAAGAATATCCGCCTGCCCGCCGAAACCTGGATTTGTCAGGCGACCAGCGCAGTGCCGGTCGGCGGCACAGCCAAGGTGGTGAAGGCGGAAATCGATCCCGACCACAAGCTGCCCGACAAGGATCGCGGGAATAACAGCTTGAGCGGCTAAAGGGGCAAACGCATCAGGTCTTACTGTCGTCATCGCGAGGAGCGCAGCGACGAAGCGATCCACTGGGGCCAGCACTGAACTGGATTGCCGCGCCCCTGCGGGGCTCGCAATGACGACCTTGAGCTATTTCGCTCCGTTGGGGCTGAGCTTGTCGAAGCCCCGTTCTTCCTCTTTCCGGCGAAGAGAAGGACTGCCCTTCGACAGGCTCAGGGCAAACGGTCTTTTGTATGAGGCTGCAAGTCCCTGCCCCCGCCCCCGGCTGGACAGCGCGCCTGCCGCGCGGCATGGCGAGCCCTATGACTTCGCGTTTCGATTTTCAGATTGCGGCCACCGATGGTGCGGCGCGCACCGGCACGATTACCATGCAGCGCGGCACGATCCGCACCCCTGCTTTCATGCCGGTCGGCACCGCCGCCACCGTAAAGGCAATGAAGCCCGCCGATGTGCGCGCCGGGGGTGCCGACATCATCCTCGGCAACACCTATCACCTGATGCTGCGCCCCACGGCCGAGCGGATCGACCGGCTGGGCGGTTTGCACAAATTCATGGGCTGGGACCGCCCGATCCTGACCGACAGCGGGGGCTATCAGGTGATGAGCCTGTCCGAACTCACCAAACGCAGCGAGGAAGGCGTCGTCTTCAAAAGTCATCTCGACGGGTCGCGGCACCTGATGAGCCCCGAACGATCGATGGAGATTCAGCGCCTGCTGGGCAGCGACATCGTGATGGCGTTCGACGAGCTGGTGCCGACCGACACGACTCGCGACATTCAGGCAAAGGCGATGGAGCGCTCGATGCGCTGGGCGAAGCGCAGCCGTGAGGGCTTCGATTCGGGCGAAGCGCATGCCGCGCGTGCGGCGCTGTTCGGCATCCAGCAGGGGGCGCTCGACGAAGGTCTTCGCAAGACCAGCGCCGATGCGCTGATCGATATCGGCTTTGACGGCTATGCGATCGGCGGCCTGGCGGTGGGTGAAGGGCAAGAGGCGATGTTCGGCGTGCTCGATTATGCGCCGGGCCAGCTACCCGCCGACAAGCCCCGCTATCTGATGGGCGTGGGCAAGCCCGACGATATTGTCGGCGCGGTCGAACGCGGCGTCGATATGTTCGATTGCGTGATGCCGACCCGGTCAGGCCGGACCGGACAGGCCTTTACCCGCGAAGGGCCGATCAACATCCGCAACGCCCGCTTTGCCGAGGATACCGGCCCGCTCGACCCGGAATGCAGGTGCCCCGCCTGTCAGGGATGGAGCCGCGCCTATATCCACCATCTCGTCCGCGCAGGCGAGATTCTGGGCGCGATGCTGATGACCGAACATAATCTGTTTTTCTATCAGGCGCTGATGGCCGATCTGCGCGATGCGATTGCTGGGGGCGCGCTCAAGACGTTCGCCAACGACTTTCGCGCGCGTTATATTCGCGAAAAACAACAATGAGTTCTGGAGAGTGTCGATGAGTGACCAGCCCGAAAACGAAATCACCGCAGCCGCGCGAGAGGCAAAGGCAGC
The DNA here is from genome assembly GCF_004361835.1 of Stakelama pacifica. GTDB lineage: Bacteria > Pseudomonadota > Alphaproteobacteria > Sphingomonadales > Sphingomonadaceae > Sphingomonas > Sphingomonas pacifica. The sequence continues at coordinate 234,070 of NZ_SNWD01000004.1, forward strand.
ACGCGACGGCGCCGGGACGGGTCCGGAACCGGGGCAGGATCGCAAGAAGAAGTGGCCGCTCGCGGCAGCCGGGATCGGCATCGGCGTGGGATCGGCAGCGCTTGCCGCAGCGGCGCTCTACGCCGCGACATCCCGGCGCAAGGGCTGATACAGAACGGCGCCGATCCGAACATGTCGCAGCAAGGTAAAGCGATCCGGAGCGGCGCACAGCCCGCAGTCTTGCATCGCGCCGCTCAGCGCAGCCATAGCGCCCCACGCCAACGGCCCCGGCCTCCGCCGGGGCGACGCATGGGGTTAGCGGCTTGTATCACCGGCTTGTGTGCACCGCGATTTCTACAATCGTCGCCCCGGCGGAGGCCGGGGCCGCTGCCGTTTGCCATCCCCATCCCGAAGCAGCCTTTACGAGCGATCGCCGACGCGCGCGTGCCGCGCTGGATTGCGGCGCCCCTTCGGGGCTCGCAATGACGATGTCGGGCTCGGTGGGGATCAACAGGTGGATATGACCGCAAAAGCCGCCCCCTGCCCTGCGGCTGGGGGCGGCGCGATAGGTTAGCGGCGATACACGGGCCGGCGATTATTGTCCTGCCGCTCGTACCGCACTTTCGCCTGCAATGCGGCATAGCGGCGGTCGAGATCGCGTGCTTCGGCTCGGCTGATGCCATGGCCGCTGCGGCGATAGCGATATTCGAGCTTAGCGATCCGGCTATATTCGGCCCGCAGCGCGCGCGCCTCGCGATGGCTCAGCGCACCGCGCTGGGCGCTGCGATCGATCTGGCGCTCGATGCCCGCACGATAGGGCGCGGCGGAGGCAGCGGCGGGCAGCATGGCGGTTGCAATGCCCAGCCCGGCGATGATCAGGGTGAATTTCTTCATGGCGGCTACTCCTTCAACCCGCCGGAACGCTCCGGCATGAAGGTGAAGATGGGCGGCACCTGTATCGCCGATATCTCCACAGCCGCCCGAAAGTGTCACCGATTGTAACGAAGCGGGAAAGTCCGTTCAGGAACGACACCCCGCCTCCGGATCAGCCGCCGCCCGGCCCCTTGCTTTCCATCGGTGCGCGGCTCGGCACCTGCTGGCCGTCGGGCCGCGGCCCCTGTGTCCAGTCGATCCGGTACAGATCGAACCGGCGGTCGGTCAGGTTGCGCACCGTTCCTTCCGCACGTGCCCAGGTAAGGTCGGCGAGGTTCACGTCCGCGATCGTCAGCGCCTCGATATTCTCGCTCGCCTCCGCCGCGATGCCGTCGCGGGCAAAGGGGAAATCGCACGGCGTGATGATCGCGCTCTGGGCATATTGAATGTCCATATTGTCGACGCCGGGCAGATTGCCGACATTGCCGCTCATCACCACGAAGCACTGATTTTCGATCGCGCGGGCCTGTGCGCAATAGCGCACGCGCATATAGCCCTGACGATTATCGGTGCAGAACGGCACGAAGATGATTCGCGCGCCTTCATCGACCAGCCGCCGGGCAAGCTCGGGAAATTCGCTGTCGTAACAGATCAGCACGCCGACCGGGCCGATATCGGTCTGGATCACATCGACGCTGTCGCCGCCCTTGATCTTCCACCAATAGGCTTCGTTGGGGGTGGGGTGCAGCTTTTCCTGCGCATGCACCGATCCGTCGCGAAGGCACACATAAGCGACATTCTGAATGTCGCCGTCATCGGTGCGCGTCGGATGCGAACCGCCGACGATGTTGATGTTATAGCGCAGCGCCATGTCGCTCAGTGCATCGACAAGCGGCTGGCGATGGTCGGTCAGCCGGTCGATCGCCTCCATCGGCGATAATTTCTTTCGCTCGAACGAGAGCAGCGAGAGCGAGCAAAGCTCCGGGAAGCAAATGAAATCGCATTCATAGCTCGCCGCGACATCGACGAAATATTCGACATTGCGGATGAATTCGTCGAAATCCTTAACCGCACGCGCCTGCAGCTGGCAGGTGGCGAGCCGGACGCTTTCGATATCGCGCGGTACGCGATGCGTCGGCGGCTCATCGGGATCGACATAGGGGTTGCGCCAGACCATGTGCGCCGCCATCGCCATCGACGCTTTGTCTTCAGGCAGATAATTTTCGAGCACGCCGATCGGTTCGAAGCCGTTGGAAAGCTGGAACCCTATGACGGGATCCTTGATCTTCCCCTCGCGCACCTTTTCGACATAGTCGACCGGTCCGTCGACTTTGTTCCGGTTGCGGCGATAGTTCGGCATCCGCCCGGCAAAGACGATGCCTTTCAACTCCAGCCGTTCGCAGAGCGCGCGGCGCGCTTCATACAGGCGCTTGCCGATGCGCAGACCGCGCTGCTTCGAATCCACCGCCATTTCATAGCCGTAGAGCCAGTCGCCGGTGGGATCATGGCGACTGCCGAACCCGTTGCCGGTGATGCTTTCCCAGTCATGGGGGGCAAGCGCGACATGCTCATCGATCCGGCTGGCAGCGCAATAGCCGACGACTTCGCCTTCATAGAGCGCGACGAACTGCCCGGCGGGGAAATTGTTGATCTGTCCCCGGATCATACCGGGGGTATAGTTTTCGACGCCCGGATATGCGGCATAGACCCTGCCGATCAGCGACAGGATGCCGGGAATATCCCCGGTGGTGGCGTTGCGGACTTCCAGTTTCGCCGGCGAGCGTGTCGACATTCAATTCCCTCTTGTTCGTTGCCTATGCGAACCAATCGGGTGCGAGGGTGGTTCCGGAGATGGTGGAGACTTATACGATGCTGCCGCTCCCGGAGCGGATCGTCGTCATCGCGAGGAGCGCAGCGACGAAGCGATCCAGAGCGATGGCGCGTGTCGCTTCTGGATTGCCGCGCCCCTTCGGGGCTCGCAATGACGTTGGTGCAACAGGCTCGGTCGCCGCAAAGCGCCTCGCGCTTATAGCAGCGAGGGTTCGAGCAGCCGTTTTGCCTGTGCGCGCGCTTCGTCGGTGATTTCGGCACCCGAAAGCATCCGGGCGATTTCCTCGCGCCGTTCCTTCGAGTCGAGCGGGGTGACACCGGTGCGCGTCACCGTGCCGTCATTCGATTTGGCGATCAGCATATGGCGATTGCCGCGCGCCGCGACCTGCGGGCTGTGCGTGACGACCAGCACCTGCGCGCTCTGGGCGAGCCGCGACAGACGCTCGCCGATCGCGCTTGCCACCGCGCCGCCGACCCCGCGATCGATTTCGTCGAAAATCAGCGTCTGCGCCCCGCCCTTTTCGGCCAGCGCGACCTTCAGCGCGAGGATGAAGCGCGACAATTCGCCGCCGCTGGCGATTTTCGCGAGCGGGCCGAAGGGCGATCCCGGATTGGTCGCGATCTCGAACTCCACCCGGTCGCTGCCGGTCGCCGACCATTGCGCCTCGGCAAGCGGCTCCACCGTGGTCCGGAATTTCGCGGCATCGAGCTTCAGCGGCTTCAATTCGCTCGCCACCGCCGCATCAAGCCGGGTCGCCGCGTCGATCCGCGCCCGGTGCAGCGAATCGGCCGCCTTGCGATAGGCGGCCTGCGCTTCGGCTGCGGCCTTTTCCAGTGCCTCAAGCTCCGCCCCGCCGCTTTCCAGCCGGGCGAGCCGTGCCGACAGCTGCTCGGCGAGCGCGGCGAGCTCATCGGGCTGCACGCGATGTTTGCGCGCAAGGCCGCGCAGTTCGAACAGCCGCGCCTCATCGGCTTCCAGCTGGACGGGATCGAAAGCGAGCGCTTCGGCCGCTGCATCGACCTTTTCCTGTGCGGCAGCGCCCTCGATGATCGCGCGGTCGATCGCGGCGAGCGCTTCGCCCAGCGCCTCGTGATCCTCCGCCACGCGCTCCAGAATCCGCGCTGCCTGACGCAGCCGGGCGAGCCCGCCGTCCGATCCTTCGAGCAGATCGGCGATGCCTTGCAGGTCAGCGGCGATCTTCTCGCCGCGCTGCATTCCGGCGCGGCGTTCGGCGAGTTCCTCTTCCTCCCCGCCGCGCGGCGCGAATGCGGTCAGTTCGGCAACGGCATGTTCCAGCCATTCGCGATCGCGTTCGGCAGCGTCATGCGATTCGCGCGCCTCCTCCAGCGCAGCCATCGCGTCGCGCCAGCGGCGATGCGCAGCGGCCACGCCCGCGACATCGAGCTTGCCGTAAATATCGAGCAGCTGGCGGTGGCCGCGTGCATTGAGCAGCCCGCGATCGTCGTGCTGGCCATGAATTTCGACGAGATGGCGCGATAATTCGCGCAGCAGCCCGGCAGAGGCCGGCTGATCGTTGACGAAGGCGCGGCTGCCGCCATCGGCCTTGACCAGCCGCCGGATCATCAGCGGTTCGCCCGGTTCGCGCGCTATGCCGTTTTCGTCGAGCAGCGCTGCGATCGCACTGCCGTCGTCCGGTGTCAGAAAGCTCGCCGTCACCACCGCCTGATCGGCACCGCTGCGCACCAGCGAAGTTTCGCCTCGCCCGCCCAGCGCAAGGCCGAGCGCGTCGAGCAGGATCGATTTGCCGGCCCCGGTTTCGCCGGTCAGCACGCCGAGACCGGGAGCGAAATCGAGGTCGAGCGCCTCGATCAGCACGACATCGCGGATCGAAAGCCCGGTCAGCATAGGATGCGGCCCGTCACCGCGCGCCTGCTCAGGCCCCGGCGGCGGCCACCGCCGGCGCCTTATCCTCCATGAGCGTATAAGCGCGCTCATACCATTTGCTGCCCGGATAATTGGCGCCGAGCACGGCTGCGGTCTTTTTCGCTTCTTCGGGCAGGCCCATCGCCAGATAGGTTTCGGTAAGCCGCATCAGCGCTTCGGGCACATGAGTCGTGGTCTGATATTTATCGATGACCAGCTGGAACCGCTCGGTCGCGGCGAGCCAGTTGCCGCGCTGTTCATAGAAACGGCCGACTTCCATTTCCTTGCCCGCGAGATGATCCTCGACCAGATCGAGTTTCAGCCGGGCATCGGCGGCATAGCGCGTCTGCGGATAACGACGGGCGAGTTCGCCCAGTGCCGCCTTTGCCTGTTCGGTGATCTTCTGATCGCGATCGACATCGGCGATCTGCTCATAATAGCTCAGACCCACCAGATAATAGGCATAAGGCGCGCTGGGGCTGCCCGGATGTTCGGCGATGAAGCGCTGTGCCGACTGAATCGACTGGGTATAATCGCGGTTCATATAATAGCTGAACGCGCCCATCAGCTGCGCCCGGCGCGCCCAGACCGAAAAGGGATGCTGACGCTCCACCTCGTCGAACAGCTTCGCGGCGATTTCATACTGGCCGCGATCGAGCTTGTCCTTCGCCGCCGAATAGAGCGTGCCGACATCGCGCGCGACATAAGGCAGATCCTTGCTCGCCTTTGTCGAGGCGCAGCCGGCGGTGACCATCAGGCCGGCCAGAGACAGGCCGGTGACGAAAGAGCGGTACAGAGTCATACGCATGATGCGTCCTTAGCCGAGCAGCGCAGGGACGAACAACGCTTTTCGTACCGGGTCGAAAATATCCGCCCTGATGCGGTCAGAAGATACCGCCGCCCAGCACCAGCCGGATCGCCGAAACGACCAGCACGAAGATGTTGAGATTGCGCCCCGCCGTCCCCGCCGACATCGCGCCGATCGCAGCGCCCACCACCGCCATCGGAATCACCAGCCAGTTGAGCCAGCCGAGCAACGGGATAAGTGCGACCAGCGCGAGAACGAGCGTCATCAGCCCGGAGAGCACGGAAATAAGGTTCAGCATGGCGATAAAGTGGGGTCGCGGGCGTGTGTTGTCAACATAATACAGCGGCGCGTTCGGAGCGCGGATTACGTTCAGCGCTTTTCCTTATGCACGTTAAGCGCTAACGGCGGGGAATGCCGCATCTACTTCTTGTCATGCTGGGCGGTGCCATCGGCGCTGCCGGGCGTCATCTTCTGGGCCGCGCCGCCCTTGCCCTGATGGGGCCGGGTTTTCCCTGGGGCACCATGGCCGCCAATATATTGGGCGGGCTGCTGATGGGTCTGCTGGTCGGAACGCTGTCGCGAATCTCTGCGCCGGGCGAGGGACTGCGCCTGTTTCTGGCGGTCGGCGTGCTGGGCGGGTTCACCACCTTTTCCTCCTTCTCGCTCGACACCGTCAATATGATCGAGCGCGGCCAGATGCTGCCCGCGCTTGTTTATGTGCTGGTGTCGGTGACCGTTTCCATCGCCGCCGTTGCAGGCGGCATGGCGATCGTTCGGAGCGTCGCATGAGCGGCGTCGCATCCGATGAAGTGCGCCAGTTCACCGTTTCGGCGGAGGACGACGGCATCCGGCTCGACCGCTGGTTCAAACGGCATGTGCCTGACGCGAGCTTCAACATCGTGTCGCGCTGGTCGCGCACCGGGCAGTTGCGACTCGACGGCGCGCGGGCAAAACCGGGCGACCATGTGCAGGCGGGCCAGATCATCCGCGTGCCCCCCGCCGAAGCGCCCAGCGCTCCGCGCCCGCAGCGCCAGCGCAAAGCCCTGACGGCGGAACAGGAGGAGTTCGCCCGCTCGCTGGTCATTCACAAGGATGATTCGGCGCTGGTACTCAACAAGCCGCCGGGGCTTGCGACGCAGGGCGGCACCAAGACGACCGAGCATGTCGACGGGCTGCTCGATGCGCTCAGTTTCGAGCGCGAGGACCGGCCGAAGCTGGTCCACCGGCTCGACAAGGATACGTCCGGCGCGCTGCTGGTGGCACGCACGCCGCGCGCGGCGGGGCTGTTTTCGAAGAATTTCGCCGGGCGCACGGCCAAAAAGGTCTATTGGGCGCTGGTCGTCGGTGTTCCCGAAATTTCGGACGGGCTGATCGAACTGCCGCTCGCCAAGCAACCCGGCACCGGCGGCGAGAAAATGCATGTCGATGAGGAAAATGGCCAGCCCGCAAAGTCGCGCTATCGCGTGATCGAGCGTGCGGGCAATCGCGCTGCCTTTGTCGAGCTGCAACCAATGACCGGGCGCACGCACCAGCTGCGCGTGCATCTGTCCGCGATCGGCCATCCGATCGTCGGCGACGGCAAATATGGCGGGCCGGAAGCGTTTCTGACCGGCGGGGTCAGCCGTAAGATGCACCTGCATGCCCGCCGCATCCGCGTCGATCATCCGGGCGGCGGCAAGCTCGACGTGACTGCCGAATTGCCGCAGCATTTCGCCGAATCGATGGAGATGCTGGGCTTCGACCCAGCAAAGGGCGACGCGCTGCCGATCAGCGATGCCCCCCCGCCGCCCACCCGCGAGGAAAAGAAGATCAAGGCACGCCGCCATGCCAAGACGATCCGCAAGGAGCGCCGCGGCGAACGGCGCAAACGGGGCGGCAATTGACCAACCGGCTTGCGATTTTCGATTGCGACGGGACGCTGGCCGATAGTCAGGCCAATATCTGCCTTGCGATGGAGGAAGCGTTCAGCGGCGCGAAGCTTACCCCGCCCGAACGCTCGCTGATCCGGCGGATCGTCGGGCTGAATCTGGTCGAGGCCATGGCGCAGCTTCTGCCCGACGCGGATATGGCGATGCACCGGGTGCTGGCCGAATCGTACAAGGATTGTTTTCGCCGGATGCGCGTCGACGGCACGCTGCTCGCCGAACCGCTGTTCGACGGAATTGCAGAGACGCTGGGCGCGCTGGAGGATGCGGGCTGGGTGCTGGGCGTCGCGACCGGCAAGTCGGATCGCGGGCTGCACCTGCTGCTCGACCATCACGGCGTACGGCATCGCTTCGTGACGTTGCAGACCGCCGACCGGCATCCGTCCAAGCCGCACCCGTCGATGATCGAAGCGGCGATCGCCGAGGCGGGTGCCTCGCCCGAAACCAGCGTCATGATCGGCGATACCAGTTTCGACATGGCGATGGGTGTCGCGGCGGGGGTGCATCCGATCGGCGTCGGCTGGGGCTATCATCCGCCAGAAGAACTGGTGGCCGCGGGCGCACGCACGGTGGCGAATGACACGCAGGCGATGCAGCACTATCTGGAGGCATTATGAGCGATCCCGATTCCCGCGCGCGCAACCGCTATCTCGCGATGACCGGGGTTCGGATCGCCGGAGCGGCGGGTGCGGTCTTCGGGCTGGTGGTGCTGGCGCGCGGTCAGGATCTTACGACGCGCATTCTCGGCGCGGCGATCGTGCTGTCGGCGCTGTTCATGATTGCAACGGTACCGCGCGCAATGGCGCGGCAATGGCGGACCCCGCCCGAATCGTGAAACGGTTCTGGAAAAGCGTGGAGGTCGTTGCCGAGGGCGAGCGCCATGGCATCGCGCTTGACGGGCGTCCGGTACGCACGCCCGGCCGCGTGCCGCTCGCGCTGCCGGGGCGAGCGCTGGCCGAGGGCATCGCTGAGGAATGGCGCGCGGTGGGCGAGACGATCGATCCTGCCGCCATGCCGCTCACCGGACTTGCCAATGCAGCGATCGATCGGGTGGGCGCGGACGCCGCCGGTTTTGCCGCGACGCTGGCGGCCTATGGCGAGAGCGACCTGCTTTGCTATCGCGCCGACCATCCCGATGAACTGATCGCGCGGCAGGAAGCGGCATGGGAGCCGCATCTCAACTGGGCCGAGTCGCGCTATGATGTGCGCTTCGCGCGAACCTCGGGGGTGATGCATGTCGCGCAGCCGGCCGAAACGCTGGCGCGCCTTTCCGACAGCGTGGGCAGCCGGTCAGCTTTCGAGCTGGCGGCGCTCTATCCGCTGGTGACGATTACCGGATCGCTGGTGCTCGCGCTGGCGCTCGTTGAGAGAGCGACCGATGCCGATCGGGCATGGGCGGCAGCCAATCTCGACGAGGACTGGCAGGCCGAACAATGGGGTGAGGACGATCTCGCCGCGAAGGCGCGCGCGCACAAGCGCAAGAGCTATGACGCGGCGATCCGGTTTCTGGAATTGCTGCGGGGTTAGATGAAGCTCTGGATTCCCGCTTTCACGGGAACAGGGCTCCGGACGCGTCGCACTATTTCATCAATCCGCGCACAAAGCCGATCAGCCCGGTCTGGCGCGAGCGCTTCAGGCGCTCGGCGGCGAGAATCGTGCGCACCGATTCGAAACATTCCTCGACATCGTCATTGACCAGCACATAGTCATAGCTGTCCCAGTGACTTACCTCGCGCTCGGCGCGCGCCATACGGCGGTCGATGATATCCTGACTGTCGGTCGCGCGGCGTTCGAGCCGGTCGCGCAATTCCTCCATCGACGGCGGCAGGATGAAGACGCGAACGACATCGCCGCCCGCAATCTGGAACAGCTGCTGCGCGCCCTGCCAGTCGATATCGAACAATACGTCCTGACCCGATTCGAGCATGTCATAGACGGGCTTTTTGGGCGTACCGTAGCGGTGATCGAAGACATGCGCCCATTCGAGAAATTCATGGTCGCTGACCATCTGGCGGAATTTGTCGAGATGGACGAAATGATAGTCCTTCCCGTCCGTCTCGCCCGGCCGGATCGGGCGAGTCGTGGCCGATACGGACATGCCGAGCTTCGGCTCCGCCGCCAGCAATTTGCGCGCAATCGTAGATTTGCCCGCGCCCGAAGGCGAGGACAGGACGAACAATACGCCGCGTCGTTTGAAACCATGCGGATCGGGGTCGCGCTCAAAAGCCATGGCCGCTAGTGGCGGAGCGAGCGCCCCTCCGTCAAGCGGTCACGCGTCGGCTTCGTCTCCGCCGAACAATTGATCGACGCCTTCTGAAATTCCGCGAAGCACCATCCAGCCGACTGCATAGGTGACAGCAACCGGTACCGCGACCTTCAGGACATTGGCAGTGATCGCACCGATGATCGCGCCGTCCGCTGCGCTGTCCTCACCGCTCATCGAATCGATTGCGCCGCCGATCAATGCGCCGATGGTGGTTGCACCCATGCTCGTTTCTCCGAAAATCGCCCGGAACGGGCTTTGGGAGGGTAACCCGCGATGGCGGTTGCGGGTTCCGCGAAGAGGCGTGGCGAAGGCAGAAGACCGGTCCTTCGACAAGCTCAGGACAAACGTAGTGAGGGGGGAGCGACCCGCGACCCGTTCGCGCTGCGCCTGTCGAAGCGTCGCTCTTTTTCTTCGTCCCGAAGCGGTTACCGACCGACCATTGTTTCAGGGCGAACCACCCGGTCGAACGTATCCGAATCGACCAGCCCCAGATCAAGCCCGGCCTCTTTCAGCGTCATGTCATGCTGATGCGCGTGCTTGGCGATCTTTGCCGCATTGTCATAGCCGATTTCGGGAGCGAGCGCGGTGACCAGCATCAGCGAACGGTCGCGCAGCTCGGCAATTCGCTTCTCATTCGCCTCCATCCCCTCGACACAGCGTTCGGCGAAGCTGTCCATCGCGACGCTCAGCAGGTCGATCGAGCGCAGCACCGCCGCCCCGATCATCGGTTTGAACACATTCAGCTCCAGATGCCCCTGCAGCCCGCCGACGGTCACTGCCTGATGATTGCCGATCACCTGCGCCGCAACCATGGTCAGCATCTCGCACTGGGTCGGGTTGACCTTACCCGGCATGATCGAACTGCCCGGTTCATTGGCGGGAAGGTCAAGCTCGCCCAGACCGCAGCGCGGCCCCGATCCCAGCAGGCGAATGTCATTGCCGATCTTCGACAGCGCGACGGCAAGGCTGTTCAGCCGCCCGGAAAAATCGACCAGCGTGTCGTTCGATGCCAGCGCCTCGAACTTGTTCGGCGCGCTTTCGAAGGCGAAGCCGGTAATATCGCTTACCTCTTTCGCGAACGCCTCGCCAAAGCCGTCCGGTGCATTCAGCCCGGTGCCGACCGCAGTGCCGCCCTGCGCCAGCCGGACAAGCGCATGCGCGACGAACGGATCGATCCGCAGCTTTGCGAGATGCAGTTGCTCCGTATAGCCCGAAAATTCCTGCCCCAGCGTCAGCGGGGTCGCGTCCTGAAGATGGGTGCGCCCGATCTTGACGATATGGTCCCAGTCGCGCGCCTTTTGCTCCAGCGCATCTTTCAGCCGGTCGAGCGCGGGGAAGAGCTTGTCGCGCGCGGCAAGCACCGCGGCGATGTGCAGCGCGGTCGGAAAGGTGTCGTTCGAGCTTTGCGATTTGTTGACATGATCGTTGGGATGTACCGGCGATTTGCCGCCGCGCTTGCCCGTAAGCGCCTCGTTCGCGCGGCCGGCGATCACTTCATTGGCGTTCATGTTCGACTGGGTGCCCGACCCGGTTTGCCAGATGACCAGCGGAAACTGATCGTCGAGCGCACCGCTCGCCACCTCTCCGGCTGCCTTTTCGATCGCGTCGGCAAGGTCGCCGTCAAGGCCATGGCTGCGATTCACTCGCGCCGCCGCCTGCTTGACGACCCCGAGCGCGTGGACGATTTCCACCGGCATCCGCTCGCGCGCGCCGAACGGGAAATTCTCGATGCTGCGCTGGGTCTGCGCACCCCAATAAGCGTCTGCGGGAACCTCGATCTCGCCGATCGAATCGCTTTCGGTACGGGTGTTCGTCATGCGCTGCCTCTCCTTCCCGGCTTCAATCCCCGGGAAGTCGGGATGTTTCACCGGCAGCGCAAGAGGTGCAGGAAAGAAGGATCGGGCACGCGCCCGATCCCGCTTTTATTTCTTCCGCTTGAAATCCACCGCAACGACGTTCGACCCGTCCTCGGCACCCGGCAGCGACTTGTCGCCATCATTTTCGCCGTGATCGGTGGGTTCGGGCGTTTCGGGACCTTCCGTGGCCTGAAAGCGCAGTTCGAAATTCACCGCAGGGTCGTGGAAACCGGTGATCGCGGAGAAGGGTATCACCAGCATCGACGGAATCTGATTGAAGCTCAGTCCAACCGAAAACCGTTCCGAATCGACCGTCAGATCCCAGTACCGATGCTGCATCACGATCGTCATTTCGTCGGGAAAGCGTTCGATCAGCCGGTCGGGAATATCGACGCCCGGCGCCTGTGTCTTGAACGTGATATAGAAATGGTGCTGGCCGGGAAGCGCCCCGCTTTCCTGCACCTGCCCCAAAACCCGGCCCACAACGGCGCGCAGGGCCTCCTGCACGATATCGTCATAGGGAATCAAACTATCTGGCACGCTTTCGGTCATGAATGCGGTGACTAACCTCCTTTGGGCCATGGTCAAGATTGCATGACGCGTTCGCTACGCTATGTGGACGTTCATGCGCACCGCAAGCATCACGCGAAAGACCGCCGAAACGGCGATCGAAGTCACCGTCAATCTGGACGGTACGGGAAATTATTCGGTTTCGACCGGAATCGGCTTTCTCGATCATATGCTCGAACAATTATCGCGGCATTCGCTGATCGACCTTGCCTGCACGGTCGATGGCGACCTGCATATCGACCAGCATCATACGGTCGAGGATTGCGGCATCGCGATCGGTGAAGCCGTGGCGAAGGCGCTGGGCGACAAGCGTGGCATCCGCCGCTATGGCGACGCCCTGTCCCCCATGGACGAAACGCTGACCCGCGTTGCCCTCGACATTTCGGGGCGGCCCTGGCTGGTGTTCAACACGCGCTTCACCCAGGTGAAGCTGGGCGAGATGGACACCGAATTGTTCGAACACTGGTTCCACAGCTTCGCGCAGAATGCAGGGATCACCCTGCACATCGAAACGCTGTACGGTGCCAACAATCACCATATCGCCGAAAGCGTGTTCAAGGGATTGGCCCGCGCGCTGCGCATCGCGACCGAGATCGACCCGCGCAAGGCAGATGCAATTCCGTCGACCAAGGGGACATTGGGTGGCTGATTCCTATCGTTCGTCGGGCGCGCTGTCGCTGATCCTGCTGACCTATGTCCGTCCGCTGGAAGACGTGGATGCGCAGATGAAGGCGCATGTCGAATTTCTTGAGCGCAACATGGCCGAGGGTGCGTTTCTCATCGCCGGACGGCGCGATCCGCGTACCGGCGGCGTAATCGTGGCGCGTGGCGATGCCAAAACGGTTGAGGCGCTGGCCGGGCAGGACCCGTTCGTCACCAGCGGCGTTGCCGAATTCGAAGTGGTCGCTTTCAATATGAGCTTTGCCCAGCCGGAAATTGCGGGCCTGCTGGCGTGACCATAGCGCTGATCGATTATGGCGCGGGCAATCTTCATTCGGTGCACAATGCGCTAAAAGCCGCCGGTGCGCGCGATATCGCGGTCACCGACGATCCCGAAACGGTGCGCGGTGCGGATCGGGTAGTGCTGCCCGGCGTCGGCGCTTTCGGTGCCTGTGCGAAGGGACTTCGCGCGGTGCCCGGCATGGTAGCGGCGATGGAGGAACGCGTACTTGAAGGCGGCGCGCCCTTCCTTGGCGTGTGCGTCGGCATGCAGTTGATGGCCGAAACGGGCGAGGAATTCGGCGAACATGCCGGGCTTGGCTGGATTGCGGGCACGGTCGCGGCGATCCCCCCTGCCCCCGGTCTGCGCGTGCCGCATATGGGCTGGAACGATGTCATCCCGTCCCGGCCCCATCCGCTGATCGAAGCGGGGGAAGCGTATTTCCTGCATAGCTTCGCCTTTTCGGGCGCGCATGTCATCGCGATCAGCGACCATGGCGGCCCGGTAACCGCCGCGATCGGCCGCGACAATATGGTCGGCGTGCAGTTTCACCCCGAAAAGAGCCAGCGCTACGGCATCGCATTGCTCGAAAGGTTTCTCGAATGGCGTCCCTGACCATCTTTCCCGCAATCGACCTGAAAGGCGGGTCGGTCGTCCGGCTGGCCGAGGGCGATATGGATCGCGCCACCATCTATGGCGACGATCCGGCGGCGCAGGCAAAGCAGTTCGCGCAGGCGGGCGCCGATCACCTGCATGTCGTCGATCTCGACGGTGCCTTTGCCGGTGAATCGGTGAATGGCGGCGCGGTGGCCGGAATCGTAAAAGCGTTCCCCGGAAAAGTGCAGCTTGGCGGCGGCATCCGCAACCGCGCGGCGGTCGAGCACTGGCTCGATCTGGGCGTGGACCGGGTGGTGATAGGCACGGCGGCGCTCGAAAATCCCGACCTTGTGAAAGAAGCGGCATCGGCCTTTCCGGGCCGGGTGGTCGTTGCGGTCGATGCGAAGGGCGGCATGGTCGCTACGCGCGGCTGGGCGGACGTTTCGACCGTATCGGTGGCAGAGCTTGCCCGGCGGTTCGAGGATGCGGGCGTCGCTGCGCTGCTCTTCACCGATGTCGGGCGCGACGGGCTGCTCAAAGGCTGCAACGTCGAAGCGACCGTCGAACTGGCGCGTGCCGTGTCGATTCCCGTGATCGCAAGCGGCGGCGTCGCCGGAATCGGCGATATCGAGGCTCTGACCGCGCATGTCGATGACGGCGTCGAGGGCGTTATTACCGGCCGAGCGCTCTATGACGGCCGGCTCGATCTGGCCGAGGCGATCCGGGTCGCGGCGGCGTGACCGTCCGGGCGCGCGTCATCCCCTGTCTCGACGTGGCGAACGGCCGGGTCGTGAAGGGCGTCAATTTCGTCGATCTGAAAGATGCGGGCGATCCGGTCGAACAGGCGCGTGCCTATGATGCGGCGGGCGCGGACGAGCTTTGTTTTCTCGACATTACCGCCAGCCATGAAGATCGCGGCACGATCCTCGATGTTGTGCGACGCACCGCCGAAGTGTGCTTCATGCCGCTTACCGTCGGCGGGGGCGTGCGCAGCGCGGAAGATGCGCGCGCGCTGCTGCTCGCCGGAGCGGACAAGGTCGCAGTCAATTCTGCCGCGGTCGCCCGGCCGGAGGTCGTCGCCGATATCGCCGACAGGTTCGGCAGTCAGTGCATCACCGCCTCGATCGATGCGCGACGGGTGGGCGACCATTGGGAAATCTTCACCCATGGGGGTCGCCGCGAAACCGGAATCGACGCGATCGAACATGCGCTTCGTCTGGCAAAGCTTGGCGCGGGCGAATTTCTGGTGACGTCGATGGACCGCGACGGGACGCGTGACGGCTATGATATCGACCTGATCCGTACCATCGCCGATGCGGTGACGGTGCCGGTGGTGGCATCGGGCGGGGTCGGGTCGCTCGACCATCTCGTCGCCGGGATCAGCGAAGGGCATGCCAGCGCCGTGCTCGCAGCATCGATCTTCCATTTCGGCGAAGCCACGGTGGCGGACGCGCATGCGGCGCTGCGGGCGGCGGGGATCGCGGCGCGCAGCCCGGTCTAAGGACGTCAGATCTGTCGGAATATTTTACAAATTCATCCGGGGCATTGCTGCCGGTCGGGTAAAAGCAGCGATTCGTGAGTGTCTTGCGGCATTTGGCATGCTGTTTGCTAGCTAAGGCGGCAAAGAATAAACCGGGGAAATTATGATGTTTGCACCGCTTCGTATTGCAATTGCTGCCTCTGCACTCTTGCTGCCCGCCGCTGCTTTGGCGATGGACACACCGCCACACAGCACGCCCGGCCATAGCGGATCGCCGCAAACGCCCGACAGCTGCGGGGCGAAATACACGCACGGCCATTGCGGTTCGCAGGGCGGAAATGGCAGCCCGACCAGTCCCACCTCGGTGCCCGAGCCCGGCGTGTTCGGCCTTTTCGCCGCAGGACTTGCCGGTGCCTACGCCGCTCGCCGGATGAAGAAGCGTCGCAAGAACTGATCGGTCGAGGTTGTTAACCCCGCACTTGCGGTTTTTCGCTATGGTGCCGCCATGCGATTTCTCTTCGCCCTGTTGACCGTGTCGGCCGCGCTTACATCCGCAGCCTCCGCCACCGCGCATTCGGGGGTGGTGGAGCGGCATGGCTTCGCGCCGTCCGATGTCGCGCTGTTTGTGTTCGCCGCGCTGGGCCTCTGGTTCGCCCGGCGGGCGCTGCGCGCGCGGTTCCGGCGGCGGGGTCGGCGGGATTGACAAAGCGCGCATCCCTGCGATGTGCAGCGTCATGAGCCAAACCGATCCCCTGTCCGCGCTGGAATCCGTCATCCGCGAACGGATGCAGGCCGATCCCGACAGCTCCTATGTCGCGCGGCTGCATGCGAAAGGCCGGGCGAAGATCGCGCAGAAGGTCGGTGAGGAAGCGGTGGAAACCGTGATCGCTGCGATGGCGGGCAATGCCGAAGAGCTGACGAGCGAAGCCGCCGACCTTCTCTTTCACCTGCTGGTGCTGCTCGCCGAATCCGGCCTGTCGCTCGACGATGTGCGCGGCGAGCTTGCCCGGCGCGAGGGCGTATCGGGCCTTGAGGAAAAGGCATCGCGGCAGGGCTGACCCCGCGCCGCGCGCGCCAGCTTGTCGAGGCCGCCATCTTTCTCCAGAACCTTTGCGAACCAACGCTCGCGATCAGGAGAATCAGGCAATGCCCGTCGATGCGACCCGCCCTTATGACCACGAGAATGTCTTCGCAAAAATCCTGCGCGGCGAAATTCCGTGCGACAAGGTGTATGAGGACGACCACAGCCTCGCCTTTCGCGACATCAATCCACAGGCGCCGACCCACATCCTGGTAATCCCCAAGGGCAGATATGTGTCGTGGGACGATTTTTCGGCCAATGCCCCCGACACTGAAATCGCCGCATTCGTGCGCGCTGTGGGCAAGGTCGCGCGCGATGCAGGGCTGGTCGAACCGGGCTATCGCCTGCTCGCCAATATCGGACCCGATGCGCATCAGGAAGTGGCCCATCTCCACGTCCATCTGTTCGCCGGGCGCGCTTTGGGGCCGATGCTGATAAAGTAACAATTGCAATTGGGGATTGCACGCACCCGCTTTACCGTTAGGCTCTGCGCTTTCCTAATTTCCGGCGGATCAATCCGCCGTGCATCCGCTTGGGGGGACTGACCTGACCATGGATTGGCGCGTAAAGCCATTGGACGCCATTCTGGCGACCGCAGAAAAGAAATCATTGTCGCGAACGCTCGGACCGATCCAGCTGACCCTTCTGGGCGTCGGCGCGATCATCGGCACCGGCATTTTCGTTCTGACGTCCGAAGCGGCACAGAAAGCCGGGCCGGGAATGATGTGGGCGTTCGTGATCGCCGCGTGTGTATGCGGTGTGGCGGCGCTTTGCTATTCCGAAATCGCTTCCATGGTGCCGGTCTCGGGCTCGGCCTATACCTATACCTATGCGGTGATGGGCGAACTTCTCGCATGGATGGTCGGCTGGGCGCTGATCCTCGAATATGCGGTCGCGGCGAGCGCGGTTTCGGTCGGCTGGTCGGGCTATTTTATCGGTCTGCTAAACAGTTGGGGAATAGGATTTCCGCACGCTTTGTCGGTCGGCCCCTATGCCGATGGCATCGTGAACCTGCCCGCGCTGATCATTGCGTTGCTCGTTACGCTGTTGCTGATGGTCGGCACGACCGAAAGCGCGCGGGTGAACGCGGTACTGGTGACGATCAAGGTCGCGGCGCTGAGCGTGTTCATCATACTCACCCTGCCGGTTATCAAGGGCGCGGAATTCGAACCGTTCATGCCGAATGGCTGGATCGGCACCGGCCTGGGATCGGGTCTGGGCGCGGTCGGCGCGGCGGCATCGATCTTCTTCGCCTATGTCGGCTTCGACGCAGTTTCGACCGCAGCCGAAGAGACCAAGAATCCGCAGGTCAATGTGCCGATCGGCCTGATCGGCAGTCTCGCAATCTGTACGGTTTTCTATCTGCTGGTCGCTGCGGGCGCCATCGGCACGATCGGCGCGCAGCCGATCAGCGGACTTGCCGGTCAGGTTCTGGCCCCGGGTACACCCGAATTCGCCGATCGCTGTAAGGCGCTGGCGGGCATGGGCACCGAACCGCTGGTTTGCTCGCGTGAAGCGCTTGCGCATGTGCTGCGTCAGATCGGCTATGAACGGTTGGGCGACATGATCGGCATCGCGGCGTTCCTCGCGCTGCCCTCGGTCATCCTCATCATGCTGTTCGGTCAGACGCGCATCTTCTTCGTGATGGCGCGCGACGGTCTGCTTCCCGAATTCCTTTCGGCAATTCACCCGAAGTGGAAGACGCCGCACATCGTGACGATGATCACCGGCGTGGCGGTCGCGATCTTCGCGGCATTCCTTCCCGTGGGGCAGCTTGCCGATATTTCGAACTCGGGCACGCTGTTCGCGTTCTTCATGGTCGCGCTCGCCGTGCTGATCCTTCGCCGGACGCAGCCGGAGCGCAAACGCCCGTTCCGCACGCCGCTCGTCTATATCGTCGCACCGCTGGCGATACTCGGCACGCTGGGCCTCTATGTCAGCCTGCCGCTGGAGGCGATGCTGGTACTCCCCGTCTGGGGCGGTATCGGGCTGGTGGTGTATTTCGCTTATGGTTTCCGCAAGAGCCATGTCGGACGCGGCATCATCGATGTGCATGAGGACGATCCGGACGCCCCGCCGCAAGCGGTGCCGCCGATCGGCGATGCGCATACGCCGGGATATAAGGACGCCTGATTTTTCGGCGAATCGAACAGAAAAGGCCGGGAGCGATCCCGGCCTTTTTTGTGTGCATCGGCATTTGTCAGCGGAGCGCGGCCCCGAAGCCAGTGCCGGGGTCATTGCGAGCGGCGCAGCCCGGCGGCAGTCGGGAAGAACGGTGCTTCGACAGGCTCAGCACCAACGGGTGGTGAAATAGCAAGGCAGAAGGAATGCTCGCGCTTTCATGCCGAGGTGCATCGATCAAAACCGCACACACGTTCGTCATTGCGAGCCCCGAAGGGGCGCGGCAATCCAGAGCGGCGTGCGTGTCGCGGGATCGCTTCGTCGCTGCGCTTCTCGCGATGACGATCGGGCGCTTGGTGCAACGTTGTATCAGGCGTTTCTCGACTATGCTCGAAGCGAACGGCGCGAGGGGGAACGGGTTACGTGAGCGATCTTACCTAGACAGCAAAACGCCGCCCCTCGCCCGAGCGAAGGACGGCGTTTGCGTTCGATCAGCGCCGGTCAGGCGAGTTTGTCGGCGACCAGCTTTTCGAGATTTGCTTCGCTCCGCGCGCCATAATGCGAGATGATCTCGCCCGCGCAGATCGCGCCCATTTTCAGCGAATCGGCGACCGACTTGCCCTGTGCCTGACCGCGCAGGAACCCGGCGGCGAACAGATCGCCCGCGCCGGTGGTGTCGACGACCCTGGCGATCGGTTCGGCCGGAACCTCGACCCGCGTGCCGTCCTTCACCGCGATCGCGCCCTTTTCGCTGCGCGTCACGACGAGCAGCGGCACCTGCGCGGCGATTTTCTCGACGCATGCATCGAAATCGTCGCTTTGCGCCAGCGCCTGAAGCTCGTTTTCATTGGCGAAGAGGATATCGATCAGCCCGTCGGCGATCAGCTTGCGGAAATCATCGCCATGCCGGTCGATGCAGAAAGTGTCCGATAAAGTGAAGGCAACGCGGCGACCGGCCTTGCGCGCGATCTCGATCGCACGGCGCATCGCGGCGCGCGGTTCTTCGGGATCCCACAGATAGCCTTCGAGATAGAGAATCTCGCCCTTGGCGATGAAATCGGCGTCGAGCGCTTCGGCGGGCAGGAACTGCGAGGCGCCAAGAAAGGTGTTCATCGTCCGCTGGCCATCGGGCGTCACGAAGATCAGGCAGCGCGCCGTGGTCGGTTCGCCTTCGCGCGCGGGCGTATCGAAATCGATGCCGACCGAGCGGATGTCATGCGCGAAAATCTTGCCCAACTCGTCATCGGCAACCTGACCGATAAAGCCGCATTTGCCGCCCAGCGCAGCGATTCCGGCAATGGTGTTCGCCGCTGAGCCGCCCGAAACTTCGCGCCCCGGTCCCATTTTGGCGTAAAGCGCATCGGCCGCCTCGGGTTCGAAGATCAGCTGCATCGACCCCTTTTTCATGCCTTCGGAATCGAGGAAGGCATCGTCCGACTGGGCAAGGACATCGACGATTGCATTGCCGATCGCGACGACATCGTAGGTTGCGCTGGTCACATGGTTCTCCAAAAAGCGGATAAGAAATTTCTTGCCCTAGCGCCTAGGCGGAGGGCGCGTCGCTTGCAACCGCTGGACAGGGCGCGCTGGGGCGGTAGCGTGGCGGCCAAGATGTTGCGCGCATTCCTCCTTTCCGTCCGCCAGTTGGGCGATCCCGCCATTTTTCGGGTGCTCGCCGGATCGATTGGGCTCACCCTGCTGATCTTTCTCGCGCTCGGGCTGGGCCTGTGGTTCGGCGTTCGGGTGCTGGCCGAGCCGCTGGGGGCGGCCGGGTCAGGGCTGGCGGCGCTTGCCGCGCTGCTCGGCACGATCGGCGCGATCTGGCTGCTGTTCCGCGCAGTCGCCATCGCAGTGATCGGGATTTTCGCCGATGCGGTGGTGCAGGCGGTCGAGGCGCGGCATTATCCGAAGGCGCTTACCCAAGCGCGCAACGTGCCGTTCGGACGATCGGTCGCGATGGGGCTTGGTTCGGCGGGTCGCGCGATCCTCGTCAATCTGGCGATGAGCCCGGTCTATCTCGCGCTGCTGCTGACCGGCGTGGGAACGGCGATCGCCTTTTTCGTCGTCAATGGCTGGCTATTGGGCCGCGATCTCGGCGATATGGTCGCGGCGCGGCACATGAGTCCGTCGGCGATACGAGACTGGCGCGCGGCAACGCGATGGCGGCGCTTGCTTCTGGGGCTTGCCGGGACGGGGCTGCTCGTGGTTCCGTTCGTCAATCTCATCGCGCCGGTTCTGGGCGCGGCAATGGCAACGCATATGTTTCACGGGAAGACAATGGCATGAAGGCTTTGGCGGCAATTCTGTTCGGCGGCGCGCTGGTCGCGGGGTGCAGCGGCAGCGTGATCCCCGGCGCGCGGCCCGGCGGCGGGATGGAAGTGACGCCGACCGAAAGCACTGCGGGGCTGGAAAAAGTGATCGGCCATGACGCGCGCTCGCTCGAAAAGCTGTTCGGCACGCCCGATGCCGATCAGACCGAAGGGATGGGCCGTAAATTGCAGTTCGGCAGCGATATCTGCGTGCTGGACGCTTATCTCTACCCCCCCCGCGGCGGCGGTGTGCCGGTCGTCGCGCATGTCGATGCGCGGCAGCGCAACGGCGCGCCGATCGACCGGGCAAGCTGTGTCGCGGCGCTCACCCGGCGCGGCGGCGGGCGCTGACGCTTTCGGTCAGAGCGCCTGCCCGGCCGCCCAGCCGCTCGCCCAGGCCCATTGGAAATTATAGCCGCCCAGCCAGCCGGTAACGTCCACCGCTTCCCCGATGGCATACAGGCCGGGCACCTTGCGCGCCTCCATCGTCTTGGACGATAGCCCGGCGGTGTCGATACCGCCGACCGTCACCTCCGCCTTGGCAAAACCTTCGCTGCCATTGGGGACGAAGCGCCAGTCGGACAGCCGCTGCCCGGCCTCGACAAGCGCACGATCCTTCTGATCGGCAAGCCCGCCGGTGAGCGCCAGCCGTTCGGCAAGCGCCCCTGCAAGCCGGTCGGGCAGTTGTGCCGCGAGAAGCTGTTGCACCGTCGCGCGGGGCCGCTCGCGCTTTGCCGCGATCAGCCAGTCCTCCGGCGCACGGGGGAGAAAGTCGATCCCGATCGGCTGACCCGGATACCAATAGGATGACACTTGCAGGATCGCGGGACCCGACAAACCGCGATGGGTGAACAACGCCGCCTCGGCAAAGCTCGCCTTGCCGCAGCGCGCGACGACCGGGGCGGATACCCCCGCAAGGTCGCGGAACAGCGCCTCCTCCCCTGACAGCGTCAGCGGCACCAGCGCAGGGCGCGGCTCGACCACTTTCAGACCGAATTGCCGGGCAAGGTCATAGGCAAAGCCGCTCGCGCCCATTTTGGGAATCGACGGCCCGCCGGTCGCGATCACCAGCGCAGGGGCCTGTGCCACGCGCCCGCCATGCGTCACGCGATACTGCCCGTCGCCATGCGCCACATCGCTGATCGGTGCAGCAACACGAAGCTCAACCTCGCCGCGATCGCACTCGCTGAGCAGCATATCGACGATCTGCCGCGCCGATCCGTCGCAGAATAGCTGTCCCAGCGTCTTTTCGTGCCAGGCGATGCCATAACGTTCGACCAGCGCGAGAAAGTCCTGCGCCCCGTACCGCCCCAGCGCCGATTTCACGAAATGCGGGTTCATGGAAATATAGCGATCGGGCGCGGTGCCGAGATTGGTGAAATTGCACCGCCCGCCCCCCGAAATCAGGATTTTCTTACCCGGCGCATTGGCATGGTCGATCACCAGCACGCGCCGCCCACGCTGCCCTGCGATTGCCGCGCACATCAGTCCCGCGCCCCCTGCCCCGAGGATGATCGCGTCAAAAGTTTCGGTCATGCGGGAAGTCGCTCCAATGCCCATTGCGCCGCCTCCTGCACCACCGGATCGGGATCGTCCATCAGCGCGCGCACCGGGGGGGTCAGCGACGCGTCGCCGCTATTCCCGGCAGCGATCAGGCAATTGCGCACCATCCGGTCGCGCCCGATCCGCTTGATCGGGGAACCCGAAAACACTTCGCGAAACGCCGCATCGTCGAGCGCGAGCAGATCGGCAAGACGCGGCGCGGTCAGTTCGCCGCGCGGAAGAAAGGCGCGGTTCGCGGCTGCGGCCCTGGCGAACTTGTTCCACGGACAGGCGGCCAGACAATCGTCGCAGCCATAGATGCGATTGCCGATGCTCTCGCGAAATTCGTGCGGGATCGGGCCGTGCAATTCGATCGTCAGATAGGAAATGCAGCGCCGGGCATCGAGCTGGTAGGGCGCAGGGAATGCATCGGTCGGACACGCCGTCTGGCACGCATCGCACGAACCGCAACTGTCGCGCCCCGCCCCGGTCGGAGCCAGATCGAGCGTGGTATAGATCGCGCCGAGGAACAGCCAGCTGCCATGATCACGGCTGACCAGATTGGTGTGCTTGCCCTGCCAGCCGAGCCCCGCCGCCTCTGACAGCGGCTTCTCCATTACCGGCGCGGTATCGACAAAGACCTTCAGTTCGCCGCCGGCATTTTCGACCAGCCAGCGCGCGAGCGCCTTCAGCGCCTTTTTGACGATATCGTGATAATCGCGGCCCTGCGCATAGACCGAGATCCGACCGCGCTCGCCCGCATCTTCAAGTGCCAGAGGATCATAGCCGGGGGCGTAGCTCATCCCCAGCGCGATCACCGAGCGCACTTCGGGCCACAGCCCCTTCGGGCTTTCGCGATGATGCGCGCGATTCTCCATCCAGATCATGTCGCCATGCCGCCCCTCGGCGAGCCATTGGCGAAGCCGCTCGGCAGTGCGTGGGGCGGCATCCGCGGGCGCGAAGCCGCAGGCGACAAACCCCAGTTCGGCCGCCTTTTCGAATATTCGTGATTCCAGTGACTTGTCTTCGCTCACCCG
This sequence comes from Stakelama pacifica, assembly GCF_004361835.1. Classification (GTDB taxonomy): domain Bacteria; phylum Pseudomonadota; class Alphaproteobacteria; order Sphingomonadales; family Sphingomonadaceae; genus Sphingomonas; species Sphingomonas pacifica. The sequence continues at coordinate 257,169 of NZ_SNWD01000004.1, forward strand.
GCCCCGCTACCACGGGCAGGCCGACAATTGAATTTTTCTGCGCGCGGGCTTTGCGTGCCGGAACTGAGGAACGGCAGGGGGATGTTGGCATGACGCAGGAACTGGCGCTCGAAGCGCATGGGCTGGTCAAGAAATTCGGCGGCAAGCGCGTCGTCGACGGGATCGACCTTAGCGTGCCGAAAGGCGCGATTTACGGCGTGCTTGGCCCCAATGGCGCGGGCAAAACGACGACGCTGCGCATGCTGCTGGGCATTATCGAACCCGATGCAGGGCATCGCACGCTGATGGGGAGCGATTCGCCGCGCGAGATCAGCGACGATGTCGGTTATCTGCCCGAAGAGCGTGGACTGTATCCCGGCATGAAGTGCAAGGACGCGATCGCGTTCATGGGCGCGCTGCGCGGGCTCGACTGGAAGACCGACCGGACGCGCGCGGTCGAACTGATGGAGGCGGCAGGGCTTGGCCATGCGCCCGATATGAAGATCCGCAAATTGTCGAAGGGCATGGCGCAGCTCGTCCAGCTATTGGGATCGGTGGTCCACCGCCCGCGCTTCATCGTTCTCGACGAACCCTTTTCAGGGCTGGATCCGGTCAATCAGGAGCGGCTGGAACAACTGGTGCTGGCTGAGCGCGATCGCGGCGCGACGATCCTGTTTTCGACGCATATCATGGCGCATGCCGAACGGCTGTGCGACCGGCTTTGCGTCATCGCCGGGGGCAAGCGCCGGTTCGAGGGCACGGTTGCCGATGCGCGCGCGATCCTGCCGATGCGGGTACTCTACGAACCGCATCATGATTCAGGCGATATCGCCGCGATCCTGCCCCCCGATGCCCGGCGCGAAGCGGAAGGATGGCGCTTCACCCTGCCCGAAGAGGGAATTGAACAATTGCTCGTCCGCCTGATCGAGGCAGGGCACGGCATTTCCGGCCTGTCGATCGAGCGCCCCGGCCTGCACGAGGCGTTCGTCGAAATTGTCGGGCGCAAAACGGTGGAGGAAATGGCATGAACGCGCTTTCCCGCATGGCCCGCGACACAATGACGATCGCGCGGCGCGACTTCATGGCGATCGTCGCGACGCCGACCTTCCTCATCTTCCTGCTCGCGCCGCTCATTTTTATCGGCTTCGGCATGGTAGGCGGCATGGGCGGGCGGATGGTCGGCAAAAATGCCGATTCGAAGGAGCGTATCTATGCCGTGCTCGACGGGAGCACCGCGCGGCAATTCGCGGCCACCGAAAAGAATTTGCGCGACCTGTTTCGCGGCGATTCGACCCCGCCCGACCTGATTCTGGTAAAGCCGCAAAACCATGTCGAGCAACAGGCGCGCGCGCTGCTGGCGCAGCAGGATCGCGATGTGCCCGCCGTGCTGTACGGCACGCTGGAACGCCCTATCATCCTTCGCCATGACGAGAATTCGGGCAGCGCCGCCTATCTCGCCGAAGTCGCCGAACGCGCGGCGCGCGACCGGGCGGCGGGCATCGACAGACCGCTCAGCACGCCGCATTTCGTCGATGTCAAACGCGCGGGCAGTTCGATCGGCGGGACATCGGCGACCGGCGTGTTCGCAGTCACGCTGTTGTTCGTCCTGACGCTGATGCTGTCCGGGCAGACGGTCGGCACCATGGCCGAGGAGCGGTCGAACAAGGTGATCGAAATCCTCGCCGCATCGGTCCGGCTGGAGAGCGTGTTTCTGGGCAAGCTGATCGGCATGTTCGGCGTCGCGATGCTGTTCATTGCCTTTTGGGGCGGGCTCGCCGGGCTGATGCTGCTCTTCGTCCCCGCCGATGCATTTGCGAAGATTCAGGAGATGCGCCCCGCGATCGGGCTACCCGCATTCGGCATTCTGTTCCTCGCTTATTTCACCATGGCCTATCTGCTGCTGGGATCGGTGTTTCTGGGTATCGGAGCGCAGGCGTCCACCCCGCGTGAAATCCAGATGCTCTCGCTGCCGATCACCATCTTTCAGATGGCGATGCTCGGCCTTGCCTCCGCCTCGGTCGCGCTGCCAGACGCGCCGATATCGCTGATCGCGCGGATATTTCCGTTCAGTTCGCCCTTCGCGATGATGGGGCAGGCAGCGCGCTCCGCGACGCTCTGGCCGCATCTGGTCGCGATCGGGTGGCAATTGCTGTGGGTGGCGGCATCGATCTCAATCGGCGCGCGGCTGTTCCGGATGGGCGTGCTCAAATCGGCGGGGGCAAAGCGCCGCTGGCGGCGCAAGCGCGACCGCGAAGTGGCGGCCACCGCGCCCTGAGCAGCGATCAGCCGGGGTTCATCGGCGCGCGCTACAAACGACAAAGACCCGGAACGCGCGCCGGGCCTTGCCGTTGATCGCGCGAAAGGAACTGCCATGCCGTCGGATCGCCGCCATTTTCTGAGCCTCACAGGCGCCGGCCTTGCCGCGCTGACCATCGGCTGCTCTGCAGGAGAAAGTCAGGCGGCGGAAAAATTCCCGTTAAGCCTCAGCAAAGCGCAATGGAAGCAGCGGCTGACCCCCACCCAGTTCCGCATCCTGCGTGAAGGCGGGACCGAGCGGCCCTTTTCCAGCCCACTCAACGACGAACATCGGCGCGGCATTTTTTCGTGCGCCGGATGCGACCAGAAGCTGTTTTCGTCGAAGACCAAGTTCGAAAGCGGCACCGGCTGGCCAAGCTTCTATGCGCCGCTGCCGGGCGCTGTGGTGACGCGCAGCGACCGGTCGCTGGGCATGACGCGGACCGAAGTGCTGTGCAGCCGCTGCGGCGGGCATCTCGGCCATGTCTTCAATGACGGGCCGAAGCCCACGGGCAAACGCTATTGCATGAACGGCGCGGCGATGCAGTTCACGCCCGCCTGATTGCAAGGGATCAGTTGGTCAGCGCGACGAGATGCTCTGCCTCGTGGTCGACATGCTGGCGGGGCAGTGCGGCATAAGGCAGCGCCTGCTGCGCATCCTTCGCATCGGGAACCGAAACCGGATAGATGAAGCCGTTGACCGGATAGGTCGTCGCGCCCAGATCGCCGATCGGCGCGTACCAGACTTTCACTTCGCTCCAGTCATTGTTCGGCGACACATCGACCGCACGCACATCATGCTCGACCCCGCCGGGCACCGACCAGTTGGCATGGGTCAGAAGGACTTCGCGGCTGCTCACCACTTTCGACACCATCGCGACATGGCCGAGGCGCATCTTGCCGACGGGGGAGAAGGACATGACGGCACCGACATGCGGGGTTTCGCCGCGCTCATAGACGCCGGCGGCCTGATCCCACCAGGTCAGCGCATTGCCGTGAATATTGATGCCGGAAAGCTCGCGGGCATAGGGAACGCACTGCCAGTGCCGCGCCTGAGCCGGTGCCAAAGTCGCAAGGCAAAGCAGTCCCGTCAGCGCAAAACGCGCTGCAAAGCGTCCGAAATTCATATGTTGCCCCCACTCGGCAAAGATCAGGTGAAGCTTGTTAACCAGACCTATAGGGCAAACAAAACCCCCACCCACGCTTCGACGGAACCAATTCCGACGAAACGTGTTGCGGGGGCGATGACCCGTCCCGAACGGGGAACGAAGGTCAGTTCTGCGCGGTCTTCCAGTTCAGAATCTTGTCGACCGTACCGCTCGTCACCGAATGATAGCCCGGCCGCGCCTTCGCATAGATGCGCCGCGCGATCGCTTTGCCCCAGTCGCCCTGATCCCAGAGCGTCTGGAATAGCGGTGCGACGAATTTGCGCCGCCCCTGCGATGTCAGGAACGCTTCGGCCGACGGAACGGCGGGCTGATAATGCACGCCCAACGCCAGCATCAGCCAGGCGAAGCGGATTTCGCTATTGCCGGATTCGGAGAAATGGAACCGGTCGTCGAGCGCCTTCAGCCGCTCATGGCTCAGGTCACGCGGCAACTGGTTGAGGAAGCGTACCCGCTCCTGCGTCGTCACATCGTCGGGAACCGAGGCGACCAGTCCGCCCTCGGCAAATTCCTTCGCCGCCATATCCATTGCGGGGAAAGCATCCGATTTCACATGCACCGCATTGGCCGGAATGCCCGGCTTATACGCCCATTGGTCGAGGTTGATCTCCTTCGCCTCGGCATCGGTCAGCAGATTCTTGCGAATATCGGCAAGGAACCCCGCCGTGGTCTGCGGCTGGAAGGCGTGGCGATCGAAATAGCCGCGCAGATATTTGTCGAACCGGTCGCGCCCCACCGTCTTTTCGATCGTGCGCAGGAATGCTGCGCCCTTTTCATAAGCGATGTCGGTCATCCCGTCATCGGGATCGCGATCCTTCGTCATATTGAGGTGAAGCTGGGTATCGGGCGAATTCGGCCCGCCCGCCGCCTTCACTGCCTCCATCATGCCGCTCCAGCCGAGATCGGCCTCCATCGCCGCACGCCGCTTGCCGTACAGCTTTTCCATGATGCGGTTTTCGAAATAGACGGTGAAGCCTTCGTTCAGCCAGAAATCGTTCCACGTCGCATTGGTAACCAGATTGCCCGACCAGCTATGCGCCAGTTCGTGCGCGATCAGGCTGACCAGCGACCGGTCGCCCGCGATCACCGTCGGCGTCGCAAAGGTCAGGCGCGGATTTTCCATGCCGCCGAACGGAAAGCTGGGCGGCAGGACGAGCACGTCATAGCGGCCCCAGCGATAGGGCCCGTACAGGCTTTCCGCCGCATCGACGAATTTGGGCAGCTCGGCAAATTCCTTCACCGATTTGTCGAGCATTTCCGGCTCGGTCCAGATGCCGGTGCGCGGCCCCGTCGCCTCGAACTTCAGATTGCCGACCGCCAGCGCGATCAGATAGGGCGCAACCGGCTTGTCCATGCGAAAGCGGAAAGTGTGGCGGTCGCCCGAAGCCTCCTCACCCTCGGGCGTCAGCATCTCGGCGCTCATCACTGCGGTCAGCGGCCTGGGCACGGTGATCGATGCGTCCCAGGTCTGCCGGATACCGGGGCTGTCCTGCGTCGGAATCCAGCTGCGGTTGAGGATCGCCTCGCCCTGACTGAACAGATAGGGATATTTCTTGCCCGCCGTCTGGGCAGGGGAAAGCCATTGCAGCGCAGGCGCGTCGGGCGAGGTCTGATAGGTGATCTTCACCTGTTTGTTGCCGTCGAGCGTGATGGTCAGCGGCGCACCATGATTAGGTTCGGACTGGCCGACCTTATAGGGGAGCGGATGGCCTTGCGCATCCGTCACTGACGCAATGGTCAGGTCGCGCGTGTCGAGCACCACCTGCTGCGCATCCTTCGCGGTTTTAAGGTCGAGCGTCGCGGTGCCGCGCATCACATGCGCGTCGAAATCGGCGGCGAGGTCGAGCGAGACATGCGTCACCCGCGCCTCGGCGGGGTTGGCATAGCTGTGCACATCCTTCGCGTCGGGGGTGGTCAGCACCGGCGCGACGGCGGGCGCGGCGCTTTCCTGAACATTCTGCGTCGCGGCGGAAGAATTTCCGGTGGCGCCCGAACAGGCGGCAAGGACGGTGGCAAGCGCAGTAGCGCCGACGATCTGGAGTTTCATGGGATGTGCCCCTCGCACGAAATAACTGAATGATGGATGACGCTAGCGAATGCCTCGCCAGGACGCAAAGCGCGAGGCGACGGCAAAGGCGCTCGAAATCCGCGCCATAGCCGTTTAGGATCAGGGGCATGCGATATATCCTGCCGCTGGCGATACTGCCGCTTTGCCTTTCCGCCTGCCAGTCGGGCACGCCGATCTCCGCTGACCAGCCGGAAAGCGACAATATCAGCGACGCGAGCGTGGATCAGCCGCTCAGCCCCGGCGCCCGCCCGGTCCGCATCGGAGAGAACGGCGCCAATTTCGCCGCCTGCGGTGCGCGCGGAGTCGCGACGCTGGCGGAGGATCGCCGGATCACGGTACGCGCCGCGCCCTTTGACGAGGCCGAAGCGCGCGGCACGCTGGCCGCCGGGCAGCGTATGTATATCTGCACGCGCTCGATCGATCAGCGCTGGCTGGGCGTCGTCATACCGGCAGAAAACGGCGATATGGCAACGGGCGAGGATCGTTGCGGCGTGGAACAGCGGGTCGAGCGGCCACAGGCATATTCGGGGTCGTGCCTTTCGGGCTGGGTACCGAATGCGCTCGTCCGGCTAACTGCCCAGTAATCCTACAGTATCTGCAGCGCAGGATAATTTCCTATAATTGGCAGAGCGACGACAATCCATGTCGCCGCCATCGGTTCGTCGCATCATTTGTTGCAATGCAACAGCGCTTGTGGTGCGATGAAAAGGTCGGGTTGCCGGAGCGGTTCAGCATCGCGTTAACCATCTTCGGCTATACACCCGACAGGAAGCTGGGGGTGGAGTTGACTATGAGTGCACGGATGAAACCTGCGGACGGTGCCATGACGCTGGCCGAAATGAAGGAATTTGCGAGCTTCAGCGCGGCGACGCAGCGCTATATCCGGCGGTCGCTGGATATCGGGCTCGATCGCGAGGATGCGCTGTCGCGCTGGTCGCGCGACGTGGTCGAAGCGGCAAGCATTCGGGCACAGGCCCGGCTGTACGACCGGCTTCCCGATATTCGCGCCACCGTGCCCGATGACAGCGCGATCGAGGCGGTCGAACCGTTTCTCGCGCCGCTGGTCAGCGTATCGGCATTCGATCTCGGCCAGTCGCGGCTCCCCGCTTTTGCCGCCTATCGCTTCCTCTATGAGCGGCTGATCGGTGCAGAGGTTCGCCCCTGGCTTCCGGCTGCATTCTGTGCCGCATCGGCGATGCCGCAGCTGCACCCCGATCTTCGCCGCAAGCTGCTCCAGTCGATCAGCGAAGCCGCCGCCACCGCATCCGGCTGGTCGGTGCGGCAGCCGAGCTTCTTCCCGTCCTGGGTCGAGAAGGTCGACAGCAACGCGCTGCCCAACTGAACCGCGCTGATCCTTTCTGCCGGACCCGTCGCAAAGCCGGGTTCGGCAGCCCCCTGCTGATCGTTCAGCGGCAGGCGCGGCCGCCCATCTGCCCGCGCTCTGCCTGATCGAGATGCAGATGGTCGCGATGCGCTGCGTTGTAATCGGGCGAGAGCACGGTGGAAAACAGCTCGCACGCACCGTCGCGGACCTGATGCAGGAACGCCGCTTTTTCGCCCTTGCCCTTCCAGTCGCGCAGCACGCTCACCTCGCGCCCGTCGGCGAGCACGAAGCCCGCGACATCGACCGCATCGGCGGTGGCATGTTCGCTCCACGCCCCTGAATCCCTGCCGTACATCCGGCGGCACGAATAGCTGCCGAGATGGATGATCCGCGTGACCTTCGATCCGAAATGCGCCTCAGCCGCAGGTTGCAGCATATTCCAGTCCCACATGGCGAGCGCCGCCGCGACCGGGCAGCTGGTGCGAAGCTCCGCCGGGCGAAACCGGATCGCGCTCGCCCCGCCCGGTTGCAACCGCACCCGGTCGGCATAGCCGCAATGTTCCCCGTCGCGCGCGGGCATGACGGCATAGCGAACTCCCGCCTGGTCGAGCAGCGCGCGGCACTTCCCGAAATCCTGCGTCAGCCCGGCAAGTTTGCGCCCGGTGAACATGCCGGGTGCTTGGGCAAGGTCCAGTTCAGTCCACGGCGCATCCTGCGGATGGTTGCGGATATAGCCCCAACCGACCAGCCCGACGACCGCGACGACCGACAGGATCACCAGTGCGCGGATGGTTTCGCGAAGCGCCCTCACCCGCGTCGAACCGCGCTGACCGGCTCCGACGTGACCGGATAGCCGAGCCCGGCGGGGATACACAGATGTTCCTCACCATCGCGCAGCTCGGTCCACGGCGTGATGGTGCGGACCGGATGGCGGCGCGCATCCGCCACCGCCGCGGCGAAATCGTCGAACCCGGCCAGCCGCTCGAGATTGCGGCGCGTGGGAAAAATGACATGCACCTCGCCGCGATCGGCCTGATCGAGCACTTCCTGCGCGCTCGCCCAGAACAGCCGGCTATTCTCCGTCGCATCGACGCTCGCCGCATCCATGGGACCGTCATAGCGCGCAAGATAGAACAGCGTGTCGAACACGCGCGACAGCGGCAGATCGGGCAACCAGCGGGCAAAGGGGACCAGCGCGTCGAGGGCAAGCCGCCCCTGCAACGCGGTGCCCAGCGCTTCGCCTGCATGCAGCGTCGCACGCATTCGCGCTGCCGCCGTCCGGTCGGGGCGCGTTTCGAACCCGATGGCGAGTCCGGTTTCTTCCAGCGTTTCACGAACCGCCGCGATCCGCGCCGCGCCATCTTCCAGATCGGGGGCGATGTCGGCGGCGAGTACGCGGTCGGCGGGGTCCACCCTGCCGCCGGGAAAGACCACCGCGCCGCCCGCGAAGCGCAATTCGCGCGATCGTTCGACGAACAGCAGTTGCGGCGCGGCGCCGCTACGTTCGCGCATCAGCACCAACGTCGCCGCCGGAATGGGAGTGCGCGCTTCGTTCATCGCGTCCGATTTAAGCGATGCCGGGCGAGGGGCAAGGCCGGGCGCGCGCTTATGCCACCGGACGTTTGTGCTGCAACCCGCTGCGGCGGCATGACCCCACCAGCACACCGTCCTGATTGAAGGCGCGATGGATGAAGGTCACGATCCCCGCATTGGGCCGCGATTTCGATTCGCGAAGCTCCGCCACTTCGGTCTGGATGGTAAGCGTATCGCCGATGAACACCGGCGCGGGAAAGCGCACTTCGTCCCAGCCCAGATTGGCGATCGCGGTGCCCAGCGTCGTATCGCCCACCGACACCCCGACCATCAGACCGAGTGTGAAGGTCGAATTGACGATGATCCGGCCGTAATCGGTGCCCTTCATATATTCGGCGTCGAGATGCAGCTGCGCCGGATTATGCGTGAGGGTGGAGAACATCAGATTGTCGGTCTCCGTCACCGTGCGCCGGATCGCATGGTCGAATATCTGCCCGACCTCCAGCTCATCGAACCACAAACCCGCCATATATCCTCCCGCGCGTGATGCTTGTCCCGCCCCTCGTGACAAGGCGGGAGCTACACCGCAAGGGGCGGCCGTCCATGTCGAAGTGCATTGAGCGGAATCTGTGCCGGGATCGTCATTGCGAGCCCCATTGAGCATTTTCCAGTCAGGTGGAATCACCTGACGGTTCAGAAAATGCGTCAAACAATCATCTGGAGCGGTCGATCTGATGCAATCAGATCGCAAACCACGCTAAGGGCGCGGCAATCCAGTGCGTCACGGACGGCGGCGGATCGCTTCGTCGCTTCGCTTCTCGCGATGACGATCTGGCCCGGAAGCCGTGCTTATTGCAACATGGTGTCAGCCGGCGAGCGCGTGGAGCAGTTCGTGGTTGCGAAACGGCTTTTCGACGATGCAGTGGAAGCCGCATTTCGTCGCCGCCTGACGCAACATATCGGTGGCAAAGCCGGTGATGAGCACCGCGCGTCCCTGCCATCCGCCGCCGCGAAGCGTTTCGAGTACGCCGATCCCGTCGCCGTCGCTCAGCCGGTAATCGGTGACGAGATAGGGCGCGGCGCGCGCGCCCGCTTCGGCCAGCAGCGCGCGGACGCCGGCAAAGGAGCGCACCTCATAGCCCTCCGATTGCAGCAACAGGTGCAGCGACCGGCGAACCTTCGCATCATCCTCGATCAGCAGCAATTGCCGGGGGGCGCAAGGGGAGCGAGCATCTGGCATCGGCGCAAAATGGCGTACGCAGCGCCCGCGCGCGATACGCAAATATCCTAGGGTTGCGAATCGACGCCCGCGGCAAAGGCGATTCGCAGCGCGTCGGAAAGCGTGCGCACTTCCAGCTTGGTCATCAGATTGGCGCGGTGCACCTCGACCGTGCGCGGCGAAATGCCGAGATCATAGGCGATCGTCTTGTTCGGATGGCCACGCACCAGCCCGGCGAGCACATCCTGTTCGCGTGCGGTCAGCCGGGCGATCCGCACCTTCGCTTCCTGTTCGGCAACATCTTCATCCGCCGTTTTGTGAAGCCGGGCAAAGGCCATGTCGATCGCGGTGAGCACCGCCTGTTTCTCGAACGGTTTTTCGAGGAAATCGACCGCGCCCTGTTTCATCGCGCGCACCGCCGTGCCGACATCGCCATGGCCGGTCAGCATCACCACCGGCATCGTCACACCGCGCTCGGCCAGCGCCTGCTGCACCTCCAGCCCGTCCATGCCGGGCATGCGGATATCGAGCAGGATACAGCCCGGCTCCGCGTCCTTCGCGACCTTCAGAAAGGCATCGCCCGATTCATAGGTTTCGACCGTGAAGCCGCTGGTCCGCAGCATGAAGCCCGCCGAACGCCGGATCGATTCCTCGTCATCGACAAGGTGGATGATACGCCGTTCGGTCATTCATTTGCCTCCGCACTGGGAATCGTGAACGAAAAAATGCTGCCGCCGTCATCGCGCGGCTCTGCGCGGATGCGTCCGCCATGCGCCTCGACGATCGTTCGGCAGATCGACAGACCCAGTCCCATGCCGGTCTGTTTGGTGCTCGTAAAGGCCTCGAACAGGCGCGGACGGATGCTCGGGTCGATGCCGGGGCCGGTATCGGCTACCGCGATCTCGACCATATTGTTTTCCGCGCGCCGCGCACTCACCCGAATATCGCGGCGGTCGCTATCGCTTACCGCTTCCACCGCATTGCGGATCAGATTGACCAGCACCTGTTGAATCTGCACCCGGTCGACCAGCACCGGAGGCAGATCGGGCGCGATCTCGTGAAAGGCGCGGATGCTCTTCTCGGTCACTCCGGCAAAGCCCAGCCGCCCCGCCCCGGCAATCAGCTCGCTCAGGTCCTCGACGCCCTTCTCGATCTCGCCGCGCGCGACGAATTCGCGCAGGCGACGGACGATATTGCCGGCGCGCAGCGCCTCGCTTGCCGATTCGCTCACTGCCTCGCGCACCAGGTCGGGATCGGCGGTCCCGGCATCGATCAGGTCGCGCACCGCCTCCAGATAATTGGCGATCGCGGTCAGCGGCTGGTTGAGTTCGTGCGCCAGCGTCGACGCCATGGTTCCCATCGCGCTGAGGCGTGAGACATGGATCAGTTCGGAGCGCAGCTCCTCCATCCGCAGCTCGGCCTCGCGCTCCTGCGTCAGGTCGCGGATAAAGCCGGTGAAGATGCGGAAATCCTCGCTGACCGCTTCGCCCACCGCCAGTTCCATCGGGAAGGTCGCTCCGTCGCGTCGCTGACCGCGCACCACGCGCCCGATCCCGATGATCCGCTTCTCACCGGTTTCCAGATAATGGTCGATATAGGAATCGTGCCGCGTACGGTCGGGCTGCGGCATCAGCATGCCGACATTGCGCCCGCGCACCTCCGCCTCGCTATAGCCGAACAGCGCTTCGGCCGCTGCGCTGAACGACAGGATGATCCCGCGCTCGTCGATCACGATCATCGCTTCAGGTATGGTGGCAAGGATCGAGCGCAGATGCTGGTCGTTGCGGCTGAGCGCGCTCTGATCGGCCTTTTCGCGCGTGATGTCGCGGACGATCTGGCAAAAGGCGATGACATCCTCGCCCCCTTCCGCCGCCGGCAGGTCGGGAACCGCGAGCGTGGTGGTATCGGCGAGAAATTCCGATCCGTCGCGCCGCATGCGCCAGCTTTCGTGCCGACAGCGTCCGTCCGCGCGCGCAGCGTCGAGATCGCCCTGCGCCTCTCGCTCACCCGCCTCACCCGGCTGGTACAGCGAATGCAGCGGCTGGCCCACCGCCTGATCCTCGCGCCAGCCGGTCAGGCGCTGCGCGCCCGCATTCCATGATCGGATGACGCCATCGCCGTCGATCAGCAGCATGGCATAATCGCTTTCCCCGGCGATCACCCTTTGGAATTTAAGGATTGTTCGTCCCCTTGTGCGCCGCGCTCCGCCGCTGGCTTTACGCCCCCCTCATCCGGAAATCTACCTATCGGCGATATTGCGAACGATCAAAGTAGCGGCGGCGCAGCGGGCCTAATCGCTTCTCATCAGAACAGGAGATCAATCCCATGCGTACCATCCCGATCGCATTCGCAGCAGCCGCCGCAACCGCGCTGTTCGCCCCTGCCGCCATGGCGCAGACGACCGATACGGACGTCGGCATCCATGCCGGCGACGTGCTCGCCCGCGCCCGCGTCATTCTCGTCTCCCCGATCGAAAGCTCCTCTGCTGTCGAACCGGCATTTCCGGGCAGTAAGGTGGGCGTCGGATACAGCGTGATGCCCGAAGTCGATTTCACCTATATGGCGACCGACAATATCGGCGCGGAGCTGATCCTCGGCACCACGCGGCATGAAGCAACCGGGCGCGGCACACTGTCCGGCGTGGGCAAGCTCGCCGACACGTGGGTGCTGCCGCCGACCCTGACGCTGCAATATCATTTCATGCCGCACACGAAGATCCGCCCCTATATCGGTGCGGGCGTCAACTACACCATCTTCTATTCCACCGATGCCAGCAAGGAACTGGAAAGCGCGATCGGCAAGACCAGCGTGAAGATGGACGACAGCTTCGGCTATGCCCTTCAGGCGGGTATCGATGTCGATGTGACGAAGAATCTGTTCGTCAATCTCGACGTCAAATATATCGATATGGATACCACCGCGAAGCTCAACACCAACGGAGCGATCAACCGCGCCGACATCCATATCGACCCGATCGTGGTCGGTCTTGGCATCGGCACACGCTTCTGATCGCGGCGCACTACGGCACGAAAAGGGCGGCCCGGCAACGGGTCGCCCTTTTTCCTGAGCGGCAGGCGCGTCTACTGATTTCGATCCTAAAGAAGGTTCCGGTAGTTTCCGTGCAGTTTCCTAAATGGCCAGACCTCCTTGCCAGCACTTTTCAAGCGCGCACCACCAGTCCGGAGTAACAGCCGCGGATCGCGTTATGGACATGAAGGAATTCGGTTGTCTCTGCGGCCAGTAGTTCGTTGAAAGCCTTGGCGGCATCGATCCCGTCGACTAGCATAGCATCTTGCATCATGCCGTTTGCGTCGAAAGCCCTCACTGACAAAAGGCGACATGCCATGACCTGCGGCACGGTATTTACTTCGTCATACTGTCTGACGGCCCCCTCACGCACAAAAATGGCATGGGATGAACGATAAGGGCTATCGACGCTTAAATGCTCGAAATTCACGAGCAGCAGCGATTCACCCGGTTCAGCGTCACGCATTTCAATTCGGTCTGGAAAGCCGGGCTTGGCATCAGCCACGTAGCGAACCACGCCATGGGTGCGGAGATCTGCATCGGACAAGTCGTAAAGATGGCTGAAGCCGGCAGAGGCAACACCTTGGATCCGGAATGACACTGGCTATCTCCTTGCTTCCCCTCAGGTCTAGCAACGGAGTTATGAAAGGGCCTCCCGTATCTTGCGTTGAAATACCAATGCAAAGGTTCGCGGCAGCTTTGGTGAGTTTACGACCAAAAGCTGACAGTCCACTTCCCGTCCCTCACCACCAACGCTGAGGCAGACCGTGCCCTGCAAGCGGTCCGGTGCGCCACGCCCACCGGACCGCCTCTCTCAATGCGCCAGAAACAGCGGTACCGGGCTGTGTTCGAACATCTGGCGGGTGACGCCGCCGAACAATGCCTCGACAAAGCGCGGACGGCTGAACCCGCCCATCACCAGATAGTCCGGCCGATCGGCCTTCACCCGGTCGATCAGGATATCGCCCGCATGGCTGCCGTTGCACGGCTCGCGCCGCACCGTGGCATGGATATCATGGCGCGAAAGATATTCGGCGGCTTCCTCTGCCGGCAGCTTCACCGATCCGTCCTCGACCTCGACCAGCACCACGCCGCCCGCATGGGCGAGCAGCGGCACTGCCGAGCGCAGCGCCACCTCCGCCTCACGCGAACCGTCCCATGCGACCATCGCGCGGCCGAAAGCATTCAGCCCGCAAATATCGGGCGGCACGGCCAGCACCGGCTTGCCCGAGGTGACGATCAGCTCGCCCGCCAGTTCGGACAGGCGCGGATGTGGAAAGGCACGCAGGTCGGAATTGACCACGATCAGGTCGCATAGCCGCGCGCCCCGGCGAAGCGCCGCCGCCGGATCGCCGCTCGCATCGATGCAATCCCACAGCACATCTTCGTGCGCCAGCCGCGCCTCGATACGTTTGCGGTTGGCCTTTTCCTGCGCGATCTCTTCGTCCATCATCACCGCGCTGAGCGCAGGCGAAAAGCCGTCCTCGGCCATGGCCGGGGTGAGTGCGACATCGACACAGCTCAGATGCCCGGAGAGCGCGCGGGTGACGTCCAGCGCCGCCTGAAGCCGCGCCTCCTGACCGCTATCGTCATGAACCAGAAGCAGAATATTCTTCATCATCACCTCCCGATATTCAGCATCGAAAGGCTAGGGCGCACTTTTGCCGGACACTATCGGTAGTGTTACGGACACAGCGGAGCGGATCACACCGCCTTGCTGAACCGCCGCGCGCCGGGATTGCGATAGCTGTCAAACGCCGCCGCCGCGAGCCGCGCATAGGGAAGCCCCTCGCGCGTCACGATCACCTGCCCCGCTTCGCGGCGGATGACGCCATGGTCCTCCAGCTCGCGCAACAGCGCCTCATCGGGAGCAGCGGCGCTTTCGGGCAGGCCATGGCTGCGGGCAAGCGCTGCCGCATCGACCCGGTTGTCGCACAGCAGCCGCTCGATCACCTGCCCACGCAGCCGGTCCTCGCGCCCGCGTGTCACCCCGCGCACTGTGCAGCCCTGCCCGTTTCCGGCGAGCATGCGATAGCGCCCGACATGTTTCTCATTCTGCGCGATCAGACCGGGAAACTGGCTGATCGCCGATGCGCCCAGCCCGATCAGCGTGGTGGCCGCATCCTCGGTAAAGCCCTGAAAATTGCGGTGCAGCCGTCCTTCGCGCGCGGCCACCGACAGGCTGTCCCACGGCCGGGCGAAATGATCGAACCCGATCGCGCCAAGTCCTTGCTCGACCAGCAGGTCATGCGCCAGCGCGCGCTGCCAGAACCGCGACTCGGCATCGGGAAGCGCGGCTTCGTCGATCAGCCGCTGGCGCGGCAACAGGCGCGGCATATGGGCATAGCCGAACATCGCCACCCGGTCGGGCGCAAGCGTCTGCGCCGCTGCCAGCGTCGATGCGATATCGTCGAGCGCCTGACCCGGAAGGCCGTACATCAGGTCGAGATTGATCCGCTCGATTCCCGCATCGCGCGCCTGCGCGATCACCCGGCTAACCTCGGCCAGCGGCTGGATACGCCCGATCGCTGCCTGAATGCGCGGAGAGAAGGTCTGCGCGCCGACGCTGATCCGGTCGACACCGGCGGCGGCAAAGGCGCTTGCATGGTCGCGATGGAAAGAGCGCGGATCGACCTCGACCGCCCATTCGGCGCTGGAGGCGATCGCAAAGTTTCGGCGCAGCAGATCGGCAAGGCGCGAAAACTGATCGGGGGACAGAATATTGGGCGTACCGCCGCCGAAATGCACCCGTCCGATCGTGCCGCCGAACACCGCCGCTGTTCCGGCAATCTCCATGCCCAGCGCGTCGAGATAGGCATCAAGCCGGTCGGCGCGGTTCAGCGCGCCGGTATTGCACCCGCAATACCAGCAGATCGCCTGGCAATAGGGGATATGGATATAGAGCGATGCGGGGCCGCTATCCGTTGCCCGGTGCAGGGCTTCGCCATGGTCGCGCGCGCCGATCGTCGGGGTGAACTCCGCTGCGGTCGGATAACTGGTGTAGCGCGGGGCCGACCGTTCGGCGAGTGCGGGGATATAGCGGTGCATGGCGCGTGCTCTGTTCGATGGGAAAGAAGCGGCGCGTCATCGCCCGGGGGGAATGACGCGCCCTTAGGTGGGAGAGTTCAGTCGAGAACCGTCTGGTCCTCAGCAGGGTCGGTATGGAATTCGAGCCAGATGCCGTTCAGCACCGCGACACCGACGGCAAGGCCGAGACCGAGAATCCATGCGAAATACCACATTGCAGATGCTCCTTAATAAAAGTCGGGGTTGAGGCGGACTTCGTCTTCGGTCACGCGGCCGAACATCACGCGATAAGCCCAGCTGGTATAAGCCAGCACGATCGGCAGGAAGATGACCGTGACCAGCAGCATGATGAACAGCGTCATATGGCTGGAAGAGGCAGTCCATACCGTCAGGCTGGACGCCGGATCGATCGAGCTCGGCAGGATGAACGGGAACATCGACAGCCCGACCGTGGAAATGATTCCGATCGTTGCGATGCTGGAGCCGGTAAAGACCATCGCGTCGCGGCGGCCGCGAATGCCGAAGAACGCGATCACCGGTCCCAGAAAGCCCAGAATGGGGGCGATCAGCATCCAGGGATGCGCCGAATAATTGTCGAGCCATGCCCCCGGTGCCGCAACGGCATCGATCAGATGCGGGTTGGACGGGCCGTTGGGATCGATCGTCCCCATGAGCTGGAACCCCATACCGCCCAGCGCCACGAACACACCGCCCAGCGCGAACAGCACGATGGCGAGGATGGCGGCAATCTGCCCCCAGCGCTGCGCGCGTTCCCGCACCACGCCGTCCGCCTTCAGGCTCAGCCAGCCGCTCCCATGGAGCACCAGCATTGCGACCGAAAGAAGGCCGGTGAGCAGCGTGAAGGGCGTGAACAGGCCGAGCAGCGATCCTTCGTAAAAAGAACGCAGATCGCTGTCGAGGCGGAAGGGAATGCCGGCAAGCACATTGCCGACCGCGACGCCGAACACGAGTGCCGGAACGAACCCGCCGACGAACAGCGCCCAGTCCCAGCGACTACGCCATTTGGCATCCGCGTGCTTCGAGCGATATTTGAAGCCCACGGGCCGCAGGATCAGCGCCGACAGCACCAGGAACATGGCAAGGTAGAAGCCGGAAAAGCTGACCGCATAGACGAACGGCCATGCCGCGAAGATGGCGCCGCCGCCGAGGATGAACCAGACCTGGTTTCCTTCCCATGTCGCGCCGATGGTGTTGATGACCATGCGGCGCTCTTCATCGGTTTTGCCGATAAAGGGCAGGAGCGCGGCGGTGCCGAGATCGAAGCCGTCGGTCAGCGCGAAGCCGATCAGCAGCACGCCCAGCAGCAGCCACCAGATGACGCGAAGCGTTTCGTAATCGAATGGAATACCCATTGTGTGTCTCCGTATCGTCCGGGCTTATTCGGCCGGGACGGTCTGATAGCCGGCGGGTTTCGGTGCAGCCGGAGCGGCACCCCGCATCGGACGCCAGGGAATGTAGGTTTCCGGGCCCTTTTTGATCGACGCGAGCATCAGCCGCACCTCGATCACCGCGAGCACGCCATAGAGCGCCGTGAAACCGGCAATCGTGGTCCAGATCTGCGGTACCGTCAGGCTCGATGCGCCGAGGAAGGTCGGCAACACGCCTTCCACTGCCCAGGGCTGACGTCCCACCTCAGCGACCGCCCAGCCGAACTCCGCGGCAAGCCAGGGAAGCGGCATGATCCACAGCGCAAGACGCAGGAACCAGGTCCGGTCAAACTTGCGTGTATTGGCGAAGTACAGTGCGACCCCGAAAAATGCGATCATCGCAAAGCCGATGAACGCCATGCCGCGGAACAGCCAGAACAGCGCCGGGACGTTCGGAACGGTCGACCATGCGGCCTTGTTGATCGTTGCTGCATCGGCAGTGCGCGGATCGGCGACATAGCGTTTCAGGAGCAGCGCATAGCCGAGATCGGCCTTGGTGCGTTCATAGGCTTCGCGTGCGGCGAGATCGTTGCGGTTGACCTTCAGCTTTTCGACTGCGTCATAGGCGGTGATGCCGTTGACGATGCGCGCCTCTGCCTGACGCACCAGTGGCTTGATGCCGGATACCTCGCCCGTCAGGCTACGCGTGGCGATCAGGCCGAGCACATAGGGCACCTTGATCTCATAATTGGTCTCGCGGCCCGTATTGGACGGCAGGCCGAAGATTGCGATGCCGGCCGGAGCGGCATCGGTGTCCCATGCTCCCTCGATCGCGGCGAGCTTCATCTTCTGGTTGTCGGTCAGCGCATAGCCGCTTTCATCGCCAAGCACGACGACCGAGAGCGAAGCGGCGAGCCCGAAAGCGGCAGCCACGGCGAAGCTGCGCTTGGCGACTTCGATATGACGGCCACGCAGCAGATAGAAAGCGGACACGCCCAGCACGAAGGTGGCGGCGATGACATAGCCCGCGCTCACCGTGTGAACGAATTTCGCCTGCGCGACGGGGTTGAAGATCACCTCATAGAAATTGGTGACTTCCATTCGCATGGTTTCGGGGTTGAAGGTGGAACCGGCGGGATGCTGCATCCAGCCGTTGGCGACCAGAATCCACAGCGCCGACAGGTTCGACCCCAGCGCGACCATGAAGGTGGTGGCGAGATGCCCGCGCTTCGACAACCGGTCCCAGCCGAAGAACATCAGCCCGACAAACGTCGCTTCGAGGAAGAATGCCATCAGCCCTTCGATGGCGAGCGGCGCACCGAAAATGTCGCCGACATAATGCGAATAATAGGACCAGTTGGTCCCGAATTCGAATTCCATGGTGAGGCCGGTCGCCACACCCAGTACGAAATTGATTCCGAACAGCTTTGCCCAGAAGCGTGTGATGTCGCGCCAGATCGGGCGGTCGGTCATCACATAGATGCTCTCCATGATCACCAGGATGAAGGAGAGACCCAGCGTCAGCGGCACGAACAGAAAGTGATATAAAGCTGTCAGGGCAAATTGCAGCCTCGACAGTTCGACTACGGCCATATCCATGGTAACGGGTCCTCGTTTCAGCGGCCCAGCCGCCCAAATGATAGCCGTCGCCTAGGACGTGTGCGTTCGGGTCGATATTGGGGATAGTCCGTAGAAAGGAGCGCGAACGCCCGGAATGCTGTTCGATGCGTAAGAAAAATACCGCCGGTTTCGCGTGGCTGATCGACCTTGCAGGGGCCGCATTGTTCGCCGCCGGAATCGCGATTGCCGTAACGGGTGCCGCCACCAGCGGACTGATCGAGGCGGAGGCGGTCGCGCTGATCCTTGTCGGCGGACTGGTGCGCGCGGTGGCGGTGGGGCTGGTCCATCGACTCGCCATTACGGGGGCTCAGCGCATTGCCGCCGCGCGCCGCCTGCCCGTTATCCGCCGCCTGATCGGCGAACCGATGGCGGAGCCGCCCTCGCTGGGCGCATCGGCGGTGCTCGCCATCGACCATCCGCAGGCGATCGAGAATTATCAGGCGCGGTTCATGCCGAGCCGCTTCGCCGCTTCGGCTGCGCCGTTGTTCGTCATCGCGGTCACTGCCTTTGCCAGTCTGGTCGCGGCGGGGATATTGCTGGCGACCTTCATCCCCTTCATCCTCGGCATGATCCTGGCCGGAACCGCGGCGCGGCGCGCATCGGAGGAGCAGCTGGGCGCGATGGGCCAGCTATCGGGCCTGTTCGTCGACAGGGTGCGCGGGCTTGGCATCATCCGCCATTTCCGCGCCGAGGAGCGCGTGACGCGGCAGGTGCGCGGTGCGGCGAACGATCTGGCCGACCGCACCGTCAGCGTGCTGCGCATCGCATTCCTGTCGAGCGCGGTGCTCGAATTCTTCTCCGCGCTCGCGGTTGCGCTGGTCGCGGTCTATTGCGGGTTCAGCCTGCTCGGCCTGCTGCCCTTCCCCAATCCGGAAGTGCTTACCCTGCGCGAGGCGTTTTTCGCGCTCGCCATGGCGCCCGAATTCTACCTTCCGATGCGCCGCCTCGCCGCTGCCTATCACGAAAAGCAGCTGGGCGAAGCGGCATCGGACGCGCTTGACCAGCTCCCCGAACCGCTGGTTCGTGCCCCTGCTGAGGCTGCGTTCACCGGCATTGCGGCCAATGGCGCTCGGATCGACTGGCCGGGACGGTCGATCGGGCCGGTTTCCTTCGCACTGGGGCGCACCGGGATGATCGCGCTCACCGGCCCGACGGGGAGCGGCAAGACCAGCCTGCTCGCCGCGATCGCCGGACAAGTGGCGCTGACCGATGGGACTATCACGCCGGTCGCTCCCGACAATATCGCCTGGGCGGCGCAGCGCCCGCTGATCCTGCCCGGAAGTCTGGCTGACAATCTTGCACTGGGGCGGATCAATGCGACTCAGGATGAGATTGCCGAAGCGATCGAACGCGTCGGCCTGTCGCCGATGCTGGCGGCGCGCGGGGCCGGGCTGGACCTGATCCTCGACCATCGCGGTTCGGGGCTTTCGGGCGGCGAGCGGCGGAGGCTCGGCCTTGCCCGCGCAATTCTCGCCGGGCGTTCGCTGACCCTTGCCGACGAACCGACCGCCGATCTGGATGCAGATAGCGCGCGCGACATCACCGCGCTGCTCATCGCGCTTGCCCGTGACCATGCCGTGGTGGTCGCAACGCATGATCCGATCGTTATTGAAGCGGCCGGAGAGGAGGTGGCGCTGTGAACCGCGAACTGATCGATAACGCCGTTCGGGGCCGCACAGCCACCGTGCTGCGTCAGGCGTTCTGGTACGCGCTGCTCGCCGGAATCTCCTCGGTCCTGCTGCTTGCGCTGTCGGGCTGGTTTCTGACAGCTGCGGCGATTGCAGGCGCGGGCGGCGTGGCAGCAGTCGCGGCGTTCAATTACCTCATCCCCAGCGCTGCGATTCGCGGCCTTGCCATTGTCCGCACCGGATCGCGCTATGGCGAGCGGCTATTGTCGCATCGCGCCGCGCTGACCGCGATGGCCGACTGGCGCGGAGCGTTGTTCGGAAAGCTTGCCGCGCAGGACAGTCGCACCGCGCCCGATCTGTCGGGCGGCGACGCCAGCGCGCGGCTGATCGGCGACATCGAGGCGCTGGAGGATCTGATCGTCCGCCGCCCCACTCGCCCGGCCAGCCTTGCCGCCGCATTGTTCGCGGTCGGGCTGACGATTCTTTCGGGCTGGATGGCGGCGCTCGCGCTGGCGCTGCTGCTCGCGGCACTGCCTTTCCTGCTGAAACATGCCGCCACACGCTGGACCCGCGAGCCCGCTGCCGAAGCCGCCGATGCGCTCGGTGAATTGCGCGCCGCCTTTGTCGATGCCGCCGCCGCGCGGCCCGAGATCATCAGCTATGGCATTGCCGACCGGGTGGCCCAGCGGCTGGAAGACCTCGCCGCACGAGTCGATCGCGCCAATGCCGCATTGTTCCGGGGCGAAGGCCATGTCGCCGGACTACTGATCGGGTACGGCACGGTTGCGGCGGCGGCAGTGCTGCTGTTCGCGCAAAGCCCGGCGGCGCTGATCGCGCTCGGCCTGCTTGCGGCAACGTCGTCGGTCGAAGCCATGGCAGCGTTCGCGCGCACCGCGATGCGTCAGGCGAGCGTCGAACAGGGTCTGGCGCGGCTGGCGCTGCTGACCGGCCTTGAAGGCGAGCCGGTCCGCGCCGAAGCGAAGCGCGAGGCCGCCCTGCCCTTGGCGATCGGTGCCACCCGGATCGTGCCGGGTGAGCGGATCGCGATCACCGGCGCATCGGGCAGCGGCAAGACGCGGCTGATCGAGGCGCTCGCCGGGCTGCGCGCGCCGGTGCATACGCTTCGCCTGAACGACACACCGCTGGCCGAATGTTCGCAGACGGTATTGACCGGCCAGTTCGCACTGTCGCCGCAGGATGCCGCGCTGCTTGCGGGCTCGATCGCCGACAATCTGCGCCTCGCCCGGCCCGGTATCAGCGAGGATCAGATGCGCGCCGCGCTGCATATCGCCTGCCTCGACACCCGGGTGGCGGCGATGCCGGACGGGCTCGATACGCTATTGGGCGAAAGCGGTGGGATATTGTCGGGCGGTGAGCGCAAGCGGCTGTCGCTTGCCCGCGCGCTGCTCGCCGACCGGCCCTGGCTGTTGCTCGACGAACCCACCGAGGGGCTGGACGCAGCGACCGAGGCGCTGCTGGTGACGCGGCTAGGCGAATGGCTGGATGCTACCGGGACCGGCGTGATTCTGGTATCGCATCGGCAGGCGCCGCTGGCGCTCGCCGCACGTCACATTCCCATCGACGGGATCGATTGAGAGCGCGGGCATCGACGGTATGAAAACAGGGCGGCTGGTGGAGCTGAGGGGAATTTATACCCTGTCCCGAAAACCCTTTTGAAACAGCGGCTTATGTAGCCGTGGTCACACCCGTGTATACCACTAAAGTAGCTCGTTTCAATCATATAGATGCACGTTGCGAGTATGCGGTCGAACGGCTGACGCGCAGCCCGCGAGAGCAGATGGGCGATTTGCAGCTTGGGCCGCGAGGACAAATTAACGCTGGGAATAGCCAACCGCTCACAGAAAGCGCCAGACGGGGCCTGTACGGCAGTAACTGGGTGGTTTTCTGACAGGCGGCTTTGAAAGGCGAGAGCTGCGACAGGCATGGAGCGCCGAGGATGTTACGGCGGCAGAAAGCACCCCAGTTGCGGACGTTCCGGGCCAGCCAGCGCAAAGGCTTACATTGGGCCGACTTCGGACTGTGCGCTCGTAGACGGGGGATTTCACGAAGCGGCCATTCGATCGTCGCAATATTCCCGTCCGTTTCCGACCAAACCATGCCATTCCAGATTGAGCGCACGAACGGCTACTCTTAGACAGAACCTGCCATTCCCTTTCCGTCGAACCGCTCCTCGGGAGAAGGATGGACGCGGCCAAGAAAGCCATTCATCCGTATGGCTCGGGCTTCTGAAGGTCCCCGCTCAAGCGCCTAAATCGGAGGAAGTGCCGCTCCGGCGGCAGCCGGATTCGCCTCGCCTTTCGCAGTTTCTTCCTCGTCCGCGTCGCTGATCCGCATCATCATCTTGTAGTGGGCGATATGGCCGGTTTTCTCGAAAACCTGCTCGAACACGCGGAGGTAGCTCTGCACGGCGTTGTCGTCGGCTGCGAGGTAGATGTCGTCGTGCGCGCTGTGAGATCCGTCATTGATCCACGAAAACAGCGAGGCGCAGACTTGGGCGTCGCGACCAGTGAAGAGCGTGACAATGGCATCCTGTCGCCAGCCGCCGAGGACGACGAGATAGTTCTCGACGATCCTCCGCAGCGTGTTTTGGATGGTGAGGTTGGCGCGATCGGAATTGCGCACGTCCTCCCAGAGCAGCTCGTAGGAGGTTTTCACCGGATTGAATGGATAGCGGTGAAACGACGAGACGTTGTCGCGCTTCCGCACCACCCAGAACGTTTCGTCCCGTCGGCAACCTGAGAGGGGACGATCCCGATCGTAACTCACCTCCTTGTGAAAGTAGATATTATGCGTGAGCACAAAAATCTGCCGGACCGAGCCCTTTCCGGCGCGGACGTCGCCGACTACCTTTCGGATAAGCGCGCTGACGATGAACAGCACATCGGAATCTAGGCTCGAGACAGGATCGTCGAATACCACCACCTTCTCGACCGTAGTGCCTGTGCCGGACGTGCTGCCGGCCAGCATGTGATAGAAATAGAGGAAGGTGATGAACGACCGCTCGCCTTCGCTCAACGTCTTCGCGGCGTCGGAGCCATCCAGGCGAACGATCCGGTACATGTCCCCGCGCTCGCCGGCGACGGCCAGTTTGAAGCTGGTGAAGCCGAATGAGGAGAGGATGCGGTTGATCTCGTCGACCGTTGGCTTAACGCTCGTGATGCTGGCCTCTTTAGCCTTCAACTGAGCAACGAGCCGGGCACGCTCGCCCTTCTTCTCTGCGATCTTGGCTTCGATGCCCTCGATCATCTTACCGAGCTTGGTCGCGACCGCCTCGTAGGTTGTGAGGTCGGTCCGGCGCTCCTCTACGATGAAGCGCCATACCTGCGAGGTCAGGATGCGTTTGGACTTGGATAGGTCACGGATGGTCTCGTTGTATTCATCAATGGCAGTGTTCGCCTGCATCAGCAGATCGCCGATCGCGTCCGCGAACTCCTTCGTATCTTCGAGCGTGATCTCGCTACTAGGTTCGCGACGCTTCGCTAGCAACCGCTCGTGGTTGAGTTCGAACGCCGTCTTCAGGGCGTGGTAGCGCTCGGTGAGTGTCTCCGGATCGATGAACCTGCCGGATGAGGCCACAATGGCATCGAGACGGTCGCACACAGCCTTCGTGGCTGCTTCGTAACGCATGGACAGCTGCGCAATCTCCGCGAGATCCGCCTCATACTGCTCGTCGAAGAATGCGTTCAGGTCTTCCAGCAGATTGGCCGGGGCAGCCTGCTGGCAGAATGGGCACGGGCCGTCCGCCGCCGTAAGATACTCCACGCCCTGCTTGACCCAGTCGCTGTTGCCAAGCCGACCAATCAGGGCGGCGACGACGACGTCGTCACGGCCGACAACCTTTCGTCCAAGAATCGCCGACTTCTCCAATGTGGGGAAAGCGGAGAAGTCGATCGGCTGGATAGCAACTTCCGGCGGCGTCGCATCCCGAAAGACGGTCGCGGCGCGCGCGGTGAGATCCTCAAGGGTGGCGACGTCGGTTTTGTTCTCCGCAGCCTCCTTCAGCACCTTATTACAGAAGGCGACCTTGCCCTGACGGTGACCGGCCATGGCTTCCTCGAAAACCGCCTTGTGGGCCTGCCGCGATTTCCAGCATGCCTCGTCGAGGAGCGATCGCGCGTCTGCGAGATCCTTACGGCCACCTCCTGCGCCATCGTCGCCTTCGAGCTTCTGCCGCAACCCGCCGATTTCGCCGTCGAGCTTGCCGATCTGCAGCTGCAGGCTCTCGATTTCCTCGACGGTTTTCGTCGAACCCTCGCCGAGCGTGAAAATACCCTTGAGCTGCTCTCCGAAGTTGGCTTCGGCGAAATCACGATTGTAGACGAGGGTTGCTATCGCCCGGCCGTCCTTCCACGATACGCTGTAGCCTGCACGGGCGGCAGGGTCGTGGATGGCGCGGGATACAGTTGTCTTCCCGCAGCCGTTGTGACCGAAGAGGTAGTTGATCTTCTTGAGGTCGGTGAGCGTCTCACCTGCGGCGGGATATGTCGCCTCGCCCGCAATCTCAATAGAAATAAGCACTTACGCCCCCAGAAATAGTGCTCCCAGGACCCGATCTAGCCGTCTGCGCGCCATGCTTCCAGCCGCATTGTACACATGGGGCCGTTTTTACGCTGAAAGGACTTCGTGCCAATGAGCATTGCGCGTCTACGGTAGGACCTGCTGTCTAACGGGTAACGTCCGCTTCAAAAAGAAGCCGCCATTCAAGCCATTGGTTAGGAACGGCGGGAATGTCCCAGACCCGGCCGCCCAGACCGTTTGGAAAGGCCGTCCGCTTTCAGACGACCGGCTGGCACCCCGCAATGACCGACATTGATGCGCAAAGCGGTCCATCGATCGCACGATGCCCAAAGTCCGCTTTCCGCCGAATGTCGCCGTACCCGGCCCACAGCCTCGTTGGTAAGTTGAACGTCGGCTTTCAGAAAATGCAAAGGCAGCGGCAACGACCGAGAGTGGGGCGTATCCGGGAAGACGGCTTTTAGGCGGAAAACACTGAAAGCTAACCATTCGGGATTTTTCCACGCGGCCAAGCTTGCCGAACAGCGCGACAGATTGCGGCATGCACCACTCGCTTCGAGCCTTACTTAGTCTAAGTAGCTTACCTGATAGGCAACCGGCATCTCGCGGCATACAGTAGGTATCGTCGCAAATAGTGGAGGTTGGAATGCTTCCTTGCTGCACCGACATTCTACAATTCATCATGCAGCTTTTCACGCAATCGTGGAATGCTGCTGGTCTGAGCCCCTAGATTTCCTCCATTGATAGGTAGAGTCCGGCCTTCGACAAGGAGACGGACGAATGAAGCGATCGAGGTTCAGCGAGGAGCA